>NZ_BNBC01000001.1:0-26088 GCF_014654675.1 Streptomyces spiralis
CCGGGGCCGGGGTGCCGGGGCCCGGGGCCGGGGTGCCGGGGCCCGGGGCCGGGGTGCCGGGGCCCGGGGCCGGGGTGTGCGGTGTGGGTGCCTGGGTCTGCGTGGGGCCGGGTGCGGGTGTCGCCGCCGGGTGCTGCACCGGCGGGGCCGGGGCCCAGGGGCCCGGTTCGCCGTACGGCGGGGTGCCGTAGGGGTCGGGGTCGTGCAGGGGCGTGGGCCGTTCGGCGGTGGGCACGGCGGCGCCGGGAGCGGCGGCCGGGCGTTCACCGGCACCGTCCACGACGTGCTCCACCGCGCCGTCCACAGCGTGCTCCACCGCACCGTGGACCGCCCGGTCCGCCACGCCGTCCACCGCACGGTCGACCGCGTCGGCCGGTCCGGGGACGGTCTGGTCACCCGCGGGGTTCACCGAGGCGGGCCGGGCGAGGGGGAAGTCTCCCTCGTCGTCCTCCCCGTTTCGGGCACCGTCCACGTGCGGGCGCGCGTGAGGGCGCTCCAGCTCGTAGTCCCCGTCTGCACCGCTCCCCCGGGACACCGGTGTGCCCGGCTCCGCGCTCACGGTCCCGGTCGGCTCTCCGGGCTCCTCGGCCGTTGCCGTGCTCTCCGGCCCTGCCGGAGGGACTGGCCGGGGCCGGGTCCACCACCTCGGGCGGGTGGACTTCGTGGGCTTCCCCTCGTTCATGCTCTCCCCACAGGTGCCCGCGGCACGCCTCGTCGGCGGTGGCCGTGCTTCGTCGACTGCCGCGCCCTGACCGGTGTCATGGGCGCGACCACCTGGATTCAACCAGGTTCGCGGGCCACCGCGCAGAGGTGTCCGCGCCGGTCAGTTCGCCCGGTGCGGCGCGGGGAAGGTGGGGGAAGCGGACGAGGGGCCGGGGACGGGTGCGGCGAGCAGGCCGGGTGCCCTGAGTTGAGAGTCGGGCGACCATGCGGTCAGGGAGATGGGCGGAGGCGTGCCGAGCGGACGTATCAGCGGGGAGATGGCCGCCGCACCGGCGGCCACGGGCGTCACCGGCGGCCGCGCGGCGTTCTGCGCGGGTCCGGTGGCCGCGGTCGGCGCCCCGGGAAGCAGCGGCGCGGACAGCGAGGTGGGCACCACCGGTGCCGCACCGGACGACGACCGCTGGGCCTGCGCGAGCAGGGGTACGGACGACTGACGGCGTCGCGCGCTCTCGGAACCCGTCACCGCGCCACCGCCCCCCGTACGCGCCGGAGTCACATTGGTGCCCGCCCCGGAGCCGCCGCGCGCCTCCGCGGTCAGATCGCCCGCGGCTCCGGTGGTCACACCGCCCAGGGCCACGGCGGCCAGCGACACCGCCCCGGCGGCGACGAACGCGAACCGCAGGCCCCGAGAGGCCGAGCGCTCGCCGTCGGAGCGGCCGACGGGGTGGATCCGGAAGCCGCCCTGCTGCTCCGGCTCGTCGAGCGCGGAGGGGTGCGGGCCGACCGGCACGTAGCGGAACTCGAACGGCTCGCCGCGCCGCACACCGAACACACCCGACCCCCCGGGTCCCCCGGAGCGTCCGGTCAGGCCGGGGAACCCTCCGGCGGCCAACGGTGAGCCCCCGTCGCCGTCGCCTCCCGCGGGCAGGCCCTGGAGGCGGGCCAGGAAGCTCTCGGAGGGCGGAGGCGGGGCCGTCTCGGCGAAGACGTTCTTCAGCCGGCGCTGCGCGTCGACCTCCGCCTTGCATTTCGGGCAGGTGGCGACGTGTGCCAGGACGCGCTCACGCGTGTCATGACCGAGCTCTCCGTCCACCAGGGCGGAGAGTCGGTCTCCCAGATGCTGTTCCGCGAGGCCGCTCGCGGCGGGGTCGGTTCGTGATCCACTCACGCGGTCGCGCCCCCTCCTCCCAGCGCGGCAACCCGGGGCATGAAGGCGCGGCGCTCGGCGCGGGCCTCGGCCCGCGCCTCGGGCGAGCGGTGGGCGAGGGCCTTGCGCAGCTGGGAGCGGCCTCGGTGGATACGCGAGCGAACCGTTCCGAGCTTGACGCCGAGGGTCGCGGCGATCTCCTCGTAGGACAGACCCTCGATGTCGCACAGGACGACCGCGGCGCGGAACTCCGGCGCGAGGGTGTCCAGCGCCTGCTGGACGTCCGCGTCGAAGTGCGCGTCGTTGAAGAGCTGCTGCGGGGTGGGCTCCTTGCTGGCCAGCCGCTCGGCCGCGTCCTCGCCGAGCGCGTCGAAGCGGATGCGCTGCTTGCGGCGGACCATGTCCAGGAACAGGTTGGTGGTGATGCGGTGGAGCCAGCCCTCGAAGGTGCCAGGCGTGTAGGTCGACAGGGAGCGGAAGACGCGGACGAAGACCTCCTGGGTGAGGTCCTCGGCGTCGTGCTGGTTGCCGGTGAGGCGGTAGGCCAGGCGGTAGACGCGGCCGCTGTGCGTGCTGACGATCTCCTCCCAGGTGGGCGGAGTCCACGCCTGCCCGTCCGCGTCGGTGGAGAAGGCCGCGGTCGGAGCGATGCCGTCGGCGCGGCTCGGGTCAGCAGCGGTGTCGGTCACGGATTTCGGCCTGCCCGCCGATCCGAGAAAGCGCCGTAGCACTCCTCCCCGATCCGCAGGCGCGGCCGCACCTCCCCTGTCGGCTCTGGTGGTGTCCAGTGGAGCCCCTACCATAGCCACCTCGCCCGTTAGCTCCGGATAAGCGGTTTTACGAGAAATTGACACGCGCTGCCACGGCTCATCCGGCTGCGTCAGCACTTGCTCTTCGTCCTGATCCATCCCATATCCCCCGTCGCACCCCCGGTCACGCCCCGCGGCACTTCCTCACCCCTTCAAACGACCGGGCTCATCTGCGGGTTCCCGCCCCCAACGGATACAGTCACGCCCAGGCAACCACGGGACAGGAGAGGGTCATTACCGGCAACCGGCAGACGGACTGGGCGTTCGCCGACGCCTATGTCGCCGAGGACGACGCGCTGCGCTGGGCCCGTGACCGGGCCCGTGAGGCAGGCCTGCGCTCGGTGTCGCCCGGCGCGGGCGCGGCGCTGCGGTTGCTCGCCGCCACCGTGGACGCCAAGGCGGTCGCGGAGATCGGCACCGGTACCGGCGTCTCCGGCATCCACCTGCTGAACGGCATGCGCCCGGACGGGGTGCTGACCACGGTCGACACCGAGCCGGAGCACCAGCAGTCCGCCCGCCAGGCCTTCCGTGCCGCCGGCTTCGCCAGCAACCGGGCCCGGTTCATCCCCGGCCGTGCCCTGGACGTCCTGCCCCGGCTCGCGGACGCCGGATACGACCTGGTGTTCTGCGACGGCGACCGGCAGGAGTTCCCGGACTACCTAGCTGAATCGTTGCGCCTGCTGCGCCCGGGCGGCCTCGTCGTCTTCGAGGGCGTCTTCGCACACGGGCGGACGGTGGACTCCGCACCGCAGCCGGCGGAGGTCCTGCGGCTGCGGGAGCTCCTGCGCACGGTCCGCGAGAGCCCCGACCTGCTGCCGTCCCTGCTCCCGGTGGGCGACGGACTCCTGTGCGCCGTCAAACGCTGACCCGCTCGGCCTGCCGAACGGCTCCCGCCCGCCCCGGGCGGTCGTGACCCGCCCCGGGCCCGCAAAAAAGCCGCCCCGGCACCGCGTGGGATGCCGGGGCAGCTGAAAAGTGTGTGGTCGCTTGCGCGTCAGCCGACGACCTTCTTGAGGGCGTCGCCGAGCGCGTCGGCCTCGTCAGGGGTCAGCTCGACGACGAGTCGACCGCCGCCTTCGAGCGGAACGCGCATGACGATGCCCCGCCCCTCCTTGGTCACCTCGAGCGGGCCATCACCCGTCCGCGGCTTCATGGCCGCCATGCTCGTTCCCCTTCCTGAAACCCAGCTCATCGTCAAAGCCGACGGCCCACCGAAGGGCAGGCGCGATCCGTCCACAACGGCCCAGGACACGCGACACCGGCATCGAACACATTGCTTCCCGGCCATTATCCCGCATCTCAGGACCCGATGACCAACATCGGTAGGCATCGCTTGGGCAACGCGCGCGAGCAAAACCACTCAATTCGGCGATGTGGCTGCGATACTGCGCGCCCGCACGGACGTCCCCCGGCGACCGCCCCGGGGAAATTGTTTGACGCAGGTCACACGTCGGCTCCGCGCTCGGAGCGGTGATCTCCGTCATGCTGTCCTTCGGACAGGACGTACCGAACGGTACGTCGACAGCCGCGACACCGGAGGGGATGTCCCATGGCCGACACCGTGCTCTACGAGGTGAGCGACGGGCTCGCGACGATCACGCTGAACCGCCCGGAGGCGATGAACGCGCTGAACGTCGCGACGAAGGCCGCCCTGCGGGACGCGGTCCGGTCCGCGGCGGCCGACGACGCCGTACGGGCCGTGCTGCTGACCGCGGCCGGGGACAGGGCGTTCTGTGTGGGCCAGGACCTCAAGGAGCACATCGGGCTGCTGGCCGCCGACCGCGAGGCCGGGTCGGGGCAGACGATGAGCACCGTCCGGGAGCACTACAACCCGATCGTGCGGGCGCTGGCGGGCGCCCGGAAGCCGGTGGTCGCGGCCGTGAACGGCGTCGCCGCGGGGGCCGGCTTCGGCTTCGCGCTCGCCGCCGACTACCGGATCGTGGCGGACACGGCGGCCTTCAACACCTCGTTCGCGGGTGTGGCCCTGACCGCCGACTCCGGGGTCTCCTGGACCCTGCCGCGGGTCGTCGGGCCGAGCCGCGCCATGGACCTGCTGCTCTTCCCGCGCAGCATCTCCGCCCAGGAGGCCCACGAGCTGGGGATCGCCAACCGGGTCGTGGCGGCGGCCGAGCTGCGCACCGAGGCCGAGAAGGTGGCGCGGGCGCTGGCCGAGGGCCCGACGCTGGCGTACGCCGCGCTCAAGGAGTCCGTGGCCCACGGCCTGACGCACTCCCTGGAGGAGACGCTGGAGAAGGAGGACGAGCTCCAGACGCTGGCGGGGCGGTCCGAGGACCACGCCATCGCCGTCCAGGCCTTCGTGAACAAGGAGAAGCCGAAGTACCTGGGCCGCTGATCGCGGACCCGGCCCGCCGCCGCTCCCGGGGTCACGGGCGGCGGCGGGCGACGCAGTCCGCGAGGTGGTCGTCCACCAGACCGCACGCCTGCATCAGGGCGTACGCCGTCGTCGGGCCGACGAAGCGCAGTCCGCGCTTCTTCAGGGCCTTGGACAGGGCCGTGGACTCCGGGGTGACCGCCGGGACGTCGGAGAGCGTCCTGGGGGCCGTACGGCCGGCCGGGTCGGGGGCGTACGACCAGATGAAGGCGTCCAGCTCGCCCGGGGACCACTCGGCGAGCACGCGCGCGTTGGCGAGGGTCGCGTCGATCTTGGCGCGGTTGCGGATGATGCCCGCGTCGGCGAGCAGGCGCTCGCGGTCGGCGTCGGTGAACTGCGCCACCTCGGCGATCCTGAAGTCGGCGAAGGCGGCGCGGAAGCCGGGCCGGCGGCGCAGGATGGTGATCCACGACAGGCCCGACTGGAAGGCCTCCAGGCTGAGGCGCTCGTAGAGGGCGTCGTCGCCGTGGACCGCGCGGCCCCACTCCTCGTCGTGGTACGTCACGTACTCCGCCGCCGACAGCGCCCACGGGCAGCGCAGGGCGCCGTCCGGTCCGGCCAGCGCGGCACCGGCCGTCACCGTGTCGCCGGTCACCGCGTCGCCGGTCACCAGCTCGTCCGTCGCAGGGTCGTCGGTCACCGTACGCTCCGTCACCGTGCTCTCCGTCACTGCTGGTCCTCCGGATCGGGCTTGGCCATGCGGACATGGGCCGCGGCGGCCTGGGCGCCGGCCAGCGCGGACTCCAGGTCGGCGATCCGGGCGTCGCGCTCGGCCAGCTCCGCGCCCAGCCGGCTGAGCGCGTCGTCCACGTCCGTCATGCGGTAGCCGCGCACGGCGAGCGGGAAGCGGAGGCACTCCACGTCGGCGCGCCCCACCCGGCGGTCCGGCGGCAGCGGGTCGTGCAACCGCTCGGGAGCGGCCTCGGGCAGCGGACCGGTGCCCTCACCGCCGCCCACCACCGCGAGTGTCACCGCGGCGACCACGACCGCGAGCGCGACGACCAGGAACAAGAACATAACCATCGCTGGGGTCCCCACGGAGTCCGGAGTCTGTCGTATGTGTCAAGGTCCGATCGTGCCATGCGACGCTGACAGTTAGGGTCGCAGGCGGCCGAAGGCCGGAACGTATCGGAACGCACGAGGAGAGGTCACAGGGGATGCTCAGGCTGGGCAGGCGTGAATTCGACACGCACGAGCCGGTGATCATGGCGATCGTCAACCGGACCCCGGACTCCTTCTACGACCAGGGGGCGACGTTCCGTGACGAGCCGGCCCTCGCGCGTGTGGAGCAGGCGGTCGCCGAAGGTGCCGCGATCGTCGACATCGGCGGGGTGAAGGCCGGCCCCGGCGAGGAGGTCACCGCCGAGGAGGAGGCACGGCGCACGGTCGGCTTCGTGGCCGAGGTGCGGCGGCGGTTCCCGGACGTGGTGATCAGCGTCGACACCTGGCGCGCCGAGGTCGGCGAGGCGGTCTGCGAGGCCGGGGCGGATCTGCTCAACGACGCGTGGGGTGGTGTGGACCCGCGGCTCGCCGAGGTCGCGGCGCGGTACAAGGTGGGGCTGGTGTGCACCCACGCGGGCGGCGCCGAGCCGCGGACCCGGCCGCACCGGGTGACGTACGACGACGTCATGGCCGACATCCTGAAGGTGACCGTGGGGCTGGCCGAGCGGGCGGTGGCGCTCGGCGTGCCCCGGGAGTCGGTGCTGATCGATCCCGGGCACGACTTCGGGAAGAACACGCGGCACAGTCTGGAGGCGACGCGGCGGCTGGACGAGATGGTCGCGACCGGGTGGCCGGTGCTGGTGTCCTTGTCCAACAAGGACTTCGTGGGGGAGACGCTGGACAAGCCGGTGAAGGAGCGGGTGCTGGGGACGTTGGCCACTACGGCTGTTTCTGCGTGGCTGGGGGCGCAGGTGTACCGGGTGCACGAGGTTGCCGAGACTCGGCAGGTGCTGGAGATGGTGGCGTCCATCGCGGGGCATCGGGTGCCCGCCGTGGCCCGGCGGGGGCTGGCGTAGGGGTTTTCGCCCCCGCCGCCCCTGCCCTTCCCGACCCTGTTTCCCGACCCTGGGGGCTTTGCCCCCAGACCCCCAGGGGGTGCGTTTTCGGGTTCTTTCGGGTGCGGGTGGGTGGGGGCTGGGCGCGCCCACGCGGCGGAGCCGCACATTGACACAGCCTCGCGCCCCTGGGCCCTGCGGGCCCCCTACCTGCCCGCCTCCTTCGACATCAGGGCGACCGCCTCGTCCACGTCGTCCGTCACGTGGAAGAGGCTCAGGTCCGCTTCCGCGGCCTTGCCCTCGGCGATCAGGGTGTCCTTCAGCCAGTCGACCAGGCCGCCCCAGTAGGCGGTGCCGAAGAGGACGATCGGGAAGCGGGTGACCTTCTGGGTCTGGACCAGGGTGAGGGCCTCGAACAGCTCGTCGAGGGTGCCGAGACCGCCGGGGAGGACCACGAACCCCTGTGCGTACTTCACGAACATCATCTTGCGGACGAAGAAGTAGCGGAAGTTGAGGCCGATGTCGACGTAGGGGTTCAGACCCTGCTCGAAGGGGAGCTCGATGCCCAGGCCCACCGAGGTGCCGCCGGCCTCGCAGGCGCCCCTGTTCGCGGCCTCCATGGCGCCCGGGCCACCGCCGGTGATCACCGCGAAGCCCGCATCGACCAGGCCGCGCCCCAGCCGCACCCCGGCCTCGTACTCGGCCGAGTCCACCGGCGTACGGGCCGAGCCGAACACGCTGATGGCGGGTGGCAGTTCGGCCAGCGTGCCGAAGCCCTCGATGAACTCCGACTGGATGCGCAGCACCCGCCAGGGGTCGGTGTGCACCCAGTCGCTGGGGGCGCGCTCGTCCAGCAGTCGCTGGTCGGTGGTGCTGGCCTGGACCTGCGCCCGCCGCCGGAGGACCGGTCCCAGGCGCTGCTCCTCCGGTGGCCGCTTCTTGCCCTCGGGGTTGCCTGTAGGCATGTGCACTCCCTCCGCGTTCGGGCCTCCCCCGGATCCCGGCCGGGACCGGGACCTCGGGGAGAGGATGTTCCACCTCAGCGTAGATCTACGCGGGTTACGGGCGGGGGACCTCGGCATGTCCGCCGTGAAGACCCGCGGGAGGGCTCCCGGTGGCGGTCAGGCGGTCAGGCGGTCAGGCGGTCAGCCAGGCTCGCAGTCGCTCCTCGCCGGCCAGGATCTTCGCCGTCTCCACCCGCTCGTCCCGCTTGTGCGCGAGCAGGGGGTTCCCGGGGCCGTAGTTGACGGCTGGCACCCCGACCGCCGAGAAGCGGGAGACGTCCGTCCAGCCGTACTTGGGCTTGGGGGTGCCGCCGACCGCCTCGACGAACGCCGCGGCAGCCGGGTGGCTCAGGCCGGGCAGGGCGCCGGGGCTGTGGTCGTCGATCACGAACTCCTCCACCCCGCAGTCCGCGAAGACCTCGCGGACGTGGGCGATCGCCTCCTCCTCCGTACGGTCGGGGGCGTAGCGGAAGTTGACGGTGACGACGCACTCGTCGGGGATGACATTGCCCGCCACCCCGCCGGAGATGCCGACCGCGTTGAGGCCCTCGCGGTACTCCAGGCCGTCGATGACCGGGTAGCGGGGTTCGTACGACGCGAGGCGGGCGAGGATCGGGGCCGCCGCGTGGATGGCGTTGGAGCCCATCCAGCCGCGCGCCGAGTGGGCCCGCTCGCCGCCGGTCCTCAGCAGCACACGCAGCGTGCCCTGGCAGCCGCCCTCGACCTCGCCGTCGGAGGGCTCCAGCAGGACCGCGAAGTCGCCTTCCAGCCACTCCGGGTGCGCCGCGGCCACGTGTCCCAGGCCGTTCAGTTCCGCGGCGACCTCCTCGTTGTCGTAGAAGACGAAGGTCAGGTCGCGGTTGGGGGCGGGGACCGTGGCCGCGATGCGCAGCTGGACGGCCACGCCGGACTTCATGTCGCAGGTGCCGCAGCCCCAGAGCACCCCGTTCTCGTCCAGCCGGGAGGGCACGTTGCCGGCGATCGGGACGGTGTCGATGTGGCCGGCCAGGACGACACGCTGGGACCGGCCGAGGTCCGTCCGGGCGACGACGTTGTTGCCGAGGCGGTCGACCGTCAGGTGCGGCAGGGCGCGCAGAGCGGTCTCGATCGCGTCGGCCAGCGGCTTCTCCGTGCCGCTCTCCGAGGGGAAGTCGACAAGCTGCGCGGTCAGCCGCGCGGCGTCCAGCGTGAGGTCAAGCGGGGTATCGGCCATGGCGTCGACCCTAACCCGCCGAACGGCCCGAACGCGGCCGCGTCTTGTCCCCACCCGCCTCAGTGGCACCACCCATCTCCAGTACCTTGTACGCGTGCCAGAGCCGTCCCCCACTTCGAAGCGCCGCGGCCGCCTCCTCAGGATCGGGGCGGCCCTGGTGGTCCTGCTCGCGGTCGCGGGGTACCTCGCGGTGCAGTACCTCACCGGCGGCAGGGGAGGACCGGGCTGCAAGGTCGTCTCCGCCGACGACGACGGCGCCAGCTACGAGTTCACCCCGGAGCAGGCGGTGAACGCCGCGACGATCGCGGCCGTCGGCACCGGGCGCGGCATGCCCGAGCGGGCGGTGACGATCGCGCTGGCGACCGCCCTTCAGGAGTCGGGCCTGCGCAACATCGAGCACGGCGACCGGGACTCCCTGGGGCTGTTCCAGCAGCGGCCCTCGCAGGGCTGGGGCACGCCGAAGCAGATCATGGAGCCGACGTACGCGGCGGGCGTGTTCTACGAGCACCTGGCCAAGGTCCCCGGCTACACGCGGCTGCCGCTCACCGTGGCCGCGCAGCGGGTGCAGCGCAGCGGCTTCCCGCAGGCGTACGCCAAGCACGAGCCGGACGCCACCCTGCTCGCCGCCGCGTTCACCGGGCGCGCCGCGGCCACGCTGACCTGCCAGGGCCGCCCGGGCGCCACCCGCGCCTCCGGCCCGGACGCGGTACGGGCCGCCCTCGTCCGGGACTTCGGGCGGGAGGTGCTGCAGGAGGCCGGCGCCGAGGTGGGCGACAGCGGCGGCTCCTCGCCGAAGCCGACGCCCTCGCCCTCGTCCGGCGGGGCGTCGGGCGAGGACGACCGGACCGTGACGCTGCCGGTGCGCGACGGCACGGGCACGGGAGCCGTCGGCGGCGGACGCAGCGCGTTGCAGCGCGGCTGGCAGCTGGCGCACTGGGCGGTGGCCAACGCGTCGGCGCTGCACATCGAACGGGTGTCGTACGCCGGACGGGAGTGGAGCGCCGGGGTCACCGACGGCGCCTGGCGCACGACGGACGCGAAGAACGCCGAGGGCGCCGCCGGGCAGGGCTCGGAGGCCGTGCGCATCACGACCGCGCGCTAGGTCCGGTCGTCAAACTTCCGTCGCCCGTCCGAAGGGCGGGCGACGGAAGTTTGACGACAGGACCTAGCACGGAAGTACGGATCTTCACTCGTCAGGGCTATGCGACGCAGGCCGGACCGGCGGGGTGCGCAGGTTTTCGTGCCGTCACTCCTGTGGTCTGCGGGGCCCTTGGGGGCGCTGCGACGTAAGGATTCAGCAGACGGTACGGTCAGGCCCCCTTTTCCGGCCTCTTTATCCGGTTTCCGCCACAACCGATAATGCGACGCATTGCCAATTCTTTACATCGGGCCGCCGCAACCTTCGTGCCCTTCGAGCGGTAGTCACTGCGTCCGAGCCCGGCCGGACGGCGGCCTCCACGGCCGTCGACCGACCTCAACCGCCGGGCTACTCAGGACAGTTCAGAGTTCTCATCCGTCGAAGGAGCAACATGTCCCTCCCCCTGACCCGCCGGATCGCCCGTGCCGCGCTGCTCGTCGCTGCGGGAGCGGCTGCCGGGGTCGGTGCGGCCGGCTCCGCCGGCGCCGCCCCCGCGCTGCCGGCCACTCCGAACCTCGGCGGCATGACCGCCCTGGACGGGGCGAACGTCGGCAAGACCTTGGACGGTGCGGCCCAGCACGTCACCGGGGTCGCGGGCGACACCGGCAGCAAGGCGGTCCAGCAGGCGGTGCCGGCCGCGGGCAAGACCGGCGGCAAGCTCGTGAAGAAGGCGACGCCGGTGGCGCAGAAGGCGGCGGGCGACGCGGCGGGGGCCGCGGGTGGTCTGCTCGGTGACGCGACGAAGACGGCTACGAAGGGTGGGGGGCCGGTGCAGGGGCTGCCGGTTTCCGGTCTGCCGCTCGGCTGACGCGCCGCTTGTACGGCTCGACGGGGTCCAGGGAGTCTCCTGGGCCCCGTCGCTCTGCGTGGGCGCATCGGCTTCTGCCGCTGGGGGCCGGCGTTGCTCGACCGGTCCCCCGAGTTGTCGGCCGCCGGTTACAGGCGGGCCACCGCCGCCGCCACTCGCTCGTCCGTGGCGGTGAGGGCCACGCGGACGAACTTGTCGCCCGCCGGGCCGTAGAAGTCGCCGGGGGCGACCAGGATGCCTCGTTCGGCCAGGTGGGAGACCGTGTCCCAGCAGGACTCGTCCCTCGTGGCCCACAGGTAGAGGCTGGCCTCGCTGTGCTCGATGCGGAAGCCGTGGGAGAGCAGGGCCTGGCGGAGGGCGGCGCGCCGGGCGGCGTAGCGCTCGCGCTGCTCGCGGACGTGGGCGTCGTCGCCCAGGGCCGCCACGACCGCGGCCTGGGTCGGCGCCGAGGTCATCATGCCGCCGTGCTTGCGGATCTCCAGCAGCGGGCCGAGGACCGCCGGGTCACCGGCGAGGAAGGCGGCGCGGTAGCCGGCGAGGTTGGAGCGCTTGGAGAGGGAGTGGACCGCGACGATGCCCTCGTAGGAGCCGCCGTTGACGTCGGGGTGCAGGACCGAGACCGGGTCGGCCTCCCAGCCCAGCTCCAGGTAGCACTCGTCGGAGAAGAGCAGGACGCCGTGCTCGCGGGCCCAGGCGACGATCCGCGTCAGCTCCTCCTTGCCCAGGACCTTGCCCGTGGGGTTGGACGGCGAGTTCAGCCACAGGAGCCTGAGGTTCGCCGGGTCCAGGTCGGTCGGGTCGTCGTAGGCCTCGTGGTCCGCGCGGGCCAGACGGGCGCCGACCTCGTAGGTCGGGTAGGCCAGGCGCGGGAAGGCGACCTTGTCGCCGGGGCCGAGACCGAGCTGCGTGGGCAGCCACGCGACCAGTTCCTTGGAGCCGACGATCGGCAGGACGTGGCGGTGGGTGATCCCGCGTGCGCCGAGGCGGCGCTCGACCCAGCCGCTGATCGCGTCGCGCAGCTCGGGCGTGCCCCAGACCGTCGGGTAGCCCGGCGAGTCGGCGGCCGCGATCAGCGCCTTCTGGATCAGCTCGGGGACCGGGTCGACCGGGGTGCCGACCGACAGGTCGACGATGCCGTCCGGGTGCGCTGCGGCCGTCTTCTTGTACGGCTCCAGCTTGTCCCAGGGAAAGACCGGAAGGCGGTCGCGAAGCGACTCCTTGGAAGGGCGGTGGTGGGAGACGGGAGGGCGGTCGGAGACTGCGGACACGGGGATCAGGCTCACTTTCTTCTGTGGCATGCGCCCGGTACGGCGAACGCCTCGGTCCCGTACGGCAGTCCGAAGCGCCGGAGGCGATCAGGCCGTACGGGACCGAGGCGGCGCGGTGTGCGGGCCGCTTGAGGGTTACTCGCCCTGCGGCGGCAGCGCGGCGACGACGGGGTGGTCGCGCTCGATCAGCCCCAGCTTGCTGGCGCCGCCGGGAGAGCCGAGCTCGTCGAAGAACTCGACGTTCGCCTTGTAGTAGTCCTTCCACTCCTCCGGCACGTCGTCCTCGTAGAAGATCGCCTCGACCGGGCAGACCGGCTCACAGGCACCACAGTCGACGCATTCGTCCGGGTGGATGTACAAGGACCGCTGGCCCTCGTAGATGCAGTCGACCGGGCACTCCTCGATGCACGCCTTGTCCTTGACGTCGACACAAGGCTGCGCGATGACGTAGGTCACGCTGTCGTTCCTCCTCGATAGGGCGCTGGCGGGCCTCCACAGGCTCCGCCGCCTGGCGCGCGGGAGCGCGGCGTCGTCGATGCCCGCACCTAGTATCTCCGTTCCGGGGCATGATCCGAACAGGAGGGGTGAACTGACCTGTGGAAATCTCGTCGACAGGACGCTTCGAAGTCCGAATCACGGCTGCTGACGTGGGCAAACGGGTCTCGGTACGGCGCTCGAGCGAACCTGGGGGAACGGGTGAGAAGTTCACCGACACGGTGGGTGTTCTCACATCATGGGACGACGGTGTGCTGCTGATCACACGGAAGGGCGGCGAGACCGTCCGGATCGCGGAATCCTCGCTGGTCGCCGGGAAGGTCGTCCCGGCCGCTCCGGCCCGGCGCCGGGGGCCGGCGGCGACGTACGCGGAGCTGGCGGGGGTGACCGCGCGGGCCTGGCGGCCGGTGGAGAGCGAGCGGCTCGGCGAGTGGGAGCTGCGGGCGGCCGGCGGGTTCACGCGGCGGGCCAATTCGGTGCTGCCGCTCGGCGATCCCGGCCTTCCGCTCGACGAGGCGCTGGCCGCCGTACGACGCTGGTATGGCGAGCGCGGCCTGCCCGCGTACGTCCAGACCGCCACCGGAGCCGAGGGCACGCAGGAACTGCTGTGCGCGGAGCTGGAGCGGCGCGGCTGGGTGCGCGAGGTGACCGCCGAGCTGTGGATCGGGGCGCTCGCGCCGGTCGCCGACCGGGCCGAGGGCTCCGGGGTCGTGCTGTCCCGCACGGCCGACGAGGCATGGCTTGCGCGCTACCAGCGCAAGGGGGTGAGCGAGGTGGCCCTGAAGGTCCTGGGCAGCGGGCCCTCGGTGTGGTTCGCGACGGTACCCGGCGCGGCCGGGGAGGCACCCGCCGCGATCGGGCGGTGTGTCGTCGACGGGCGGTGGGCGTCCTTCGCCGCCGTGGAGGTGGATCCGGCGCGGCGGCGGCAGGGCCTGGCCACCGACGTCATGGCCGCGCTCGCCAGGCAGGCCCTCGCGGAGGGGGCGTCGGCCGCGTGCCTTCAGGTGGAGACCGACAACGCGGGAGCGCGCGCCCTGTACGCCGGCAGCGGCTTCGCGGCACACCACGCCTACCACCACTACCGGGAGCCCGCGACGGAGCCGCCGACATCCGCTTGACGTCCATCGCGTGACGTCCATCCGCGTGACGCCGCCGTGAAAGGGCAAGAGCCTGCCATGCCAGCCATACGTCCCTCCTGTCCCCCGCCGCCCGAACGGGCCGCCGAGCTGCGCCGGCGGTTCGCCGAGGAGGCGCGGGCCGAGCGGCCGGACCTGTCGGTGCTGTGCCTCCTGGTGGGCGCGACCGCCGACGGAACCCTGGACGAGGCCGGCCTGGACGCGGCACAGATGGAACTGGACGAGCTGGCCGGGCAGCTGCCGTACCGGCCGGGCGGCCCCCGTGCGTGGGCGCAGGCGGTGTCCGATCTGCTCGGCGGGCGGTACGGGTTCCACGGCTCGGCCGCCGACTACCAGCACCTGGAGTCCTCGCTGCTGCACGAGGTGCTGCGGCGGCGGCGCGGGCTGCCCATCCTGCTGTCGGTGGTGTGGATGGAGGTCGCGCGGCGGGCCGGGGCGCCGGTGTACGGGGTCGCGCTGCCCGGTCACTTCGTGGTGGGGTTCGGCGCGGCGGAGGAACAGGTGCTCGCCGATCCGTTCGACGGGGGCAGGGTGCTCACCGGGGCGGACGCGGAGCTGCTGGTCGTCGGGGCCACGGGGGCGCCGCTGCATCCCTCGATGCTGGCTCCGGCGGATTCGCTGGACGTCGTGCTGCGGATCCTGAACAACATCCGGGCCTGGGCCGCTGCGCGGCCCGAACGGTCGGATGTGGCGCTGTGGGCCGTGGAGCTGTCGCTGCTGCTGCCGTCGCATCCGGCGCGGCTGCGGTACGAGCGCGCGCAGTTGCTGGTGCAGCGGGGGGACTTCGTGAGCGGGGCGCAGGAGCTGGAGGCGTACGCGGAGGTGGTCGGGGCGGTAGATGAGGCCGCGGCGGAGAGGGTGCGGGGGCAGGCTCGGGCGGCTCGGGCGATGTTGAACTGAGGGGTGCGCTTGCCCACGCTCGGCGGGTGCCGCTGCGCCCGCCCGTGCCGCCTGGGGGTACCTCCCAGGCGTTGAGCACTGGGGGAAGCACGACTGCCCTCAGCCAGGTCAGAGCCAGCCCTTCTCTCTCGCTATGCGGACCGCTTCTGTTCTGTTGCGGGCCGCCAGCTTCTGGATGGCGGTGGAGAGGTAGTTGCGGACCGTGCCCTGGGAGAGGTGGAGGGCCTTGGCCAGTTCGGCGTTGGTGGAACCGTCGGCGGCGGCGCGCAGGACCTCCCGTTCGCGGTCGGTCAGCGGGTTGGCGCCCTCGGCCAGGGCCGCGGCGGCGAGCGTGGGGTCGATGACCCGCTCGCCGGCCAGCACCTTGCGCACCGCCTCGGCGAGCTGGGCGGCGGGGGCGTCCTTGACCAGGAACGCGTCCGCGCCCGCCTCCATGGCGCTGCGCAGATAGCCGGGGCGGCCGAAGGTGGTGAGGACGACCAGCTTGACCGCGGGCAGCTCCTTGTGGAGCCGCGCGGCGGCCTCGATGCCGGTGCAGCCGGGCATCTCGATGTCGAGCAGGGCCACGTCGATGCCGTGGGCGTGCGCGGCGGCCACGACCTCGTCCCCGCGGGCCACCTGGGCGACGACCTCGATGTCCTCCTCGAGGCCGAGGAGAGCGGCCAGGGCCTCGCGGACCATGGACTGGTCCTCGGCGAGAAGGACCTTGATCGTACTGCTCATGCCCGGGATCCTACGTCCACCGCGGCACCGGCCGGGACGCGGGCGACGAGCCGGAAGCCGCGCTTGACGCGGCCCGCCTCCAGGACGCCGCCGGCCTTCTCGAGGCGCTCGGTCAGGCCCGTCAGACCGTTGCCGGGGCCTTCGCCGGAGCCGCCCGAGCCGTCGTCCTCGACGGACAGTTCCAGCGTCGGGCCGTCGAGGGTCTGACGGCGTACGACCTCCACCGCGCAGCGCCGGGCGCCGCTGTGGCGTACGACGTTGGTGACCGCCTCGCGCAGCGCCCAGGCGAGCGCGGACTCGCTCTCCTCGGGAACGGCGGTCAGGTCGGGTTCGGCGGGCAGCTCCGCGCTCACCCCGGCCGCGGTCAGCGCGACCCGCGCGCCGGCGAGCTCGGCGGCCAGGCGGGGGCGGCGGTAGCCGGTGACGGCCTCGCGGACGTCGACGAGGGCCTGCCGGCTGACCTGCTCGATGTCGGCGACCTGCTGGGCGGCCTGGTCCGGCCGGCCGGGCAGCATCCGGCCGGCCAGCTCGCTCTTCAGCGTGATCAGGGAGAGCGAGTGGCCGAGCAGATCGTGCAGGTCGCGGGCGAGGCGCAGGCGCTCCTCGTTGGCGGCGAGGTGGGCGACGGTGGCGCGGGCCTGGCGCAGCTCGACGGTGGTGCGCACCAGCTGGCCCACGCCGGACATCGCGAAGCCGATGAGCAGGACCAGCAGGACCAGGTTCTTCGTCTGCTCCACGTCCGTGTGCACACCCACCAGCACCATCACGGTGGCCGTCGCCGGGATCGCGCAGTAGGCCACCCGGATCGGGAGGGTCGCCCCGCAGGCGACGGAGACGTAGCAGAACAGGCCGAGCCATGCGCCGCCGAGCGTGAGACACAGCACCACCGCCAGGACGGCGAGGAAGCAGATGAGCGCGACGACCACGGCCCGGGCGAACGGCCGTCCCATGTTCCGGAAGACCAGCGCCATGTAGGCCCCGACGAAGGTCGCCAGGCCCAGCCAGCCGGCCGCCGTGCCGGAGGGCGTGTGGTCACCGGCGGCCAGGTCGTGCACCGGCGCGCTCAGGAAGACCAGCCAGACGCCGATCCAGATCAGCTTGCGCAGCAGCTCCCGCCGGCCGCGGGGCGGCCGGCCGATGCCCCAAGTGTTCTCGTCCCACTCCCGTGGCCGGTCCTGGGTCATGATGCTCACGCCTTCAGCGTGTCCTTCCGGTACAGCCAGGCCGCGCCGCCCGCGAACAGGGCGAAGAAGACGACCAGGATGGCGATGTCCTTGCTGTGCGGGGCCTGGCTCTGTTCGATGGCCTGCCCCAATGCAGCGTACGCGTGCGTCGGCAGCCACTTGGCGATGTCCTGGAGCCACTGCGGGAAGGTGGTGGCCGGCATCCACAGGCCGCCGAGCATGGACAGGCCGAAGTAGACGATCATGGTGATCGGGCGGACCGCGTCACCGGTGGCGAGGTATCCGATGGCGACGCCGAGGGCGGCGAAGACGAGGCTGCCGGCCCAGATCGAGCCGGTCAGGGCGAGCCACTGCCAGGCTTCGAGGCGGACGTGCTTGACGGTGGCGGCGACCGCGAAGACGACCACGATGGACGGCAGGCTGACCACGGCGGCGCTGGCGGTCTTGGCCAGGACGTAGCCGCGGCCGGGCAGGGAGGTCAGCCGGAGCTGGCGTACCCAGCCGCTCTCCCGCTCCTTGGCGATGCGCTCGCTGTTGCCCATGAGCACGGCGGTCAGGGCGCCGAAGGAGGCCATGGAGACCATCATGTACGTCGGGATCGTCAGGCCGCTGCCGTCGACCTTGGTGGTGCTGTCGGCCTTGCCGGCGATGATCAGGAACAGGATCGAGGGGTAGAGCACGGAGAAGAACAGGAACTTGCGGTTGCGCAGGGCGCGGGCGAGTTCCAGCTTGATCAGGCTGTTCACGACTGCTTGGCCTCCTCGGCCTCGGTGATGGCGACGAACGCCTGCTCAAGACCGAGCCCGGCGACTTCGAGATTGCGGGGGTAGACGCCGAGCCCGTACAGGGCGTGGACGGTCGCGTCGGCGTCGGAGGACTGGATGCGCACGGTCTGGCCGGACACGTCGATCGAGGTCAGGAAGGGCAGGCCGTGCAGGGCGGCCTCGTCGATGGCGCCCTCCAGGTCGAACCGGACGCTGCGGGCGCCGGCCTTCGCCTTGATCTCCGCGGCGGTGCCGTCGGCCAGCAGCCGGCCCCGGTGCAGCACCAGCACCCGGTCGGCGATGGCGTCGGCCTCTTCCAGGTAGTGGGTGGCGAACAGGACCGTACGGCCCTGGTCGGCCTGCTCGCGCATGGTGGCCCAGAAGGCCTGACGGGCGGAGACGTCCATGCCGGTGGTCGGCTCGTCCAGGACGATCAGGTCGCTGTCACCGGCGGTGGCCAGGGCGAAGCGGACGCGCTGGGCCTGGCCGCCGGACAGCTTGTTGACCTTGCGGTCGGCGATCTGGCCGATGCCGGCGCGGGTCAGCACGTCCTCGACCTTGAACCGCTTGGGGTGCAGGTCGCAGGCGAGCCGCACCAGCTCGGCGACGGTGACCTCCTCCATCAGCCCGCCGCTCTGGAGCATGGCGCCCACCCGCCCGGCGACGATCGCCTCGCGGGGACTGGTGCCGAAGACGGCGACCGAACCGCTGTCGGCGTGCTTGAGGCCGAGCAGCAGGTCGAGGGTGGTCGACTTGCCGGCCCCGTTCGGCCCCAGCAGCGCCACGGTCTCCCCGGGGTGCAGGGCGAGGGTCAGCCCGTCCACGGCCCGTACGTCGCCGTAGCTCTTGGTCACCTGGTCGAACGCCACCACCGCGGTCGCGGTGGCGGTCTCCGCTGTCATCGTCATGGCCCCCATCCTGGCCGGGAGGCCGGGGCACGGGGCAGTGTCGCGGATCCTGACTGCGGGATGACAGATGTCATACGCACGGCATGACAGCGGGGTGACGCGGTGAGGGGGCGCCCGGTGCGTACCGCACCCGGCGCCCCCTCACCACTGGCGGTGCCTAGTTGGGGGTGGTGTCGATGACGCCGACCCGGTTGGTGGTGCTCGTCAGGGCGGGGCGGAGAGCGCCGATCACGTCCTCGACGGTCACGGGCGTCTTCTTGCCGGTGCCCCTGGTGATCAGCACTCCGTCGAAGGCACGGCCGTACAGCTGCTTGAGCGCGGCCTTGTCGTAGTACTCCACGAGCTTGCCGTCGACCGCCTTGACGCCCAGGAACTTCCACAGCGACTTCTGCGGGCTGAACAGCACCGAGTGCGTCGGGTCGGTCATGACCGTCACCTTGGCCGACATCGCCGGCTTGGCGAACGCCTTCATCATCCGGTCGACCTCGGCGTCGGAGACCGTCGGCTTCCGGGTGGTGGTGGGCACCTGGACCGGTGCGGTCGTGCCCGTCTCCACCTGGGTGCGGTAGGCCTGTTCGACCGCCTGGGTGGAGCGGGCGGCGTCGATGCCCTTGCCCGTCCTGCCGTACACGGCGACGGCCTTGCCCGGCTCGAACTTGATGGTGCCGTCGGCCGACGAACCTGCGCCGCCGGCGGCGTCCTCCAGGGCGGCCTGGAGCTTCTCCTCGTCGACGGGCATCTGCGGCTCGACCACCCGGTGGTTGCCGAACAGGGAGCCGATCACGGAGACGGGGTTGTAGTCGCTCTTCGCCGCCGCGCTGGCCGTGGCCTGGGTGTCGAACTGAAGACCGGCCTGGTCGGGCTTGAGGGTGATGGTCTTGCCGTCGACCGACAGCTTCAGCGGCTGGTTCACCTGCTTGCCGAAGGCGTCGTCGAGCTTCTTGACCGCGTCGTCGCGGGTGCCGCCGCCGATGTCGACGCCGAGCACGGTGGTGCCCTTGGGCACGTCGGAGTGGTTCATCAGCAGCCCGGCGCCGTAGGCGAGACCGGCGACGACGACCACGACGCCGCCGAGCAGCGCCACCTTGCTGCGGCCCTTCTTCTTGGGCGCCTTGGTGGACTTGGCGGACGCGGCGGGGCCCCGCCGGCCCGGCTCCGGCGGCTTCGGGAGCGGGTACGACGACGCCGCCTGACCACCGGGGCCCGACGGGAACGGCGAGTCGGTCCCGGCCGGCACCACGGGGATGCCGCTGGTGACGGTGTGTCCGGAGACGTTGTCCGGACGGCCCGCGTAGTCCGGGGTGCCCGGCTCGGGGGCGGGCTGCTGCGGGGTGAGGATCGCGGTGTCGTCGCTCAGGCCGCCGCCGGGACGTGCGGTGTGCGCACCGGGGGCGCCGGACGGACCGGCCGGGCCGGAGGGGGGCGCGGGTGCGCCGCCGGTGGGCGGCAGGAGCAGGCCGTCGCCGGTCACCGGACCGCCGGTCGGGCCCGCGGGCCCCTGCGCTCCGCCGGGCAGGCCGGGACCGCCGGGAACGCCCGCCCCGTTGAAGCCGCTGAGGCCACCGGGCACGTTCGGGCCGTTGTGGCCGCTCTGACCGTCCCGATCGCTCTGGCCGTTCCGGCCGCTCTCCGAGAAGAACGGCAGGTCGTCGCGGCTCGGCTCGCCGCTGCCGCCGGGCCGGGAGCCGCCGGAGCGCGCACCCGCGGCCAGCGCCTCGGTCACGTCGAAGGAGCCGGTGCCGCCGCCGTGGCCGGGGGCGACGGGGCCGCCGGTGGCCCCGGGGAGCCCGCCGCCGGAGGAACCGGCGCGCGCGGAGCCGCCGGGCACGCTCATGGAGCCGACCACACCACCGGGCCGGCCGCCGGCCGCCGGACGTGAACCGCCCGGAGCGCCCGGAGCGCCCGAGCCGGACGGTCCCGTGCCGGATGTGCCGGGGCCCGTCCCGGACCCGTTCGCGGGCGCGCCCGAACCGCCGGGCAGCCCGGCGCCGTTGGTGGCGCCGCCGCCCTGGCCGGCCTTCTTACCCTGCGACTTGCGGGGCGCGAACCAGTCGCTGGTCGCCTTCTCCTCGGCCGCGGCGGCGCCCTCGGCGTCGCCGGAGGCCTCCGCGGCACCCGACGGCGTCCGCGCGTCACTACCGACGCCCTGGCCCGTTCCCTCGGCCCGGGCGGAGCCCCTGGTCGGCAGGGGCACCTTGGCCCCGTCGGACCCCTGGGCACCCTGGGACCGCTTGGCCCCCTGGGACGCCTGAGCAGCGCCGGAGCCCTCGGCCCCCTGGCCTTCCGCCTCGGCCTCGTTGACGGTCTTGCGCACGACCACCGGCGGAATCGGCCGGGATCCGGGGATGTTGATCCGGATCCGGGTCGTCAGTGTGGTCTCGGTCTTGCGTTCCTCGGGCTGCGCGGCCGAACGGCCCGCGCCCGCGCCGTCGTCGGACACCGCCGGGATGCCGTACGGCGGGGTTCCCGAGGGGTAGGCGGCTCCGCCGCGCCCGTTGGGCCCGGAGGACGGAGTGTCAGTTTCACGACTCAAGGCAGGTTCTCCCGGTTGGCTCCGCCGCCCGTTACGACCTGACTGTGCGGGCGGCTCGGCGGCGCGCACCACCATACTGGCCACGTCGGGCCCGCATCCCGGGACCGCCGGGGAAACCCACACCGGACCCGCACGGCGGCGGTGGGAAGAAGCGGTACGTCATTCGCCAAGTCGGACGTCACGGACCGTCCGGTTGCCGCCCACGACCCAGAGTGGCGCAGATCACAGCAACTGCCATGCCGCCGAGCAGGAAGAGATAGGAGCCGCCGCCCGCGGCGAAGAGGAAGTCCCCCTCTGGGCGGCTGGCGGTGAGCAGCACGACCGCGACCATCCAGCCGACCGCGCCCGCCACGGCCCCGCCCCGGCCGCCGGTGGCCCGCGCCCCGCCCAGGAAGAGCCCGGCGGAGCCCGCGAGGGCGAGCAGCAGCCCGCCGGGGAACCACGCGGCCTGCACCAGCGCCCCGGCCAGGCCGACGACCGCGCCGAGCACGAACAGCCCCAGATAGGCCGCGGCCCGCCCGGCGGACGGCGGCTTGAGGGGCTGCGCCAGCATGGAGCCCTGCGCGGGCTCCCGTCCGGCGGGACTCATGACGCCTCCTCGGTCCCGCCGAACCCTGCGATCCCGGCGAACAGATCACTGTGGACGCCCGCAACGCCCGCAACGCCCGCGACGCCCTCTCCGCGCACCAGTTCGTAGTACTCGGTGGTGAACAGGGGCTGGGCCAGCTCGTTGGAGAGCGCGAAGCAGGGCTCGGCCACCTCGATCTGGGTGGCGTGGGCGCGCATCGCGGCGGCCTTGGCGGCGGCGTGGGCGGTGCCGTCGACCCGTGCGGTGATCCGCTCGTCGGCGACGACACCCGGTACGTCCTCGATGGCGGCGGACTTGGCGAAGGGCAGCCCGGCCAGGTCGTCCTGGAGCTGTGCGAAGGCGGCCTCGGCGACGGAGCGCGGCACCCGGTTCCAGTACACCCGGGCGATCCGCCAGGGCTCGCCCAGGTCGGGCCGTACGGCGGGGTCGGCGGCCAGGTCCGCGGCGCGCATGGCGATGCGGTGGGCCTGGATGTGGTCGGGGTGGCCGTACCCGCCGTTGTCGTCGTACGTCACGAGGACCTGCGGGCGCACCTCGCGGATCACGGCGACGAGGTGCCCGGCGGCCTCGTCGAGGTCGGCCTGCCAGAGGCAGTCGGGGTCCTCGTTGTCGGGCAGGCCCATCATCCCGGAGTCCCGGTACCGCCCGGCGCCGCCGAGCAGCCGGACGTCCGTGACGCCCAGTTCCCTCGTCGCCGCGGTGAGCTCCTGGTGCCGGTGCGCGCCGAGCGCGGCCCCGGTGAGGTGCCGCAGCCCGGGCGGGATGACCTCGCCCCGCTCACCGAGCGTGCAGGTCACCAGGGTCACCTGGGCACCCTCGGCCGCGTACCGGGCCATGGTCGCGCCGTTGTTGATCGACTCGTCGTCGGGATGCGCGTGCACCAGCAACAGACGCCGAGCGGGCAGTTCCGTCATGCCCCCACCCTACGAGGCGGCACCCCCCTCCCCGTATCCCGGCGCCCGGGAGCGTCCACCGACTCCCCCGCCCCCTGCCCGAGGACGGTCGGGGCGACTGCCGCGCCCGCAGCCCCGAGGGGGGCCGCCTGGGTCGCGTGCTCAGAACTTGATGCTGCCGATCATCCCCGCGATGTTCGTGGTGAGTTCGCTGATCGTGGGGGCGACCGTGGAGGAGGCGAGGTAGAAGCCCAGAAGCATGCACACGATCGCGTGGCCGGCCTTCAGGCCGGACTTCTTGATCAGCAAGAAGACGATGATCGCCAGCAGCACCACCGCCGAAATCGAGAGTGCCACGGCGGCTCACCTCCAAAGATCCCAGGACGCGGGTGTCGGGGGGTCGGGGGTCAGGGTCTCGGTCGGACGGACGGTCGTGCGGTCGTGCGGTCGGACACGGACGGGCTGGACGGACCGCACGAACCGGGAAAACAGATAAATCCACACAACGGGCAGCACTTACATACCCACTATGCGCTAGTGATCATAACTATCCGCACGCGCGCACCGTCCCGCGCACAGCCGCACAAGGGGGCGCATGGCCAATATGGTCGGGGCATGACGACCGAGCCTGTCTCCTTCCCCCGACGGCACGCGCGCACCCAGCGTTTCACGCTCGGCGCGCCGCGCGCGTTCACCGTGGCTCCCGACGCCTCCCGCGTCGTGTTCCTGCGCTCCGACTCCGGTACGGACCGGGCGAATTCGCTGTGGGTCCTCGACCTGGGCGACCGCGGGGAGCGCGTGGCCGCGGACCCACGCGCCCTCCTGGGCGGCGCCGGCGAACACCTCTCACCCGAGGAGCGGGCGCGCCGTGAGCGCAGCCGCGAAGGCGGTGCGGGGATCGTCGGCTACGCCACCGACAGTGCCGTCGAGTTGGCGTCTTTCGCCTTGTCAGGGCGGCTTTTCACGGCCGAGCTGAGGGCCGGTACCGCCCGCGAACTGCGCGTCCCCGGGCCGGTGATCGACCCGCGCCCCTCCCCCGACGGGCGGCATGTCGCCTACGTCGCGGGCGGCGCCCTGCGGGTGGTGGGCGCCGAGGGCGAGGGCGACCGGCCGCTCGCCGAGCCGGAGTCGGAGTCGGTGACGTACGGGCTCGCCGAGTTCGTCGCGGCCGAGGAGATGGACCGCTCGCGGGGCTTCTGGTGGGCGCCTGAGTCGGACCGGCTGCTGGTGGCACGGGTGGACGACACGCCGGTGCGACGCTGGTGGATCTCCGACCCCGCACAGCCGGACCGCGAGCCCGCCCACGTCCGCTACCCGGCCGCCGGCACCGCGAACGCGGACGTACGGCTGTTCGTGATCGGGCTGGACGGGACGCGCACGGAGGTCGTCTGGGACCGGGACCGCTACCCGTATCTGGCACGTGTGCACTGGTCGGAGGCGGGTGCGCCGCTGCTCCTGGTGCAGGCGCGGGACCAGCGCAGCCAGTTGTACCTGGCCGTGGACCCGGCCTCGGGGTCGACCCGGATGGTGCACGCCGACGAAGATCCAACTTGGCTTGATCTTTTCCCCGGGGTGCCCTGCTGGACCCCCTCCGGGCAGCTCGTGCGGATCGCGGACGAGGGCGGCGCGCGGGTGCTGGCGGTGGGCGAACGGCCGCTCACCGGACCGCAGTTGCACATCCGTGCGGTCCTCGACGTCTCGGACGGCGACGTGCTGGTCTCCGCCTCGGCCGGCGAGGAGGCAGCCGACCCGGAGACCGGCGAGGTGCACGTCTACCGCGTCAACGAGCTGGGCATGGAGCGCGTGACCAAGGAAGCGGGCGTGCACTCCGCCGTGCGCGCCGCGGGCGTGACCGTCCTCGTCTCCGCCGCGCTCGACCGGCCGGGCGCCCGGGTGCGGGTGTTCCGGGACGGCGAGCAGACGGCGCTCATCGCCTCCCGTGCCGAAGATCCCGGTTTGTCCCCGCGCGTGACGCTCACCCAGGGGGGCGCACGCCGCATCCCGTGCGCCGTGCTTATGCCTACGGACTACCCCGGTGACACCTCCACCTCGGCGTCCGCCCCCACTCCCCTGCCCGTCCTCCTCGACCCCTACGGCGGCCCGCACGGCCCCCGTGTGGTCGCCGCGCACAACGCGTACCTCACCTCCCAGTGGTTCGCCGACCAGGGCTTCGCGGTGGTCGTCGCCGACGGCCGCGGCACCCCCGGCCGCTCCCCCGCCTGGGAGAAGGCCGTCCACCACGACTTCACGCTCACCCTGGACGACCAGATCGAGGCCCTGCACGACCTCGCCAAGACCCACCCGCTCGACCTGAACAGGGTGGCGATCCGCGGCTGGTCCTACGGCGGGTACCTCGCCGCCCTTGCCGTGCTGCGCCGCCCGGACGTCTTCCACGCGGGCGTCGCGGGCGCCCCGGTCACCGACTGGCGTCTCTACGACACCCACTACACCGAGCGGTACCTGGGCGACCCGGCCGCCGAGGCGGAGACGTACGCCAGGAACTCCCTCGTCACCGACGAGGGACTGTCCGCGGCCGCCGAGCCGCACCGCCCGCTGATGATCGTGCACGGCCTCGCCGACGACAACGTGGTGGTCGCGCACGCCCTGCGGCTGTCCTCCGCCCTGCTCGCCGCCGGCCGCCCGCACGAGGTCCTGCCGCTGTCCGGGGTCACCCACATGACTCCGCAGGAACAGGTCGCCGAGAACCTGCTGCTGCTCCAGGTGGACTTCCTCAAGCGCTCGCTGGGCATGGCCTAGCCATACGGCAGCAGACCCTGCGCCACGGCAACGGACCGGTCCCGCCCTGACTCCACAGACAGGGCGGGACCGGCCCGTTCACGGCACCCGCACGGCCGTACGCTGTCCATCATCGGGTGTCCGTATATCGGTGCTGCTTCCGCGAAGTTGCCTGTTCGTTAACGGACTTGGCGCTCCTACAGCGGCTTCAGCGGCTCCGTGCTCGCGAAGAGACAGGCCGAGTCGTGGGCGGCCGGGCCGGTGGTGTGCAGGAACTGCTCGGGGACCGCGAGCGCGGGCACCTCCAGCGCGCAGCGCTCGCGCGCCTTGAAGCAGCGGGTGCGGAACCGGCAGCCGGAGGGGATGGCGGCCGGGGACGGCACGTCACCGGCGAGGATGATCCGCCGGCGGCGCTCGCGCGCCTCCGGGTCGGGCACGGGCACGGCGGACAGCAGCGCCTGGGTGTAGGGGTGGGTGGCGTGGTCGTAGATCTGCTCCTCCGTGCCCGTCTCGACGATCCGGCCCAGGTACATGACCCCCACCCGGTCGGAGATGTGCCGGACGATCGACAGGTCGTGCGCGATGAAGACGTAGCTCAGGTCGAAGTCGCGCTGGAGGCGCTCCAGCAGGTTGATCACCTGGGCCTGGACCGACACGTCGAGCGCCGACACCGGCTCGTCCGCGACGATGATCTCCGGGCGCAGCGCCAGTCCGCGGGCGATGCCGATGCGCTGGCGCTGGCCGCCGGAGAACTGGTGCGGGTAGCGGTTGATGTACTCCGGGTTGAG
>NZ_BNBC01000001.1:26128-381975 GCF_014654675.1 Streptomyces spiralis
TTCCTGCACCTTGCGGCGCCGGTCGCCCTTCGGGGCCACCTCCGGGTGGATCTCGTAGGGCTCCCCGATGATGTCGCCCACCGTCATGCGCGGGTTGAGCGAGGTGTACGGGTCCTGGAAGACCATCTGGATGTTGCGCCGGACCGCCTTGAGCGCGCGGCCCGACAGCTTGGTGATGTCCTCGCCCCGGTAGCGGATCTCGCCCGCCGTGGGCCGCTCCAGGTTGCACAGCAGCCTGGCGACCGTCGACTTGCCGCAGCCGGACTCGCCCACGATGCCCAGCGTCTCGCCCCGGGCGAGGGTGAAGTCGACCCCGTCGACGGCCCTGACCGACCCGACCTGCTTCTTGAACAGGACGCCCCGGGTGAGCGGGTAGTGCTTGACCAGCCCGCTGACCTCGAGGATCGGTTCGGCCGACGGCTCAGCCATCCAGGCACTCCCTCCAGAAGTGGCAGGCGGACCCGCGCTGTTCGTTCACCTCGTACAGCGGTGGCACGTCGGTGCGGCACACGTCCCGGGCCATCGGGCAGCGCGGGTGGAAGGCGCAGCCGGAGGGGATGCGCAGGAGGCTGGGCGGCAGTCCCTTGATGGCGTAGAGCTCCCGGCCCCTCATGTCCAGGCGCGGGATGGAGTCCAGCAGGCCCCGGGTGTAGGGGTGGGCGGGTGCCTTGTACAGGTCGTGGACGGGGGCCGACTCGACGATCCGGCCGGCGTACATCACCGCGATCCGGTCGGCGACGTCGGCGACCACGCCGAGGTCGTGGGTGATGAGGATCAGGCCCATGCGGTACTCGTGCTGGAGTTCGGCGAGCAGGTCCATCACCTGGGCCTGGACGGTCACGTCGAGGGCCGTCGTCGGCTCGTCGGCGATGACCAGCGCCGGTTCCAGGGCCAGCGCCATGGCGATCATGATGCGCTGGCGCATGCCGCCGGAGAACTGGTGCGGGTAGTCGCGCACACGCTGGGCGGCGGCCGGGATGCGGACCCGGTCCATCAGCTCCACCGCCTTCGCCCGCGCGTCCTTGCGCGACAGGCCCCGGTGCACGGTGAACATCTCGCCGAGCTGGTCGCCCACGGTCAGCACCGGGTTCAGGGCGGAGAGCGCGTCCTGGAAGATCATCGCCATGGCGGCGCCCCGGATCCGCCGCCGCTCGTCCTCCTTGAGGGTCAGCAGGTCCGTGCCCCGGAAGAGGATCCGGCCGCCGGTGATCCTGCCGGGCGGCATGTCGAGGATGCCCATGACCGCCTGGGCGGTGACGGACTTGCCGGAGCCGGACTCCCCGAGCACGGCGAGCGTCTCGCCCGCGTCGACGGCGTAGGTGACCCCGTTGACGGCGTGGGCGATCCCGTCCCGGGTGCGGAACTCGACCTGCAGGTCACGGACCTCGAGCAGCATGCCGCCGTCACCTCAGCTTCGGGTCGAGGGCGTCGCGCACGGCGTCGCCGAGCATGATGAAGGCCAGCACCGTGATCGCCAGCGCCCCGGCGGGCCACAGCAGGGCGTGCGGGGCGTTGCGGACGTAGGGGGAGGCTGCGGAGATGTCGATGCCCCAGGACACGCTGGGCGGTTTCAGCCCGACCCCCAGGTAGGACAGGGTGGCCTCCAGCGCGATGTAGGTGCCGAGCGCGATGGTGGCGACGACGATCACCGGGGCGACGGCGTTGGGCGCGATGTGGCGCAGCAGGATGCGGGTGTCGGAGGCGCCGAGGGCGCGGGCGGCCTGTACGTAGTCGTGCTGTTTGGCGGTGATGACCGCGCCGCGGGCGATGCGGGAGATCTGCGGCCAGCCCAGCAGCACGATGAACCCGACGACCGGCCAGACGGTGTTGCTGGTCACCACGGACAGCAGCACCAGACCGCCGAGGACGACCGGGATGGCGAAGAAGATGTCGGTGACCCGGGACAGGACGGCGTCCCAGACGCCGCCGAAGTACCCGGCGAGGGCGCCCAGGACGGAGCCCAGGACGGCCACTCCGGCGGTCGCGCAGACGCCCACCGTGACGGAGGCGCGGGCGCCGTGGACGGTGCGGGTGTAGACGTCGCAGCCCTGGCCGTCGTAGCCGAAGGGGTGGCCGGGGCGCGGGCCGTCCTGGGCCCGGGCCAGGTCGCACCGCAGCGGGTTGCCGGGGGCGATCAGGGACGGCCAGACGGCGATCAGGACCAGGAAGCAGATCACCAGCGCGGAGAGCAGGAAGACGGGGTTGCGGCGCAGGTCGCGCCAGGCGTCGGACCACAGGGAGCGGGGCCGGTCCTGCGGGCCCGGTGCACCGGTGGCGGCGGAGCCCGCCGGGCCGTCCGGGCCGTGGGATGCGGGTTCCAGGGTGCTCGCCTCGCTCGCCGCGAGGTCCATGCCGCCGCCCATGCCGGTGCCCGCGACGGCGCCCTCGGGCTCGTTCGGCTGCGGCTGTGGCTGAGGCGGCGGCTCAGGCATAGCGGATCCTCGGGTCGAGTACGGCGTACAGCAGGTCCACGAGCAGGTTGGCGACCAGGAAGACCAGGACCAGGACGGTGACGAAGCCGACGACGGTCTGGGTGTTCTGGCGGAGGATGCCCTGGTAGAGCTGGTAGCCGACGCCGTGGATGTTGAAGATGCGCTCGGTGACGATGGCGCCGCCCATCAGCGCCCCGATGTCGGTGCCAATGAAGGTGACCACGGGGATGAGCGAGTTGCGCAGCAGGTGCCGGACGACCACGCGGCGGCGGGGCAGGCCCTTGGCGACGGCCGTGCGGACGTAGTCGGCGCGCCGGTTCTCGGCGATGGAGGTGCGGGTCAGGCGGGTGACGTAGGCGAGGGAGACGGAGGCGAGGACCAGGCCCGGCACGATCAGCTCGTCGAGGGTGGCCTCCGGCGGGACCGAGGGTCTGATCCAGTCCCACTTGACGCCGAGCAGCAGCTGGAGCAGCAGTCCGGTGACGAAGGTGGGGACGGAGATGACGACGAGGGTGCCCAGCAGGACGGCGGTGTCCACGGGCCGGCCGCGGCGCAGCCCGGTCACCACCCCCAGGGTGATGCCGATGACGACCTCGAAGACGATGGCGACGAGGGTCAGCCGGATGGTGACGGGGAACGCCGTGGCCATCAGCTCGGTGACGGGCTGGCCGTTGAACGCCGTGCCGAAGTCGCCGGTGAAGACGTTGCCCATGTAGGTCGCGTACTGCTGCCACAGGGGCTTGTCGAGGCCGAACTCCCGCTTGAGCTGGGCGGCGGTCGCGGTGTCGCAGGCGCGCTCGCCGCACAGGCCGGCGATGGGGTCGCCCATCACGTTGACCATGAGGAAGATCAGCAGGGTGGCCCCGACGAACACCGGGATCATCTGCAGCAGCCGCCGCGCGATGTAGCGTCCCATGGCGGTTCAGCCGACCCTGATCTCGTCGTAGACGGGGACGCTGAAGGGGTTGAGCGCCACGTCGTGCAGCCGGTCGGTGTAGCCCGCGCTGCCGTTCTGGTACCACAGCGGAATGGCGGCCATGTTGTCGCGGACGACGCCCTCGGCCTGCTGGAAGAGCACGATCGCCGCCGCCTTGTCGGTCTCGGCGTTGGCCCGGTCGACGAGCCGGTCGAAATCCTTGTTCGACCACTTGCCGTCGTTGGACGAGGCGTTCGTGTAGTACAGCGGCTGGAGGAAGTTCTGGATCAGCGGGTAGTCCATCTGCCAGCCGGCCCGGAACGGCCCCGCCATCCTGTGCCGCGAGATCTGGTTGCGGAAGTCGGCGAAGGTGCCGACCGGGTTGCCGACGCAGGCGTGGTCGTTGCCGAGGGCGTTGTTGATGGAGTTGCACACGGCGTCCACCCACTCCTTGTGCGAGCCCGTGTCCGCGTTGTAGGTGATCCGCACCTGGCCCCCGGGCAGTCCGCCGCCCTCCTGGACCAGCTTCCTGGCCTCGGCGGGGTGGTACTCGCAGGCCCGGCCGCACAGCCCCGCCTTGTAGCCGCCGTCGGTGCCGAGGACGGGGGAGGTCCAGTCGGTGGCCGGGGTGCGGGTGCCCCGGAAGAGGGTCCGGGTGATCTGCGCGCGGTTGATGGCCATCGACAGCCCGGTGCGCACCTTGCGCGCCCCGTCGGTGTTCCACGCCTTGTCGTAGAACGGGAACGCCAGGGTCTGGAGGATTCCGGCCGGGGTGTTGATGTAGCGGCCGTCCAGGTCGGAGTGGACGTTCTTGAGCTGGCCGGCGGGGATGTCGTCGACCAGGTCGAGGTTCCCGGCCAGCACGTCGGTGTAGGCGGTGTTGCTGTCGGTGTAGACCAGCAGGGTCACGCCGTCGTTGCGCGCCTTGTCGGGGCCCGGGTAGCCGTTCCACTTCTTCAGGTACATCTGGGCGCCCTTGGTGTACGACTCGATGGTGTACGGGCCGTTGCCGACGGGCTTGTCCAGCCAGGCCTTGTGGTGGGTGAAGAAGGTGCGGGGCAGCGGGGCGAAGGCGGCGTAGCCGAGGGTGTCGGGGAAGGAGGAGAACTTCTGGTTGAGCCGGACGGTGAAGGTCCGCGGGCCGGTGACCTTCAGTCCTGAAAGAGTGTTGGCGGTCTGCCTGCCGGTGTCCGGGTGGACCTTGTCGTAGCCCTCGATGTAGCCGAAGAAGTAGGCGTTCTTCTGGTTGTTGCGCAGGCTCGCGCCGTAGTTCCAGGCGTCGACGAAGGAGCGGGCGGTGACGGGTTCGCCGTTGCTGAAGCGCCAGCCGGGCCTGACGGTGACGGTGTAGTTGCGCGAGTCGCTCGTCTCGATCCTCTCGGCGAGCATGTTCTCGGCCTTGCCGGTCCTCGGGTCGTACCGCTTCAGCCCGCGGAAGACCATGTCGAGCACCTTGCCGCCCTGCACCTCGTTGGTGTTGGCGGGCTCCAGCGGGTTCTGCGGATCGCCCCAGGACGAGCTGAGCACACTGCCCCCGGCGGCGCCCACCCCGCTCCCGCAGGCGGCGAGCGGCAGCACGGCGGCCACCACGCCCAGGGCCCACGTCACGCGCGTGCGTGCACGCATGGGCGCCTCCTGGGGTGCGGTGTGCGATCGGGGCGGGCCGCGGGGCTGACGGACTCGAGGACATATCAGCGCATCAACCGCATATCGCACACCCGCCACACCGGCGGCGGCCCGACTCCAGCCGGATGTACGCACGAGGCCGTCCGTAAGCTGCCGCCCATGGCAGATGACGCATCGAACGCAATGGCTCCGGCACCGGTCCTGCGTGCCGCCTACGAAGCCCTCGCCGCCGTCGTGACACCTGTGCAGGACGAGGAGTCCTGGCTGCCGACCGACTGCCTCGGCTGGGCGGTACGGGACCTGGTGTTCCACTGTCTCGCGGACGCCCAGCGCGGCCTGGTGGCCCTGCACACGCCGGCCTCCGGGCCGGTGACCCGGGACGCCACCACGTACTGGACGGACTGGGCGCCCGATCCCGTCGGCGCGGCCAACGGCCGCCGCTGGGTGCGCGTCAGCGCGAGCATGTTCCTGAAGTTCTCCCAGCTGCGCGAGCTGTACCTGGAGACCGCGGCGGCCACCGTGGTGGCGGCCGGCGCGGCCGATCCCGGGCTTCGCGTCGCCACCCAGGGACAGGTGCTGACCGCGGGTGACCTGATGACGACGCTCGCCGTCGAGGCCACCATCCACCACCTCGACCTGCTCGCCGCGCTCCCCGGCGCCCCGCGTCCGTCGAAGGCGGGCCTGGCGGCCGTACGCGCCACGCTGGACGGCCTCATGGGCCGCCCGGCACCGGCGGACTGGAGCGACGAGCACTACGCGCGGGTGGCCACCGGCCGCCGGCCCGTGACGGAGGCCGAACGCGACGCCCTCGGAGCCGCCGCCGACCGTCTCCCCGTCTTCGGCTGAGTACGTCAGCTCTTCGGCCGAGCACGGCAAGTCTTCGGCCGAGCACGCCGAGAGGCACCCGCCCTCTGCATGGGCGGGTGCCTCTCGCGGCTTCGCGGCTCTCGGTCAGCCCGCGTGGACGACGTCCTTCTCCTCGGCGAAGTGGCACGCCGACTCGTGGGCCGCCGGCGAGTCCGAGCTCTTGAAGCGCTCGGGCACGGCCAGCAGCGGGACCTCCTGGGCGCACTTGTCCTGCGCCTTCCAGCAGCGGGTGCGGAAGCGGCAGCCCGAGGGCGGGTTGGCCGGGGAGGGCACGTCGCCGGTGAGGATGATCCGCTCCCGGTGGTCACGGGCGTCCGGGTCCGGCACCGGGACCGCCGACAGCAGCGCCTGGGTGTAGGGGTGCGTCGGGTGGTCGTAGATCTGCTCGTCCGTGCCGATCTCGGCCATCTTGCCCAGGTACATCACACCGACGCGGTCGGAGATGTGCCGGACGATGGACAGGTCGTGCGCGATGAAGATGTAGGAGAGGTTGAACTCGTCCTGCAGTCCCTCCATCAGGTTGATGACCTGCGCCTGGACCGACACGTCGAGCGCGGAGACCGGCTCGTCGCAGATGATGACCTCGGGGTTGAGCGCGAGGCCGCGGGCGATGCCGATGCGCTGGCGCTGGCCGCCGGAGAACTGGTGCGGGTAGCGGTTGATGTACTCCGGGTTGAGGCCGACCACGTCCAGCAGCTCCTGCACCTTGCGGCGCCGGTCGCCCTTCGGGGCCACCTCCGGGTGGATGTCGAAGGGCTCCCCGATGATGTCGCCCACCGTCATACGGGGGTTGAGCGACGTGTACGGGTCCTGGAAGATCATCTGGATGTTGCGGCGGACGGCCTTCAGGGCCTTGCCGGACAGCTTGGTGATGTCCTGGCCCTTGTAGAAGATCTCGCCTGCCGTCGCCTGCTCCAGGTTCATCAGGAGCTTGGCCACCGTCGACTTGCCGCAGCCGGACTCGCCCACGATGCCCAGGGTCTCGCCCTGGTACAGGTCGAAGGAGATGCCGTCGACGGCCTTCACCGCGCCGATCTGGCGCTTGATGACGATGCCCTGCGTCAGCGGGAAGTGCTTGACGAGGTTGCGCACCTGAAGGATCGGCTCGCCCCGGTCGACGTGCGCGTCGAGGGCGGCGACCGCCTCCTCCTCGGAGTGCACGTCGGCGACGTCCACCTCGGAGACGTTCGGCGTCGCGTCCGTCGGCTCGTCGGCCTTGGTCAGCTCAGCCATGGATCGTCTCCTTCCAGAAGTGGCACGCGCTGGCGCGGCCCGGCAGTTCCGTCCCGTCCCGCTCGGTCACCGGGACCAGCAGCGGACGCTCGGTACGGCAGATGTCCTGCGCCTTCTCGCAGCGCGGGTTGAAGGCACAGCCGCTGGGAACCTTCAGCAGGTTGGGCGGCAGGCCCTTGATCGCGTAGAGCTCACGGCCCTTCTGGTCCAGGCGCGGGATGGAGTCCAGCAGGCCGCGCGTGTACGGGTGGGCGGGGCGCTTGTACAGCTCGTGCACCGGCGCCGTCTCCACGATCCGGCCCGCGTACATCACCGCGATCTTGTCGGCCACGTCCGCCACGACGCCGAGGTCGTGGGTGATGAGGATGAGGCCCATGCGGTACTCGCGCTGGAGTTCCGCGAGCAGGTCCATCACCTGGGCCTGCACCGTCACGTCGAGGGCCGTCGTCGGCTCGTCGGCGATGATCAGGTCCGGCTCCAGGGCGAGCGCCATGGCGATCATGATGCGCTGGCGCATACCGCCGGAGAACTGGTGCGGGTAGTCGTTGACGCGCGCCGCGGCGGCGGGGATCTTCACCCGGTCCATCAGCTCGATGGCCTTGGCCTTGGCCTCCTTGCGGGAGAGCCCCTGGTGGACCCGGAACATCTCGCCGAGCTGGAAGCCCACGCTGAGCACGGGGTTGAGCGAGGACAGCGCGTCCTGGAAGATCATGGCGATCCGGGCGCCGCGCAGCTTGCGCCGCTCCTCGGCCGACATCTTGAGCATGTCCTGGCCGTAGAAGCGGATCTCCCCCTTGGGGATGCTGGCCGGCGGCATGTCCAGGATGCCCATGATCGCCTGTGCGGTCACGGACTTGCCGGAGCCGGACTCGCCGAGCACGGCGAGCGTCTCCCCGGAGTTAACGGAGTAGTTGACGCCGTTGACGGCCCGGACCACGCCTTCGCGGGTCTTGAACTCGACGTGCAGGTCGCGCACTTCGAGGAGCGGGCCGGTCTTCTCGGCGTCGCCTGGCCGCGGAGCCGGGACGGCGTCCGTCGGGTCGATGATGGTCACGTACGCCTCCCTCAGCGCATCTTGGGGTCGAATGCGTCGCGGACGACGTCGCCGAGCATGATGAACGCCAGCACGGTGATGCTCAGGGCGCCGGCCGGGAACAGCAGCGCGTGCGGCGAGGTAAGGAACCGGTCCTGGGCGTCACTGATCATCAGACCCCAGGAGATGTTCGGGTACTGGATGCCGATGCCCAGGTAGGACAGGGCCGCCTCGGCGGCGATGTAGACGCCGAGGTTCATCGTGCTGATGACGATGACGGGGGCGAGGGTGTTGGGCAGGATGTGCCGGAAGGCGATCCGCCACGAGCCCGCGCCGAGCGCCCGGGCGGCCAGCACGTAGTCGTTGTACTTGTTGGAGATGACCTCGCCGCGCATGATCCGGAAGACCTGCGGCCAGCCGAGGATCGCCATGATGAACGACACCGACCACACGTCGCCGCCGCCCCAGATCGACATGATCAGCAGACCACCGACGATCAGCGGCAGGGCCGAGAAGACCTCGGTGATGCGGGACAGGACCGCGTCGACCCAGCCGCCGACCAGACCGGCCAGCATGCCCAGCAGACCGCCGATCAGGGTCGTGGCGATGGTGGTCACCACGCCGACGACGATCGAGTTGCGGGTGCCGTACACGGTCCGCGTGTAGATGTCGCAGCCCTGCACGTCGAAGCCGAACAGGTGTCCGCCAGTCGGCCCGTTCATGGAGTTCTGCAGCTGGCAGAAGCCGTCCGAGAACGGGGAGCGCGCCGTGAACAGGCTGGGCACGACCGCCAGCGCGATCAGGCACACGATGATGAAGGCGGTCACGATGAACAGGGGACGCTTGCGCAGGTCCGCCCAGCCGTCCTTGAGCAGGCTCGCCTGACGGGCCGCTGCCTTCTCCTCGGCCTCGATCTCCTTGGCGAGGGAGGCCTCGTCGGTGGTGGGCCTCTCTATCGTCTTCTCACTCATAGCGGATCCTCGGGTCGAGCACGGCGTACATCAGGTCTACGAGGAGGTTGGCGGCCAGGTAGATCAGCACCAGCAGCGTCACCAGACCGACGACGACCGGACGCTCACGCAGATAGACGGACTGCGCCAGCTGCTGGCCGATGCCGGGCATGTTGAACACGCGCTCGGTGATGATGGCGCCGCCCATCAGGGCGCCGAGGTCGAAGCCCAGGAAGGTGACGACCGGGATGAGCGAGTTGCGCATGGCGTGCAGGCCGATGACCCGGCGCCGCGGCAGGCCCTTCGCGATCGCGGTACGGACGTAGTCGGCACGGATCGACTCCGTCAGGCTCGACCGCACCAGCCGTGCGATGTACGCCATCGAGGTCGAGGCGAGCACGATGGCCGGGAGGATGTAGCTCTGCGGCCAGCCCTTCTCGATGCCCGCGACCGGAGTGAGCTTGAGGTTCACGCCGAGCTCCAGCTGGAGCACGCTGCCGAGCACGAAGACCGGGATGGAGATCAGCACCAGGGTGGCGACCAGCACCACGTTGTCGAGGAACTTGCCCTTCTTCAACGCGGAGAGGATGCCCGCGAGGATGCCGATGACGGCCTCGACGGCGAAGGAGGTCAGGCCCAGCTTGAGGGTGACCGGGAACCGCTGGGAGACGATGTCGGAGATGGCACGCCCGTTGTAGGTCTCACCGAGGTCGCCGGTGAAGACGCCACTGATGTAGTGCCAGTACTGCTGGTACAGCGGCTCGTTGAGGTGGTAGTGGTCGCGGAGGATCGCTGCGATGTTCGGGTCGGCCCGCTTCTCGCCGGCCAGCGCCTGGATCGGGTCGCCGGGCAGCGCGAAGACCAGGCAGAAGATGATGAACGTGACGCCTATCACCACAGGGATCACCTGCAGCAGGCGGCGCACGACGTATCGGCCCATGGGTACTCCAGAGGGGGGTGCTCGATCCGCCCGTGGCCGGGGCGGCGGCACTGTCGGACGGGAGACGGCAGAAGGGGTGAGCAGGGGGAAGGCTTCGAGCACCTCCCCCTGCTCACCCTGCGTCCGCTGTGTCGGGACTGCTCAGACGTACGTCAGCTGAGCTTGACCGTGTCCCACAGAATGTTGTGGCCGGCGATCTTCAGCGACTTGACCTTCTCGCTGAAGCCGGAGTTCAGCGTGTAGAAGTACACCGGGATGTACGGCATCTCCTTGAGGATGACGTCGTCGGCCTCCTGGTACTTCTTCACCGCCTCCTCGTGCGTCGGCGCGTGGTCGCCCTCGACGATGAGCTTCTCGAAGTCCTGGTTCACGTAACCGGCGTAGTTCGAGCCGTTCGCGATGGCGTCCTTCGAGAAGATCGGACGGAGGTAGTTCTCCATGTCCGGGTAGTCCATGTTCCAGCCCATGCGGAACGCGCCCTGGTACTTCTTGGCGTCCAGGTCGTTGAGGATGGTCTGGAACTGCTCGAACGGCTTGGCCACGACCTTGATGCCGAGGTTCTGCTGGATCTGGTTGGCGACGGCCTCGACCCAGGCCTTGTGGTCGCCGTCGGCGTTGTAGCCGATCTCCAGCGTGTTGTTGGGCAGCCCGCCGCTCTTCTTGTAGAGCTCCTTGGCCTTGGCCGGGTCCAGGTTGCAGGCGTCGCAGGCGCCCTTGCGGTAGCCGTCGATGATCGGGCTGATGAAGTCGTCCGCCGGCGTACGGGCACCGAGGAAGATCTTCTCGCTGATCGTCTTCCGGTCGATCGCCATCGAGATCGACCTGCGGAGGTCCGCGTTCTGGAAGGCCTTGTTGTACTTGATCGGGAAGCCGATGTAACCGACGCCCGAGTCGGCCTCGTCGATGTAGCGGCCCGGCAGGTCCTTGTGGTAGGTCGGCAGACCCGAGTTCGGGATGACGAGCTGGACGTCGAGGTTGCCCGCGACCAGGTCCTTGTAGGCGGTGTCCAGGTTCGAGTAGATCTTGAAGTTGACGCCCTTGGGCTCGATCTTCGACGCGTCCGGGTACTTGTCGTACTTGACGGTGTCGATTTCCTCGTTGTGCTTGAACTTGCCGCTCATCTTGAACGGGCCGTTGCCGATCGGGGCCTCGCCGAAGCCCTTCGGGTCCTTGAAGAAGGCCTTGGGCAGCGGCACGAAGGCGGTGAAGGACAGCTGCGCGGGGAACGCCGAGAACGGCCCGGTCAGGGTGACCTGGAGGGTGTTGTCGTCGACGGCCTTCAGACCCGACAGCTTGTCGGTCGTGGGCTTCTTGCCCTCGCCCGGGTTCAGGTCGCTGTAGCCCGCGATGTGGCTGAACAGCGGGTTGGTCTGCTGGGCATTGGTCTGGTTGGCGCCGTAGTTCCAGGCGTCGATGAAGGACTGGGCGGTGACCTTCTCGCCGTTGTGGAAGGTGTAGCCCGGCTTCAGCTTGATCGTCCAGACCTTGTTGTCCTTGGTCTCGATCGACTGCGCCATGGCGTTGACGACCTTGTTGTCGGCGTCAAGCTTGGTCAGACCCGTGAAGAGGGCGTTGATGACCTGGCCGCCCTCGGTCTCGTAGGTGTTGCTGGGGACCAGGCTGTTCTGGGGCTCGCCGATCTCGACCGAGATGACGCCGTTGCCGCCCTTGCCACTGCCCGAGCTGTTGTCGTCCCCACCGCCGCCACAGGCCGTCGCACCCAGCGCCACAACCGCGGCTATCGCAACCCACTTGGCGCTCTTGGCACCACGCATGGGGCTCCTCCTCATGAGTCCATTGGTTCACCGCATGGAGGGGCACTCGACGCATCACCGTTACCGGTGCCTGAAATGGTCAGGTGCCCCCGTGCTCGTGAGTCGGCGCCGCCAGCAGCGCGTGACCCGTTGATTCGAGCTCTACGCGCCTAACTATCTGCCATTCCAACCGGAGCGAACCACACCTTAGAGGTCTCGGTTCGATCACACCTGCCGCCTACTTCTTCCAAAATCCGGACAAAGGGTTTGGTGAAAGATCCCTGCGAAACGGACTTGTTACACAACTATCGGGCAGGGGTGTCCGCATAGCGGACAGGTTGGGGTGAAAAACCAGTTGCGCGAAACGGCGGAGCAGTGTCTCGACGCCGCGGGACGTCCTGACGTACCGGCCAGACCGGTGCGAGGGGTCCGATAAGCCGCACATTCCGGCCACTTTAACAACCCGTCACAGTCCGCCGGGGCCGGAGCGAGGGACCTGATACACGTTTATAGGGAAAACCCTCTACGGCCCTGACGGGCGCCCGCCGATTCCACGCCGAAAACGAAAGGGACCCGCCCGGTGGCACCGGGCAGGCCCCTCGCGTCCGTCACGTCCGCCGGCTCACGTCAGCTGTGCTTGGCCCTGCTGGCCGCGCGGGCGCGATCGCGCTGGTCGAGGACGACCTTGCGGATGCGGACCGCCTCCGGGGTCACCTCGACGCACTCGTCGTCGCGGCAGAACTCCAGGGACTGCTCCAGGGAGAGCTTGCGCGGCGGGACGATCGACTCGGCCACGTCGGCCGTCGAGGACCGCATGTTGGTGAGCTTCTTCTCCTTGGTGATGTTGACGTCCATGTCGTCGGAGCGGGAGTTCTCACCGACGATCATGCCCTCGTACACCTCGGTGCCCGGCTCCACGAAGAGCACACCGCGCTCCTGGAGGTTGGTCATCGCGAAGGCGGTGACGGCACCGGAGCGGTCGGCGACCAGCGAGCCGTTGTTGCGGGTCTGGAGCGGGCCGAACCAGGGCTCGAAGCCCTCGTGGATGGAGTGGCCGATGCCCGTGCCGCGGGTCTGGGTCAGGAACTCGGTACGGAAGCCGATCAGACCGCGGGAGGGGACGACGAACTCCATGCGGACCCAGCCGGAGCCGTGGTTGGACATGTTGTCCATGCGGCCCTTGCGCACGCCCATGAGCTGGGTGACGGCGCCCATGTGCTCCTCGGGGACGTCGACGGTCATGCGCTCGACCGGCTCGTACGTCTTGCCGTCGACGTCCTTGGTGACCACCTGCGGCTTGCCGACGGTGAGCTCGTAGCCCTCGCGGCGCATGGTCTCCACCAGGATGGCCAGCGCCAGCTCGCCGCGGCCCTGGACCTCCCAGGCGTCCGGGCGGTCGGTGTCGAGGACGCGGAGGCTGACGTTACCGATCAGCTCGCGGTCCAGGCGGTCCTTGACCTGGCGGGCGGTGACCTTGCGGTCCTTGACGGCCGCCTTCGCGTCGGCGCCCTTGCCGGTGCCCCCGCGTCCGACCAGCGGGGAGGTGTTGGTGCCGATGGTCATGGAGATCGCGGGCTCGTCGACCGTGATCAGCGGCAGCGCGACCGGGTTCTCCGGGTCGGCCAGGGTCTCGCCGATCATGATGTCGGGGATGCCGGCGACGGCGCAGATGTCACCGGGGCCCGCCTTCTCGGCCGGCTTGCGGGTGAGCGCCTCGGTCATCATCAGCTCGGAGATGCGGACGTTGCTGATGGAGCCGTCGCGCTTGATCCACGCGACCGTCTGGCCCTTGCGCAGCTCGCCCTGCTCCACGCGCAGCAGCGCGATACGGCCGAGGAAGTTGTCGGCGTCCAGGTTGGTGACGTGGGCCTGGAGCGGGGCGTCGGCGTCGTAGGTCGGGGCCGGGATGTGCTCCAGGATGGTGGAGAAGAACGGCTCCAGGCTGTCGGAGTCGGCCGGGACCGTGCCGTTCTCCGGCTTGGTCAGGGACGCGATGCCGTCACGGCCGCAGGCGTAGACGATCGGGAACTCGATCTGCTCCTCGTCGGCGTCCAGGTCGAGGAAGAGGTCGTAGGTCTCGTTGACGACCTCGTCGATGCGGGAGTCCGGGCGGTCCGTCTTGTTGATGCACAGGATGACGGGCAGGCGCTGCTGGAGCGCCTTGCGCAGCACGAAGCGGGTCTGCGGCAGCGGGCCCTCGGAGGCGTCCACCAGCAGCACGACGCCGTCGACCATCGACAGACCGCGCTCGACCTCGCCACCGAAGTCGGCGTGGCCGGGGGTGTCGATGATGTTGATCGTGATGGGGTCCCCGCCGTCCTTGGGGTGGTACTTCACCGCCGTGTTCTTGGCGAGGATCGTGATGCCCTTCTCACGCTCCAGGTCGTTCGAGTCCATCATGCGATCGTCGACCGAGTCGAGCTGATGGGCGGCGAAGGCACCGGCCTGCTTCAGCATGCCGTCGACGATGGTGGTCTTGCCGTGGTCGACGTGGGCGACGATGGCGACGTTGCGGATGTCGTGACGCGTAGTGGACGCGGCCATATTGAGGCGTACTCCCGGAGTGTGCGGACGGCTGCGCGTACGTCCTCGGTACGCGCGCCCTGCCGGGCTGAACACGCCACGGCCTCACCCCATGGTACGGGGCCGCTGAAGCAACGGCCCCGGAGGACCTCAGGACGACGGGCTCGGCGAGGGCTTCGCGCCCTTTTTCAGGAAGCCCATGTCCTCGTACACCGGTGTCTGGAAGCCGAAGGCGCCCACGTTGGCGAGGGTGCGGCGGGTGGCGACGAGCTGGGGGCGCTGGTAGAGCGGGATGGAGCCGGCGGTGGCCCAGATGCGGGAGTCGGCCTTGCGGACCAGGTCCTTCTCCTCGCCCTCGTCCAGGGTGGCGATGGCCTGGGAGAAGAGCTGGTCCACCTGGTCGGTGCCGACACGGGTGTAGTTCTGCTGGACGTTCAGGGAGCCGTCGGCGGCCGGGACGGGCTTGGCGTAGACCGGGCGGGCGTCGGTGGCGGGGTAGGCGGAGGTGGGCCAGGAGTACAGGGCGAGGTCGTACTGTCCGGCGGCGATGTGGTCGCGGAAGTAGCTGTCGCCGGGGACCTTGGTGATCTCGGTGGCGATGCCGACCGCGTCGAGCATGGCCGTGATCCGGTCCGCGACCTTGCTCAGCGTGTCGGACCCGGGGCCGGAGGGCAGCACGAAGCGGAGCGTGAGCGGCTTGCCGTTCTTGGCCACCTTCGGCGCGGCCGCGGCACCGGCGGGCGCGGCCGTGCCCTTGGGGGCGTAGGCGCCGGGGGCGCCGCCCTGCTTCGGGTGTTCCTGGGGGTACTGCCGGCCGTCCTGGGCGAGCTGCGGGGCGGCGCGTCCGTCCGCGCCGCGTGCCTTCTCCTTGTCCTCCCGGTCCCGCTTGTCCTCCGTGTCGTGACCCTTGTGGTCGTCGACACCGACGATGTACGTGCCGTCGCCCTTCTCGCCGCCGGGCGACTTCCCCGGCCGGGACCCGGCCTTGTCGCCCTCGGCGCCGGCCGCCTTCTCGCCCTTCTTCTGCTCCTTGACGGCTCCGGGCACCCAGCCCGCGTCCGCGAGCAGCGCCTTGGCCTCGGCGGTGTCCTGTCCGCCGAGCGCGTCGCTGTTGTCGGCGTAGGCCACCTGGCCTGACAGGGCCAGGTGGCTGCCGACCGGGACCGCGGGCAGGCCGAGCGGCTTCAGGACGATCTCGGCGAGTTCCTTGCGGTTCAGGGCGTGGGCCACCGCGTGCCGGACCCGCTCGTCGGCGAGGGGGCCGTCGGCGCCGTTGAGGGCGAGCTGGGTGAAGGCGGGCTCCAGGGACTTGCGCACCACGACGGTCTGCCGTGCCTGCTGCTGTTTCAGGGAGGCGCCCAGGGTGTCGGCGGGATCGATGTCGGCCACGTCCACGGTGCCGTCGGCGAGCGCGGCGGCCCGCTTGTCGCGGGGCACCTCGTGCAGCACGATCTCGTTCAGTTTGGCCGGGTGACCCCACCAGCGCGGGTTGCGGGTGAGGACGACGTCCTTGCTCTTGGTGTCGATCTTCTGCACGGCGAAGGGGCCCGCGCTGACCTTGAGCTTCTTGCGGGCGCCGTCGTTGAAGGAGTTCGCGGTGGCGGTGACGTCCTTGGGGTACAGCGGCGAGAACAGCGACTTCCAGTCGGCGTAGGGGCGGCCGAAGGTGACCTTGACCTCCAGGTCGTTGGCGCCGCGCTCGACCTTCTCGATCCGGTCGTAGCCGGCGTTGCGCGCGGTCCAGTACGCGGAGTCCTTGCCGGACAGGGCGCGCCACTGGGCGGCGAAGTCGTCGACGCCGATCTCGCGGCCGTCGCTCCAGACGGCCTGCTGGTTCAGCTTGTAGACGACGACCTGTTTGGGCTCGGTGTCGACCACCCGGGCGGAGTCGAGGTAGTCGGCGTCGCGCTGCGGGCGTCCGCTCGCGGCGATGCGGAACATGGCGGGCAGGACGGCCTGGGCGATCCGGGTGGTGCCGGCGTCGGCGTCGGCCTGGAAGGTGTTCAGGGTCTGCGGCATCGCGTCCACGGCCCAGCGCAGCGTGCCGCCGTCGGCGACCTGGGCGCGGGCGGCGTGTGCGACGTCCTGCTTGGCCAGGGGCTTGCTGCCCTCGTCGTCGGAGCCGCAGCCGGCCAGCAGGGGCACCGCGAGGACACCCGCGGTCAGGAAGGCGACCGAGCGCGTCACCGCGCGCGGCCCGACACCGTCGTACGACATCTGCACTACCTCCGGTGAGCCGCTCCCGCCGGTGAACACGGGTGGCGACACGGTAGGGATATATGTAGGGATTGTTCACATTTGGCTGTATTTTGGTGCTGATCAGATCTATGGCCCCACTGAAGAGGAAAGGGTTCATCTGCCGGAGGCGACACGACGGCGGAGACCTTCAAGGTCACCCGTGCGGAGCAACGCGCCTCCGGCGCGCATACAGCGCGTGCGGGTGCGCGGGTGGGTGTGCGCAGGGATGTGCGATCCGCCAATCGCTGCACATGCCTTCCCACCGACAGGTGTGACGCGCAACACTCGCAGGCGCATGAACGTTGCCGCCTAGGGCTCGACAGCCCATGGAAGTGAGGTCACGTCATGTCCGTGCACGACGACCTGACGTCGGTCCAGCGCAGCCTCGACGAGCTGCTGCGGTCGGTGGGCCGGCTGGAGCAGCAGCTCCGCGGCTCCCTGGAGATGCGCCGCGTCCGCACCGACGCCGATCACCTGCGCGAGAGCGTCGCCCTGCTGCGCGAGGCCTCCCAGGGCCCCGCCACGACCCAGCGCCGCCCGCTCGTCACCATCCCCGACACGCCCTACGACATGTCCCTGTGGACGGACTCGGACGACGAGGGACTCGGCGCCCGCGACCGCCACGCCCCCTGACCCGACCGACCGGAGTCCTTACGTGGCCACTGGTACGGAACCTCCAGGTACCGACACCCCTCCCCCCACCCAGCCGCCCCGCGGCGGCGTCCGGGCCCCGGCGCGCGCCGCGATCACCGCACCGCACCTGCGGACCGACCGCTGGTGGCTGGCGCCCGCCGTCACCGCGGCCGGCCTGTTCGCCTTCGTCGTGTACTCGACATGGCGGGCCTTCGCCAACGCCCACTACTACGCGGCCCCGTACGTCTCGCCGTTCTACTCGCCCTGCCTGGCGGAGAACTGCCGGACCATGCACATGGGCCCCAACGCCGACCTCTTCGGCAGCTGGTGGGCGATCTCCCCGGCGATCATCATCCTGATCTTCCCGCTGGGCTTCCGCCTGACCTGCTACTACTACCGCAAGGCGTACTACCGCAGCTTCTGGGCGTCCCCGCCGGCCTGCGCGGTCGCCGAGCCGCACGGGAAGTACACCGGCGAGACGCGCTTCCCGCTGATCCTGCAGAACATCCACCGGTACTTCTTCTACGCGGCGCTGCTCGTGGCCGGGGTGCTGACCTACGACACCGTGCTGGCCTTCCGGGACCAGCACTACCGCTGGGGCCACATGGGCCTGGGCACGGTGGTCTTCCTGGTCAACATCGTGCTGATCTGGGCGTACACGATCTCCTGCCACTCCTGCCGGCACATCGTCGGCGGCAAGCTCAAACACTTCTCGAAACATCCCGTGCGCTACCGGGCCTGGCAGTACGTCGGCCGGCTCAACGCCCGGCACATGCAGCTGGCCTGGGCGTCGCTGGTGAGCGTGGCGCTCGCCGACTTCTACGTCTATCTGGTCGCCTCCGGCGCCTTCGACGATCCGCGCTTCTTCTAGAGACCCAGTGAGGAACTGACTGATGTCCGTGGTCGACCGGCAGGAGTGGGACGTCGTCGTGGTCGGTGCCGGGGGCGCCGGGCTGCGCGCCGCCATCGAGGCGCGCGAGCGCGGTGCGCGTACGGCGGTGATCTGCAAGTCGCTGTTCGGCAAGGCGCACACCGTGATGGCCGAGGGCGGCATCGCGGCGGCGATGGGCAACGTCAACGAGCACGACAACTGGCAGGTGCACTTCCGCGACACGCTGCGCGGCGGCAAGTTCCTCAACCAGTGGCGGATGGCCGAGCTGCACGCCAAGGAGGCCCCGGACCGGGTGTGGGAGCTGGAGACCTGGGGTGCGCTGTTCGACCGCACGAAGGACGGGAAGATCTCGCAGCGCAACTTCGGCGGCCACGAGTACCCGCGCCTGGCGCACGTCGGCGACCGCACCGGCCTGGAGCTGATCCGCACGCTCCAGCAGAAGATCGTCTCGCTCCAGCAGGAGGACCACCGGGAGACCGGGGACTACGAGTCCCGGCTGAAGGTCTTCCAGGAGTGCACCGTCACCCGGATCCTCAAGGACGGGGAGCGCGTCAGCGGGGTCTTCGCCTACGAACGCGAGACGGGCCGTTTCTTCGTGCTCCAGGCGCCCTCGGTCGTGATCGCGACCGGCGGCATCGGCAAGTCGTTCAAGGTCACGTCGAACTCGTGGGAGTACACCGGCGACGGGCACGCGCTGGCGCTGCTGGCCGGGGCGCCACTGCTGAACATGGAGTTCGTGCAGTTCCACCCCACCGGCATGATCTGGCCGCCGTCGGTGAAGGGCATCCTCGTCACCGAGTCGGTGCGCGGCGACGGCGGGGTGCTGCGCAACTCCGAGGGCAAGCGGTTCATGTTCGACTACGTCCCCGACGTCTTCAAGGAGAAGTACGCCGAGACGGAGGACGAGGCCGACCGCTGGTACGACGACCCGGACCACAACCGGCGCCCGCCTGAGCTGCTCCCCCGCGACGAGGTGGCCCGCGCCATCAACTCGGAGGTGAAGGAGGGCCGCGGCTCCCCGCACGGCGGGGTCTTCCTGGACGTCTCCACCCGTATGCCGGCCGAGGTCGTGCGCCGCCGGCTGCCGTCCATGTACCACCAGTTCAAGGAGCTGGCCGACGTCGACATCACGGCGGAGCCGATGGAGGTCGGGCCGACCTGCCACTACGTGATGGGCGGCATCGCGGTCGACTCCGACACGGCGGCGGCGCGCGGGGTGCCGGGCCTGTTCGCGGCGGGCGAGGTGGCCGGCGGCATGCACGGCTCCAACCGCCTCGGCGGCAACTCGCTCTCCGACCTGCTGGTCTTCGGCCGCCGGGCGGGCTGGCACGCGGCCGAGTACGCGCAGGGGCTGACGCAGGACCGGCCGCCCGTGGGCGACGCCCAGGTCGACGCGGCGGCGGCGGAGGCGCTGCGGCCGTTCTCGGCGGAGGCGGAGGACGTGGCCGGCCCGCCGGAGAACCCGTACACCCTCCACCAGGAACTCCAGCAGACCATGAACGACCTGGTCGGCATCATCCGCCGCGAGGGCGAGATGGAGCAGGCCCTGAAGAAGCTCGCCGAGCTGCGGGTACGGGCCCGCCGGGCCGGGGTGGAGGGGCACCGGCAGTTCAACCCCGGCTGGCACCTCGCCCTGGACCTGCGGAACATGCTGCTGGTCAGCGAGTGCGTGGCGCGGGCCGCGCTGGAGCGCACCGAGTCGCGCGGCGGCCACACCCGCGAGGACCACCCGTCGATGGACCGCGCCTGGCGGCGGCTCAACCTGCTGTGCCGGCTGAGCGACCCGACCGGCTCCCTGGCGGCGACGGACCCGGTCCGCGGCCAGATCTCCCTCGCCCCCGAGACCACCGACCCCATCCGCCCCGACCTGCTCGCCCTCTTCGAGAAGGAGGAGCTGGTCAAGTACCTCACCGAAGAGGAGCTGTACGAATGAGCAGCTACGAGGCCCGCTTCAAGGTGTGGCGGGGTGACGCGCAGGGCGGTGGCCTCGAGGACTTCACGGTCGAGGTCAACGACGGCGAGGTGGTGCTCGACATCATCCACCGCCTCCAGGCCACCCAGGCGCCCGACCTCGCGGTGCGCTGGAACTGCAAGGCCGGCAAGTGCGGTTCGTGCTCGGCGGAGATCAACGGCCGCCCGCGGCTGATGTGCATGACCCGGATGTCGGTCTTCACCCGGGAGGAGACGATCACCGTCACTCCGCTGCGGACCTTCCCGGTGATGCGGGACCTGGTGACCGACGTCGGCTTCAACTACACCAAGGCGCGCGAGGTGCCCGCCTTCGTGCCGCCCGCCGGTCTCGGCCCGGGCGAGTACCGCATGATGCAGGAGGACGTGGACCGCTCGCAGGAGTTCCGCAAGTGCATCGAGTGCTTCCTGTGCCAGGACGTCTGCCATGTGGTGCGCGACCACGAGGAGAACAAGAAGGCGTACGCCGGCCCGCGCTTCCTGATGCGGATCGCCGAACTCGACATGCATCCGCTGGACGCGGCGGCCGAGACGGGCCTGGACCGCAAGCGCACGGCCCAGGACGACCACGGCCTCGGCTACTGCAACATCACCAAGTGCTGCACCGAGGTGTGCCCCGAAGGCATCAAGATCACCGACAACGCCCTCATCCCGCTGAAGGAACGCACGGTGGACCGCAAGTACGACCCGCTGGTGTGGCTGGGCTCGAAGATCAGAAGGCGGTCGTCGCCGGCGTAGGCGCGGTGCTCACGGGCGGACCCAGCCTTCGCGGTACGCGCTCCAGTCGTCCTCCGTGGCGGCGAAGTCGACGTACAGGGCGACGCCGAAGCGGAGGCGGTCCGCGTCCGTGCGGGACAGGCCGAGGCGGACGCCTCGGACGGCGGCGGGGACGGTCTCGGCGTGCGCCCAGTGGCCGAAGCGGTTCTCGTGGAAGAAGGGCAGGCCCATCAGCAGGTCGGTGGTGGGCGGGGTGACCTCCAGGGCGAGCGAGGTCTGCTGGGCGACATAGCCGCCGTACAGGCTCGGCAGCGGCTGCATGGTGTCGTACGACATGACGGCGATCTGGTCGACGCGGCGGGCGACCTCGCCGAAGAAGTCCTGCGACCACCACTTGGGGTGGTTGGTGAGCGTGCCCCAGACGGAGTGGAAGGCCGGGAGCGGGTCGATCTGGTGTGCGGCGACGGACAGGGGGACCTGGTGCGCGCGGGTGACCGCGCGCAGGGCGTCGAGCAGGCCCAGGTAGTGGCGGTCGCCGGAGTGCAGCGGCTCCAGGTCGAAGTGGGCGCCGTCGAAGCCGGCGTCCAGGATCCGGCGGGTGGAGTCGACCACGGCGGCCCTTGTCTCCGCCCGCTCCAGCCGCAGCCCGTCGGGGCTCTCGGTGGCCAGCTTGTCGCCCAGCCATGCCTGCACACGGACACCCGGCAGCGCCCGGTGCACGGCGCCGATCAGCCAGGGGGCGTTGCGGTAGGCCGAGGACGGCAGGGTGCCGTCGTGTTCGAGCGGGCCGGCGTGCACATACAGGTCGCGGATGCCGGTCCCGCGCAGCCGCTCGGCGAGCGCCGCCACATCGGCGTCCTTCTTGCGCCCGTCCACCCAGGCGTGCCCCAGCCAGATCGCGTCCTGCCCCCTGGTGTACGCCCCGTCGGACGGGTCCCCCATGTAGTTCACCCGCAGGGCCGTCTCGGCGGCGAGCAGGGGAACGAGCAGGGCGAGCACCAGGGCGAGGGCGCCGCGGCGGAGCCGACGCAGACGGCGGCGGGCGGGGGTCTCGGCCTTCTTGCCGGTTCGCGGTTGCGGCTCGGTGCCGGCCTGCGGTTGCGGCTCGGTGCCGCTCTGCGGCTGCGGCTCGGTGCCGCTCTGCCGCTGCGGCTCGATGCCGGCTCGCGGTTGCGGCTGGGTTCCGGTCTCCTTCTCCGTGTCCGGCTCCGCAGTCGGTCCTCCGCCGGTGGCGTGTTCCATGCCCTTGTCCCCTCCCGCGTCGAGCTGTCTCGGCCGCCCCACCGGTGACGCACCCCCGCTCGCGCGCCTGTACGGGCGGTCATACGCTCCCAAATGTGACGTCACCCCAGCTCCGCGCGGCACCGCCCCGGCGCGCGACCGCGCGTCGGTCCGGGCGGGTGGCGCGCGCCGTGCTGGGCGGCACGGCGGGAGCCGTGTGGCTGGTGCTTCCGGTGATGACGATCAACGGCGGCGGCGCGGTTGCGCTCCCCCGGGCCGGCCCGGTGGCCGCCGCCCCCGCACCGCGACAGGACGAGTCGTCGACCTCCGACCTCGTCCTGCCGCTCGTCGCCGTGGGCACGGCCGTCGTGCTCGCCGGGTACGGGTACGTACGGCGCACCCGGCGGGCCAGGACCCGTACGACGCCCGGCGGTGGTTCGGGCGGCGGACCGGCCCCGCCACCCGGCCCGTCGCCGGCCGCCGCGCTGGAGGAGCGGGCCCGTGACGCGCTCGTCCTGGCCGACGACTGCGTGCTCACCTGCCGTGAGGAACTCGGCTTCGCCGAGGACCGTTTCGGCGCGGCGGCCGTCGCCCCCTTCGCCCGGGCCGTGCGGGCCGCCGAGACGGAACTGTCGGCAGCCTTCGGGATGCGCCGGCGCTACGACCACGGTCTCCCGGAGGACGCCGCGGGCCGGCGGCAGGCGCTGGCCGGCATGATCGGGCGCTGCGAGGAGGCGGGCCGGCTGCTGGACGCGGCGGCCGACGGCTTCGACGCGTTGCGCGGTCTTCGGCGGGGTGCAGGTGAGGCGCTGGAGGTCGCCGAGACACGGTTCCGGGAGCTGACCGCGCGCACGGGGGCGGCCGGGCCGGTGCTCACCGCGCTCGGCGAGCGGTACGGGTCGGAGGCCGTCACGTCCGTCACGGGGTACGTCGAACAGGCCAAGGACCGGCTGGTGTTCGCCACGTCCCGGCTCAACCAGGCGCGGCAGACGGCGGACTTGGGCTCCCCCGCCGACGCCGTACCGCATCTGCGGGCTGCCGAGGGGGCCGTCGCCCAGGCCGGGGTGCTCGTGGGTGCCGTCGAGCGGCTCGCCACGGAACTGTCGTCCGCCGCCCGCCTCGTACCGGCGGCGCTGACCGGCGCGGAGGCCCACCTCGCCCGGATCCGGCCGGGCACCGAGACCGCCGCCGCCCGGCTGCACGGAGGGCCGGGCCGCACGGCGGTGACGGCGCGGGGGCCGGGCGGCTCGTCCGGGGGACCCGTGCCCGGCGGCCCGCCCGGCACCGCGCCGGACTCGGGCGCCGCCGGGGGCCCGGCCTCCTCTGAGCGAGCCCGTGCCGAAGCGCCTGCCGCCTCCGGCAGGGCTCCGGCCGTCGTGCCGGGGGACGCCGGCGGGACGGGTGCGGGTGCGGGTGCGCCGCAGGCGGCTGAGGTGGTTCCCGTCGATGTCCCCGTCGGGGAGTTGCGGGCGCGGCTCGGGCATGCCGACCGGGTGCTGGCCGGTGTGCGGGAGGAACTGGTCGGTGGGCCCTACGATCCGCTGGACGCCCTGCGGCGGATCGTACGGGCGGTCGCGCCGGTGCCGGGGGACGGCGGGCGGGCCGGGGTGCTCTCGGCCGCCGCGGAGCTCGTCGCACGCAGCGCAACCGCGGGCGCGGCGGACTTCGTCACCACGCACCGGGCCGCCGTGGGCGTCGCGGCCCGCACCCACCTGGCGGAGGCGCGGCGCCTCGTCGACTCCGATCCCGAGGCCGCCGACAGCCTGGCCCGGCAGGCCCGTCACCTCGCCGAGCAGGACGTACGCGTCCACGGCAACCCGTACGCCGGGGACACCGAGCCCGCCGCCGGAATCGCGGGCGCCGTGCTCGGCGGCGTCCTGCTCGGCGAGAAGCCGGACGGCGGACCGCCGACGGGCTTCGGCGGGCCGCGCACCCGGGACCGGTGGCGCACGTCGGTGTAGGTCTTGCGTGGCTGCCGGTGTTCGTGGGAGCGGCTCAGAACAGGCTCAGCAGCGCCTCCGCCGGGTCGGTGAGGGTGTTCTCGCCGTCCGGGAGCGGGAGTTCGAACCAGACCGTCTTGCCGCGCGGGGTCCGCCGGGAACCCCAGGCGGCGCTGAGCAGGCCGACGAGTTGCAGGCCCCGGCCGCCCTCGTCGGTGTCGCGGGCGCGGCGGCGGCGCGGCTGGACGAGCCCGGAGTCCCACACCTCGCACACCAGCGTGCGGTCCAGCAGCAGCCGGAGTCTGATCTCGCCCTCGCCGTAGCGCAGGGCGTTGGTGACCAGTTCGCTGACGAGGAGTTCGGTGGTGTCGACCAGCGGTTCCAGGTCCCAGGCGAGCAGTTGGGCGCGGGCGTACTCGCGGGCGCGGCCGACGCTGCGGGGCTCGCGGGGCAGGGTCCAGTCGCCGACGGACTCGGCGGGCAGGCCCTGGACGCGGGCCATCAGCAGCGCGATGTCGTCCTCGCCGTGGTGGCTGCCGAGCGTGTTGAGGACGTGGTCGCAGACGTCCTCCAGGGGCCGGCCCGGGTCCGTGAGCGCCCCCACGAAGGCCTGGAGGCCCTCGTCGAGCGGGTGGTCGCGGGACTCGACCAGGCCGTCGGTGTAGAGGGCCAGCAGGGCGCCCTCGGGGAGTTCGACCTCGACCTCCTCGAAGGGTTCGCCGCCGACGCCGAGCGGCATGCCGGGCGGGACGTCCAGCATCAGCGCGGGCTCGCCGGGTTCCACCAGGACCGGCGGGAGGTGGCCGGCGTTGGCGAAGGTGCACCGCCGGGTGACCGAGTCGTAGACGGCGTAGACGCACGTGGCGAGGTAGACCTCGGAGAGGTCGGCCTCGCGGGGGCGACGGGCGGCACGAGTGGCCTGCTGGACGCCTCCGGGCGCGCCCAGGCCGCGGGCGATCTCGTCCAACTGGGAGAGCACCTCGGCCGGTTCGAGGTCGAGCAGGGCCAGGGTGCGGACGGCCGTGCGGAGTTCACCCATGGCGACGGCGGCGCGCAGGCCGCGGCCCATGACGTCGCCGACGACCAGCGCGGTGCGGTGGCCGGGGAGTTCGATGACGTCGAACCAGTCGCCGCCGACCTCGCTGGGCCGGCCGGTGGCCGCGTTGCCGGGCAGGTAGCGGCAGGCGATGTCCAGTCCGGAGGCCTCCGGGTCGCCGGGCGGGAGCAGGGAGCGCTGCAGTATCAGCGCGCGCTCGTGTTCTCGCCGGTAGAGGCGGGCGTTGTCGATGCAGACCGCGGCGCGTGCGGCGAGTTCGACGGCGAGGGCGCGGTCGCGGTCGCCGAACGGCTCGCTGCCCTTGGTCCGGGCGAACTGCGCGAGTCCTACGACGGTGTCGTGGGCGACCATCGGGACGGCCAGCGTGGAGTGCACCAGGCCGCCCTCCTCGCCGGGCACGATCTGCGGGCGGGCGGTGCGCAGGGCGTCGGCGCACCGGGAGTTGAAGGCGAAGTGGTGCACGGCGCCGACCTCGACGGGCTCGCCGGTGCCGGTCAAAGGTGCCCCGGAGACGGCGCTGGCGAAGGCGACGCGGCGCAGTTCGGCGCTGCCGTCGGCGAGGCCGGACGGGGTCTCGTCGCCGGCCAGCAGGCCCTGGTAGAGGTCGACGGTGGCGAGGTCGCAGAAGCCGGGGACGACGACGTCGAGGAGTTCTCGGGCGGTGGTCTCCAGGTCCAGGGAGTTGCCGATGCGGGCGCCCGCCTCGTTGAGCAGGGCGAGATTGCGCCGTGCGGCGGCTGCCTCGCGGGCGGCGGCGCGGCGGGCGGTGATGTCGGTTCCGAGCCAGGCGATGCCGATGGGGCGGCCGCTGCCGCTGTGCACGCGGTAGAGGTTGATGGACCAGTGGCGGCGTTCGTCGGAGCCGGGGACGAATCCGGTGACGTGCATGTCCGTGATGGACTCGCCGTTCTCCAGCACCCGGCGCAGGGTCGCCGAGACCCGGTCGGCCTCGGCCCGGGGCAGGTAGTCGTGGACGCCCTTGCCGCGGTGGTCGTCGGGCCTGCCGCCGAAGATGGAGGCGAAGCGCTCGTTGGCGCGGCGGACCCGCAGGTCGGTGTCGATGAGCAGGAAACCGAACGGGGATTGGCCGAAAATCGCCTGGGATGCGGCGAGGTCGGTCTCCATCCTCCGCAGGATGCGGACGTCGACGACGATGCAGACGGCGGCCTTGTCGCCCTCGGCGGTGCGCGTCGGCATGACGTACACCTCGGCGAGCCCGCTCGGGCCGCGTCCGGTGCGTACGGCGGTCCCGTCGTCGGCCTGGGCCGGCAGCCGGAAGGGGACGACGCCGGTCCACTCGCGCCCGTCGAGGATCTCGGCCATCTTGCGCTGGCCCTGTTCCCGCTGTTCGGGGTCGATGAACGCCTCGATGGGGTCCATGCCGACGGCCTGCTCGGCGGGGATGCCGAACAACTGCTCGGCGCGCAGGCTCCACTGGTCGACGTGACCGTCGGGGCCGATGGAGAAGGACGCGACCTTGATGTAGTCGTAGATGGAGCCGGGCGGACTGCTCTGCCACATCGCGTCCGCGGGTGGCGCCATCTCGTCGGTGGCGCCGCCGCCCGCGGCCCCCGTCCTCGCGCCGTCCGACGGGTCCTCGGACTCCGTGGCCTTCGCTGGTATCTCGCTCACGCGAACCGTCCCCTCCAGCTCACCGCGTCCGGCACCGGTCACCGGGGGCGGCTGCCCGCAGTATCCAGCACTACGGCGCCGCGCAACACGGTGTTCACGATCACAGGACCATCCCGATGCTTTTCGGTCCGGCCTGTGACAACACAATGAGTCTTCTAACCAGGCGACACCCCGTCGAATCCCGTTCCGGCGAGCGTCCACGCCGGGCGGGCGAACACCCGCCACGAACACCGCCGCGGACGGCCGTCAGGAACAGCCACCACGAGCACCCTCCGCGGACGGCCGTCACGCACGCCCGTCAACGGCTTGTGCGGGCACCGCCAGTTCGAACCACACCGTCTTTCCGGTGTCGTCCGGCCGGGTTCCCCAGCGGCGGGAGGCGGACGCGACCAGTTGCAGACCGCGCCCGCTCTCGTCCTCGGGGCGGACCGGACGTTCGCGGGGCGGGTCGGGCAGCGGGTCGGAGACCTCGACCAGCAGCAGGTGGGGCAGGCCCGGCGGGCGCACCAGTCTCACGCCGATGGGGCCGCTGGCGTGCCGCAGCGAGTTGGTGACCAGCTCGCTCACCAGCAGGGCCGCGGTGTCCTGGACGCTGTCCAGCTCCCAGGTGCGCAACTGTCCCCGGACGGCGGCACGAGCCGCGCGCACCACACCGGGTTCCGCGGGAAACGTCCACTCGGCGCGGTCGCCTTCGGTGTCGATCACACCGATCACTTCCCAGGCCAGCGAGCCCTCATGTCCTGTTTCATGGGGTTAATGGGCACATACCCGATATCCAGTGCCCAGTACCGCCCGCGGCAGCCTGTTCGACGGTTCACGCATCCGGTGAGGCGGCGCCCAGACGCGGGAGGGCGGCCCGTACGGCGGGGACGTCCTGGTCCAGCCAGGGCACGGTCCAGATGTCGGACGGCGTGAGCCAGCGGAGTTCGTCGTGATCCTCGAGGGGGGCCGGGGCGGCGGAGCCCGGGCGCAGATGTGCGGTCCACACGTGGAGTTCGTAGGGCGGTCTCAGCGGCCAGCTGCCCGGAATCCGCTCGACGGCCTCGGCCTCGACGCCCAGTTCTTCGCGCAGTTCGCGCACGAGAGCGGCCTCGGGCCGCTCACCGGGCTCGACCTTGCCGCCGGGCAGTTCCCAGCGGCCGGCCAGCTCCGGGGGTGCGCTGCGGCGGGCCGCGAGCAAGCGTCCGCCGTCGAGCAGGGCGGCACCCACCACCACGATCCGTTCGGTCATGCGCCGGAGCCTACGGGAGCCGGCCGGGGCCGGCGTGGGCCGGCGGGTGTGCCGGTGGTGGGGTCAATTGTCGGTGGTGGTGTCCGTGGGGTTGGAGCTGTCCCCCACGCGTTCGACCCAGTAGAGCTGGCGGTGGCCACGGCTGTCGAGGCTGTCGGCGATCTTCTGCGCCTCGGCGCGGGTGGCGTACCTGCCGACGCGGTAGCGATTGCCGTTGTCGTCCTGGCGGACGACGAGCCAGGGAAGAGTGATCGTGCCGTCGTTCATTCCCGCCCCACTGCTCCTTCCCGCCCCTACGGGCCCGCGCCCGCATCCGGCTCACGACCCCCACCGCGCCCCGCCGCCGGGGAAACCGCAATACGCATATGCCCGAGCCTACGCCCTACCTTCACGCAGCGAACACGCCTTTTCACAAAGAGGTAGGCAACCGGCCAGTACGCAGGGGGCGCACGATGCCGAACACGCCGCCCGCGGACCTGGCCACCCACGGTCAACGACGGGCCACGGGCCCTTCGGGCGGCACTGACGACCTGCGAGAACGGCCGGAATCCAGCGCCCGCCGGACGTGGCGCCGGGCGGCATGTGGGCGCAGGTGCCTGCGAGACACCCACCGAGGAGCGCACGACCGCGCGGACCCGCTCCCCACAGGGACCGACTCCCCGCCGCAGACGCCCCCTCACACAGACTCCCCGGCACGGGCCGCCTGGCCCGGCGCGGGAACGCTCGCATGGCGCGGGACGGCTCGCATGGCGCGGGCCGCCTCGCCCAGCGCGGACCGGCTTCCATGACGCGGCCCGGCATCCCCGTCGCGGGCCCACCTCCCGCGCACGGGCCGACTCCCCACGCGGAGCCGTTCCCTGCCGCGGACGGGCTCTGCACGCGAACCACCTTCCCGACACGGGCCGCCTCGCCGGGCGCGGGCCGCCTCGCACGGCACGGGCCGGCCTCCCCGGCAGGACCGGCTCCCCCATCACGGCCCGGCCCCCCACCGGCCGGTTTTCCGCATGTGCGGGAGTGGCGTGTGGCCGGCTGGTGGGTTACTTCACCGGGAGGTGGTAGGCGACCCGGTAGCGGTCGGCGGGGATCACCACGTCTGCTGTCTCGACGGCGCGGCCGGACGCGTAGAAGGTGCGTTGGATCACCATCACGACGTGGCCGGGGACGCCGCCCAGGGTGAGCAGTTCCTCGGCGAGGCCGGGGCGGGCGCCGACCTCCTCGGTGACGTTGTCGACGATGACGTCGATGGCGCGCAGGCGCTCGACGACACCCATGCCGCCGAGCGGTCCTTCCTCGGGGAGCATCACGGGCGTGCGGCCGGTGAGGGCAAGCGGCTCCCAGGAGGTGGAGAGCATCATCGCCTCGCCCGCGTCCCGGAAGACGTACTTGGTGCACATCACGCGGTCACCGGGCTTGATGCCGAGCCGTTCGGCGATCGCGCCGCTCGCCTCGGTCTGCGCGCTGTGCGACTCCCAGGTGCCACGCGCCTCCGCGGCCGCCTGCTCCTGCCGGAACGGGGTGGCCCCGGCGGCCGGCCGGAATCCGGAGCGGGCCACCCGGCGCGGCACGGGCCGCTCGCGCACATAGGTCCCCGAACCCGAGCGGCCCTCGACCAGCCCCTCGGCCATCAGCACCTTGCGGGCCTCCAGCGCGACCGTGTCCGAGACGCCGTACTCCTCGCGGATCCGCGCCTGCGAGGGCAGCCGGGTGTGCGGTGGCAGCTGACCGTCGACGATCTTCTTGCGGAGGTCACCCGCGACACGCAGATACGCCGGCTGCTCACCGAAAGTCACTGGCCACTCCCATCAGGTTGTACAGACAGCAACAGCGTGGCAACCGTGGGTTGTAACGTGCAAGCCAAGGCCAGAGAATCACTCGATGTGATGACTTATGAGGCCGCGAGGCATCGTCCAGGCACTTCCTCCCCGCTCCGGACGTTGTCACACCTGCCCGGCCATGCCGTCTGCCGCGCCCGGCCCACGGCCACCGTCACGGAAACTCCGAGCGATGGCACAGACCCCGCCCATAGCCTTGCGCACAGTGACGGGTGAGGGATCACAGATCATCGGGGAAGCGGGGGGGACTGCATGCAGGTGTCAGAGGCGACCGTCCGGGCGGTCAACGGGCTGACGGCCCGCTGGGCGGACAGCGCGGGCGACAGCGACCGCGGCACGGTGTTCTCCGCCGCCGGGGTGTGGCCGCCGCTGGCGTTCCTGGCCGACGGCGCCGGGGGCCCGGCGCGCACGGAGCTCGCCGATGCCGTGGGCCTGCCGGCCGATCAGGCGGCCGCCCACGCACGGGAGTTGCTGGGCGCGCTCGACGGCCTGCGCGGAGCGGGGTCGGCCCTCGGGCTGTGGACGAAGCGCACCCTGGAGCTGCGGGAGCAGTGGGCGGCCGGGCTGCCGGCCGGGACGCACGGCGTGCTCACCGGAGACCCGGCGGCCGACAAGGAAGCCCTGGACACATGGGCGCACAAGCGGACCGGCGGCCTGATCGACGCCATGCCGGTCCCGGTGACGAAGGAGACCGAGCTGCTCCTGGCCGGCGCGCTGACCGTGCGCACGGAGTGGCTGAGCCGCTTCCACGAGGGAGTGCTGGAGCCCGAGGCCGGACCGTGGCGGGGCCGGTCGCTGCTCAGTCTGTTCCGGTCCAGCACGCTGCTGGACCGGGTCGGGGTGGCGGACACCCCGGAGGGTCACGTCACCGGGCTGAGGGTGCTCGGGAACACCGCCGTCGACGTCCATCTCCTGCTGGGCGAGGAACACATGACGCCGGGCCAGGTGCTGCGCGCGGGCATCGGCGTCCTCGAGCGCAGGCACTCGGTCGTGCCCGGGCCGCGGCTCCCGTTCGGTGACGCGGGACCCGGGCTGCGGGTTCGGAGGGTGCGCCGCACCCGGCCGGCGCCGCCCACCCTCCACGTGAGGACCGTGGCGTACGACCTGTCCGCGCACCACGACCTGCTGGCCCTGCACCGGCTGTTCGGGCTGACCACGGCCCGGGACGACTCGGTCGGGCACTTCCCCGGCATCAGCGACTTCCCGCTGGCCATCGGGGCGGCCGCGCAGACGGCGGTGGCGACGTTCGGGCCGCTGGGGTTCCGCGCGGGTGCGGTGTCCGCGTTCGGCATGGCCGGCGCCGGCATGCCCCAACTCCGCTACCTGACCACCTCCGTCGACGCCGGCTTCGACCGCCCCTTCGGCTTCCTCGCCCTGCACCGCCACACCCGCCTGGTGCTCGCCGCGGGCTGGGTCACCGACCCGGAGCCTTACCCCGAGGAGCCGTGGGAGGACTGAGTGCACGACGGGTGACGGCCGGGGAGCCGGGCGTGCGGCGTGGCCGTCCTGCCAGGACGTCGGCGGACCCGCACCTTTAACCTGCGCATATGACACCTCTGCCGGACCGATACTGCCCCACCGACGGCAACCGCGTCCCCGGTGACTCGCTCGCCTGGTGCTGCCCGTCCTGCCGCGGCCCCCTGGACCTCGACTTCGCCCCCACGCCCGCGCCCCTGAAGTCCCTCACCGGACGCGTGAACTCGCTGTGGCGGTATGCCGAGACGCTGCCGCTGTCGTCGCCCAGCGTGTCCCTGGGCGAGGGCCGCACCCCGCTCGTGGAGCTGACGGACAGGGTGTCGGCGAAGCTCGACTACATGATGCCGACGCTGTCGTTCAAGGACCGGGGCGCGGTGATGCTGGCCGAGCTGGCGTTTCGGGCCGGGCCGCGCCGGGTGGTCGCGGACAGCAGCGGCAACGCGGGCACGGCGATCGCCGCGTACTGCGCCCGCGGACGGCTGCCGTGCACGGTGTACGTCCCGCTGGGCACGTCAGCGAAGAAGCTGGAGCAGATCGAGGCGCACGGCGCCCGGGTGGAGGTCGTCGACGGCGACCGGGAGGCGGCGGGCGCTGTGGCACGGCGCGCGGCGGACGAGCCGGACACCTTCTACGCCTCGCACGTCTACAACCCCTACTTCCTGCACGGCACCAAGACGTATGTGCACGAGCTGTGGGAGGACCTCGGCGGGCGGCTGCCGGACGTCCTGGTCCTGCCGGTGGGCAACGGCACGCTGCTGCTCGGGGCGGCGCTGGCGGTCGCCGAGCTGTACGGCGCCGGTCTGCTGGACCGGCGTCCGGCGCTGTGGGCGGTGCAGGCGGCGGCGGTGGCTCCGCTGGCCCGCGCCTGGGAGGAGGGCGCGGAGGAGCTGACCGGGACGACCCCCGTGGCCCCGACGCACGCGGAGGGCATCGCCATCGCCCGGCCGCCCCGGGCCCGTCAGATCCTGCGCGCGGTACGGGACTCGGGCGGCACGTTCCTGACCGTCACCGAGGACCAGATCCGCCACGCCCAGCTGGATCTGGCCTCGCGCGGCCTGTACGTCGAGTCGACGGGCGTGGCCTGCTGGGCGGCCGTACGGGAGGGCGCGCTCGGCAACAGGTCGGCGGTGGTGCCGTTGTGCGGGGCGGGGCTGAAGTCGGGGCTCGCCCGGGCGTGACCGCACACCGGCGCGGGGTTCCCGCACGGGCGTGACCGCGCTCCAGGGATGCGGAGGCGATCCCGGGCTCACTCGTCGAAGGCGGTGGCGCGGGCACGCTTCTCCCAGGCGGCGATGTCGCCGCGCACCTGGTCGAGGTGGTCGAGGACGGCGGTGACCCCGTCGTCGCCCAGGGGCAGCCGCAGCGGGGTGTCGTCCGACTCCAGGGCGGCGAGGACGAGCTCCGCCGCCTTCGCGGGGTCGCCGGGCTGGGTGCCGTCGCCGCCGGAGACGGCAGCTCGGGTCTGGCCCACCTTGGCGTAGACCCCGCTGTCCGCGCTCACCCCGGCCCGGCCGGTACCGAACAGGGAGGTGCGGAAGGCTCCCGGCTCGACGATCAGCACCTTGACGCCGTACTCGGCCACCTCGTCCGCCAGCGCCTCCGACATGCCCTCCAGAGCGAACTTCGTCCCGCTGTACGCCCCGAAGCCCGCGAAGGACATCTGCCCGCCCATGCTGCTCATCTGCACGATCGCGCCCGAGCGCCGCTCGCGCATGTGCGGCAGCACCGCGCGCGTCAGCGCGGCCGGACCGAAGACGTGCACGTCGAACAGGTCGCGCAGTTCCTGGTCGGTGGTCTCCTCCAAGGCGCCGACGTGGGTGCGGCCGGCGTTGTTCACCAGCACGTCGATCCGGCCGTGCCGGGCCACCACGTCCCGTACCGCGGCCTCGTCGGCCGCCGTGTCGGTGACGTCCAGCGCCAGCGCCTCCATCTGGTCGGGCCGCGCGGCCACCAGGTCGGCCAGCGTCTCCGGCCGCCTGACCGCGCCCACCACCACGTCACCGGCGGCGAGGGCGGCCTCGGCGATCGCCCGCCCGAAACCGCTGCCCGCGCCGGTGATCAGCCACACCTTGTTCATGACCCCTCCTGGGTTCGTCTCCCGGATTCTCCGGGTCTCCCCGGGTTCCCCCGGGTTCTTCGTCTGGGCACCAGCGTCGGGCCCGGACCGGTGGCGCGTCCAAGACCCGGCGTGATAACCGATGGTTATGACAGGGGACGTGCATGTACGAGATCTGCGCTACTTCGTCGCGGTGGCCGAGGAGCTGCACTTCACACGGGCCGCCGAGCACCTGTACGTGTCCCAGCCCGCGCTGAGCAAGCAGATCCGCGCGCTGGAACGGCAGTTGGGCGTGGACCTCTTCGAGCGCCGGCCGCAGGGCGTGGCGCTCACCGAGGCCGGTACGGCGCTGCTGCCGCACGCCCGGCGGGTGCTGGACGCCTGGGCGGAGGGCGCCGGCGCGGTGGAGTCGGCGCGGGCGGCGCTGCGGGGCACGCTGGTGGTGGGCATGAGCACCAGCCCGGGGCGCGGCGGGCTGCTGCCGGCGATCCGCTCCCGCTTCACGGCCGCGCGGCCCGGGACCTCCCTCAGACTGCGGCAGGTGAGCTGGGAGGACCCGACGGCCGGCCTGGCGGAGGGGGCCGTGGACGTCGCCTTCGTGTGGCTGCCGCTGCCGGACTCCGAGCGCTACGGCTGGACGGTGGTCGCCGAGGAGCCGCGGCTGGTCGCGCTGCCCGAGGCGCATCCGCTGGCCGCCCGTGCGGAGGTGGACTTCGCGGACCTGGCCGGACTGCCGTTCCTGGCGCTGCCGCGGGCCGCCGGTCCACTGCGCGACTACTGGCTCGCCCTGGACGCCCGCGGCGGCACCCCGCCCGTGATCGGCGCGGAGGTGGCGAGCACCGAGGAGACGTACGAGGCGCTGGTCGCGGGGCTCGGTGTGTGCCTGGTCGCGGCCGGCAACGCGCCGCTGATCAGCCTGGGCGGGGTGATCACCCGGCCGGTGCGCGGCATCGGGCCGAGCCGCTACGCGCTCGCCTGGCGCCGCGAGGACGCCGACCGCCCGCTGGTGCGCGCATACGCGCAGGCCTGCCGACTGGCCACGGAGGGCGGCTGAGACACCGCCCGGGGACGGCCGGGACAACCGGCCGGGGACGGTCAAGACGCCCGTCCGAGGACGGCCGAGACACCCGGCCCGAGGACGGCCAAGACACCCGACCCCGGGACAGCCGAGACTCCCGCCCGGGGGCGGGTCACGCCGCCTCGGGCTCGGGTTCGGGTTCGTCGAGGAGCAGTTCGCGGGTGCAGTCTCGGATCAGGGTGTGGAAGGAGAAGCGGGCCGGGGTGTCCTCGCGGATCAGGTTGTTCTCGATCAGCACGTCGAAGTGGCGTTCCACGTCGCCGGCCGGCAGGCCGGTCACGGCGGCCGCGTGGGCGACGTCGTAGGACGGGGACGGGTGGCGGCTGATGAGGCGGCTGAACCGGCGCTGGGAGGGGTTCAGGTGCTGGTAGGACGTGCGCAGCATGGACATCAGGTCGCGGTCGGCGCTGTGCAGGCAGCTCGCCCGCTGCGGAGCGCCGGCCAGGCGGTCCACGAGGTCGGCGACCGCCCAGGTGGGGCGTGAGCGCAGCCGGGTCGCGGCGATGCGGAGGGCGAGCGGCAGCTGGCCGCACAGCTCGACGGCCCGGGCCACCTGATCCGGTTCGCGGGCCGCGCGCTGCTCCCCCACGATGCGGGTGAACAGCGCGGCGGCGTCCGCGGCCGGCAGCACGTCCAGCCACAGGGGCACCGCTCCGTCCAGCGCGCTGAGCTTGCGGCGGCTGGTCACCAGCACCAGCGAACCGCCGGCGCCCGGCAGCAGGGGGGTGACCTGGGCGGTGTCGGCCGCGTCGTCGAGGACCACCAGGCAGCGCTCGCCCGCGAGCCGTGACCGCCACAGGGCGCTGCGCTCCTCCAGGCTGCGCGGGATCGCCTCCGGCGCCACGCCACTGGCCTGGAGCAGGGTGGCCAGGGCCTGTTCGGGCGGCAGCGGCGGCCGGTCGGCGCTGTAGCCGTGCAGGCTTATGAAGTACTGCCCGTCCGGGTAGTGGGCGGCGACGCGGTGGGCGACGCGCACGGCGAGGGTCGTCTTGCCGACGCCGCCCATGCCGTCGACGGCGATCATCAGCGGGGAGTCCGCGTGCTCCTGGGCGGCCAGGCCCAGCAGGGAGTTCAGTTCGGCGGCGCGGCCGGTGAAGTCGGTGAGGTCGTGGGGCAGGTAGTTCCGGCGGTTGCCGGGCGGGGAGACGGGCGCGGTCGCGGGTGCGGACACGGAGACGGATGCGGACGGAGGGCGTACGGCGTCGTCGTCGCCCCCTGCCGGCTGCCCGGGTCCGCCCGGGGCCCGGGTGCGGCGCGGCGCGCGGCCGGCCGGTGCGGGGCCGCGGGCCGCGGGCGAGTCGGCGAGGATCTCCGCGTGCAGGGTGCGCAGGTGCTGGCTGGGCTCCAGGCCGAGTTCCTCCGCCAGGAACCGCCGGCCCTCGTCGTAGACGGCGAGCGCGTCGGCCTGCCGACCGCTGCGGAACAGGGCGAGCATCAGGCTGCCGCGCAGGGAGTCCCTGAGCGGGTACTCCGCGAGCAGCGCGTGCAACTCGCCGACCACGGAGCTGGTTTCACCGATCCTCAGGCGCAGTGTCATGAGGTCCTCCAGCGCGGTCAGCCGCTGCTCGTGGAGCTTGACCGCGGCGGAGGTGACGCTGGGGCAGTGGATGCCGGCGAAGGCGTCGCCGCGCCAGAGGTCCACCGCCGACTGCAGCAGGCGGATGGCGTCGGCGTAACGGCCCTCGCGTTCGGCCGTGGCGGCGCCGCGCACCGATGTGACGAAGCGGTGGGCGTCCACGGCGTCGTCGGGGACCATGAGCCGGTACCCGACGTCCATCGTGACCAGACTGGTCTCGTCGGCCGCGGAGAGGATGCGGCGCAGGTCACGGATGGCGTTGTGGACCTGGGGGCGGGCGGAGGACGGCGGGTCCTCCCACAGCTCGTCCACCAGCACGTCCATCGGGACCACCCGGTTGGCGTGCAGGAGCAGCAGGGCCAGGAGCTTCTGCTGGCGCATGCCCCTCACGCGGACGAGTTCACCCGACTGGCGGGTCTCCAGAGAACCCAGGACGAGGAATTCCATTTCTTTTGTTCCCCCGATGTGCGGGTCGGTCGATCTCCCGAGGTCGGGGGTGGTCGTTCCCCCTGGGTGCGGGCCGTTCGGTACTGCGCGCTCGGGACGCGGTCACTTTCCCCAGGTGACGTCGTCCGGCGTTTCCACGGCGGTGGTCGTGCCCGTTCCCTGTTCGGCCTCGACGACTCCCGGAATGCGCTGCACATGGTGCGCGGCGGTCACCGAAAGCGTCATTCCGCCGGCGGCGAGAAGCACGGAGGCGACGATTTTGGAGACACGGGTAGCCAGCACGGAATTTCTCCTTCAAAGGTGAGTGGATTCCCGGTGACGATTCACCGGTCCGGTCGGCGGATGTGGTCGCTTCCGCCGATGCCTCTACTCTGCTCGAGCTCCGGCCGAGAAGGAACGGAAAGCGGGTGGACGGAACCTGCACTGACCTAAGCCGTCCACCGCGACCTGCGGTGACGCACGGGGCTCAGCTGTCCCACCAGGGACCGGGCACCAGCACCGCCTCGGCTTCCAGGATGCGGAATTCCCGCAGTTCGGGGTGTCCGGAAACGGCCTGCCCGGCCAGGTGGGCCGCGGTCTTCTCGGCGGCGGCGAGGCCGTCGGCGAGCAGGAAAAAGCCCAGCGTGACGTCGCCCGGCGGGCCCTGATGGACCGTGATGTGCTCCAGGCCGTCCGCTTTTCCGGCGTACGACGAGACGATCGTGGCCAGATCGGGCTGCCCGGCGGCGCCGCCGGGGCCCTCGAGGCGCACGTGGATGAGATACATGCCCTCATTCTTCGGCGCGGAAATTGAGCTGGGGAGCGGCTCGGCGTGGACGGTTTATGCCATGGCATGAACCGTCATCGGCGAAGTGGGGTGCGTCGGCCATAAATTGACGCGGATGGGCGGACGTACGTACGGACGTACGACACGGCAGTACGACGACGGACGGGTCCGCCGGAGCCGCCCGCTCCGGTCCGGACCGGATCGGGTCCGGGATCGGGACCAGGACCGGGAAGATTCAAAGCGCAACTATCGCCTGGCCGGGCCGTGCGCGGGACGCTCACCTCCACCGGCGACTGAATCTTCGTCAGATTGGCCGGAACCGTCCTAGCTGTCATCTCAGGAGCCACAGGAGTTCAACATCAGTAAGCTCTGGGGCACTAAGTTTCGAACTCGGCGAGTTTGATGCTGACCAGGGGGAATGCATCATGTTGGACGTTCTGGGACTAGACGCCGTTGCCGAAGCCATCTACCGGGGAATGCTGACCAGCCCCCACGACGGCGTGACGGCACTGGCCACCCGACTGGGCCTGACGGAGGAACAGGTCCGAAGAGGGCTGGACCGGCTCAGCGAGCTGGCGCTGATCCAGCCCTCGGGACGAGAGGAAGGCGAGGGAATAGGGTTCCGGGCGATCGGCCCGGAGACCGCGATGGAGGTGCTGCTGGCCCGCCAGCAGGCGGAACTGGCGGCCCAGCAGATGCGGGTGGAGGCCTCCCGGGCGGCGGCCGCGCAGCTGATCGCCGAGTGCTCGGCGTTGCGCCCGCGCGCCGTCGACCAGGCCGCCGAGCAGCTGATCGGCCCGGAAGCGATCCGGGAGCGGCTGGCCGAGCTGGCGCGGACCGCGCGGACCGAGGTGACCACCTTCGCGCCGGGCGGCGCGCACTCGGCCGAGGACCTGGCGGCCAGCCGAAAACCCAACGCCGACCTGCTCGGCCGCGGGGTGCGGATGCGGACCGTCTACCTCGACAGCGTGCGCAACCACGCGCCCACGCTGGAGCACGTCAGCTGGCTGCACCAGCACGGCGGGCAGGTCCGCACGGTGCCCGACCTGCCGATCCGGATGATCATTTTCGACCGGCGCCAGGCGATGCTGCCCATCGACACCTCCGACGCCCGGGCCGGCGGGGTGGTGCTGAGCGGCGCCGGGACGGTCGCGGCGCTGTGCGCGCTGTTCGAGAGCGTGTGGCAGATCGCGGTCCCACTGGGCACCACGCCCAAGTGCGACGCGAAGGACATGCCCCCGCAGGAGCGAGCGGTGCTGAAGATGCTCGCCCAGGGCTACACCGACGAGGCCATCGCCAAGCGTCTCGGCGTCTCGCCGCGCACGGCCCGCCGGGTGGCGGCCAACCTGATGGAACGCCTGGACGCCCGCAGCCGCTTCGAGGCCGGAGTCCGCGCCGTCCAGGACGGCTGGCTCCCCTCGACCCGCTGACCGCGGACGTCCCCGTGCCCCAGCCTCCGCTACGCCGTCTCCCCGCTCTGCCGGGCTTCGCGGCGGTCCGCCGCGAGCAGCGCCAGGGCGGGGAGCAGCGTGACGGCGTACACGGCGAGCAGCCGGCCGAAGGAGTGGGCGAAGGCGCCGGGCACCAGCCCGTGGCGCTGCCTGGCCGCCGCGTCCAGGATCACCGTCACCACGGCGAGGGCGACGGCGCCGCCGATCCGCTGGACGAGGTTGAGCTGCGAGGAGGCGTCCGGGATGGACTGCGGCCGGATCGACTGGAACGCTCTGGTCATCGCCGGGACGATGGTCAGTCCCGTGCCCAGGCCGCGCACCGCGAGGCTCACGCACAGCAGCACGTAGGAGGTGTCCGCCGACAGCCGGGTCAGCGGCACGGTGGCGAGCATGGTCAGCGAGATGCCGACGACGACGGTGCCGCCCCCGCCCAGCCGCTTCATCAGGACCTTGCACAGCCAGGCGGCGGAGACCACGCCGATGCCGCCCGTGGACATCAGCAGACCGGTCGTCACGGCGCTCTCGCCGCGCGCGGACTCGAAGTACAGCGGGATCAGCATCATCGGCGAGTAGAGGACGAAGCCCAGGCAGAAGATGTTGACGGCCGCCGTGCGGTAGACGCGGTGGCCGAACAGGCGCAGGTCCAGCAGCGGGAAGCGGGCGCGCAACTGGCGTACGACGAACACGGCGCCACTCAGCAGGGCAAGGGCGAGCGGCACCAGCAGCGAGGCCCGCGCGTGCAGGCCGGCGCCGGAGAAGGCGTGGATGGCGAGGACGGTGCTCACCGTGCACGCGGCCGAGGACAGCAGGCCCACCACGTCCAGCGGCTTGGCCTCCTTGCCCGCCGCGGCGCCGCCCCGCACCCCGCGCAGGGTGACGGCGAGCAGAGCGACGCACAGCGGCACGTTCACCGCGTAGACCGCGGCCCAGCCTCCGGCCTCCACCAGGAGCCCGCCGATCGTCGGGCCGAGCAGCGGGCTGATCAGCATGACGCTGCCGTTCAGTGCCTGGACCCGGCCCAGCTGTTCCCGCGGTACGCCGCTGGTCAGCAGGATCGTGGACACGGGCGTGAGCACGCCGGCCGCCGCCCCGGACACTCCGCGCGCGGCGATCAGTTCCGGCAGGGTCTGGCTGAGCGCGCAGGCCGCCGAGCCCAGCGCGAACAGCGTGGTCGCGCCGGCGAAGACCCGCTTGACGCCGAACCGGGTGGCGAGCCAGCCTGCGGCCGGCATCAGCGCGGCCAGCGCGATCAGGTACGTGGTCACCACCCACTGCACCTGGTTGATGTTGCCGAACCGTGCGGTGGTGTCCTCCAGGGACACGTTGACGATGGTGGTGTCGAGCAGCGCGAGGAAACCGCCGGTGATGGCCACGGCGATGGTCAGGACGGTGGGTCCGGAGGGTCTCCCCGCAGCGTCCGCTGCGGGCGGCGAGGACTCGGGACGAGCCTCCTCGCCGGTCTGTCGGTCGGTCAGCGACATGTGGGCGTCCTTGGAGAAGTCAACAGTTCGGGAAGCAGGTCGGTTCAGTCCGCCGTCGTGAGTGCGTGCGCGACGGCGTCCAGGAGCCGCTCGCCCGCCTCGTGGGCCCCGGGGCGGTTGCGGCAGGAGAGGGTCAGTTCGGTCTCGTCGCCGATCCGGCAGGCGCTCAGGAACATCTCGGCGTAGGGCACGAGCATCGGCAGGGTGGAGAACCCGGTGGGGCGGAAGCGGTCGGTGCGCAGCTCGTCGGTGTCGATCCGTCCGTGGTCGGTGATGATCGCCGTGCACGGGAAGCGGGTGCCGTCCAGCTCCTGGGCCTCGCGCAGGGTGTTGGCGAAGGGGTTCTGGCGCAGGAAGTCCCGGCTGAGTGCGGCCACTTCGCGCTTGGCGAGCAGGGCGCGCACGATCCGGCCGTGCAGCGCCTTCCACTCCTCGTCCCGCCGGAGGTCCAGCACCAGCTGGGAGGTCAGGTTGGCGGTGGAGCGCACCGAGCGGTCGTGGCGGCGCAGGTCGACCGGGACGACCAGGCGGCCGGTGTCGCCGGCCAGGTGCCCGGAGAGCGCGGCGGCCACCCGGGCGGTGACCGCGGACGGACGGGCCGGCACCCGGCGCCGCAGCCACAGCGGGGTGCCGTCGGCCGGTCCGGTGCCGAGGATCGCGGGCAGGCCGGGGATCCGGGCCGGCGGTTCGGCGGGCGGCACGTCTCCCGCCGCCGTACGGAAGTGGGTGTCGTCGACCACCGCGTCGGCGCCGACCGGTTCCTCGCCGCGCAGCACGCGGAACACGTCGGCGATCCACTGCCGCAGGCCACGGCCGTCGGTGACGATGTGGCTGGCCCGCACCACCAGCCGGGTCGCCGGCCCCTGCGAGGCGAGGCCGACCTCGCACACCGGCCCGGTCACCACGTCCAGATCACGGTGGAAGAAGGGGTGGTCGTAGTCGGCCTCCCAGGGCAGTTCCACGACCGGCGGGAGCGGGCCGTCCGCCCGCCAGGCGGCGGCCCGTCGCCGTACCGCCATGCCCGGGCTCGCGAGGGTGGCGGCCCGCACGGCCTCCCGCAGGGCCTCCGGGTCGAGGGGTCCCTCCCCCTCGACCACCATCTGGATCAGCTGCGGGGTGCCGGTCGCCGCCGCGTTCAGATAGCCGCGTTCGATCTGCGAGATACGGCGGGTGTAGGGCCGTACCTCGGTGGCTGTCGCTGTCATGCCGCCTCCAGGGTCAGGGCGTCGGTGCCGTCCGTCCGCCGCAGGAAGCGCACCGGGACGGGCTCCTCGGCGGCCAGGGCGAGGTGCATCGCGGGGCCGGCCGTGGCCGAACGGACGTGGTACGACGGGACGTTCGTGGGCCGCCAGCCCGGCCGCCAGGCCGGCAGCCGGACTCCGGCGAAGGTCTCCTTCGTCACGTGCGAGGCCTTGATCAGCGCCTCGCACTCGGCGAAGTCCCGGATGCCGGCCGGTTCCGTCCGGCCGAGCAGTTCACCGAGCCATCGCATGGCGTACGGCCGGTCCCGCTCGTCCTGGAGGTCCACACCGACCTTCGGTCCTCTCGACAGGGCGACGGCGCTGTAGGTGTCGCAGTGGGCGACCGAGACGTGCAGCCCGTGCGCCGGAACGCTCCACCTCTTGTGCGGGTCGCGGGCGAGGTCCCGGGCGGTGACGTCCAGGCCGTACACCGCACGGGCGGCCTCGACGATCAGCGAGCGGCCGGAGCGGCTGAGGCGGTGACCCATGCGGTCGCGGGGCAGGCGGGGGTGGTGGGTGACCAGGCAGTCGATCACCGCCTCGTCCCCCGCGAGGCTGCCCCCGCCTCCCACACGGGAGTCCCTGCCGCCCCGCAGCACCGGGTCCAGCACGAGCCCCATCAACGCGCCCACCACTCACTCCCCCGTGTCGAACACGGCCGCCGCGTAGCTGCCGCCGTAGGCGAAGCTGGACAGCAGCAGCCGGCCCCGGGGGGTCTCGCCGCTCAGGGCGGCGACCAGGCCGAGGGCGCCCGCGCTGCCGTACGTCTCGCCCAGCAGCGCCTTGGGGGCGAGCACCGGGCGGCCGTCCAGGCCCGCCAGGCGCAGGGCCCGGGACTGTGCCAGGTCGACCAGGCTGTAGCCGGAGGCGGCGGAGACGACGGTGTCGATGCCGTCCGGGCCGGTCTCCGCCTCGGCCATGGCGGCGCGCAGCGCCCGCGACCAGGCCTCGCCGTCGCGGCCGATGCGGCCGATGCCCGCCGGCTCGCCGGAGGCGCCGTAGCCGCGGACCCGGGCGAGGACGTCCGCGCCGCGGTCGGCGGCCGACTCCCGGCTCTCCAGCAGAACGGCCGCCGCCCCTTCGCTGAGCACCGTTCCGGTGCGGCCGCCGGGGACGACCCGCGCGGTGCGGGCGTAGCCGGGCAGTCCGGCCTGGGTGGCCAGGGCCTGCTCGGGGAACTCGTCGGCGATCACGACCATGATCCGGTCGGCGGCGCCGCGCGCGATGACCCGGGCCGCGAGCTGGAGGGCGAGGACCGAGCTGGTGCCGCCGTTGGCGATGGTGGCGGTGTAGCCGCGGTAGCGGTGCAGCATCGCCACATGGCCGGCGGCCGCGTTGACGACGGTGTTGGCGAACAGGGCAGGGTTGGCGCCGTTGATGCCCTGCTGGAGGACGCCCTTGTGGAACTGCAGGACGGACGTCACCGGGCCGTAGCCGGTCGCGAAGACGATGCCCGTGCCCTCGGCCTCGGCCCGCGAGGGCTTGCCGTGCCGGCCGTACAGGTCGGCGACCGCGGCGGCGGCCAGCAGGCTGAGCGGGTCCATGCGGCGGGCGCGGCTGGGGTTGATGCCCCGGGAGGCGGCCTTGACGTCGATCCGGCCGACGGGCACCTCCCCGACGCCCTCGACCTCCTCCACCTCGGTGAAGCAGGGCCGGTCCTCGGCCAGCGCCGCGAGCAGCTCGGCGGTGTTGCGGGCGGCGCCCGCCAGGCCCGCGACACCGGTGACCACCACGTCGTGGACGGACTCCGTGCGCCGGGGCGCCGAGCCCGGTCGGCCCGGACGGTGGAGCACCACGGAGGCGTTGTTGCCGCCGAAGGCGAAGGAGTTGGACAGCACCACCTCGGGAGCGCCCGGGCGTCCGGTGTCCGGGACGATGTCCAGGCCGAACGGCTGCTCCACGCCCCGGGTGTTGACGGTCGGCGGCAGTGTGCCGCGGTCGATCGCGAGGGTGCTGACCACCGCCTCCACCGCGCCGGCCGCACCGAGGGTGTGGCCGATGATCGACTTGGTGGAGCTGGCCGGCGGGACGGACGAGCCGAACAGCAGCTTGACGGCCTTGGGTTCGGAGGCGTCGTTGGCGGGGGTGCCGGTGCCGTGCAGATTGAGGTAGTCGACGTCCGCGGGGCCGAGACCGGCGGTGTCCAGGGCCTGCGCCATGGCGGCGCAGGCGCCCTTGCCGCTGGGGTCGGGGGCGGTCTGGTGGTAGCCGTCGCAGGACAGGCCGTACCCGCCCAGCTCGGCCAGGGGCCGGGCGCCGCGGGCGACGGCCCGGTCGGCGGACTCCAGGACCATGAACCCGGCGCCCTCGCCGAGGGTCAGCCCGCTGGAGGCCGACATCGGCGAGCAGGGCTCGGCGTCCAGCGCGCCCAGGGCGCTGAAGCCGTACGCCGACAGGGAGGCGAGCGGGTCGACGCCACCGCAGATGACGTAGTCGACGTCCTCCTTCCACAGCAGCTCGGCCGCGTAGCCGAGGGCCACGGCGCTGGCGGCGCAGGCGTTGGAGAGGACCACGCGCGGGCCGCGCAGGTCGAACTCGGCCGCGATGTAGTCGCCGACGCAGGGCAGTTGGGAGGCCGCCGCGGCCTGGGCGTCCAGCCTGCCCTCGTGGACCAGGCCGGCGTGGACGCCCTCCAGGGTGGGCATGGCGCCGAGGCTGGAGCCGACCACGACCGCGACCCGGTCCCGGTCGACGGTGTCGAGGTCGAGGCCGCTGGTGCGCAGCGCCTCCCGGATGGCGGTGGCGGCGAGGGCGTAGCAGCGGTCGACGTCGGACGGCTGCTCGGCGGTGACCATGCCCGCCCACTCGGTCAGCAGTTCGGAGGTGTCGAAGAGGGTGTTGGTGCGGATGCCGGAGGTGCCGGCGGTGATGGACGACCAGCCCTTCTCGACGTCGTCCCCGGCCCCGGTGATCAGCCCCAGGCCGGTGAGGGCGATTCTCGGTGTGGTCATCAGGAGATCCTCGTGGTGAGCGAACGGGCGATGACGCGGGGCAGGGTGACCGTGCGCAGCGGGCGCTCGGCGCCCTGTTCGTCGCCGGCGGCCAGCTCCAGGCCGGGGACCCAGAAGGGGGCGTCCAGGAGCGCGAGGACCAGCTCCTCCTCCGGGTTGGCGGCGGGCGCCTGCCACAGGACGGTGCCGACCTCCTCACCGGCGGCGGTCACCTTCGCGCCGGCGGCGAACCGGCTCTCGGCGGGGGCGGCCAGGGCGGTCAGCCGGGCGGTGCCGGTGGTCGGCTGCTCCAGGTCGTCGGAGCCGTGGAACTCGCCGATCCGGTTCCAGTCGATCATCCAGGCGAGGTCGGCCTCGCCCACCGTCAGACCGGCGAACCCGGCGGCGTAGACGGCCATGCCGGCCTCGGCCTGCACCCGGGCCAGGCCCTCCGGGCCGACCGGCGCTCCGCTCTGCTCGGCGACCGCGGCCAGCACGGCCTCGTGGGCGGCGTCGGGGGCATTGGTCAGCAGCAGGTAGCCGTACTCGCCGGTGGTGCCGACGCGCGCCAGGTGGGCCAGGGCGGCCGGCTCCTCGGGGAGCGCGGACTCGGTGACGGCGTGCAGGGTCAGTCCGGAGATGTCGAAGTCGACGAAGTTCGCGGCCACGGACCAGGCGGTCGGGCCCTCGAAGGCGCTGGCGCCCCAGCCCTCCGGCTCGACCTCGACGGTGACGTCCTCGGGGACGTCCAGCTGCTCGAGGTAGGCGCGCAGTTCGTCGGCGGTGACCTGGGTGCGCGGCAGCAGCCAGGCGTCGTCGCCGATCTCGAAGTGCAGCAGGATCGCGAACGGGGTGCCGTCGGCGTTCAGCGCCAGCGCCTCGCGGACGGTGTCGGGCTCGACGAACTCGCCGGACTTGGCCAGGAACTGGTCGAGCAGGGTGATCCGCTCGTCGCCGGAGACGCGGACCAGGGGTGCGGTGATCCGGTAGGCGCCGACGGTGGTGCGGACGGTGGTGTAGTCGTCCGTCTCGGTGCGCAGCGGGGCGGTGGTCATGGCGGGTGGTTCCTTCCGGTGTGTGTCTGGGTTCGTGTGGATGTCGGTGAGTGCGGTGTTCACAGGGCGGGTTCGCGGTGGACGGACAGGTGCCAGGCGTTCTCCCGTCGCGCCGGGGACGCGCAGCCGATGAGGAGGCCGGAGGGGGTGGTGCGCAGGACGATCTCCGCCTCGGCCGGGCCGGTGCCGGTGGCGTCCGCGGGCCGGCAGTGCAGCCAGGTGCCGTCGGAGAGGCGTACGGCGACCGCCGCGGCCCAGATCTGCCGGAACTCGGAGGAGTCGAGCTCCCACCGGGTGCCGGCGGAGTCGATCACCGCGGTGGTGCGGCGCGGGGTGTGGGGGGTGAGCCAGAGGACGACCTCCTCGTGGGAGCCGGGCGCCTGGATGTCGACGCGGACCGGCTCGCCGGTGTCCTCGGACGCGGTCAGCTCGAAGCCGATCCCCTCCTGCGGGCCGTACAGGGCGAGCGGGTGCTTCTCCTCCCACGCGGCGGTGGAGCGCACGCCCCAGCCGAGGCCGCCGGCGCGGCCGAACCGGCTGTGTTCGGCGGTGACCCACATCCCGGCGCTCCAGCGGGGGTTGTTGCCGAACGCCCGGGTGCGCGGGAACGGGCTGCGCAGGACCTTGCTCGTGCCCTCCTTCCATGCGGTGACGCCCGCGGCGGACGCGTCGAGCTGAATCCGGCGGGGGCCCGCCACCGCTCCTGCGGCCACTGCGGCGGCACCACCGCGGGTGTCCCGGCGGTGGAACTCGGTGCGCAGCCGGGCCACCCCGTCCGGGCCGGCCGCGAGGCCCCGCTCCAGCAGGGCGCTGTGGATCAGCCGGACGGGTTCGCGGACCGGCACCCGGACGTCCCAGTCCGCGCCGTGCCACGCCAGGTCGCCGCCCGGCGGGGCGGTGTGCGCGGCGGCGACGACCTCGGAGGCGTCGCGGACACCGAGGCCGAGCCCGATCGGGCGGGCCGGGCAGCCGCCCGGGGCGAAGGTGCCCTGGCGCAGTCCCACGGTCTGGAAGATCCGGCCGGGCCTGCGGGTGAAGGTGAAGTCCTGGCCGAGCACCCCGTCGGTGAGGGTGATCGTGCCGGTGACCTCGTCGTCCCCGCACCGCTCGGTGACCCGTACCCCGCCCTCGACGGGGACGAGTTCCAGGTCGCGCGGTTCGCCCTCACGCCAGCCGGCCGGGCGGTCGGCGCGGCAGCTGGGCCAGGTGGAGACGAACACCGGCCCGTGGTGGCCGTCGGCCAGCACGCGCACGGTCCCGTCGTCGCCGTCCACCTCCACCGCCAGCCCCCCGGAGGCGAACCGGTACGGCTCGACCCGGCGCGGGGCGCGGACCCGGTACGGGGGTTCGGCGAGCCCGAGCGTGCGGCTCGCCCCGTCGGGTCCGCTGACCTCCGCCCGCCGTACGACGCCCCGGTCGACGTCGACGCTCGCGGTGAGCCGGAACTCCCCCAGCGCCAGGCAGTAGTCGACCGTGCGGACGCCGTCGAGGAGGCGGACGTCGGAGCGCAGTTCGTCGTCGCGGGACTCGGTGACGGTGGCGAAGCTGTTCAGGCCGCCGAGGGCCGCCCGGACGTCGGGGCCGAGGTCGGCGAAGACGCTGCGCAGGATCAGCGGGATGTAGTTGTGCAGTTCGACGTTGCCGTCCTCGCCGGGCACGGTCTGCCCGACGGAGACGCAGCCGACGCGCCGGTACAGCTTGAACGCCACGGTGTTGGCCGGGTTGACGGTGAGCCGCAGCACCAGGCAGCCGGACTGCACCATCCACTCCACGGCCTCCGTGAACAGCCGTCCGGTGATCACGCCGTTGCGGTAGGCGGGGGCGACGAAGAACATGTCGGCGATCAGCTCGCCGGCCCGGGCGGAGCGCCGGCCGGTGTTGTGGAACAGGCCGAAGGTGCCCACCACACGCCCGCCGTCCACCGCCACCAGGAACGTGCCGGTGTCCCGCTCGGCGAGCTCGCGCTCCAGTTCCTCGCCGGTGATGCCTCCGGCCACCGGGTTGGGGTTGTCGCGGTGGCGGTTGTAGAGCTCCGCGATGTCATGCGCGTCGCCCTGCTGGTACGGGCGGATCGTGATGGACATTCCACACCTCCTTCTCTTCGGGTCGGATGCGTACGGGGCTCGTTCTCGGGCCCGTACGCGTACGGGCTCATGCGGGTGGAGGGGCTAGCCCTTGCGGCCCGTGGTGACGATGAGCGAGCCCGCGGCGGCCAGTTCGTTGCCGACACTGGCGCGGACCGAGACCTGCCTCAGGCCGCCCAGGCGCTGGCCGAGCTTGGCGTCGAGGGTGAGCTGGTCGCCGGGGACGACCAGCCGGGAGAACTTCATCGAGCTGATCGAGCCGAGGTAGCCGACGCTCGCGGAGGGGTCGGCGTCGCCGAGCGGCTCGGGCGACTCGATCATCTCGGCGACGTAGACGACGGCGACCAGCTGGGCCATCGCCTCGACGATCATCACGCCGGGCATGATCGAGTGGTCGGGGTAGTGGCCGGCGAAGAACGGCTCGTTGACGGAGACGCTCTTCACCCCGCGGCCCGAGACGCCGGGCACGACGTCGTAGGCGCGGTCGATCATCAGCATCGGCCAGCGGTGCGGCAGCATCCGCTTGATGTCGTCGGAGGAGTAAGCGAACTTCTTCTTCGCGCTCCTGGCCGGTGCCTCGGAGGTGACGGTCATGCTCACACCTCGCGGGCTTCGACGAAGTCGACCAGGGCGTTGATGGAGCCGAAGGCCTCGAAGTCGTCGTCGCTGATCAGCACGTCGTACTCGTTGTTGACCATGACGACGATCTCCAGGGTGTCCAGCGAGTCCATCTCCAGGCCGCGGCCGAACAGCGGCTGGTTGTCGGAGACGACGGCCGGCTCCACGTCCAGGCCGAGCCGGTCGATGATCATCGACTTGACCTTCATGTTCTTCTCCAGGCGCGCCTCGGCCTGGCTGCGGATGTCCTCGAAGGTGGCGACGGACATGGGTGTTCCTTTCGATGAGAGATCAGATCTGTTGTGATATGGGCTAGTTGGGGATCATTCCGCCGTCGACGGTGAGCACCTTGCCGGTGATGTAGGAGGCGGCGGGGCTCGCCATGAAGGCGACCGCCTGGGCGACCTCCGCCGGGGTGCCCATGCGCCCCATGGGGATCGCCTGGAGGGCCTTCTTCATCTGCGCGGGCGGCACCTTCTTGACCATGTCGGTGTCGATGAACCCGGGCGCGACGACGTTGACGCGGATGCCGCGCGGCGCGACCTCGTACGACAGGGTCTTGGCCAGCGAGATCACCCCGCCCTTGCTGGCCGCGTAGTTGGCCTGGCCGGCCCGACCCGCGATGCCGCTGGTGGAGGCGATGAGGACGATCGCGCCGCCGCTCGCGTACATCTGCTTGGTGGCCTCGCGGGCGGTGTAGAAGGTGCCCGTGAGGTTGGTGCCGATGACCTCCTGCCACTTGGTCGCGCTCATGGCGGCCAGGTGTCCGTCGGCGGTCACCCCGGAGTTGAGGACGGCCACGTCGAGGGAGCGCCAGGCGGTCTTCAGCTCCTTGTACATGGCGGCCACCTGGGCCTCGTCGGAGATGTCGGCCTTCAGCAGCAGTGCCTCGCGGCCCAGGGCGCGGATCCGCTCGCCGACCTCCTCGGCCCGGGCGGAGCTGGAGCGGTAGTTGAGGGCGACGTCGCAGCCGTGTTCGGCGAGCGCGATCGCGACGGCGGCGCCGATGCCCCGGGAGGCGCCGGTGACCAGGGCCTTGGTGCCCTCGGCGAACAGGGTTCCCGGTGTGCTCATGCCGCGCTCCCCAGCATCGCCGCGGTGACGCGGTGGCTGCCCGGGTCGAACCCGGCGGCCTCGGTGCCCAGACCGGCCTCGGTGGCGGTCCTGAGGACGACCTGCGCGACCGCGAGGTCCAGGACGCCCAGGCCGAAGGGAGAGAAGATCACCGTGCGGTCGGTGGCCGGCGGCTCGGTGCAGCCCAGCACCGAGGCGATCTCGGCGTGCACGAACTCCCGGTGGCCGACCTCCCGTTCGGCCCTGTGCAGGGAGGTCTGCTCGCGGATGGCGTGCTCGATGTCGTCGACGACGTTGTAGGCGTCCAGGACCGAGCCGGTGCTCAGGTCGCGCAGGGACAGGTGCAGGATGACCTGGCCGGCGGGCCGCTCGGGGTACTCGGCCAGGTCCAGCCAGTACGTGGAGTCGGTGGTCGCGATGGACACGGTCTCGGCGGCGAGGGCGTCGCCGACGTCTCCGGTGCGGAAGGCGACCTTCGGGTATTCGGACTCCAGTTCGGCGGCGAGGACCTCGGCGCGGCCCGGTACGACGTCCTGGAGCACGACCGTCTCCAGCTCCGGGTGGGTCAGGGCGAGGAAGGCGAGGACGCGCTGGTTGATCGTGCCGCAGCCGATCAGGCCGGCGGTGCGCACCCGGCGGTCGCCGTGCAGGGCGCCGGCGGCGAGGGCGGCGCTCGCGGCGGTGCGGGAGGCGGAGATCTGGCTGCCCTCCAGCAGCGCCTTGGGGTAACCGGTGTTCAGGTCGTTGAGGATCTGCACCGAGGAGGCCCGCTGCAGGCCCTGCTCGACGTTCGCCGGGAAGGACGAGATCCACTTCAGGCCCATCACCGGCTCCGGGCCGCCCAGGTAGGCGGGCAGGGAGATGATGCGGGAGCCGGTGGGCCGCGGCGGACGCAGGAAGCTGGAGAACGGCACCTGCGAGTGGCCCTGGCCGTGCAGCACGTAGGCGCTGCGCACGGCGTCGAGGACGGCGGGTTCGAGACCCCTCAGGGCGGTGTTGACGTCGTCCCGTCCGAGGATCTTCACGGCTCACTCCTTTCGTGGTCGGGGTTCGGCTGAGGCTGGGGTTCCTGGAAACGGGTCTCGACCCAGGCGTCGGAGTAGATGGTGTCGAGGTAGCGGTCGCCGCCGTCCGGGAGCACCGCGACGCAGGTCGCGCCCGGCTCCAGCCAGTCGGTGGCGCCCTGGAGGGCGGCGATCACGGCGCCGGAGGAGCCGCCGGCGAGGATGGACTCCTGGGCGAGCAGCTGCCGGCAGCCGCGGACGCAGTCGAGGTCGGTGACCTTCACGACCCGGTCGGCCAGGCCCGGCCGCAGCAGCGGCGGTACGACGGCCGCGCCGTGCCCGGGGATGGTGCGCCGGTGTCCGCGTTCCCACGGTTCCGGCGGGCCGAAGATCACGCTGCCCACGGCGTCCACCGCGACCACCCGGGTGGCCAGCCCGCTCTCCTGGATGTACTCGGCGCAGCCGCGCAGCGTGCCGGTGGTGCCGGCGGCGAGGAACAGGTAGTCGGGGCCGCCGGGCAGCGCTTCGCAGATCTCGCGCATGGTGTGGTGGTGTGCGCGGGCGTTGTACTCGTTGGCGTACTGGTTGGGCCAGTAGGCGTCGGGGACGCTCTCCAGCAGGGCCTGTACCCGGTTGATCCGGGCGGGCAGGTACTCGCCGGTGGCGGGGTCGCGGTCGACGACCTCGACCGTCGCGCCGTAGGCCCGCATGATCGCGGCGTTCTGCGCGGTGGTGCGCGGGTCGACGACGCAGATCAGGCTGAGCCGGTAGAAGTTGCACAGCTGGGCGAGGGCGATGCCGAGGTTGCCCGAGGAGGACTCCACGACGGTGGAGACTCCGGGGACGAGCTTGCCGGCCTGAATGGCGTGCTCGATCATCGACTTGGCGGCACGGTCCTTGATGGAGCCGCCGGGGTTGAAGCGCTCGCACTTGGCGTACACCTGGAACCGCGCGGGCGGGAACAGCCGGTCGAGCGCGACGAGCGGGGTCGAGCCGATGGTGGCGACGATGTCGGGGTCCCGGGTCCGGGTGGCACCGAGCACCGGCGCCGACGCGTCGGAGGCGAGGACGGTCATTCCGGCACCTTTCTGCTGATCTGGAGCCGCAGTTCGCTGACGTAGCGCTCGCCGTCGGCGTCGGTCAGCCACGAGTCGTCCGGGGCCGGCAGCGGTTCGCTGAGGGTCACGGCGGCGTCGGGGTCGAGGCGGCGCGCGGTGCGGACGAGGCCGGCGAAGGCGAGTACGAGGGTCGGGCTGGTGAAGTCCACCAGCGACGGCTTGGTCTCCTCGGGGAACTTCACGAAGAGCAGGTCGGGCAGGGCCTGTTCCGCCACCCAGCGGCGCACCGCGAGGTAGTCGCGCTCCCGGTCGGCCTTCTCCGGCAGGGCGATCCCGGTCACCGGCAGCCGCCAGGTCTCCCGGAACAGCACCAGGTCGTCGAGGCTCACGCGCGGGGCGTGCGCCCGGTCGAGCCCGACCTTGAAGGCGTCGGCGGCGATGATGGAGACCGGCACCGCGAGCAGCTCGGCGAGCGGCCAGGTGCGGCCGTCGGGGGTGGTCGCGGTGACGGTGCCGTCCGTCTCGGCGAGCGCGATCGCCGCCGCCGGATCGACGCGGGTCCGGTCGTCGTAAGGCGCCCTGGTGAACCCGATCAGCCGGTCCCCCGCCCCGATCGGCGCGGGCACCATCCGGCCGCTGTTGCGCTTCCACTCCACCGGCAGCAGCGGCACCAGCCGCGGGGCGTCGATCGCCGCGTTGACCTTGTCCCGCAGCGAGCCGGCGTCGGTGGTCCAGTCGAGGAAGGGCAGGTCCAGCGTGGCCAGGCAGGCGTGCAGTTCGCCGAGGACGACGGTGTGCTCGCCGGCGTTGACCGCCTCCGGGGAGGACGCCACCACCTGGAGGTCCGGGCTGTGGACGGCGAGGTGCGGTGAGCGCACGGGTCCGGTGGCGAAGACCGCGCGGGCCCGCTCCTCGATGTCCGCCACCCGCAGCCGCGCCGGGACGGACGCGTCGGCCGCCGGGTCCAGGTCGAGCACCTCCCGCCATTTCTCGGCCAGTTCGCGGGTCGCGGTGTGCACCGGGGTGGCGTTCTCGCCCCAGAACAGGCCGAGCACCTGCGTCCAGACGTCGGCGAGGGTCACGTCCCTCCGGCGCTCCGCGGCCTTGCGCACGAAGCGGGCGACCTCCGCCTCCACCAGCTCGGCGAGCCGGTTGCCGAACCAGTCGGCCGCGTCCGCGACCAGGGCCAGCGGCCGGGCGACGGCGTCGAAGAAGTCCCGTCCGAGGTCCATCCGGACATCGCGCAGCGCGTCCTGGTAGCACAGGGTGCGCCCGGCGTACGCCTTGCCCTCCTCCCGGGAGGCCGCCTGTCCGGTCGTACGGACGAAGAAGTCGTCGAGCCGGTCCAGGGCGGCCACCAGCTGCTCCGCGCCGTCCGCGCGGTCGATGTCCTCGCGCAGCCGGTCCAGTTCGGTCAGGACCGCCTGGCAGCGGACGAACAGCTCCGGGTCGCCGATGCCGGCCACCCGGCGCCGCAGGATCTCCTCGGCGCGTACGTCGACGGGGATGTTGGCGTCCCAGGTGAGGACCCGCTGCTTCAGCAGCCGGGTGAGGACCTTCTCCACCCGTTGCCGGGCGGTCGCCGGGTCCCAGCCGGCGGTCGCCGCGAGGGCGTCGGCGATGGCCTCGCCGCCGCGGTCGCCGTCGGCCAGCCGCAGCACCTGGACGTCGTCCTCGCGCAGCCGCACCGTACGGCCGCCCTGCATGACGAGCCGGTCGCCGTCGAGGTGGACGTCGGGCCGGAGCACCGGCGGGAACCACCAGCGTGCGCCGGGCTGCGCCGTCATCCAGTCGGCGAGGGCCGCCACCGTCCAGCGTTCCAGGAAGGTGCGGCTCTCGGCGGTCAGCGCCGGGCCGTGCTCCACGTCCATGGCCGGCTGCCCCTGCCCGACGCCGATCCAGGCCGCCGGGCCGAAGAAGCCGATCGTCTCGGCCTTGGCGCAGTAGCGCAGCCAGTACATGGCGAGGGTCCGCTCGCGCCGCCGGCGCTTGGACTCCGGACCCTTGCGGGCCGCGACGGAGTCCAGCAGGTGGTAGACGGTCCGGTTCTGCCAGGCGATGGCCCGGCGCACCCGGTCGTCGGCGGCGAGCCTGGCGAGCTGTGCGGACTCGGCGTCGGTGTCGGCGCGGTAGGCGGCGCGGAAGGCGTCGTAGGAGTCCTGGGCGTTGTGGGCGCCGTGGGCGTTGTAGGCGCCACGGGCCGTACCGCCGCCGTCGTCCGTCAGGGCCGCCGCGCGGGCCGCGCGCGGGCCGCCGAGCAGCTTCAGCCCGGAGACCGGGAATCCCGCGCTGCGCAGCAGGCCCACCCCCCACACCCGCCAGGGGCTGTCGCCCAGCGGGTGACCGGGGGCGAACGCGGACCAGTCCAGGGCCTGCCTGGTGTCCAGTGCCGTGGTCATCAGGCCGCTCCCCGCAGGGCCGGCACGGGTGCCGAGAGCGCGGCGGCCAGCCGGGTCACGCCCTCGGCGATCCGCCCCCGCGCCACGTTGCTGAAGCACAGCCGCAGTCCGTCGGCGTGTTCGCCGTCGATGCCGAAGTGGCTGCCGGGCACGTAGGAGACGCCGTGTTCGGCGGCGGCCTCGGCGAAGCGGGTGGTGTCGACACCGTCGCGGTGGCGCAGCCAGATGTAGAAGCCGCCGCCGGGCCGCTCCCACTGCCAGGGCCCGTCGGTGCCCAGTTCGGCCTCCAGCGCGTCGGCCATGAGCGCGCACCGCTCCTTGTAGCTCGTGCGGTAGGCGTCGAGCAGGTCGCTCCAGCCGGCCCGGGTGTGGAACGCGGCGAGCGCGGCCTGGGCCAGCGCGGACGGCGACAGGGACATGATCTCGGTGGTACGGCGCAGGGTCCGCGCCAGCTGCTCGGGGGCCGCGATCCAGCCGCAGCGCAGGCCCGGCGCGAACACCTTGGAGAAGGTGCCGAGGTAGATCACGCGGTCCGGGTCGAGTGCGTGCAGGGCGGTGGTGGTCTCGCCGTCGAAGGACAGCAGGCCGTAGGGGTTGTCCTCGATGAGGAGGAGGTCCAGTTCGCGGGCCGCGGCGAGCAGTTCGTGGCGGCGGGCGACGGAGAGGGTGGCGCCGGTCGGGTTCTGGAAGGTGGGGTTGCAGTACAGCAGCCGTACCGTCCGGCCGGCGGCACGCAGCCGCAGGACGGTCTCCCGCAGCGCCGCCGCATCGAGGCCGTCGGCGTCCTCGGGGGCGGGGTGGAGAGTGAGGCCGGCGGTGCGGAAGGCCGCGGCGGCGCCGGGGTAGGCGGGGGTCTGGACGAGGACGGTCTCGCCGGGCGCCGCGATCCCGAGGCCGACGGCCATCAGGCCCATCTGGGAGCCGCCGGTCGGGACCAGCCGGTCGGCGCCGGCGGTGGTGCCCTCACGGGCCATCAGGTCGTTGATGGCCGGGACGAGGGCCCCGGCGACGTGCGGGGTGGTGTACTGCAGGGCGAGTTTTCCGCCGAGCCGGACGAGCCGGGAGAGCTGCGCGGAGATCGTCTCCAGGGGCAGCACGTCCAGGTCCGGCAGGCCGCCGGCGAACGAGATGACGTCCCCGCCCCGTTCGAACAGGCGCGGCATCTCCACCTCGGGGCGTATGTCGGTCCACATGGCGCTCAGCTCCCCGCTCTGGCCGGCAGCGCGGCGGCCAGCTGGTCCTGCACCGAGCGCCACAGACCGGCGGAGGATGTCAGCGAGGGGTCGCCGATCACCTCGGGGTCGATCTCGATGCCGTAGCGCTCCTCGACCGCCATCACCAGGGCGATGGTGTGCAGGGAGTCCACGCCGAGATCCACGAGCGGGGTCTCCGGGTCGGTGACCGTCACCGCGCAGACCTGCTCGACGAGCTGGTCGAACTGCGACTGGGTCGGCTGGTCAGACTGCGACTGGTTCATGGCTGGTCCTCGTCTGGGTGGGCTCTGCGATGGGAGGCGTCGGGGTGGAGGGCGGGGCGGGTGGCGCCGTGGCGGACGGCGGGGCCGGTGCCGCGGTGTCCGCGTGGGGCGGGCCGGGTGGATCGACCAGGAGCTGGACGGCCCTGCGGTCGGGCTTGCCGTTCTTGGTCAGGGGCACGGTGTCGATGAGGCTGATCCGGTCAGGCCTGCGGGCACGGTCGAGCCGCAGCGCCAGATGGGCGCGGACCTCCTCGGCGGTGAGCGTGGTGCGCACCGCCAGGTGCAGCGGGCCGTCCTCCGGCTCGGGCCGCAGCGCGACCGCCGCGCTCACTCCGGGAATCCGCTCGGCGGCGTCCTCGATCTCGGTCAGGCCGAGGCGGATGCCGCGCCGTTTGATCATGTCGTCGTCGCGGCCGACGAAGTAGAGCCGGCCGTCCTCGTCGAGCCAGCCCTGGTCGCCGGTGTGGAGCTCGAGCGAGCCGTCGGCGCGGCGGACGTAGCGCTGCTGCTGTTCGACGGGGACGCCCCAGTAGCCGGCCATCACGGTGGCGCCGTGGACGACGATCTCGCCGGTCTGCCGGGGGCCGAGAGTGGTGCCGTCGGGGGCGGTGATCCGGACCTCGTCGCCGGGGATGGGCCGGCCGACGGAGTCGGGGTGGGCGGCGTACTCGGCGGGGTCCAGGATCGAGATGCGCTTGCACTCGGTCATGCCGTACATGGAGGCGAAGCCCGATCCGGGGAAGACGTCGAGCAGTTCGGCCATGACGGCCTTGCCCGGGCGGGCCCCGGTGTTGGTGAACAGCCGCACCTTCGTGGGCCGCCGGTGCTTGCGCTGGAGGAGGGTGAGGATCTGCGCCAGCGAGGGAACCAGGGGGACGACCGTCACACCGTGGTCCTCGATCACCCGCAACAGGCCCATGTCCCCGGCGCGTTCGGCGAGAACGAGGGTGCCGCCGGTCAGGGCGCACAGCAGCGCCTGGTAGAGGCCGTAGTCGAAGGAGAGCGGCAGCCGGCACAGCACCACGTCGTCGGCGCGGTAGCCGAGGCAGGCGTTGATGGACTCCAGCGAGGCGAGCATCTGCCGGTGCGGGCAGACGACGCCCTTGGGGCGGCCGGTGGTGCCGGAGGTGTAGATGAGCATGGCGACGGCGTCGTCGGGGACCTCGGCCGTGAAGTCGTCGGCGGGGGTCCGCTGGATCTCCTGCCAGGCACGGGCGGGTTCGGCGGTGCGCGGGGCGCTCGCTCCGGCGCCGGGCGAGCAGATCGCCAGGGCGGCGGAGCAGTCGTCGACGATGTGGGCGAGCTGGGTGTCCGTCAGATCGGGGTGTACGGGGACGAAGACCGCGCCGATGCGCAGGGTGGCGTAGAAGAGGGCGAGGAAGGAGCGGTCGTTGCGGCCGGCGTGGACGACGCGGTCGCCGGCGGTGACGCCCTCGGCGCGCAGCCAGCCGACGGCGCGGTCCACGGCGGCGCCCAGTCCGGCGTAGTCGAGGGGGCCCTCGGAGTCGACGACGGCCGGGTGGTCGCCGCGGTCGGCGCGGCGGTGGGCGAGCAGGTCAGACACCGGCATGGACGGGCACCTCCTCCCGTACGGCGGACTCGAGGGCCTCGAGGCGGGCCTGGGCCTTGCCGATGTCGCGGGTGGTGTTGAGCGGCAGGACGGCGAGTTCGGGATGCCGGCGGCGCAGGATGTTGGTGAGGGTCTTGGCGGGTGGCAGGGACACCGTCAGCGCGGGTGCCAGCCGGGCCAGGCTCGCCAGGCACAGGTCCCAGCGCACGGGCCGTACGACCTGGTCGACCAGGCGCCGGCGGATCACCTCGGGCGTGGCGAGCACCTCGCCGTCGGCGTTGGAGAGCAGCAGCCCTTGGGGCCGGGCGAAGTGGGTGGCCTCGGCGGCGGCGGCGAAGGTCCGGCGCGCCGACTCCATGTACGGGGTGTGGAAGGCGCCGGCGACCGGCAGCGGTTTGACGGTGGCCCCGGTCGGCGGCGCGGCGGCCAGCTTCGCCAGGTCCTCCTGAAGTCCCGCCGCGACGATCTGGCCGGGGCCGTTGAACGTGGCGGCGGTCAGGCCGAGTTCGGCGATCCGGTCGAGCACCGCCGCCTCCTCGCCGCCGACCACGGCCGCCATCGAGGTGGGCGCCTCGGCGCAGGCGGCGGCCATGGCGCGGCCGCGGACGGCGGCGAGCCGTACGGCGTCGGCGGGTGTGAGGACGCCGGCGTGGGCGGCGGCGGTCAGTTCGCCGACGGAGTGGCCGGCCACCACCGCGGTCTGCGCGGACGCCGCCGGGGCGAGCGCCTCGTGCATCAGCAAGCCCTGCGCGACCAGCAGGGGCTGGGTGTGCTCGGTCCGGGCGATGGTCGCGGCCGGGGCCTTGGTGCCCAGGTGGACCAGGTCCACGTCCGCGGCCTCGGACCAGGCCCTGACGCGCTCGGCGTACACCGGGTCGCGCAGCCAGCCGGCCAGCATGCCGGGGGTCTGGGAACCCTGGCCCGGTGCAATGATTGCGAACATTTGTTCTATCCCCCTTTCGTGTCGGGTACCTGTCGCGCGGCGCTGAGGCGGGTGGCGGCCGGTACGGCGGTGCGGTGGGAGCCGTGGAGGGAGGGGCGCTGCGTGGGGAGCCCCGGCCTTGGACGGGTGGGTGCGGGAAGGGCGGGCCTGGCGGCCGAGACACCCCCTGAGGCCGAACGGGAGGTCCTAGTTGCGGCCCGTGCTCTTGGCGAAGCGGCGGATCGCCATGAAGGAGAAGCCGGCGAACCAGGCGGCGATGTTGAACACGGCGCCGGCCAGGCTGGAGTGCTCGCCGCTGAAGGTGTAGCCGTCGGTGAGCCAGTAGCGGGCCAGGGTGGAGACGCCGTACATCGGGGTGTACCGGGAGATCTCCAGCATGGTGCCGCTGAGCGGGATGAACAGGTTGCCGAGGAAGGCCAGCGCGGTCATGGTCAGGCCCGGCATGTGCATCACCACCTCGGGCTTCATGACCAGGCCCATCGCGATGCCGAGCGCGGCGAACACCGCGGCCCCCAGCCAGGCGACGAGCAGGGAGGTCACCCACACCTCGGTGCTGGTGTGCGCCCCGGTCAGGGCGCCGAGGACGCCGACGATGGCGACCGGCACGGCGGCCATGACGACCGAGCAGACCACCTTGACCAGCAGATAGCCGGGCGGGGCCAGCGGGCTCAGCGCGATGGTGCGCATCCAGCCGGCCGACCGCTCCACGGAGATGGTGGCCGCGGAGCTGGTGGCGGCCATGGCGGCGCCGTAGACCGCGAGGCCGATCATCATCCAGGCGGCGAAGTTGCCGTGCGGCAGCGTCCCGTGGGCGGGGGCGGTGCGGAACAGGGCGAGGTAGAGGACCGCCGGGAGGAGCAGGGTGAAGATGGTGGTCTGGCGGTTGAAGCGGCGGCGCAGCTCGTAGCGGACGAAGGTCGGGTTGACGCCGCTGAACGGCGAGGTGCGGGCGCGGGCGGGGACGGCGGCCGGCGCGGTCACGGTGGTCATCGCGAGGCCTCCTGGGGGTCGCGGCCCTGGTGGGTGATGGCCATGAAGGCCTCCTCCAGGCTGCGCGGGGCGACCTCGATCTCGGTGGCCGAGGTCTGGGTGACCAGCACCCGCAGCAGGGCGTCGGAGTCGGTGGAGTCGAAGTAGTGGCGCTCGCCGCGGACCACGCAGGAGCGGACCGCGGCCGAGGCCGCCACCGCCTGCGCGTCACGCGGGCTGATCAGAGCGGAGACGGTACGTCCGGTCATGGCGGCGCGGATGGAGGAGGCGGAGCCGTCGGCGACGACCCGGCCGCGGTCGATCATCACCACACGGTCGGCGAACTGGTCGGCCTCCTCCATGTAGTGGGTGGCGAACATGACGGTCATGCCGCGCTCGGCGTCCTCGCGGACGGTGGCCCAGAACTCCCGGCGGGCGACGACGTCCATGCCTGCGGTCGGCTCGTCCAGCACCAGGAAGTCCGGGTCCGACAGCAGCGCGACCGCGAACCGCAGCCGCTGCTGCTCGCCGCCGGAGCACTCGGCGACCCGGCGGTGGCGCAGCGGCGTGATGCCGGCCCGGGCCATGACGTGCTCGATGTCGGCGCCGGGGTGCAGCGAGCCGAGCATCCGTACGGTCGCCTCGACGGTCAGGTCGGGCAGCAGCCCGCCGGACTGGAGCACGGCGGCGACCCGCCCGGCGCGCACCGCCTGCTGCGGCGCCTGCCCGAACAGCTCCACATGACCGGAGTCGGCCCGGGTGAGCCCCAGCAGCATGTCGATGGTGGTCGTCTTGCCGGCGCCGTTCGGCCCGAGGAAGGCCACCACCTCACCGCGGCGGATCCGCAGGTCCAGGCCGTCGACGGCGGTGAACTCCTCGCCCTTGGCGTTGCGGAACCGCTTGACGACCGTGCTGAGCACGGCGGCGGGGGCTTCCGGGGACCTCACCTCCCTCGGCGCCGGACGGAGTTGGGTTTCGGTCATCTTCAGGTCCTCACGATTCGGTGGGGGCTGCCTTGGCGGAAACCACTCTTGCGCCCCGCGCTATCCGGCCGAACCGGAGCGGCTATCGCCGCCCTATCGAGGTACGGGCATACGGGCTGAGCTGCCGAAACTCGCCGGACCTGAGGCGAGAGGCACCGGCGGTGCGAGCCGTCGGCGCCATCGGGATGAGCCGTCGTGACGTCATTTCACCGGCGAGGCCCGGCCTTCAAGAGCCGTACGCGTACAGCGCGGCCCGCCGGGCGGCCGCCGGCGGCCGCCACCCGTTCGACCCGGACGACCGGGGCAGATCGGGTACATGGTCCGACTCCTGCGCCCCGACCTGTCTCCGTCGAGGTCCACAGCTGCAACGGCCCCTGCTCGGGCCTGGGCTCCGCCGATCGGCTGCTCATGTCCCCGTGGGTCCGCCATCGAGGACCTGCGTCCCCTCGACCAGCCCTCGTGAGGCGTTCCGTGAACGTATCGGCGGGCTGCTCCTGGACAGCGAGGTCCGGTGCTCCGGCCGCTGCTTCGCCCTGCCTCGGCACCCACGCCGACGCTGTTCCTGAGTGCCCACACGGCGGAACCGCCGCCCGGCCCGGACGGCATACGACGTACGGTGACAGAAAGCCGGCCGATGCGCCTCAGACCGACTTGGTCTCTCCACCGTCCACGCGGAGGTTCTGTCCGGTCATATAGGCCGACTCCTCGCCGGCCAGGAAGCGCACGATCCGAGCGGCCTCCGCGGTGCTCTGCGCCCGGCGCAGCGGGATGCCGCTCGTCCACTCGGCCGGGACCACACTGGGGTCGTCCTTGGTCAGCCCGGTGAGCACGTTGTTCATCCGGATGCCTTGTGGGCCGTACTCGTTGGCGTACAGCTTGGTGAAGGAGGCCAGCGCCGCTCGCATCGTCACCGACACGGGGAACTTCGGGCCGGGCTCGAAGGTGCCCGCGGTGGAGATGTTCACGATCGCGCCGCCGCCGGAGGCGATCAGGTGGGGCGTCACGAGGCGGGCCATGCGCACGACGTTCAGCAGGTAGAGGTCGACGCCCTCGGACCATTGCTCGTCCGTGATCTCGAGCACCGGGCCGCGCGCCGCGTGACCGCTGCTGTTGACGACCGCGTCGACCCGGCCGTACCGCGACACCGCGAGGTCGACGCACGCCTTCAGGTCCTCGACGCTGGTGTTCGAGCCGTCCAGGCCGGCGCCGCCGAGCGACTCGGCCAGGGCCCGGGCCCGGCCCGACGGCGACATCGCGACCACCCGGTAGCCGTTCGCGGCGAACTCCCGCACGCACGCGGCGCCTATTCCGGATCCGCCACCGACGACGATCGCGACCTTCTCGGACACGGACGACGGGGTCTCAGGCATGCCCGTACTCCTTCAGGCGGGTGGCGACCAGGGACTCGAGCGCGTCGGCGGCCAAATCGGCGTAACGGGCGAAGTCGGTGTCGTCGCCGGCGGCCGCGGCCACCCGGAAGCCGTCGGTGAGCGCGCGCCCCATGACGGCCATGTCGTGCGCCAGCTCCGCCGCGACGTCCTCCGGCACGTCCGGGTACGAGGTCCGCAGGTGGGAGGTGACGAACTGGAACATCTCCTTGCGGATGGCGAGGTACCGCTGCCGGGCGAGGTTGTCCTCCAGGCGCCGCTCGAAGGCGAAGACGAGGCCGATGCTCCAGAACGCAGCGGCCGGATCGGTCAGGCTCGCGGAGGCTGCCGCCGAGCCGCTGATGGTGCGCCGCAGCAGGTCGCGCATGTCACCGAAGGACGCGTTGGCCTGCTTCCAGACCTCGAAGCAGTAGTCGAGCAGCTCGACGAAGAGCTGCTCCTTGTTCTGGAAGTGCCAGTAGACCGAACCGATCGGCAGACCGGACGCGCGTGCGACATCGGCCATGGTGGTGCCCTCGTAACCGGCCTCGACCGCCCGCGAGAGCACGGCCTCGAGGATCGCCCGCTTCGACACCTCGGACGCCCGGTGGGTCTTCCGCCTCGTGACCATCGGTCCCCTCACTGCTCTTCGGACTGCAGTTCTACCAAATGCACGCCACCCCTTGACACCGGTGATGGGCGCTGGTCATCGTAATGCCGATTCTAGAACACCGCTTCTAGGGAAGCGTCCCGATCCCGAGACAGAGAGGTCTCCATGAGGATCACCGACCACATCTCTCAAGAGAGAATGAGCGGCCTGCAGATCCGCGCCGTCATCGTCGCGATCGCCCTGGTCGTGCTCGACGGCTACGACGTCTCGCTCACTTCGTTCGCCGCCCCGTACCTCGAGAAGGGCTTCGGGGTCTCCAAGGCAGAACTCGGACTCGTCATGTCCGGCGCCCTGATCGGGATGCTTGTGGGCTCGATCATCGTCGCGCCGCTCGCCGACCGCATCGGCCGACGCAAGATGGGCGTCATCTCCACCGCGACGATCGCGATCGGCATGCTCATCGGCCCGTTCGCGACGCCGGAGACCGGTACCGGCCCCCTCGTCCTGAGCCGCGTCATCACCGGCATCGGCATCGGCTCCCTGGTGGCCGTGGTCGGTGTCATCCTCGCCGAGTACACGGGCAGGCGCGTGTACGCACTGGTGATGGCCGTCTACGCGGCCGCGATCAACATCGGCGGGCTGCTCGGCTCCATGATCGTGGGCCCGATGCTGGGTGCGCACGGCTGGCAGTTGGGCTGGTGGGTCGGTTTCGCGCTGAGCGTCATCGCCGCCGTCGCGACCTTCGCCTTCCTGCCGGAGTCGCTCGCCTGGCTCTCCGAGGGCCGTCGCGCGGACTCCCTGGAGCAGCTCAACGCGCTCCTGACGAAGATGCGCCGCCCCGCGCTCGAAGCGCTCCCGGCGTCGGACTCGACGGGCGTCAGGGCGAAGAGCTCGCTGCGCGCCGTGTTCACCGGCCGGACCGGCTTCTACACGCTGCTGATGATCGTCGGGTACGTCGCGTACATGCTCAGCTTCTACTTCATGACGAACTGGGCGCCGAGCTCCGTCGCGTCCGCCAACCACAACCCGGCGCTCGCCCCACAGCTCGTCACCGCCTTCAGCATCGGCGGCATCCTCGGCAACGTGCTCTTCGGCTTCCTCGGCAACAAGATCGACGTCCGTTTCCTGGCTCCGGTCTTCCTGGTCCTGGCCACCGCCGCCCTGTCGCTGTTCGGCATCGCAGGGCCGGGAATGCCGACCGCCTGGTGGACCCTGTTCCTGGCCTCGTTCTTCGTCTGCGCGGGCACCGCCGCCTTCTACGCGATCGTCCCGACGCTGTACCCGACGCTGGCCCGCTCGACCGGTTTCGGTGTCGTCATCGGCTTCGGCCGGTTCGGCGGCATCGCTGCCCCGATCGTCGGCGGTGCGGCCTTCGACGCGGGGCTGGGGATGGGGACGGCCTTCACCGTCTTCGCGTTTCCCATGCTCGTCGCCGGCCTCTGCGTCCTGGCCCTGCACCTGCACCTGCGCCGCTCCCGCTCCGCCGTACCGGATACCCAGCCCGCGCTCGCCGGTACGGCCGCCTAGCAGCCGTCCACCGCTTCCGAGAAATCCGAGAAACCCGAGAAAGAGGCACCACGCCATGCCGCTGGCCGTCGCAGCGCTCTCCCACGCGCCGTCCTTCGGCAATGTCGACCCGGGCGGGGAGACGTTCGCCGAGATCAATGCCGCCATCGACGAGGTCAAAGAGTTCGTCACCGAGTACGACCCCGACCTGGTCGTGGTGTTCGGGCCCGACCACTTCAACGGCCAGCTCTACTCGCTGATGACCCCGTGGGCGATCGGCGCGGCCGCCGAAGGCGTCGGTGACTACGGCACCACCGCGGGACCGCTCCCCGTCGACGGCGGCGCCGCCCGGGCCTTCCACGCGGCAGTGCTGGGTGAGGGCATCGACATCGGCCGCAGCGAGCGGATGAAGGTCGACCACGGCGTGGTCCAGCCCCTCGACTTCGTGTTCGGGAAGGGCTTCACGCAGCCGATCGTGCCGGTGTTCGTGAACGCGATCGGCCTGCCGCTCTCCCCGATGCGGCGGGTGCGTCTGATGGGCGAGGCGTTCGGCCGGGCCGCCCGGGCGATGGACAAGAAGGTGCTGTTCCTCGCCTCGGGCGGCATCTCCCACAGCCCGCCGATCCCGCGCTGGGACGGTGCCCCCGACACCGTGCACGAGCGCCTGGTCTCGTACGCGCCCTCGCCCGAGGAGCGGCACGAGCGTGAGCAGATGATCGTCAGGGGCATCCAGGCGATCGCCGACGGCAGGGCGCCGAGCGACCCGCTGAACGAGGAGTGGGACACGCTCGTCCTCGATGTGCTCCGTTCCGGCGACCTGAGCCCGGTCGACGGCTGGGAGAACGGCTGGTTCATGGCGGAGGGCGGCTCGGCCGCGCACGAGATGCGCAGCTGGATCGCCGCCTACGCGGCGCTGTCGACCGCCGGCCCGTACCGCCTCGCCGTCGACCACTACTGGGCGGTCGAGAAGTGGGGCGCCGGCTTCGCGATCCAGGCGGCGGTGACCGCATGAGCCAGGCGGGAAAGACGCACTTCGCGACCTTGTGGGAGGAGATCGCGGACCTGGAGCACACGCTGCGGTACGTGGACGCGGGCGGCTACCGCACCCGCGTCCTCGACTTCACCGGAGCGGGCCCCGAGGCGCAGACGGTGGTGCTCGCCAACGGCACCAGCGGCCACATCGAGGCGTGGACGCAGAACATCCGCGCCTTCGTCGAGGCGGGCTTCCGGGTGATCGGCTACGACTACCCCGGCCACGGCTACACCTCGCCGGCCGACCATCCCCTGGAGATCCGCGACTACGAGGAGCACCTGCTCGCGCTGCTCGACGCACTGGAGCTGGAGCGCGTGCACCTCGCCGGTGAGTCGCTCGGCGGCTGGCTCGCGCTGAAGTTCGCGCCCAAGCACCCCGACCGGCTGCACACGGTGATCCTGTCCGCACCGGGCGGGCGGATGGTCGAGGAGCCGCGGCTGGACAAGACGCAGTCGGTGAGCACCCAGGCGGCGAGCGAGCCGACCTTCGACAACGTGAAGAAGCGCCTTCAGGTCGTCATCCACGATCCGGAGAAGATCACCGACGAGCTCGTACGCGTCCGCCAGGCGATCTACGCCCGCGACGGGTTCAGCATGGCGTACGTCTCCGCCCTGCGGGAGCCGGAGCGGCGCCGGCGCAACCGGGTCACGGACGACGACTTCGCGGCGCTCCCGGTGCCGGCCCTGATGGTGTGGACCGACAACGAGCCGACCGGCGACGAGGCCGAGGGTCGGCGTCTGTGCGCTCTGATCCCGGACGGCGAGTACCTGCTGATCCGCGGCGCCGCGCACTGGCCGCAGTGGGAGGGCCCCGCGGAGTTCAACGCCGCGGCCGTCGCCTTCCTGAAGAAGCATGCCGAACGAAAGGACCGCCCGTGAGCGTCGCCCAGGAGACCGTCAACCGGATCGCGCGCGAGCTGTTCGAGGCGAAGCGCGACGTGTACACGGTGCCGTACGTGAGCCCCCGGCTCCCCGAGCGGGATCTCGACGCGGCCTACGCGATCTCCGCCGAGTTCGCCGCCCTCCGCGAGCGCGAGCTGGGCGTGAGGCGGGTGGGCCGCAAGGTCGGCCTGACCAACCCGCTCGTACAGGAGCGGGTGGGCATCTCCGAGCCCGACTACGGGATCATCCACGACGACATGGTGCACCCCTCGGGAACGCACCTTCCGCTGTCCCGGTACAACCGCCTGCTGATCGAGGCCGAGGTCGCGTTCGTACTGAAGAGCGACATCCTCGAGGCCACCCGCGAGGCCGTCGAAGCCGCGATCGACTACGTGACCCCCGCGTTCGAGGTCGTCGACTTCCGTTACGGCGGTTCGGTCGGGCAGATCGTCGACACCATCGCGGACAACGCCGGCTGCAGCGGCGTCGTCCTCGGCGAGGAGCAGCACCCGTACGGCGAGGTCGACCTGACCAAGGTGGAGATGGTCATCACCGGCGGCGGCAAGGAGATCACCCGGGGCATCGGCAGCAACGTCCTTGAGGACCCGGTCAACGCGGTGATCTGGCTGGCCGGGACCGCGATCCGCACCGGCGAGCCGCTGCGCGCCGGCGAGGTGCTGCTGTCCGGGTCCATCGGCTACATCGAGCCGTGGCCCGCCGACGTCGAGTGCGTCGCCACCATCACCGGACTCGGTCGCGTCGTCGCGACCGCGGACTCGAAAGGCTGAACATGAGCGACTACCGCCCCGTCGACGCGACCACCCGCGTCGAGATCGAGCAGCTCATCGCGGAGATGCTCTACCGCCTCGACCACAACCGGGCGGACACCACCTGGGAGCTGTACACCGAGGACGGCGTCTCGGTCGGCCCGATGGGTGACATGGACCGCGAGGCCATGAAGGTCTGGGGCGCCAAGCGCGCCCGGCAGACCGATGTCGTCGGCCGCCACTTCATCGGCGGGATCCGCCTGGTGTGGGACGGCGAGGAAGTCGACGGCACGGTGCAGTACCTCACCTTCCGCGACACCAACGAGCCGCAGACGCAGCCCGCTTCGGTCGGCGAGTTCCGCGAGCGGTACCGGAAGGTCGACGGGCAGTGGCGGTTCGCCCGCCGCGAGATCGTGCCGGTCTTCGGCGGCAAGGCGGCCGCGGCGCACGCCGCGCGACTGGCCGGGCGGGAAGGGCCGGCACAGTGAAGCGGGCGGCTCCCGGCGGCGGCAACCCCGTCCTGTACCACCAGTCGCTCCCCTCGTTCTCGATGCCCGAGTGGGCGGCGGCCGCCGGCTACGACGGGGTGGTCCTCGACCTCCAGCACGGCGAACTGGGGCTGGAGGCGGCATGCGGGATCCTGCGCTCGATCCCGCGGGACAACGCGTACGCGTACGCGCGCGTGGGCTCGCTGGATCCCGCCCCGATCCTGCGGCTGCTCGACAGCGGAGCCCGCGGCATCGTCGCGCCCACCGTCGAGTCCCGGTCCCAGGCCGAGGCTCTGGTCACCGCCACGAAGTATCCGCCGGTCGGGAACCGCAGCCTGGGTCCGTCCAGGCCCGCGCTGTACCCGGGCGACCCTGGTGACCCGTACACCGAGGCCGGCAACCGCGCGGTGTCCGCCATCGCGCAGATCGAGACGAAGGCCGGCGTCGACCGCGCCGAGGAGATCGTCTCGACCCCGGGCCTGGACTCGGTCTACATCGGTCCGGCCGACCTGGCCGTCTCCTACGGCCTGCCCGGGCGGGGCGACTGGGAGGACGGCCCCGTGCGGGAGGCGATCACGCACCTGCGCGCGGTGACGGCCGCTCACGGCGTCACCCTCGGCATCTATTCGGGGCAGCCCGCATACGCGGCCGGGCTGTTCGCCGACGGCCTTGTCGACTACGTGGGCCTCGGCATCGATCTCGTCCTGCTGAACCGCGCGTTCGGCGACACCATCGCCGCGCTCGACTCGGCACGATCCACTGGGAGCACCTCATGACCACCGCCTGCGACGTCCTCGTCGTCGGTGCCGGCCCCGTCGGCCTGACCCTGGCCAACCTGCTCGGGCAGCAGGGCATCGACGTACTCGTCGTCGAGCGGGAGCACGAACTCATCGACTACCCGCGGGCCGTGGGCATCGACGACGAGGCGCTGCGCGCGATGCAGACCGCCGGGCTCGTCGACGAGGTGCTTCCCCACACCATCCCCGACCAGAAGATCTACATGATCAACGGGGACCGGACGATCCTCTCCGAAGTGAACCCGACGACGCGCGAGTTCGGCTGGCCGCGCCGCAACGGCTTCGTGCAGCCGCTGGTCGACCAGGTGCTGCTCGCCGGACTGGACCGCTTCCCGAACGCCGCCGCACGCTTCGGCGCCGAGGTCGTGGACCTGGCCGAGGACGCGGACGGCGTGGTCGCCACCCTCAAAGGCGGCGAGACGGTGCGCGCGCTGTACGTCGTCGCCGCCGAGGGCGGGGCCTCGCCCACCCGCAAGCGCCTGGGCATCTCGTTCGAGGGCGAGACCCGGCCGAGCGACGGCATCGTGATCGACGTCGCCAACGACCCGATCGGTACGCCCCATGCCGTCTTCGGCGGGGATCCGACCCGCAGCTACGCCTCCATCGCACTGCCCCACGGCATCAGGCGCTGGGAGTTCACGCTCTTCGAGCACGAGTCCGAGGCCGACGTCGACAACGACGAGTTCGTCTTCGGCCTGCTGGCGCCGCACGTGCCGGACCCGTCCAGGCTGGACATCATCCGCCGCCGCGTCTACCGGCACCACGCCCGTGTCGCCGGGCGGTTCCGCCACGGGCGGATCTTCCTGGCCGGTGACGCCGCCCATGTCATGCCGGTCGTCGGCGGCCAGGGCTGGAACTCGGGGATCCGCGACGCCTTCAACCTCGGCTGGAAGCTGGCAGCCGTCGTCAAGGGCCTGTCGACCGACGGTCTGCTGGACACGTACGAGACCGAACGGCGGGGCCACGTCACGCAGATGGTCGCCGTCTCCCTCGGTATGGCGAAGGAGATGACGGACCACGATCCGGTCAAGGCCGCCGAGCGCGACCGGATCGCCGCCAACCGCACCCCCGAGGAGCGGGAGGCCCAGAAGCGTCAGGCGTTCAAGCCCCAGCCGAAGTTCGACCAGGGCGTCGTGGTGCACACGCCACTGCCGGCGTTCAAGACCCTGCCGGCCCGCGACGTGCCGCGTCTCGCCGGCTCGATCTTCCCGCAGCCGCAGGCCACCGACGCGGACGGCGTGGAGATGCTGCTCGACGAGGCCACCGGGCAGGGCTGGCGTGTGATCACCTGGAACAACGACCCGACGGCCTTCCTGTCGGCGGAGCGACTCGCCGTGCTCGATCGCCTCGGCGCCCGCCTCGTGCAGGTGGTACCGAAGGCGCAGCTGCCGTGGGCGCGCAAACAGGCCGCACCCGGCGTCACCGTCGTCGGCGACCTCGGCGGGGAGACGAGCCTGCAGGCCTGGTTCGACGCACGCCCGGTCGGCGCCGTCGTCGTCCGCCCCGACCATGTGATCGCCGCCGAGTGCCTGGCCCAGGAGGTCGACGACGTACTCGGCAAGGTCTTCGAGGCCGCCTGCATCGCGTGATCCCGGCATGTCCCCGAGAGAACCCCCGAACACGATGGAGGGCTGATGACCGACCCGAGCGAGGGCGCCCAGATCGACGACGTGTACTGGCGCGACGAGTACACGCCCATCACTGAGGACGACGCCTTCCTCGAACGCATCGTCGCGGAGGCCGACCTGCCGTCGCTGCTCACGGCGCTGGCGGCGCTGACCGGAGATCACACGCTGATCCCGGCGGAGCTGCGACCCCCGCTTCCCCCCGTCGACACGACCCCGCCTGCGCACGGCGGCATGAGCGGGCCCGCACGTGCGCGTGCGCGTGAGCTCGCGCTGTCCGCCCTCAAGCGCGTCCGCGACGACAGGCTCACCCGGCCCCGTCTGCTGGAGCCCGAGGAAGCGCGCACGATCGTCGAGTTCATCACGGGCGGGGCAAGTGCCGAGGACGCGGCACTGATGATGCACGAGCTCGACCTGGTCACGCGACGTCCGGGAGCACCGACCTGGCACATCGACGAGGTCGCACCCGACCGCGACTTCGAGGTCGCGGTCATCGGCACCGGGATGAGCGGCATCGCGGCGATGTACCGGCTCAAGCAGGCGGGCGTACGGTTCGTCGCATTCGAGAAGCACCCCGAGGTCGGCGGGACCTGGTGGGCCAACACCTACCCCGGCGTCCGCCTCGACACCCCGACCTTCGGCTACAGCTTCTCCTTCGCCCAGCGCGCCGACTGGCCCGACGCGTACGCCGAGGGTGCGGAGATCGAGGCGTACGCCGTCGAGATCGTCGATCGCGCCAAGCTGCGCGAGCACATCGAGTTCGACACCGAGGTCATCTCGATGACCTGGGACGAAGCATCGGCCACCTGGGAGGTCGTCGTACGACGTGCCGGCGTCGAGCAGTGCCGGCGGTTCCACGCCGTCATCGCCGCGACCGGGCAGCTGGAGAAGCCGAACATCCCGCAGATCCCCGGGCAGGACGACTTCGGCGGCGTACAGATGCACTCCGCCCGGTGGGACCACGACGTGGACCTGACCGGGAAGCGCGTCGCGGTGGTCGGCACCGGCGCCAGCGCCTACCAGATCGTCCCGAGCATCATCGACCGAGTCGCCCACCTCGATGTCTTCCAGCGGTCCGGACCGTGGACGGTTCCCGCCCCGAACTACCACGACCCGACACCGCCGGCCCTGGCCTGGCTCAGCGAGCATGTCCCGTACTACGGTCAGTGGTTCCGGTTCCAGGCGTTCTGGGGAGCGCGCACAGGACGGCTGCACACCGTCAAGGTCGATCCGGAGTGGGACCGCACCGACTCGGTGTCGGCGACCAACCTGCGGGTGCGCGAGACACTCACCGCGATCATGCGCGAGCAGTGGGCGGACCGTCCCGACATGCTCGATGTCGTCGTGCCCGCGTATCCCCCCGGCGGCAAGCGCATGCTCCGCGACAACGGCGTGTGGGCGCACGCACTGCACCGGGAGCACGCCCAGCTCGTCACCTCCCCGATCGAGCGGTTCACGTCCGACGGCATCGTCACCGCCGACGGCGAGCACCACCCGGTCGACGTCGTGATCTACGCGACCGGGTTCAGGGCGTCCGACTACCTGGACCCGATCGTGGTCACCGGGCCGTCCGGTCAGACGCTCAAGGAGCACTGGAACGGTGATGCGACGGCCTGGGCCGGTATATCCGTGCCGGGCTTCCCGAATCTCTTCCTGATCCAGGGGCCCAACACGAACTACGTGGTGCACGGCCAGTTCCACTTCATGATCGAGTGCGGGGTCGAGTTCACCGTCGAGGCGATCCACCAGATGCTGCGCCGAGGGGCGGCGTCCCTCGAGGTCGGGCAGGAGACCCTGGACCGGTTCCTCGCGTGGATCGACCAGGGCAATGCCGAGCGTGCGTGGGGGCAGCCGCAGGTACGCACCTGGTACAAGAACTCCCGCGGCCGGGTCTCGCAGGTATGGCCGTACAGCCATCTCGAGTACTGGGAGCTGACACGCGGCGCGGACTTCGACGCCGACTTCACGCTCCGCCCACGACCGGAGGCGTCGTCGTGACCGTGCGGCGTGATGTGCTCGTGGTGGGTGCCGGCCCGATCGGGCTCGTCGCCGCTCTCCTGCTCGCCGATGCGGGGGTGCGTACGACGCTCGTGGAGAAGGAGACCGAGCCGGGCGACCTGCCTCGCGCGATCAGCCTCCAGGACGAGTCGTTCCGCACCCTTGAGCAGCTCGGTGTGGCCGCCGCGCTCAAGGCCGAGTCCCTGCTCGACACCGGTAGCCGCTACTTCGGGCTCGGGGACCGCCTCCTGCTCGAAGCGAGGCCGGTCGCGTCGCGGTTGGGGCATCCCGCCAAGACCCAGTTCGACCAGCCGATCCTGGAGCGGCTGCTGTGGGAGCGAGCAGTCGCGCACGAGGGGCTCGAGTTCCTGCGCGACGCCGAGGCGACCGCGATCACGCAGGACGGCGACGGGATCAGCGTGACCGTGACGACCGGAGACAAGACGCGGACTCTGACCGCCGACTGGCTGATCGGCGCCGACGGCGGACGCAGCTTCACCCGCCGGGCGGTCGGGATCGATCTCGCCGGTACCACCCAGCCGCAGCGGTGGATCGTCGTCGATCTGCACAACGAGCCGCACGCGCGGGACCCGTTCGCCGAGTTCCACGGCGACGGGGAGCGGCCGTACGTACTCGTGCCCGGCGTCAAGGGACGCCTGCGGATCGAGTTCATGCTCTTCGACGACGAGGATCCCGATGAGATGACGACGCCGGAGCGGATCCGCGAGCTGGTCGTGCCCCGCTTCCGGGCCGAGCTGGCGTCGGACGACGTGCGCCGCGCGGTCGTGTACATCGCGCACCAGCGTGTCGCGCGGACGTACCGTGCGGGGCGCGCGTTCCTCGTCGGTGACGCCGCACACCTGATGCCGCCGTTCGCGGGCCAGGGCCTGAACGCCGGTATCCGCGACGCGACCAACCTCACCTGGAAGCTGATCGAGGCGGTCAACGGCGGCGCGACCGAGCGGCTGCTGGACTCCTACGAGGTCGAGCGCCGCACCCACGGAGCCGCGATGGTGACGGTCTCGCGCCGTATCGGCGCAGTCGTCATGGCGACCCACCCCCTCGTCACACGCGTACGGGACACCGTCGTCCGCACGGTCAGCCTGATCCCCCGCGTGCGCGAATTCCTCGCCAACATGCGCTTCATCGCACCACCCGACTACACCGCCGGAGTCGCCGCCCGGGCCCACGGCGTCACCCTCGGCACCGTGACCGTCGGCCGCGCCCTGAGCCAGCCCGTCGTCCGCGACGCCACCGGTGCTGAACGCGGACTCGACGCCCACCTCGGGCGCGGATGGACGCTGCTGCAGATCGGAGGTCCGCCCGGCGCGGCGGTCGACGCCTACTGGGACGCGATCGGCGCGAACCGGCTGTGCCTCCGCGCACCGGACGGCGAGCCGACCGAGCCGACCGACGGCATGGTCACCGAAACCACCGCGGTGCTCACCTCCGGCGCCGGCACCCTTCCGGTCTTCGTCGCGGTACGTCCCGACCGCTACGTCGCGGCGGTGTTCGACTCCGCCGGCGAGCAACGCGTCGTCGAGCGCCTCCGCGCCTTCGTCGACGACCGCTCCCGACGGACCGATCCGTACTCCAAAGCCCTGCACCCGCACTCTCGCCCACCACTGAACAGGACCACCCGATGAGCAGGTTCGTCAGCTACTACCGCGCCGACCGGAGCATCGCCTGGGGGCGTCTCGACGCCGAGACCGTCTACGACGCGACCCCGACAGCACCTTCGCTCGCCGAGGCCATCGCGGCCGGCGCCCTCGACTCCCTGGCGCACTACACCGACCGCCCGGTGGCGCTCGGTGATGTGCGGCTCGCCCCGGTCATCCCGGAGCCTCGCAAGATCATCTGCATCGGGGTCAACTACCGCACCCACCAGGACGAGATCGGCAAGGCGGCCCCTCAGGCCCCGGTCGTCTTCGCCCGCTACGCCGACAGCCAGATGGGCCACGGCGAGGACGCCCTCAAGCCCGCGCACTCCGCGCAGTTCGACTACGAGGGCGAGGTGGCTCTGGTCATCTCCAGGCCCGCGCATCGGGTCTCCAGGGCCGAGGCCTACGACCACGTCGCCGGCTACGCCGTGTACAACGACTTCTCGGTGCGCGACTGGCAGCGCGCCGCCAGCCAGTGGCTGCCCGGCAAGACCTGGCCGGGGACCGGTGGCTTCGGTCCTTGTCTGGTGACCGCCGACGAGGTCGGCGATGTCACCGAACTCGAGCTCACGACCCGGGTCAACGGTGAGGTACGCCAGCGCGGCAAGGTCGCCGACCTGATCAACGACATTCCGTCGATCATCGAGTACGTCACCGCGTTCACGCCGCTTTCCCCCGGCGACGTCATCGTCACCGGCACGCCGGGCGGTGTGGGGCTCTTCATGGAGCCGCCGGGATTCATCGTCGACGGGGACGTCGTCGAAGTCGAAGTCAGCAGACTCGGGACGCTTCGCAACACGGTCCGCGACGTCTCCTGACCGGCGCGGGGCGGAGCAGGCCCAGGGATCGGAGCGGCTGCCACTCCATGCCCGCAGGTGCGGCGCCGACGATCGGGCCACCGAGTACACGGGAGATGCTCCGCCTTGCGATGCTCCCCCCCTGCCTGAACGGCGCGGGAGGTACCCCCACACCGGACGCCGCAGGCTTTCCGGCAAACCTTTCCGGCCACAGCACCAGGAGTCAGCACGGGAGCGCAGAAGGGGCTGAGCTCGCCAGAGCTCAGCCCCTTCTGATCTGCACGCTTGACGAACCACTTAGCGCACGGCAACGAATCGGTCACACATTGAAGCGGAACTCCACCACGTCCCCGTCCTGCATCACATACTCCTTGCCCTCCATGCGGGCCTTGCCCTTGGCGCGGGCCTCGGCGACCGAGCCGGCCTCGAGGAGGTCCCCGAAGGAGATGACCTCGGCCTTGATGAAGCCCTTCTGGAAGTCGGTGTGGATCACGCCGGCGGCCTCGGGGGCGGTGGCGCCCTTCTTGATGGTCCAGGCGCGGGACTCCTTGGGGCCGGCCGTCAGGTAGGTCTGCAGGCCGAGGGTGTTGAAGCCGACGCGGGCGAGGGTGGCCAGGCCGGGCTCGTGCTGGCCGACGGACTCCAGGAGCTCCAGGGCCTCCTCCTCGTCCAGCTCGGCGAGGTCGGCCTCCAGCTTGGCGTTGAGGAAGATCGCCTCGGCGGGGGCGACCAGGGCGCGCTGCTCGTTCTTGAAGTCCTCGTCGATCAGCTCGTCCTCGTCGACGTTGAAGACGTAGAGGAAGGGCTTCGTCGTGAGCAGGTGCAGGTCGTGGAGGAGCTCCGCGCGCTCGCTGCCCTGGACGATGCCGTGCGCGAAGAGCGTGTCGCCCTTCTCCAGGATCTCCTTGGCCTCCTCGACGGCCTTGACCTTCGGGGCCACGTCCTTCTTGATCCGCGATTCCTTCTGGAGGCGCGGGAGGACCTTCTCGATGGTCTGGAGGTCGGCGAGGATCAGCTCGGTGTTGATCGTCTCGATGTCGTCCTTCGGCGAGACCTTGCCGTCGACGTGCACGACGTTCTCGTCCTTGAAGGCGCGGATGACCTGGCAGATCGCGTCCGACTCGCGAATGTTGGCGAGGAACTTGTTGCCCAGGCCCTCGCCCTCGCTGGCGCCGCGCACGATGCCGGCGATGTCGACGAAGTCGACCGTGGCCGGCAGGATCCGCTCCGACTTGAAGATCGAGGCGAGCTGGGCGAGACGACCGTCCGGGACGCCCACCACACCGACGTTCGGCTCGATCGTGGCGAACGGGTAGTTGGCCGCGAGCACGTCGTTCTTGGTCAGGGCGTTGAACAGGGTCGACTTGCCGACGTTCGGCAGACCGACGATTCCGATCGTGAGCGACACGTTGCGACTTCCCGTACGTGAGGAGACTGGCGGCCAGGCGGCCGATCCACCAGTCTACGGCGTGTCGCGGCCCGGCCCCCGCGGCGGTTCGAACGCTTGGCCAGGCCGCGCCGCGCGGCGTGTCAAACGGCCTATTCAGCACATAAACAGACCTAGGTTGGTCCAGTGGAGCAACCCAGGACGCGACCTCAGCAGCACGGACCGCGAGGCGGCAGGCCCCTGACGCCGCCGCAGGCGGCACGGCAGGGCGCGCAGGGCCACCGGCCCGCGGCACGGCATCCCCCGGGGGCGCCGCGTCCGGCCGGCGGGCGGCGTCCGTCCGCCGCGGCTCCCGTCTCCGGCCCCGCCGCCGCCATACGACGACTGCGGCGGCTGCCGAACCCGCGGCTCACGGGCCTGGGGGCGGGTCTGTTCTGCGGGGCGCTGATGTTTCTGCTGGGCTGTCTCGACCAGCTGCTGTTCGGCGGGTCCCCGACCGGGTACGGCGTGCTGTTCCTGCCGGTGTGTGTGCTGACCGCCGCGTGGGTGCGCCGGGGCGACCTGCTGACCTCGCCGGTCGTGGTGCCCATCGGGTACGCCGTGGGCCTGCTGCCCCTGGCCGATGGCGACGGCTTCCTCGGCACACTGATGGGCCTGGTCACCGCGCTCGCCACGCAGGCGCTGTGGTTGTACGGGGGGACGCTGATCGCGGGGGTCACGGCTCTGCTGCGGCGCGCCGCACCCGCGCCCGCCCGCGCGCGGGCCGGACGCCGCCCGCCGCGGTGAGGGACGGGAGCACCTGGGCACTCCCTCCTCCCCCTCCTGTCCCGGGCGCCCCGCCGCCCGGCTACGCGCCCTCCGCCGCCCGCATCGCCGCCCCCACGATGCCCGCGTTGTTCTGCAGCTGGGCGGGGACGATCGGGGCTCTTACGCCCGTGATGAGGGGCAGGAACTTGTGGGCCTTGCGGCTGACGCCGCCGCCGAGGATGAACAGTTCCGGGGAGAAGAGCATCTCGAGGTGGGCGAGGTACTTCTCGACGCGGTGGCCCCACTGCTCCCAGGACAGGTCGTGGTCGTCCTTGACCTTGCTGGAGGCCCGCTTCTCCGCCTCGTGGCCGTCCAGCTCCAGATGGCCCAGCTCCGTGTTGGCGACGAGGGTGCCGTCGACGAAGACCGCGCTGCCGATGCCGGTGCCGAAGGTCAGCAGGATCACGGTGCCCCGGCGGCCCTGGCCGGCGCCGAAGTGCATCTCGGCGACGCCCGCCGCGTCCGCGTCGTTGACCACGGTCACCGGCAGGCCGCCCAGCCGCTCGCGGAACAGGGCGCGCGCGTCGGTGTCGATCCAGCTCTTGTCGACGTTCGCCGCCGTGCGGACCGTGGCGCCGCCGGTGACGACGCCCGGGAACGTCAGCCCGACCGGACCCGTCCAGCCGAAGTGGTCGACGACCTGCTTGACACCGTCGGCCACCCCGTCGGGCGTCGCCGGATGCGGGGTCAGCACCTTGAAGCGCTCCTGGGCCAGGTCGCCCTTGCCCAGGTCCACCGGGGCGCCCTTGATCCCCGACCCGCCGATGTCCACACCGAAGATCTGCATGGCTCCACGTTACGGCGTGCGACTGACAGTCACGCCGTCATCGGCGATCACGACTGGGGCGTACCCGACCCGCCGCGCTCGGCCACCATCGCGGCGGCCTCCTCGCGCAGGTCCCGGCGGAGCTCCTTGGGCAGGGAGAAGGTGATGGACTCCTCCGCCGCCTTGACGATCTCCACGTCCTCGAAGCCGCGCCGGGCCAGCCACTCGAGCACCTGCTCGACCAGGACCTCGGGCACCGACGCGCCCGACGTCACGCCGATCGTCGTCACGCCCTCCAGCCAGGCCTCGTCGATCTCGTCGGCGAAGTCCACGAGGTAGGCCTGGGCCGCGCCCGCGAGCTTGGCGACCTCCACCAGACGCTTGGAGTTGGAGGAGTTGCGGGAGCCGACCACGATGACGAGATCCGCCTCGGCGCCCATCTGCTTGACGGCGAGCTGGCGGTTCTGCGTGGCGTAGCAGATGTCGTCGCTCGGCGGGGAGATCAGCTGCGGGAACTTCTCCTGCAGGGCGTCGACCGTCTCCATGGTCTCGTCCACCGACAGCGTGGTCTGGGAGAGCCAGACGACCTTCGACGGGTCGCGCACCTCGACCTTCGCGACGTCCTCGGGGCCGTCGACGAGCTGGATGTGGTCGGGGGCCTCGCCGGAGGTGCCGATGACCTCCTCGTGGCCCTCGTGCCCGATCAGGAGGATGTCGTAGTCCTCCTTGGCGAAGCGGACGGCCTCCTTGTGGACCTTGGTGACCAGCGGGCAGGTGGCGTCGATGGTGGCGAGGCGGCCGCGCTCGGCCTCCTCGTGGACGACGGGGGCCACGCCGTGCGCGGAGAACATCACGATGTTGCCCGGCGGCACCTCCTCCGTCCGCTCGACGAAGACGGCGCCCTTCTTCTCCAGGGTCTGCACGACGTACTTGTTGTGGACGATCTCGTGCCGGACGTACACCGGAGCCCCGTACTGCTCCAGGGCCTTCTCGACGGCGATCACGGCGCGGTCCACACCCGCGCAGTAGCCCCGGGGGGCGGCGAGCAGGACACGGCGGCCAGACGTAGCAGTCATGGCACCCATCGTAAGGCCGCGCCCGACGGCCGGAAGATCGCCGGGGGTGGCGCCGGGAGCACCGGCCCGGCGCGACGGCGCGACCGCCCCCGCGCGGTGCCGCCACCGCCCCCGCTGTCGGTGGCGGCGGCTACCCTCGCGGACATGGCTGTCACCACGTCCCCCGAATCCCCGCTGCCGGTCGGTGAGGTCTCGCGGCTCATCGGCGGCTGGATCGACCGGCTCGGCGCGGTGTGGGTCGAGGGCCAGATCACCCAGCTGTCGCGGCGGCCGGGCGCGGGCGTGGTGTTCCTGACGCTGCGCGACCCGTCGTACAACATCTCGGTCGGCGTGACCTGCTACCGCGAGGTGTTCGACGCGGTCGCCGACGTCGTCGGCGAGGGCGCCCGCGTCGTCGTGCACGCCAAGCCGGAGTGGTACGCCCCGCGCGGGCAGCTGTCCCTGCGGGCCGCCGAGATACGGCCGGTGGGCGTCGGCGAGCTGCTGGCCCGCCTGGAGCAGCTGAAGAAGTCGCTGACCGCCGAGGGACTGTTCGCGCCCGAGCGGAAGAAGGCGCTGCCCTTCCTCCCTCAGCTGATCGGCCTGGTCTGCGGCCGCGCCTCCGCCGCCGAGCGGGACGTGCTGGAGAACGCCCGGCACCGCTGGCCCGCCGTCCGCTTCGAGGTTCGCAACGTCGCGGTGCAGGGCGTGCACGCCGTCCCGCAGGTCGTACAGGCCGTCAAGGAGCTCGACGCGCTCGGCGAGGTGGATGTGATCATCGTCGCGCGCGGCGGCGGCAGCGTGGAGGACCTGCTGCCGTTCTCCGACGAGCAGCTGGTCCGCGCGGTGGCGTCCTGCCGTACGCCGGTCGTCTCCGCGATCGGGCACGAGCCGGACACCCCGCTGCTCGACTACGTCGCCGACCTGCGCGCCTCCACACCCACCGACGCCGCCAAGAAGGTCGTGCCGGACGTCGGCGAGGAGCTCGAGCGGGTACGGCAGCTGCGCGACCGCGCCCGGCGGTGCGTGAGTGCCCTGGTCGAGCGCGAGGAGCGGGGCCTCGCCCACGCGCTGGCGCGGCCCTGCATGGAGGATCCGCACCGCATGATCGACGAGCGGGCGGACCATGTCGCCTCGCTGCTGGACCGTGGCCGGCGCACGCTGCGGCACCTGCTGGACCGCGCCGACTCGGAGCTGACGCACACGCACGCGCGCGTGGTGGCCCTCTCCCCCGCCGCGACGCTGCGCCGCGGGTACGCCGTGCTGCAGAAGGCCGACGGGCACGTGGTCCGCGACCCGGCCGAGGTGGCGGCGGACGAGGCGCTGCGCGCCCGGGTCGCCGGGGGCGATTTCACAGTTCGGGTCGACACATAGGGTGGGCGGATGACAAGCAACACCGCAGCAGGCAGCACCGCGGCGGCGGACGAGACGCTCGGCTACGAGCAGGCGCGGGACGAGCTGATCGAGGTCGTCCGGCGTCTGGAGGCGGGCGGTACGAGCCTGGAGGAGTCCCTCGCCCTGTGGGAGCGGGGCGAGGAGCTGGCCAAGGTCTGCCGGCGCTGGCTGGAGGGCGCCCGCGCGCGCCTGGACGCGGCACTGGCCGAGGAGGAGGCCGAGGGGGAGGCGGAATCCTCCGGGTGATCCTCCGGGTGCGGTCCCCGGAGCCGGACGCGGAAGGTCAGGACTTCTTCAGTTCCAGCGCCTGCGCCATCTTCGTCAGCTGGCCGAAGGAGGCCGTGCCCGCCACCACCGTGGTGGAGCCCTTGGCGTCCTCCAGCACGAGGGCGTCGTAGCGGCCGCCGGTGTACCGGGTCCAGGTGCGGCCGTCGATCTCCTGGGTGACCTTGGTGGCGTGGCCGCCCTGGCTGGCGTCGTCGATGAAGTCCTTGCGCTTCTGAGTGGACTGCTCGATCGCCACGTATTGGCCCTCGGGATCCTGGAAACCCAGATGCCAGCGGTTGTCCTGGTCGGCCCGGTAGCGGACGGAAGTGGGCTTCCAGGCCTCGGGCAGGCCCTCGGGCGCGGCCACCGCGTACGGGGCGGCGCGGCGCGCGGTGAGCAGCTCGACGCGGTAGTCGACCCGCTTGATGTCGGGAGCGTGATCGTCGTGCGGGATGAAGAGATAGACGCTCGCGGCCGCGATCACGATCACCCCGAGGGAGAGGATCATGCTCCGGACCGACTTCTGCTTGCCGTTCGAACCTGCCACGCCCTCTATCGTCGCAGGTGCCCGGACCGCTCATCCGTGGGGTCCCCTGCTCATTTTGTCGACTCGGCGATAGAGTCATGGCCAACACCCTCATCCGGCCGTCGTCGTATCAGAAAGGTGCGCTCCGATGACCGAGCATCATCACTTGCCGTCAGAGCTGGAAGTCCCCGAAGAGGCTCCCGACCGCAACATCGCCCTGGAACTGGTCCGGGTCACCGAGGCCGCGGCGATGGCCGCGGGCCGGTGGGTCGGGCGCGGTGACAAGAACGGCGCCGACGGCGCCGCGGTCCGCGCCATGCGGACCCTCGTCTCCACCGTGTCGATGAACGGCGTCGTCGTCATCGGCGAGGGGGAGAAGGACGAGGCCCCGATGCTCTTCAACGGAGAGCGCGTGGGCGACGGCACCGGCCCGGAGGTCGACATCGCGGTCGACCCGATCGACGGCACCACGCTGACCGCCAAGGGCATGCCGAACGCGATCGCGGTTCTGGCCGCCACCGAACGCGGCGCGATGTTCGACCCGTCCGCCGTGTTCTACATGGACAAACTGGTGACCGGCCCGGACGCGGCCGACTTCGTGGACATCGACGCGCCGGTGTCGGTGAACATCAAGCGCGTGGCCAAGGCCAAGCGGGGCACCCCCGAGGACGTCACCGTCGTCATCCTGGACCGGCCGCGGCACCAGGGCCTCATCCAGGAGGTCCGGGAGGCGGGCGCGCGCATCAAGCTGATCTCCGACGGCGACGTGGCCGGCTCGATCTACGCGCTGCGCGAGGGCACCGGCGTCGACCTGCTGCTCGGCATCGGCGGCACGCCCGAGGGCATCATCTCGGCCTGCGCCGTGAAGTGCCTGGGCGGCACGATCCAGGGCAAGCTGTGGCCGAAGGACGACGAGGAGCGCCAGCGGGCGATCGACGCCGGGCACGACCTCGACCGCGTGCTGACCACGGACGACCTGGTCTCGGGCGAGAACGTCTTCTTCGTCGCCACCGGCATCACCGACGGCGAGCTGCTGCGCGGGGTGCGCTACCGCTCGGAGACGGCGACGACCGACTCGATCGTCATGCGGTCCAAGTCGGGCACGGTGCGGCGGATCGAGTCCGAGCACCGGCTGAGCAAGCTGCGGGCGTACAGCGCGATCGACTTCGACCGCGCGAGGTAGCCGACGCCCGGCCCGCGGGCCCGGCACAGCACGTATGGGGCGCTCCCGGTGCGGAGGGAGCGCCCCATACGTGTGCCGAGTAACGCGTGGCGACGGGCCGAGGAAGGCCTGCCGGGGACCCGGCTAGCCGGCCGCCGCTATGCGGTCCGTCGTGCGGGCCGCCTTCTTGAGCTCCAGTTCGCGCCGGCGGCGCCGGGCGAGGACGACGCGGCGCTCGGCGGCGGTGAGGCCGCCCCAGACGCCGTACGGCTCCGGTTGCAGCAGCGCGTGCTCGCGGCACTCGACCATCACAGGGCAGCGCGCGCAGACCCGCTTGGCCGCCTCCTCGCGCGACAGCCGCGCGGCGGTGGGCTCCTTCGAGGGTGCGAAGAACAGGCCGGCCTCGTCGCGCCGGCACACCGCCTCGGTGTGCCAGGGTGCGTCTTGGTCCCTGTCCCGCACTGGCACCCGCGGGGCCGGAACGGCAGCTACCTGCAGGGACGAATGCGGCGGTTGCAGCACGGTCTTCTCCTGACGACGGCTTCGCGAGCGAGAGACGATGCAGCAAGGCCTACCCGCTGTGCGTGCGCCTATGCACTGAGTTCCCGACCGTGCGGTTGGTCAGAGGCGTTCCGTGGCTGGTTCGCGATCGCTCACAGATGTTTGCGCAAACCCCTGTCGACCTTGCGCTGCACACGGTCGAGGATGTCGGCGACGAGCTTGCCGCGCTTGGGCCGTGCCTCGACGTTGCCCAGGATCGCCCAGCCGTCGACGTAGACGACGGGCGCGTCGGACTCGGACGAGTCCAGCGGCGCCACCTCGAAGTTGCCGAGGACGCCGCCGCCGGTGCCGCGCAGCGACACGTTCTCCGGGACGCGGATCTGGACGTCGCCGAAGACGGAGACGGCCTTGATCACGACCTGCTGGTACTCGAAGATCGCCTCGCTGAGGTCGATCTCGACACTGCCGAAGACCGCGTACGCGTGCAGCCGCCGCCCGGCGCGCCAGCGGCCCTTGCGCATGGCCGAGCTGAACACCGCCACCACGTTCTCGTCGGCCTCCGGGGGTATCGCGCCGGCGGCCGGACGATTGGGCGCGGAGGTGTAGGCCGGTGCCGTACGGCCCTGGTGGGCGGCGGGCAGGTCCTGGATGAAGACCTCCAGCTCGCCGACCGTCTTGGCGTTCAGCACCCCCTCGACGCGCTCGGCGTGCTCTTCGGCGCTCAGACGGCCCTCGGCAAGGGCGTCGCGCAGGATGTCGGCGATGCGGTCACGGTCGGCGTCCGAGGCGCGCAGCTCCGTGGCGGGGGCGGCGGTCTGCTTCTGAAGGTCCACGGCAGCAGCGTACCCAAACACGATAGATCGCGACACCTCTGCGCACGAGAAGCGGCCGCGAAGCGGCCGGGGAAACGGGGCCGGACCGGGCCGGCGAGGAGCGGACGGTGAACTGAGCCGGACCTCACAGCCTCACGGTCAGCGGCAGGTTCTACGCTGGTCGGTGCCCGCCAGCGTCGGCGGGCAGCCGTCCGTAGAGTGAGGAATGGGCTGCGATGCCTGAGTTCGCGTACACCGATCTGCTCCCCCAGGGTGAGGACACCACCCCGTACCGGCTGGTGACGTCCGAGGGCGTCTCCACCGTCGAGGGGCCCGACGGACGTACGTTCCTCAAGGTCGAGCCGGAGGCGCTGCGCAAGCTGGCCGAAGAGGCCATCCACGACATCCAGCACTACCTGCGCCCGGCCCACCTCGCCCAGCTGCGCCGCATCATCGACGACCCCGAGGCGTCGGGCAACGACAAGTTCGTGGCCCTGGACCTGCTGAAGAACGCCAACATCGCCGCCGCCGGCGTGCTGCCGATGTGCCAGGACACCGGCACGGCCATCGTCATGGGCAAGCGCGGCCAGAACGTCCTCACCGAGGGCGAGGACGAGAAGGCCCTCTCCCGCGGCATCTACGACGCCTACACCAAGCTGAACCTGCGCTACTCGCAGATGGCCCCGCTGACCATGTGGGAGGAGAAGAACACCGGCTCCAACCTCCCCGCCCAGATCGAGCTGTACGCCACCGACGGCGGCGCCTACAAGTTCCTGTTCATGGCCAAGGGCGGCGGCAGCGCCAACAAGTCCTTCCTCTACCAGGAGACGAAGGCCGTCCTGAACGAGGCCTCCATGATGAAGTTCCTGGAGGAGAAGATCCGTTCGCTCGGCACGGCCGCCTGCCCGCCGTACCACCTGGCGATCGTCGTCGGCGGCACCAGCGCGGAGTACGCCCTGAAGACCGCGAAGTACGCCTCCGCGCACTACCTGGACGAGATCCCGGCGGAGGGCTCGGAGCTCGGCCACGGCTTCCGCGACAAGGACCTCGAGCAGAAGGTCTTCGAGCTGACCCAGAAGATCGGCATCGGCGCGCAGTTCGGCGGCAAGTACTTCTGCCACGACGTGCGCGTGGTGCGCCTGCCCCGGCACGGCGCGTCCTGCCCGGTCGCGATCGCGGTGTCCTGCTCGGCGGACCGCCAGGCGGTCGCCAAGATCACCGCCGAGGGCGTGTTCCTGGAGCAGCTGGAGACGGACCCGGCGCGCTTCCTGCCGGAGACGACCGACGAGCACCTGGACGAGTCCTCCGACGTCGTCAAGATCGACCTCAACCAGCCGATGGACACGATCCTCGCCGAGCTGACCAAGTACCCGGTCAAGACCCGCCTGTCCCTGACCGGCCCGCTGGTCGTGGCCCGCGACATCGCGCACGCCAAGATCAAGGAGCGGCTGGACGCGGGCGAGGAGATGCCGCAGTACCTGAAGGACCACCCGGTGTACTACGCGGGCCCGGCGAAGACCCCCGAGGGCTACGCCTCCGGCTCCTTCGGCCCGACGACGGCCGGCCGCATGGACTCCTACGTCGAGCAGTTCCAGGCGGCGGGCGGATCCAAGGTGATGCTGGCCAAGGGCAACCGCAGCAAGCAGGTCACCGACGCGTGCGACGCCCACGGCGGCTTCTACCTCGGCTCCATCGGCGGCCCGGCCGCCCGCCTCGCCCAGGACTGCATCAAGAAGGTCGAGGTCCTGGAGTACGAGGAGCTCGGCATGGAGGCCGTCTGGAAGATCGAGGTCGAGGACTTCCCGGCGTTCATCGTCGTCGACGACAAGGGCAACGACTTCTTCCAGGACCCGGCACCGCAGCCGACGTTCACGACGATCCCCGTGCGCGGGCCTGGGCTGGCGTAACGCCGCGGCCTTCGATCGGCTCCCCCCGGCAGAACCCCGGACCAATCCGCGTCTTGGCGACGTCAACGGGGCTGCAGTGGCTCTACGCTGTTGCCCTGCAACTCTCCGGGGGGGGGAGCTCGCGTCATGACCTTCAGCCAGTCTTCCTGGCAGCTGCACAACAGCAACGTCTACAACATCACCGGTGACCTCCACCTCACCGAGCGGAGCGGGCCTGCGGATTTCGTCGCCGTGGTGGAGGAGCTGCGGGCCCGCGTCCGAGCCCTGGAGAACGTCCCGGAGCCCGAACTCGCCGCGGTCGACGCGGAGCTGGCACAGGTGTCCGCGCTCGGGGAATCAGGGCGCTCCGACACCGGTCACGCGGACGCCGATGACACGGGCCTCGCCGACGACGGCTCCGACCAGGACGGCACGGACTCCGACGGCCCGGACGGGTCTCCTGACCCCGATGGCTCGACCAGAAGCGGCACGGCCGTCCGTGGCCTCGCACGGGTCGGCGCGCTGCTGCGCGGTCTGACCGGTGCCGCCAACGCCGCGAACGAGCTCGGCGCCTCCGTGGACCAGCTGGCGCAGTGGGCCGGCCACCACCTCTGATCGGCGTCACACAATGCCGGGATCCGATGAGGCGAACGCCGAGTTCGAGCAGCCGAACTGGACGGTCACGGCGCCGGTGTTCAACGCGCGGGACATCCACATCTCCGGCCCCGTCGGCCCGTTGCGCGGCGGCACGGTACCCGACGGCGCCGCGCCGCCTCCGGCCCCGCCGCAGGGCCCGGCGTTCCGGCGGTCGCTGGCCCGGCTGCTGTTGCGCAAGCTGAGGTCCACGAGCACCGAAAGCCAATGGCTGGGCGGCGAGCTGACCGACCTGACCGTGCTCGTCGAGGACATCAAGGGCAGTACCGCCGCCGGCAGCCGCGGTCTGCCTCGCCGCGGCCGGTACTCGACCCAGCCCCTGACCACGGCCCTGGCACAGTCCGACGCCGACCTGGTCCTGCTCCAGGGCATCGCGGGGGCCGGCAAGAGCGTCGCCCTGCGCCGGCACGCGCTGTCCCTGCTGGAACAGATCAGCACGGGCCGTGCCCCGGACAACGCACCCCTGCCCATCTATGACGTGCCCCGGGCCGGTTCCCTCGACGTGGACCGGGCCGCCCTGCGCCTGTGCATCGCCGTACTGCAGGGCCGCTCGCCACAGGTCAAGGGCCTCTCACCGGAGGGCCTGCGGCGGCTGGCCAAGTGGGAGGGCGATGCGGAGCTTCTCGACGAGCTGGGCCGGCTGGACGAGCAGCTCCGCGCCCGCTGACCGCTGCCCCGGCACCCGTTCGGCGCACCCCAGGAACATCCACCCCCCGCCCCGCGCTGTACCGGGTATGACCGAATACCGCACCGAGCACGACTCCATGGGCGAAGTCCAGGTCCCCGCGTTCGCCAAGTGGCGTGCCCAGACGCAGCGTGCCGTGGAGAACTTCCCCGTCTCCGGGCAGCGTCTCGAGCGCGCGCACATCGAGGCGCTCGCCCGTATCAAGGGCGCCGCCGCCAAGGTCAACGCGGAGCTCGGGGTGCTCGACAAGGACATCGCGCAGGCGATCCAGGAGGCGGCGGCGGAGGTCGCCGAGGGCCGGTGGGACGAGCACTTCCCGGTCGACGTGTTCCAGACGGGCTCCGGCACCTCCTCGAACATGAACACCAACGAGGTCCTCGCCACCCTCGCCGGCGAGCGCCTCGGGCGGGACGTGCACCCCAACGACCACGTCAACGCCTCCCAGTCCTCCAACGACGTCTTCCCCTCCTCCATCCACATCGCGGCCACCGCCGCCGTCACCCGGGACCTGATCCCGGCCCTGGAGCACCTGGCCGCCGCCCTCGCGCGCAAGGCCGAGGAGTTCGCGGACGTGGTGAAGTCGGGGCGGACCCATCTGATGGACGCCACGCCCGTCACCCTGGGGCAGGAGTTCGGCGGGTACGCGGCCCAGATCCGGCACGGCGTGGAGCGGCTGAAGGCCTCGCTGCCGAGGCTCGCCGAGCTGCCGCTGGGGGGTACCGCCGTGGGCACCGGCATCAACACCCCGCCGGGTTTCTCCGCCGCCGTCATCGAGGAGGTGGCCCGCACCACCGGGCTGCCGCTCACCGAGGCCCGCGACCACTTCGAGGCGCAGGGCGCGCGGGACGGGATCGTGGAGACCAGCGGTCAGCTGCGGACCGTCGCGGTGAGCCTGACGAAGATCGCCAACGATCTGCGGTGGATGTCCTCCGGGCCGCGGACCGGGCTGGCCGAGATCAGCCTGCCGGACCTCCAGCCGGGCTCCTCGATCATGCCGGGCAAGGTGAACCCCGTCATCCCCGAGGCGGTGCTCATGGTCTGCGCCCAGGTGACCGGCAACGACGCCACCGTCGCCACCGCCGGCGCCGCCGGCAACTTCGAGCTCAACGTCATGCTGCCGGTCATCGCCAAGAACGTCCTGGAGTCGGTCCGGCTGCTCGCGAACGTCTCACGGCTGCTGGCGGACCGGACCGTCGACGGGATCGTGGCCCACCGCGAGCGGGCGCGCGAGTACGCCGAGTCCTCGCCGTCCGTCGTCACCCCGCTAAACAGGTACATCGGGTACGAGGAGGCCGCGAAGGTCGCGAAGAGGGCGCTCGCGGAGCAGAAGACGATCCGTCAGGCCGTACTCGAGGGCGGCTACGTCGAGCGCGGCGACCTGACGGAGGAGCAGCTGGACGAGGCGCTGGACGTCCTGCGGATGACGCACCCGTGAGCAGTCCGCACGCGGGCGTGAACCGTGACGCTCACCGCAGCGTCGTATGCCCATGACACCTAATATCTGTGCATGACAGACGACGGAGCGACGAGACGCGTGAAGACCGGCGGTGCGACGACCCACTGGGCGCCCGGGTGCCAGATCCTTTGGCGGTACCGGGCGAACGGCGGCACGGGCTTCCACATCGCGCGTCCCGTCACCGTCGTGCGCGACGACGCCGAGGTGCTGGCCGTATGGATGGCGCCGGGCACCGAGTGCGTCAAGCCGGTGCTCGCCGACGGCACGCCCGTGCATCTGGAACCGCTCGCGTCCCGCTACACCAAGCCGCGGACCGTGCAGCGCGACCGCTGGTTCGGCACGGGCGTGCTGAAGCTGGCCCGGCCGGGTGAGCCGTGGTCGGTGTGGCTGTTCTGGGAGCCGGGCTGGCGGTTCAAGAACTGGTACGTCAATCTTGAGGAGCCGCTGACCCGGTGGGCGGGCGGGGTGGACTCCGAGGATCACTTTCTGGACATCTCCGTGCACCCGGACCGCAGTTGGCACTGGCGGGACGAGGACGAGTTCGCACAGGCCCAGCGGGACGGGCTGGTGGACGCCGGTCTGGCCGAGCGGGTGCGGGCGGCCGGCCGGTCGGCGGTGGAGGTGATCCGCGCCTGGGGGCCGCCGTTCTCGGAGAACTGGCAGCACTGGCGCCCGGACCCGTCCTGGGCGGTACCGTCACTGCCGGAGGACTGGGACCGTACGCCCGCGCACGTGTCCTCATGAGACCCTTGATGCGCCCCCGGGCGGGAAACGTAGGATCGTCCTCCGCAAGGGCGCAGGGAGGCACGGAACAGGGCAACTCCCGAAGCGGGCGCCGAGTCTGACCTAACGTCACCGAGGGGCGGCAGGACGTGAGCGAGGGGTACGAGCGCACCAGGGCCTGTCGGACAGGCCCTCGGGCCCGTCCGGCGGCACACGCCGCTGACGCGGGTCCTGCCCGTGCGGACCGCATGCGGTTCGCCGGTGGCACAGGAACAGCCTCTGACCACGCCGGAAATCCGTTCCTGGGGCACGTATTCCGGGTATCGGGTCTTCGGCGGGACGAACTGCGCGCCCGGCGCGCAGCCCCGGACGGATGGATTCGACACGCGTGACGGAGCAGCCGACCTCCTTCGAACGCCCCCAGCCGGGCGCCGACCCCGCGGACGCCCGCGGGGCACTCCTGCGTACCCCCGAACCGTCTCCGGCGTTACCGCCACAGCCGCGCCCCGCCTGCGCCCCGCCCTGCCCGGCCGCGGCGCAGGGCGCGCAGGGCGAGCCGCCGCGCGGGGCCGGGACGAACACACCGCGCGGCACCGAGGCGGCGCCTTCGGCGGGGTACGAGCACGCGCAGCCCGTGTCCGCCGAACCCGACGTGCCCCGGCCGCGCCCCGTGCCGGAGGGCATCCCGGCGCAGCCGGACGGCGCGGGCGCCAGGACCACGGGGACCACCGGAAACACGGGCACCTCCGGCGCCACAGGGCCCTCCGACGCCACAGGGCGCACCGACGTGCCCGGGACGCAGGGCACGTCCGGCCGGCGGGAGCGGCGCGGCCCCGGCGGACGGGAGCGCCGCACCGGACAGGGCCTGCCGCCGGGCCGTCCGCTGCCGATGCGGCGGGACGGGGACCGGCTGCGGTTCGTGGGCGCGGCCACCCGGCGGATCGCCCGCGGCATGGACCTGGACGAGATCGTCATGGGCCTGTGCCGGGCGACCGTTCCGACGTTCTCCGACGCCATCCTCGTCTATCTGCGCGAGCCGCTGCCGGTGGGCGACGAACGGCCGGTGGGCCCGCTCGTGCTGCGGCTGCGCCGTACCGACCGGATACCGGCCGAGCGCGACCCGGAGGTCGGGTTCCTGCCCGCGCCCGCGCCCGAGCAGCCGGCCGAGCTGTCCGTGGTCACCAACGAGCTGTGCGAGGTACGGCCCGGCAGCGCGCTCGGCGAGGTGCTGCGCGGCGTACGGCCGGTGTTCACGGACACGGACCCGGCGGGCGCCGCGCTGAGCGAACTCCTCGGCGAGGGCTCGGAACTGGCGGTGCCCTCCGGGCAGCGCACGATTCTCGCCCCGCTGCGCGGGCGGCGCCGCGTGATCGGCGCCGCGCTGTTCCTGCGCCGCCCGGAGCGCCCGGAATTCGAGCCCGACGACCTGCTGGTCGCCGCCCAGCTCGCCACGCACAGCGCGCTCGGCATCGACAAGGCCGTGCTGTACGGCCGTGAGGCGTACATCGCGGACGAGTTGCAGCGCACCATGCTGCCCGAGACGCTGCCCCGCCCCACGGGGGTGCGGCTGGCCTCCCGCTATCTGCCCGCCGCCGAGACCGCGCGGGTGGGCGGCGACTGGTACGACGCGATCCCGCTGCCCGGCAGCCGGGTCGCCCTCGTCGTCGGCGACGTGATGGGCCACTCCATGACGTCGGCGGCGATCATGGGTCAGCTGCGCACCACCGCGCAGACCCTCGCGGGTCTGGACCTGCCGCCGCAGGAGGTGCTGCACCACCTGGACGAGCAGGCGCAGCGCCTGGGCACCGACCGCATGGCGACCTGCCTGTACGCCGTCTACGACCCGGTCTCGCACCGCATCACCATCGCCAACGCCGGCCATCCGCCGCCCGTCCTGCTGCACCTGGGCGGCCGGGCCGAGGTGCTGCGGGTGCCGCCGGGCGCCCCGATCGGCGTCGGCGGTGTCGACTTCGAGGCGGTGGAGCTGGACGCGCCGGCCGGCGGCACCCTGCTGCTGTACACCGACGGCCTGGTGGAGTCGCGGCTGAGGGACGTGTGGACCGGCATAGAGCAGCTGCGCGAGAAGCTCCAGGCGACGGCGGAGCTCACCGGCCCGGACCACCCGCCGCCCCTGGAAGCCCTGTGCGACGAGGTGCTGGACATGCTCGGCCCGGGCGACCGGGACGACGACATCGCGCTGCTCGCCGCCCGCTTCGACGGGATCGCGCCGAGCGACGTGGCGTACTGGTTCCTGGAGCCGGAGGACGCGGCCCCGGGCCGGGCCCGCCGCCTGGCCCGCCGCGCGCTGGACCGCTGGGGCCTGGAGGAGCTCACCGACTCGGTGGAGCTGCTGGTCAGCGAGGTCGTCACCAACGCCGTGCGCTACGCCTCCCGGCCGGTGACGCTGCGTCTGCTGCGCACGGACGTGCTGCGCTGCGAGGTCGGCGACGACGTCCCGCAGCTTCCCCGGCTGCGCCAGGCCCGCGCCACCGACGAGGGCGGCCGGGGCCTGTACCTGGTGAACAAGCTGGCCCGCCGCTGGGGCGCGACCCGGCTGAGCACCGGCAAGGTGGTCTGGTTCGAACTGAACCGGACCTGAGGCCTGAGGGGCCGGCACGCACCCCTGGACACGGCGAAGGGCGCCCGGTGGAACCGGGCGCCCTTCGCCGTGTCCTACTGGCCCGGCTGTCTGCCGTTGAGCTGTTGCTGGTCGTTCGGGTTGAGCGGATTGTCGGTGATGCCACCGGACGGCGACTGGCTCGGCGACTGCGACGGCGTCCGGCTGGGCGTCTGCGACGGCGACTGCGACGGCGACTGGCTCGGCGACTGGCTCGGCGTCCGCGAGGGCGACTGGGAGACCGGCGGCGAGCTGGACGCCGACTGCGACGGCGACTGGCTCGGCGACTGGGTCGCCGACGACGACGTCGACGGCTTCACGGCCGCGCCCTGCGTGGTGTCCAGGTCGAACTTGCTGACGCCGTCCATCACCCCGAAGGTGTACGTGGCCCAGATCTGCGCCGGGTAGCCACCGCCGTTGATGCGGCCGCTGCCCGGGATCAGCCCCGTGGCGCCCTTGAGCGACACATGGTTGTGGGTCTTGTCGTCCTCGCCGAACAGACCGACCGAGGTGACGAGGCCGGGCGTGTATCCGGTGAACCAGGCCGACTTGTTCTCGTCGGAGGTACCGGTCTTGCCCGCGACCTGCTGGCCGTCGCGCAGCGGATTGTTCCGCACCGACTTCCGCGCCGTACCGTCGTCGACCACGCCGGTGAGCACCGAGGTGACGGTGTCGGCGGCCTCACGGCTGATCGCCTGGTCGCCGATCGGGTCGTCCATCTTCACCGTGCGCGTCTTGTTCTCGGCGCGCGCGACGATGGTCGGGGTGACCTTCTTGCCGTGGTTGTCCAAGGTGGCGTAGATGCCGGCCATCTCCAGCGGGCTGGCGCCCATGGAACCGAGCGTCTGCGCGGGCACCGGCTGCATGCCCTTGGTGTCCATGCCGAGCCTGCCGGCGACCTCCATCACCTTCTCCATGCCGACGTCCACGCCCATCTGCGCGAAGACGGAGTTGACGGACTGGTTCATCGCCGTCTGGACGGTGATGTCGCCGTAGTCCTGGTCGTCCTCGTTCGGCGGGCCGAAGCCGACCTTGGTGCCGTGGTCCACGGCCTGACGGCCGCTGGTGCCGTCGTAGACGGTGTTGGCGTCGATCGGCAGGCCGTCCTGCGTCTTGGCGCCCTCGTCCAGGGCGGCGGCCAGGATCACCGGCTTGAAGGTGGAGGCGGGCTGGTAGTCCCGGCGGGTGGCGTTGCTGTAGAAGTGCTTGAAGTAGTCCTGCCCGCCGTAGAGGGCGAGGACCTTCCCCGTCTTCGGGTCGACGGAGACCGCGCCGGCCTGGACGTCGGCGTCGACCTTGCGCTTCTTCGGGTTCAGCTTGCTGGTCAGCTGGTCCTTGACCGCGCTCTCCAGGGCGGCCTGCTTCTTCTTGTCGACGTTCAGGGTGATGGTCCAGCCCCGGTCCACGACCTCGGCCTCCGCCTGGGACTGGGAGATGCCCTCGTCCTTCATCAGCTGCTGTTCCAGCTGCTTGTTGGCGAGGTCGATCAGGTAGCCCTTCTGGCCCTCCAGACCGGGGGCGCCCTTGGGGTCCTTGGGGATCGGGAACTTCATGGTCTGACGCTCGCCGGCGTCGAGCCAGTGCTGCCCGACCATGTTGTCCAGGACGTAGTTCCAGCGCGCCTGCACCAGCTTCCTGCCGGTCGGGCTCGCCACCGCCCAGTCGTACTGGCTCGGCGCCTGGAGCAGGGCGGCCAGGTAGGCGCCCTGCTCGACGGTGAGCTTGGAGGCGTCGACGCGGTAGTAGGCCTGTGCGGCGGCCTGGATGCCGTAGGCGCCGCGGCCGTAGTAGCTGGTGTTGATGTAGCCGGCCAGGATGTCGTCCTTGGACAGCTTCTGGTCCACCTTCAGCGAGATGACCAGTTCCTTCAGCTTGCGCGTGACGGTCTGGTCCTGCGTGAGGTAGTAGTTCTTGACGTACTGCTGGGTGATCGTCGAACCGCCCTGGGCGCCCTTGCCGGAGAGCGTGTTGAGCAGACCGCGCGCGGTGCCCTTCAGGTCGACGCCGGAGTCGTGGTAGAAGGTCTTGTTCTCCGCCGCGACGAAGCAGTGCTGGACTTCCTTGGGCACCCTGTCCAGCGACACGCTCTCGCGGTTGACCGTGCCCTTGCGGGCCAGGACCGAGCCGTCGCTGTACTTGTAGACGTTGCTCTCCTGCTGCGCGACGGCGTTGCCCTTGGGTATGTCCACCATCATGTAGAGCACGATGAAGGTGCCGATGCCGAGCAGGCAGAGCCCGAAGAGCGTGCCGAGGATCTTCTTCCAGGTGAACAGCCTGCGTATGCCGCTCTTGCGGGCCTTGGCGGGCCGGGCCGCCCGCCGGGCCGCGGCGCGGCCACCGGGAGCCGGGCCCGTCGCACCGCCGCCGACACCGACCGCCGGTGTCCCGGACGAGCGTCGGGGCGCCGCGCGGCGGCCACCGCGCTGGCGCGCTCGTCTCTCTTCCGCTCGTCCCATGCGTCCGTCCGCTCCGCTTCCGTCTCGGCTGTCACTCACGTACGTGGCCCAGGTCAGCTCAGAAAGCTAACACCGCCCTCTATGACAAAGGGCCCTCGATCCCGGCTTTTACGGACGTGACAATCAGCACCCGTTCCAACGGAACCGACGTCCGAGGAGGGTTCAGGGTTGCCGTGGCAGGGAAAAGTGATATCACTTAGCTAAGTCGTTGCTATGGTTCGCGACGGACGACGCCGTACGAGAACGGGGGGACCCACCATGTCCAGCTCCACCCACGACACCTCACCCGCCACCGCCGTGCCCGCCGCCCCGGAGATGCCGGCGCCGCAGGTCAGGGAGTTTCCGGCGCGCAGCATCCCGGGCGGTCTGGCCCTGCTGCTGGGCCTGCTCGGGCTGCTGGTCGCCGCGGCGCTGGTCGCGTCCGGCGCGACCGTCAGCAGCACGGGCGCCAAGGCCGCCCTGATAGTCGTCGGCATCCTCACCGGCATCGCCGCCCTGCTCGCCATGAGCGGGCTGAACATGGTCGCGCCCGGCGAGGCGCGGGTCGTGCAGCTCTTCGGGCGCTATCGGGGCACCATCCGCGAGGACGGTCTGCGCTGGGTGAACCCGTTCACCTCCCGGGAGAAGATCTCCACCCGGGTCCGCAACCACGAGACCGCCGTGCTGAAGGTCAACGACGCCTACGGCAACCCGATCGAGCTGGCCGCCGTCGTGGTGTGGAAGGTGCAGGACACCGCGCAGGCCTCCTTCGAGGTGGACAACTACCTGGAGTTCGTCTCCACCCAGACCGAGGCGGCCGTACGGCACATCGCCATCGAGTACCCCTACGACGCCCACGACGAGGACGGCCTGTCGCTGCGCGGCAACGCCGAGGAGATCACCGAGAAGCTCGCCGCCGAGCTGCACGCGCGCGTGGACGCGGCCGGAGTGCGGATCATCGAGTCCCGCTTCACCCACCTCGCGTACGCTCCCGAGATCGCCTCCGCGATGCTCCAGCGCCAGCAGGCGGGCGCGGTCGTCGCGGCCCGGCGGCAGATCGTGGACGGAGCGGTCGGCATGGTCGAGGCGGCGCTGAACCGGATCGCCGAACAGGACATCGTGGAGCTCGACGAGGAACGGAAGGCGGCGATGGTGTCGAACCTGATGGTGGTGCTGTGCGGGGACCGCGCCCCGCAGCCCGTTCTCAACACGGGGACGCTCTACCAGTGACGACGCCGGAAACGGATCCGCCCGAGGGAGCGACCCCCCGGCGCCGCCGGCCGCAGCAGCGCAAGCAGGTGCTGCTGCGGCTGGACCCGTCGGTGTACGACGCGCTCGCGCGCTGGGCGTCGGACGAACTGCGTTCGGCCAACGCCCAGATCGAGTTCCTGCTGCGCCGCGCCCTGGCGGAGGCGGGCCGCCTCCCGGGCGAGGCAGGCCCCCTGCCCCGCCGGGGCCGCCCCCCGCGCGACCCCTCCGGGGCGCCGTAGCAGAACCGTGACGATCGCCTCCCACCTGCGGTCGAGCACTACGCGTCCGCGTTTCGAGGGCGCGTAGACACCAGGTGTATACATCGCCCGTATACACCCCATGTACAGTCCTGCCCATGTCCATCGGTCACACCCTCCTGGGACTCCTGGAGTCCGGGCCCCGCCACGGCTACGACCTCAAGCGGGCCTTCGACGAGAAGTTCGGTCACGACCGGCCGCTGCACTACGGCCAGGTCTACTCGACGATGTCGCGACTGCTGAAGAACGGGCTCGTCGTCGTCGACGGCATCGAGGCCGGCGACGGTCCCGAACGCAAGCGCTACGCCATCACCGAGGCCGGCGTCACCGACGTCGAGCGGTGGCTGGCCACCCCGGAGAAGCCCGAGCCGTATCTCCAGTCGACCCTCTACACCAAGCTGGTCCTGGCCCTGCTCACCCACCGCGACGCGGCCGACATCCTCGACACGCAGCGCGCCGAGCACCTGCGCAACATGCGCGTCCTGACCGACCGCAAGCGCAAGGGCGACCTGGCGGACCAGCTCATCTGCGACCACGCCCTGTTCCACCTGGAGGCGGACCTGCGGTGGCTGGAGCTGACCGCCGCCCGCCTCGACCGGCTCCGTGAGGCGGTGACCCGGTGACCGCTCCCCCCGGCTCCCTGCTGGCCGCCCACGGCCTGCGCAAGACCTACGGCCCGACCACCGCGCTGGACGGCGCGGAGTTCTCCATCCACCCCGGCGAGGTCGTCGCCGTGATGGGTCCCTCCGGCTCCGGCAAGTCCACGCTGCTGCACTGCCTGGCCGGGATCGTCACCCCCGACTCGGGGTCGATCACCTACGACGGCCGTGAGCTGACCACCATGTCCGACGCCGAGCGCAGCGCGCTCAGGCGCTCGGAGTTCGGGTTCGTCTTCCAGTTCGGCCAGCTCGTGCCCGAGCTCACCTGCGTGGAGAACGTGGCCCTGCCGCTGCGGCTGAACGGCACGGCCCGCAAGGAGGCCGAGCGCGCCGCGCTGGCGTGGATGGAGCGCCTGGAGGTCGACGACCTCGCCAGGAAACGGCCCGGCGAGGTGTCCGGCGGTCAGGGCCAGCGCGTCGCCGTCGCCCGCGCCCTGGTCACGAACCCGCGCCTGCTGTTCGCCGACGAGCCGACCGGCGCGCTGGACTCCCTCAACGGCGAACGCGTGATGGAACTGCTCACGGACGCCGCCCGGTCCGCCAACGCGGCCGTCGTGCTCGTCACCCACGAGGCGCGGGTGGCGGCCTACTCCGACCGCGAGATCGTCGTGCGGGACGGGAAGTCCCGGGACATGGAGCGCCTCGTATGAGCGCCCGCCCGTCACCCGCCACCGCCCCGACCGAGGCGCTCCGCGCCGCCCCTTCCATTCCACAGTGGGCCCGCGATCTGCGCATGGGGGCCAAGTTCGCCGTCACCGGCGGGCGCGAGGGATGGGTCCGGCTGCTGCTGACGGCCGTGGGCGTCGGGCTCGGCGTGGCGCTGCTGCTGCTGACGACCGCGATACCGAGCGCGCTGGCGGTCCGCCACCAGCGCGACCAGGACCGCCAGGACTACACCTACGGCCCGCAGCGGCCCAAGGCGGCGAACACCCTGGTGATCGGCGACGCCGACACGTCGTACCACGGCAAGGACGTGCGCGGCCGGCTGGTGGAGCCGGAGGGCCCGCGCGCGCCGATCGCACCGGGCCTGACCGGGTATCCGGCGCCGGGCGACATGGTCGTCTCCCCCGCGCTGAAGGAGCTGCTGGACTCCGGCGACGGCAGGCTGCTGCGCGAGCGGCTGCCGTACCGGATCGTGGGGACGATCGGCGAGAGCGGGCTCATCGGCTCGCACGAACTCGCCTACTACGCCGGGGCGAAGAACCTGGCCCCGCGCATCAACGGGTGGCAGACGGCCCGGATCACCGAGTTCGGGCCGCAGCAGCCGGCGAGGGCGGAATCGCCGGACCCGGTCCTCCTGCTGCTGGTGCTGGTCGTCTTCGTGGTGCTGCTGATGCCGGTCGCCGTGTTCATCGCCGCGGCCGTACGGTTCGGCGGCGAGCGGCGCGACCGCAGGCTGGCCGCGCTGCGGCTGGTGGGCTCCGACAGCCACATGACCCGGCGGATCGCTGCGGGCGAGGCGCTCGCCGGATCGCTGGTCGGACTGGTCTTCGGCACCGTCTTCTTCCTGCTGGGCCGTCAGCTCGCGGGCTCGGTCGAGGTCATGGACGTCAGCGTGTTCCCGAGCTACCTCAACCCCGCGCCCGCGCTGGCCGCCCTGGTCGCGGTGGCCGTTCCGGCGGCGGCGGTGCTGGTCACGCTGTTCGCGCTGCGCGGGGTGGTCATCGAGCCGCTGGGCGTGGTCCGCACGGCCAGGCCCAGGCGCCGCCGGCTGTGGTGGCGGCTGCTGCTGCCGCTGGGCGGTCTGGCGATGCTCGCCCCGATGATCGGGCAGGGCCGCACGAACGGCTCCTTCAACGAATACCTGGTGATCGGCGGCGTCCTGCTGCTGCTGGTCGGCGTGACAGCGCTGTTGCCGTGGGTCGTCGAGTCGGTGGTGGCCCGGCTGGGCAACGGTGGCGTGGCCTGGCAACTGGCGGTACGGCGACTGCAGTTGAGCAGCGGTTCGGCGGCCCGCATGGTGAACGGCATCGCCGTCGCGGTGGCCGGGGCGATCGCGATGCAGATGCTGCTCGCGGGCGTCCAGGACGACTACACCAAGAGCACCGGTCAGGACACCGAACGCGTGCAGATGCAGGTCAGTCTGCCGCGGGGGGTACCCCTGATCCCGGCCGCCGAGAAGTTCACCACGACCAGGGGCGTACGGAAGGTCACCGCGCTGGGCACCGCCGAACTGGCGGACCGCACCTGGCAGCGCGGCAAGGAGCCGAACGCCGCCACGCAGCTGACCGTCGGCACCTGTGCCTCCCTGCGCGAGGTGGCCCGGCTGCCGTCCTGCCGCGACGGAGACGTCTTCGTGTCGACGGGCGGGGACACCGACGGCGACGCGGTGAAGCTCGCCCGGCCGGGCCGCGTCCTCCACCTGGACACGAGCAACGGCCCGGACGCGGGCCGGGACGCCGTCTGGACCGTGCCGGCCCGGCTGAAGCAGGCCCGCACGATCACCGGCCCGATCGGGGACACGAGCGGCGGCCTGCTGCTGACCCCGGCCGCAGCCGACGCCCAGGTGAACCGCACGCTCAGCGGGTCGGTGTACCTGGGCGTCGACGACTCGGTGCCGGACGCGCACGAGTACGTCCGTAACACGGCGGCAGCGGTGGATCCGCTCGCGAACGCGGCGCTGTGGGCGTCCACCGAGCGGTCGACGCAGTTCACCTCCATCCGCACCGGCCTGTTCGTCGGGGCCGTGTGTGTACTGGCGCTGATCGGCGCGAGCCTGCTGGTGTCCCAGCTGGAGCAGCTGCGCGAGCGCAGGAGGCTGCTGTCGGCGCTGGTCGCCTTCGGCACCCGGCGGCGCACACTGAGCCTGTCGGTGCTGTGGCAGACGGCGATCCCGATCGCCCTGGGCCTGCTGCTCTCCTCGGCCGTGGGGCTGACCCTGGGCGTGGTGCTGCTGAAGATGGTGGGAGCCACGGTGAGCGTGGACTGGCCGAGCGTGCTGTCGATGACCGGTGTCGGCGCGGGCGTCGTCCTCGCCGTCACCCTGCTCAGCCTGCCGCCGCTGCTGCGCCTGATGCGCCCGGAGGGGCTGCGCACGGAGTAGCGGCGAGGTGAGCGGAAGGGGCCCTTCCCGTCAGGCGGGCCGTCAGGCCGTCTGCCGGGAGGGGCCCTTCACGTGTCCGGGCCCAGCACGCGTACCGGCAGGGCCCGCATCTCCTCGCGCAGGGCGGCGGCCAGCTCCTGGTACTCGGCGCCGCGGGCCGCGCCGGCGCGCATGGCGAGCGCGATCCGGCGGGTGGGGGCGGGGTCGGCGAAGGAGCCGGTCAGCAACTGGTTGCTGCGGGAGGTCTCGACCTTGAGGGCGGTGCGCGGCAGCAGCGTGCAGCCGAGCCCGCCGGCGACGAGCTGGACGAGCGTGGAGAGCCCGGCGGCCGTCGTCGTCACCGGAGCGTCCTCGCGCCCCGCCTCCCGGCAGATGTCCAGGGCCTGGTCGCGCAGGCAGTGCCCCTCGTCCAGGAGCAGCAGGTTCAGCTCCTTCAGGGCCTCGCGCGGTATGCCCTCCCGGCCGCCGAGCGGGTGGTCGAGCGGGGTGACGAGCACGAAGTCCTCGTCGAACAGCGGAAGTTCGGTGACGCCGGGCACGCCCAGCGGCACGGCGAGCAGCAGCAGGTCGAGCCGGCCGCCGGCCAGCCCCTCCAGCAGGCTCGCGGTCTGCTCCTCGTGGACCTGGAGGTCCAGGTCGGGGTAGCGGTCGTGGACCAGACGCAGGACCGTGGGCAGCAGATACGGCGCGACGGTCGGGATGACGCCGAGCCGCAGCACGCCGGTGAAGGGCGCCCGGAGGGCCTCGGCCTCCTCCAGCAGGGCACCGACCTCGTCGAGCACCGCCTTGCTGCGCACGGCGAGGCGCTCCCCGGCGGGCGAGAGCAGCACCTTGCGCGTCGTACGCTCCACCAGGGTGACCCCGAGGGTCTCCTCCAGCGCGGAGACGGCGCCGGAGAGCGCCGGCTGGCTCATGCCGATCGCGGCGGCGGCGTCCCGGAAGTGCAGATGCTCGGCCACGGCGGCGAAGGCGCGCAGCTGGGAGAGACTGGGCAACTGCCTCCGGCGCCCGCCCACGTTACCGACAGTCACTGATAGCTACCTCCGATCAACACGACCAAGTGTAGCTATTTCCGCAATCAATCGACGGTGTGCCACCATCGGCAAGGTCCAACCCCATGGGAAGCCCCGCCAAAAGTGGTGTTTCCTCGCTGCAAGGAGAGCGTGTGCTCACTGTCGGTGACAAGTTCCCCGAGTTCGAACTGACTGCCTGTGTCTCGCTGGAGAAGGGCAAGGAGTTCGAGGAGATCACCCACAAGACCTACCAGGGTTGGAAAGTGATCTTCGCCTGGCCCAAGGACTTCACCTTCGTCTGCCCGACCGAGATCGCCGCCTTCGGCAAGCTGAACGAGGAGTTCGCCGACCGCGACGCCCAGATCCTCGGCTTCTCCGGTGACTCGGAGTTCGTCCACCACGCCTGGCGCAAGGACCACGACGACCTGCGCGACCTGCCCTTCCCGATGATGGCCGACTCCAAGCACGAGCTCATGCGCGACCTCGGCATCGAGGACGAGGACGGCTTCGCCAAGCGCGCCGTCTTCATCGTCGACCAGAACAACGAGATCCAGTTCTCCATGGTGACGGCGGGCTCGGTCGGCCGTAACCCCAAGGAGGTCCTGCGGGTCCTGGACGCCCTGCAGACCGACGAGCTGTGCCCGTGCAACTGGACCAAGGGCGACGAGACCCTCGACCCGGTCGCGCTGCTGGCCGGTGAGTGACGCATGTCCCTCGACTCCCTGAAGTCCGCCCTGCCGGACTACGCCAAGGACCTGAAGCTCAATCTGGGCTCGGTCATCGGCAACAGCGACCTGCCGGCGCAGCAGCTGTGGGGCACGGTGCTGGCCACGGCGATCGCCGCGCGCTCGCCGATCGTCCTGCGCGAGCTGGAGCCGGAGGCGAAGGCGAACCTGACGCCCGAGGCGTACACCGCGGCCAAGTCCGCGGCCGCGATCATGGCGATGAACAACGTCTTCTACCGCACCCGCCACCTGCTGTCGGACCACGAGTACGGCACCCTGCGGGCCGGTCTGCGGATGAACGTCATCGGCAACCCGGGCGTCGACAAGGTCGACTTCGAGCTGTGGTCCTTCGCGGTCTCCGCCATCAACGGCTGCGGCATGTGCCTGGACTCCCACGAGCAGGTGCTGCGCAAGGCGGGCGTCGACCGTGAGGTCGTCCAGGAGGCCTTCAAGATCGCCGCGGTGGTCCAGGCCGTCGCGACGACCCTGGACGCGGAGGCGGCGCTGGCCGAGTAGTACGGCCGCGCCGGCTCCCGATCGGCATCGCTCCCCGGAGCCCCGCTCACCCCTGCGGTGAGCGGGGCTCCGGCCGTTGCTCCGTCCGTGTGTCCGCCGGCCGCGCCACGACGTCGGACGAGGGGGTCGAGCCGCGCGGCCGCGGCGAGTGGCGCAGGGCCTGTTCGTGGGAGTACGCGCGCAGATACCCGACCACCGTGTTGGTGACCGCGACCAGCGGCACGGCCACCACCGCACCGCCGATCCCCGCGATCATGCCGCCCGCGGCGACCGACAGGACCACCGCCAGCGGATGGACCCGGACCGCCCGGCCCAGGATGAACGGCTGCAGCACATGCCCCTCGATCTGCTGCACCGCCAGCACCACCACCAGCACCATCACCGCCGTGAACACACCCTGGGTGACCAGCGCGACCACCACCGCCAGGGCGCCGGACACCACCGCGCCCACCAGCGGGACGAACGCGAACAGGAAGATGAACACCGCCAGCGGCACGGCCATCGGCACGTCCAGGAAGTAGATCCCCAGACCGATGAAGATGGCGTCGATCAACGCCACGATCACCGTGCCCCGCACATACGCCGTCAGCGTGCGCCAGGCGCGCGGACCGGCGCCGGCCACACCCGGCCGGGCCGCCGCCGGCACCAGCTTCAGCGTCCACTCCCAGATCCGCCGGCCGTCGTAGAGCAGGAACAGCGTGGAGAAGATGGTCAGGAGGATCCCGGTGAGCGCCTCCACGACGACCGTCACGCCCTCCAGGCCGGCCGAGGTGATCTGGTCGGTGTTGGCCCCGATGGCCTCGCGCAGGTTCTTGGCGATCTGGTTGATCTGCTTGTCGGTGACGTGGAAGGGGCTGTTCAGCAGCCACTTGCGCAGTTCGTCGATGCCGTCCTGGACCTGGTTGGAGAGGTTGTCGATGTTCTCCATGACCTGCCAGGTCACGAACCACCCGATCAGGCCCATGATGACGAAGCCGAGGATGGCGGTGAGAGCGGTGGCGGGTCCGCGCGGCAGCCCGTAGCGCCGCAGCCGTGCCACGGTCGGCTGCAGCAACGCCGTGATGAGCAGCGCGCCCACGAAGGCGAGAACCACCAGCTGGACCGCGCTGATGACCCGCATCAGCACCCACACCGTGCCGGCGAGCACCAGCACCCGCCAGCCGGCCTCCGCGGCCACCCGCACGCCCCAGGGCACGGCCTGGGCGGGGTCGGGCCGGGCCGGCACGACGGTCACATGGTCGTGGACCGGCGTGGCGTCGACGGTCGGCGCCGGTGCCGGTACGGGCTCGGCGTGCTCCTTCTCCACCTCGGCGCGGCGCTCGTCCAACCGCTCACCCATCTCGGTCAGCCCCGCGCCGAGCCGTCCGAGCCACCCTGGCACTCGCGACATGATCCGTCCTCTTCCCCCGTCTCTCCCCACCACTCCCCCCTGGAGTCGTCCCGTCAGACGCTACATGGCAACAGCCCCTCCCCCTAGGACGGGGAGGGGCTGCGCAGGGTTGAGAGGCACGGGGCCGGAACCCGGGCCGGACCGGAACCCCTTCGGGCTCCGTCGTCTCGGTACCGGTGGTTCGTCTCAGTACCAGTGGTTGGCCGACCAGAACGACCAGGCCTCGCACGGGCTGCCGTAGCGGCTGTTCATGTAGTTGAGGCCCCACTTGATCTGGGTGGCCGGGTTGGTCCGCCAGTCGGCGCCGGCGGAGGCGTACTTGCCGGCCGGCAGCGCCTGGAAGAGGCCGTAGGCGCCGGAGGAGGCGTTGACCGCCTGGTAGTTCCAGCTGGACTCGTGGTTCACGATGTTGCTGAAGCACTGGAACTGGCCGCTGGGCACCATCTGACGCGCCATCGCCTGTATCTGCGCGACGCTGTAGGAGCTCAGGACGGGGAAGCTGGAGGAGTCGCGGGCAGCGCTGCGGCTGGCCGCCTCCTTCAGCTCGGCGCGCTCCTTGGCCTCCTTGGCGGCCTTCTCGGCCTCGGCCTTCTTGGCGTACGCGGTCTCGGCGGCCGCCTTGCGCGCGGCCTCCTCGGCGTCCTTCTTGGCGCTCGTGTCCGCGGCGATGGCCTGGGCGTCGGCCTGCTGCGCGAGGGAGGCCGTCTGTACCTGGGCCTGCTGACCCGCGGGTATGTCGGCGAGCAACGTCGCGTCGGCTGCCGTCGCTTCGGCGTCGTTGTTCTGCGCGGTGCTGCCCGAGGCAACGCCGACGACGCTTCCGACAGCGGTGACCGCGGTGGCCGAGGCCACTGCGAATCCCCGGACCGAGATCCGGCTCACACGGTTTCCTTCCAGCATCGCCCGCTTCGGTGACCCTGGCGGACGCAATCGTGCCCCTGACACTGGCCTCCCAACTGCGGGGTCACGGGAGGCGCGGGCCCGGTGGGCAACTCCCGTCACGGGAGCGCCGCGTGGTGCTCGGGCGGCATACGACGACGCTATGGAGTTGGCGGTGGTGCTCGGGTGGTGCTGTACCGCTGGGGGTACAGGTGTGTCGTATGCGGGGCCTGACAGGAGTGAGACTCTGCCGTAACCCGACACCGCAAGGCAATTCTGAGTTGCGTGTGAAAGCTCACATCCCGTTTGGACCACGCGATTCCACGAATGTCCCACACACGACGGCGCCGCCCGGCTAGGCTCTCGGGCTTTGCCCGAGGCACCGGACGGCGCCAACTCCCGCACATACGCCCCATCATGGGACACCAGTGCGAACCAGGACCAACGGATCAGATGTGCCCGTCCTCCAGCATTTCGGTCACCAGTGCGGCGATCTGCGACCGCTCGGACCGGGTCAGCGTCACATGGGCGAAGAGCGGATGCCCCTTCAGCTTCTCCACCACGGCGACCACACCGTCGTAGCGGCCGACCCGCAGATTGTCCCGTTGTGCCACGTCATGGGTGAGAACCACCCGCGAGCCCGCGCCGATCCGGGACAGCACGGTCAGCAGGACGTTCCGCTCCAGCGACTGGGCCTCGTCCACGATCACGAACGCATCGTGCAGCGACCGGCCGCGGATGTGGGTGAGCGGCAGCACCTCCAGCATCCCGCGCGCGGTGACCTCCTCGATGACCTCCCGTGAGGTGACCGCCGACAGGGTGTCGAAGACGGCCTGCGCCCAGGGGCTCATCTTCTCCGCCTCGGTGCCGGGCAGATAGCCGAGCTCCTGTCCGCCGACCGCGTACAGCGGGCGGAAGACCATCACCTTCTGGTGCTGACGGCGCTCCAGCACCGCCTCCAGGCCCGCGCACAGCGCCAGCGCCGACTTGCCGGTGCCGGCCCGGCCGCCCATCGAGACGATCCCGACGTCCGGGTCGAGCAGCAGGTCGAGCGCGATGCGCTGCTCGGCGCTGCGGCCCTTGATGCCGAACGCCTCCCGGTCGCCGCGCACCAGCCGGACGTTGCCCTCGGCCGTCACCCGGCCCAGGGCCTTGCCGCGCTCCGACTGGATCGTCAGTCCCGTGTGCACCGGCAGTTCGGCGGCTTCGGGAACGTAGACGTGCCCCTCCTCGAAGAGGATGTCCACCTGTTCACCCGGCAGGGTGAGTTCGGACATGCCGGTCCAGCCGGAGTTCTCCGTGATGGCGAGCTCGGCCCGGTACTCCTCGGCGAGGAGCCCCACGGAGGACGCCTTGATCCGCAGCGGCAGGTCCTTCGAGACGACCGTGACGTCGTAGCCCTCGGCCTGGAGGTTGCGGGCGACCGCGAGGATGCGGGAGTCGTTGTCCCCCAGGCGGTAGCCCGTGGGCAGCACGCTGGGGTCCGAGTGGTTGAGCTCGACCCGGACCGTTCCGCCGAGGTCCCCGATCGGGATGGGGGCGTCGAGGCGGCCGTGCCGGACCCGGTAGTCGTCCAGCAGACGCAGGGCCTGCCGGGCGAAGTAACCGAGTTCGGGATGGTGCCGCTTGGCCTCCAGTTCCGTGACCACGACGACGGGGAGCACGACCTCGTGCTCGTCGAAGCGGGTCAGGGCGTTCGGGTCCGCCAGCAGGACGCTGGTGTCGAGAACGTAGGTGCGCCGATCTGGCTTGTGGCGCTTTGTGCTGGTCACCACGGAAGGACGTACCCCCTCGGATGAGGTCGGGGAGCGACGAAGCTGATGCCGGGCCGGGAGGGCGGGGGCATAGGGGCCGGTCGCCGGCCCCCGCACACAGGGGCCGGGAACCGGCCCTGAAGCGTCCTTGTCCGTGCTGTGACCGCACGGTGCGGCTGGTGCAAAGGGCCTCCCGGGCGGACGGCTCCGAGCCGTCCGCTGAGATCCGACACCCGTGGTTCGGGTGTCGACCTGTCTGGCTTATGCCCTCGAAAATGCGCCGCCATGCAAATGCATGGGGTGACGCACGGATGAACTCCCCATGACCGGCGGCGGTACGTATCCGCCGACCGGGTGGTTCCCGTCAGCCGCCGTAACGGCGGTGGCGGGCCGCGTAGTCGCGCAGCGCGCGCAGGAAGTCGACCTTGCGGAAGGCCGGCCAGAAGACCTCGCAGAAGTAGTACTCGGAGTGCGCGGTCTGCCAGAGCATGAACCCGGACAGCCGCTGCTCGCCGCTGGTGCGGATGACCAGGTCCGGGTCGGGCTGGGCCTTGGTGTACAGGTGGCGGCCGATCATGTCGACGTCGACGGCCTCGGCGAGGTCCTCCATGGAGACGCCCCGCTCGTGGGCGTCGTGGAGCATGGAGCGCACCGCGTCGGCGATCTCCTGGCGGCCGCCGTAGCCGATGGCGACGTTGACGAGTATGCCGCTGACGTCGGCGGTGGCCTCCTCGGCCTCCTTCAGCGTGGCCTGCATGCCCGGCGGGAGCAGGTCCATGGTGCCGACGTGGTGCACGCGCCAGCGGCCGTCGGCGGCCAGCGAGCGGACGACGTCCTCGATGATGCCGAGGAGGGGGACGAGCTCCTCCTGGGGGCGGTCGAAGTTGTCCGTGGACAGCAGCCAGAGGGTGACGACCTCGACGTCGGTCTCGGTGCACCAGCCGAGGAACTCCTCGATGTTGTCGGCGCCCGCCCGGTGACCGTGCACGGTGGTGGAACCCGCGGCCTTCGCCCAGCGCCGGTTGCCGTCCATGATGACGCCGATGTGCTTGGGCACCTGAGCGTGGTCCAGGTGGCCTTCCACCCGGCGCGTGTACAGCCTGACCAGCAGGCCGCGCAGCTTGTCGCGCAGGTTCACGTGTTCGTCAGCCCCTCCGTATGGATCGGACAGGCGCGGCCGGGGGTGTCCGTGCGTGCGGCGGCCTGGTCCGTATGGCGGTCCCCGGGGGCGAAGCCTACCCCCGGTACACCCAGGGTCTCCCAAAGGGTTGTCATGCGCGCCCTGAAGCGGCGTCCGGTTCCCACTTGTGGCAGAGCCGTGTCGAAACCCGTACCCGCGAGACGTGTATCAGACGGGGCCCCGGTCGCTCGTACAAGAAAACGGGCCGGTCCGTGGGGGGGGAGACGGACCGGCCCGAGGGGGGGTTTCCACCATAACCCTTCGTAAGTGATGCTGCGTGCATCAGCGCGCCACAACTACTCTCCGAAATCGCCCGGCGACGCGTCGAGAGCGTCGGAAGCGGCCATTCCGCGCCCGATCATGGCCGGATCTCAGCGGATTCACAGGAAAAAGAGGCGGGATGCGGCGAGATCCGGAGGGTTTGCGCCATCTGGGGAGTGCTCGGCGAGTTGTCCCCGCGTCCCTCCCACGGGCGACCCGGTCGCGAACGCCCGCTTGACGATGACGACCGCCCGGCCTCGGGGCTCCGGGGCACGCGGAGCCGCCGCCATCTGCGGGCACGGCGTCGCGCAGCCCCCTCCACTGCGCGATGCCACCCGCGCAGCTTTGCTCACGCGAATTACGTTGGTCTGAACTTACTCGAGCCATGGCAGTGAGGGGAGAGGCCTGCGGTAACGATGTGGAAACTGTGACGCCCAAGGGCCGCCGGAGGGCGGGCCCTCCGGCGCGTCACGGGCCTCACCCCGGCTTACGGGCCTCGACGAGATGGCGGGTGCTGTGCGCCACGAACGGGCCCTCCCGCCGGATCCGCTCGTGCAGCTCCCGCAGCCTCTGCTCGTACGCCTCGACCGTGAAGCCGGGGACCATCCAGATCACCTTGCGCAGGAAGTGCACGACGGCTCCGATGTCGTGGAACTCCACGCGCAGCCGCTCGGCGCGCAGATCGACGACCTCCAGACCGGCGGCCTCCGCGTCCGCCCGCTCCCGGTCGGGGTGCCGGGCGCCGCGCGACTCCTCCGGCTGCGGCCCCAGGAAGTACTCGACGAGCTCGAAGACACTGGCGGGCCCCACATGCTGGGCGAAGTACGTACCGCCGGGCCCGAGGACGCGGGCGATCTCCTCCCAGTGCGGGCGGACGGGGTGCCGGCTGACGACGAGGTCGAAGGCGCCGTCCGCGAACGGCAGCGGCGCGTCCTCGGCGGATGCCACGACCACGACCCCGTGCGGACGCAGCAGCTCGGTGGCCTTCGTCACATTGGGCGGCCAGCCCTCGGTGGCGGCGAGCAGCGCGGGACGGCGGCCGGCCCGGCCGAGGGCGAAGCCGAGGACCTCTCCTCCGCCGGTCTGCACGTCGAGCACGGCGTGCGCGCCGGACAGCCGGCCGGCCGTCGAGACGGCGTACCCCCAGGACGGCCGCGCCTCGGTGGCCCGTCCCTCGAACCACGAGAAGTCCCATCCCTCGGTGGGCACGGCGGCCCCTTCGGCGACGAGGTCCTCGAACGAGCGGTGCTGCCGGTCTGCTGTCATGCGGTGATCGTCGCAGGCGGAGGACGGTGACGGCTCCTCATTTTCGCCCGGCACCGCGACCAGGGCATGGCGCGCCCAGGGCATGACCAGGACATACGGTCACGGCACCAGCGGCCGTACCTTCTCGGCGGTGAAGCGGATGAAGCCCTCGGGATCCGGTTCGTCGGCCGTGGGCTGGAGGATCACCGTGTCGGCGCCGGCGCCGGCGAGCGCCCGGACGGCCTTGGCGACGGCCGCGGCGTCCCCGGCGGCGCCCAGGTCGGGGACGCCGGACCGGCCCTCGGCGGCCAGCTCGGCGCGCAGCCGGGCCTCGGCGCCGGGCCCGGTCGCGGTGAGGAGGTAGACGACGACGCGGTGCGCGTCGGTGCGGCCGGCCGCGTGGCGTCCCTCGTCGATGAGGCGGCGGGCCCGGCGTACGCCGTCCGGGGGCGTGACCGCGGTCAGGATCGTGCCGTCGGCCGCCTCGCCGGACAGGCGCAGCGTGCGCGGTCCGGTGGCGCCGGCGAAGACCGGGACGGCGGTCTCCGGTGGCGGCGGCCAGTCCAGGGCCACGTCGTCCAGACGGACGTAGCGGCCGTCCTTGGTCGTGACCCGCTCCCCGCGCAGCAGGGCGCGCAGGACGCCCAGGTGTTCGCGCAGCAGGGTCAGCGGGGACTCGGCCCGCGCGCCGACCTGCTCCATCCAGTCCTGGACGCCGTGGCCGACGCCGAGCATCGCGCGGCCGGGGAAGAGCCGGTGCAGCGTGGCGGCCTCCATGGCGGCGACGGCGACGTTGCGCAGGGGCACGGGCAGCAGGCCCACCCCGACCCGCAGTCGCCGGGTCCAGGCGAGCGCGGCGGCCGCCGTGGAGATCCCGCCCTCCAGGAAGCAGTCCTCCCACAGCCACAGTTCCTCGAGGCCCGCGTCGTCGGCGAGGCACGCGATCGAGCGCAGCCGCTCGGGGGGCAGTTGGGGCCGGAAGACAGCACCGAGTCCAGTCATGACGACTTCCTCCCCACCGGCCCCGCTCCTCACGCCACCGCGAACGCGCCCAGCAACAGCCCCGTGAACGCCCCGCCGATCATGAACGGCCCCAGCGGCATCGCGGACTTGCGCCCCGCCCGGCGCAGCACGATCAGACCGAGCCCGTAGCAGGCGCCGTAGAGGATCCCGGCGAAGCCGCCCACGATCAGGACGGACCAGCCGTACCAGCCGAGCACCGCGCCGAGCGCCAGCGCCAGTTTGACGTCGCCGAAGCCCATACCGGAGGGGTTGACGAGGAAGAGGACGAAGTACGCGGCGCCCAGGGCGAGTCCGCCGAGCAGCGCCGTCGGCCACGACCCCGCGGCGGCGGGCAGCAGCGCGGCGACGCCCAGCAGCACGGCGGTCGCGGCGGCGAGCGGCAGCGTCAGGACGTCCGGCAGCCGGTGCACCCGGTGGTCGACCAGCGCGAGCAGCACCCCGACCGGCGCGGCGAGCAGCCAGACCACGACCTCCGGCCGGGGCCCGGTCGCGGCGGCCAGCACCGCGCAGACGAGGCCGGTGACCGCGCCGACGACCGGCGTGCTCGGCCCGTACGCCCCACAGCCCGCGGCGGCGGTGCAGCGCGCCCGCCCCGCCCAGCCGCCGAACGGCCCCGTGATCGCATGCCCGCCCGGGCACTCCCCGCGCCACGCCTCCCCGGCGTCGACCGAGAACCGGTGGGCGGCGCGGGGCACCAACAGCCCGGCGCCCGCGCCCCACAGGGCGGCGAGGACGATCAGCAGTACGCGCACGCCCGGACCCTAGTCCCGGCCCACCGGGCGCGGCATGGGCCCGTGGGCCCATGTGGGGCCCACTGCCGTGCGGATACGGTCGCCTGGCGGCACGAGACAGCAACTGGGGGAGGCGGCCGGGGATGGGGCGACGCTGGCGGGACGGGCAAGGCGAGCTGGTGGTGCACGGCGCCGGGCAGGCCGACCGGGAGGGTGCGGCACCGGTGGTGGTCCCGCTGGAGTTGGCGACCTCCTACCGGGCCCGCACCAAGGGGCTGCTCGGCCGTGACGCGGTCGACGGCGCGATCCTGCTCTCCCCCGCGGGCAGCGTGCACACCTTCGGCATGCGCATCCCCATCGACGTGGCCTACCTGGACCGCGGCCTGCGCGTCCTCACCGTCCGCACCATGAAGCCGGGCCGCCTGGGCCTGCCCCGCCTCCGCTCCCGCCACGTCCTGGAGGCGGCGGCGGGCGCCATGGCGGGGTGGGGACTGCGGGCGGGGGCGCGGGTGGAGGTAAGGGCGGAGCCGGCGGCCGCGGGGGGAGCGGAGGCGGGGTAGCGTCGGGGCGGCTGCGGCGGCAGCTCGCGCAGTGCCGCGGGCAGGAGATGACCGGCCACGGCGGATCAGCCGTCCTCCAGTTCCACGAGCGGATGGTCGGTCACGGCCGCCGCGAGGACGAAGGGCGCGTCGCCGTCGCTCTGGTTGACGGAGACGGCGAGCCAGCGGTCACGGCGGCCGGACCCGGCCGGCAGCGGGCCCCACACCGCGAGGTCGCCGAGGAGGTCCCGGGCGCACAGCGCCTCGAAGAACGGGGGCATCGGCTCACCGGCGATCCGGCGGAACAGCGGCACGCGCATGCCCACCGGACGATGAGCGCCCCAGCGCCGGTCCAGCGCCCCTGCCAGCGCGGCCAGATGACCGTGTGCCGTCTCCTCCGCCTTGTTCCACTCGGGCGCGTACACACCGACGAGGGAGGCGCTCTCCCACAGCGGTACGAGCACGAAACCTTCGCCACGGGTGACGGACCACTCGCCCCTGACCGGGTCGTCCTCACTCGTCGTCGGCCCCCTCGCGGGGATGTCCGCGGCGAGCAGGCCGTCGACGTCGCGAAGAGCCCGGTCCAGGGCGAACGGCTCACCGGCGCGGGCGGTCACAGAGTCGCCCGGTCCATGGGGCGGGGCAGGGGCCGCAGCGCGCCGGCGTCCCGCAGCCGCTCGTAGGCCCGGACCACGGGGGCCGTGTCGCCCGGGGGCGCGATGTCGAGCAGCACGCCGCCCCCGCGCACCTCCTTGCGCGGCACGGCCAGGTCCTCGGGCAGCAGTGCGGCCCGCGCCGGGGAGAGGTAGCAGGCCCACCCCACACCCGGGTCGCCGATCTCGTGCCCGGCCTCGTCCTCCAGGGCGTCCATCACGTCGTCGTCCGTCACGTCGCCGAAATCGGGCGCCCAGCTCTCGGCCACGACGGCCAGGAGTTCGGTGCCGGGCAGTTCCGCGTCCGCCGGTGCGCGGACGCCGATCACGAGCGACTGGAGGAGGAACTCGGGGGCGCCGCCCGCCAGCCCACTCACCTCGACCTCCCAGCCCGGCGCTCCCGCCGCGACGAGGTGCAGCGCGATGCCGTTGCCCTCCGACCAGTCGTCCGCGGCCCGGGCCGCGGCCAGGGCGTCGAACAACGCCGGTTCCTCCGCGGACACTTGGGCCGCCGGTCCGGCGGCGCGGACCACGTCCCACGTGCCCGGCAGACCCGCCTGGGGAAGCAGCCGGACCAGTTGCTCCAGCGTCGCTCGCCAGCGGTCGGCCACCTGCTCGACCGGTTCCTCCCGAGGGCCCCAGAAGCCCCGCACCAGACGTCGCATCCCCGCGCCTCCGTCGTCGCCTCTCGTGTCAGGTCCGATCGCCGTCACCATAGTCGAGCCGGTGCCCGCGCCCGGGCTACCCGAACGCCCCGGGCTTGCGCGTCCCGCCGACCGGCTTCTGCTTGGTGTAGACGACCTTGATGTTCAGTCCTTTCTCGCGGAAGGCGCGGCGTGCGGCCTTGGCGACCTCGGGATTGGAGAAGTGCCATTCCACGGCCTTGCCACCGGCCGCCGCCACCTGCCTCTGCGCCTCGGCGACGAATTCGGCCTTGCCGGAGGGCGTGAGTTCGCCCGGGTTGCTCTTGGAGAGGTAGCCCTCGTAGCCGTTCTTCGCCTCCAGGTACGTCTGCCTGCTCGAGTCCCAGCCGTCGAACTCGACGTCGGGCACGCCCTCCTTGGGGTGCGGGACGACGTACTCCTCGCCGCGGACCGTGCCGGTGACCTGCTCCTGGTAGCGCAGCCACGACTCGTTCTTCCAGTTGGGCGCCGGGTTGCGGTCCCGGCTCGCCCAGTAGCCGTCGCCGTGGTCGGCGTCGCCGAGGGGGTGGTTCTTCAGGTTCTGCGCCCAGTCCGGGGGGTTGTAGTTGCGCGGGTCGGACGTGTCGCCGTGCTTCGGCTCGGGGTACTGCTTCTTGTTCTGCGCGGCCTTCGCGGCACGCCCGGGCTCCTCCGCCCGCTTCTTGGCCAGGTAGGCCTCGCGTTCCTTCTTACGGGCCTCCTCGGCCGCCTTCTTGGCCTCCTCGTCGCAGCCGCCCTCGGCGAGGACGACGTACCGGGAGGAGGCGCCGGCGGCCAGGACGGTGGTGCCGGTGCCGGCGGAGCCGGTGAGCGGGCCGCCGGGCTCCTCGCGCGGGCCGTCCCCGTACGGGACCCTGCGCGCCGGGGCGGAGAGGACGCAGCCGGACTCCCGGGCCTTCTTCTCGGCCTCGTCGGCCGCCTCGTCGGCCCGCTTGGCCGCCTTCTCGGCGCCCTCGACGTCCCCGGCCTTGGCCGCCTTCTTGGCGTCGTCGGCCGCCTTGCCCGCCTCCTCCGCGAGCTTGCCCAGCTTCCCGAGCCGGCCGAGTTTGCCCAGCTCGCCGACCTTCTCCACGACCTTGGCGCCGTCGTAGTAGGGGATGAAGAGGGAGCCGACGTTCCAGATGACGTGGGTGACGGCGCGGGTCTTGTCGCCCTTGTTCCAGTCGTCGGCCACGTCGTCGCCGATGAACAGGTCGTACAGCAGCGTCCCGCCGGTCTTCAGCGAGGCGCCGCCCCAGCCCAGGACGGCTCCGAAGTAGTCGCCCTTGGACCACTTGTCGCGGGCGCCCTTGGAGTTCTTCCACCAGTCCTCGCCGAGCTGCTTGCCGTAGCCGCCGATGCCCTTGAGGGTGTCGAGCGGGTGGCGGACCATGCCCCAGATGCCGGTGAGGTCACCCCAGACGCCGTCGACGAACAGCCCCTCGCCGACCTGCTTGATCTGATGACCGGCGCATCCGAAGAAGGCCCCTACGCCGGAGAAGCAGCCGTCGTCCTTCTTGTCGTCTTTCTTGCCGTCCGGCTTGTCGCCCTGCGTGCCGTTCTTGTTGGTGCCGTCGTTGTTGGTGCCGTTGCCTCCGGTGCCGCCGGTGCTCTGGCCGCCGTCGGCGCCCCCGGGTCCGTTCCCGTTCCCGTTCCCGTTGCCGCCACCGTCGGTGGTCGGGTTGCCGTTGCCGTTGCCGCCGGTGGTGGTGCCGCCGTTGCCGGGATCGGTGTTCCCACCGGCCTCCGTGCCGGTGCCGTCGCCCCCGTTGCCGGTGGGCGCGGGGCAGCCCGCGTCGACGACCTTGCAGACCTGGGCCTGTATGCCGCCCAGGATCTGCGTGCCGAGCCCGCTGACGACCAGCGCGGTGACGATCGCGACGACGATCGCCACCAGGCCCGCGTACTCGACGGCGGTCTGTCCCTCGTCCGACCGCCGCCACCGGATCATCCGGGCCAGGGAGAAGCCCCGGTGCTCGGCGCGTTCGAGGTGCGGGAGCGCGTACCACTGGCGGCTCTCGGACTGGAGGAGGAAGTAGACGATGAGGATCGGCAGCAGGAGCTGGACGCCGCCGCGCGCGGAGCCGCCCGCGAGGTTGACCAGCCCGCCGAGGATCAGCCAGGCCTGCACGGCGAGCAGCGCCCACCGGACCCAGGCCCCGCCCTCCCACGTCCGCCGCGCCAGCCACCACCCGAGGACGCCGGGCGCGGCGGCGTAGGCGGTGAGGGCGACGACACCGCCGTCGAGGGTGCCGTACGACCCGGCGGTCAGCAGCAGCCCGACCCCGCCGAAAACGGTGGCGGCGAACAACACGTGCACGAGCACGAGCGCCGCAGACAGCGAGCGGGGCAGGTTCCGCCGCCCCCCGCTCCCGGACGGCACCGCCCCCTCGAACTCCGGCACTCCCCCGATCGAGGCCATGTCGCCTCCCCCAACTCCGGTGCACGACCTGGCCCGAGGTTAGGAAGAGGGAGAGCGCCCGACATGGGCCCGCGGACCCAAATCGGTGCCCAAACCCTGTGGGCGGGCAACGTCACGCCGCAGGGAGCGAAGGCAGCGGGCCCAGGAGCTACGCCCTCTCACGCAGCGTGATCACCGTGCGTGAGGCGGAAGAGATCGACACCCGTTACGCGGCGGTGCTGTGCAGGCTCAAGGCGCCGGCCGGACTGGACGTCACTGACGCCATGCTGGTGGACGCCGCCGAGGACATGAGAGCCGTCCGCGAGGCCATCGGGGACTTCCTCCGCAAGGAGGACATCCCGCACGGGTGCGGGCAAGGACATCAAGCGGATGACGGACGTGTGGCAGCAGGCGCATCAGATGGCCCCCGGCAAGTCCACCTCCACCATCACATGGATCGGTTACGACGCACCACAAAACGTCCTGACCGACTCCCCGAGTCCGATCTACGCCATGGACGCAGCCCCCAAGCTGAACAATTTCCTGGACGGTCTGCAGACCGCCCAGGGGGGTGACGCCGCCAGCCACACAACAGTGATCGCTCACGGGGCCAGGATCGAAGTCACCGTTGTCTCCGGCTGCTTCCGTGCTCCCAAGGGAACAGACCTCGACAAGGAGTATTAACCCGTCCTTGTGGGGACAGCGACCGAACCCGGCGCGATGGTCAACCTCTGGGGGTGCCATTGACCCTGATTTGAATGATCAGCGTCAACGACCTACGGCGGAGACGCCCTCCGCGCCCTGATCCAGGGGATCAAGGCGGGCAGGGCCGATCACCTGCTGCAGGGGTCACCGCTTCCGGCTTCAGGACGAGGCCGATCAGCCTGCCGTTACGGGGTCGAGCAGCAATTTGCTACATCTTTTGCTACTCTTATCCCATGGAAGATCCAGAGCAGCTCGGCAAGGATGAGGGGCCTGCCCAGAAAGTCAGCGTGTCCATGCCTGCGGGGCGCATCGCGGCGGTCAAGGCGCGCGTGGGGGCACGCGGCTTCTCCGCGTATGTGAGTGCGGCCGTCGAACGGCAGATACAGCGTGATCTGCTGGAGGAACTGCTGCAGGAGAAGGAAGCGGAGATCGGTCCGCCCACGCCCGAGGTCCAGGAATGGGCCGCGGAGATCTTCCGTGAGGCCGAGTCGATGGCAGCGCACGAACAGGCTGCGCGAAGCCAGGGAGAGGGCGACGGTCCGGGATGGCACGCGCACAAAGCCAGTTGAGCCATGGCGTACTGCTTCTCGACAGCGAGGGGCTGAGCAAGTTCATGGCCAACGACCCGTACCTCACAGGGCTGATCCGTACCGCCCAGGCCAAGGACACTCTGGTGGCCTTGAGCAACCTCACCCTGATTGAGGCCTGGCACTCCAAGGTCCGCATGGACCGCCTGCGCTGGCATGTGTCCCGATTGGAGATCCTGCCGGTCACGGACGCCATCACATGGCGCGCCATTGATCTACTGCGCAACGCCAACCTGCACGGACACAAGTACGCGATCGATTCCGTGGTGGCCGCGACGGCCCTGGGTTTCTCCGGCCCCCGGATCATCGTCACTTCCGACGTGGACGACATGAACAAGCTGTGCGGCGACAAGGTCCGCGCCGTGGCTGTGTGACCTGCCGGGTGGGGCCCCGGCAGGTCACACAGCACAGGACGGTCCGTAGGCATGGTGGTGGATCAGCTCTGCGTGCGCGGGAAGGTGACCTCCACCCGGCGGTTCTTCTTGCGGCCGTCCTCCGTGGAGTTGTCCGCGATGGGGTACTGCTCGGCGTAGCCGCGTACGTCGAATGTGACGTTCGGGTCGTTCAGGTCCTGGGAGAGGACGTCCTGGACGGCGTTGGCGCGCTGCTTGGACAGGACGACGCCGTGTTCGTGGGTGCCCAGGTTGTCGGTGAAGCCGAAGACGCGGACCTGGGTCGCGTGCTGCTTCTTGATCTCCTGCGCGATCGCGTCGATACGTGCCTTCGCCTGGTCGCTCAGCTTCGCACTGTCCTTCGCGAACAGCACCTCGGCCTGGAGCGCGAACGTCACGTCCGTGTTGGTGTCCTCACGGCGCTCCTCGCCGCCCTGGTCCTCCACCACCGACTTGATGTCCAGCACCTTGGGCGCGGCGAGCGTGGCCCCTTCGGGCAACTTCAGGTCCGGGTCGTTCGGGTCCACCTTCACGGGGGCGGAGGCCGAGGGTTCGGTGCCCGGTGGTTCGCTCGGGCCCGTGTCGGCGTGGGCCGCTACGGCGCCGTAGAGATTCGCGGTGACGAGGAGAGTGGCGGTTGTCAGGGTGAAGGTGAGGCGGGTTCGGGTGTGGGTCATGGTGGGCCGCCTCAGCCGGAGATCTTGATGGTGCCGCTGGAGAAGGTGGGGAGTTGCAGGCTTACGTCGGTGACGTTCGCCGGGGGTGAGGGGAACTGCATGAAGACGGGGATGGTTTGGCCCGCGTCAATCGTTGTGAGTCCCGTTGTGGTCAGCGGCCGTCCGTCCGTGTCACGCAGCACGTAGTAGCGCTTCTTGCCCTGTGAGTCCACGAGAGTGGCACCACCGAGCGACGTGCCGTGCTTGAGGATCTCGGTCTCATCACCCCGCAACTCAGCAGGGATGACCGCTGACTGGGATCCATCGTTCTTGAACTGGCCGTTCACGGTGACAAAGCCACCCGAATCCCGCTGAGCAGACGTGATTTGAAGGAGTAGGCCGTTTGCACCCCTGAGTTCGGCAAGAGGTACATCGGATTGCCCCTCCTGCGCACTCGGCTTCGACCCACCGTTCTTGGAGGCGGATGCCGACGAATCCGGCTTCTTGTCGTCACCACCACCCCCGCAGCCCGCCACACCGACGGCCAGACCGGCCGCAATGATCAGCGCGACCATCCCCCTGCGGGCCTTCGCAGTGAACCGAACACTCATCACTCTGCTTCCTTCATCGCTCGTCGTTCGCTTGTCAGTCGGCCAGGTGGACGTCGAAGAGGTCCTGGGGCTTCGGCAGATCGGTGAGATCCTTCGGGTCGAGATCCCAGTACTTGCCGTCCTTGCATGTGAGGCGAGGCAGCGCGTCGGACCCGGCGTTCACGGGCAGGGGCTTGAACTCGCAGCGCCGCGTGATCACGGCTGCGGCATGCGCCTTGGAGCGCTTGCTCTCCGTGATGGGGACGACCGACTTGCCCATGGTCTTGTTGGTCTCGACATCTACCGTGTAGGTGAGAGGGCCGCTGGACCCGCAATCAAGCACGTGGGCGTCGTTCTGTGAGGCGAGTTCATAAGCACGCCGGCACGGAGGGCGGGGCTCCTGGCCGACGCCGTCAAAGATCTGCTGCCATTTGGTCGGATTGAGTACGTCCTTCACCCACTCGTCCGCGAGCTGCTCACGTCTGTCCTGAGCCGCCGCGAGCGCCGCGGCGTCAGCCGCCGTCTGAGCACCGCTTCGGTTCACCGTCGCCTGGCCGACCGCGAAGTATGCGAGCGCAAGAAAGAGCAGGCCCCCCACCACGGTGATGTAGATGGGAAAGGCCTGCCCTGCGTCGCCGTAGCGTCGCGGTCGCGTCAATTGCCGACCTTGCCGATCAGCGCGGTGATCTTGTTCAGGATCGTCGATCCGATGCTGGTACCCGTGATCGCCAGCACGATCGCCACCACCACCGCGATGATGCCCAGGTACTCGACCGCCGTCTGCCCCCTGTCGCCGGCGCGGCGCTGCATCGCCTCGACCGTGGTGTTCTTCCAGCCGTTCACGCGGACCTTGGTCGCAACCGCGGTCTTCAGCATCAGGTCGCTCATGGTGTTCCCCTCCGGGTCGAGTCGTCGCGCCGCTGGCGACACCGGAAACGTAGGCCGGAAGGCCCCTGCCGACAGAGGGTCCCTGGGCCCATTCCCGGGCCCAAAGAGAGACCCAGCCGCTCCTCCCCCGTACCGTCGTCATCTCACGTCACCTCAGTCCTCGTGGCGACGGGTCCGGGGCCGTGCCGAGCCACTTCGCGGCGGCCTCGGCGCGGCTGGTGCTGTGGAGCTTGGCGAAGATGCGGTTGATGTGGTTCTTGACGGTCTTCTCGCTGATGAAGCAGGTGGCGGCGATCTGCTGATTGTTCATGCCGGACGCGATGAGGTCCATGATCTCCCCCTCCCTCGCGCTGAGTTGGAACCTCGACCTGTCGACGGCGGCCGGGCGGCCACCTGTCCACCCAGACGATGACTGTCCCACATCTGGTTGCAGTTGCGAAAGATGTTTGGCATAAGTGGGGCTCGCGCCGGGTGTTGGGGATCCCGTTTCGTGTGCAGTCGCACCTCCCAGGCCTTCGGGGAGGGTGTCGGACGGCCGGTCCCTGCGCAGCTGTTCCAGCAACGCCCCCGCCGCCGTAGGCGTGAAGTGGGGCCTGCCCTCCTTGATGTCCCGTACGGCGTCGACCAGCTGGTCCGCCGTGAACTCTCCGTGGACCAGGTAGCCGCCCGCGCCCCGGCGCAGGGCCTCCTGCACGATCTCGGACTCGCGGCTGTAGGTCAGCATCAGGACCGGCGCGATCGGGACCAGGTACGGGAGTGCGGAGATGCCGTCCACGCCCGGCATGCGGACGTCGAGCAGGACGACGTCCGGGCGGTGCGCGTGGGCCGCCTCCCAGGCCGTCCGGCCGTCCGCCGCCTCCGCCACGACCGTGATGTCCGCGCGTCCGGAGAGCAGCGCCGTCAGGCCGGCGCGGACCACCGGGTTGTCGTCCGCCACGACCACGCGCAAGGGTGCGGGCGGCGTCGCGGGCGGCAAGGTCTCGAAGGGGTTCGGTGTCTGGTCCTGCATTCGCGCTCTCCTCCTCTCAAGTTCCGGGTGTCGTCGGTGCTGTCGGTGTCGTCAGGGCGGCCACCGGGAGTTCCAGGCGGACCTCCGTGCCCTTGGGGTGGTTGCCGCGGCCGATGCGGATGCGGGCGCCCACCGAGGCGGCGCGCTCGACCATGCCGACCAGGCCGAAGTGGCCCGTGCGGCGCAGTTGTTCCAGCGTGGTTCCGGGGGGCAGGCCCTTGCCGTCGTCGTAGACGCTGATGCGCAGCAGGTCGCCGTGGACGCCCGCCTCCACGTCGACCCGGGTCGGGGCAGCGTGGCGGTGGGCGTTCTCCATCGCTTCCGAGGCGATGGTCAGGATCTGGCGGGCCACGGCCGGCGGGATGGGCGGTACGCCGGGGGCGCCCGTCGGTCGGTAGGCGGCGGGCAGACCGGTGCGCGAGCTGAAATCACGTGTACGGGCCGCGAGTTCCACCAGGACGTCCGTGCCGTGGGTCGGGTCGTGCTCGCGGCGCAGGTCGGTCAGCAGCTCGCGGGCCTCGGCGGCGGCTCTGCGCGCCGAGCGGGCCACCAGTTCGGCCTGGTGTTTCACCAGGGCCGGGTCCATGCGGTCCGCGTCGCCCGCCGATCCCGCCAGGCCCTCGGCGGCCATCGCCACGCCGTGCAGGGTCTTCGCCACCGAGTCGTGCATCTCGCGGGCCAGGCGGGCGCGTTCGGCGCCCACCGCCTCCGTGACGGCCAGGCGGGCCTGGACCGTGGTCAGGGCGCGGGTGGCCTCGCCGAAGCGGAGCAGCAGGGTCCGCTGGGTCGCGCCGACCGCGCCCGCGATCAGGCACAGGCCGGGGAACAGCGCCGACTGGGCCAGGTTGGCATGCAGTTCCTTGTTGGCGGCGTAGACGACGAGCAGGATCAGCGACTGGATGGAGGCGAAGCCGGCCGCTCCGCGCCAGCCGTAGACGAGGCCGGCGAGCAGCGGTGTACACACGCTGACGTAGGCCAGGGTGCTGTCCGGGCCCGCCGCGATCAGCAGCAGCGAGCCGAAGAGGGTGTCCACGGCCAGCAGGGTGGGGTGGCGAAGGAGGAGCGGGCCGAAGCGCTCCCAGTCCCTGAAGAGGACGTACGAGACCATGAAGGTGACGACGACGGCCGCGCCCACCAGGCGGGTGGCCAGGCCGGGGGCGGCGTGGACCAGGGCGGCGGGCGCGGAGAGAGCGATCATCGCCAGGCGGAAGGCGAAGACGTGGCGGCACATCGCCTGAAGGGCACTGATCTGGATCTTCTCCGGGGCGAGGCCCTGAGGGGGTTGGGGCGTCGTTTCGGCCCCGGCGTCGCTGCCTTCGGCGGCCGGGTTTTCGTTTCCCCTCGCGCCGCCCGTGCGGTTTTCCTGGCCGGGTGCGGGTGGCGGCCCCTGCGGGGCGTTCCCGCCGTCTGCGGCCTTCCCCGCGGGAGGCGGCAGGGTTCCCACGCCCTCCGCCGGTTCCCAGCCCGGTGGCAGGGCCGGGGTCACCGACGTCACCGGGATGTCCGGTGCGCCCGTGCGGACGTGGGCGGGGAGGACCGTGCCCGCCGGAGGTGTCGTGATCTCGGGGATTCTCGGGCGGCGGCGGAGCAGACCCGTGCGGTGCGTGCCGTGTGCCTCCGTGGTCGTCATGGTGTCCTCGGGCCCCCTCTACTTGCCCGTGACCGAGCTGAAGTCCACGCCGGAGCCCAGGAGCAGGCCCGCGGTGAGGAGGATCATGGTGGCCGGGACCATGAAGGTGGTGATCATCATGGTGGCCTTGGGGACCGCGCGGGCGGCCTTGCGGCGGGCGTTCTGCGCGTCGGTGCGGCGCATGTCCTTGGCGAGGGCGACCAGGGTGTCCACGATGGGCGCGCCCAGTTCCTCGCCCTGCTGGAGCGCCGTGACGAACATGGCGACCTGCTCGGAGTCGTTGCGGCGGCGCAGTTCCGCGAAGGCCTGGCGGCGGCTCATGCCGAGGTCCATCTGGCGGAGGGTGATGCGCAGTTCGTCCGCCCAGGGGCCCTCGTACTTGGAGGCGACCCGGTCCAGTGCCTGGCGGAAGCCGAGGCCGGCGCTGACCACCACCGCCAGCACGTCCAGGAAGTCCGGCAGGGTCCGTTCGATCACGTCCTTGCGGATACGGATGGCGGACCAGATGCCGACCTCCGTCCAGAACGCGCCGAAGGCGAAGAGGAGCAGCGCCACGAGGAACTGGCCGCGCAGCACGAACACCAGGCCGCCGACACCGCCCAGGAAGCCGTACACCGCCCGCCGGGCCGCATAGCGGTCGATCGTCAGCCCGCCCGGGTTGCCCGCCAGGTCGATCCTGCGGCGGTACTTGGCCACCAGCTTGGGGCCCATCAGGCGCAGTACGGCCGGGGCGTAGCGCATGCCGAGGCGGTCGATCACGGAGTCCACCGCGCCGGTGCGGGTGGAGCCCACCTCCAGGGCCAGCGCCAGGTCGTCGGGCAGTCTGGCGTCCGCCCGGTACATGCGGATGCCGGCGAAGACGCCCCAGACGCTGAGGCCCGTCACCAGTGCGAGCAGCAGTGCCATCCCCGGTTCCCCTTCCCTGTGCCTGGGCTCAGACGTCGATGCGGGACAGGCGGCGGATGAGGATGAACCCGACGGCGTACAGCGCGAACGAGATGATCACCGCGGCCTGGCCGATCGGGGAGCCCGTCATCCGGTCCAGCGCGCCCGCCTTCACGCCGTTCATGAGCAGAAGCGCGCCGATGCCCAGGACGGGGACGGCGTACGAGGTCATGTTGACCTGGGAGAGCTGGGTGCGGATCTCTCGGCGGGTCTCCTTGCGCTCCTCCAGGGTCTCGGTGAGGTTCCGCAGGGCGCTGACCACCTGGCCGCCCGCCCGGTTGGACAGGACGAGTGTGGTGACCAGGACGACCAGTTCGCGGGAGGGCAGGCGGTCGGCCAGCTCGCCCAGCGCGTCGTCCATCGAGGAGCCCAGCGCCAGCTGGTGGGCGACCTTGCCCAGTTCCTCACCGGCCGGGGCCTCCAGTTCCTCGGCCGCCATGCCGATGGCGGTGCGCAGGGCGAGGCCGGCGTGGGTGGCGTTGGCCAGGATGCGGGCCAGTTCGGGAAGCTGGTTGATGAACTTCTCGATGCGTTTCTGGCGCTGCCAGCTGAGGAACTGCATCGCCGCTCCGACGCCCAGCAGCCCGGCCAGCGGGCCGAAGAAGGGGGCCAGGGCGGCCTGGCCGATCAGCCAGAGGGCGGCCACCGTGGCGAGCATGTAGGCGAAGAACTCGCCCGGCGTGACGTCCAGGCCCGTCGCGGCCAGCCGCAGTTCCAGCCTGCGGCCCAGTCCTGTACGGCGCAGCCGGCGGTCCAGGTTGCGGAAGCGGCGCCGGCGGCCGACCGTGACCTGGCCGGTCTGGGACAGCCGGTCGACGAGTGCCGCCCGCTGGGCCCGGCCCATGGCGTAGGCGTGCAGGCCCATGACGGCCAGGACGCAGGTCAGCAGGGTGACGCCGGTGGTGAGGGTGACGAGGGTGCTCAGATCCATGGGGTCGGTTCCTACCTGCCTACCTGGCTTCTCGGGTGGCCAACTGGTCTGCGGACTGGGCGACGCCGAAGGCCTGGGGAATGGGCTGGCTCGCCATGTAGAGGCGGTCGGCGGTACGGCGTGGCAGCGGGTGGTACTCGAAGGCGCCGTGGATCCGGCCGTCGGCCGTCATGGGCAGTGCGGCGAAGCGGGCCACGGTCGCCAGCCGGTACGGCTCGCTGCCGTGGCTGTCGAGTACGGCGATCTCGGTGACCCGGCGGGCGCCGTCGGCGAAGCGGGTGAGCTGGACGATCACGTCGACGGCGCTGTTGATCTGGTCGTGCAGCGCCACGAAGGGCACCTCCACGTCGGACATGGAGGCGAGGGTCTGCAGGCGCATCAGCGCGTCCTCGGCGCTGTTGGCGTGCACGGTGGCGAGGGAGCCGTCGTGACCGGTCGACATCGCCTGGAGCATGTCCAGCGACTCGCCGCCACGGACCTCACCGACGACGATGCGGTCGGGGCGCATGCGCAGCGAGTTGCGCACCAGGTCGCGGATGGTGATCTGGCCCCGCCCCTCGACGTTCGGCGGCCGGGACTCCAGCCGGATCACATGCTGCTGCTGGAGCTGGAGTTCGGCGGAGTCCTCGATGGTGATGACGCGCTCGCCCTCGGGGATCAGCCCGGACAGGGCGTTGAGCAGGGTCGTCTTTCCGGTGCCGGTGGCCCCCGAGACGATGATGTTGAACTTGGCCTGCACCAGCCCGGCCAGCAGGTACAGCATGTGCTCGTCGAGCGAGCCGAAGCCGATCAGTTCCTGGAGGGTGAAGGAGCGCGGGAAGCGGCGGATGGTGAGAGTGGGGCCGGTCAGCGACAGCGGCGGGATGATCACGTTGACGCGCTCGCCGGACGGCAGCCGGGCGTCGACCATCGGGTTCGACTCGTCCACACGCCGGTTGACCGTCGAGACGATCCGCTCGATCGTCTGCATCAGCTGGTCGGTGGAGACGAAGCGGAGCGGCAGCTGTTCGACCCGGCCGCCGCGCTCCACGAAGATCGCGTCCGGACCGTTCACCATGATCTCCGTGATGGAGGCGTCCTCCAGAAGCGGCTCCAGGATGCCGAGGCCCAGCGCCTCGTCGACCACCCGGCGGATCAGCTGCGAGCGTTCCACGGTCGACAGGACCGGGCCCTCCCGGCTGATGATGTGCCCGAGCACCCGCTCCAGCCGCACCCTGCGCTCGGCGGCGGCCAGCGAACTCATCTCCGCGAGGTCGATCTCCTCCAGCAGCTTCGCCCGGTACGTGGCGACGAGATGACCGTCCTCGCCCCGGCCGGCGTGCTCCTCGGGGGAGTTGATGCGTGCGCGGAGGCTCATGGGTCCAGGGCTCCTCGTCCTCGGTCAGTGGTCGAGCGGCATGGTGGCGGTCTTGTGGGCGTCACCGATGGGGTCCCAGAGAGGGATGATCGACGGGATGTGGATGGTGGCGGTGACGGTGACCGTGTCGCTGCCGGGCGAGGGATCGCACGTGGTCTCGCTCGCGAGCCAGCTGCTGACCGCCCGGGCACAGGCCTGCTGGGCGCTCTGCTGGAGCGAGGCCGCACGCGCGCCCGCCCGGGCCGCCGTCCCCGCCTGCATGGCGGTGTAGGCGACGAGCCCGATCTGGATGGCCGCCATGGCGACCAGCATCAGGATCGGGATGAACCCCAGGTACTCGATGGCGACCTGGCCACGGTCGTGGTGGGTGCGTCTGCGTGCGTACGGCATGTCAGTGCGGCACCTCCTCCACGGCACCGGCGTGGGCCTGCACCGGGATCGGAAAACCGATCAGACCGGGGACGAGGACGGGCACTTTCATGCGTACGTCGGCCGTGACGTAGCCGGTCCCCTGTCCGCCACACTTGATCTCGGCGCCCTGCCACGCGCCCGGCAGATCCTCCTCGCCCGCCTGCTGACATGCCTTCCCCACCGCCCCCGCCCGCACCGCCTCGTCCGCAGCATTCCCCGCGAGCGTGTACGTGTATCCCAGCAGCACGCACTGCCACAGCAGCACCAGCGTGATGATGATGGTCGGTGCCATGCCGAGGAACTCGATGGCGACCTGCCCGCTGTCCGAGCGGAGCCGCAGCCGTAGACGTGGTCGTAGCCGTGACCGCCGCCCCACACCAACCGCCCGTCCCCTCATCCCCCCGCCCCCCTGCGCCGCCGAAAACTCACCGACCCCCGGTCGCCCTTCAGCCGGCCGCCGCCCTTGCGGTCCCCCTCGGGCGTCCTGACGATCCCGAGCTCGCCCGCGAGGCCCCACAGGGCCTGCTTGACCGTGCTCCTGTTGTCCAGTTCGTGGAGGCGGCCGGCGTCGACCGCGCCCTGGAGTTCCTTGAAGTTCGCGGGGATCGCGGTGCCCGCCACCGCCGTGCCGGTGATCTTCTGGATGAGCGGCGGCTGGATCTCCGTACCGCGGGTGTGCCGGTTGACGACGATCGTCGTCTCCTCCGCCTTGCGGATCTGGAGCCGGTCCCACATCCGTACCGTCCGTTTGGCGCCGCGCACCGCGACCACGTCCGGGGTGGTGACCAGCAAGGCGGTGTCGGCCATCTCCACGGCGGCCGCGCTCGCGCCGCTCATCTGGGCGCCGCAGTCCAGGACGACGACCTCGTAGCGGGAGCGCAGGGCGCTGACGATCTGGCGGGCCGCGCGGTCGGTGACCTCCTCGCCGCGTTCGCCCTCGCCGGGGGCGAGCAGCAGGGCCATGCCGGTGTCGTGGCGGAAGACGGCGTCGGCCAGGACCCGCGGGGAGATGTCGGTGATGGCGGCCAGGTCCACGACCGAGCGGCGGAACTGGACGTCCAGGTAGGAGGCGATGTCACCGGCCTGGAGGTCCATGTCGACCAGGGCGGTGCTGTGCCCGGAGGCCTGTGCGGCCAGGGCGAGTTGGATGGCCGCGACCGTGGCCCCCACGCCGCCCTTGGCGCCGCTCACCGTGACCGCGCGGCCGCCGATCCCGGTGAACACGTCGCCGCCGTGCCCGAGGTGGCGCCGTACGCCCACCGACCACTGGGCCACCGCCTGCACCCGGCTGACCAGCTCCTCGTAGCTCAGGGGCAGGGCCACGAGCCCCCGGGCCCCCGAGTCCATGGCGGCCGAGAACAGGCCCGGACCGGCGTCGGAGGTGACGAGGATGACGCCGACCGCCGGGAAGCGCAGGGCGACCTCGCGGATCAGCTCCAGGGCCGGTACCGGGCCGATCCGCTCGTGCACCACCACGACCTCGGGCAGCTCGTCGATGGACTCGGCGGCCAGGCGCGCGAGGGTGTCGACGAGCTGGGTGGAGTCGGCGACAGGGGTCATCGGCTCCGCGTCGGGGAGCTGGCTGAGCAGTGTCGTGAGGGACCGGACCGCGTCCGCGTCGCCGACTGCCGGGAGGATCCTGGTGGGCATGCGTGCGGGCCTCTCACTTGTCGTTCGCGAGTTCGTAGGTCCGGTCCTTGGCCGGGACGCTGGTGTCGCTGCCGGGCGCGACCAGCGCGAGCCTGACCCGCTGGGCGAAGGACTCGGCGTAGGTGATGCGCTGGGCGTCGATCGTGGAGAGCGCGAAGGTGATGGGGACGGTCTCGGTGGACTGCTGGTTCTTGTTGTCGGCGTTCGGGTCCAGCGCGGTGATCTCACCCACGTCGAGCACCTTGGCGTCGGTCACGATGATCTTGGACTGAGCGGGGTCGCCCTCACGCTGTCCGGGGAAGGTGGCGTACACGTTGACCGTGGAGCCCGGTGTGATCTTGCCGGCCACGCCGGTCGCCGCGTCGATCATGATGGCGACCTCCTGCTGCCCCGGCTGGAGGGCGGGCTGGTTCACGATCATGTCGCTCTGGAGCAGAGAGCCGTGCCGGAGCGTGGTGACCGCGATCTTGCCCTGGATCTGGGCGAGGTCGGTGACGGCGTTGGGCGACAGCCAGCGCTTGGGCATCCTGATCTTCTCGAACTGGCTCGCGTTCAGCGGCGTGTACGGCTTCACGTCGCTCTTGAGCTGGTACGCGGTGACCTCGGGGCCGACCTTGGACTTGACGTCGCTGATCACGGAGAGCACGCCCGCGAACGCGCCGATGGCGCAGATGACGGACAGGAGCAGGAGTATCACGCCGCGGCGCTGACGGGAGTTCATGGACCGTGCAACCTCATCGGGGATCTCGGTCGAGCGGGGTCGGATGGTGGGGGGCGGTGACGCGGTGCGGGCTCACCCGGTCAGGCGGCTCACGGCTCACGGTTCACCCAGGGGATGCGTGACTGTGCTGGACGGCCCTGTCGGGGCCGGGCGGTGTGGCGGAGCAGAAGACGCAGCGGTCCCCGATGACGTCGATGCCGCACCAGTGGCACACGCTCTGGCGCACCGAGGTGACCAGCTGGTACAGCACGGACAGGTCGGGCAGGTAGGTACAGAACTCGACGAGTTTTCCCGTCCCCCACCAGCCGGCGGACTCGGCCGGGAGCGCGGCCTCGCGCAGTCCGAGCACGCGCCAGGCCGGGGCCAGAGTGGTGGTGATCCAGTCGGACTGGAGCTGGCCCCTGGCGACCAGCATCCAGGTGGCGAAGTCCGGCCCGGCAAGGACGGTTTCCGGCCCGATCCGCACCAGCTGCGGCTCCGGGTGGGCGATCACGCCGAACTGGCTGCCCGGCACCCAGGACTTGGCATGGGTCTTGAGCCCGACGGGGACGCGGTCGAGGCGGGTGACGGAGTTGAGTACGGCGCCGCAGTGGACGTAGTGGGTGAGCAGGCGGCCCGCCGAGGCGAGGACGCCGGGGCCGAGGTCGCAGGAGGCCAGCTGCCTCAACTGGCGGGCGAGGACGGCGATCCCGAGCGGGGGCAGTTCCGGGCGGAACAGGGCGATACGGTCGCTCTCCAGCAGGGAGCGGACGGTGTGCAGCCGGCGCTGGACACCGTCGGGGACGGCGGGCGAGCAGACGACGATCACGTGTCCGTGCTGGTCGAGCAGGGCCTGCATGCCGTCCAGGGTCTGCTCCAGCGGCTGCCGGTCGAGGTCCTGGAGGACGACGGCGGGCACGGTGCGCTCGTCCTGCGCGGGCAGCGCCATGTCGGCGCTGGTGACAGCGATCGCAGTTGACACGCCAGCTCCCCGTTTGACGCCCGTCGGTGCACCGTCGTGGTTCCTCCAGTGCACTCAGTTGACTTCACTGCGTGACTACCTCAGCACTGTAACCACGCCTCTGTGACCGGAGAACAGCGAATCCGTAGCTGGATGGCAACTGCTGTTGCACAAGTCACGGCAAAACGGGGCAGCTTGAGCATCGGGAACGGCCCGAAAGCGTGGGCCCGGCGGCCGTCCATTGACCCCGGCCCGAGCGCACCGGCCGAAGGGGTGTCAAACACGGACAGCCACGGGGAAGTTGGTCTGGACCTCTTGACAATGCAATTGGTCTGGACCAACTTGTACGGCTAGCGGTGGCCACCGTCCCCCTGCTCCTCCCTGCTCGTCCTTCCCCTCTCATCCCACCTCTCCCTTCCCCGGAGGCCTCAGTGGACCGCGTACCAGGCATGCCCACGAGCAGACGGCTCCGGCCGTTGCGCATCTGGTCCGGAGCCGTGACCGCGGCCGTCGCCCTCTCCCTCGCGGGCACCGGCCAGGCGTCGGCAGCAGACGTCAACAACGCCAAGAACGCCGGATTCGAGTCGGGTCTGGGCAACTGGACGTGCTCGGCCGGCAGCGGTACGACCGTCTCCTCCCCGGTGCACAGCGGCTCGGCCGCGCTGAAGGCCACGCCGGCGGCGCTGGACAACGCCCAGTGCACCCAGACGGTCGCGGTCAAGCCCAACTCGACGTACACGCTGAGCGCGTGGGTGCAGGGCGGGTACGCCTACCTGGGCGCCACCGGCACGGGCACCACGGACGTCTCGACCTGGACGCCCGACACCCCGAGCTGGAAGCAGCTCCAGACCACCTTCACCACCGGCTCCTCGACCACGTCGGTGACGATCTACCTGCACGGCTGGTACGGCACCGCCGCCTACTACGCCGACGACGTCTCGGTGTTCGGCCCGGACGGGGGCGGCGGCGGTGATCCGGCCCCGACCGTTCCGGCGGCCCCGACCGGCCTGACGGCGACGGGGACGACGTCGTCCTCGGTGTCCCTGTCCTGGAGCACGGTCTCGAACGCGACCGGCTACAACGTCTACCGCAACGGCACGAAGGTCGCCGCTGTGACGGGCACCTCGGCGACGGTGACCGGCCTGACGGCCTCGACGTCGTACTCCTTCCAGGTCACGGCGACCAACGCGGCGGGCGAGTCGGCGAAGTCGGCGACGGTGACGGCCACGACGGCGGGCAGCGGGGACCCCGGCCCGGTCACCGGCCTGCCCAAGCACGCGGTGACGGGCTACTGGCAGAACTTCAACAACGGCGCGACCGTCCAGAAGATCTCCGACGTCCCCTCCGCCTACGACATCATCGCGGTCGCCTTCGCCGACGCCACGACCACGCCCGGCGCGGTGACCTTCAGCCTCGACTCCGCGGGCCTGGGCGGCTACACCGTCGACCAGTTCAAGGCGGACATCAAGGCCAAGCAGGCGGCCGGCAAGAAGGTCATCGTCTCGGTGGGCGGTGAGAAGGGCACGGTGTCGGTCAGCGACTCGGCATCGGCGACGAACTTCGCCAACTCGGTCTACTCCCTGATGCAGACGTACGGCTTCGACGGCGTCGACATCGACCTGGAGAACGGCCTGAACCCCACCTACATGACGCAGGCGCTGCGCGCCCTGTCCGCGAAGGCCGGGCCGAACCTCGTCATCACCATGGCGCCGCAGACGATCGACATGCAGTCGACCTCGGGCAGCTACTTCAAGACGGCCCTGAACATCAAGGACATCCTGACGGTCGTCAACACCCAGTACTACAACAGCGGCGCGATGCTGGGCTGTGACGGCAAGGTGTACTCCCAGGGCTCGGTGGACTTCCTGACCGCCCTGGCCTGCATCCAGCTGGAAGGCGGCCTCGCCCCGTCCCAGGTCGGCCTCGGCCTCCCCGCCTCCCCCAGCGGCGCCGGCGGCGGCTACGTCTCGCCCACGACCGTCAACAACGCCCTCGACTGCCTGACCAAGCTCACCAACTGCGGCACCTTCAAGCCGTCGAAGACCTACCCCGACCTGCGCGGCGCCATGACCTGGTCCACCAACTGGGACGCGGCGGCCGGCAACGCCTGGTCCAACTCGGTCGGCGCCCACGTCCACGCGCTGCCGTAACCTGACCCGACCGACCTGATGCGACGCCCGGACCCACCAGGGTTCCGGGCGTCGCCCGCGTTCTCGGGCGGGGTGAAACATTCCGGGGGGTCCGGCGCATCAATGAGGTGAGAGTGCTGGAGACGAGCGGGAAGCGGGGACGCATGGGGCAGGGGCGGGGAGACGGGCACGACGGGTATCCGGAGTTCGCCGCGGCGCGTGCCGGGCATCTCTTCCGGTCCGCCTGTCTGCTCACCGGCGGGGACACCCATCTCGCCGAGGACCTCGTCCAGGAGACCCTCGGGCGGGTGTACGTCCGGTGGGGCCGGATCTCCCGGGTCGGCAATCCGGCCGGGTACGCGCAGACCGTCCTCACCCGGACCTTCCTCGCCCACAGGCGTCGCCACAGCAGCAGCCGGGAGCGCGCCACCGAGGTGCTCCCCGAGGTCCCGGGGCCGGACGCGGGCGGTGACGCTCCGCTGCGCCTGACCCTGCTGGACGCGCTCGGACGGCTGTCCGCCAAGGACCGGGCGGTGGTCGTCCTGCGGTACTGGGAGGACCGCAGCATCGAGGAGACGGCCGCCGCGATGAACACCAGCTCGGCCGCCGTGCGGACGCGCTGCGTCCGCGCGCTCGCCCGGCTGCGTCTGCTCCTCGGCGACGCCCTCGGCGAGTACGCCCGCCCCTGACCCGCTCCTCCGGCACGCGCATCATCGACCAACGTCCCAGAAACGGCGGTTCGCCATGCCTGCTGAACTCCACGACGAACACCACGACCCCTTCGAGGAACGGTTCGCCGACGCCCTGCGCGACACCGGCACCACGTTCGCGACCGACCAGCAGGAGCTGGCCGCCGGCGGTCAAGCGCGCGGACGGCGGCTGCGGGCGCGGCGGCGGGCCGCCGTCGCGGGCGGCGTGGCCGCGGTCGCGCTCATCGGGGTGGGCGGCGCCCTGGTCCTGCCCGGCGTGCAGGGGGACGGCGGCCGGCAGCGGTCCGTGGCCGGAGGCCGGTCCTCGGGGCAGGAGGACTCCGCCGCGTCCGGGTCCGCCGGCTCGGGCGCCTCCGGGGTCTCCGGCGACGAGCTCCTCCGTACCTTCGAAAAGCTGCTGCCGGAGGGGAAGCTCAGCGACACGACCGGTCGCGGCACCGCCGACAACCCCTTCGTCCAGGGCGTGTACGACGACGGCCGGGGCAAGGCCGCCATCGCCCTGTCCCTGGGCCTGGTCCAGCCCGGCAGCCAGGAGGCCGCCCAGACCACCGAGTGCCCCGACCGGGTGTACATCGCCTACGACAGCTGCACCGGCACCAAGCTGTCCGACGGCTCCGCCCTGATGATCCTCAAGGGCTACGAGTACCCGAACAAGCGCAGCGGAACGAAACTGTGGCGCGCCGAACTCGTCACGCCGACGGGCGCGCACGTCAGCGCGCAGGAGTGGAACGCCGCCGCCGAGAAGGACTCGCCCGTCACCCGCGCCGAACCGCCGCTGTCCGCCGAACAGTTGAAGAAGCTGGTCGCCGCGCCCGAGTGGCGTGCCGCCGCGGGCGCCATCCCCGTCGATCCCCGGATGACCGCCGCGCCGAGCGCGACGACGGCCCACCACGGCTCGATCCCGGCGACGCTCGCCCGACTGATCCCGAACGGGGTGAAGGTCGTCTCCCGGAGCCGGTCGGACGACTACGAGTTCGGGTACGTCGTCGTCGACGACGGCCGGGGAAAGAGCCTGGTGCAGATCAACGTCCAGCCGGACATGCGGGACGTCGAGGGCGAGCTCTTCGGGGCCGGGACCAGGACGCTCCCCGACGGGACCAAGGTCGTCCGGCGCAAGCAGGGCGGCGAGAAGGGCATCGCCGGGATCGTCATGTGGACCGTGGACACCATCCGGCCCGACGGCCGCCGTGTGGTCATCAGCGCCTTCAACTCCGGCGCGCAGAACACCCCGGCGACCCGTCAGGCCCCGGCCCTGACCATGAAGCAGTTGGAGGCGATCGCCACCGACCAGAAGTGGCTCAAGATCGGCTGATCGCCGTGTCCTCGTCCGCCGCGCCGGAGGGGTGGTCCTGATCCGCCTCTCCGGAGGTCCGGTCCTGCTCCGCCGCGCCGGACTCGTCCGCCGCGCCGTCCTGGTCGTCAGCCGCACCGTCCTGGTCGTCCGCCTCGCCGTCGTCGAAGTAGGCGTCCAGGACCGCGTCCAGCCGGCTCTCCCACTCGGCGAAGCGGGACCTGGAGGGGGCCTCGATCTCGATGGGGTACCAGCGGCGCTCGGGGGTGTGCACGGTGATCGTGAACCGCTTGCCGAAGCGGGGCGTCGCCGTCTCCACGGCGCCGATCTCGTCCCAGCGGAACTCGCACTCCTGGTCGTCCAGGCTGAGACGTACGCCCCGGTGGTCGGCGACGATCCGGGCGCGGCGGTCGGCGGCCTCGAAGGCGGGGCCGTCGGGGGCCTCGTCGCCGGCGGCGGGCTCGTCGGCCCCATCCGCCGCGGGCTCCTCGGGCCCTTCCGCGGAGGCCTCCCCGGCCTCCGGGCTCGCCTCCTCCGGCTCCGGCTCCGTGTCGTCCGGCCTGGCGCCCTCCGGCGTCGCGCCCTCCGGCTTCGCGTCGTCCGGCTCATCGGTCGCCGGAGTCGTGAGGCCGGGGATGAACGCCGGGTCGAATCCGGCGCCCTTCACGGGCTCGTTCTTCAGGGGCTGGCTGCTCGAACCTATGCGCTGCTCCACAGCGGGCAGTATGGTCGACGATCCTGTGCCCGGCACAGCCAGCCCCTACTTCGTTATCGGATGCCTACAACGGCACCACCTGACACACGCTCACACGAACAGGCTCAGCACGGCGGCCACCGCGAAGCCCGCGACCGACAGCACGCTCTCCAGCACCGTCCATGTCTTCAGCGTGTCCCGTTCGCTGATGCCGAAGTACTTCGCCACCATCCAGAAGCCGCCGTCGTTGACGTGCGAGGCGAAGATCGAGCCGGCCGAGATCGCCATGATGACCAGGGCGACGAATGCCTGCGAGTGGTGGCCCTCGGCCAGCAGCGGGGCCACGATGCCCGCCGTGGTCACGATCGCCACCGTCGCCGAGCCCTGCGCCACCCGCAGCACCAGCGAGATCAGGTAGGAGAGCACGATCACCGGCAGGCCCACGCCGTTGAAGGTGTCCGACAGGGCCTGCGCGACCCCGCTCGCCTTCAGGACCGCGCCGAAGACCCCGCCCGCGCCGACCACCAGCAGGATGTTGCCGACCGGCTTCAGGGACGCCGTGGACACCGTCTCCAGCGACTTGCGGGACCAGCCCCGGCGGATGCCCAGCAGGTAGTACGCCAGCAGCAGCGCGATCGTCAGCGCCACGAACGGGTGGCCGAAGAACTCGATCACCGACCGGCCCGTGGACGGGTCCAGCGCGACCGAGGAGAAGGTGGCCGCGAGGATCAGCACCAGGGGCGTACCGATGATGCCGAGAACCGTCGCGAGCGCCACCGGCTCCTCCTGGGGCCGTACGCCCGAGCGCCGCTGCTCCTCCAGGACCGCCCGCTTGGCCTCGTCCGCCGCGTCGACCATGTCCTGCGGCACCTCGACGAAGATCCGCCTGCCGACCCACGCGGAGTACGCCCAGGCGGCCAGCACCGCCGGGATGCCGCAGACGATGCCCATGAGGATGATCCAGCCGAGCTGCACGTGGAGCAGGCCGGCCGCGGCCACCGGTCCCGGGTGCGGGGGCAGGAAGGCGTGCGTCATGGACAGGCCCGCGAGCAGCGGCAGGCAGTACAGCAGGATCGACTTGCCGCTGCGCTTGGCGGCGGCGTAGACGAGGGGCGCGAGCACGAAGATGCCCACGTCGAAGAAGACCGGGATGCCGAAGATCAGACCGGTCAGGCCCATGGCGAGGGGTGCCCGCCGCTCGCCGAAGAGTCCCAGGAGCCGCGAGGCGAGCACCTCGGCGCCGCCGCTGACCTCCAGGATCGCGCCGAGCATCGTGCCGAGGCCGATGATGACGGCGACATGGCCGAGGATGCCGCCCATGCCGGACTCGATGGTGGAGACGGCGTCGGAGCGCTGGACGGTGCCGAAGAGTTCGGTGACGGACAGGCCGGCGAGCAGGCCGACGGTTATGGAGACGGCCAGCAGCGCCACGAACGGCTGGAGTCTCGCCTTGATGATCAGGAACAGCAGCAGGGCTATGCCGAGGGCGGCGACCAGCAGGAGTCCGGTGGTGCCGTCGACGAGGAGGAGCAGGCCTCCGGTGTGGGGTGGTGCGGCGGGAGCGGGGGCGGCGAGCGGATGGGACATGGGGGGTCCTCTGCGTAAGTACATACGGCTTTCGGGCAGGGCGGATCGCGGCACGGCGCCCGTGTGCTGATGGGCGCCGTGCCGTGCAGGAGGTGCGGAGTGGGGCGAGGGAGGCGAGAGCGGTGTCAGCCGAGTACGGCGAGCGCGTCGATCTCGATGAGGAGTCCCGCGGGCAGTCCGACGTAGACCGTGGTGCGCGCGGCGGGCGGCTGGGTGAGGCCCTGCTCCTCGAAGTACGCGTTGTAGATGGCGTTCATCTCCGCGAAGTGGTCCACGTCCGTCAGATAGACGCGGATCATCATCACGTCGTCCCAGCTCGCGCCGCCCTCTTCGAGGATCGCCTTGACGTTGGCGAGGGTCTGGAGGGTCTGCCCGCGCAGGGTGGGGCCGGCGGGCGTGGGAGCCTTGCCCTCCTCGGCGGGCAGGAAGCCGACCTGTCCGGCGACCTGGAGGATGTTGCCCTTCTTCACACCGTGGGAGAACTTCGCGGGCGGGGTGGTGTGGGTCTTGGGGGTGAGCGCGATCTTCTCGGTCATACGGAGTCCCTGTCTGGGGTGGTTGCGGGGGTGGTCACGGGGGTTCTCCCGGAGTACTCGCCGCTGATGGCGTCCGCGGTACGGCGCACCAGCGGGAGCAGGGTGAGGAGTTCGTCGGCGGTGACGACGACGTTCGGCGCGGAGACCGACATCGCGGCGACCACCCGGCCGTCGGCGCCCCGGACGGGGGCGGCGACGCAGTTGATGGACTCCTCGTGGCCACCGAGGTCGGTGGCCCAGCCCTGTTCGCGCACCGTCGCCAGCTCCTTGAGGAAGGCGGGTGCGTTGGGTGTCGAACGGGCCGTGTACAGGGGGTATTCGAGCTTCTCCGCGACGGCGCGGCGCTCGGCCTCGGGCAGGTCGGCCAGCAGCAGCTTGGCCACGGCGGCCACGGTGATGGCGACCGGCTTGCCGATGCGGGAGTACATGCGCACCGGGTAGCGGCTCTCCACCTTGTCGATGTAGAGCACCTCGCCCTCCTCGTACACGGCGAGGTGGACGGTGTGTCCGCAGCTCTCGTTCAGCCGGGTCAGGTGCGGGTGGGCGATCTCGCGGATGTCGAGGTTCTCCATCGCCTCCTGGGCGAGGGCGAAGAGGCGGGCGCCGAGGCGGTAGCGCTGGTCGGACTGGCGGTAGACCAGGCCGTGCTCGTGGAGGGTGCGCAGCAGCCGCAGGGCGGTGGACTTGTGGACGCCGAGACGGTCGGCGACCTGTCCGAGGTCGGCGGGCCCCTCGGCGAGCAGCGGCAGGATGCTCAGCGCGCGGTCGACGGTCTGGCTCATGGCGTACGTACCTCCTCCTCGGCCCCCTGTGCGGTGCCCGTCCAGCCGGGGCCGAGTCGAAGTCTCCCCCACGCACCCTCGTCCAGGGCGGTCAGCCGGTCGGCGTGGTCGCGGGCGGGGGGTGCGGCGAGGTCCCCGGGGACGGTGAGCGCGGCGGCGGCCATGAGGTGGCCGTGGCGCAGCCGGTCGCGGACGGGCAGCCCGCGCAGGGTGGCGGACAGGAACCCGGCGGCGAAGGCGTCCCCGGCGCCGACGTGGGCGACGACGTCGACCCGGGGGGCCGGCACGAGTGTCGCGCGGCCGTCGCCGTCCTCCGTGCCGTCGGCGTTCCGGTCGTACGCGGTCGCTCCGCCCGCGCCGTGCTTGACGACGACGGTCCGCGGCTCGGGCAGTGCCTCCCGGACGGCACGGCCGCCGTCGAGCCCCCAGGCCTCGCGGGCCTCGTCGTCGCCGACGAACACGAGGTCGGCGCGGCGCGCCAGTTCCAGCAGGACCCGCGGCCCGTCGGCGTCCCGCCACAGTCCGGGCCGGAAGTTGACGTCGAAGGAGACCAGCGGACGTCCGGGGCGGGGCGCCGTCAGCGCGCGCATCAGCGCGAGGCAGTCGTCGGAGAGCGCCGCCGTGATCCCCGACAGGTGCAGCACGCGGCACGCGCCGAGTGCCGCCTCGTCGACGTTGCCGACCGCCATCGCGGAGGCCGCCGAACCGGCCCGGTAGTAGGCGACCTCGTGGGCGTCGGTGGCGCGGTCCCCGGCGGTGCGGAAGTAGATGCCGGTGGGGCGGGCCGGATCGCGGCGTACGGCCGAGACGTCGACGCCGTAGGAGCCGATCGTCTCCACCAGGTGGTCGCCGAAGCCGTCCGCGCCGACCCGGCCGACCCAGCGCGCGGAGTGCCCGGCGGCGGCGAGCGTGCAGGCCACGTTGGACTCGGCGCCGCCGATGGCGCGTTCGAACGACGGTACGTCGGCGAGGCGGCCGGGGCGGGTGGGCAGGAACGTGACCATGGACTCGCCGAGCGCGACGACGTCCACGACGTCGGGGCTGTTGCAGGGTCCGGTGACGGTCACGATGCTCGTGGCTCCTCGGTGGGGTGAGTGAGGTGACGGGTCGCGGGACTTCCGTTCGTTGACCTCGCGTGGCCAGGATGTTAGACAGCAGTAAGCGAAACGTGCAATGAGCATTGCAACATACGCAACGTACTTGATCAGGGAGGTTCCATGAAGAGTGAGGCGCTCGCCCGCCTGGCCGAGGAACGCGTCGACCACCGGTTCAAGGGACTCCCGCCGGACGCGGACGGGATGACCGTCGGCGAGCTGGCCGCCCAGCGCCGCAACCTCTTCACCGACGGCTTCGCCACGCCCGTGCTCGCGCTGTCCGCCGAGCACCTGGAACACAACCTGAAGCTGATGGAGACGTACGCGGCCCGCCACGGCCTCGCCTTCGCACCGCACGGCAAGACCTCCATGGCGCCCCAGCTCTTCCACCGGCAGATCGAGCACGGGGCGTGGGGCATCACGCTCGCCGTACCGCACCAGGTGCGCGTCGCGCGGGCGTTCGGCGTCGAGCGGGTCTTCCTGGCCAACGAGCTGGTGGACCCGGCCGCCCTGCGCTGGATCGCCGCCGAACTGGCCGCCGACCCGTCCTTCCGCTTCGTCTGCTACGTCGACTCCGTGCGCGGCGTCGAACTGATGGACGCGGCGCTGCGGGAGGCCGGGGCCGCGCGTGAGGTCGACGTGGTCCTGGAGCTCGGCGCGGGCGAGGGCGCGCGCACCGGGATCCGTACGGAGACGGAGTGCGCGGCCGTCGCCGACGCGGTGGCGGCCACCGGGACCCTGCGGCTGGTGGGGGTCGCCGGTTACGAGGGCGAGGTCCCGCAGGCGGACCCGGAGCGGGTGCGCGCGTGGCTGCGCCGGCTCGTCGCCCTCGCCGTGGACTTCGACAAGGCCGGGCGGTTCACCGGGACCGACGAGATCGTGGTGAGCGCGGGCGGCAGCGCCTGGTTCGACGCGGTGGCCGACGTGTTCGCCGAGATCCCCGAACTGTCGCTGCCGGTGCTGAAGCTGCTGCGCTCGGGCGCGTACGTCTCGCACGACGACGGCCACTACCGGAAGATCACCCCCTTCAACCGCGTCCCCGCGGAGGGCGCCCTGGAGCCCGCCTTCCGCCTGTGGGCGCAGGTCGTCTCGCGTCCCACCGCCGAGCAGGCCTTCGCCAACGCCGGCAAGCGGGACGCCGCCTACGACCTCGACCTGCCCTTCGCCCAGGTGGTGCGCCGGGGCGGCGACGGCGGCGGCGAACGCCCGGCCACCGGCATCACCGTCACCGGGCTGTCCGACCAGCACGCCTGGCTGCGCACCACGCCGGAGGCCGGCCTGGAGGTCGGCGACTGGATCGGCATGGGCCTGTCGCACCCGTGCACGTCCTTCGACAAGTGGCCGCTGATCCCGGTCGCGCAGGCGGACGGCACGGTCGTCGACTACATCCGCACGTTCTTCTAGAAGCCCCGGGAGGAGACCCCCCATGGATCCGGTCGAGCTCGCCGATCTCACCGATCTCGTCATCCGTGACGCGGACGTCGTCGACGGCACCGGCGCGCCCTCCTACCGCGCCGACGTGGCGATCAAGGACGGCCGGATCGTGTCGATCGTCAAGGAGGCCGCGGCGGCCGGCTGCCAGCGGCCCCGGGCGCGGAGGGAGCTGGACGCGGAGGGCCTGGTCCTCTCCCCCGGCTTCATCGACATGCACGCCCACAGCGACCTCGCCCTGCTGCGCGACCCCGAGCACAGCGCCAAGGCCGCGCAGGGCGTCACCCTGGAGGTGATCGGGCAGGACGGGCTGTCGTACGCGCCGGTCGACGACCGCAGCCTGGAGGAGGTGCGCCGGGCGATCACCGGCTGGAACGGCTACGGCGACGACATCGACTTCGACTGGCGCTCGGTGGGCGAGTACCTGGACCGCCTCGACCACGGCTTCGGCGGCGAGGGCATCGCCGTCAACGCGGCCTATCTGATCCCGCAGGGCACGGTCCGCGCGCTCGCCGTGGGCTGGGAGGACCGCGAGGCCACACCCGAGGAGCTGGACCGGATGCGGCACCTGGTCGCCGAGGGCATGGAGCAGGGCGCCGTCGGCATGTCCTCCGGGCTCACCTACACACCCGGGATGTACGCGAAGGACGCCGAACTGACCGAGCTGTGCCGGGTGGTGGCGGCGCACGGCGGCTACTACTGCCCGCACCACCGCAGTTACGGCGCCGGGGCGCTGGAGGCCTACGAGGAGATGGTGGCCCTCACCCGCGAGGCGGACTGCCCGCTGCACCTCGCGCACGCCACCATGAACTTCGGCCCGAACAAGGGCCGGGCCCCCGAGCTGCTGACGCTGCTGGACGACGCGCTCGCCGCCGGCGCCGACATCACCCTCGACACCTATCCCTACACCCCCGGCTGCACCACCCTGGTCGCCCTGCTGCCGAGCTGGGCGAGCGAGGGCGGCCCGGAGCAGATCCTCAAGCGGCTCACCGACGAGGCGACCGCCGAGCGGATCCGCCACCATCTGGAGGTCACCGGCTCCGACGGCTGCCACGGTGTGCCGGTGGAGTGGGAGACGATCGAGATCTCCGGCGTGACCGCGCCCGCGCTCGCGGAGTACGTCGGCCACACCGTCCAGGCCTCGGCGGACCGGCGCGGCGAGAGCCCCTGGACGGTCGCCCACCGCCTCCTGACCGACGACCGGCTCGGCACGACGATCCTCCAGCACGTCGGCCACGAGGAGAACGTCCGCACGATCATGCGCCACCGCGTGCACACCGGCGGCTCCGACGGCATCCTCCAGGGCACCAAGCCGCATCCGCGCGCCTACGGCACCTTCCCGCAGTATCTCGGCCGGTACGTACGGGACTTGGGCGTGCTGTCGCTGGAGGAGTGCGTCGCGCACCTCACCGGCCGCCCCGCGGCCCGGCTGCGGCTGCCGGACCGGGGGACCGTGCGCGAGGGCCACCGGGCCGACCTGGTCCTCTTCGACCCGGCCACGGTCGCACCGGGCTCCACCTTCGAGCAGCCGCGCGCACTGCCGACGGGGATTCCGTACGTACTGATCGACGGCCGGTTCGTGATCGAGGACGGGCGGCGCACGGACGTGCTGGCGGGGCGGGCGGTACGCCGTACTCCGGCGTGACCGCCCGCCGTGGTGCACAGTGCGGCCGTCGGGCCGCGGGTTACGGCTTGGGCAGGACGCAGCCGCTCGCGTTCAGGTCGAGCCTGTTGCCGGTGGTGAAGCAGGCCGGTATCTGGTACGTCTCCTCGGCGTAGTTGATGCCCTGCCGGACGGTGACGTTGCCGCTCTCGTCGACCTCGCACGGGTTGTTCACGGTGCAGCGCTCGCCGTCCTCGTTGCCGGTGTTGTTGACGGCGACGACCTTGCCGGTGGCGGTGTCGACGACGGGCGAGCCCGACGTACCGCCGATGGTGTCGCAGGCGGAGGTGTAGCGGACGGAGTCCTTCCAGGTCCAGTCGCCCTCCTTCAGGCGGTAGACGAAGCCGTCGATGGAGCAGCTGTAGATGCGCTTCCAGTAGCCGGAGACGACCTTGATGGACGTGCCCGCGACCGGGTGGCTGTCGTTCAGGGTCAGCGCGGGGATGCCGTAGGAGCTGCGGATCTGCGCGTAGGTGCGGGTGAGTTGGTAGATCGTGATGTCCGTGTCGGTCATGGTCGAGTAGGCGACCTTGGCGGCGCGGAGGGTCGCGACCCGGCTGCCGGCCGAGTTGAGCAGGCCGAAGGAGCGGCTGGAGGACTGGCCGACGATGACCTCGCCGGGCTCCGGGAAGCCGGTCTCCAGGCAGTGGCCGTTGGTGAGCACGAGCGCCGGGTCGCTGTCCGCGGAGGCCGGGAAGCGGACGAGAGAGCCGGAGCAGTTGCTCAGCGCGACGGTGCCGGCGAAGTCGACGGCCTTGAGCGCGGGCGCCGCCCCGACCGTCTTCGTCGCGGACGCGGACGCCGCACCGCCGGTCTGCGTGGCGGCGACCGCGGGTGCCATGCCCGCCCCGGTGATCACCAGGGTCGCGAGCGTGGCGAGGAGAGGCTTGTTCATGTGGGGGTCCCCTCTTTCAGACGCGGGCGGCCGGAGATCTTCCGGTCGCCTGTCTTGTCATGCGCATTGTGATAGCGCGAGGGAACGGCCACAAGAAGCCGTCAGGCCGAAGCAGACAGGCGGCAAGTCGCCAGAAGGCGAGTCGCCGGACGGCAAGTCGTCAGGCGACGAGCCATCAGGCGACGGGCCGTCAGAAGCGCCGGGCCGTCGAATGCCGGACAGGTTTTAGTGCCAGCGACCGCCGCCGTGACCCCCGCGACCGCGGCCGGCGGAACCCGGTGCGCTGGACGTGGCGGTGGGCGTGGATGTCGGGGCGGTGGCCGACGCGGTGGAGGTGGAACCCGACCGGGAGGGCGGCCCGCTCGTCGTCCGCGAGCCCGGCGCGCTCTGCGAGGCGGTGGCGTCCGCGCTCGACGTGGCGGCCGGGGACGTACGACCGTTGTCCGAGGCGGAGGACCCGGGGACGCCGGCCGACGCCGGGGCCTGCGGGGATTCCGCGGACGGGGTGTCGCTCGCGGCCGTGCCGGTGTCCGCCGTCGACTCCCCGTGCTCCCGGTCGCCCCGGGCTCCGCTCCCCGACGAGTTCAGCGCCGTGAAACCGGCGATCACGGCGAGGGACACGACCCCCACGGCCCCGGCGGCGACCACCGCACGCCGCGACCGCCGGGCGTCACGCCGCTGCTCCGCCCGCCGCGCACGGCGTCCGCCGCCCGGCCCCGTGACGCCGGCCGCGTCCACGACGCCGTGCGGCTCGGCGCCGCCGTCCGGTTCCTCACCGGGATACGGCTCCGCGGCGCCGTACGGTACTGCCGCGCCGTACTGTTCCGCGCCCTCGTGCTGCTCCGCACCCGCGGACGGGTCGGCCGGCACCGGGGGCATCTCCCGTGTCTCGTCGTACGCGGTCTGCCACCCGTGGGCGGCCGCCGGGTCGGCGTACTCCTCGTACGCCGGGGTCGGCGCGGCATGCGGGTGGTACACGTTCGGCGGCCCCTGGGGCCCGTCACCCGAGCGGGGGACACCAGGAGTCTGGGGAGGCATGGACATGGCTTGAAATCCTAGGTACCCGAGGGGCCGATGGGACAGCTACCGCCGGTAATAGCCCTTTCCGGCCGTCTCGCGTGGCGGATAACACGACCCATGGGGCGTTACCAAGCCGTAAGCTCCCAGACATGCAGGTGATCCAGTCGACCAAGCTCGCCAATGTCTGTTACGAGATCCGGGGCCCGGTTCTCGAGGAGGCCATGCGGCTTGAGGCGGCGGGTCACCGCATCCTCAAGCTCAACACCGGCAATCCGGCCGCCTTCGGCTTCGACTGCCCGCCGGAGATCCTGGAGGACATCCTCCGCAACGTCTCCACGGCCCACGGCTACGGCGACGCGAAAGGCCTGCTGGCCGCCCGCCGCGCGGTCGTCATGCACAACCAGACCCTCGGCATCGAGACCGACGTCGAGCACGTGTTCATCGGCAACGGCGTCTCCGAGCTGATCGTGATGGCGATGCAGGGGCTGCTGGACGACGGCGACGAGGTGCTGGTACCTGCGCCGGACTACCCGCTGTGGACGGCCGCCGTCTCGCTGTCCGGCGGCACCGCCGTCCACTACCGCTGCGACGAGCAGTCCGACTGGATGCCCGACCTCGCCGACGTGGAGCGCAAGGTCACCGACCGCACCAAGGCGATCGTCATCATCAACCCGAACAACCCCACGGGCGCGGTCTACGACCCGTCCGTGCTCAAGGGCCTGACGGACATCGCCCGCCGGCACAACCTGCTGGTGTGCTCCGACGAGATCTACGACAAGATCCTCTACGACGACGCCACCCACACCCCGACCGCCGCGATCGCGCCCGACCTGCTGACGCTGACGTTCAACGGCATGTCCAAGGCGTACCGGGTGGCCGGCTACCGGGTCGGCTGGATGTCGATCTCCGGCCCGCGCGCCCACGCCGACTCCTACATCGAGGGCCTGACGATCCTGGCCAACATGCGCCTGTGCGCGAACATGCCGGGACAGCACGGAGTGGTCGCGGCGCTCAGCGGCAGGCAGTCCATCAAGGACCTGGTCCTGCCGGGCGGACGGCTCAAGGAGCAGCTGGACGTCGCCTACGACCTGCTCACCCAGATCCCGGGCGTGTCCTGCGTACGCCCCAAGGGCGCGCTGTACCTCTTCCCGCGCCTGGACCCCAAGGTCTTCAAGATCAGGGACGACCGTCGGATGGTCCTGGACCTGCTGCGCCGGGAGAAGATCATGGTCGTGCAGGGCACGGGCTTCAACTGGCCCGAGCCGGACCACTTCCGGGTCGTCACGCTGCCGTCGGTCGGCGACCTGCGCGACGCGGTCGGCCGGATCGGCACCTTCCTGGACGGTTACAGCCAGCCCTGAGCACGGTCGACCCATTCACTTACGGTGCCCTTACGACCCGGTTGCGCGAACCGGCTCAACTTTAGACGGATTCTAAGCTAGGATGCCTTCTGTCAGAGCACAGGAGGCCATCCACCATGTACGAACCGATCCGCACCAAGTCGGTCCACAGCACGATGGCCGGCACCACCTCCGACTTCCCCCACCGTTCCCGCGAGGAGGAGCTGGACATCCAGCTCGCGGGTCATCTCGCGGCCCTGCTCGCCACCACGGACGAGCTGCGCGCCATGGCCCCGTCCGCCGACCTGGACACGGCGGCCGAGCGCCTCGCCGGCCAGGTGACCCGGCTGCGCGCAGGCCGCGCCCCGGTCCGCGCGTCGAAGACCGCCGGTGCCGTCGGTCAGGACCCGGGCGAGGCGGCGGCGCTGCACCAGAGGGCGCACGCGCTCGCCGGTCGCGCCCTCGTCGTCGCCGCGTCCCGGGCGGACACGGCGGCGGCCATCCTGGCGGCCGAGCGGATGGACGCGCACGCGGCCGCTGCCGAGCGGGGGGAACACCAGGAGCTGAGTGGCGCCGCCTCATGAACGGCCCCGGTCCGCGCGCACCCACAGCGACGCGCGGACCGGGCGCCATCACACGTGCCGACGATCGTCGGCAACCGTCGGCCGGGTCGTCCCGGCCCTTTGGTCCTCCCGTCCTCCGGTCCCCGGATGTGGGTGAGCTACGGCGGGCACCGTGACGAGTTCGAGTCAGCCGAAGATCACCACGAAGAGGATGAACGCCACGAGGATCGCGAGCACGATCCACCAGACCGGCCAGTTCCCGCGGCCCTGCGGCTCCTCCGGGCCGCCGCCACGCGGACGGTCCTCTTCCAGGTCCGGGGTCTCCGGACGGTCGTGCTTGTAGAAGTCACCATCTCCAGCCATGCCCTGATCACGCTCCTTCACCGGGGTGACTCCCGGGTACCCCTGAGCTGACCCGGCCATACGGCCATGAGTGACCTACGCGACACAGCCGCGGGCGACCCCGCCGGGCGCCCCGTCACGCCACGCCGAAGGGGCCGGACGCGCACGCCGTTGTGCGCGTCCGGCCCCTGAGGCCCTCTCGGGCCTGGCCACGCCGCGGCCGGCCGGAGCGACATCGCAGGTCAGGGCAAGTCGCGGCCGGCCGCGGAGCTCATGTCGTCCGGGTGGCCGCCCGGGACGACGCGGAGGGCGGGTCTCAGCCCAGGCGCTCGACCAGCGCCCGGTACTGGTCCCACAGCTCCTTCGGGGTGTGATCACCGAAGGTGTTCAGGTGCTCGGGGACCAGGGAGGCCTCCTCGCGCCAGACGTCCTTGTCGACCGTGAGCAGGAACTCCAGGTCGGACTCGGACAGCTCCAGGCCGTCGGTGTCCAGCGACTCCCTGGCCGGCAGGATGCCGATCGGGGTCTCGACGCCCTCGGCCTTGCCCTCCAGGCGCTCCACGATCCACTTCAGCACGCGGCTGTTCTCGCCGAAGCCGGGCCAGACGAACTTGCCCTCGTCGTTCTTGCGGAACCAGTTGACGTAGTAGATCCTCGGCAGCTTGGACTCGTCGCCGTCGCGGGCTACCGCCGTCCTGCCCATCTCGATCCAGTGGCCCATGTAGTCGCCCATGTTGTAGCCGCAGAACGGCAGCATGGCGAACGGGTCGCGGCGCAGCTCGCCGACCTTGCCCTCGGCCGCGGCGGTCTTCTCGGAGGCCACGTTGGCGCCGAGGAAGACGCCGTGGTTCCAGTCGAAGGACTCCGTCACCAGCGGCACCGCGCTGGCCCGGCGGCCGCCGAACAGGATCGCCGAGATCGGCACGCCCTTGGGGTCCTCCCACTCGGGCGCGATGATCGGGCACTGGGAGGCGGGGGTGGTGAAGCGGGCGTTGGGGTGGGCGGCGGGCTCGGCGGAGTCCGGGGTCCAGTCGCGGCCCTTCCAGTCCGTCAGATGGGCCGGGGTCTCCGGCGTCATGCCCTCCCACCACACGTCGCCGTCGTCGGTGAGGGCGACGTTGGTGAAGACGGAGTTGCCCCACAGGGTCTTCATGGCGTTGGCGTTGGTGTGCTCGCCGGTGCCGGGCGCCACGCCGAAGAAGCCGGCCTCGGGGTTGATCGCGTACAGACGGCCGTCCTCGCCGAACCGCATCCACGCGATGTCGTCGCCGATGGTCTCGACGGTCCAGCCGGAGATCGTCGGCTCCAGCATGGCGAGGTTGGTCTTGCCGCAGGCGCTCGGGAAGGCGGCGGCGACGTACTTGGACTCACCGGTGGGCGGGGTGAGCTTGAGGATCAGCATGTGCTCGGCCAGCCAGCCCTCGTCGCGGGCCATGACGGAGGCGATGCGCAGGGCGTAGCACTTCTTGCCGAGCAGCGCGTTGCCGCCGTAGCCGGAGCCGTAGGACCAGATCTCGCGGCTCTCGGGGAAGTGCGAGATGTACTTGGTGGAGTTGCACGGCCAGGGGACGTCCTCCTGGCCCGGCTCCAGCGGGGCGCCGAGGGTGTGCACGGCCTTGACGAAGAAGCCGTTGTCGCCGAGCTCGTCGAGGACCGGCTGTCCCATGCGGGTCATGGTGCGCATGGACACGGCGACGTAGGCGGAGTCGGTGATCTCGACGCCGATCGCGGAGAGCGGGGAGCCCAGCGGCCCCATGCAGAACGGGACGACGTACATCGTCCGGCCCTTCATCGAGCCGCGGAAGACGCCGCCCTTGCCGTCCGTGCCCTGGAAGATCTCCCGCATCTCGGCGGGGGCCTTCCAGTGGTTGGTGGGCCCTGCGTCCTGCTCCTTCTCGGAGCAGATGAACGTGCGGTCCTCCACGCGGGCCACGTCCGAGGGGTCCGAGGCCGCGTAGTAGGAGTTGGGGCGCTTGATCGGGTCGAGTTTCTTGAACGTGCCCTTCTGAACGAGCTCCTCGCACAGTCGGTCGTACTCGGCCTCGGATCCGTCACACCAGACCACGTTGTCCGGCTGCGTGAGTTCCGCGATCTCGTTGACCCACGAGATCAGGTCCTTGTGGTTGGTCGGGATGACGGTGGGAGCCGCGATGTCTCGCGCCACGATCGCTCCTAAATGAGGGGTTTTTGTCTTGTCGCCCCGTGGGGGCTTCGACCCGGATGCTTCGCAGCCGCTCATCCGGTGCCGACCGCACTCATTTGATCATCCGACTAGTGCGCCCATCTGTCCAGGGGGCCGCACAGGTGAGCGACGTGAGGAAGGCCACGGTTTCCGTGATTCTTTGCGTCCACCTTGGGTTCAGCAGAAGGACTTTTTGCGTTCCGGGGCCTCTACGCGATCACTCGCCGCTCACTCTGTGCACTCACACCCGACTTACGGTGACGTAGGTACGATGCCCCGCATGACTGCGTCCGCCTCCGACGCGCCCCTGGACAAGCCGGCCGGTAGCCGCGGTCCGGCGGCGCTCTCCCTGCCGCATCCGGTCAAGCCGAAGCTGCGCGGCTGGCTGCACCTGGCCATGTTCCCCGCCGTGCTCATAGCGGGCCTGGTGCTCACCGCGCTGGCCGACTCCACCCGAGGCCGGATCGCCTGCGGCGTCTACGTCCTGACCGCGTGCCTGCTGTTCGGGGTGAGCGCGCTCTACCACCGGGGCAACTGGGGCCCGCGCCTGGGCGGCCTACTGCGGCGCCTCGACCACGCGAACATCTTCCTGATCATCGCGGGCACCTACACGCCGCTGACTCTGCTGCTCCTGCCCGGGGCCAAGGGCCAGTGGCTGCTGTGGGGGATCTGGGCGGCGGCCCTGGCCGGCATAGTCTTCCGCGTCTTCTGGGTCGGCGCCCCGCGCTGGCTCTACACCCCCTGCTACATCGCGATGGGCTGGGCGGCCGTGTTCTTCCTGCCGGACTTCCTGCGTACCGGCGGCATCGCGGTCCTGGTCCTGGTGATCGTCGGCGGACTCCTCTACAGCGCGGGCGGCGTCGTCTACGGCATCAAGCGCCCGAACCCGTCCCCGCGCTGGTTCGGCTTCCACGAGGTCTTCCACTCCCTCACGCTGGCGGCCTTCGTGGTGCACTACGTGGGGATCTCCCTGGTCGCGTACCAGCACGCCTGACCCTCCGCACCCCCCACGGCCCCTCACGCCCCTCCAGGCCACGGCTCGCACGAGCCGTGGCCTTTTTCGTGCGCCCCGAAGTCCGTCGCCATGCGTCCGGAAGTCGATACCGATTGACAGTACCTATATTTTGAGAGCTACTCTCATTTCATGGCTACTGTCACTCAGGCGGAAGACGCACGGCGCGACCCGCGCCGCTGGTGGGCCCTGGGGGCCCTGGTCGCGAGCATGCTCACGCTCGGTTTCGACATGACGATCCTCAACGTGGCCCTGCCGACCATGGCCGGCGAACTCGGCGCCACCACCGGCCAGCAGCAGTGGATGGCGGACGCGTACGTCGTCGTCTTCGCCGCGCTGATGCTCCCGGCCGGGCTGCTCGGCGACCGGTTCGGGCGCCGCCGGATGCTGATCACCGGGCTCGGGCTCTTCCTCGCCGGCTCGCTGGTCGGGGCCCTGGCCGGGGACGTGAACTGGGTCGTCGCGGCCCGGGCGTTCATGGGCGTCGGCGGGGCGCTCGTCACCCCGCTCGCGCTCTCCGTGCTGCCCTCGCTCTTCGGACCCGACGAGCGCACCAAGGCCGTCGGCATCATCTCGGCCGCCTCCGCGCTCGGCCTGCCGCTCGGACCGATCATCGGCGGCTGGCTGCTGAACCACTTCTGGTGGGGCTCGGTCTTCCTCGTCAACGTCCCGATGGCCGCGATCGGCATCACCGCCTGCGTGTTCCTGCTCCCGGAGACCAGCGACCCCGCCTCCCCCAGGGTCGACGCCCTCTCCACGGCGCTCACCGCGACCGGCCTCGGCGCCCTCGTCTACGCGATCATCGAGGCACCCGACCGCGGCTGGGGCGACCCCCTGGTGCTCGCGATGTTCGGCGCGGCCGCGGCGCTGCTCACCGCGCTGGTGCTGCGCGAGAGGCGGGCCGTACGGCCCATGCTGGACATGACGCTGCTGGCCCAGCGCGGCTTCCTGTTCAACGCGCTCGCCGCGACCCTGGTGATGTTCGTCCTGTCGGGCCTGCTGTTCGTACTGCCCCCGTATCTCCAGGCCGTCCTCGGCCACGACGCCTTCGGCACCGGTCTGCGCCTGCTGCCGATGATGGGCGGCCTGATGATCGCCGCGAGGGGCACGCAGCCGGTCGTCGCACGGTTCGGCCCACGTGCCGTGGTCAGCGCCGGCCTGGTGGTGCTGGCCTTCGCCGCGCTGCTCGGCAGCCGTACGACGGTCGGCTCCGGCTACGGCTTCACCGCGCTGTGGCTCTCGATCGCCGGTGTCGGATTCGGGTTCTCCGTCGTACCCGCGATGGACGGCGCCCTCGGCACCCTGCCCCGCGACCGGGCCGGCAGCGGTTCGGGACTGCTCATGACGCTGCGCCAGGTCGGCGCCGCCATCGGCATCGCCCTGCTGGGCAGCCTGCTCGCCGGCGTCTTCCGCGACCGCCTCGACGTCACGGGTCTGCCCGCGCGCGCCGCCGACACCGCCGGTGACTCGGTCGTCGCCGCCCACCTGGTCGGCGAGAAGCTGGGTTCGGCCCGTCTGGCGGCCTCCGCGGACACCGCGTACGTCCACGGCATGGGCGTGGTCCTGCTGGTGTGCGGCATCGCCGCCCTGGTCGCCGCGCTGCTGGCGGCGGCCTTCCTGCCGAGGGCGACGCCGGCGCCGTCGACCTCGGAAAGCGTCACCCCCGACGTGGTCGCCCCGGTGGAGGATGCCCGACAATGAACCCCATGACGGCCGCACGTTCCCGCCTCTCCCCCGCCGACCGCCCCCAGCTGGGACTTCGTGAGCGCAAGAAGATCAAGACCCGCGAGGCGATCCGCGACGCGACGTACGCGCTGATCAGGGAGCAGGGGTACGACGCCACGACGATCGAGCAGATCGCCGACCGGGCCGAGGTGTCGCCGTCGACCGTCTTCCGCTACTTCCCGACCAAGGAGGACATCGTCCTCACGGACGAGTACGACCCTCTGATGCTGGAGGAGTTGCGCGCACGGCCCGCCGACGAGCCCTGGATGGACTCGCTGCGGCACGTGATCCACATGTCCCTCGACGCGATGATGGCGGAGGATCCCGACGCGGTCCGGATGCGGGCGCACCTCGGGATCCAGGTCCCGGCCGTCCGCTCCCGGATGGTCGAGAGCATGTCGGAGACCGGGCGGATGCTCCGCGGGGCCCTCGCCGAACGCACCGGCCTGGACCCGGACGGCCTCGACGTGCGCGTCTACGCCATGTCCCTCACCGGCGGCCTGATGGAGGTCTACATGCACTGGGCGGAGACCGGCTTCCAGGGCGAACTGGTCGACCTCGTGGACCGGGCCCTGGACGTCCTGGAACACGGCCTCCCCACCGGAAACCCCTGAGCCCCGCGGCCCCTTCCGTGACATCCTGACCGGGTGAACGGTCCCGAGATCCACGTCGAGTTCGCCCCCGAGCTGGCCCTCTTCCTCCCGAACGGCCGACGCCGGGAAACCGGAGAGGTCCCGACCGACGGCGTCTCCTCCCTCGGGCACGTCGTGGAGTCGCTGGGCGTGCCGCTGACCGAGGTCGGGGCGCTGGTGGTGGACGGCCGCCGGGTGCCGCCGTCGTACGTCCCGGCCGCGGGCGACTCCGTGGCGGTGCGGCCGGTCGAACGCCCCCAGCAGGTCCCCGGCGCTCCCCTGCGCTTCCTCCTCGACGTCCACCTCGGCACCCTCGCCCGCCGCCTGCGCCTGCTCGGCGTGGACACGGCGTACGAGTCGACGGACATCGGCGACGCCGCGCTCGCCGCCCGCTCGGCGGCGGAGAAACGGGTCATGCTCAGCCGCGACCGGGGCCTGCTGCGCCGCCGCGAACTGTGGGCGGGCGCCTTCGTCTACAGCACCCGCCCCGACGAGCAGCTCCGCGACGTCCTCGACCGCTTCCACCCCGAGCTGCGGCCGTGGACCCGCTGCACCGCCTGCAACGGCCTGCTGAAGGAGGCGACCAAGGAAGAGGTCGCCGACCAGCTGGAACACGGCACCCGGCGCACGTACGACGTCTTCGCCCAGTGCCGCTCCTGCGGCCGCGCCTACTGGAAGGGCGCCCACCACGACCAGCTGGAGGCGATCGTGCGGCGCGCGCTCACGGAGTACGCGGACGCGGACGCGGACCGCGGCTGACACCGGCCGGTGTGAGCATGTGAGCCGCGTCGGCCGTTTCGACCCGGGTCAGCCGCCGAGCGCGACCCGCAGCCGCTCCGGGTCGGTCGTCGGCGCGTCGCAGGTGAAGTCGCGGCAGACGTACGCCGTCGGCGCGCCGTTGACAAGAGGCCGGTCGGCGAGCAGCGGGAACTCGTCGCTGCCGGGGACACCGTAGGCGACGACGGCACCGGGGGCGGCGCCCAGAAGAGCCGTACGGTGCAGGGTCCTCGCGGCCTCGTCGGCGAGCGAGGGCCCGACGACCGCGATCTCGCGCGGCCCGTCGAGCGCCGCCTCGGCGACGGCCAGCCCCCAGCCGATGAAGCGCGGCACGCGCGGGCCGAGCGCCTGCACGACGCCCAAGGCCCGCTCCGCGGCGGTGCGGTGGGCCTCCGACCCGGTGTGGGCGGCGTAGGCGAGCAGGGCACCGGCGGCCGCCGTCCAGCCGGAGGGGGCGGCGTTGTCGGTGGGGTCCTGGGGCCGGCGGATCAGCTTCTCGGCGTCGGCGGCGGTGTCGTACAGGGAGCCGGACTCCGCGTCGGTGAACCGGGTCAGGACCTGGTCGAGGAGCAGGCCCGCGAAGTCCAGCCAGACGCCCTCGCCGGTGACCGACGCCAGCGCCAGGAAGCCCTCGGCGACGTCGGCGTAGTCCTCCAGCACCCCGGCGTTCGCGCCGACGTGCCCGTCCCTGCTGGTGCGCGACAGTCCGGCGTGCTCGTCCATGTGCAGCCGTACGAGGAGGTCGGCGGCGCCGACCGCGGCCTCGACCAGATCGGGCCGGTCGAAGTACGCGCCGGTCTCGGCGAGGGCGGCGACCGCCAGACCGTTCCAGGCGGCGACGACCTTGTCGTCCCGGCCCGGGGCGGGCCGCTCGGCACGCGCGGCGAGCAGCCGGCGCCGCACGGAGGCGACCCGCTCGGCGTCGAACACACCTTCCTGCTGCGGCAATTGCAGCACGGAGGACCCGTGCTCGAAGGTGCCCTCCACGGTCACCCCGAAGTACTGTGCGGCGAGTTCGGCGTCCTCGGGACCGAGGACGTCACGCAACTGCTCCGGCTTCCAGACGTAGTAGGCACCTTCCACATGCCTGCCCGTGCCGTCGTCGCTGTCGGCGTCGAGCGCCGAGGCGAACCCGCCCTCGCCGGTGCGCAGTTCACGGACCATGAAGTCCGCGGTCTCCAGGGCGACCCGGCGCGCGAGCTCGGATCCCGTGGTGCGCCACAGATGGGCGTAGACACGGCACAGCAGCGCGTTGTCGTACAGCATCTTCTCGAAGTGCGGCACCACCCAGTCGCGGTCGACGGAGTAGCGGGCGAAGCCGCCGCCGAGCTGGTCGTAGATGCCGCCGCGGGCCATCCGCTCGCAGGTGTCCCGGGCCATCTGCAGGGCCCCCTCGGAGCCGGTGCGGGCGTGGTGGCGCAGCAGGAACTCGAGCACCATCGACGGCGGGAACTTCGGCGCCCCGCCGAATCCGCCGCGCTGCGGATCGTACTCGCGCGTCAGCCCGAGCAGCGCCTGCCCCAGCTCCTCCGGGCCCGGCGTCCGGGTCCCGCCGAAGTCGATCTCCCGCTGGGCCAGGTCCCGCACGATCTTCCCGGCGACGTCGGCGACCTCCTCCCGCCGGGTCTCCCAGGCCTGCCGCACGCCCTGCAGCACCTGCCGGAAGGACGGCATGCCGTGCCGGGGCTCGGGCGGGAAGTACGTACCGAAGTAGAACGGCTCCGCCTCCGGCGTCAGGAACACGGTCATCGGCCACCCGCCCTGCCCGGTGGCCGCCTGCACCGCCTCCATGTACACGGCATCGACGTCGGGCCGCTCCTCACGGTCCACCTTGATGTTGACGAAGTGCTCGTTGAGGTAGTCGGCGGTGCCCCGGTCCTCGAAGGACTCGTGAGCCATCACATGGCACCAGTGACAACTCGAGTACCCGACACTCAGCAGCACGGGCTTGCCCGTCCTGCGCGCCTCCTCGAACGCCTCCCCCGACCAGGGCCACCAGTCGACCGGGTTCCCGGCGTGCTGGAGCAGATACGGAGACGTCTCATGAGCCAGTCGGTTCGGCATACCCCCATCCTGCCTCACCCGCACCGGCCAGGCACGGAACGTGATCGCCGCCGGGCGGTACCGGGCCGCCTCCACCGCCGTGATCGTCGCCCTCTCGCGTTCGTGGATGGCTCGAAGGACACTCGTACGCAAAGGAGTTGTCGCCGGAGGGGGACGGTTCATGCGGGACGGGCATCGGGTGGAGGCCGAGCGGTTGCTGGCTCGGGCCGTGGAGGAGGAGGTGCGGCGGTCGGGTGGCCGGGTGGACGGCGGGGTGCTGCTGTCGCGGGCCCGGGCGGCCCTGGACACCCTCGCGGAGCCGGCGGCCGAGGAGTACGAGGCGTACACCCGGGCACTGGACGAGGCGGCGGCCGGGCAGCTGACCTTCGCGCAGCGGTATGCGCGGGAGGGTGCCGGGACCGCGCTGATGGTCGCGGTCGTCGCCGCGGGCGCCGCCGCCGTCGCCGATGCCGCCCTCGGTACCGGCCCGGGTACCGCCGTCGGCGCGGGCGTCGTGGCCGGTGTGGTCGGCGCGGCGGCCACCGTCGTGAAGGTGACCGCGGCGCATCTGCCCGCGGCCCACCACCGGGCGGGCGCCGCCGGTCAGCCCGGTGGCGCCGAGCAGCTGCGGCTGCAGTGGCTGACCGCGCTGGAGGTGCGCGGGATCCGTCCCTTCCTCGATCAGCAACGCGTGCTCAGCGCCTCCACGACGCCGAAGAAGGCGGCACCCCGGTTGCGGGGCACGGACAAGAGCGCGGCGGCCCGCAGGCGCAACGTGCTGGAGCAGTCCTTCGGTCAACTGCCGCAGCCGGACGGCGTGTTCGCGGGTCGGCGGCAGGAGGTGGCGCGGATCCGGCAGTGGGTGCAGGCGGCCCGTGCCAGCAGCGAGACCCGGCCGACGGTCGTCGTGCTGCACGGCACGCCGGGCTCCGGCCGCACCACCCTCGCCGTCCGGGCGGCCCACGACCTCAAGGACCAGTTCCGCGGCGCGGTCGTCGTCGACCTGCGCGGGGACAACACGGAGGAGGCGCCGCTGACCACCCGCGAGGCCCTGCTGCATCTGCTGAACCGGCTCGGCGCGCCCCGCGAACAGTTGCTGTTCCGTGAGCGGTCCTCCGCCGACCAGCAGGTCAAGCGGCTGGGCGAGCTGTACGACCAGCAGCTGACGGGCCTGCCGGTGACGATCGTGCTGGACGACGCCCAGGACGCCGAGCAGGTCCGCGCCCTGATCCCCGAGCGCTCCGACTGCCTGGTCCTGGTCACCGCCCGCAGGCCGCTGCGGCTGCCCGCCGAGCTGCCGGCCTGGGTGTACCAGCTGCCGGTCCAGGCCCTGGACGAGGCGGGCGCGGAGGAGCTGCTGGGCGCCGCGGCGCAGGACGTCTCGGGGCCGTACGACGCGGAGTCCGCCGAGCGGATCCGCCGGTTGTGCGGTGGGCTGCCGCTGGCGCTGCGGATCGCGGGCTCCTCGCTCGGCCCGCGCTCGCCCCGCCAACTGGCCACGGATCTCGAGGCGTACGGGCCGGTGGAGCCCGTCGAACGGGTGCTGTGGCTGCGCTACACCGACCAGCCGGAACCTGCCCGGCGGCTGCTGCGCCGCCTCGCGCTGGCGGGCCGTACCTCGCTGGGCGCGGCGGCGGCCGCCGCGCTGCTGGCCACGGACGAGGAGGAGGCGTCCCGCCGGCTGGCGGAACTCGCCCGGGCGGGCCTGATCGACCATGTGCGGGGCAGCCGCTACCGGCTGCACGACCTGGTGCGGGACTTCGCCCACGCCCGGCTGCTGGACGAGGAGGATCCCGACGAACGTACGGCGGCGCAGGAGCGGCTGATCGGGAACTACGCCGAGCTGGCCGACTCGGTGCTGCGCCTGGTCGACGGCAACAACTCGACCCGCTCGGACCGCTTCAGCCCGCACGGCTTCACCTCCCTGGACGACGCGCTGCGCTGGCTGGACGACGAGTCGAGCTTCATCACCGCGGCCCTGAAGCACGCGGAGGGCGTGGACCAGGCGGCCGTGCTGCATCTGCTGGGCGCGCTGTGCGACTACTGCCTGCTGCGCGGCGACCTGTACCGCCTGGGCGAGATCAGCGAGCTGACGCAGGCCGTCGACCAGGGGCTGCTGGTCCGTTCGGTGCAGTGGCGCACCGGTATCGCGGCCCGTCAGCTGGGCGAGCTGGACAAGGCGCGCACCACGCTGACGTCGGTGGTGGATCTGTACAGGCAGGCCCATCACGACGCGGGCGCGGCCCGTGCGCTGAACTCCCTGGGAATCACCCTGCACCACCAGGGCAATCTCACGGAAGCGGCGGCCAGGCTGCGCGAGGCCCTGGACCTCCAGGCGGCTCCGGAACTGGCGACGGACCGGGCGTGGACGATGCACGCGCTCGCGGCGGTGGAACGGGACCGGGGAAACCTGGCCCAGGCACTGGACCTGCTGACGCGTTCGCTGGTGCTGCACCGGGAGGGCGGCTCGGTGCACGGCGAGGCGTGGGCCCACTTCCAGCTGGGCCAGCTCGCGCTGCGGCTGGGCGAGGTGGAACGCGCGGAGGCCGATCTGGGGCAGGCCCTGGACCGTTACGGCCGCACCCGTGACGCGCGCGGCGAGGCGTGGGCGCTCACGCAGCTGGCGCGGGCCCGGCTGGTGGCCGGTGACGGCTCCGAGGCGGTGGACGGGCTGCGCCGGGCGGCGGCCCGGCACCGTGACAACGAGGACGCGCGCGGCGAGGCGTGGACGCTGTACCACCTGGGCCAGGCGCTGGAGGAGACCGGCGATCTGGACCGGGCGGTGCGCGAGCTGGAGCGGGCCCGCACGATGTTCTCCCGGATGCGGGACGTGTACGGGCTGGCGTGCGCCCGCCACCATTCGGCGCGGGTGACCCGCGACCAGCGGGCGGCGCAGACCGGTTCCCTGCGCAACTCCGGTTTCGCCCGCCAGCTGCTGGCCGACGCGCGCGCCGACTTCCAGCGGATCGGCGTCGCCCACGGCGAGGCCTGGACGTGTCTGGAGCTGGCCGTGGTGGACGCGGGCAACGCCCGCACCCAGCAGGCGCTGGGCCTGTGCGACGAGGCGCTGGCCCTGTTCGCCTCCTACGGCGACCGCCGCGGCGAGGACTGGGCACGTTTCCTGCGCTGCACCCTGCTGCCGTACGCGGCGCCCGGCGGCGTGGAGGTCGGCACGGCGGTCGCCCAGGAGGAGCTGTCCGCTCTGGCCCGCGCCGGCCATGCGCTGCGGGACGCCAAGCTGGAGCCGTACCTCGACGCCTACCAGCTGCTGCTGGAGCGCGGGGTGGACCTGGAGGCGGGCTGGCAGGCCTGGCGTCTGGGCATGGCGCCGGACCGGCACGCCCGCGAGGTGATGGGGGTGGAGATCGCACCGGTGCGGGGGTGAGACCGCGGGCGCGGCACGGCAGCACGACGTGACCCGTGTCACGCCACAGGGTGGCGTGGCGTCACATCACTCTGCGGGGTGACACGGGCACCGCACTCTGTGGCAGCGGGCGGGCGTGAGCCGCTGTGTCAGCCCTTGGAGGGCTGGGCCTCGCCGCCTCCCGGGGCGCCCTTGCGGGGCGTGTTCGTGTCCGTCTCCGGGGTCTCCTTGAAGTCCACCTTGCCCATGTGGCGGTTCATGGACTTCATCAGGCCCCACACGGCCACGGCCATCACCGCGAAGACGATGAAGCCGAGGACGCCGGGGGTGACCTTGTCCTTGTCGAACTCGGCCAGAGTGACCAGGTGCGTCGTTGCCAGGCTCGCGCTTGCGCTCATGTCAGGCATTGTCCCTCAGGGCCGGCGGACGCCCGCAAAGAGGTCGTCCTCGGGGAGGGAGGTGTCCACGAGGGACTTCGCGAGCTCGTACTCCTCCGTGGGCCAGACCTCCTTCTGGATCTCCATCGGCACCCGGAACCAGCCGCCGTCGGGGTCGATCTGCGTGGCGTGGGCGATCAGCGCCTTGTCGCGGATCTCGAAGAAGTCCGCGCACGGGATGTGCGTGGTGAGCGTGCGGTCCTTGTGGCCGGACTTATCCCAGCGCTCCAGCCACTCGCCGTAGGGGGACTCCAGGCCGCGGTCCAGCAGGGCCTTGTGCAGCGCCTCGGTGCGGGGGCGGTTGAAGCCCTGGTTGTAGTACAGCTTCAGCGGCTGGTACGCCGGGCCGTACTCCGCCTCCGGGTACTTCTCGGTGTCCGCCGCGCCCTCGAACGCCACCATCGAGATCTTGTGGGTCATGATGTGGTCGGGGTGCGGGTAGCCGCCGTTCTCGTCGTAGGTGGTGATCACCTGCGGACGGAAGGCGCGGATCTTCCGCACCAGCTCGCCGGCGGCCTTGTCGACGTCCTCCAGCGCGAAGCACCCCTCCGGCAGCGGGGGCAGCGGGTCGCCCTCGGGCAGGCCGGAGTCGACGAAGCCGAGCCACTCCTGCGTGACGCCGAGGATCTCCCGGGCTTCGTCCATCTCCCGCTTGCGCACCTCGTGGATGTGCTCCTCGATGTACTTGTCGCCCTGGAGCTTGGGGTTGAGGATGGAGCCGCGTTCTCCGCCCGTGCAGGTCACCACCAGCACGTCCACCCCCTCGGACACGTACTTCGCCATGGTGGCCGCGCCTTTGCTCGACTCGTCGTCGGGGTGCGCGTGCACGGCCATCAGTCGCAGCTGGTCAGTCAAGGCTCATTCCTCAAGGTCAGGTCGGTGCCCGGTGTCCGCGGGCGTCAGCGGGTACCGCCCTGGTGACTCTCCGTCGTCACGGGGCGGCGGCCGAGCGGCACGCCGGGCCTTCTATAGTGACCGAATCGGGGGCGGAATAATTCCGGAGTACGGCTCCGGGAGCCCCTCGCGGGGCGTGTGTCCCGCACCGGCCGAGAGGACGATCATGAGTACGGCGAGCACCCGGCTGCCCGAGGGCCGCTACGGCCGCTCCTCGGACGAGCGCGCCGATCACAAGCTCAAGATCGCGGGCGCCGTCCTGGGCGCGGCGCTGCTCGCCCTGATCGGCTGGTTCGCCTACCACTACGTCGCGCAGAACAAGATCAGTGCGCAGGTCGTCTCGTTCGAGACCTCGGACAACGCGGTGCGGGTCCATCTGGAGGTCCACAAGGACGCCGACACCCGCGGCTACTGCACGCTGCGCTCACAGGCGGCCGACGGCAACGAGGTCGGCCGGGCCGACTTCCGCTTCGACGAGCACGCCAAGCAGATCGACAAGGTGCTCACGCTGCGTACGACGTCCCGGGGGACGACCGGCGAGCTGCTGGGCTGCCACGCCGACTGAACGCTCCGGTGCCTTCCGGAATACGTCGGCGCTGACCTGCGTTGACGTGATTCTGAGGCTTATGTCCTCCCCCTTTCCCCGCTGAATTGTTAGGCTCGTGGTTTCGCCCATCCATGAGGGAACATTCTTCTGGGTAGGGCGATGCTTTGTATTCCCAGTACCGACGAGGAGCACCTGTGACCCAGACCAGCGAGAACGTCACCTGGCTGACCCAGGAGGCGTACAACAAGCTCAAGGACGAGCTTGAGTACCTTACTGGTCCTGCGCGCACGGAGATCGCCGCCAAGATCGCGGCCGCGCGCGAGGAGGGCGACCTGCGCGAGAACGGCGGGTACCACGCGGCCAAGGAGGAGCAGGGCAAGCAGGAGCTCCGCGTGCGCCAGCTGACCCAGCTTCTCGAGAACGCCCAGGTCGGCGAGGCTCCGGCGTCCGCGGACGGCGCGGTCGCGCCCGGCATGGTCGTCACGATCGCCTTCGACGGTGACGAGGACGACACGCTGACCTTCCTGCTGGCCTCGCGCGAGTACGCCAGCGCCGACATCGAGACCTACTCGCCGCAGTCCCCGCTGGGCTCCGGCGTGATCGGCCACAAGGTGGGCGAGGACGCGGAGTACGAGCTGCCGAACGGCAAGAAGGCCTCGGTGACGATCCTCAAGGCCGAGCCGTACGCGGGCTGAGCACCCGCGCGTACACCCAACCCCTTCGACGAAGCCCCCGGCGCCTCGCTGAGCGCGCCGGGGGCTTCGTCGTGACCAGAGCTGAGTAGCGCGTTCCGCAGCGGTGGGCGAGCTGGGCGATCAGGAGGAGACCGCGGCCTCCTTCGTCCGTCTCCTAGGCGTAGCGCAGATGCGGGGCGGTGCTGCTACCGTCGCTGACCTCGCAGATGAGCCCGCGGTCGAGGATGAGGCGCAGGCCGACGGGCCCGGCCCCGTGGCGGATGGCGTCGGTGACGAGCTCGCTGACGATCAGTTCGGTGGTGAAGTCCAGTTCCTCAAGGCCCCAGCCGGCGAGTTGCCGAAGGCTCAGGGAACGGGCGGTGGCGACCACCGCCGGGTCCGGTGGGAAGGTCCAGGCCGCCACCCGGTCCATGGACAGCGCCCGGGTGCGTGCCAGAAGCAGAAGGAAACCCTCGCCTGTGGCGGGTTCGTAGGCGCGGATGAACGCCTCGCACCTGTCCTCCAGGGCGCGGTACGGGTTGCTGCTCAGGACCTGGTGCAGAATGCGGGCCGCAGGCGACCGCTCGGAGGTCCCGGCGGGCGCCGGACTGCCGGCGAACAGACCGAGCGTGGTCCCCTCCGGCAGTTCCACGTCTGTGGTCCGGTACGGCGGGTGCTGTGTGCCCAGTGGCGGGCCCGCCGGGATGTCGGGGATCTCGACCTTGCCCTGCGGGCTGACGACCACCGCCGCCGGACGTCCGGCTGGACGACCGTCCCTCGCTCGTCGAGGAGGAGCCGGGCGTCGTGCGGCCGTGCACTCATGGGGCTGGTGTCACCGGAAGCCGATCTTTGTCATGATCCGCACCTCCGGGAACAGAGCGGCAGACATGTTCCTGTTTGCCCACAGTGGCTGCCGCCCCGCAATCGGCGGTGTCGAGGGCCGCACGACCCTGTCCGGGCTTTCACGCGGACAGGATGCGCCGGACCGTCACCCGGCCGCCCGGCGGTACTTGCGGACCGCGAGCGTACGGAAGATCAGGAGGATCAGGGCCGAGTAGATCAGTGAGGCCCACACCGGGTGCTGCATGGGCCAGGCGTCCGACTGGGACTGACCGGGGTTGGCGAAGAGCACCCGGCAGGCCTGCGCGGTGGCGCTGAAGGGGTTCCACTCGGCGATGTGGCGCAGCCACGGGGTCATGTGGCTGGTGTCCACGAACGCGTTCGAGATGAACGTGACCGGGAACAGCCAGATGAGCCCGCTGGACGTGGCCGCTTCCGGGGTGCGCACGGACATGCCGATCAGTGCGCCGATCCAGGTGAAGGCGTAACCGAGCAGGAGCAGCAGTCCGAAGGCGCCGAGGACCTTGCCCACGTTGGTGTCGCCGTTCGACCCGACGCGCCAGCCGACCAGCAGGGCGACCACGGCGAGGACGACGAGGGTCAGCGCCGTCTGCACCAGGTCGGCGAGGGTCCGCCCGGTGAGCACCGCGCCGCGCGCCATGGGCAGGGAGCGGAAGCGGTCGATGAGGCCCTTGTGCATGTCGTCGGCGATGCCCGCGCCGGAGCTGGCGGTGGCGAAGGTGACGGTCTGCGCGAAGATGCCGGCCATCAGGAAGTTCTTGTAGTCGGTGGCGCTGGTGCTGCCGCCGATCTGCATGGAACCGCCGAACACGTAGGTGAAGAGCACCACGAACATGATGGGCTGGATCAGCCCATAAATGATCATTTCGGGAATCCGCGACATGCGGATCAGATTGCGTTTCGCGACCACCATCGAGTCCCGGAAGGACTGGATGACGGGGTTGGCGGTCGGTGCGACCCGCAGGGCGTCGGTGACGGCGCTCACTTGGCGGCCTCCTCGGGCTTCTCCTCGGCCACATGACCGGTCAGGGACAGGAACACGTCGTCGAGGGTGGGCCGACGCAGCCCGATGTCGTCGATCTCGATGCCGCGGCCGTCCAGCTCGCGGATGACCTCGGCCAGCAGCTTCGCGCCGCCGGTGACGGGCACGGTGAGCCTGCGGGTGTGCTGCTCCACGGTGGTGTCGCCCTTGCCGAAGCCGCGCAGCACCTCGGAGGCGGCGGCGATGTCCTCGCGGTCGTGCACCACGACCTCGACGCGCTCGCCGCCGGTGCGGGCCTTGAGCTGGTCGGAGGTGCCGCGGGCGATGACCCGGCCGTGGTCGACCACCGCTATCTCGTGCGCCAGGTGGTCGGCCTCTTCCAGGTACTGCGTGGTGAGCAGCAGGGTCGTACCTCCGGAGACCAGTTGCTTGATGACCTCCCACAGCTGCTGGCGGTTGCGGGGGTCGAGGCCGGTCGTCGGCTCGTCCATGAACATCACCGGCGGGGAGACGACGAGCGCCGCCGCCAGGTCGAGCCGGCGGCGCATGCCTCCGGAGTAGGTCTTCGCGGGCCGGTCGGCGGCGTCGGCGAGGTTGAACTGCTCCAGCAGCTCCTGCGCCCGGGCCTTCGCCGCCCTGGCCCGCATCTGGTACAGCCGGCCGACCATCTGGAGGTTCTCGCGGCCGGTCAGGTACTCGTCGACCGCGGCGAACTGACCGGACAGGCCGATCGAGCGGCGCACCTCGTTGGGGTGCCTGAGCACGTCGATGCCAGCGACGACGGCCTTGCCGCTGTCCGGTCGGAGCAGGGTGGTCAGACAGCGGACGGTGGTGGTCTTGCCCGCGCCGTTCGGCCCGAGCAGTCCGAGCACCGTGCCCTCGGGGACATCGAGGTCGACGCCGTCCAGAGCCCTTACGTCACCGAAGGTCTTCACCAGACCTTCGGCGTAGATGGCGCCTGGCATATGAGTCTCCACGTCATCGGGGATGGGTCATGGGTCGAAAAGCCTAGGTTCGCAGGCCTCTTCCTCGGTGCGTCTGCAATTTTCGGGCCTGCGGGTGGTACGTCACGGCGGTACCGGTGCCGTCCATGCCGCTGGCGCAGGTGCTGGTGCGTGAAGGGCATGGGTGGCGTGGATGCCATGACTGTGCGACACACCATAACGCGATATATCGCGTCTCTCAACGGTTTTTCCCGAACGGGTGACGAAGAGGGTGCCGACCTCGGTGTTCCGCTGCCCGACGCTCAGTCGATGACCGTGTAACCCGCGTCGCGCAGGGCCCGACCGACCTCGGCGCAGTGCTCCGGGCCCTTCGTCTCCAGGTGCAGCTCCACCTCCGCCTCCGTGAGCCCGAGCCGTGGGTCGGTCCGTACGTGGCTCACATCGAGGACGTTAGCGTCGACCACTGACAACACCCCGAGGAGCGTGGCGAGCGCGCCCGGCCGATCGGTCAGACGCAGGCGAACGGCCAGGTAGCGGCCCTGCGCCGCCATGCCGTGCCGCAGCACGCGCTGCAGCAGGACCGGATCCACGTTGCCACCGGACAGCACCGCCACCACCGGGCCCGCGATGCCGCCGCCATCGCCGAGCAGCGCGGCCACCGGGCTCGCTCCGGCCGGCTCGACGACCAGCTTGGCCCGCTCCAGGCACAGCAGCAGTGCAGCGGACAGCTCGTCCTCGGTGACCGTGCGCACCTCGTCGACCAGCTCGCCGATGATCCCGAACGGCACGTCGCCCGGCCGCCCCACCCTGATGCCGTCGGCCATCGTCGCCGGGTTCTCGATCGCCACCGGATGCCCCGCCGCCAGCGACGGCGGATACGCCGCCGAGCCCACCGCCTGCACCCCGACGATCCGCACGTCCGGGCGCAGCGACTTCACCGCGACCGCGATGCCGGCCGCGAGCCCGCCACCGCCGATGCCGACGACGATCGTGCGCACCTCCGGGCACTGCTCCAGGATCTCCAGCCCCACCGTCCCCTGGCCCGCGATGACGTCCGGGTGGTCGAAGGGGTGGATGAACACCGCGCCGGTCTCGGCCGCGTACTCCTGTGCGGCGGCCAGCGTCTCGTCGACCACCTGACCGTGCATACGCACCTCGGCGCCGTAGTCCCGGGTCGCGCTGATCTTCGGCAGCGGGGCGCCCTTCGGCATGAACACCGTGGCGTGCACCCCGAGCAGCGACGACGCCAGTGCGACACCCTGCGCGTGGTTGCCGGCGCTCGCCGCCACCACGCCGGCGGCGCGCTCCTCGGGCAGCAGCCCGGCGATCCGGACGTAGGCGCCGCGCAGCTTGAACGAGCCCGTCCGCTGGAGGTTCTCGCACTTGAGGTGGACCGGCGCGCCCACCAGCTGGGACAGGTGCCTGCTGGTCTCCATCGCGGTCACCCGCGCCACCCCGGAGAGCATCTTCTGGGCGCCCCGCACGTCGTCGAGGGTGACGGGAGGGAAGGGGACAGCCGTGCCGTAGCTCATGAGGCAAGTCTTGCAGTTCACGAGCGCGGCGGGCCGGTGTGACCAACGTCTGGGACCGGTTTGCGCAGCGCCGGTACGACCTGCGGCCCGGCCGCGTACCCTGTCCCCCAACCCAGCAGCCCTTCAGAAGTGAGCCTCCGGCCATGCCCACAACACCTGAAATGTCGATGGACATGACGACCGTCGGTGACACCGGTCTTCTCGACACCCTCCAGCACGAGGTGGCCCTGTTCGCCCGCCGTGCGGAACAGACCCGGCTCGGCGGGGTCGGGCAGGTGCGCAACTCCATGGACCGCGCCGCGTATCTGCTGCTCAACCGGCTCGACCGGGAGGGCCCGATGGGCGTCAAGGCACTCGCCGCGAGCATGGGTATCGACTCCTCGACCGTCACCCGGCAGGTGGCGCCGCTCGTCGACACCGGGCTCGTCAAGCGCACCTCGCACCCCGAGGACGGGCGGGCCGTGGTGCTGCAGCTGTCCCCGCGCGGCGTGTCGCGGCTGGACGAGGTGCGCTCCTCCAGGCGCCGGCTGATGGCGGAGCTCACCCACGACTGGGAGCCGGAGGAGCGGGAGACCTTCTGCGAGCTCCTGACCCGCTTCAACCACGCGCTCTCCGCCCGCCAGGCCACCCAGGGCGGCGGCCCGGCGCCGGAGGCGGGAGCAGGGGCGGCGTCGGGCACGGGGACCGGGGCGGAGACGGCGCCGGCGTCCTGAGGTCCCGGCTGTCCCGAGCCGTGACGGCGGCCTGAGCTCTCCGAAGTCCCGAGCCGTGACGGCGTCCTGAACCCCATCGGCGAGCCGCTTTCCGCCGATCGTCCCGTCCGCATGGGCGCGCGGCTCTTGACTCACGGGCCGCCGCTGGCCTGGTATGAGACCGGGTCCTTGTCGCACACGGTTCCGTATCCCGTAGGGCGGACGGGTCCCGCTTCTTCGGATCGCCCCTGGCGGGAGGCGCGGTGCAAGAACGGCAGGCGTCCCAAGGCGTTCGCCGGGCCCGGGAGTTCGAGGCGTTCGTCGCGGGCGCGGCCGGGCGGCTGCTGCATGCAGCGACGCTGCTCACCGCCGAGGCCCCGGACGACAACCCGCGCGCGTGCCGCCTGCTGACCCTGTCCCTCGCGCACACGTACGCGTGCTGGGACCGACTGGGCGGAGAGGACCCCTACGCGTGCGCCCGCCAGCACATGGCCGCGCGCTTCGCCCGTGAGGCGTGGCACCAGCACGGCCTGGGCCGCGGCCGGCCCACGCCCCCCGGCACACTGGCCGCCCTCACCCCTCAGGAACGCCTCGTCCTCGTCCTGAGGTTGTACGAGGGGGTCGCCGAGGAACAGGCGGCGGCGCTGCTCGGCCTGCCCCCGGAACGCGTCCGCGTCATCTGCGACCGCGCGATCACCTTGCTCACCCACCCGCCCGCGCGCCCGGCCCCGGCGGTGCGCGGCCCGGAGGTGGCCCGGTCGTAGCGGCACACAGAGAGTCGGGGCGGCACACGAAGGCTCAGCAAAACGGACGGGCGGCGGCGAGTCAGGGGAGGCGGACGTGAACAGGGTGGAACGTGAGGCGGCCGTGCGGCGACTGCTGGAGCAGACCCCGCCGCAGGTTCCGGCGGAGCTGTACGCCGACGTGGTGCGCCGCGGCGGCCGCATGCTGCGCCGCCGGACGCTCGCCCGCCGCGCGATGTGGCTGCTGCTGTTCGCCGCGGTGGTCGCGTTCACCGTGTGGGCGCTGACGGTACGGCCCTGGGTGGAGCCGCCGTCGCAGACGACTCCACCGGTGAGCGACTGGTGAGGGCCACGGCGGCCGCCCCCTCGGGAGCCGCCGCCGGACCGGCGGACCGCCGGAAGTGGCCTGGCCGTAGAGACCTAGCGGCCGAGGGCCTGCTGCAGGTCCTCCAGCAGGTCGTCGACGTTCTCGATGCCGACGGACAGGCGGACCAGGTCGGCGGGGACCTCCAGGGCGGAGCCCGCCGCCGAGGCGTGCGTCATGCGACCGGGGTGCTCGATCAGGGACTCGACGCCGCCCAAGGACTCGCCGAGGGTGAACACCTTGGCGCGGTTGCAGACCTCGACGGCCGCCTCCTCTCCGCCCTCGACCCGGAAGGAGACCATGCCGCCGAACGCCTTCATCTGCTTGGCGGCGACCTCGTGACCGGGGTGGTCGGGCAGACCCGGGTACAGCACCCGCGTCACGCGCGCGTGCCGGGACAGCATGTCGGCGACCTTCGTGGCGTTCTCGCTGTGCCGGTCCATGCGCACCGCGAGCGTCTTGGTGCCGCGCAGCACCAGCCAGGAGTCGAACGGCCCGGCGACGCCGCCCATGGCGTTCTGGTGGTACGCCAGCTCGTCGCCCAGCCCGGCGTCGCTGACGATCAGCGCGCCGCCGACGACGTCCGAGTGGCCGCCCATGTACTTGGTCAGCGAGTGCACGACGACGTCCGCGCCCAGCGCGAGCGGCTGCTGCAGATACGGCGTGGCGAAGGTGTTGTCGACGACGAGCCTGGCGCCGGCGTCCCGGGCGACCTGGGCGACGGCGGCGATGTCGGTGATGCCGAGCAGCGGGTTGGAGGGGGTCTCCACCCACACCACCTTGGTCTTCGGGGTGATCGCGGCCCGTACGGCGGCCGGGTCGCTGGTGTCGGCCACCGACCACTCCACGCCCCACCGGGAGACGACCTTGGCGAACAGGCGGAACGTGCCGCCGTACGCGTCGTTCGGGATGACCACGTGATCACCCGGGCTGAGCAGCGTACGCAACAGGCAGTCCTCGGCCGCCAGTCCGGACGCGAACGCGAGCCCGCGGCGACCGCCCTCCAGGGCGGCGAGGTTCTCTTCCAGGGCGGTCCTGGTCGGATTGGCGCTGCGGCTGTACTCGTAGCCGCCGCGCAGACCGCCGACGCCGTCCTGCTTGTAGGTCGAGACCTGGTAGATCGGCGGGACGACCGCGCCGGTGAGGGGATCGGCGGTGTTGCCCGCATGGATCGCGAGGGTCTCGAAGTGCTGACTGATGTGCCTGTCGCTCATGGGGCCGAGGGTAGTGCGCCCGCGGGGGTGGTGGCGGACAGCCGGGCATCGGAGCGTGGCGGCACGCGGCGGCGGGACCCGGGGCCGGCGGAAAGGAGCCGGGGGTTCGGGAGTTTTCCACAGGCCCGGGGCACGGGTTGGCCAATTGTCGGCGCGGTCTGGTTCGCTTGAGGCATGGAGATTCTCTGGGTCCTGGTGGCGCTGGTCATGCTGGGCTTCGTGCTGCTTCCGTTCCTCAGGCGCAGGCGTGGCGCCATCGAGCAGGTGCCGCCCGGGCATCCGGACGCCGCGGACCCGGCGAACTACGGGTTCGTGCCGCAGGAGGACCTCGACGTGCGCATGCCGGGCCCCGACCAGGACCTGCTGGACGTGCTGGACCTGGTGCAGCGCACGCAGGACTACCGCGCGGCCGCCCAACTCCTCGCGGGTACGGAGACGGGGGGCGAGCTGCGCTGGCAGCGGGTGCAGGCCTTCGCCGGTGCCGCGGCGCTGGAGCTGCGGCACCGGCCGGGCGGGGTCCACGAGGTGCCGGGCGGGCAGTGGCTGCGGGTGTGGCGGGCCGAGCAGCCCGAGGACCCCGGTGGTGCGGCGGTGCACGCCGAGTTCCTGGTGCAGCAGGCGTGGCGGACGGCGACGCCGGGGACGGACGAGTTCCGGATCATCATGGAGGAGGCCCGGGAGATGTGCGGGCAGGCCGCGCTGCTCGCGCCGGGCGACCCGGTCCCGTACATCGTCGAGCTGTCGGTGGCGCGCGGACTGTCCTACTCCCAGCCGGAGTTCGAGGAGCTGTGGCTGAAGATCCTGGACCGCGCGCCGGTCCACATGGGCGCGCACCTGGCGGCGCTGCACTACTGGTGCGAGAAGTGGCACGGCTCGCGGAAGCTGGCGATGGCCTTCGCCGAGGCGGCGGCGGCCCGCGCGCCGCAGGGCTCGCTGCTGGCGGCGCTGCCCCTGTTCGCGGTCTTCGAGCACCTGCCGGAGGTGAACCTGGTCAGCAGCTTCTACCAGAGCGAGGTCGTGACCAAGGCGGAGCACGGCGCGCTGCACGCGGTCCACTCGGCCCCCTCCGACGACCCGGTCGTGGCACACGTCCGCCATCTGCTGATCTTCTTCCTGGTGCGCTCCGAGCGCTGGGCGGAGGCCATGAACCAGCTCATAGGCGTCGACGGCCACGTGGGCGCGCTGCCCTGGACCCTGTCCAAGGACCCGGCGGCGGAGTTCGCGGTCTACCGTGCGCTGGCCGTTGCGGGCTACGAGGCGAACGGCGGCAGCCCCGCGACGCTGCCGCACTGACGCGCCCACGCGGAGCGCGTGACGGGCCGCCGGCCGGAATTCACCGGTGCCTCGCTGGGGCGGACGCCCCCTCGACACCGCGGCCTGACCAACCGCGAACCGCAGCCCCCGAACGCCGACGGGGCAAGTTCAGGAGAAGGACAGCGACAGAAGGACGACTCAGGAGGCGGACGGTTCGATCTCCCCCGCAAAGACGATGACCTGGTCGATGAGGCTCCGCCGCAGATGGACGACGTCCGTTCCCGCCAGGCGGGGACCTCCGTCCGGCGTGGTGAAGACCCACCGGTACCGGGCCCACTCGTCAGGCATGTCCACCGCCGAGCAGCGCACCATCGTGCCGGTCCCCGCCGGGTGGCGCCGGATGTCCAGCACGAACCGCTCGACCGCCGCGATTCCTTCGCTGCGACCCAACGGCCCCCAGAAGACCACGTCCGAGGTCAGAGCCTGGGAGAGCAGGGCAGTCACATAGCTGTCGTCCGAGGCGTTGAACGCGGAGATGAACGTGTCGATCGCGGAGCGTGCAATCTCTTCCTGCATGCCCCAGTAATACCAGCCGTTTCACGTGCGCTCGTCCCGCGAGCCGCCTTCCGATCACGGTGAACCAGCCCGGTCACAGCACTGGGCAGATGCGGACTGGTCGTCAGTCTCATCTGTCAAGGGGCTGACGAACACGGCGAGGTAGCGGAACAGTGAGACCTGCCTACGGACTCTGGTGGGTCCGCGTCGGCATCGTCAAAGGCACGAGCCGCTGTCAGCCCATGGCTCTAACGTGGAGCAGGAAAAGGCCAGGCTCACCTGGCTTGCGTCGGACGGTCGCCACAGACCCGCAGCAACCACCGCGAAACTCGGCGTGTTGGCGGGACAAGGCACCGGCGCGCATCAGAGGGAGGGGAACACGGCTCATGCGGAACCGTTTCAACCGGGGCGTGACGACACTCGTCGGCCTCATGGCCGTCGGCACCGGCCTGGCCGCCGCGAACGCCGCTCCGGCAGCGGCTAGTTCGTACGACTGCCCGGCGGGCTACTTCTGCGGGTGGACGGGCTCCAGCGCCGACGGCTCGATGTGGAAGACGAACAAGGACGTCGCGGACCTGGGCAGCTGGGACAACAAGATCCGCTCGTACACCAATCGCACGAAGAAGATCGCCTGCGTCTACGAGGACAAGAACTACGCGGTGATGGGCGGCTACTGGGACCAGGCGCCCAACAATCCCGGCGAGTGGAGCGGGGACCCGGTCCCGACCACCAGCTCGATCAAGTTCGTCAGTACCGCGCGCGAGTGCAGCGAGCCCGCCTACCCTCACTGGCTCTCCCAGACCTCCCCGAAGGCCCTGGGCTTCGGCGACATGAACGGCGACCGCAGGGCCGACGTGATCACCCGCGACCAAGCCGGACGGCTCTGGTTCACTCCGGGCGACGGCACGGGCAGGCTCATCGGCTCGGGCGGCTGGAACAGCATGAGCGCCCTCACCCGCCACGGCGACTTCAATGGTGACGCCCGTGAGGACCTCATCGCCCGCGAGGCGTCCACCGGCAAGCTGTGGCTCTACCCCGGCACCGGTACCGGCTCCCTCGGCACGCGCAAGCTCATTGGCTCGGGCGGCTGGAACACCATGAACCACATCACCGCCTTCGGCGACCTGACCGGTGACCACCGCTCCGACCTGATCGCGGTCGAGAAGGCCACGGGCAAGCTGTGGCTCTACCCGGGCACCTCCACCGGCACACTCGGCGCGCGCAGGCTCATCGGCTCGGGCGGCTGGAACGGGATGAACGCGCTCGTCGGCATGGGCGACGTGACCGGCGACGGACGTCCCGACCTCTACGCTCGCGAGGCGTCCACCGGCAAGCTGTGGCTCTACCCCGGCACCGGTACAGGCTCCCTCGGCGCGCGCAAGCTCATCGGCTCGGGCGGCTGGAACGCCATGGCGAACCTGATCTCGGTCGGCGACTTCTCCGGCGACGGACGTCCCGACCTCGCCACCGTGACCAACGACAAGTACGTGATCGACGGCTACTCCGGCAACCCGGGCTGGCTGGTCTCCTACCGGGGGCGGGACACCGGCTCCCTGGCGGCCGGCGAGCGGACCGACGGCGAGTGGTGGGGCCTCAACGGCTTCTGCTAGGACCGCCTGCTTCGATCGGCACGGCACACGGGACGCCCCCCGGCTCAGTGACACGCAGGGTCCGCGACAAGCGGCTGCCCCTCGCCCGACGGCACACCGCCCTCAGGTGTGCCGTCGGATGCCGCAGCGTCAGAAGGCCCCGGTCATGCCGGCCACTCCGCCGATGAGTGCGCTCACCAGCGTCACGGCGCCCAACGAGCCGAGCAGCACCCACAGTGTGCGAGACACGCTGCGTGCACCGGTCCTGACACAGACGGCCTGGACCGCCGGCAGCAGCATCGACAGGCCCAGTAGGGAAACGGCCAGCCATCCGCACGAGGCCGCGAGCCCGATCCGCTCGTATCCGCCGGACGCGGGTTCCCGCAATGCCCGTGGCGTACGCCAGATGCCCTCCCGCGAACCAGGTCAGCGCGGCACCTGCGGCGAGCAGGAGTACGAACAGGAGCACGGGGTGGCCTGCCCGGACCCCCTTGCGGCCCCCGGCCCCGGCCCCCGGTCCCGGTCCCGGTCATTCATCCACTCCCCCAGCGACTCGGCCCGGGACTCCAGCCCTTGCCCGGCGCCGCTTCCCACATCCTGCGGCAAAAATCAGGGCCGGCCTCCGCATCCGTGCAGCAGGCCGGCCGAATTCACGGCGCAGTGGCCGTACGTCGCCCTCACGTCGATGTCACAGGAGGGCGTCCAGGGTGATCGGCAGGTCGCGGATGCGCTTTCCGGTGGCGTGGTGGACGGCGTTGGCGATGGCGGCGGCGATGCCGACGAGGCCGACCTCGCCGACGCCCTTGGTGCCGGTGGCGGTGCCGCGGTCGGGTTCGCCGACGAAGACCACGTCCAGGTCGGGGATGTCGGAGTTGACCGCGACCAGGTAGTCGGCGAACGTGCCGTTGGCGATGCGCCCGGTGCGCGGGTCGGTGGCCGTGTCCTCGAGCAGGGTCATGCCGATGCCGCCGACCGTGCCGCCGATGATCTGGCTTCTGGCCGTCTTCTCGTTGAGGATGCGGCCGCCGTCGATCGCGGAGACCACCCGCGCCACCCGGATGAGTCCGAGGTCGGCGTCGACCCGCACCTCCACGAACTTGGCGCCGTACGCGCCGGAGAGGGACATGCCCAGCTCGGTGGGGACCGGCGGTGTGCTGTTGCCGTTCGCGGTGAGTTCGGTCAGCCCGTGGCGGGCGAGGATGTCGGCGTAGGGCTCGCCCAGGTCGGGGCGGCCCGTGGGGTGGATCCGCCCGTCGGTGCACTCCATGTCGTCCGGGGGGAAACCTCGCAGGGGCGAGTCGGCGTCGTCGTGTGCGAGTTCCGCGAACTGGCGCAGCAGTCGGCGGCAGGCGTCGTGCACGGCGTTGCCCAGCGCGCCGGTGAGGCCGGAGCCGCCCGCCATCATCGAGTGGGGCATGTCGGAGTCGCCCAGGTCGAAGCGGACCTGGTCCAGGGGCAGTCCCAGTTCCTCGGCGGCCAGTTGGGCCATCACGGTGTAGGTGCCGGTGCCGATGTCGGCGGCCGCGCTGCGCACCAGCGCGCTGCCGTCCCTGCGGACGGTGGCCTGCGCCGCGCAGGGCTGCGCGAAGTAGGGGAAGAGCGCGCTCGCCATGCCGTAGCCGACGAGCCAGTTGCCGTCGCGCATGGAGCGCGGCTCGGGGTTGCGGTCGGACCAGCCGAAGCGCTGCGCGCCGACCTCGTAGCACTCCCGGAGCGCCTTGCCCGACCAGGGCAGCCCGTTGCGAGGGTCGACGTCGGCGTGGTTGCGCAGCCGTAGCTCCACCGGGTCGATGCGCAGTTGGTGGGCCAGCTCGTCGAGTGCCGACTCCAGCGCGAAGTTGCCCTGTGCCTCGGCGGGGGCGCGCATGGACGTCGGGACGGCGATGTTGAGCCGGGCCTGCCGGTCCTGGGTGATCACGTCGGGGCAGCGGTAGGCGAAGGAGCTGGCCCAGGTGAAGGGCTCGTAGTCGTTGTCCTCCATGCTCAGGGAGCTGAGGCTGCGGTGGTCCAGGGCGACCAGTTCGCCGTCGCGGGTGGCGCCGACGCCGAGCCACTGCACCCCGCTGGGCCGGTGCCCGATGGAGGTGAACATCTGCGGCCGGGTCAGCACCAGCTTGACCGGCCGCTTGATCATCCGGGCGGCCATGGCGGTGAGGATCACATGCGGCCACACGCGCAGCCCGGCACCGAAGCCGCCGCCGACGTAGGGCACCAGGACCCGTACCGAGCTCTCGGGGATGCCGAAGACCATGGCGAGGGTGGTGCGCACCATCGACGGCCACTGGCTGGTGTCGTGCACGGTGAGGGCGTCGCCCTCCCAGGCGGCCAGGGTGGCGAACAGGCCGAGCGGGTTGTTGGTGTTGTCGGCGGTGGTGTAGGTGGCCTGGAGGGTCACCTCGGCGGACTTCAGTGCCGCGGCGGCGTCGCCGCGCGAGGTGTCCATCCCCCATGGGTCGACGAGTTGTTCGGCGCGTGGGTCCTGGAGGTCCAGCAGCGGCTCCGTGGCCTCGTAGTCGGCCCGCACCAGGCGCGCCGCGGCGGTGGCCTGCTCGGGGGTGTCGGCCACCACGAAGGCGATGTGCTGCCCGTGGTGGAGGATCCGGTCGTTCCGCAGGGGTGGCGGCGGCGCCGCGCCGAGCACCGTGGTCGGCCCCGTGCCGACCTTCGGGGCGTTCTCGTGGGTGAGGACGGTGATCACGCCGGGGGCGGCCTCGGCGGCCTCGGTGTGCATGCGGACGATCCGGCCCGCGGCGACGGTGGACTGCACCAGCGCGCCGTAGGCCTGGCCGGGGACGCTGAAGTCCATCGGGTACGGGGCGGTGCCGGTGACCTTGCGCGGGCCGTCGACCCGGTTGACGCCCGCGCCGATCCGCGTCCTGCTCTCCACGGTGCTCATGCGGTCACTCCTGAGACGGTCTGCAGCTCGCGCACCAGGGTGCGCCGGGCGAGCGGCACCTTGAACGCCGTTCCGGGGACGGTCCAGGCGTCCTGCATGGTCGCCTCGGCCGCCTCCGTGAACGTCGCCGTCGTGGCGGGCGCGCCGGTCAGCAGGTGCTCGGCCGCGTGGGCCCGCCAGGGTTTCGTCCCTACGCCGCCCAGGGCGACCCGGGCCTCGAGGATCGTGCCGTCGTCCAGGACGAGCTGCACCGCTGCCGAGGCCAGGGCGAACTCGTACGACGTCCGGTCGCGGACCTTGAGGTAGCCCGACCGGGCGGCCGGCGGCGGCAGCGGGATCTCGACCCCGGTGATCAGCTCGGCGTGCTCCAGGACGGTCTCGCGCTCGGGGCTGACGTCCGCCGTCAGGTAGAACTCCGTCAGCGGCACGGTGCGGGACCCGGTGGGCCCCTGGATGTGCACGAGCGCGTCGAGCGCCACCAGGGCGACGGCGAGGTCGGAGGCGTGGAGTGCGATGCACCGTTCGCTCGCGCCGAGCACGGCGTGCATGCGCGCCGCGCCCTGGACCGCGGCGCAGCCGGAGCCCGGCGCGCGCTTGTTGCACTCGGGGACCGTGGGGTCGCGGAAGTAGCGGCAGCGGGTGCGCTGCAGCAGGTTGCCGCCGATGGTGGCCATGTTCCGCAGCTGTACCGAGGCGCCCAGCAGCAGGGACTCGCGCACCATGGGCAGCCGTTCGGCCACCGTGGTGTCGGCGGCCAGTTCCTCCATGGTGACCAGCGCACCCACGTGCAGGGACTCGTCACGGCGTTCGATGCCGTGCAGGGGGAGCCGGGTGATGTCGATCAGCCGCGGCGGCTGAAGGACGCCGTCCTTCATCAGGTCGAGCTGTGTCGTGCCACCCGCGAGGCAGGACGCCTCCGGGTCGTCCGCCAGCAGGCGCACCGCCTCGCGGGTGTCGGTGGCCCGGACGTAGTCAAAGGCGCGCATCGTGACCTCCCCGGGCGGCCGCCTCGCGGATCGCCGCCACGATGTTGGGATAGGCACCGCACCGGCACAGGTTTCCGCTCATGAACTCCCGGATCTCCTCGTCCGAGCCGGTCCGGCCCTCGGCCATGAGTGCCATCGCGGACATGATCTGCCCGGGCGTGCAGAAGCCGCACTGGAAGCCGTCGTGCTCCATGAACGCCTGCTGCACCGGGTGGGGGTGGCCGTCGGTGCCGGAGACGCCCTCGATGGTGGTGACGTCCCGGCCCTCGGCCTGGGCCGCCAGAGTGAGGCAGGCCAGCACTCTGCGGCCGTCCAGGTGGACCGTGCACGCGCCGCAGGCGCCCTGGTCGCAGCCCTTCTTCGTGCCCGTCAGGCCCAGCCGGTCGCGCAGCGCGTCCAGCAGGGTGACCCGGGTGTCCAGGCGCAGGGTGTGCGGACGGCCGTTCACCGTCAGTGTCACGACCCGTTCGATGACCGCGGGAAGGTCGTCCGTGTCCCGTCTGCTCGCATTCGTCACTCTAGTCACGATATAGCCGTATTGCGCGCTTCGGCATGCGGTCCGGACACGAGGAGATGTCACGAGGAGATCCGGAAGGCGCCGCGGCGCTCTTGTCGCGGCCGGTCGCAGACGGTTCACTGATCGCGGCTCACACCCCCCACAGGAGAACACCCGTCCCACCCATCCGAAGGGTCTTCTCTTGATCAAGCGACGTGCCACCACCATGGCCCGCATCACCGCCGTCGCCGCGGCCGCCTGTGCCGCCGTGCTCGCGACCGCGCTGCCCTCGTCCGCGATCAACTCCTACAACGCGAGCCCCGCGCCGGAGCGCACCGAGGTCGGCGCCCTCATCGCCACCTGGGACGACGACGGCGACCCGGCGACCCCGGACCGCGTCGACTGGGTCTGCTCCGGCACCATGATCGACGGGAACACCTTCCTGACCGCGGCCCACTGCACCACGGACTGGCCGGCCGACGTGCGGTTCTACGTCTCCCTGGACCAGAACGTCCAGGCCGGGCTCGACGCCGCCGCCACGAAGTATCCGGGCGATCCGGCCGCGCAGGCGGGCGCCGTCGGCGTCGAGGGCGCCGCCCACACCAACCCCGCCTATCCCGGCCCCTCCTCCGACCCGCACGACATCGCGGTGATCGAGCTGCCCGCGCAGAAGATGAAGACGCGCTGGAGCTTCACGCCCGCCACCCTTCCGACCGCCGGCCAGTTCGGCGCGCTCGGCCCGCAGGGGCTGGACGCACTCGACTGGTTCGTCGCCGGGTACGGCACCCAGGAAGCCGTCAACGGTCCGGGCGGGCAGACCCATCCCGGCGGAGGCGTGCGCATGAAGGCACCCGTGACCTTCAACGCCCTCAACGACGCCTGGATACGGCTGGCCATGACCGCACCGCAGGGCAACGGCGGGGCCTGCTACGGCGATTCGGGCGGGCCCAACTTCGCGGTCGTCGGCGGCAGGAACATCCTCGCCGCGACCACGATCACCGGTGACACACCGTGCTACGCCACCAACGTGACCTACCGTCTCGACACCCCGGCAGCCCGCGCCTTCCTGTCGCCCTTCGTCAAGCTGCCCTGACGGACCGGACCGGCCGTGGCGTCGACCGCCACGGCCGGTCCGCGCGAGCTCGTCAGGGCCGGTCCGCGCCCTCTCCTTACGGCCGGCCCGCGACGGCGGAGACGGAGTTGGTGTCGTCGCCGCGGCCGAGGCGGGGCTGGTGTCGTCGCTGCGGCCGAGGCGGGGCTGGTGTCGTCGCCGCGCCCGTTCAGATCGTCACCGGTCGATTCAGATCGTCGCCGTGTCGATGACGAACCGGTAGCGGACGTCGCTGGCGATCACCCGCTCGTACGCCTCGTTGATCTGGTCGGCGCTGATCAGCTCGATCTCGGAGCCGATGCCGTGCCGAGCGCAGAAGTCCAGCATCTCCTGGGTCTCCGCGATGCCGCCGATCATGGAACCGGCGAGGGTCTTGCCGCCGCCGATGACCGAGAAGAGGTTCAGGGAGATCGGCTCCTCCGGCGCGCCCACGTTCACCAGGGCGCCGTGGCTCTTCAGCAGGGACAGGTAGGCGTTGAAGTCCAGCGGCGCCGACACCGTCGAGACGATCAGGTCGAAGGTGCCGGCCAGCTCCTCGAAGGTCTTCGGGTCGCTGGTGGCGTAGTAGTGGTCGGCGCCCAGCCGCAGCCCGTCGTCCTTCTTGCGCAGGGACTGCGACAGCACGGTCACCTCGGCGCCCAGCGCGTGCGCGATCTTCACGCCCATGTGGCCGAGGCCGCCCATGCCGAGGATCGCGACCTTCTTGCCGGGGGCGGCGCCCCAGCGCTTGAGCGGGGAGTACAGGGTGATGCCGGCGCACAGCAGCGGCGCGGCGACGTCCAGCGAGAGGCCGTCGGGGATGCGGACGACGAAGTTCTCGTCGACGACGATCTTCTGCGAGTAGCCGCCGTAGGTGGGCTCGCCGTCCTTGCCGACGGCGTTGTACGTGCCGACCATGCCGCCGCCGGTGCAGTACTGCTCCTGGCCGGCCTTGCAGTTGTCGCACTCGCGGCAGGAGTCGACCATGCAGCCGACGCCCACCTGGTCGCCGACCTTGTACTTCGTGACGCCGGAGCCGACCTCGGCGACGACGCCGGCGATCTCGTGGCCGGGGACCATCGGGAAGATGGCCTCGCCCCAGCCCTCGCGGGCCTGGTGGATGTCCGAGTGGCAGATGCCGGCGAACTTGATGTCGATCAGGACGTCGTACGCACCGACCGCGCGGCGCTCGATGCTGGTCCGCTCCAGCGGAGCCTTGGGGGCGGGCGCGGCGTACGCGGCAACAGGGGTGGTCATGCCGGGTTCTCCTCGGGGTTGCGCGTGTCCGGCCGCCTTCCGGCCGGACACGTTCTCCAGGGTGCCCGGCCGGAGGGTGTTCGCCCAGGTCACAGCTCTTCCTACGTTCAGCGTTCCTACTACTGGCGGGGTCAGGCTGCGGTACGTACGACCACGGATACTGGAGGCATGGACGAACAGCCGGACAGCACGACCGCCCCCGCCGCGGGTGCCGGTGCGGACGCCCGTGCCGGGCTGGACCGGCGGGCAGAGCTCAGCGAGTTCCTGCGCACCCGGCGCGCCCGGCTGCAGCCGGAGGACGTCGGGCTGCCGCACTACGGCCGCCACCGCCGGGTGCCGGGCCTGCGCCGCGAGGAGCTGGCCCAGCTGGCCGGCGTGTCGGTGGCGTACTACACGCGTCTGGAGCAGGGCAACGGGCAGGGCGTGTCCGCGGAGGTACTCGACTCCATCGCCCGCGCGCTGCGCCTCACCGACGCCGAACACGCCCACCTGACCCATCTGGCCAAGCCCAAGCACAAGAAGAAGCAGGCCGCACCGACCCAGCAGGTGCGTTCCTCGCTGCGGCAGCTGCTGGACACGTTGGACGCGGTCCCGGCGTACGTCGTGGGGCGGCGCGCCGAGCTGCTGGCGTGGAACCGGATGGCGGCGGCGGTCTTCGGCGACTGGTCCCAGATGCCGGCGCAGGAGCGCAACTGGGCGCGGATGGTCTTCCTGAAGCCCGAGTACCGCGACCTGTACCTCGACTGGGAGCAGAAGGCGATCGACGTCGTGTGCGGGCTGCGCATGGAGGCCGGCTGCTATCCGGAGGATCCCCGGCTGTCCGCGCTGGTGGGCGAGCTGTCGGTCAAGAGCGAGGACTTCCGGCGGCTGTGGGCCGCCCACGACGTCAAGGAGAAGAGCCACGGCGTCAAGCGCCTGCGCCACCCCCTGGTCGGTGAAATGGACCTGCGCTACGAGTCGTTCAAACTCGCGGCCGACGCCGACCAGTCGATGGTCCTCTACCACGCCGAGCCGGGCTCCCCGTCGGCGGAGGCGCTGCGCCTGCTGGCCAGCTGGGGCGCGGACGCCACCCGGGCGGGGACCGCGAGCTAGGACCCCAAACCGGCCCCGACCGGTCCCGGCAGGCGTGTCGGCCTGCCGGGGCACCGGCCGGGTCGGCGTGGGTCACGCCCGCGCGTTGTCCTTGACGGTGATGCGGCCCTTGCGGATGGTCGCCACGCGCGGGGCCTTCTTCGCGAGCGCGGAGTCGTGGGTGACCATGACGAACGTCAGCCCGTGCTCCTTCCACATGCGTTCGAGTACGTCCATGATCTCGTCGCGCGTCGACTCGTCCAGGTTGCCGGTGGGTTCGTCGGCGAGCAGCACCTTGGGCTGCTTGACCAGGGCGCGGGCGATGGCGACGCGCTGCTGCTGGCCGCCGGACATCTCGCCGGGCAGATGGCGGAGCCGTTCGCCGAGTCCCACCGACTTCAGTGCCTCGGCGGCACGTTCGCGCCGGTCCCCGGCCTTGATCCCGAGCGGTACGAGGGCGGTCTCCACGTTCTCCTGCGCGGTGAGCGTCGGGATGAGGTTGAAGGACTGGAAGACGAAGCCGATGTTCTCGCTGCGCACCTTGGTGAGCCTGGCCTCGGACAGCCGGGCCATGTCGGTGCCGTCGAGCACGACCTCGCCGGAGGTGGGCCGGTCCAGGCCGCCGAGCATCTGCAGCAGCGTGGACTTGCCGCCGCCGGTGGGGCCCTGGATGACCAGCCGGTCGCCGTCGGGGATGGTCAGGTCGACGCCGTCGAGGGCGAGGACGATCTCCTTGCCGCGGGTGTAGCGCTTGGTGACGCCGGTGAGTTCGTACATGGTGTGGCAACTCCTGGGATGCGGGACGGGGTGGGGCGGCGCGGGTGCTATTCGACGCGTCGCAGCGCGTCGGCCGGCCGCAGCCTGGAGGCCCGCCAGCCGCCGAACGCTCCCGCGATCAGCCCGCCGGCCACGGCGAGGGCGACCGCCACGGCGATGGTGGTGAGGCTGACCGGGGCGGTGAGCGCCACCTCCAGGGACTTCGCGGCCTGCCGGCCGGGGCCGCCGAAGCCGCCCCCGCCGCCGATCCTGGCGCCGAGACCCTCGCCGCCCCCACCGGAGCCGCCGAGCTGCGCCTGCAGGGTCGGGCTGACGGCGGACACCGCGTACGCGCCCGCCAGGCCGAGCGCGATGCCGAGGGCGCCGCCGACCAGTCCGTTGACGACGGCCTCGCCGACCACCTGCCGGGTCACCCGGCCGGACCTCCAGCCCAGCGCCTTGAGCGTGCCGAACTCGCGGACCCGGCGGGAGACCGCCGAGGAGGTCAGCAGCCCGGCGACCAGGAACGCGGCCACCAGCACCGTGATCGACAGCCACTTGCCGACGGTGGTGGCCAGGTCGGAGGCGGTGGACAGCGATCCGGAGACGGTCTTCGCCAGGTCGGCGGAGGTGGTGACCGTGGTCCCCGAGACGTTCTTCTGGATGGCGCTCTTGACGGACCCGATCTTCTGGGAGTCGGCCGCCTTGACGTAGATCGTCGTGACCTTGTCCTTGTTGTCGCTGAGCGTCTGCGCCTGCTTCAGCGGCATGTACAGGTTGGCCGTCGCGTCGCCGCTGTCGGCGGTCGCGATGCCGATCACCTCGTACTTCACGCTCTTGATGGTGACCGTGCTGCCGACCTTGAGCTTCTTCTCCTTGGCGTACGCGGAGTCGGCGACGACGACCTTCGCGTCCGTCTCGGTGGTCTTGAAGGTACGGCCGCTGGTGATCTTCGACGAGGTCATCGGGCCGAGCGCCGGCTGGGTGACGTCGGTGCCGTAGACCGTGTACTGGTTGACGTCGAAGTCGGCGCCGCCGCCGACGACCTTGCCCCGCGGGGACTGGCCGCCCTCGAACCGCTTGCCGCCGGTGCTCTGGTCCTGCTGGAACTTGCCGCGGGTGAACTGGCCGTCGACCTTCACCACGCGCAGGCTCAGCCCGCCGACGGCGGACGAGACGCCCTGCTGCTCGCCGACCTTGGTGACCGTCGAGGTGGGCAGGGTGGTGAAGCCCTGCGCCATGACGATGTCGTTGCTCTGCGACGAGCTGTCGTCGTCGCCCTTGGCGTCGAACTTGAAGCGCGGCCTCTGCGCGCCGTCGCTGTCCGGGTCCGCCGCCTTGGTGACGGTCATGTCCGTGCCCAGCCCGTACAGGGACTGAAGGACCTTGTCCTGCGCCTTGCCCATGCCGTTGGACACGGAGTTGACCACGATGACCAGAGCGATGCCCAGCGCGAGGCCGGAGGCGACGACGAGGGCCGCCTTTCTGCGGCGGCGCAGCTCGCGCCTCAGGTAGGTGAAGAACATGCGCCGCAAGGTAGGGACGCAGCCTGATGAAGGGATAAGGCCGTCATCAGAGAACCATGAGAAGGGGCTGTGAGAGAGACGGCCCCGACATGACCGATGCCGCCCCGGAGGGCGGCATCGGCAAGGGGGCTGACGGTGGATCAGGCGGCGGAGCCGGCCTTCCACTGCGCCCAGCTCATGTTCCAGCCGTTGAGGCCGTTGTCCGGGGAGACCGTCTTGTCGCCGGTGTTCTGCACGACCACGACGTCACCGATCAGCGAGTGGTTGTAGAACCACGCGGCCGGCGTGCTGGCGTCGCCCGCGCCCTTCTTGTCCTGCAGGCCCACACACCCGTGGCTGGTGTTGACGTTGCCGAACACGGACGGCGCGCCCCAGTAGTTGCCGTGGATGAAGGTGCCGGACGTGGTCAGGCGCATGGCGTGCGGCACGTCCTTGATGTCGTACTCGCCCTTGCCGTCGTCGTCGGTGAAGCCCACCGTCGCGCCGTTCATCCGGGTCTGCTGGAACTTCTCGGAGATCACCATCTGGCCCTCGTACGTGGTGTGCTCGGGGGCGCCGGCGGAGATCGGGATGGTCTTGACGACCTTGCCGTCCTGCGTGACCTTCATCTGCTTGGTCTTCGCGTCGACGTAGGAGACCTGGTTGCGGCCGATGTGGAAGGTGACCGTCTTCTGCTGGACGCCGTAGACGCCCGGGGCACCCTGGACGCCGTCGAGGGCGAGCTTCAGCGTGACGGTGGAGTTCTCCTGCCAGTACTGCTCGGGGCGGCAGTCCATGCGCTGCGTGCCGAACCAGTGGCAGGCGACCTCCTGGCCGCTGGACGAGGTGACGGTGATGCCCTTCTGGACGGCCGCCTTGTCGGTGATCGCCTTGTCGAAGTTGATCGACACCGGCATGCCCACACCGACCGTGGTGCCGTTGTCCGGTGTGAAGGAGCCGATGAAGCTGTGCGCCGGGGCGACCGTGGTGAAGGAGGCGTTCTCGTGGGCGGCACGGCCCTTGGCGTCCGCGGCGGTCGCGGCGATCTTGTAGGTGGTGGCGCGGTCCAGCTGGGCGCTCGGCTTCCAGCTCAACTTGTCCGCGGATATCTGACCCGGGACGGCCTTGCCGTCGACCGTGGTCATGGTGACGTTCGTCAGCGTGCCCTTGGCGACCGTGACGACGGCGGAGTTGTTGATGGAGGCGTTGTCGGAGCCGTCCGCCGGGGTGATCTTGATCTGCGCTTCCGACGCCTGCTGCGCAGCTGCCTTGTCGGCCTTGGCCTGCGAGGTGTCGCCGCCGTTCTTGCCGGCCGCGTCGCCACTGCCGCCGCCGGAACAGGCCGAGAGCACCAGTACACCGCCGAGCAGTGCGGACGAGGCCAGCATGGCCCTGCGCCGCTTACTGTTCGTCATCAAACGCTTCTCCATCGTTGCGAATTCCCCAAGACCCCACGCGTCCCCCGTCACGATTCATCAACGCTACGACCGTTTCGTCCGGTTCCCCAGGCCGCACTGATGTGGGCCTTGCCACGTCCGCCGGGACGGTCGGGCGGGTGGGCGCCGAACGATGCGCGTGCCGATCGCCATCATCCTCGCCGGGCCCGGCGGGCGGCGAACCGGGGTGGCACCTGGCATGTCGTGCGGCCCGTGGTCGTCCGGGCGTTCGCCGCGGCCCCGCTGTCGCGTCTTCGCCGATCAGTACGAGCGGACCCGCCGATTCCGCCAGTTCACCACTGTGTTGTCCGTCACACTTCGCCGACGGCTCTCGCCAATCTCCGTTGAAGGACGCCTCGTCCGTATCGCCAGTCACGGACGGCCCATGGGTTCAAACCTCCCGTGACTTTCCCGTGACCCACCACTTTCACTAACATCAGCTCAGCCCACACGGCCAATTGACCAGCGCCACAAGGGGATCGATATTCCGTGTCATCCGCTCGCCGCACGTTGCTGACCGCCACCGCCGCGGGCACCCTGCTGGGCGCCCTGTGGTTCGTTCCCTCCGCGAACGCGACGGACGCGCAGGCCAGAGCGGTGACCTCGGCGGAGTCGACGGCACATGTCACGGAGCAGGGGCGGGCCGCCTCGACGTCCGTGGCGGCGCGGGCGATCACGGCGTCCGGCTCGCAGGCCGGCACCCGGGCGGGTTCCGCGTCGTCGGACGGGACCGAACTCGCCGACACGGGAAGCGTCGACACCACTCCCTACGTCGTCGGCGGCACACTCTTCCTCGCCGTCGGTGCCGGCTTCGTCGTGTACTCGGTGCGCCGGGAACGCCTCGGCTTCTGACGTTCCCGGCGCCTGCGCGGCTGCCGCCGGGGCGAGCCGCGCCGTCCGATGCCGGCCGCGCCGGCCGATCCGGGGCCCGGCCTACTGAAGCGGGCCGGTGACGGTCTCCGCCGCGGCGACCAGGCGGCCGTCGCGCACGAAGGCGTCGGCGGCGGCGAGGTCGGGGGCCAGGAAGCGGTCCGGGCCGGGACCGCCCACGCCCGCCTCCCGGGCGGCGTCGATCACCGCCCGGCTCGCGGGAGCCGGGGTCAGGCCCTCGCGCAGCTCGACGGCGCGTGCGGCGGCGTACAGCTCGATGGCGATGATCCGGGTCAGGTTGTCGACGGCCGTGCGCAGCTTGCGCGCCGCCGACCAGCCCATGGAGACGTGGTCCTCCTGCATGGCGGAGGACGGGATGGAGTCCGCGGACGCCGGTACGGCCAGCCGCTTCATCTCGCTGACCAGCGCGGCCTGCGTGTACTGGGCGATCATCAGGCCGGAGTCCACACCGGCGTCGTCGGCGAGGAACGGCGGCAGGCCGTGGCTGCGGTTCTTGTCGAGCAGCCGGTCGGTGCGGCGCTCGGCGATGGAGCCGAGGTCGGCGGCGGCGATGGCGAGGAAGTCCAGGACGTAGGCGACCGGAGCGCCGTGGAAGTTGCCGTTGGACTCCACGCGGCCGTCGGGCAGCACGACCGGGTTGTCGACGGCGGAGGCGAGCTCGCGGTCGGCGACCAGGCGGGCGTGCGCGAGGGTGTCCCGGCCGGCGCCGGCGACCTGCGGGGCGCAGCGCACCGAGTAGGCGTCCTGGACGCGCGGGGCGTCGTCCTGGTGGTGGCCGGTGAGGCCCGAACCCTTCAGTACGGCCAGCATGTTGGCCGCGCTGGCGCCCTGCCCGGGGTGCGGGCGGATGGCGTGCAGCTCGGGGGCGAGGACCTTGTCCGTGCCGAGGAGCCCCTCCAGCGACAGGGCGGCGGTGATGTCGGCGGACTTGTAGAGGGTGTCGAGGTCGGCGAGGGCCATGATCAGCATGCCGAGCATGCCGTCGGTGCCGTTGAGCAGGGCCAGGCCCTCCTTCTCGCGCAGCTCGACGGGCTGGATGCCGTGCTCGGCGAGGAGCTCGGCCGCCGGGCGGACGGTCCCGTCCGGGCCCTCGGCGTCGCCCTCGCCCATGAGCGTGAGGGCGCAGTGGGAGAGCGGGGCCAGGTCGCCGGAGCAGCCGAGCGAGCCGTACTCGTGCACGACCGGGGTGATCCCGGCGTTGAGGACGTCGGCCATGGTCTGCGCGACCTCGGGTCGCACACCGGTGTGCCCGGAACAGACGGTCTTCAGGCGCAGGAACATCAGCGCCCGTACGACCTCGCGCTCCACCCTCGGGCCCATGCCGGCGGCGTGCGAGCGGACGATGTTGCGCTGCAGCCGGGTGCGCAGCTCCTGGCTGATGTGCCGGGTCGCCAGGGCGCCGAAGCCCGTGCTGACGCCGTAGACGGGGTCGGGCTTGGCCGCCAGCGCTTCCACGACCTCCCGGGCCGCCGCGAGGGCCGCCACCGCCTCCCCGGAGAGCTCGACCCGGGCGCCGCCGCGTGCCACGGCGAGAACGTCGGACGCGGTGACACCCGACGTCCCCACCACCACAGTGTGCATATCCATATTCAGGAGCGTACGCAGTGAATGCGGAGATGTCACTAGTGGGTGCCGGGTGCACCCCTTACCACGCGGGTGACCCCCGCCACGGGCCCGTACGCGCGCACCGCGTCACGGCCGGCGGCCGCGGAAGCGACGCCGCTCGCCCGCGCCCCGGGGCTCGGGAGTGGGCTCGTCGGCGAGGCGGACCACCGGATCCTCCGGCCCCTCCCGGCCGGCGACCACCGGCCGGTCGGCGCGCAGCGCCTTCGCCCGGTACTGCGCGGCGTCGGCGAGCCGGAACAGCCGCCGGGCCGACCGCACCGGCCCGATCGCGTCCTCGGTCGAGGCCACCCCGCAGGCGACGCCCTCCCCCAGCTCCAGCTCGGCGGCGCGCCGGCACAGCTCGTCGGCCGCCTTGACCACCTCGTCGGCGGGCGAGCCGATCGAGAGCAGGCAGAACTCGTCCCCGCCGAGGCGGGCCGCGAGGGCACCGGGCACCATCGCACCGCACAGCGACAGCACGGACCCGAACCGCTCCAGCAGCCGGTCGCCGACGGCGTGACCGAGGGTGTCGTTGACCCGCTTGAGGCCGTTGAGGTCGCAGACGACGAGACTGACGACGGTCCCGTCCGCGCGATGCCGCTCGATCGCCTCCTCCAGTTTCACGTCGACAGCCCGGCGGTTGGCGAGCCCGGTGAGCGCGTCGGTGAAGGCCAGCCTGCGGGCCTCCTCCAGCCGCTCGGTCTGCGCCAGGCCCGCGGCCACCACGGCGGCCAGGACGGTGGCGAAGTCGGCGTCGGCGCGGTCGAAGAAGGGGTCGCCGGACGAGCGGGCGACATACAGCTCGCCCCAGGCGCGTCCGTGCTGCACGATCGGCGCGACCACGCAGCAGCCGCGCCCGCGCCGCCGCAGGGCCGCGACCCGCTGGTGGCAGTAGCCCGGGCGGCCGGCCGCGGGCCCCTCGGCGGTCTCCACCCAGGCGTCCGGCTCACCGCCCGCGGCCCACCGCTCGTGCAGGAACTCGGTGATCTCCGGGAACTGGTGCACGGGGTAGGTCTCGTCCTCGGGGAACTCCTCCTCCTCGGGCGCGCGGTCCCCCACGTTCACCAGGACCCGCAGCCGGCCGCGCTCGCGCTCCCACACCGACAGCGCGGCGAAGCTTCCCTCCAGCGCCCGGCAGGCGCCGAGCGCCGCCGCCCGCCACGACTCACGCGGAGTGTGCGCCGCGGCCATCCCCTGCGCCAACGCCACGACGGCGGCCAGCCGTCTGTTCTCGCCCATTCCCCCAGGCTAGGGATGTTTTGCACAATCCGGGACATTGATGCGCCTGTCGGTGGGCCGCACCGTCTGCCCCGCTCAAGAACGGACACGCCGTACCCACTCAGGAAACGGACATACCGTGCCCGCCCAAGAACGGACGCGCCGCGGTCACTCCCCCGGCCAGCGCGGGACGCGCTTCTCGTTGAAGGCGGCGACGCCCTCCGCCCGGTCCGCCGAGAACGCCACCGAACGCCAGGCCGCGTCCTCCACCTCCAGGCCGGTCCGCAGATCCAGCCCGTGCCCGAGGCGCAGGGCACGCTTGGCCGCGCGCAGGCCGACCGGCGAGTTCGCGGCCATCCGGGAGGCCAGCTCCAGGGCCTCCGCCCGATCGCGGCCCTCGTCGACCAGTTGGTCCACGAGCCCCAGCTCGTGCGCCTCGGAGGCCTCCAGGCGCCGCGCGGTGAAGATCAGCTCGGCCGCCCGCGCGGCACCCACCCGCCGCGGCAGCAGCTGCGTACCGCCGCCGCCCGGGATCACCCCGACGGACACCTCCGGCAGCCCCACCACGGCCGTACGGTCGGCCACGATCACATCGCAGGAGAGCGCCAGCTCGAACCCACCGCCGAGCGCGAAACCGTGCACCGCGGCGATCGTCGGCATCGGCAGCTCCAGTACGCCGGTGTACGCCCCGCGCGCGACCGGCCGCTGCTTCATCAGGTCCGCGTCGCTGAAGGAGTTCCGCTCCTTCAGGTCGGCCCCGACGCAGAACGCCCGCTCGTGCGACGAGGACACGACGACGACGCGCGCGTCACGGTCGGCGGCGAGCGCGGCGCACGCCCCGGCGATCGAGCGGGCCATGCCCGTCGACACGGCGTTCATGGCCTTGGGCCGGTCGAGGACGAGCTCCGCGACGTACTCGTGCCGCCGCACCAGCACGAACTCCCCGAACCGCTCCTCGCTCATGACACCCTCCGGGTTAACGCAGGTTAACAACGTACGCCCCGATCATGGCAGCCGCGCCCCCGGAGGGAAAGGGGCCGCCTGTCGAGCACCGACCCCCCGTTCGAGTGACATCCCGCCCAACTCCCGCGAACTCCGCGCGCCACCGCATAACGTGCGTGCGCCAGGGCGCACAGGGGGCGCGCACCGGGAGGACGGCGATGACGAAGGACACGACCTCGGTTCAGCAGGACGACACCGGCATACGTGCGACCTCGGCTCGGCAGGGCGGAGACGGCGCGCGGGGCACGGGTGCTCGCCCACAGGACACCACCAGCCCACAGGCCACCACCGGCCCGGAAGACGTCGCCGGCCCGCACGGCGGCACCGGCTCGCACGGCGGCACCGGCTCGCCGGACCCGTCGCCCGGCCCGCGCCTTCGCGGGCGGCACCGCCGGCCCCGGCCCCGGAAGGTGCTGCTCGCCGCGGGCGGGCTCGCGCTGGCCGCCGGTGCGCTGAGCCTCGTACGGCTGGCGCCCGAGTACGCGGGCGGCGGTCCGGGCGTGGCCGAGCCCCACGCGGACGCCCGCGCGGGCGACGACACCGGGCGGTCGGCCGATGTCTCGGCCACCGTCGGCGCCGGCCCGGCGGCGCTGCCCTCGGCGACCGTGCCCATGGGCGGCACGGGCAACACGGCGGACCCGGAGGCGAGCCGCGCGGCGTCCCCGTCCGTGGCCGCCGCCGCCCCGCCCTCGGCCCTCCCGGACACCACGGCCGGCACCACGCCCGCGCCGGACACCGTGCCCACGGCCATCCCCGAGGACCCGAACCCGCCGGAGCCCGCGAACCCGCCGGCCCGGCAGACCCCCACCGGCCACTCCCAGCAGCCCGCCACCACACGCCCCGCACCGCGGCCCACGCCCGCCCCGAGCCACAGCTCGCACGCCCCGGAGACCCCGCCGCCCTCGTCCGGAGGCGCAGGCCTGTGCCTCCCGATCGTCGGACTGTGCGTCGGGATCGGTTGATCACCGGTGAACCGGGCGACGAGGCGGACAGACGGCGGACCGAACGGTCGCCCAAGCGGTGGACCGGGGGGTGAAGCGGACCGCAAATCCGGCGGAGGTCAGGGGCGGCGGTCAGGTCGTCCGCTCGTCCCGGCGGGTGAGCAGCCAGGGTTCGACCACGCCCAGTCCGCGCACCGGGCGCTGCCACATCGGCTGGAGGGCGAAGCGGTACGTCGGCGGCTCCTCGCCCTCCTTCTCCGCGGCGGCCGCGGCCTCGGCCGCCTCCGCCTCGGACGCCGGGGCTTCACCCGAACGGATCAGGTCCTCGGCGAAGGCGCTGTCGACGAGCACGGCGTCGCGCGGGGCTATCGAGGTCAGGCGGGAGGCGAGGTTGACGGTCGTACCGAAGACATCGCCCATACGGGTGGTCACCGTGCCGAACGCCATGCCCACCCGCAGCTCGGGCATCGTCTCGTCGTTCTCCATCGTCTCGACCAGCCGCAGGGCGATGTCCGCGGCCGTACCGGCGTCGTCGGCCACGTACAGCACCTCGTCGCCGAGCGTCTTGATCAGCCGCCCGCCGCGCGCCGCCACCAGGTCGGCGGCCGTCGTCTCGAAGGCCTCGACCAGCTCGCCGAGCTCCTCCTCCTCCATCCGGCGGGTCAGCCGGGTGAAGCCGACCAGGTCGGCGAAGGCCACGGCCAGCCGGCGGTCGACCATCTCCTCGTCGTCGGCGGCCTGCACCACCCGCCCCGCCGAGGCGGCGAGCTGACGGCGCCAGACGTAGACCAGGAACTCCTCCAGCTCGGGCAGGAGCAGCTCCACGATCGGGTACGTGACCTCGGTGCGCGTCATGCCCGGCTCGGGCGGCTCGGTCAGCCCCTCCAGGAAGGAGTCCATCTGCCATTCGGCCAACCGGGCGGTGGTCTGCCCGGTGGACCGCGCCACCTGCACGGCCATGGCCTCGCTGAGCAGCCCCGCCTCCACCAGACCGGCGAGACGGCGCAGGGCCAGCACGTCGGCCTCCGTCAGCGCCTTGGCCTGGCCGATGTCGGCGAAGCCCATGGCCCGCCAGAAGCGGGAGGCCAGCTCCATCGAGACGCCGGCGCTGCGGGCCGCCTGGAAGGGGGTGTAGCGCCGCTCCGCGCCCAGGATGAGATGTTCGAGACGCAGCGCGAGCGGGTCCTCGCCGGAGTCGGCGGCGTGGGGGTCCACCCGGCCGTCCGCGTCCGTGCCGGAGCCCGAGTCGTCGACGGTCACGCCTGCTGCCCTTCCGATCTGCCACGGTCAGGTTCGACCGGCCTCAACTCTACGGCAGGTGTGCGCCAGCTCACTCGGTCAGGTCGGGCCGTGGGGTGACCTGACCGGCGATTACTCGGCGAGCGCACACCCGCGTACCCGTGCACGGCCGTACGTACCCCTACGCGCCCGTACACGGTGAGGGCATCCGCTCCCCGCACAGCCACCCGACCCCACGTTCACGCGGGCCGCAAGTGCACGATGTCCCCCGCCCCGACCGGCTCCTGCACCCCGTCCTCGGTCGCCAGGACCAGACGGCCGTCGCCGTCCAGCGCGACCGCCTCGCCCACGAGCGACCGCTCGCCCGGCAGTTCGGCACGCACCCGGCGCCCCAGGGTCGCGCAGCCCGCCGCGTACGTCTCCTGAAGGCCGCTGCCGACGGGGTCGCCGCCGGCGTCCCGCCACCGCCCGTACCAGTCCTCCAGCGAGCGCAGGACACCGCGCAGCAGCGTGTCGCGGTCCGTGCTCACCGCCTTGGCCAGGGCCAGCGAACCGGCCTGCGGGACGGGCAGTTCGTCCGCCCGGAGCGTGACGTTGACGCCGACGCCGATGACCACGCCGCCCTCCCCGGCCCGCTCCGCCAGGATGCCGCCGGCCTTGCGCTCCTCGCCGCCGACCGTCACGAGCAGGTCGTTCGGCCACTTCAGCGCCATGTCCACCCCGGCGGCCCGGGCCAGCCCGGTGGCCACCGCGACACCGGTGAGCAGCGGCAGCCAGCCCCAGCGGGCGACCGGCACGTCGGTGGGCCTGAGCAGCACGGAGAAGAAGAGGCCGGAACGGGCCGGCGCGGTCCACCTGCGGTCCAGACGGCCCCGGCCGGCGGTCTGCTCCTCGGCGACCAGCACGGCGCCCTCGCCCGTCTTGCCCGCCTCGGCGCGGGCCACCAGGTCGGCGTTGGTGGAACCGGTGCGCTGCACCACGTCGACCTCGGACCACAGGCCACCCTCGCGGACCAGTCCGCGCCGCAGCGCGGTGGCGTTCAGGGGCGGGCGGTCGAGGTCGGACCAGCGGCCGCCTCCCGCGGAGCCGCCGGAGCTCTCCGGCTCCTCGGAGTTCTCGGAGTTCTCGGGGCTGTTGTCTGCTGCATCTCGCGGCGTCATGCAAGCCACCCTAGGTGTGGCAAACACCGCACTGCCGAACCGTGGGGGTGACACTACGCTACGGATGAGTAACCGTCCCCCCTTTTGAGCAGGCAGGGAGCCGTATCCCGATGTCCGAGCCGGAAGAGCGTCACGAGATCCAAGGGATCGACATCCACACGACCGCGGGCAAGCTCGCGGATCTTCAGCGCCGCATCGAGGAAGCGACGCACGCCGGTTCGGAACGCGCCGTGGAGAAGCAGCACGCCAAGGGCAAGCTGACCGCCCGTGAGCGCATCGCGCTCCTGCTGGACGAGGACTCCTTCGTCGAGCTCGACGAGTTCACCCGGCACCGCTCCACCAACTTCGGCCTGGAGAAGACGCGCCCCTACGGCGACGGCGTCGTCACCGGCTACGGCACGGTCGACGGCCGCCCCGTCGCCGTCTTCTCCCAGGACTTCACCGTCTTCGGCGGCGCGCTGGGCGAGGTCTACGGCCAGAAGATCGCCAAGGTGATGGACTTCGCCCTGAAGACCGGCTGCCCCGTGATCGGCATCAACGACTCCGGCGGCGCCCGCATCCAGGAAGGCGTGGCCTCGCTGGGCGCCTACGGCGAGATCTTCCGCCGCAACACCCACGCCTCCGGCGTCATCCCCCAGATCTCCCTGGTCGTCGGCCCCTGCGCGGGCGGCGCGGTCTACTCCCCCGCCATCACCGACTTCACCGTCATGGTCGACCAGACCAGCCACATGTTCATCACCGGACCCGACGTCATCAAGACCGTCACCGGCGAGGACGTCGGCTTCGAGGAACTGGGCGGCGCCCGCACCCACAACTCCGCCTCCGGCGTGGCCCACCACATGGCCGGCGACGAGAAGGACGCCATCGACTACGTCAAGCAGCTGCTGTCCTACCTGCCCTCCAACAACCTCTCCGAGCCCCCCGTCTTCCCCGAGGAGGCGGACCTGACCATCACGGACGAGGACCTGGAGCTGGACAGCCTGGTGCCGGACTCGGCGAACCAGCCCTACGACATGCACTCGGTGATCGAACACATCCTCGACGACGCCGAGTTCTTCGAGACCCAGCCGCTGTTCGCCCCGAACATCCTCACCGGCTTCGGCCGGGTGGAGGGCCACCCGGTCGGCATCGTCGCCAACCAGCCGATGCAGTTCGCCGGCTGCCTGGACATCGACGCATCCGAGAAGGCCGCCCGGTTCGTGCGCACCTGCGACGCCTTCAACGTCCCCGTGCTCACCTTCGTGGACGTGCCCGGCTTCCTGCCCGGCGTGGACCAGGAACACGACGGCATCATCCGCCGCGGCGCCAAACTGATCTTCGCCTACGCCGAGGCCACCGTCCCGCTGATCACCGTGATCACCCGCAAGGCCTTCGGCGGCGCCTACGACGTCATGGGCTCCAAGCACCTGGGCGCCGACCTCAACCTGGCCTGGCCCACCGCCCAGATCGCCGTCATGGGCGCCCAGGGCGCCGTCAACATCTTGCACCGCCGCACCATCGCCGAAGCCGGCGACGACGCGGACGCCACCCGCGCCCGCCTCATCCAGGAGTACGAGGACACCCTCCTCAACCCCTACATCGCCGCCGAGCACGGCTACATCGACGCCGTGGTCATGCCCTCCCACACCCGCTCCCACATCGTCCGCGGCCTGCGCCAGCTGCGCACCAAACGCGAGAGCCTGCCCCCCAAGAAGCACGGCAACATCCCCCTCTGAGCACCCCAGAACCCCAGGGACCCCACATGACGATCAAGGTCGTACGAGGCAACCCCACCCCCGAGGAGCTCGCCGCCGCCCTGGCGGTGGTCAGGGCGCGCGCCGCGGCGGCGGCCACCCCGCCGTCCGGCGCGCCCGGCCCGAGGGACTCCTGGGCCGACCCGTCCCGCATCGCCGCCCACCGTGTCCCGCGGCCGGGCCCGGCCTCCTGGGCGCGCACCTACTGGCCCGCCTGAGCCGTCCTCACCGCGCGGCGGGGTCCGGCCGACTTGAGTACGCGTACTCAGGCGCCGGACCCGCCCGCCGCCGCACCATCGGGGAATGCTGTGGTCCGACCCCGAGAACGAGCCGCCCAAGGAACTGCGCGACATGCAGGCGATGCTGCGTCGGCTGGGCGTTCTCATGGCATTGGCCATGGTGCTGGCCATGTTCGTGATCGGAGTGAGGTGAGCCCCGAGGCCCGCGTGGATACTCTGACCGCATGACTGACCAGCCGCGCCGCCGCCTCGTACTCGCCTCGAAGTCCCCCGCCCGGCTCGGGCTGCTCCGGCAGGCCGGGATGGATCCCGAGGTGATCGTCAGTGGGGTCGACGAGGACGCGATCACCGCCCCCACCCCCGCCGAGCTGGCGCTGGCGCTGGCCGAGGCGAAGGCCTCCGTGGTGGCGGCGAAGCCGGAGATCCGGGGCGCCCTGGTGATCGGCTGCGACTCGGTGCTCGATCTGGACGGCCAGGCGCTCGGCAAGCCCGCCGACGCCGAGGAGGCGACGGCCCGCTGGAAGGCGATGCGCGGACGGGCCGGGACCCTCCAGACCGGGCACAGCATCTGGGACACGGCCGGCGGACGGCACGTCTCGGCGGTCGCGTCCACGGTGGTGCACTTCGGGGAGCCGACGGACGAGGAGATCGCCGCGTACGTCGCCTCGGGCGAGCCGCTCTACGTCGCCGGCGCCTTCACCCTGGACGGCCGGTCGGCCCCCTTCATCGACCGCATCGACGGCGACCACGGCAACGTCATCGGCATCAGCCTGCCCCTGGTGCGCCGGCTGCTGGCCGATCTGGGCGTCTCGATCACCGAGTTGTGGTCGCCGGCCGACGGCGACTGACGGCGCTCAGGAGGCGCTGGGTTCCCCCGGAGGGGCCACCGGCGGGACGGGAGCGGGCGTGCCGCTCTTCGGGGCGCCCTCGGGGCCGCCGAGCCCGTCGGCGGGCGCACCCTCCTCGCGGTCGTACGTCATCAGCAGCAGCACGATGAGCGCGAGCACGACGACCATGAACAGGAACGCCGTCCAGCCCATCGGCCCCCACGCGAAGGCGCCCAGCAGCCCGTGCACCACGGCCGCGCTGATCAGCAGGATGCGGCCGACGCCGGCCGGACGGCGGTCCCGCACCGCGACGAGCAGCGCGGCGAGGCCGCACAGGGCGAAGTAGAGACCGAAGACCACCCCGGCGACCTTCGACGAGGTGGACATCACGTCCGGGTCCAGGCCGGCGAGGGACATCTTCTGCCGGTCGACGACCACCCCGAGGAACCAGTTCACCGCCGCGAAACCGAGCGCCTCGACGAAGAGCACGACCGCCACGATCCACGCCACCGGTCTGCGCACCACCGGTCCCACCCACTTTCGCCTGCCGCTCCACCACGGAGCCCTGTTACCGCGAGTACTGTCCGGACATCGCGAACGCTACTAACGGGTAAACGCAGGGACAAGGGTCGTGCAGGGGTCGCGCAAGGGCCGGTCGGGTGGCAAAGAATCATTGGGCCATTCGTAGGGACTCCACAAAGAAACCAAGTGGGCCGCAGCACGCTCTCACAGAGACCTTGACCACATCAGAGGGCTAGGGTTTCCGGGAGGAACCCTGCGTACCAAGGTCCGACAAGGGGTTTCGCAGGTCGAGCGCGCCTCGAATCACGCTCCGTGTGGGCAAGCTCACCATTGGGGACGGGTCGAAGTGCCGTGTCGGCAGTCCCTAAACTCGGCTTGTTTCAAGGAGGGAGCCTCAATCGTGCGCAAGGTGCTCATCGCCAACCGTGGCGAAATCGCTGTCCGCGTGGCCCGGGCCTGCCGGGACGCCGGGATCGCGAGCGTGGCCGTCTACGCCGACCCCGACCGGGACGCTCTGCATGTCCGCGCCGCGGATGAGGCGTTCGCCCTGGGCGGTGACACCCCCGCCACCAGCTACCTGGACATCGACAAGGTGCTGAAGGCCGCCAAGGAGTCCGGCGCCGACGCCATCCACCCCGGCTACGGCTTCCTGTCCGAGAACGCCGACTTCGCCCAGGCCGTCCTGGACGCCGGCCTGAACTGGATCGGCCCCCCGCCGCAGGCCATCCGCGACCTCGGCGACAAGGTCGCCGCCCGCCACATCGCCCAGCGCGCCGGTGCCCCCCTGGTCGCCGGCACCCCCGACCCCGTCTCCGGCGCCGACGAAGTCGTCGACTTCGCCCGCGAGCACGGCCTGCCGATCGCCATCAAGGCCGCCTTCGGCGGTGGCGGCCGCGGCCTGAAGGTCGCCCGCACCCTCGAAGAAGTCCCCGAGCTTTACGACTCCGCCGTCCGCGAGGCCGTGGCGGCCTTCGGGCGCGGCGAGTGCTTCGTCGAGCGCTACCTCGACCGCCCCCGCCACGTGGAGACCCAGTGCCTGGCGGACAAGCACGGCAACGTGGTCGTCGTCTCCACCCGCGACTGCTCGCTCCAGCGCCGTCACCAGAAGCTGGTCGAGGAGGCCCCGGCGCCGTTCCTCTCCGAGGCACAGGTCGCCGAGCTCTACCGCGCCTCCAAGGCCATCCTGAAGGAGGCCGGCTACGAGGGCGCCGGCACCTGTGAGTTCCTCGTCGGCCAGGACGGCACCATCTCCTTCCTGGAGGTCAACACCCGCCTCCAGGTCGAACACCCGGTCACCGAAGAGGTCGCCGGCATCGACCTCGTCCGCGAGATGTTCCGCATCGCCGACGGCGAGGAACTCGGCTACGACGACCCGGTCCTGCGCGGACACTCGTTCGAGTTCCGCATCAACGGCGAGGACCCCGGCCGCAACTTCCTCCCCGCCCCCGGCACGGTCACGAAGTTCGCCGCGCCCTCCGGCCCGGGCGTGCGCCTGGACGCCGGCGTCGAGACCGGTAGCGTCATCGGCCCCGCCTGGGACTCCCTGCTCGCCAAGCTGATCGTGACGGGCCGCACCCGCAAGGAGGCCCTGGAGCGCGCCGCCCGCGCCCTGGACGAGTTCCAGGTCGAGGGCATGGCCACCGCCATCCCGTTCCACCGTGCGGTCGTACGGGACCCCGCCTTCGCCCCGGAACTCACCGGCTCCGACGACCCCTTCACGGTCCACACCCGCTGGATCGAGACGGAGTTCGTCAACGAGATCAAGCCCTTCACCGCCCCCGCCGACGCCGAGGCGGAGGAGGAGACGGGCCGCGAGACGGTCGTCGTCGAGGTCGGCGGCAAGCGCCTGGAGGTCTCCCTGCCCACCTCCCTGGGCATGTCCCTGGCCCGCACCGGCCTGGCCGCCGGCGCCAAGCCCAAGCGTCGCGCCGCGAAGAAGTCCGGCCCCGTCGCCTCCGGCGACACCCTCGCCTCCCCCATGCAGGGCACCATCGTCAAGGTCGCCGTCGAGGAGGGCCAGGAGGTCAAGGAAGGCGACCTGGTCGTCGTCCTGGAGGCCATGAAGATGGAGCAGCCCCTCAACGCGCACAAGGCCGGCACCATCAAGGGCCTGTCCGCCGAGGTCGGCGCCTCCATCACCTCCGGCGCCTCCATCTGCGACATCAAGGACTGACCCACCCCAGCCCCGTGAGGCGCCCGGCCACCCCGCCGGGCGCCTCACTGCTGCACGCCGGCAGGACTGGCCCCCCGAGGGCGGGCTGAAGCAAGGGGCCGGACGTCGGTCTTGAGGGGTGTGTGCGCAGGGTTTGTGCCACGTGGGGACAGGCAAAGCCGGGGGGCGCCACCGCAGGCCCGCGGCAACCCGCCCAGGCACCGCCAGCCCCCCAGCAGCTACGCCCCTTCAGGCCCCGCATCGCACGCCGCTCCGACGGCCCCGCCGGCCGCGCCCGGCGCCCACACCACGGCCAACCCGAAACTGCCCCGACCGCCCAGCACACCGGCCGCTCCCAGCCCCACGGCCCCGTGGCAACGGCCGCTCCCCTCCCGGCTGCCCGCGCACGGCCCGCCGTCCGCCCCGGCGGCCATCCGGCTGCTCTCACAGCCCTCAGCCCTGGCCGTCGGCCCGCCTCTCCTCGGTCCTCCGGCCCCCGGCCCGCCGGTCACGTCCCACGGCCCTCGCTCGCGGCCTCCTCGACCCTCGCGGCCGTGGCCGCCGGGCCTCCGGTCCGCGGCCGCGGCCTCACCGCCTTCGCAGATCCGCCACCCGGGCTGCTCGCTCTGCTCGGTCCGGGCCCGGTTGTTCGCCCGTCAGAGGGGTTGAGCGGAGGGTGGCGGTCGGGGTGCCGAGCTGACCGCGGCGGGGGCCGGGGACCGGGACGTCACGGCGGCGGTCGGTGCGGGACGGGGGGTGGTCGCCCACCGGGTTTCCCATCGCGCCGGCCACGGCGATCTGGACGCCCTGGTCCGCCAGGGCCTGGAGTTCGGTGGCCGCGCGGTCGTCGTGGACCGGAGGCTCGTCCGTCACCAGGCGGGTGATGAGGTCGGTCGGAACCGTCTGGAACATGGTGTCCGCGCCGAGTTTGGTGTGGTCGGCGAGGACCACGACCTCCGCGGCGGCCTGGACGAGGGCGCGGTCGACGGAGGCCGACAGCATGTTGGACGTGGACAGGCCCCGCTCGGCCGTCAGGCCGCTCCCGGAGAGGAAGGCCCGCGACACACGCAGGCCCTGGAGCGACTGCTCGGCTCCCGACCCGACGAGGGCGTAGTTGGAGCCGCGGAGGGTGCCGCCGGTCATCACGACCTCGACGCGGTTGGCGTGGGCCAGCGCCTGGGCCACCAGCAGGGAGTTGGTCACGACGGTCAGGCCGGGTACCCGGGCCAGACGGCGCGCCAGCTCCTGCGTGGTCGTACCCGCTCCGACCACGATGGCCTCGCCCTCTTCGACGAGGCCCGCGGCGAGGTCGGCGATGGCCGTCTTCTCGGCGGTCGCGAGATGCGACTTCTGCGGGAAGCCGGACTCGCGGGTGAACCCGCCCGGCAGTACCGCACCGCCGTGCCGGCGGTCGAGGAGTCCTTCTGCCTCCAGTGCGCGCACGTCCCGCCGTACGGTCACTTCGGAGGTCTGGACGACGCGGGCGAGCTCACGGAGCGACACGGCACCGTTTGCTCGCACCATTTCGAGGATCAGTTGGCGACGTTCAGCAGCGAACACGAAACTGACAGTAACCCCAGCGACCGTCTGCTTTCAGCAGTTTGCGCCGAATAACAGAAGTTGTTCGCACACCAGGGCAGGAAGTGGTATAGAGCCGCAACTCCCCGTGACCAGCGGGGAGTCGGATCCGGACGTCAGGCCTCGGCCGCCGTCTTGCGCGTGTGCAGCTGCCTGGCCACCTCGGCGATCGACCCCGAAAGCGAGGGGTACACGGTGAACGCCTTCGCGATCTGTTCGACCGTCAGATTGTTGTCGACGGCGATCGAGATGGGGTGGATGAGTTCCGAGGCGCGCGGCGCGACGACCACACCGCCGACCACGATGCCCGTGCCCGGACGGCAGAAGATCTTGACGAAGCCGTCCCGGATGCCCTGCATCTTGGCGCGTGGGTTGCGCAGCAGCGGCAGCTTCACGCAGCGGGCGTCGATCTTGCCGGCGTCCACGTCGGCCTGGCTGTAGCCGACGGTGGCGATCTCGGGGTCGGTGAAGACGTTGGCGGAGACCGTCTTGAGGTTCAGCGGGGCCACCGCGTCGCCGAGGAAGTGGTACATGGCGATACGTCCCTGCATCGCCGCCACGGAGGCCAGCGCGAGCACTCCGGTCACGTCACCGGCCGCGTACACGCCCGGAGCCGTCGTCCGCGAGACCTTGTCGGTCCAGATATGACCGGACTCGCGCAGCCTGACGCCCGCCTCCTCGAGCCCCATCCCGGCGGTGTTGGGGATGGCACCGACGGCCATCAGGCAGTGCGTGCCGGTGATGACCCGGCCGTCCGCCAGGGTCACCTCCACGCGATCGCCGACCCGCTTGGCCGCTGCGGCGCGCGAGCGGGACATGACGTTCATGCCGCGGCGCCGGAAGACGTCCTCCAGCACGGCCGCCGCGTCCGGGTCCTCACCCGGCAGCACCCGGTCCCGGGAGGACACCAGCGTGACCTTGGACCCCAGCGCCTGGTACGCCCCGGCGAACTCGGCGCCGGTGACACCGGAGCCGACCACGATGAGCTCCTCGGGCAGCTCGGTGAGGTCGTAGACCTGGGTCCAGGTGAGGATGCGCTCGCCGTCGGGCTGGGCGTCGGGCAGCTCGCGCGGGTGACCGCCGGTGGCGATGAGCACGGCGTCGGCGGTGAGCGTCTCCTCGCTCCCGTCCGCCGCGGTGACGACGACCTTGCGCGACCCGTCCAGGGCCTGCATGCCCTCCAGCCGCCCCCGCCCCCGCATGACCCGCGCGCCGGCCCGCGTCACGGACGCGGTGATGTCGTGCGACTGGGCGAGCGCCAGCCGCTTCACACGCCGGTTGACCTTGCCCAGGTCGACACCGACCACCCGGGCGGCCTGCTCCAGGGCCGGCGTGTCGTCGGCGACGATGATCCCCAGCTCCTCGTACGAGGAGTCGAAGGTGGTCATCACCTCGGCCGTAGCGATAAGGGTCTTCGACGGCACGCAGTCGGTCAGGACCGACGCCCCGCCCAGACCGTCGCAGTCGACGACGGTCACCTCCGCGCCGAGCTGCGCGGCGACCAGCGCCGCTTCGTATCCGCCGGGTCCGCCACCGATGATCACGATCCGAGTCACGTACTCCATTGTCCCGCACCGTTCAAGGTGGCACGTCCCGGGGGCCCAGCCGGACCCGTTCTGTTACCTATGGGACGGATGAGGCGACCTCCGGGACGCACCCGCGGCGCGGATGAGTCCCTCGCGTCCCTGCCGTACCCTTCGACCCATGTCGCTCTATGCCGCCTACGCCGGCAATCTCGACGCGCGGCTGATGTCCCGCCGCGCCCCGCACTCGCCGTTGCGCGCCACGGGCTGGCTGAACGGCTGGCGGCTGACCTTCGGTGGCGAGCACATGGGCTGGGAGGGGGCGCTGGCGACCCTCGTCGAGGACCCGATCTCCCAGGTCTTCGTGGCGCTCTACGACATCGCCCCGATGGACGAGGAGTCCCTCGACCGCTGGGAGGGCGTCGGCCTGGACGTCTACCGCCGTATGCGCGTGCGCGTCCACACGCTCGACGGCGAGGAGCGGGCCTGGGCCTACGTCCTCAACGCCTACGAGGGCGGCCTGCCCTCCGCCCGCTACCTGGGCGAGATCGCGGACGCCGCCGAGTCGGCGGGCGCACCCCACGACTACGTGATGGAGCTGCGCAAGCGCCCCTGCTGAGCCGGCCTCGCCCCATAAACTGAGTGCATCGACGCACCACCGGGAGAGCGCATGGCCCCCACGACCACGTACGAGGTCTTCTACACCGTGCAGGCCGCCGCCGCCCGCGACCGCCTCGACGACCGGCAGCGCATCGCGTTCGACAAGGGCATCGCCCTGCTGGCCCGCGACCCCTTCGTGGAGGTGTCCCGGCCCATAAGCTCCACCGGGGACGACCGCACGATCCGGCTCACCCAGAACATCCTCGTGGAGTACACGGTCAGCCGTGGGCGTCTCCTGGTCTTCATCGTCGAGGTGTTCAACGACAAGGACGTCCTCATCACGGATGTCTGAAGCCCCTGCCGACGCGCCTTCGTGGGAAACGACAAGACAACGATCCCATTCCCGTGAGCTCCCTCATCTACGCGCGTAGGCCAATTCGGGCTACCCTCGTCGCGTGAACGCATCTCTTCTTCCGGACGACATCCAGGGCGACCCCTATGCCGCCGCCGACGCCGCCGCCACCCGCCTGCGGGAACTCACGGGCGCGGAGACCCACGACGTCGCCCTCGTGATGGGCTCCGGCTGGGCACCGGCCGTCGACGCCCTGGGCGCCCCCGAGGCCGAGTTCCAGGTCACTGAGCTGCCCGGATTCCCGCCGCCGGCCGTCGAGGGCCACGGCGGCAAGATCCGCTCGTACACGATCGGCGACAAGCGCGCCCTGGTCTTCCTCGGCCGCACCCACTACTACGAGGGCCGCGGTGTGGCCGCCGTCGCCCACGGCGTCCGCACGGCCGTCGCCGCCGGCTGCAAGACGATCGTGCTGACCAACGGCTGCGGCGGTCTGCGCGAAGGCATGCGTCCCGGCCAGCCGGTCCTGATCAGCGACCACATCAACCTGACCGCCACCTCCCCGATCGTCGGCGCCAACTTCGTCGACCTGACCGACCTCTACTCCCCCCGCCTGCGCGCGCTGTGCAAGGAGGTCGACCCCACCCTGGAGGAGGGCGTCTACGCCCAGTTCCCCGGCCCGCACTACGAGACGCCGGCCGAGATCCGCATGGCCCGCGTGATCGGCGCGGACCTGGTGGGCATGTCGACGGTCCTGGAGGCGATCGCCGCCCGCGAGGCCGGCGCCGAGGTCCTCGGCATCTCCCTGGTGACCAACCTCGCGGCCGGCATGACCGGCGAGCCCCTCAACCACGAGGAGGTCCTCCAGGCAGGCCGCGACTCCGCCACCCGCATGGGCTCCCTGCTGGCCCAGGTCCTGGACCGCCTGTAGTACGGCACGCAGGCCGGCGGAGACGCAGCGACACCCCGCCGGCACCTCCACGGCGGGAAAGCCGCAAGCGGACGGAAGCGGGCCGTGGGGGTGCGTTCCCCGGTCGGCCCGCACCGGCACCGGCAGGCAGAACGCACCCCGGAACTGCACCCCACCCCCCACCGACACAACACAAGAGCACGAGAGGCTGACGGAAACGTGCACGACGACCTCATCGCACGGGCCAAGGCGTGGCTGGCCGAGGACCCCGACGCGGAGACCCGCACGGAACTCGCCGAGCTCATCGAGACGGGGAACGTGAAGGAGCTCGCCGCTCGCTTCGCCGGCACCCTCCAGTTCGGCACGGCCGGCCTCCGCGGCGAACTCGGCGCGGGCCCCATGCGCATGAACCGCTCCGTGGTCATCCGCGCGGCCGCCGGCCTCGCCGCGTACCTGAAGAAGCAGGGGACCCCCCACGGGGACGGCACGGCCGGCCTCGTCGTCATCGGCTACGACGCCCGCCACAAGTCGGCGGACTTCGCCCGCGACACCGCCGCCGTCATGACGGGCGCCGGCCTGCGCGCGGCCGTACTCCCCCGGCCCCTCCCCACCCCCGTCCTCGCCTTCGCCATCCGGCACCTCGGCGCGGTCGCCGGCGTGGAGGTCACCGCCAGCCACAACCCGCCCCGCGACAACGGCTACAAGGTCTACCTGGGCGACGGCTCGCAGATCGTCCCGCCCGCGGACGCGGACATCGCCGCCGAGATCGACGCGATCAGCACCCTCACCGCCGTCCCCCGCCCGGAGACCGGCTGGGAGACCCTGGACGACTCCGTCCTCGACGCCTACCTGGCCCGTACGGACGCCGTCCTCGCCGCGGGCTCCCCGCGTACGGCCCGCACCGTCTACACGGCGATGCACGGCGTCGGCAAGGACACCCTCCTCGCCGCCTTCGCCCGTGCGGGCTTCCCCGCCCCCGTCCTGGTCGCCGAGCAGGCCGACCCGGACCCGGACTTCCCGACGGTCGCGTTCCCCAACCCGGAGGAGCCGGGGGCGATGGACCTGGCCTTCGCCAGGGCCCGCGAGACGAGCCCCGACCTGATCATCGCCAACGACCCGGACGCGGACCGCTGCGCGGTGGCCGTGAAGGACGGCGCCGACTGGCGCATGCTCCGCGGCGACGAGGTCGGCGCGCTCCTCGCCGCCCATCTGGTGACCCGCGGTGCGCAGGGCACCTTCGCCGAGTCGATCGTCTCCTCCTCGCTCCTCGGCCGGATCGCCGAGAAGGCGGGCCTGCCCTACGCCGAGACCCTCACCGGCTTCAAGTGGATCGCCCGCGTGGAGGGCCTGCGCTACGGCTACGAGGAGGCCCTCGGCTACTGCGTCGACCCGGACGGCGTGCGCGACAAGGACGGCATCACCGCGGCCCTGCTGATCACGGAACTGGCCTCCAACCTCAAGGAGCAGGGCCGTACGCTCCTGGACCTGCTGGACGACCTCGCGGTGGAGCACGGTCTGCACGCGACGGACCAGCTCTCGGTCCGCGTCCAGGACCTCTCGCTGATCGCCGACGCGATGCGCCGTTTGCGCGAGCAGCCGCCGACCGAGCTGGCGGGTCTGGCCATCACCCGGTCCGAGGACCTGACGCGGGGCACGGAGACGCTGCCCCCGACGGACGGCCTGCGCTACACCCTCGACGGCGCCCGCGTGATCGTCCGCCCGTCCGGCACGGAACCCAAGCTGAAGTGCTACCTGGAGGTGGTGGTCCCGGTCGCCACCCACGCCGACCTCCCGGCGGCCCGCGTCACGGCGACGACCCTCCTGGCCACCCTGAAGCAGGACCTGGCGAAGGCCGCGGCCATCTGACGCCGACGGCCGTCCGGCGACAGACGACGGGAGGAACCGGAGGACCCGGTGAGAGCGCCACGGGTGCGTGGCACCGGCACCGATCCTCCGGTCACCCCCCGACGCCGACGGACGTCAGCCGACCGCGAGCAGGATCGCCAGCACCACCGCGCCGGCCAGGGCGGGACCGACGATCTCGTAGGCCCAGCGCACCCGCACCTCGCCCTGAGCGCTCTCCGCGTTCTCGCGGGTCTCCTGGAGCTCGCGGAGGTCGGCCATGAACCGGTCGGCCTGCGCACGGATCGGCTCGCTCGCCCCGCCACCGGCCCCCGCGGTGGCGCCGCGCCCGCCCCTGCTGAGGCCGCGCTCTCCGGCGCCGGCGGCCCGCGCCTCCTGCCGGGCGGCCCGCTTGCGCGCCCGGAGCGAGACCGGCACCGCCCAGAGCTGGTACTTGGTGCCGGACTTGCCGATCGCCTCGTTGGAGTAGCCGGAGCGCAGGGCGGCGACCTGGCCCCAGGGCAGCACGATCACGCGGAAGGGGTTGCGGATGCGCAGCCGGTCGGCGTTGGCGTACACGGCCGGGCGGAGGGTGAAGGCGATCACCAGGGGCAGGGCGAGGATCATCCCGGCCAGCGCCAGCCACGGGGTGCGGCCCGTTCCGCTGACCATCGCGTCGAAGCCCAGCCAGAGGATGATGGCGAGCAGCAGGACACCGCCCGCGATGCCTCCGGAGGACCGGTGGACCCGGTCCTGGAACTCGGGGCCCGGTGGCTGCGGCGCGGGGGACTCGTGCTCGGTCGTCATGGCCCCGATTCTGCCCGACGCCCGTCCACCGAAGAGCACGGCCCGGGCACGGCCTCGCCACAGACACAACTCGCCCCCGCCCGAACGACCCCGGCCCGCCGCAGCCGGTCCCCATCCCCACTCCGGAACCGGCCCCGCAGGCCCCGACCCCACGCCCCGACCACACACCCCGACAAAACCCGGGACTGTACAAGCCGCTACGCGCGTAGATATGCTCGCCTGGTGACCATGCCCACCACTGCACCCTCCGCACCCCCCGCGCGGGCTCTCGCCGACGTCACCGCGTCCGACAGCACGCTGCGCCGCTTCCTGCACGGGCTGCCCGGCGTCGACGCGGTCGGCCTGGAGGCGCGCGCCGCCTCGCTCGGGACCCGTTCCATCAAGACCACCGCGAAGGCGTACGCCATCGACCTCGCCATTTCGATGGTCGACCTGACGACGCTGGAAGGCGCGGACACCCCGGGCAAGGTCCGGGCGCTCGGCGCCAAGGCGGTCCACCCCGACCCGACCGACCGTACGACCCCCACCACGGCCGCGGTCTGCGTCTACCCCGACATGGTCGCCGTCGCCAAGGAGGCCGTCGCCGGTTCGGGCGTGAAGGTCGCCTCGGTGGCGACCGCCTTCCCGGCCGGCCGTGCCGCCCTCGACGTCAAGCTGGCCGACGTGCGGGACGCCGTCGCCGCGGGCGCCGACGAGATCGACATGGTCATCGACCGCGGGGCGTTCCTCGCGGGCAAGTACATGAAGGTGTACGACGAGATCGTCGCCGTGAAGGAGGCGTGCGGGACGTCCGCCCGGCTGAAGGTCATCTTCGAGACCGGTGAGCTGTCGACGTACGACAACATCCGCCGCGCGTCCTGGCTCGGCATGCTCGCCGGCGCCGACTTCATCAAGACCTCCACCGGCAAGGTCGCCGTCAACGCGACCCCCGCCAACACCCTGCTCATGCTGGAGGCGGTGCGGGACTTCCGCGCCCAGACCGGTGTCCAGGTCGGCGTGAAGCCGGCCGGCGGCATCCGCACCAGCAAGGACGCGATCAAGTTCCTGGTCCTGGTCAACGAGACCGTGGGTGAGGACTGGCTGGACAACCACTGGTTCCGCTTCGGCGCCTCCTCCCTGCTCAACGATCTGCTGATGCAGCGCCAGAAGCTGGCCACCGGCCGCTACTCCGGCCCCGACTACGTGACGGTGGACTGATCACCATGACCATCGAGAAGCGGTCTTCCGCATTCGAGTACGCACCGGCGCCCGAGTCCCGCTCGATCGTCGACATCGCCCCTTCCTACGGCCTGTTCATCGACGGTGAGTTCGCCGAGGCGGCCGACGGCAAGGTCTTCAAGACGGTCTCGCCCAGCACCGAGGAGGTGCTGTCCGAGGTCGCCCAGGCCGGCCAGGCGGACGTGGACCGCGCGGTGCAGGCCGCCCGCAGGGCCTTCGCGAAGTGGTCGGCGCTGCCCGGTGCGGAGCGCGCCAAGTACCTGTTCCGTATCGCCCGCATCATCCAGGAGCGCAGCCGTGAGCTGGCGGTCCTGGAGACGCTGGACAACGGCAAGCCCATCAAGGAGACCCGCGACGCGGACCTCCCGCTGGTCGCGGCCCACTTCTTCTACTACGCGGGCTGGGCGGACAAGCTCGACCACGCGGGCTTCGGGCCGGCCCCGAAGCCGCTGGGCGTGGCCGGCCAGGTCATCCCCTGGAACTTCCCCCTCCTGATGCTGGCGTGGAAGATCGCCCCGGCGCTGGCGACCGGCAACACGGTCGTCCTCAAGCCCGCCGAGACGACGCCCCTGTCCGCGCTCTTCTTCGCCGACGTCTGCCGCCAGGCTGGCCTGCCGAAGGGTGTCGTCAACATCCTTCCGGGCTACGGTGACGCGGGCGCCGCCCTCGTCGCGCACCCGGACGTGAACAAGGTCGCCTTCACCGGTTCCACCGCGGTCGGCAAGGAGATCGCCCGGACCGTCGCGGGCACCCACAAGAAGCTCACCCTCGAACTGGGCGGCAAGGGCGCCAACATCGTCTTCGACGACGCCCCGATCGACCAGGCCGTCGAGGGCATCGTGAACGGCATCTTCTTCAACCAGGGCCAGGTCTGCTGCGCGGGCTCCCGGCTGCTGGTGCAGGAGTCGATCCACGACGAGCTGCTGGACTCCCTCAAGCGCCGGCTGTCCACGCTCCGGCTGGGCGACCCGCTGGACAAGAACACCGACATCGGCGCGATCAACTCCGCCGAGCAGCTGGCCCGGATCACCGCCCTCGCCGAGCGGGGCGAGGCGGAGGGCGCCGAGCGCTGGTCCCCGGCCTGCGAACTGCCGTCGTCGGGCTACTGGTTCGCCCCGACGCTGTTCACGAACGTCACCCAGGCGCACACCATCGCCCGCGACGAGATCTTCGGCCCGGTGCTGTCGGTGCTCACCTTCCGCACGCCGGACGAGGCGGTCGCCAAGGCGAACAACACGCCGTACGGCCTCTCGGCGGGCATCTGGACCGAGAAGGGGTCGAGGATCCTCGCCGTCGCGAACAAGCTCCGCGCGGGCGTGATCTGGTCCAACACGTTCAACAAGTTCGACCCGACCTCGCCGTTCGGCGGTTACAAGGAGTCGGGCTTCGGCCGCGAGGGCGGCCGCCACGGCCTGGAGGCGTACCTCGATGTCTGACAAGACGGACAAGACCGAACCGCGGCTTTCGGTCTTCAAGACCTACAAGCTGTACGTGGGCGGGAAGTTCCCGCGTTCCGAGAGCGGCCGGGTGTACGAGGTGACGGACTCGAAGGGCAACTGGCTGGCGAACGTCCCGCTGTCCTCCCGCAAGGACGCCCGGGACGCGGTGGTGGCCGCGCGCAAGGCGTTCGGGGCGTGGTCGGGCGCGACCGCGTACAACCGGGGCCAGATCCTCTACCGCGTCGCGGAGATGCTGGAGGGCCGGCGCGAGCAGTTCGTGCGCGAGGTCGCCGACGCCGAGGGCCTGTCGAAGGCGAAGGCGGCGGCGGTCGTGGACGCGGCCGTCGACCGCTGGGTCTGGTACGCGGGCTGGACGGACAAGATCGCCCAGGTGGTGGGCGGCGGCAACCCGGTCGCCGGGCCGTTCTTCAACCTCTCCTCGCCCGAGCCGACCGGTGTCGTGGCCGTACTGGCGCCCCAGGAGTCGTCCTTCCTGGGCCTGGTCTCGGTGATCGCCCCCGTGATCGCCACGGGGAACACCGCGGTCGTGATCGCGAGCGAGAAGTCCCCGCTTCCGGCGCTCTCCCTGGGTGAGGTGCTGGCCACCTCCGACCTGCCCGGCGGGGTCGTCAACGTCCTGTCCGGCCGTACGGCGGAGATCGCGGCGCCGCTCGCCGCGCACCAGGACGTCAACGCGATCGACCTGGCGGGCGCCGACGAGGCGCTGGCCAAGGAGCTGGAGATCGCGGCGGCCGACAACCTCAAGCGCGTCCTGCGTCCACAGCCTGTGGATTTCTTTGCGACTCCCGGCATCGACCGCATGACCGCCTTCCTGGAGACCAAGACGGTCTGGCACCCGACGGGGTCGCTGGGCGCGTCGGGTTCGTCGTACTGACGGACCCACCCACGCGGAGAGCCGCGTCTCCCCTCCGTCCGGGGGAGGCGCGGCTCTCTTCGTGCGTGTGTGCCTCGGTCAGCGCAGCGACCCGACCACCTGCCCCACCACCGGAATGCTCCCGACCGACGGGGCCTGCGCCACCGGGCCGGTGAGCATCTTCGACGTCAGCGGCCGGAAGTCGGCGACCTGGGTGCCGACGCCGTTGTCGAGCGGGTCGACGCCGGTGCCCGCCAGGGGGTTGGGCTTGAGGCCGGCGACCGGTCCGGTGACGTAGCCGACCGTGCCGGTCAGCGCCTGAAGGCCCGCCTGCGGGTCCACCTTGCCCAGCGAGCCGGTGCGGTAGGTCCCGCCCACCACGGGGATCGTCTCCGCCGAGGCCGTCGCCGCGCCCGCTCCCAGGGCGGCACCGGCGGTCGCCACGGCGATCACGGCACGCCGGGCGGTGGGGTGGGAGAGCTGGGAGCGGGACGCGTGTCGAGCCATGTCTGGTGCCACCTTCTGGTGCGCAGAGTAACGAGAACAGCGCACAGGGTAGTTGAGACGCAACCCACGCTCCAAAGCCGACCCGCGGGGTCGGCAGGAGGGCCACCATGCGTCAAACTGGTGTTCCGTGAGCCTTCATCCCCCGTCTGCCGCCCGTGTCGTGCTGCTCTGCGGCCCTTCGGGTTCGGGCAAGTCCCTGGTCGCCGCCCGCTGCGGGCTGCCCGTGCTGCGCCTCGACGACTTCTACAAGGAGGGCGACGACCCGACGCTGCCGCTGGTGGCGGGGAGTTCGGACATCGACTGGGACCACCCGGACTCCTGGGACGCGGACGTCGCGGTCGAGGCGATCGCCCGGCTGTGCGCGACGGGCAGCACCGGCGTGCCCGTGTACGACATCGCCCGCAGCGCCCGCACCGGCGAGAACACCCTGGACATCGGCTGTACGCCGCTGTTCGTCGCCGAGGGCATCTTCGCCGCCGAGATCGTCGGGCGCTGTCGTGAACTGGGCGTGCTGGCCGACGCGCTGTGCCTGACCCGCGGGCCCGTGACCACCTTCCGGCGGCGCTTCCTGCGGGATCTGCGGGAGGGCCGCAAGTCGGTGCCGTTCCTGCTGCGCCGCGGCTGGCGGCTGATGCGCGCCGAGCGGTCGATCATCGCCCGCCAGGTCGCCCTGGGCGCCCACGCCTGCGGCCTGGACGAGGCGCTCGGCCGGATGGCCGCCGCGGCGACGGGCCGTCAGGGGCGGACGCCGACCGCGGCCTGAGCGCCGTACGGCCACCGCCGGTACGTACGCAGACGAGAGCGGGACTGGAAGGACCCCCCGGCCCTCCAGTCCCGCTCCCCTTGGTGCTCCCCCACTTCCCCCGTGGGTCCCCCGTCACGGCTCCCCCGTGAGCCCCGTGGTTCCCCCCGTCCCCCGTACTTCCCCCGTTTCCCCCCGGACCTCCGGTGAGCTCAGGCGACGAGCTCGCCGAAGGACTCCTCCTGGTCACGGCCGAAGCTGAGGACCTCGTCCTCGCGCAGCCGGCGCAGCGAGCGCCAGATGCTGGACTTCACCGTGCCGACGCTGATGCCGAGGATGTCCGCGATCTCCGGGTCCGTGCGGCCCTCGTAGTAGCGCAGGACCAGCATGGTGCGCTGGAGTTCGGGCAGCCGGGCCAGCGCCTGCCACAGGACCGCGCGCAGTTCGGTGCCGCGCATCGCGTCCGTGTCGCCGGGCGTCTCCGGCAGTTCCTCGGTCGGGTACTCGTTGAGCTTGCGGCGCCGCCAGGCGCTGATGTGCAGGTTGGTCATGGTGCGGCGGAGGTATCCGCCGACGGCCGCCTTGTCACTGATCCGGTCCCACGCCTTGTACGTCGAGAACAGCGCGCTCTGCAGCAGGTCCTCGGCCTCGAAACGGTCGCCGGTGAGGTGGTAGGCGGTCGCGTACAGGGAGGCGCGGCGCTCCTGGACGTAGGCGGTGAACGCCGCTTCGGCGTCCACGGCCTCCGACCGGGTGCGGCGCTCCCCCGAGCCCTCCCCGTACGCGGTTCCCCCGTGTGTTTCCCCCGTGTGCGCGTCAACCACCGTCATGAACCCGGTGTGCTGACGCCCGGTGCCGCGAGCGCACCCCCGCCCGCTCACGGCACCGGACTTCTCCGAACCCCGGGTCACGTCGTGCAGACGCGTGACCACTGCGCTGGTGCTGTTGCTGTGCAGCGTGTTCATCTCGCGCCCCCCGTCGTGGAGTCCCGGTGTTCGCCCTGCTCGGTTCTCACGTGCTTGCTTGCCTGTGCCGAAAAGCTTGCCCCGGCCACTTCATGGCCGTGTCCGCCGACTGTCACAGACCTGTCACAGGGGCCATTGGTGACGGTCGTCATTCGTGGGAGATGTGTGGGAGCGCTCCAGGTGTCGAAACCCCACCCCCGTATGGGCCAGAATGAGGCCCGTGCCTTCCCTGTTGCTGATCGAGGACGACGACGCCATCCGGACGGCCCTGGAGCTCTCACTGACGCGCCAGGGACACCGGGTGGCCACCGCTGCCAGCGGTGAGGACGGTCTGAAGCTGTTGCGCGAGCAGCGGCCGGACCTGATCGTGCTGGACGTGATGCTGCCCGGCATCGACGGGTTCGAGGTGTGCCGGCGCATCCGGCGCACGGACCAGCTGCCGATCATTCTGCTGACCGCGCGCAGCGATGACATCGACGTGGTCGTGGGCCTGGAGTCCGGCGCCGACGACTACGTGGTCAAGCCCGTGCAGGGCCGGGTCCTGGACGCCCGGATCCGGGCCGTGCTGCGGCGCGGCGAGCGGGAGGCGAACGACTCGGCGACCTTCGGCAGCCTCGTCATCGACCGGGCGGCCATGACGGTGACGAAGAACGGCGAGGACCTCCAGCTGACCCCGACCGAGCTCAGGCTGCTCCTGGAGCTGAGCCGGCGGCCCGGTCAGGCACTGTCGCGGCAGCAGCTGCTGCGGCTGGTGTGGGAGCACGACTACCTCGGTGACTCGCGGCTCGTGGACGCCTGTGTGCAGCGGCTGCGGGCCAAGGTCGAGGACGTGCCGTCCTCCCCGACCCTGATCCGTACCGTGCGCGGAGTCGGTTACCGCCTGGACGCGCCTCAGTGACGGATCGGCAAGGGGGGCTCCGCGGCTGGACCGCGGGCCGTAAGGGGACTCTGTCCCGGCTGCGGTTCACCAGTCTGCGTCTGCGGCTGGTCGTCGTCTTCGCGCTGGTGGCGCTGACCGCCGCCGTGTCCGCGTCCGGGATCGCGTACTGGCTCAACCGCGAGGCGGTGCTGACCCGTACGCAGGACGCGGTGCTGCGCGACTTCCAGCAGGAGATGCAGAACCGCGCGGGTGCCCTGCCGGTGCATCCCACGCAGGACCAGTTGCAGCGCACGGCCGGCCAGATGGCGGGCAGCAGCCAGCGGTTCAGTGTGCTGCTGGCCGGCCAGGACGCGGGCGGCCGGGCGGTGTACGGCAACTCCGGCGGACTGAGCGGCTTCTCCCTCGAAGACGTGCCCGTCTCGCTGCGCACGGCGGTGAACAAACAGCAGAAGCTCTCCTCGGCCAACAAGGCGCCGTACCACCTGTACTGGCAGCGGATCACCGAACACGGCACGCCCTATCTGGTGGCGGGGACGAAGGTGATCGGCGGCGGCCCGACCGGTTACATGCTCAAGTCGCTGGAGCCGGAGGCGAAGGATCTGAACTCGCTGGCGTGGTCGCTGGGCATCGCCACCGCGCTGGCCCTGGTGGGGGCCGCGCTGCTGGCGCAGGCCGCCGCCACGACCGTGCTGAAGCCGGTGCACCGCCTGGGGGTGGCCGCGCGCCGGCTCGGCGAGGGCAAGCTGGACACCCGGCTCAGGGTCTCCGGCACGGACGAACTCGCCGATCTCTCCCGGACGTTCAACAACGCCGCCGAGGCGCTGGAGAAGCGGGTGGCCGACATGGCCGCGCGCGACGAGTCCTCCCGCCGTTTCGTGGCGGACATGAGCCATGAGCTGCGTACACCGCTGACCGCGATCACCGCCGTGACGGAGGTGCTCGAGGAGGAGCTGGACTCCGAGAGCGGCGGCATCGACCCGATGATCGAGCCCGCCGTACGGCTCGTGGTCAGCGAGACCCGGCGGCTGAACGACCTGGTCGAGAACCTGATGGAGGTCACCCGCTTCGACGCGGGCACGGCCCGGCTGGTCCTGGACGACGTCGACGTCGCCGACCAGATCACCGCCTGTATCGACGCCCGCGCCTGGCTGGACGCGGTGGAGCTGGACGCCGAGCGCGGCATCCACGCCCGCCTGGACCCGCGCCGCCTGGACGTCATCCTCGCCAACCTCATCGGCAACGCCCTCAAGCACGGAGGTTCGCCGGTGCGGGTGTCGGTGCGGGAGGCGGACGACGAGGTGGTGATCCAGGTGCGCGACCACGGTCCCGGCATCCCGGAGGACGTCCTCCCCCACGTCTTCGACCGCTTCTACAAGGCGAGTGCCTCCCGGCCGCGCTCCGAGGGCAGCGGCCTGGGCCTGTCCATCGCCCTGAACAACGCCCACATCCACGGCGGCGACATCACCGCCGCCAACTCGCCCGACGGCGGCGCCGTGTTCACGCTGCGGCTGCCCCGGGACGCCTCCGCGCTCGCCGCGGAGACGACGGAGGGCGACGGGAACGGCACGGGCCAGGGTCAGGGCCAGGGCCAGGGTGACGGCAAGGGCCGGGGCAAGGGCGGCAGCGGGAGCGGCGACACGGCGAAGGGGGGTGCCTGATGACGGCACACGACAGACCACAGGGACGCCGGGGACGACGGGTGTCCGCACGCCGGTGCCTGCCGGCGCTCGCCCTGCTGCTTCTCGCCGGGTGCGGGATCCGTCCCACCCAGGTGCCCACCGACTTCGGCGCCGCGCCCTCGCGGGTGCCGTGCTCGCTGCCCGGACCCGACCTGACCACGCAGACCTCGCGCGGGGTGCCCGTGCAGGTGTTCCTGCTGTGCGGCTCGTCGCTGGTGGCCGTGGACCGCGTGGTGCGGGTGCCGGAGGGCACGGCGGACGCGCGACGGCGTGTGATCGTCGCGCAGGGGCTGCTGGACCAGCTCGCCGCCTCGCCGTCGGCCGGCGAGAAGGCGGCCGGGTACGCCACGCACGTCCCACGCGGCCTGACCGTGACCGGGCCGCGCCCCAAGGACCCGGAGGACACGCTCCGGCTGAGCAAGGCCCCGGCCGGCCTGAATCCGTACGCCCTCGCGCAGATCGTGTGCACGCTGTCCGACTCGGCCGCCGCCGAGGGGGACGGCTCGGTGGTGCTCGGCGGCCCCGACGACGCCCGGCTGCGCCGCTACGCGTGCACCGACGGCCTCCGTGCCCACCCCGGCACGACGAAGCCGTCGTCGACGGAGGCCGTGGACGGCTGAGGCAGGGCGCCTCACGGACCTCACGACACTCCGGATCTCGCGGCATCACGGCATCCCGGCTCCACCGGAACGCGGGGCACCCGACGAGGCGAGTGAGCCGAAGGGGCGCGCCTGTGCCGAGTGGGTGAACGCGCGGAGGCCCGAAGGGTCGAGCACGATCACCCACTCGGCACAGGCTTCTGCGCCCCGGAGGCGAACCGAGCCACAAAAAGGCCGCGCGGAACCGATCGGGGCGATAGGCGCGTCTTGGGGGGCGTGCAGCGTCAAGGCTCCATCGGCGGCAGCGCCGCGATACGCGTCCGCGTGACAGCAGGTGTCCTCCTCGTCGCCCATCTCGCGCTCGTCGCCTGGCTGATGCTGCGTCCGCTGAACGTCCCGTGGGTGATGCCGGCCAATCTGCGGCCCCTCGCCGGCGTCCGCGCCGATCTGGCGCTGGGCTGGCCCGAGGCGGCCCGGCGCATCGGTGAGGACCTGGGGCTGCTGGCCCCGCTGGGTGTGCTGCTGCCGCTGGCGGGCGGCAGGCTGCGCCCCTCCCCGCTCGCGTCCCTGGCCCGTACGGTGGCGGCGGGCGCCCTGATATCCGTGGGCATCGCGCTGTTGCAGACAGGCGTACCCGGACGTGTCGTGGACGTCGACACGCTGCTGCTGAACACCCTGGGCGTGGCCCTCGCCCATCTCGCCGTCGTCCCGGCTCTCCGCTCCCGCCTGCGCCGCAGGGCCGAGCGCCTGGAGGTTTCGCAGGGACGGCAGGAGGAGCCGGCTCAGGGTCGTACCCCGACGATTCCCAGGGTCGGGATCGCCCCGTGGAGCGACGCTTTGCCCCCTTCGTCTCCGTAGCGTGGATGTCAGACGGGGCGCCGACGGGGAGCCCCCGCACCACCGACAGCCCACGGAGGCAGACAGATGAACGCCGCCCTTGCCCGCCCCACGAACGGCCGCATGATCGGCGGAGTGTGCGCCGCGCTGGCTCGGCGCTTCGGCACCTCCGCGACGACGATGCGGGTGATCTTCCTGCTGTCCTGTCTGCTGCCGGGCCCGCAGTTCCTGGTCTACCTCGCGCTGTGGATCCTGCTGCCCTCGGAGGACAAGGCCGCCCGCACGGCCTGGTAGCCGCACCCGCCCGGACATCGCCGGAACAGACGCCGCCGGGGCGCACCCTGAAGCAAGGGGTGCGCCCCGGCGGCATGTCGGCGTCGGTGCTGTGTGCTGCGGTGCGTTGCGATGCGGTGGTGTGCGGTGCTCAGCCCACGGGGAGGCCGTTGACCGGCAGGCCGTGCGTGGGCAGGCCCTGGACGGGCAGTCCGCCGAGCAGTCCGGCGACCGGCTTGGTGGGGCCGTGCTCGAGCATGCTCTGGGCCACCGGCTGCGCGGCGGCGAGCCCCCTCTCCAGCGTGGGCTTGGCCTGGTTCAGCGCCGGACCGGCCCCCGGCAGCATGTTGGTGACGTTCTCCGTCGGGAGCGCCTGGCTGACGGTGCCCAGCGCCTGGCCGGCGGCCGGCGCGGCCGGTGCGGCGTTCGCGGCGCCCGCACCTGCGGCGGCGAATGCGGCGCCGAGGGCGGCGACACCGAGGGTCTTGGCGGCAGACTGCTTCATGAAAATGCGTCCTTGACTGGAAGACGGGGAACTGAGCGGTCCACGACCGTAAACACGCCGGGCCACCCGCCGCAAACAGCGAAATGCGGACGGCTTGTGAAAGCCGTCCGCACCCGTTCCTCGTCCGATGTGCCGCTTTCAGTCCTCCGAGGGCACAGAAGCCCTGGTGGAGGCGGTTTGGCTAAACAGCCATTCGGATTTCAGCGCCGCGTATCCGGGCTTGATCACGTCATTGATCATGGCCAGTCGTTCATCGAAAGGAATGAACGCTGATTTCATCGCATTGACGGAGAACCACTGCATGTCGTCGAGCGTGTAACCGAATGCCTCGACCAGGTGCTCGAACTCCCGGCTCATGCTGGTGTGGGACATGAGCCGGTTGTCCGTGTTGACCGTGGCACGGAAGTGCAGGCGGCGCAGCAGCCCGATGGGGTGCTCGGCGTAGGAGGTGGCCGCACCGGTCTGGAGGTTGGAGCTCGGGCACAGCTCCAGGGGGATGCGCTTGTCGCGGACGTAGGAGGCGAGCCGTCCGAGGGTGACGGTGCCGTCCTCGTGGACATGGATGTCGTCGATGATGCGCACCCCGTGCCCGAGCCGGTCGGCGCCGCACCACTGGAGGGCCTGCCAGATGGAGGGCAGGCCGAAGGCCTCGCCGGCGTGGATGGTGAAGTGGTTGTTCTCCCGCTTCAGGTACTCGAAGGCGTCCAGGTGCCGGGTGGGCGGGTAACCGGCCTCGGCGCCGGCGATGTCGAAGCCGACGACGCCGAAGTCGCGGTAGCGGTTGGCGAGTTCGGCGATCTCCAGGGCGCGTGCGGCGTGCCGCATGGCGGTGAGCAGGGCGCCGATCCGGATGCGCCGGCCGTCGGCGAGGGCGAGCCGCTCGCCCTCCCGGAACCCTTCGTTGACGGCCTCGACGACCTCCTCCAGGGTCAGTCCGCCCTCCAGGTGCTGCTCGGGGGCGTAGCGCACCTCGGCGTAGACGACGCCGTCCTCGGCGAGGTCCTGGGCGCACTCGCGGGCGACGCGGACGAGCGCGTCCCGGGTCTGCATCACGCCGACGGTGTGGGAGAAGGTCTCCAGGTACCGCTCCAGCGAGCCGGAGTCGGCGGCCTCGCGGAACCACAGGCCGAGCTTCTCCGGGTCGGTGTCGGGGAGTTGGGAGTAGCCCGAGGCGCGGGCGAGGTCGACGACGGTGCCCGGGCGGAGTCCGCCGTCGAGGTGGTCGTGCAGCAGAACCTTGGGCGCCCGGCGGATCTGGTCCGTGCTCGGGGTGTTCCCCAGGTGGGCAGTCTGGCTCGTCATTTCCGCACTCTAACGCCTACGCGCGTAGAAATCCGTCCGTTCCGGGAGCGTGCGGCAGATGGCCGGTTTCCCGCCCTGTACACATCCGTTGATACGTAACGGTGACCGCACGGACGGGTGGCGTAGACCGGTGCTTCTGACACTGTTCTGTCATGGCACAGCAAGCGACGCCGGTCCGTGCGGCCCGGCTGGGGAGGACGCTCGGCCCGGAGCCGACGGCGGTGAGCGGAGCGGTGCTGCTGCTCCCGGGCGGCCGGGAGGTCTCCGGGCGCAGGCCCTCTCCGGTGCTGGCGGCCGCCTCCATGCGTGCCCTCGGGCGCCGGCTGGCCCGCGCCGCCCGCGACGAGGGCCTGGCCACGCACGTGGTGCACTACCGCTACCGCGGCTGGAACGGCAGCGAGGCGCATCTCGCCCGCGACGCCACATGGGCGGTCGAGGAGGTCGTACGGCGCTACGGCGACGTCCCGGTGTGCCTGGCCGGACTCGACATGGGCGGCCGGGCGGCGCTGCACGCGGGCGGGCACGAGGCCGTCGAGGCGGTGGTGGCGATCGCCCCCTGGCTGCCCGAGGAGGACGTGGCCGCCTCCCCCGAACCGGTGAAGCAGCTCGTCGGGCGCCGGGTGCTGATCGTGCACGGCACCAACGACGAGCGGAGCGATCCCGAGCTGTCCTTCCGGTTCGCGACGCGGGCGAAGAAGGCGAACCGGGACGTGTGCCGGTTCGAGGTGCACGCCGACGGGCACGGCTTGCGCCAGTACCGCGACGAGGTCACCGCGCTGGCCACCGACTTCATCATGGGCACCCTGTTCGGGCGGCCCTTCTCACGGCCCGTGCAGGACGCCCTGGCCGCACCCCCGCCGCTGGGGCTGCGGATGCCGCTGGCGGCGGGGTTCGGCAGGACACTGCGGCACTGAACGCCGTGACGGCGTGACGGCGTCACGGCGTCACGGCGTCACGGCGTCACGGCAGCAGCCTGCCGCGCCGGGACAGCAGGAACTGCTTGAACGCTGCCACCGGGGGCGTGTCCGGGTGGCCCTCCAGCCAGGCGACGCCGATCTCCCGTACCGCGCGCGGGGCCGTGACCGTCAGTTCGGCCACCCCGGGCCGGGGGACGGGCGGCGGGGGCAGCAGGGCCACGCCGAGCCCGGCGGCGACCAGGCCCCGCAGGGTCTCCGTCTCCTCGCCCTCGAAGGCCACCCTCGGTTTGAAGCCGGCCTCGCGGCACAGGGCGTCGGTGATGCGGCGCAGTCCGTAGCCGGGCTCGAGGGTCACGAAGACCTCCTCGGCGGCCTCGGCGAGACGGACGCGGCGGCGGGTGGCGAGCCGGTGGTCGGCGGGGACGACCAGCCGCAGCTTCTGCTCGTCGAGGCGGCGGGCGACGAGGTCGGGGGCGTCCGGCACGGGTGAGGTCAGGCAGAGGTCCAGCTCACCCGCGCGCAGCCGTTCCAGCATGGCCTCGCCGTAGTTCTGGACGAGGCTGAAGCGGACGCGGGGGTGGTCGGCGCGGAAGGCGTGGATCAGTCCGGGCACGGTCTCGGCGCCCATGGTGTGCAGGAAGCCGAAGGCGACCTTGCCGGTGGCCGGGTCGGCGTCGGCGCGCACCTCCTCGGCGGCGCGTTCGATCTCGGCGAGGGCCCGTTCGACGGAGGAGAGGAAGGTGCGGCCGGCGGGCGTCAGGGACACCGTACGGCCGTGCCGGGCGAACAGGTCGACGCCGAGGTCCTGCTCCAGGCGGACCATGGCGCGCGAGAGGGTGGACTGCGGGACCTGCATCTCCTGCGCGGCGCGCGTGACGTGCTCGGTGCGGGCGACGCCGGCGAAGTGGGCGAGACGGGGCGCGAGCAGGCGCGCGATCTCCTCGGTGTTCTTTTCGATGTCTTCTGTGTCACCGGACGGTGACAGCCGACCTTGTGACCTCTGCTGATGCGCCATGGGAACGATTATGGCCATTCCATGCATTGGACGGATGAGGGTCGGGGTTCCTACGGTCGAAGCATGTCTCCCGCCAGTACCGGGGCGTCCACCGTCGTGGGCGCCGCACACACCGTCCCCGCCGCCGACGCCACCGATTCCCGCATGACCCCGGGCGGTCCCGGCTACCGCCGGATGAGCCTCGCCCTCTTCCTCGCCGGTGTCGCGACCTTCGCGCTGCTGTACTCCACGCAGGCGCTGCTGCCGCTGATCTCCGGGGAGTTCGGGGTGGCGGCGAGCGAGGCGAGCTGGACGGTCGCGGCGGCGACCGGTGGGCTGGCCCTGTTCGTCCTCCCGATGAGCGCGCTGTCGGAACGTTTCGGCCGCCGTACGGTGATGACGGCCTCGCTGGCGGTCGCGGTGGCCGTCGGCCTGCTGGTGCCGTTCGCGCCGTCACTGGGCGCGCTGGTGGTGCTGCGGGCGTTGCAGGGTGCCGCGCTGGCCGGGCTGCCGGCCTCCGCGCAGGCCTATCTGGCGGAGGAGGTCCGCCCGAGGGCGCTGGTCACGGCGATCGGCCTGTTCGTGGCGGGCAACAGCGTGGGCGGTATGAGCGGCCGGGTCATCACCGGCTGGGTCGCCCAGGAGTGGGGCTGGCGGGTCGCCGTGGGTGTCGTCGGCGTGATCGCGGTGCTGTGCGCGGTGGCGTTCCGTCTGCTTCTGCCGGCGCCGAGGCACTTCAGGCCGGGCTCGCTGCGCCCGCGCGTGCTGGCCGGCACGGTCCGCGACCACCTGGCCGATCCGCTGCTGCGCCGCCTGTACGCGATCGGCGCGCTGTTCATGACGGTGTTCGGCGGGGTCTACACGGTGATCGGCTACCGCCTGACCGAGGCGCCGTTCTCCCTCCCCCAGGGCATCGTCGGCTCGATCTTCCTGGTCTATCTCGTGGGCACGGTGTCGGCGTCGACGGCGGGACGGCTGGTGGGCCGGCTGGGCCGCAGGGGCGCCCTGTACCTGGCGGGTGCCACGACGGCGGCGGGACTGCTGCTGTCGCTGCTGGACTCCGTGGTGCCGGTGCTCCTCGGCCTGGTCCTGATCACGGCGGGCTTCTTCGCCGGGCACGCGGTGGCCTCCTCGGCGGTCAGCAAGACCGCCGTCCACGGCCGCGCCCAGGCCTCCGCCCTGTACCAGTCCGCGTACTACATCGGCTCCAGCGCCGGCAGCACCGTCGGCGCCATGGCCTTCCACGCCCAGGGCTGGCCGGGGACGGTCGGCGTGGGCCTGCTGGCGGTGCTGGGCGTCGTGACGATCACGGTGCTCGGATCCCGGGCGGCCCGGGTGGCGGCGCGGCGCGGGCCGGTGGCGGCGTAGCCCGCGGCCGCGCAGCCCGCGCGAACTGGGGTGCGAGTGCCCCCACTACGCCTGTGACCTGCTGCTTTCTCCACTCCGGGGGCCGTTGTCAGTGCCGTGCGATAGCTTCCGAAGTGCTGGGCGCGACGACGCGCACGGACGGAACGGCCACAGGGGTGGGTGGACGACGATGGGCAACGGTACGGCGACGGCAGACCTCGACGCAGAGCTGGAGAAGTACCGGGTCGAGCTGACCGGTTACTGCTACCGCATGCTCGGCTCGTCCTTCGAGGCCGAGGACGCGGTGCAGGACACCCTGGTGCGCGCCTGGCGCAGCCACGACAGGTTCGAGGGCCGCTCCAGCCTTCGCTCGTGGCTGTACCGCATCGCGACGAACGTGTGCCTGGACATGCTGTCGGCGGGCAACAAGCGGGCCCGGCCGATGGATCTGACGGAGTCGACGCCGCTGGCCCGGGCGGCGCTGGCGCCCCGCCCGGACAACACCTGGCTGGAGCCGATGCCGGACGGCCGGGTCCTGCCGGCGGTCGAGGACCCGGCGGAGGCGGCGGTCGCCAAGGAGTCCGTACGGCTGGCGTTCATGGCGGCGCTCCAGCAGCTCCCCGCCAAGCAGCGGGCCGTGCTGATCCTGCGCGAGGTGCTGGCCTGGAAGGCGAGCGAGGTCGCCGAGCTGCTCGGCACGACGGTCGCCTCGGTCAACAGCGCCCTGCAGCGGGCGCGGGCCACACTCGCCGAGCGGGAGGACACAGGCGCCCGCGCCGAGGTGTCCGACCCGCTGGACGAGGAGCAGCAAAAGCTCCTGGAGCGCTATGTGAAGGCGTTCGAGGGATACGACATGACGGCGCTGACCGCGCTGCTGCACGAGGACGCGGTGATGACGATGCCGCCGTTCGACCTGTGGCTGACCGGCTCGGCGGACATCACGGGCTTCATGACGACGCTCGGCGCTGCCTGTGCGGGCTCGCGCCTGCTGCCGGTGCGGGCGAACGGGCTGCCGGGCTTCGCCCAGTACAAGCCGGACCCGGAGAAGGGCGGCTTCACGCCGTGGGCCGTGCAGGTGCTGGAGATCTCAGACGGCCGGATCCTCGGCTTCCACTGCTTCCTCGACACCCAGCGGTGGTTCCCGCTGTTCGGGCTGCCCCTCCATCTCGAAGGCGAGGCCGACCAGGGCGAGCAGGGCGTGTAGCGCGGGGTCGGGGTCGCGCAGCCGGATGCGGCCCCCGGCCCGCCGGGCGGCCAGCTGAAGCCGTGCCAGCAGGTCGACGGTGCCGAGGCCGGGTGGTCCCAGCCCGCCCACGTCGCACACCACGACACCGGCCCCGGTCGTCTCCAGCAGACCGCGCACGTCGTCGCACAGCCCCCTCACCTCCTCCCGGGTGACGGGGCCGGCGAGCACGAGCACGGCGGGTGTCTTGGCGTCCACGATCGGTAGACCCCCCTGCGGGCGACAACTCATCGCGATGGGGCGACCCGCCGGAGATCACATTGACCCGCTGCCCTCCCTCCCCGGAGGGTGAGTGCATGCCCCATGGATCAGCACCGCCCTGGATACCCGACGGCCTCCTGCCACCCGCCGAGGAGGCCGCGTGCAAGGGGTGTTGACCGGTTTCGCGGTCATCGCGGTCGTGATCGGCGTCGGCTATCTGATCGGGCGGCGCGGCTACCTCGGCGACCAGGGCCAGGAGGTGCTGACCAAGCTGGCCTTCCATGTGGCGACCCCGGCCCTGCTGTTCACCACGCTGGCCCGGGCCGACCTGTCGGTGGTCTTCTCCGGCCGGCTGCTGGTGACGGCGGCGAGCACGGCGGCAGCGGCGGGCGTCTTCGTGGCGTTCGGCGCGGTACGGAACTGGGGCGTGGGCCGCACCACGATCGGCGCCCTGTGCTCCAGTTACGTCAACTCCGGCAACCTGGGCATCCCGATCGCCGCGTACGTCCTCGGTGACGCCTCGCTGGTGGCCCCGGTGCTGCTGTTCCAGCAGATCCTGGTCACGCCCATCGCCCTGACGGTCCTGGACCTGTCCGGCGCGGGCGAGAAGGGCCCGCTGTGGCAGCGCCTGCTGACGCCCCTGCGCAACCCGGTCGCGGTGGGCGCCCTGAGCGGCGTACTGGTCTCGGCGACCGGCCTGCGTGTCCCCGGCCCGGTCATGGATCCGCTCACCCTGATCGCCAACATGTCCGTCCCGGCCGTCCTGCTGGCCTTCGGGATCGCCCTGCGCGGCAGCGCGGCCCCCGGCCGGGGCCGGGACCGCCAACTGGTGCTGCTGTCGGTCGCGTTGAAGTCGGTGGGCCAGCCGGTCGCCGCCTGGGCACTGGCGACGAGCGTCTTCGGGCTGCGGGGCCCGCAGTTGCTGGACGTGGTGGTCACCTCGGCCCTCCCCGCAGCCCAGAACCTCTTCACCTACGCGAGCCGCTACCGGGTGGGCGAGTCACTGGCCCAGGAGTCGATCCTGCTGTCGACGATCCTGTCGGTACCGGTGCTGGTGGCGGTTGCGGCGTTGTTGGGGTGACGGGGGTGTCAGTCCGCCGGGAACTCGCTGGTGTCGATCACGACGTCGAAGGGGGCGGGCAGTTTGACGGGTTCGCCGAACTTGGCCGTGGCGAGGGGGCGGTAGACGTCACCCTTCGGCTCTCCGTAGAGCGTCGCGGCGGGACCGTCGGGGGCCCAGCGGTCGACGAGGAGGTACAACGGGATGTGCGCGGTGGCGTAGGCGGCGTGCTTGCTGATGCGGTCGTGGCGTGCGTTGGACTTGGACGTCACCTCGACGACGAGTTCCGCGAGAGCGGCCGGAACGTGGCTGTCCGATTCCGCACACTCCTGCCGCGGAGCCACCACAAGGTCCGGCATGAGCATGCCCAGACGCGACGGCACGGCGATGGACAGTGTCTGGTAGATCCCCCAGTCATCGGGGATCACGGAGTAAAGGCGACGCTGGATCAGCTCCGCGATGACGTTGTGGCGGGGTGCGGGAGCAGGTGACACGGTGATGATCCCCTCGATGATCTCCACCCTGCTGCCCTCAGGCCATTCCATCTCCTCCCAGAACCGGACGAGCTCGTCCCAGCTCTGCTCGGGGTCGTGGCCCACGGTGAGTGCGCTCATGGCGGTTCTCCTATCGGTGAGTCACCGATCCCAGCATGCCGAACGGGACCGGTGCAGGTCCACCGATCCCGTTCACCCGAATGGGGAAACTGCAGGTCAGGCGATACGTTCCAGCACCACCGGGGACGCCGTGAAGGCCGCGTCGGGCGCCGCGATGTCGTAGGAGCCCGTCACCGCCTCGAGGGCGTATTCGAAGCGCTCCGGGGTGTCCGTGTGGAGGGTCAGGAGGGGCTGGCCCTCCGTCACCTTGTCGCCCGGCTTGGCGTGGAGTTCGACGCCCGCCCCCGCCTGCACCGGGTCCTCCTTGCGGGCCCGGCCCGCGCCGAGGCGCCAGGCGGCGACGCCGATGTCGTAGGCGTCGAGGCGGGTCAGGACACCGGAGGCGGCGGCCTTGACCACGTGCTGTTCGCGGGACGTGGGCAGGGGCGCGTCCGGGTCGCCGCCCTGGGCGGCGATCATGCGGCGCCAGACGTCCATCGCCGAGCCGTCGGCCAGGGCCTTGGCGGGGTCGACGTCCTTCAGGCCGGCCGCGTCCAGCATCTCCCGGGCGAGGGCCAGGGTCAGCTCCACCACGTCCGCCGGGCCGCCGCCCGCCAGGACCTCCACGGACTCGCGGACCTCCAGGGCGTTGCCCGCCGTCAGGCCGAGCGGCGTCGACATGTCGGTGAGCAGGGCGACCGTCTTCACGCCGTGGTCCGTGCCGAGGCCGACCATCGTGGACGCCAGCTCCCGCGCGTCCTCGATGGTCTTCATGAACGCGCCGGTGCCGACCTTCACGTCCAGGACCAGCGAGCCCGTGCCCTCCGCGATCTTCTTGGACATGATGGAGGAGGCGATCAGCGGGATCGCCTCGACCGTGCCGGTCACGTCACGCAGGGCGTAGAGCTTCTTGTCGGCAGGGGCCAGGCCGTCGCCCGCCGCGCAGATCACCGCGCCGACCTCGTCCAGGACGTGCAGCATCTCCTCGTTGGACAGCAGCGCCCGCCAGCCGGGGATCGACTCCAGCTTGTCCAGCGTGCCGCCGGTGTGGCCGAGGCCCCGGCCGGACAGCTGGGGGACGGCGGCACCGCAGGCGGCGACCAGCGGGGCCAGCGGCAGGGTGATCTTGTCGCCGACGCCGCCCGTGGAGTGCTTGTCTGCGGTGGGGCGGGACAGGGAGGAGAAGTCCATGCGCTCGCCGGAGGCGATCATCGCGGCGGTCCAGCGGGCGATCTCCCGGCGGTCCATGCCGTTGAGCAGGATGGCCATGGCGAGCGCGGACATCTGCTCGTCGGCGACCTCCCCGCGGGTGTACGCGTCGATGACCCAGTCGATCTGCGCGTCGCTGAGCTCGCCGCGGTCCCGCTTGGTGCGGATGACGGAGATGGCGTCCATGGCCATGGGATGAGTTTCCTTCCGGGTGCGAAGGGAGACGGCCCCGTGCGGGCCGGCCACGAGGGACGGCTCGCACGGGGCCGCACGGTTGTTACTTGGTGAGGTGGTCGGGCCCGAAGGCCTGCGGCAGCATCTGGGACAGCGGCAGGATCCCCGCCGGGGTCTCCAGCAGCAGGTCCGGCCCGCCGAACTCGTACAGCAGCTGGCGGCAGCGCCCGCACGGCACGAGGATCTCGCCCCGGCCGTCCACGCAGGTGAAGTGGGTGAGCCGGCCGCCGCCGCTGTTCTGGAGCTGCGAGACGAGTCCGCACTCGGCGCACAGGCCGAGGCCGTAGGAGGCGTTCTCCACGTTGCAGCCGGTGACGATCCGGCCGTCGTCGACCAGCGCGGCGACGCCGACCGGGTAGCCCGAGTAGGGGGCGTAGGCGCGGCACATCGCCGCGCGCGCCTCCTCGCGCAGCCTGTCCCAGTCGACCGTCGTCGCGTCCGAGATCACTTGCCCTGTCCCTTCCGGTACCGCATGCCGTCCGCCTTGGGCATCCGCAGGCGTTGCGCGGACAGCGACAGCACCAGCAGGGTGACGACGTACGGGGTGGCACCCACGAAGTCGCCCGGCACCTCGTCGGTGACCAGGTACCAGACCAGGACGAGCGCGGCCATGACGGCGCTGATGACACCCTGCCACAGGGCCTTGCGGTAGAGCTTCCAGCCGGCGAGAACCGCGAGAAGAACCACCAGGAGGAGCAGCAGCGCGTGCACGGTCACGCCGCCGTTGCGCAGCTGCAGCGCGTCGGAGAAGCCGAACAGGCCCGCGCCCATCGCCAGACCGCCCGGCCGCCAGTTGCCGAAGATCATGGCGGCGAGGCCGATGTAGCCGCGTCCGCCGGTCTGGCCCTCGAGGTAGATGTGGGAGGTCACCAGCGAGAGGAAGGCGCCGCCGAGGCCGGCGAGGCCGCCGGAGATGGCCACGGCCGCGTACTTGTAGGTGTAGACGTTGACGCCGAGGGACTCCGCGGCGATCGGGTTCTCACCGCAGGAGCGCAGCCGCAGGCCGAACGGGGTGCGCCACAGCAGCCACCAGGTCCCGACGAACAGCACCACGGCCAGGATGGTCACCACGGACAGGTTGGTGACCAGGCCGCCGAGGATGCCGGCGAGGTCGGAGACGAGGAACCAGTGGTGCTTCTCGACCGACTGCAGGGCGTCCGAGAGGCCGGGCACGTCGAAGTTGGGCAGCGAGTCCGAGGGCGGGGACTGCTTGGGGTTGCCGCCGGCGTCCGCCGCCTTGCCGTCCACGAAGAACAGCTTGGCGAGGTACTGGGTGGCGCCGAGCGCGAGCAGGTTGATCGCGACACCCGAGACGATGTGGTCGACGCCGAAGGTGACGGTGGCGACGGCGTGCACCAGGCCGCCGAGGACACCGAAGCCGATGCCGCACAGCAGGCCGAGCCAGGGGCTGGACTGCCAGCCGATCCAGCCGGCGCCGAAGGTGCCGAGGATCATCATGCCCTCGAGGCCGATGTTGACCACACCGGCCCGCTCGGACCACAGACCGGCGAGGCCGGCGAGGCCGATCGGCACGGCGAGGCCCAGCGCGGCGCTGATCTGGCCGGCGGAGTCGAGCTGGTTGGCGCCGGTGATCACACGGACCGCGGCGACGAGCAGCAGGGCGCCCGCGACGATCATGAGGATCTGGCCGAGCGACCGGCCCTGGCGCTTGGCCGCGGCGTCCGCCTTGGGCGCCACGGGCGGCGGCGTGTCGGTCATCGTGGCAGTCATCACGCCACCTCCTGCTTCTTCATCGGGGCGACGGCCTGGGCGGCGAGCTCGGCGCCGACCCTCTGCTGCTGGCGCTTGAGGCCGTAGCGGCGGACGACCTCGTAGGCGATCACGACGCACAGGACGATGACGCCCTGGATGACGCCGAGGATCTCCTTGTCGTAGCCCTGGAACTCCAGGTGGTTGGTGGTGCGCTCCAGGAAGCCCCACAGGAGGGCGCCGAGGGCGATGCCGACGGGGTGGTTGCGGCCGAGCAGCGCGATGGCGATACCGGTGAAGCCGATGCCCGCCGGGAAGCTGTTGTCGTACTGGTAGCTCTCGTTCAGCAGCGTGGGCATGCCGATCAGGCCGGCCACGGCACCCGAGACGATCATGCTGGTGACGACCATCTTCTTGACGCTGACACCGCTGGCGGAGGCCGCCGACTCGGACAGGCCGACGGTGCGCAGGTCGAAGCCGAAGCGGGTGCGGCCGAGGACGAACCAGAACGCGATGCCGACGATCACGGCGAAGAAGATGAAGCCGTCGAGGATGCCCGCGGGGCCCGTGTCCATGTTGAACAGGTGTGAGCCCCCCGGCAGCGGCTTGGTGGAGACGAGGGTGCCCGCCTCGTCGAGCTGGCCGAGCTTTCCGGGCTGGAGCAGGTAGGCGATGATCGCGGTGGCGATCGAGTTGAGCATGATCGTCGAGATGACCTCGCTCACCCCGCGGGTCACCTTCAGGACGCCGGCGATGGCCGCCCACAGGGCGCCGGTCGCCATGGCGCACAGCATGATCAGCGGAATGGCGATCCAGCCGGGGACGGTGAGCGCCCCGCCGAGGACCGCGGCCATGAACGCGGCGAGCCGGTACTGGCCGTCGACGCCGATGTTGAACAGGTTCATGCGGAAGCCGAGGGCCACCGCGACGCCCGCCAGGTAGTACGTCGTCGCCTTGTTCAGGATGTAGACCTGGCTGTCGCTGGCGGAGCCGTAGGTCACCATGTCGCTGAAGGCGTCGCCCGGGTTCTTGCCGGTGGCGAGGATGACCAGGGTCGTGACGACGAGCGCGGTGACCACGGCCAGCAGCGGGGCCGCGATCCCGAGGAGCAGCCGCTCCTTGTCGATCCGTTGGGTCAGCTTGTTCATCGGTCGGCGTCCTCTGTGTGCTCCAGGTGGCCGGTGGCCGCACCCGTCATGGCGGAGCCCAGCTCCTCGGGGGTGATGGTGGCGGGGTCGGCGTCGGCGACCAGGCGGCCGCGGTACATCACCCGCAGGGTGTCGGAGAGCCCGATGAGCTCGTCCAGGTCGGCGGAGATCAGGAGCACGGCCAGGCCCTGGCGGCGGGCCTCGCGGATGTGGTCCCAGATCGCGGCCTGCGCGCCGACGTCCACACCCCGGGTGGGGTGGGCGGCGATGAGGAGCTTCGGGTCGTGGCTCATCTCGCGGCCGACGATCAGCTTCTGCTGGTTGCCGCCGGACAGCGAGGCGGCGGTCACCTCGATGCCCGGGGTGCGCACGTCGTAGGCCTCGACGATGCGCTCGGTGTCGGCGCGGGCCGCCTTGAGGTCGAGCAGTCCGCCGCGCGAGTTGGGCTTCTCGGTGACGTGGCCGAGGATGCGGTTCTCCCACAGCGGCGCCTCGAGGAGCAGGCCGTGGCGGTGGCGGTCCTCGGGGATGTAGCCGACGCCGGCCTCTCGGCGGCGGCGGGTGGGGACGTGGGAGATGTCGGTGCCGTCGAGGGTGATGACGCCGCCGTCGGGGTCGCGGATACCCATGATGGCCTCGACCAGTTCGGACTGGCCGTTGCCATCCACACCGGCGATGCCGAGGACCTCGCCCTTGTGGATGGTGAAGGAGATGTCGTCGAGGATGATCCGCTCGACGCCGTCGAGGTCGGTCTGCGCCAGGCGCAGGCCCTCCAGCTTCAGCAGCGGGACGTCCGTGACGGTGGACTCCTCGGTCTCCGGCGTGGGCAGTTCGCTGCCGACCATCAGCTCGGCGAGCTGCTTGGTGGTGGTCGTCCGCGGGTCGACGGTGCCGACCGTGGTGCCGCGCCGGATGACGGTGATCTCGTCGGCGACGGAGAGCACCTCGCCCAGCTTGTGGGAGATGAAGATGACGGTGAGCCCCTCGGCCTTCAGCTCGCGCAGGTTGTCGAAGAGGGCGTCGACCTCCTGCGGCACGAGGACGGCGGTGGGCTCGTCGAGGATGAGGGTCTTGGCGCCGCGGTAGAGGACCTTGAGGATCTCCACGCGCTGGCGGTCGGCGACGCCGAGTTCCTCCAGGAGGACGTCCGGCCGCACGTTCAGGCCGTACGCGTCGGATATCTCCTTGATCTTGGCGCGCGCCTTGGCGCCGATGCCGTACAGCTTCTCCGCGCCGAGGACGACGTTCTCGAGGACGGTGAGGTTGTCGGCGAGCATGAAGTGCTGGTGCACCATGCCGATGCCGCGGGCGATGGCGTCGCCGGGGTTGTGGAAGGTGACCTGTTCGCCGCCCACGGTGATGGTGCCCTCGTCCGGCTGCTGCATGCCGTAGAGGATCTTCATCAGGGTGGACTTGCCGGCGCCGTTCTCGCCGCACAGGGCGTGGACGGTGCCCGTGCGGACCGTGATGTCGATGTCGCGGTTGGCGACGACGCCGGGGAAGCGCTTGGTGATGCCGCGCAGTTCGACGGCAGCGGGAGGGCTGGACGCGTTGATGGCGCACTCTCCTCGGGGAAAAGGGGCTGCGGGGGGAGGGCAGGCGTCGGCGACGCTAGCGCGGCAACTCCTTGCTACGCGCGTAGAGTTGACACATTGTTATGGCTCGACGAGGGGCTGCGCTGCGGCCCCTCGCCGAGCCGGGTCCGACGGGACCCATCAGGTCACGGGGTGGTCTTGACCTTGATGCCGCCGTCGACGATCTTCTGCTTCGCCGCGTCCAGCTTGGCCTTGATGTCGTCGATGAAGCCACCGCTGGTGGCCAGCGAGACGCCGTCCTTGGCGAGCGAGTAGGAGTTGACGCCCGTCAGCGGCTTGCCGTCGTGGACGGACTTGATGAAGTCGTAGACACCGACGTCGACGTTCTTGACCATCGAGGTCAGGATCGAGTCCTTGTACTTGGCCAGGCCCGGGATGTTGTACTGGTCGGAGTCCACACCGATGGCCCAGGTGCCCTTGGCGCCGCTGACCGCCTCGATCGCGCCGTTGCCAGAGGAGCCGGCCGCCGAGTAGATGACGTCGGCACCCTTGTCGAGCATGCCCTGCGCGGCCTCCTTGCCCTTGTCGGGGCTGGCGAAGCCGGAGGTGTCCGAGCCGTGGCTCAGGTACTGCGTCTCGACCTTGATCTTCGGGTTGGTGTCGTGGACACCCTGGACGTAACCCGCCTCGAACTTCTTGATCAGCGGGACGTCGACACCGCCGATGAAGCCGACGTGGTCCTTCTTGGTCTTCAGCGCGGCGGCGACACCGGCCAGGTAGGAGCCCTGTTCCTCGGTGAAGGTGATGCTGTCGACGTTGTTGACGTCCACCACCGAGTCGACGATGCCGAAGCTGGTCTTCGGGAACTTGGCGGCGACCTTCTTCATCGAGTCGGAGTAGGCGTAGCCGACGCCGATGATCGGGTTGTAGCCGGCCTGGGCCAGGTCCGACAGGCGCTGCTCGCGGTCGGCCTCGGTGTCCGAGGTCTTGGCGGTGAGCTCCTTGATCTCGCCGCCGAACTCGCTCTTGGCCTTGTCGGCACCACGCGCGGCGGAGTCGTTGAAGGAGCGGTCACCACGGCCGCCGACGTCGAAGGCGAGGCCGATCTTGACGCCCTTGCCATCGCTGGAGGAGGACGACGACTTGTCGTTGTTCTCGGAGGAGGTGCTGCCACAGGCTGTGGCAGACAGTGCGAGAGCTGCGGTGGCGGCACACGCAGCGGAAAGCTTGGCTACCCGGCGCACGGGAAGGCTCCTTCACCTGACCTGAGCGCCATGTCGGCGCTTGATGTGAGCACCACTCCAGTGCTCGAACCGAGACGCCCCGACGGCGCCGGCTTCGGCATCGTAACGCGCGTAGATGTCAGAAAAAGACCTCTCGCGAAGCCGTTATCGATTCGAGGCAAACGGCACCTGAACTCAGGGTCTGGCGGTTGTACGGCGCGGATTTCGGGCCGTACGCGAGTGGCTTGTTACCGCCGTATTTCAGGTGCTGGAACGGCCCCGGTCAGGGGGCCGCCACTCAGCAGTCCACCGATCCGGTCACCGGGCCGCCGCTCACCGGCCCGCCGCGTGGAGCAGGGCGGCCGCCGTGAACAGTTCCACGCCCACCCGGATCGCGGACTCGTCGGCGTCGAAGTCGCCCTGGTGCAGGTCGCGCAGGGTCCGCTCGCCCGGGGTGCGCACGCCGAGCCGGGCCATGGCGCCGGGCACGTGCTCCAGGTACCAGGAGAAGTCCTCGCCCCCCAGGCTCTGCTCGGTGCTCTCGACGGAGTCCTCGCCGCGCCGCGCCACCATGGCTTCGCGCAGCAGTTCGGTCGCTCCGGGTTCGTTGACGACCGGCGGCACCCCGCGGACGTAGTTGATCTCCGACTTGGCCTTGTGCAGGTTGGCGACCTCGTCGATCGCGGCGACCACGATGTCGGGCGCGTGCCGCCAGGCGTTGATGTCCAGGCAGCGCACGGTCCCCGAGAGCTCGGCGTGCTGCGGGATGACGTTCGGGGCGTGCCCGGACTCGATCCGGCCCCAGGTCACCGCCAGCCCGGCGCGGGTGTCGACGCGGCGGCCGACGAGCGCGGGCACGTCGGTGACGACCCGGGCGACGGCGGTGACGAGGTCGGTGGTCAGATGCGGCCGGGCGCTGTGGCCGCCGGGGCCGTCCAGCGAGACCTCCAGCCGGTCGCAGGCGGAGGTGATGGCGCCCTGTCTGAGCCCGATCATCCCGGCGTCCACCCGGGGGTCGCAGTGCACGGCGACGATCCGCGCCACCCCGTCCAGCACGCCGGCCTTGATCGCCTCGGCCGCGCCGCCGGGCAGCACCTCCTCGGCGGGCTGGAAGACCAGCCGCACGGGCCGGGGCAGCAGCCCCTGCCGGTGCAGGTCGGCGAGGACGAGCCCGGTGCCGAGCACGACGGTGGTGTGCACGTCGTGGCCGCAGGCGTGGGCGCGGTCGGGCACGGTGGAGCGGTACGGGCATTCGCTCTTGGTGTCCGGGATGGGCAGCGCGTCGATGTCGGCGCGCAGCGCGAGGATGCCCTGCGCCGGGCCGCCCGGCCCGTCACCCACGGGGGCGCCTGCCGCGTCACCCGGCGCGTCGCCGACCAGGTCGTCCGGCTCCTCCCCGTAGCCGTCCATGTCTACGCCGACGTCCCTGCCGATGTCACAGACGAGCCCCGTCCCGCTGGGCAGCACGCGGGGCGCGAGCCCGGCCTTCTCCAGCCGCTCCTTGATCGCGGCGGTGGTGCGGAACTCCTGGTTGCCGAGCTCCGGGTGCATGTGCAGGTCGCGACGGAACGCGACGAGTTCGGCGAACAGCGCCTCCGGCAGGGTGCCGGGCAGGGCGGCTTCCGCGGGGAGATCGGCCTCGGACTCTGGGGACATCAGTTGCTTCACCCTCTGAAGGGTATGCCGCCGGGCCGGTCAACTGACCCTCGATCAACAAAAGTTCAGCCCGTCAGGGGAAGAAAAACCGGCGGCCGGCGCATAGGTATCGGCTGGGATGGGTACACTCGTCCGCCTTGACCGGCCGAGTGGATCACGGAATCCCCGGGAGAGCGGCACCGCCACATCCCTGGCACCCGTCCCACTGTGCTTTTCTCCAGGCATACCACGCTTCACGGGAAGCACGCCCGAATTGTTCACTTGGCGGACATCCCCCGGACGGCCGCCGAACGGCCCACCGCGCGCCCGCTGACCAGGCGGCCCTAGGGAGAACAGGGCCGAACCAGGCTCTCCTCCGGTCTGGACCGTCCGGGCGATACGACACATGTCACGGACCGTGACGCCCACCCGGCCAGTCAGTCACTCCTCGGCGAACACCTCCGCAGCGTCCTTGGCATGCACGGCCCTCCGCATCCACAGTTCGAGCCGTTCACGACTCCCGCAGAGGTTCACGCGCGACCGGACAAGGTTGGTGACCGGGATGCCGCGCCACCTGAGAACGGCGAAGACCAGTTGGCGATCAGCCTTGAGGTGCTGTTGCCTGTGCCAGAAGTCGAGAACCTCGTCATCGGTCGGCGTCCTCGCCCTTTTCACGTCGCTGGAATCCGCGCTCACTCCTCGGAGAACAACTCAGCCGCATCCGCCACGTGCACCGCCCGCTGCGCCCACGTCTCCAGCTGATCGAGGTCCGGGCACGCGCCCACACGCTCACGGACAGCGTCCGTCATGGGGATGCCGCGCGACTCCAAAATGCGGTGGATCAGCTCGCGAAGTCTCTGACGCCCTGCCTCAAGCCCTACCTCAAGCCCTTCCTGACGCCCTTCCTCTCGCCCTTCCTGACGCCCTTCCTCTCGCCCTTCCTCTCGACCTTCCTCGCGCACCCGCTCGGCCACCTGGTGCCGGAAGAAGTACTGGGTCGCCGTCATCAGGTCCCTCCAGATCTGTTTCGCCTGAGGGTCGGTCAGGCATGAGTCGACGAACTGTACGAAGGCTGCGGCGCTGTCGGGGTCGAGCTCCTCCAGGCCGGCCACCAGGGACTCCAGTATGGCGGCGACCTGCGGGCCCCGCCCGTGTGTCATGGCCGAGAGCACCGCAAGGGGTGGGTCCTGCCTGGCCTGCCACTCGTCCGCGATCAACGGCACGTTGTCCGGGCCGAGCACGAGTGGTCGTACCGTCAGTGAGTACCAGCCCGGGAAGCCGAGCTGGATGGGGCGCGACGCCCACCGTGCCGTGGCGCTGCTCTGGGTGATGACGATCAGTACCGGCTCGCAGCGGTACTTCTCGTACAGGAACGACAGGTAGTAGGGCCAACTGCCCCGCTTGCGTTCGTCCACCTTGCCCTGGGACTCGACCACGAGCAGATACGTCCCCTCGTCCGTCTCCGCCCGCAGCAGCGTGTCCACGCGGCGCTCGACCGGCTCGATCTCCGTGAGGTCCACGTTCAGCGCGGCGATCTCCCGGGGCTTGGGAAACGGCACGTTCAGCACGCGCTGTAACGCCTTGGTCAGCAGCTCGGGTTCCTTCTGAAAGATGCGGTGCAGCGCCTCGTGCGACGAGCCGACCATCAGCTCTCCTTTCCGTACGACGTGATCAACGAGCTACGCCGCGACAAGTTCGCACCACACGTACTTCCCCTGATCTCCGAAGCGGGCCGACGGGCGCCAGCCCCAGTAGTCCGCGCAGGCCGTCACCAAGCCGAGGCCCCTCCCCTCCTCCTCCGCCTCGCCGACCTGCTCCAGCGGTCGTGGCGGGTCCGGCGGGGCCGGGTCCGTATCCCACGCTCCGATCCACACCACCCCCTCCGGGGCACGGCGGACCCTGAGAGCGGCCGGCCCCTTCGTGTGGCGTACGGCATTGGAGACCAGCTCCGTCGCCAGCAGCTCCGCGGTGTCCACCAGGCCGATCAGTCCATGCATGGTGAGGATCAGGCGCAGGGTGCGGCGGCAGACCGTGACCGCTCTGAGGTCGTTGGGGATGTAGAGGGTGTAGTCCCAGGACTCGATCGACTCGCTTCCGGGCATGCGGCATCAACTCCGGTCGGTGAAGGGGGTTTCCGCGCGCGGTGGCCTTGCCGCAGCCGTCATGGCACGACGGGGCGCGGTGCGCTTCCGCTGCGTGTGCGTTGCGTCACCGACGGTAGGGCTAATTGTTTAAATCTCGCAAGCCGATCGCGTATCGTGACACCCGAACGGGGCGTGCTCACAAGCGCGTTGAGAGGATCGACGGATGGCACTGAGGAGCGAGCCGACAGCACGTCAGTTGCGGCTGGCGACCGAGCTGCGCAGGCTCCGCGACGCGGCCGGCCTCACCGCCCGGGAGGCAGCGACCCTCCTGGGGGTCACTGCTCCAGTCGTCAGCCAGATCGAGTCCGGCATCGCGGGGGTGAGCGAGAAGCGATTGCGCCGCCTCGCGTCCCACTACGCCTGTACGGACGGGGAGTTCATCGACGCCTTGGCGGTAATGGCCGCCGACCGAACACGTGGATGGTGGGAGGAGTACCGGGGTCTGCTGCCTACGTCTTTCCTGGACCTGTCCGAACTGGAGCACCACGCCCGGTTTCTGCGCCACGTGGCCATCCTGTACGTACCGGGCCTGCTCCAGACAGAGGACTACACCCGTGCAGTGTTCTCCGACAGGATCACCGAACTCACCGAAGACGAGATCGACCTGCGCGTCCGTCACCGAATGCGGCGCCAGCAGGAGATCGCCGTCCCGTACGAGGCAGTTGTCCACGAGGCGGCGCTACGCATCAGGGTTGGTGACCGTGCCACCTCAAGCGCCCAGCTCGGCCGCCTCCTCGAACTCTCCGAATCGGGTCACGTCACCCTGCGCGTCATCCCTTTTGACCTGGACGGCTTCGGGCTGGCCACGAGCACGATGACTTACGTGAGCGGTCCCGTGCCCAAGTTGGACACAGTGGTGCGCGATGCTCCCCATGGCACCGTCTTCATCGATGCCGAAGCTCAACTCAGCGCTTTCCGAAGGCTCTTCCGTAAGGTGGAGGCCGTGTCGCTCGAGCCCGAGCGCTCGCGCGACTTCATTCACAGATTGTCGAAAGAGCTGTGAGGTACCCGATGACCACCCCCGACAACTGGCGTAAGTCCTCTTACTCCGGCCCCGGAGACGGCAACGAGTGCGTTGAGATCGCCAATTCCCCCACCCACGTCGCCATCCGCGACACGAAGGCCCCCACCAGGGCCACCCTCACCTTCCCCTCCACAGCCTTCGCCCCCTTCATCGACGCCCTGAAAGTGGAAGAGGCGCCGCGCGTCTAGACCAGTCCCACCGCCGCCAGGCGGTGCACGTCCCGTGCCGTCCCCGTGACCCCGGACAGGAACCCCTGCGCTCGCGGGGACGCCGTCTCCGTCAGCCAGGCGGGGTCGATGTCGCAGACCGCCACCTTCACCCCGTGCCCGCCAGGGCGAGCGGGAGGGTGTGCACGACCATCGACGGGAAGCTGAGGATCGTACGGCCGATGGGGCCGCGGCCCGTGCTCGGCGACCGCGGCGGCGAGCGTGGGGCCGGAGACGTAGGCCGTGGCCAGCCAGGGGTGCGGGCCGTCGGTGTCGCTGTCGATGACCGGGGCCGTGTACAGGCCCTGCACCCGCTCGGCGGCGCGCACCTCCTGCGCGAACCGCCGCCGGAACTCGGGGTCCTCGGCGAACTCGGGCCGGATCACCTTGATGGCGACGGGGCGTCCGCCCGGCGTGTGGAAGAAGTAGACCTTGCCCATGCCGCCGGCGCCGAGCCGGGCGGCCAGGCGGTATCTGGCGATCTGCCGCGGGTCGTCCTCCGCCAACGGCTGGAAGGCTCCCTCGCCCGTGCCGTTCACCGATCCCCCGTCTCGTCTAACTTCTCTGCGGCGCACGGATCGTAACGTGGTGCGTCCCGCCGGTCCGTCACACGGCCCGTCATACAGGCGCGGTGACTGAGCTGCGTCGACGAGCACACGGTCAGGAACCAGTGCAGGCAGTGCGGGGAACGGTGCGTGTGGTGCGGGGTACGGGTGCCGGTGGCCCGCCTGATGGGCACCGTTGCGGTCCTGGCCGCGTGCGCGGTGATGACGTCGGTGGGAGCGCTGGCACTGAGGTGAGGCGCGGGGGTGAACTACCGCGCGAACGCGTCGTCGCGGCTTGCACAACCACCGCATACGCCACCGAGCCGCCGCTAGGACGGCCCCCCGCCGTGCTCCTGGTCGGGCGGGGCGGAAGGGCTTCGGGTCGGGCGCGAAGTCCGGGCCTTGCGATAGCCGATGAAGGTGGCGATCGCCATCGCCACGGTGGCGAAGACCGCGCTGGTGAACCAGCCGATGGGAGCGGGCCTGAGGTGTCCCGCCAGCCAGAAGAACACCGTCGCGGCCAGCCAGGTCACCGGCCAGAGTGCGACGACGAGTCCGGTCGGCCATCGGCGTCCTGGCGGGGGTGCGGTAACCGCCCAGTCCGCGGGTTCTTCGGGAACGTTCCGTGGCAGGCGTTTGCGTGCGACCACGCTGCACAGGCCGAACACGATCCCCATCGCCAGGCCCCAGAGCACGACGCCGACGGTAACGGTGGAGAGGGCAAGTCCGGCCAGGCCACCGAAGTAGACCGCGGCGATGAGGCCGGTGAGCACCGGATACCGGGCTGCGAGCACCTTGATGCGGGGCTGCGGTGTGGCGGGAAGGGAGCCGCCGGCGGCCGGGAATGACCGTTTGTGAAGAATCAACTGTGCCGCTCCTTCCATCGTTACCTTGGGAACCCGGCTTCCGGGCGGGCGTAGTTCCCGCCCGGAAGCCGGGTGCTCGTTCCGTATCAGCCTACGAGGGCAGCCATGGCTCTCGCCCTGGCTATCTTTATGCCGATCTTGGTTGCGACTCCGCCGGCCCCTGCGCCTATGAGTCCGAACGCTCCGGCAGTGCCGGCTGCCTCAAGGTAGCCACCGACAGTCTTGTGTTTCTCGTCGGACAGCGCGTAGTTGACCGCGCCACCGAGCGCGGCGACGGCGACCCCGCAGAGTATTCCCACCCCCGCGGCCACTCCGCTCGCCACCATGGCGCCGCAAACTACACCGCCGACCACGCCGATGATGTCGCCGGCATGCTCTGTGACGAAGTCCTTGCCCCAGTTCTTGGCCTTGTCCCACCAGCTGCCCCCTGACTCCTCCTCCTTCGCCTCATCCTGACTCTTCTTGAGCGTCCCCTTCGCGCTCTTCATGCACTGGGTCGACGAGAACCCGCCCTTGATGCAGCCGTAGAACTGCTCGATCGCCGTCTTCTGCACGTCATCGGCCCCGTCGAGCCACCCCTTGAATTCGAAGCTGCGCAGGTACGGGGTGCCCAGGTAGCCCAGATCCTTCCTGAGCCAGTTGTAGACCTTGGGCGTAACCGCGGCCTTGACCTTGTGGTGCTGGCCGCGGATGGAGCAGTCGCCGACGGCACAGCCCCTGTGGTAGTCCGAGGTGCCGGTCGTCGGGTCGTAGCCGACCTCGTCCCAGGTCTTCTGGTCGCAGTACTTGATGTCGTACTGGCACGAGTTCGGCTTCGAGCCGATCTCCAGGCCCGAAGGGTCGCTGTAGTTGACCGGGTTGTTGACGGAGTAGCTGTACGCGTTCAGCTCCTGCGGCGAGAACGGCTTGTTCAGCGGGTCGGGTGACAGGAAGCGTCCCAGCGCCGGGTCGTACATGCGTGCCCCCAGCAAGGACAGGCCTGTGGAGTCGTCCTCCGGCTGGCCGACGAAGCCGCGGTCCGTGGTGGACGGCAGTGCGTCGGCGGAGGAGCGCGGGGCGCCGAACGGCAGGTAGCGTCGCCGTGTCACCGTGCCGCCCACCGCGGCGATCACCAGCTGGGTGGAGGACTGCGCGTCGCTCAGCAGCCAGGTGAGGACGCTGCCGCCCGAGCCGTCGGCCGTGCGCATCGCGACCGTCGTGTCGCCGGCCGTGTAGTAGCGCGTGGCGAGCACCGACGGACCGGTCTTGCGCACCTCCTGGCCGTCCAGGTAGAGCACCGACTCGGTGGGCGACTTGCGCAGCAGCACGTTGCCGTCGGAGTCGTACACGTAGTCCGTCGTGTTCGAGCCGGTCTTCACCGAGGTCACACGGTGCAGCGACGACCAGGTGAGGTCGGTCTGCACCCCGCCGACGGTGCGGGACTTGAGCTGGCCGGCGTCGTCGTAGGTGTAGTTGTCCGTTCCGTTGGGCGTGTTGATGCTGGTCACCGCGTGCGGGTGGGCGGCGCCGGGGGTGTACGTCTGCTGGTCGGCGGAGTAGCCCGGGTAGACGTAGTCGCGCACGGTCGAGCCGCTCGCGGTGGTGCGGGTCTCCTTCTGGAGGTTGCCGATGCCGTCGTAGGTGTATGCCAGCTGGTACGGATCGTTCGCGCTGGTCAGGTCGGGTACGGTCGGGCTCTCGCAGCTGGCCATCGCGGTGGTCCACGCCTGGGTGAGCCGGTTCAGCTCGTCGTACGTGAAGCACTCGTTCTGCCGCGTCAGGTTGTCGGTGGTCTTGGTGATCTGACCGCCGGCGTCCCGGGCGTAGGTGTCGTTCTGGACCGTGCTGGTCGTGCCGGCGTGGGTTTGTGTCGTGGTGATGTTCTGGAGCCAGCCGGTGCCGTCGGCGTCCTCGTAGGCGTAGGAGCGGCGGGCCGTGTAGGGGGTGTTCGTCGTGTCGCTCGTGCTGCCGTAGCTGCGGCCGGCGAGTCGGCCCACGTCGTCGTAGTCGGTGGCGCTCACGTAGGTCGCCAGCGGGCTGCTGAGCCGCTGGACCCGGCCGAGGCCGTCGAAGTTGGTCGTGACCGTCTCGGCGGGCAGTCCGCCGACGGCCGGGTAGTCGACGGCGGTCAGGGCGTCGGCCGCGTTGTAGTGGTAGCCGATGGTGTACGTGCCGCCGAGGCCCGCCGCGTCGCCCGCGTTCGGGACGGTCACCGTGGTGCCCGTGGGGCGGCCGTCGGCGTCGTAGCCGGCGACGGCGCGCGTGAAGGCGTTGCCCGCGCCGTCGTAGGACGTCGCGGAGGCGGGCTGGCCCTTGCCGCCGGACACGGTGTCGTACTTGGCCTCGGCCAGCAGCGTGCTGCCCTGCTTGATGGTGGTCGGCCGCTGGAGGTTGTCGTAGCCGTAGGTCAGGACGGTGCCGTTGCCGTCGGTGGTGGTGTCCACGTTGCCGTTCTGGTCGTACGTGTTCGAGCTGGTGCCCGTGTCGGGATCGGTGGTGGTCTTGCGGTCGCCGAGCCAGTCGTAGCCGTACGTCGTCACGTTGCCCTTGGCGTCGGTGATCTTCGACAGGTCTCCGGAGCGGGTGTACTCGTACTTGGTGTGGTAGGTCGAGGGGCCGAACTCGACGACCTCGGTGACCTGCCCGAAGACGTCGTAGTAGGTGTTCGTGCGCTCGCCGGTCGGCGGCATGGTGGTGGTGTAGTCGCCGTTGTAGTTGGTGATCGTCTGGCCCTGGAGCTGCGGGTCTCCGTTCACCAGGATCTGCGACTTGTAGGTGCGGCCCGCGTAGTCGATCAGCAGGTCCGTGTAGGAGGGGATCGTGTCCACGGTCGGCAGCACCATCCCGGATCCGGCGGCCTGGTCCGTGTGGAAGGCGGCGGAGGTGCCGGTGACGTTGCCCGAGGTGTCGTAACGGGTGGAGACGACGGTCGCGCCGCCGGAGGTGGCGGGCGTCTGCTGCTCGCGCACCCGGCCCAGGCCGTCGACATAGGTGTAGGCCGGCACGTACAGCGAGCCGCCCTGGAAGACCTTCGTAGTGGTCAGCGACGGGCCGTTGGCCAGCGTCGGCACGCCCTCGGGGTTGGTCCACGTCGGGGTCGTGTAGTCGAACGACATCGACGCGTTGCCATCGGGGTAGTTGGCGATCTCCGTGGGCTTGAAGATCTGGGAGACACGGCCGACGGAGTCGTCGACGATCCGCGTGGTGTTGCCGTTCGGGTCGACGATCTTGTACGGGTTGCCCCACAGCCGCGAGTACCAGGTCGTCGTCGTCTGGGCGGTCAGCGGGCCGCCGTCGTCCGGGTCGGGGCTGGTGACGGTGACGCCGTCGGTGGGCCAGGACGCGTTGGGCGAGTTGTACGCCGTGGTGGTGGTCTTGCCCTTGCCGTCCGTGGTGCTCTTGACCCGGCCGGCCCCGTCGTAGGTGTAGTCCGTCTCGCGCGGGGTGGAGGCGTCCGCGTACTCCAGGACCTTGGTCACGTTGCCGTCGACGGGCTTGTCGCTCGCCACGTCCGTGGCGTTGTCGTACAGCTTCGCCTCGTAGCCGTCCTGGTTGGCCGAGGAGCGCGAAGCGCAGTCCGCGGCGTAGTGCCGGGTCTCGTCCGGCAGCACCATCCAGCGCTGGACCTGGGAGTCGGGGAAGTAGTCGGTGTTGTACGCCCGCCCGTAGGTGGTGCAGCGGTTGTCGTCGACGTCGACCTCGCCCCAGTCGTTGGTGCGCAGCGGCAGACCGTACTTGGAGCTGACCGGGTCGGTCGAGTCGTACTCGTCCTTGACGACCCGCTCACGCCAGGCACCGCCCGAGATCAGCTCGTCGGTGGTGGTCTTCTGGTCGCGGACGAAGCGCGCGTCCGGCAGTCCCGCGTAGGTGGCGGTGACGTACACCCAGTAGTCGTGGAAGACGCGCTGGTGCGACTGGCCGGCGCCGTCGCGCTGGCTGCTCTCGATCACCTTGCCGTTCAGCCAGGCGCTGTCGGTGTACGAGGTGCCCTGGCCGTCGGTGACGCTGACGCTGCGCGTCTGCGAGGAGTCGGTCTTCGACGTGCGGTCGCCGTCCATGCCGCGGTAGAGCCAGTAGTACGTGGAGGCGGCGTTGGTCTTGGTGCCGGAGTGGATCTCGACCTGCTGGTAGCCGCGCCAGTCGGTCCAGGATTCCTTGTCGTCCGGGGTCAGCGGGTCGTTGGGGTACGCCCAGGCGGGCTTGCCGTTGTAGTCGTAGGTGGTGGTCATGACCGGGTCGCCGTCGTCGCCTGCGCCCTTGCCCACGCCCGGGTCCACCTGGACCTGCTTGACCAGGTACTTCTTGAACCAGCCCGAGTGCGTGGTGGTGTCGCCCTCCGGCACCCAGCTCTGCTTGAAGCAGTCCATGTCGTTGTCGGACTCGCTGGGCAGGTTGCCGGAGTCGCAGGCGTTGGCGAAGCCGTAGCTGACGTCGACGAACGAGCCGAGGTCGCCGTGCACCTGGTCGACCCGGCGGAAGTTCAGGATCGAGTCGCCGATCTGGTTGTCGAGCCACTCGCCGTTGAAGTTGATCGTGGGCAGGGTGATGTCGGGGCCGTCGCCGTAGCCCTTGCGCTGCACGTAGTCCAGCCACAGCTGGTTGCCGATGGTGCCGTCCGGGTTCGGCAACCCGTACTTCATCTGGTACTGCATCGCCGGATCCCACGTCATCTGCGACTCCACCGTGTTGGTGTCCGTGCCGCGCACGTAGGTCTTGATGTCCCACAGCATGTCGGTGGAGAAGAACGTCGGCGACGCCGTCTGCCCGGTGATCGACCTGCAGTCGTCACCCGTGTTGCACATCAGGTCCGTCGGCACGTCCGGGTACGAGGACGGCTGGGTCCAAATCGACGGGCAGGCGCCGGGGTCGTGGGCCAGCGGGTCGTCGGTCATCCGCTCCACGCAGCGGCCCACGTGGGTGAGTTCGACCTTGGCGGGCAGCTGGGCACCGGGTATCTGGGAAGCCCAGCCGTACTCGACGCGCACCAGGTAGGAGGCCGCGTCGTAGTCACGGGCCTTGTCCGTGTTGATCCAGGAGCGGTAGCGGTTGGACTGCTTCTCGTAGAAGTAGGTGTTCTCCACCTCGTTCTTGTCGACGACCCAGTCCAGGTTCCAGCGCCAGGCCTGCTGGCAGGGCTCGGGGAACTGGTCGTGGCAGGGCTCGCCCGCGTCGTTGCCCGCGACGGGCACGGTGAGCACGGAGTGGGTGTAGACGTCGGTGCCGTTCTGCACCTTGTCGCGCTCGCTGCGGCCCCAGCCGAAGTAGTAGCGGGTGCCGTCCTGGGCGGAGATCACCCAGTACTCGTCGTCGGCGCCGTGTCCGCCGGTCAGGTGCTGCACCCGCCAGCCCGGGTCGTCCTGGAGGTGATAGGAACCCGTGCCGGTGCCGTCCTGCACCAGCGTCGAGCTGTGGCCGTTGAGGTTGATCGTGTAGATCGCGCCGTCCGGCTCCTGAGCCGTGTTCGGAGAGTCCCAGCACAGGTCGCCGACGGTGGGAATGCCGTCGGAGGCACAGGGGCGGTAGCGGCGCTCGATGAAGCCGGCGCTCATGTCCCAGCCGAGGCCCTCCTGTCCCGCCTGGGTGTTCTCGGCGGAGGTCAGGGCGTCCACCGACTGGGAGTTGTACGTGAGCGCCAGGCTGGGGGCGGTGCCCGTCGGCGGCGTGGGCACCTGGATCGGCAGGTCGTACGTGAACGCGCCCGAGCCCTGCGACACGTTCCACGACCCGGAGGGGCTCAGCGGCGTGGCCCGGTAGTCGCCGGCGTCCGAGGAGGAGCCGGCGGCCACCACGTAGGTGCTCGCCGTGTCCGTGGACTGGGCGGAGAGCATCAGCGGGGTGCTCGTCGTGGGGCTCAGGGTGTTCTGCCAGGTGCCGGAGGCGTCGCCGCCGACCGGCACGGTCGCGGTGAGCGTGCCCTTGGCCGGGTCGTTCTTCGCCGCCACGAACTGCGGCTTGCCGAGCACGCAGTCCTTGGGCCGCGGGGACTCGACGGCGCACGCGGGCACCTTCATCAGCCGCAGCCGCGCACCGAAGTTGCCGCCGTAGGCGTGCTTGAAGCCGGAGTAGTCCAGAGAGACCTGGACCTTGCCGGAGTTGGCGACCTTGTCGGTACGGGTCAGCTGCACACCCAGGCCGACGCCGCCCGCCCGGGCGACCGTGGACTTGTCCAGCACATGCACGTCCACGGCGGCCGGCGCGGGGGACAGCGCGGTCGCGTCGGCCCAGTCCCGCGCCTTGACCGGTGCCGGAGCGACGGCGACCGCGGCGTCCTGGCCGGCCGCACTGCCGTCGTCGACGACCGTGCCGGAAGGTGTGATCGCCCGGGCCTCGCCCGCCGTGCGGCCGGAGAGGTCCACGACGGCGTGCGCGGCCTTCGGCCACACCACCTTCGCGGGCTTGACCGGGGTCGGGTCCGCCTGGTCCTTCGCCACGGGAGCGGCGTCCTGCGCGTGCACCGTCTGCGTGTGCCTGGGCGACGGGGCCACGAGCGCCGCCGCGACTGCCGGCACCGGGCCGGACAGCATGGCCAACGCCAGCGCGCCTATCGCGGTCGCCGTCACGGTGCGCGCGCGCACCACACCCTGGAACCTCACGGAGTGACTCCCCACCCAACTGCCCCACCGGCGCCACCGGCCTGCGCGTCAAAAGCTGGCTGTGCCACCGGACAGTGATCGGGCCGCGGCAGCGACCAAGAGGCAGCGACCAAGTAGTCAGGGGCAGCGGGACAGTAATGGCCGCCCGGTCCGCGCGGGTAGCTCGGAGAAACCGGGCAAGCGGAACGCAACAATCCAACTGCCACTCAACTTCGCTGTGACCTTCGTCACTTTTAATTCGGAGTGTCAACCCCTGGCAAAGTCACGGGCGTCGGGTCTGGCGCCGGAGATCAACGGGGTGCTTCAATCCCCCGATTTCACTGGATCTTCCGGAGGGGCAGCCCCGCCATGAACCCCGAGATGCGCACACCGAGCCGACGGCAGCTCCTGAAGTGGGGTGGCGGCCTCGTCGGCGTCGGCGCGTTCGGCTCGGTGATGCTGACGTCCTCCTCGGCGAGCGCCGCCGCGGTCACCTCCTCCAAGCACTTCGACCTGACCGCCGCCTCCACCATGTTCCTGCGGGAGATCGACCTGCAGGAGACCCGGGTGCTGCAGTCCTTCGCCTTCGACAACACCAACAAGCACCTGTACACGGCGCAGTTGGTGCAGGGCGGTCGCGAGCTGCCCGGAGAGACGCAGTTCTACGACGGCGCCGCGCGCGCCGCGCAGGGCGACCTGTGCATCACCCGGCTCGACTGGGGCGGCAACGAGATCGGGTGCATGTACCTGAAGGGCTTCGGGCACGGCGTCTCCATCGCCGTCGAGCCCTCGGGCAACGGCGCGTACCTGTGGACCGAGTGCGACGTCGACATGACGAAGAACCCGGACAGTTCCGGAAATCGTTACGGCACGAAGATCGCCCGGTTCAAGTTCGCCAACGGCGCCGTCCTCACGACCGCCTCCGCGGCGCTCACGAAGTACACCCCCGTCGCCGGTTCCACGAACACCACCGTGGCCATCGACCCGGCCAACAGCCGCATAGCCCACCGCTACAACCTCAACGGCACCTGGAAGTACGCCCTGTACGACCTCGCCACCTTCAAGTCCGGCGGCTCACCGCTGACCACGATCACCCAGGTCTCCGACCTGACCGGGGTCACCTTCCAGGGCTACACGACGTACGGCCAGTACCTGTACACGATCGACGGCACCGCGTACGGCACCAGCGGCAGCGTCGAAGGGACCGGCAACACGTACATCACCTGCGTGGACTGGAACACCGGAACGAAGGTGGACCGCCAGCTGACCAAGGCCGGCTCCAGCCTCTCCTACCGTGAGCCCGAGGGCCTGGCCGTCCAGATCCCCGACACGTCGAACATGGCGGCCGTCCGGCTGCACATGGGCTTCGCCTCGGGCGCGGACGCCTCCGCGCCCAAGCAGGCCAGCTTCTACTACAAGGACGTGCTGGTCTGATCGATCGGGACGGTCAGGCGGTGGCGCCCTGGGCCAGGCCCACCGCCGCCAGGCGGTGCACGTCCCGTGCCGTCCCCGTGACCCCGGACAGGAACCCCTGCGCTCGCGGGGACGCCGTCTCCGTCAGCCAGGCGGGGTCGATGTCGCAGACCGCCACCCTCACCCCCGTGCCCGCCAGGGCGAGCGGGAGGGTGTGCACGACCGTCGACGGGAAGCTGAGGATCGTACGGCCGATGGGGCCGCGGCGGGCTATCAGCTCCAGGGGCAGGTCGGGGCGGACGATCTCCAGTCCCGTTTCCCCCGCCAGCCTGTGCAGCTTCTCCGTGCTCTCGCGGCGGTGGGCGAAGTAGCGGGTGGCGCCGTGGACCCTGGCCAGGGCGCGGACCGCCTCCAGGTAGTGGCCGACGTCGACCACACCCGTCTCGACCAGGGACGTGCCGACCAGATCCGCGCCCTTGGTGATGCGCGGCGGGCCGAAGCGGGCCCGGGTCCAGGCGAAGTCGTTCGCGGTGACCGTGACGCCGTCCGGGGTCTCCGTCACCGGCATGGACGAGAAGACCTCCACCCTGCGGCCTTCCCGCGGGGTGAGGCGGCGCCGGGCGGAGGAGGACACCGGCGCGAACAGCAGGTCCCTCGGTCCGCGCCGGCCACCCTTGCGGTGCCAGCGGACCAGGCGTTCGCCCCGGGCCAGCTGGGCGACGAACTCCATGGTCGCCGTGCCGTCGTCCACCACCACCAGATCGCGGGCCCGGGTGATCGTCAGCAGCAGCTGGACGTAGCGGGAGAACGGGTCTCCCATGACGACCCGGTCGGCCCGGCGGAGCGGGCCCGCCAGGCCGCCGATCGTGTGGAAGGGCGCGGTCGTGCCGCCCCGCGCCTCCTCCCAGCGCACCCGGTACCCCTCGTCCCGGGCCAGGTCGGCCATGCGGCGCAGCTGCCCCCGGGTCATGGGGTCGGTCGGGGACAGCACGACGACGGTGAGCTCCCCGCCTTCCGGTGCCGGGCCGCGCAGGCCGTGGTGGTGCGCCCACTCCAGTAGGTTCAGCAACTGGACCGGGCTCTCGACGAAGGCGAGGGTGCGGGGGCTCATCGGCGTACGACCGTCCCGTCGTGAAGGAACCAGTAAGGCGATCAGGACACTCAGACCGCTACCGGCTCGCCTGCCGCAGCGGCGATCTCCGCCTCCGCGACGACACCGGCGACACGGCGCAGCTTCTTCATCGGGGCGAGCTCGGAGTCGTAGACCTTCTTCACGCCGTCGCCCAGGGACGCCTCGATCACGCGGATGTCGCGGACCAGGCGCTCCAGACCCTGCGGCTCCACGGAGGCCGCCTGGTCGGAGCCCCACATGGCGCGGTCCAGGGTGATGTGGCGCTCGACGAAGGCCGCGCCGAGGGCGACCGCCGCCAGCGTGGTCTGCAGGCCCGTCTCGTGGCCGGAGTAGCCGATCGGGACGTTCGGGTACTCCTTCTCCAGCGTGTTGATCACGCGGAGGTTGAGCTCCTCGGCCTTCGCCGGGTAGGTCGAGGTGGCGTGGCACATCAGGATGTTGTCGCTGCCGAGCACCTCCACCGCGTGGCGGATCTGCTTCGGGGTGGACATGCCGGTGGAGAGGATGACGGTCCGGCCCGTGGCGCGGAGTTCGCGCAGCAGCTCGTCGTCCGTCAGGGAGGCCGAAGCCACCTTGTGGGCGGGCAGGTCGAACTTCTCCAGGAAGGCGACGGCCTCGGTGTCCCACGGGGAGGCGAACCAGTCGATCCCCTTCTCCTTGCAGTACGCGTCGATCTGGCGGTACTCGTCCTCGCCGAACTCCACGCGGTGGCGGTAGTCGATGTAGGTCATCCGGCCCCAGGGGGTGTCGCGCTCGATGTCCCACTGGTCGCGGGGGGTGCAGATCTCGGGCGTGCGCTTCTGGAACTTCACGGCGTCGCAGCCGGCCGCGGCGGCCGCGTCGATCAGCTTGAAGGCGTTCTCCAGCTCACCGTTGTGGTTGATGCCGATCTCGCCGCAGATGTAGACGGGACGGCCGGGGCCGACCTCGCGCGAACCGAACGTACGCAGACGGGAGTTGGTGCTCATCAGGGGATGTCCTTACTTGGGGAGGGAGTCGAGACCGGGGCCGAGGATCCAGCCGGCGATCTCTCGGATCGCGCCGTCACCGCCCGGGACGGTGGTGACCGCGCGTGCGGCGCCGCGTACGACGTCGTGGGCGTTCGCGACCGCCACGGGCCAGCCGACGAGGGCGAAGCACGGCAGGTCGTTGACGTCGTTGCCGACGTAGAGCACGCGCTCCGGCGCGATGCCCTGCTCCTCGCACCACTGCTTCAGTGCGAGGTCCTTGCGGTCGATGCCGTGCAGCACCGGGAGCTTGAGCTTCCGGGCGCGGGCGGCGACCACAGGGTTCTGTTCCGTGGACAGGACCAGCATCTTCAGGCCGCTCTTGCGCAGGGCCGCGATGCCGAGTCCGTCGCCGCGGTGCACGGAGACGAACTCCCGTCCGTCGGAGTCGATCAGCACCCGGTCGTCGGTCTGGGTGCCGTCGAAGTCCAGTACGACCGCGTCGATGTCGTCGGCGGTCGGGAGGGCGCCAGGGCGGTCCCCGTCGAAGAGGGGTGCGAGGGCGCGGGCCCGTGCGAGGTCGTGCGGGTCGTCTATCTCCAGCACCCGGGCGGGGTCGGTGCGGACGAGTTCCGTACGGCCGAAGAAGCGGTGCCTGTGTGCGCGGAAGCCCGCCGCGTCCATGGCGTAGGCGGCGCCGGTCTCCAGGAAGTCCTGGGGGCGGTCCTGGCGGCGGGGGCGGAAGGACTTGTCGTGGTTGACCCCGAAGCCGCCCTCGCCCGCCGCGTCGGAGTGGCGCCAGACGAAGCCGTGGAAGGGAGCGACGGTGAGGGCGGTGTCCGCGCCCTGTTCCGCGACCGCGCCGGCGACGCCGTCGACGTCCTCGCGGACCAGGAAGGGGCTGGTGCACTGCACCAGCAGGACGATGTCGACGGAGGCGCCGTGCAGGGCCTCGTGGACGTCCATCGCGTGCAGGACGGCCGCCTCGGAGGTGGCGGTGTCGCCGGCGATGGCGGCCGGGCGCAGCACCACCTCGGCACCCGCCTCGCGCGCCGCGGCCGCGATGGCCCGGTCGTCTGTGGAGACGACCACGTCCGTGACGAGCCGGGCGGCCAGGCACTCGCGGACCGCCCGGGCGACCAGCGGGACGCCGCCGACGGGGGCCAGGTTCTTGGCGGGCACTCCCTTGGAGCCGCCGCGCGCGGGGATCACCGCGAGTACGCGGCGCACCCCGACTGCTGTCTCGGACATGGGCTCTTCTCCTTGAAGGGTCACAGCTCGCCCATCCGCCGGATCACCGGGGCGACGCGCTGCACGCCGTGGCGGTAGGCGCCGCGGGCGGCGCGGCGGACGATCTGCCGGACGGCTCCGGGCTCCTTGTCGCCGGCCGGGGCGCCCGGCAGCGGGGTGCCGTCGGGGCCGAGGTGGTGGCGGGCGAGGATGCCCGGCAGATAGCCGGGCGCGGTGGCGGGCGTGTAGTAGGGGGTCAGGGGCGGCAGTCCGCCGGGCGCCGCCAGCAGCTCGGTGACGCGGGCGCGGGCCGTGTCGAAGGCGGTGGCGTAGGAGCCTCCTCCGGAGGAGGAAGGGCCCCCGGTCGCGACGCCCTGGCGGGCCACCCACTCCTCGTCGGGCACCGGGCGGTGGCCCGCGTCCAGCTGGTCCCAGGAGGCGAGGCAGCCGGAGCCGACGAAGTGGTGGTTGCCGAGCACCTCGCGCACGCCCAGGTCGGTGAGGATCACCGTGGGGATGCGTCGGTGCAGGGCCTCCAGGGCGGCCGTGGAGCTGACCGTGACCAGCAGGTCGGTGCGGTCCAGGACCTCGCCCATGTGGCCGTAGACGAGGCGCAGGTTGGGCGGCAGGCCGGTCTTCTGCGCCAGCTTCTGGTACGGCAGTTCCTCGATGTGGGTGGTGTGCTCGCCGGGCTTGGAGCGCAGCTTGAGCAGCACCTCGCGGTCGGGGTGCAGACGGGCGTGGCGGACCAGCCGGTCCAGCAGGTACGTGCGCTCCTCGCGGCGCTCCGGGACGGAGGGCTGGGCGGCGAACACCACGGTGTACGGCTTGTTCTCGCCCTGGTAGGTGGCGCCGCCCAGGAACGGCAGCGCCACCTCGGTGACCGCCGAGGCGTCGGCGCCCACCCCTTCGTAGACGGCGCGGAAACGGTCCGCGTCCTGGCGGGAGTTGGCGAGCACGAGGTCGGCGCCGTGACGCAGCAGCAGACCGTCGGCGAGCTTCTCGTAGACCACGCCGACGTACCCGGTGACGACCACGGGACGCCGCTCGCTCCCCTGCCACACCCGCCTCAGCCCGTGCAGCATCGCCTGCACCCCGCCGCCGACGAGCGCGAGTACCAGCACGTCGTACGGCCTCGCGCCGCCGGCGTCCTCGCCCGCGGTGTCCATCGCGTGCAGGAACTCGACGGCGGTCACCTCGCGCAGCGAGTCCGCGCGGACGCCGACCTCCGTCAGCTGGCGGGCGGTGGGGGTGGCTCGGCCCCGCAGGAGGTAGCCGTCCAGGTGGATGTCCGACGCGCCGGACTCGGCGGAGACAAGGCGCTTCGCGGTGAGCGCGCCCCATTTCCACCGGGTGTCGGAATCCGCGAGAACGGCGACTCGCCGGACCTTCATTGCACTTGCTGGCACGCCGAAGACCGTAGGAAGGCATTTCTAGGTTCGGCCCAACCCGAACGCAACAAACGGTTAACAGCACACCGCCGAACGGCGAATCGGCCCGGGAAACGCAACGAAAAAGCCGTGGTTCACGGCTTCGCCACGCGTCGTTCATCCATGGTCAAACTGAAGGTAAAGACGCAGGCGGGGCCCGGCACCTAACGTCACATGCGTGGTCAAGCTCTCCGTCATCGTGCCGTTCTACAACGTGCAGAAATACGCGCCCGACACCTTGAGAAGTCTTCGTGCGAACGCGCGCGACGACTTCGAATTCGTGCTGGTCGACGACTGTTCAAGCGACGAGACACCGGACATTCTCGCGCATGCCGAGCGTGAACTGCCGGGCGCTGTACACGTCCGGCACGAGCGGAACGGAGGACTGGCGACCGCGCGCAACACCGGAATCGACAGGGCGCGCGGGGAGTACCTGACGTTCCTGGACGGCGACGACTGGCTGGCCCCCGGCTACTACCAGCGGCTCCTCGCCGCGATCGAGGAACTGGGCTGCGACTTCGTGCGCTCCGACCATGTGCAGTGCACCGGCCGGGCGCGCACGATCCACCGGGTTCCGCACGGCCGGCGCGGGGTGGTGCTGGACCCGCGCTCGGCGATCCTGCCCGCCGACCGCTCCACCTCGGTCGACTACCCCTACGCCTGGGCGGGCATCTACCACCGGCGCCTGGTCGAGAAGGGCCTGCTGCACTTCACCGACGGGCTGCGCACGGCCGAGGACCGGCCGTGGATATGGCGGCTGCACCGGGAGGCCGAGTCCTTCGCCGTGGTGGGTCTGCTCGGGGTGCACTACCGGCGCGGGGTGGCCTCCTCCCTCACCCAGATCGGCGACGTGCGCCAACTGGACTTCATCCGCGCCTTCGACCAGGTCGTCCAGGACACGGCGAAGGACCGGGACGCGGACCGGCTGCTGCCCAAGGCGGTGCGCACGTACTGCGCGATCATCTCCCATCATCTGGGTTCCATCGAAAGGTTCGAACCGGCGGTGGCACGGAAGCTGAAGTCGCTGAGCGCGGCCGCCCTGCGGCGCATGCCGCAGGACGTTCTCGACGAGGCGCTGGACTCCATGGACGTCCAGCGGGCCACCCGGCTGCGCCGGTTGCGCCGCCGCCCGGCCTCGGCCTCGGCCCCGGCCTCGACGGGGGCCTCCGCATGACCACGCAGATCTTCCTGGCCTCCACGCTGTACGGCACGGCCACGCTCGCCGCCGCCCTCGACTCCGACCGCTTCGGCCCCGCCGACCGCCGCATGCTGCTGGTCTGCAACAACGCCGCGACGCCCGAGACCACCCCGGCGCTGGACGAACTGCCCGGCTTCGAGCAGCTGCGGGAGAGGTTCGACGACGTGGTGTCGTGGAACGAGACCATCGCGCCGTTCCACCCGGGCGGCTGGAGCCCGCGCCTGGACGACGTCCCGCTGTGGGAGCGGCACCTGCGGCTGCTGTGGAACCTGGGCGACGACGACGTCGAGCTGGTCGTCGAGTCCATCCAGGTCAATCCGGCCCTCGGCTTCTGCCAGATCTTCACCGGCGCGCCCGTCACCGTCTACGCCGACGGCCTGATGAGCTACGGCCCCACCCGCAACAAGATCGACCCGCTGGTCGGCACCCGCGTCGACCGCGTGCTGCACCTGGACCTGGTGCCGGGCCTGAAGCCGGTGCTGCTCACCGAGTTCGGCGTCGAGGCGGAGATCGTGCCGACGGACGCCTTCGTCAAGGTGCTGGCCGAACTGTCGGACATCGCCGAGGAGTTGCCGGAGACCGGGGACGAACCCGCGCTGCTGCTCGGCCAGTACCTGTCCGCGCTGGACATCCTCACCGCCGAGGAGGAGGAGACGCTGCATGTGCGGATGCTGCGGGGCGCGGTCGCGCTCGGCCACACCCGCGTCGTCTTCAAGCCGCACCCCTCGGCGCCGGCCGGCTGGTCGCGGGCGCTGGAGCGGGAGGCGGAGAGACTGGGCGCCGAGCTGACCGTGCTCGACACGCCCGTGCTCGCCGAGGTGCTGTACCAGCGGATGCGTCCGGCGCTGGTCGTCGGCTGCTTCTCCACCGCGCTGCTCACCGCCTCCGCGCTGTACGGGCTGCCGGTCGCCCGCACCGGCACCGGCACGCTCCTGGAGCGCCTGACGCCGTACGAGAACAGCAACCGGATACCGGTGACGATCGTCGACGCGCTCCTGCCCGACCTGGACGACCGGGCGGCGGTCACCGGGCAGCGCCCGGGCATGGCCGTCGACGCGCTGACCGAGCTGGTCAGGGCGGTCTCCTTCGCGATGCAGCCGAAGATCCACCCGGGTCTGCGCCCGGCCGCCGAGCGGTACCTCGCCACCCGTCTGGACCCGCACACCCGGCGCTACTTCAAGCGCCGCCGCCTCACCTCGCTGGCCCTGCCCGGCGGTGTCCCGGCGCAGCTGGCCTTCATCCGGCGCAACGCGACGGTGCGGCGCGTGGCCCGCCGGGCACGGTCGCTGGGGCGCGCGGCGGGCCGCTGACGACCGACCGGGGCTCCGGAGCGGCGGCTCAGCCGGTCCCGTAGCGGGCCTCGATGTCGTAGCCCTCCCGGCGCTCGTCCGGGAGGGACCGCACGCCCTGTTCCTCGTGGGCCGCGGTTGACCTGCGGGTGCCCTACGCGCTCGCCAGCGAGAGCTTCACCGCGAAGCCGAAGAACAGCGCGCCCGCCGCCGAGGTCGCCCACGCCGACAGGCGCTTGCGGCGGCGGAAGGCGGCCGCCAGCTTGGTGCCGCTGAAGATCAGGGCGCTGAGGTAGAGGAAGCTGGCCAGCTGGGCGAAGGTGCCGAGGATCACGAAGGACAGGGCCGGGTAGGCGTAGCCGGGGTCGACGAACTGCACGAAGAAGGCGATGAAGAACAGGATCGCCTTCGGGTTGAACAGGCTGATGACGAGGGCACGGCGGTAGGGGCGCTCATGGGCGGGACCGGCCTCGGCCGGGACGTCCTCCGCCGCGGCCCGTTCGCGCCGGGTCCGCCACATCCCCCAGGCGGCCCGCAGCATGCCGATCGCGAGCCATGTCAGATACCCGGCACCGGCGTACTTCACGATCCCGAACAGCACCGCGTTCGCCTTGAGCAGGGAGGCGACCCCGGCGGCCGACAGCGTCATCAGCACGGTGTCACCGCACCAGACGCCCGCGGCGGCGGTGTACCCCGCCCGGATGCCGCGCCGGGCGGCCACGGACAGCACGTAGAGCGAGTTGGGTCCTGGCAGCAGGACGATCAGGACGAGTCCTGCCAGGTAGGTGGGGAGATCGATGACGCCGAACATGGCAGGAGTGTCCCACGGGGGTGCGACACTCCTGGTGGGGATTTCGGGGGGCGAGACGGGTGGCCCGGCCCCCTCGCTCAGAACGCGTCCGAGGGCACGTAGTTCCCCCAGACCTCCCGCAGCGCGTTGCAGACCTCGCCCACCGTCGCCCGGGCGCGCAGGGCGTCCTTCATGGGATACAGGACGTTGTCCTCGCCCTCGGCGGCCTTCTTCAGGGCGGACAGGGCCGTGTCGACCGCCGCCTGGTCGCGCTCGGCGCGCAGCTTGGCGAGGCGCTCGGCCTGCTGGGCCTCGATGGCCGGGTCCACGCGCAGGGGCTCGTAGGGCTCCTCCTCGTCGAGCTGGAAGCGGTTGACGCCCACCACGACCCGCTCGCCGCTGTCCGTCTCCTGGGCGATGCGGTAGGCGTTGCGCTCGATCTCGTTCTTCTGGAAGCCGTGCTCGATGGCGTTGACCGCGCCGCCGAGGTCCTCCACCTTCTGCATCAGCTCCAGGGCGGCGGACTCGACCTCGTCGGTCATCTTCTCGATGACGTACGACCCGGCGAAGGGGTCCACCGTCGCGGTCACGTCCGTCTCGTAGGCGAGGACCTGCTGGGTGCGCAGGGCCAGGCGGGCGGACTTGTCCGTGGGGAGTGCGATCGCCTCGTCGAAGGAGTTGGTGTGCAGCGACTGGGTGCCGCCGAGCACCGCCGCCAGGCCCTGGACGGCGACCCGGACCAGGTTCACCTCCGGCTGCTGGGCCGTCAGCTGCACCCCGGCCGTCTGCGTGTGGAACCGCAGCATCAGCGACTTGGGGTTCTTCGCGCCGAACTCCTCCTTCATCACCCGCGCCCAGATCCGGCGGGCCGCCCGGAACTTGGCGACCTCCTCCAGGATCGTCGTACGGGCCACGAAGAAGAAGGAGAGACGGGGCGCGAAGTCGTCCACGTCCATGCCGGCCGCGACGGCCGTGCGCACGTACTCGATGCCGTCGGCGAGCGTGAAGGCGATCTCCTGCGCGGGCGAGGCGCCCGCCTCGGCCATGTGGTAGCCGGAGATCGAGATGGTGTTCCACTTCGGGATCTCGGCCTTGCAGTACTTGAAGATGTCCGCGATCAGCCGGAGCGACGGCTTGGGCGGGAAGATGTACGTCCCGCGCGCGATGTACTCCTTGAGCACGTCGTTCTGGATCGTGCCGGTCAGCTTGTCCGCCGGCACGCCCTGCTCCTCGGCGACCAGTTGGTAGAGCAGGAGCAGCAGCGCGGCGGGGGCGTTGATCGTCATCGACGTGGAGACCTTGTCCAGCGGGATCCCGCCGAACAGCACCCGCATGTCGTCGACCGAGTCGATGGCGACGCCGACCTTGCCGACCTCGCCGTGCGCGATCGGCGCGTCGGAGTCGTGGCCCATCTGGGTGGGCAGGTCGAAGGCGACCGACAGACCCATCGTGCCGTGCGCGATGAGCTCCTTGTACCGGGCGTTGGACTCCGCCGCCGTACCGAAGCCGGCGTACTGGCGCATCGTCCACGGCCGGCCCGTGTACATCGTCGGGTACACGCCACGCGTGAACGGGAACGACCCCGGCTCACCCAGCTTCGCCGCCGGGTCCCAGCCCTCCAGGGCGTCCGGCCCGTAGACCGGCTCGATGGGCAGCCCGGACTCCGACTCGCGCGCCATGGTGTGTGCCTCCGCGTTCTTGTTACTCGCCAGTTACTCGCCGGTATCCCGATCCTCGCCACGGACTGTAGCCGCGGCCGTGCGCCGGGTGGAGTGCCCCACGCTGGGACCTTGCTCACAGACCTGTTCGGCCCGCTGTTCGCCACACCGTGCGGCCCGCCGAGCGGCCCGCTGTTCGCCACGCCTCCCATCACGCTTTCGGGGACGGGCTCCGCCTTCCAGCGTGCCCCCTGGTTCACGGTCGGTCACCCGTGGGGAGACATCCGGTGTACTTCCGGACCACGGCGACTCGACAGCCACGACGGGGGGCGGTATGCGCATCGGAGACATCAGGAGATCGGGCGTCGCCGTGGCGGCGGCCGTGGCGCTGGCCGCGGTGTGCGCATGCACGGTGCAGGCCCCCGGCGCGGGCTCCGGATCGGGAACCGGCGCGGGAGGGGACGGTGGCGGACACCGCGGGCCGGTGCACATCGAGATCCCCACCACCAGCCCGCCCGGCGACCGCGCCTCCACCGACGACAGACCGGGCGGCGCGACTCCGGGGACGGCCCGCGGAGCCGGAACCACACCGGGCACGGCCCCGGGCAGCACGCCCGGCCGGGCGCCGAGCGCGCCCGCGCCCGTCCTGTGGTCCCGCGGTGACAGCGGCAGCGGCGTCCGCGAGCTCCAGGCCCGCCTGCGTCAGGTCGCCTGGCTGTTCGACGGCCCGACGGGGACGTACGACGATCTGACGGAGCAGGCGGTCAAGGGCTTCCAGGGCAAGCGGGGCCTGCCGACGACGGGACGGACCGACACCGTCACCTGGCAGCGACTGCTCGCCATGTCGCACGAGCCGGGCAAGTGGGAGCTGTACCTGATGGGCGGTCAGCCGGCCGGCGCGCCGGACCCGCGCTGTCTGACCGGCCGGGTGCTGTGCATCGACAAGACCAGCCGGACGCTGCGCTGGATGGTCGGCGGACGGACTCTCTCGACGGTGTCGGTGCGGTTCGGCACCCAGTACACACCCACCCGGGAAGGTGTGTTCACGGTCTACTGGAAGTCACGCCACCATGTGTCGACGCTCTACCACTCCCCCATGCCGTACGCGATGTTCTTCAGTGGCGGCCAAGCCGTGCACTACTCCTACGACTTCGCGGCCCGGGGTTACGCCGGTGGCTCGCACGGCTGCGTCAACGTACGGGACGAGGCGGCCATCGCGCAGCTGTTCGCACAGGTGAGGGTGGGGGACAAGGTCGTCGTGCACTGGTGACGCCGGAGAGGCCGACCATACGTCGACGGGCGTGCGGAGAGCGCGAGGAGTGAGGCGGGGCGCGGGCGGGACCGGGGGAACGTGTCCCGCCCGCGCCACATGCACGAGCCGTGGGTACGGGGGGAACCCCGGCTCCGTGCGACGGCCGATGACCAGTCGGCTCACTTAGTACTGCGCTGCGGCCGCCGAAAACGTCACACCCCGCGGAGAAAAAATTTCAGGGCGTACGAAAGCGCAGGTCAGTGGCGTGCGGTCGTCGCTGCCGGAGAGGTGGATGCCGCAGGGGACGCGGTCGGAGCCGGGGTCGGGGACGCGGTCGGCGACTGCTCCGCCGGGAGCGGCGGGCGCAGGGGCGCGAAGTCGGCGGCGTCGGTCGCGGGTCGGCCGGCGCCTATGTGACCGCCGTCGTCTTCACCGCCCTTGTTGCCCTTGCCGCCCTGCCCGCCTCGGCCGTCCTGGCCACTCCCACTGTCCGTGCCGCCGGTACCGCCGGTACCGCCGGTGCCGCCCTTACCGCCTGTGTGGCCCTTCCCGTCACCGCCATCGTTGTCGTCCTGGCCGCTGCCGCCTCCCTGGGCGGAGCCGCGGCCGTCGGCGGTCTCGAGGACGCCCTTGCAGTACGTCCACACGTGCGAGGAGCCGCCGGCCGCTCCCTCCAGGACGTGCTTGCGGTCGGCGTCCAGGCTCTTGCCGTCGCGCAGGTCGCGGCAGGCGGAGGCCAGACGGCTCCAGCGGCTGCCCGAGTCGGCGCCCTGCCCGCCGCCCGGCCCGGCGGTTGCGCCGGTTCCGGGGCTGCTGTCGCCGTCACGGCCGGTGTTCCCGGCGTCGGCACCGGACGGGCCGGCCGGTGAGCCTCCGGGCGTCGAGGCGCCCGGCCCACCGCCCTGCGCGGCTCCCGGGACGCCGCCGGGGGAGCCGTCCGGCGAGGACGAGGCCGGCGAACTGTCATGCGTCGCCCGGTCCGAGACGGACGCGGCGGGGGTGGGCGCGCCGCCGCCGAACGGGGTCGGCAGCACACCGGTCGTGGCCGCCGCGACCCCGCCGACCGCTCCCGCGGCCAGCGCGGCGGACACGGCGAGGCGCAGGGGGCGGCCCCAACTCCGGCGCCCGGCCTGCCGGTTACGCCCGGCATGCCCGGTTCGCCGGAAACGACCACCGTCTGCCGGGGTGTGCGCGTGCGCATCGACGCGATCGATACGGACGGCTCCGGCGTCGGCCTGTTCGGCGCGCGCCTTGCGGAAGGCGGCGAGCGCGGCGGCCTCGCCGGGAAGTTCGGCGTCGTCCGCGGACGACGGCTCGGCCTGCGGTTCGGCGGCCAGTGCGTACAGTGCCGCGGCGAGTCGTTCGGCCTGGTCACGGACGGTCTCGTCGACGGTGTCCAGAGGCTCCCCGCGCAGTAGACGCTCCGCCGTGTCGGGGTCCAGCCAGTGGTACTGCTCGTCGGCCATCACATGTCCTTCTGCGTCCGGGCGCGTATATGCGTCACACCGGCGGACGTCACCGCGGGGCCGCGCGGTTCTCGTGGGGGCGGCAGCGCGTCGAGCGCGCCGACGGATTCCGGATCGTCGCCGAGCAGCTCGGCGAGGCGCTTCAGGCCGCGGTGCGCGGCGGTGCGTACGGCGCCCGGGCGCTTGCCGAGCGTCTCGGCGGCGGTCTTGGCGTCCAGGCCCACGACCACGCGCAACACGACGGCCTCGGCCTGGTCCTGGGGCAGCCGGGCGATGAGCGAGAGGGTGCGGTCGGTGGCGAGGGACTCCATGGCCTCCCCCGCGGTGTCCGACTCGGCCGCCTTGCCGGTCAGTTCCGTTTCGTCACCGCCTATCGCCGGGCGGCGGCCGCGCATGCGTATGTGGTCCAGTGCGCGGTTGCGAGCGATCCGGGCGGCCCAGCCGCGGAAGCGGTCCGCGTCTCCGCTGAAGCGCTCCAGGTCCCGGGCGATCTGCAACCAGGCCTCGGACGCCACGTCCTCGGCGTCGGGGTCGCCGACCAGTGTGCGTACGTATCCGAGCAGCCGCGGGTGCACGGCACGGTACACAGTCCGGAACGCGGTCTCGTCCCCGTCCTGTGCCGCAAGCACCGCGGCGGTCAGCTCCGCGTCGTCCCCCAGCACCCCGTGGTTCCTCAGTAGATCGAGCAGGATCGTTGCGGCATCGCGGCCGACGTTGTGTGCGGTGATCATGCATCTTCCGCGCCCGGCGCGAAAGGCACGTTACGGCCTGAAACCGCCTCTCGTCCATGACGGTACAACGCGCAACTAACTGATCGGGTGTGCGGTGTGACAGAAAACGCACTCACGGCGCTGTAGGGAGTACGGGCCGCCGCGCGGCCCGTGCCGCGCGACGGCCGGGGCCTCTCCTGTGGGGGGTGGCGGCCCCGGCCGTTGCCTCGGCGGCACGGTGCACGGAAGTGACACAGGGTCAGCCCGGCCTGCCGCCACCCCTGACCACGCCGCCTCTGCCGTTCCCGCCCGGTCTCCTCTGTGCTTCCGGCTCGTGTGTCGTCGGCCGTGGCGCGCCGTTCACTCCGGCTCCCCCGGCGCCGAGGGATCCCCCTTCGTCGCAGCCGGCGCACCGATCAGGGCGGCCAGCCGTCTCAGTCCCCGGTGCGCGGACGTGCGCACCGCGCCGGGGCGCTTGCCGAGGACCCGGGCCGCCGAGGGACCGTCGAGGCCGGCGACGACCCGCAGCAGCACCGCCTCCGCCTGGTCGCGCGGCAGGGAACGGACCAGTTCGAGGGCGCGCTCGGTGGAGAGGGACTCCAACGCCTGCTCGTACGTGTTCTGGGGCCCGGGCAGTTCCAGCACGTCCTGCTCCAGCGCCGTCGACCGGGGCCGTACACGCACGCGTCGCAGATGGTCCAGGGCGCGGTGCCGGGCGATCGTCGCCGTCCATCCCCGGAAGCCGGCCCCGTCCCCCTTGAACCGGCCCAAATCCCTGGCGATCTCCAGCCACGCCTCGGACGCCACGTCCTCGGCGTCGTCGCCGACGATCCCGCGGAGATAGCCGAGCAGACCGGGCTGCACCATCCGGTACGCCACCGCGAAGGCGCTCTCGTCGCCCTCCTGGGCACGCGCCACGGCCGCGCCCAGCTCCCCGTCGTGCGCCCTTGCGCGGCGGGGTTCCCCTCCCTGGCCCAACACTGACCTCGTTCGCACCCAGTGCGGCACGGGCTCTGCCGAACCCGCGTCGCGCCACACGACCGCCGTGCGCACGGCCCATGGTCATCAGCGTCGGTCCGCACAGAAGTGTCACAGGGAGCGGGTCGTTGATGTTCGACGGCCCGCCGCGCGGACGGCTGACGGAACCGCCACCGCGGACCGGTCGGGGTCCCGCACCACTCGGGGCCCCGGCCGGTCGGTCAACCGGCCCCGGGCCGGTTCGTCAGTCGCGCGGGCCGCCGCGCCCCGCCATGGCGTCCAGGCAGAGCAGCCGCAGGGACCCGTGGCCCGCGAAGCACCGACGCGACTCGTCGATCGGGTCCCACAGCCGCCCGTCCACGGTGCGGATCCAGTGCTCGCCGCCGGAGGCCCACCACTCGGCCCCGGCCTCGCGGACGATCACCTCACCGGCGTACGCCCCGAAACCGCGCAGCACGCTCTCCACGGCGGGGTACGGCGTGCCCTCACGGCGGAGCTCGTCGATCACCCGGTCGACCCGCCACAGGCTCCGCGCCGAGTAGTCCAGGCGCAGCCGGGCGCCCTCGCGCATCGCCGCCACGGTGTCCGCCGCCCACCGCACCGGTCTGGTGGCGGCGTGCGGCCTGGTCTGCTGCTGAGTCGTCACATGCTGCGCTGTCACATAGGGAAGAGCGAGGGCGGCACGGTTTCCGTCACCCGGATCCGCTCGTTTCCGGCAACCGGCGCACGACCCCCGCAGACCCCCCGCACCGCACCCTCACGACGCTCACAGAGCGAGGGACCTGTCGGACCCGTCAGCGGTTCACACCCGGCCGCGGGCACGGCGTGAGACCACCGCCCGCAGGACACGACGCCCTTCGGTGGAGACCTCCAGGGCCTGGCGCAGCCCTGCGGGCCCGCGTCCGGCGAGGAGTTCGAGGACGGTGATCTGGCGCCGGAGTTCGGCGGCGACCAGTGGGGACATGCCGTCCGTGCGGCCCTCGCGGCGGGAGTCGACGGAGGCGGGGTCCTCGGCCGGGTCCAGCAGCCGGTGGATCTGGAGGGAGGCGACCGAGCAGGCGTCGGCCCACAGCCGTACCTCTCCGGCGGTCCGGCCGGCCGGCGCGGCGGCGAGCATGCGGCGGGCCAGCAGCGCGGCCTCGTCCTCGTCCGGCCCCTCCGGGCAGGCCGCGTCGAGCGCGCCGCGCGCCTGTTCCAGCCGGTCGGCCCAGTCGCCGTCGCGGCCCTCCGCGAGGGTGCCCCACAGCGGCCGCAGCACCTCGTCGTCCCCGCCGAGCAGCGGTACGCACCGGTCCAGACAAGCCAGCCCGCTGGCGGCCAGTCCGCGCTCGTCGGCCTGCGCGATCAGTTCCACCAGGCTCATCCACGCCCCTCCCTCGCCAGAGCGGCGCCCCAGGCCCTTTCCGGCCACGGAACCCACCCTTCCCCTTACTGCGTGCGACCGCCCGGTAGTGTCACACGGCCGTCACGCTCAGTCGAGGGAGCTGCGGAAGAAAAGATTTCGGCCAAGCGGCGACCGCAGCCGCGACGCTCAGCCGAGCCGGCCCGCCAGCGCCTTGAAGTCCGTCCAGGACAGCTCCGGCTTCCCCGGGTCCCACAGCTTCTGGACGGTCGCCCGCAGCGGCATGCGGATGCCGGCTGCCACCTGGTCCTGTGTCTGGGCGTTCGGGCGGTCGCCCCAGACGGCGAAGATGCCGCCGAGGATCTGGGCGTCGTAGCGGGCGGGAACCGCTTGGGTGCCGCGCAGCACCCGCGGGGTCCACAGTTCGTAGATCCGCTGCCCGGTCGGGTAGACGAAGGTCTGCGGCTGGCCGAGGACGTAGTAGAGGAACTCGTCGTTGTAGTTGATCACCTTGCGGCCGGCGGCGAGGTACTCGGCCGGCGGCCGGGCGCCGATCTCCTTGCCGGTCCAGTAGGCGACCTCGATGTCCTTGGCGGGCTGCACCGAGGTGTTCCGGAAGAAGCCGTCGTTCCAGGCGCGCGGGGTGCGGTCGTGGTTGCGGACGGTGGCGGCGCGGTCGTTCAGCCAGCCGGTGGCCAGGTCGGCGACGGTACCGCCGGGGCCGTAGGCCTTGCGCGCGGCGGCGGCCAGCTGCGGGTAGGAGGCGGCAGGGTCCCGCACGGTCAGCGCCTGGTACTCGTCACCGCCGAGGTGCCAGTAGCCGCCGGGGAAGACGCCCGCGAACTCGTCCAGGAGGTCGTCGACGATCTGCGCGGACTCGTCCTTGGAGATGTCGATCGCGCCGCGGGTCGGCACGCCGCTCGCGTTGCGCAGCTGGAGATCGGGGTGGGCGGCGATCACCGCGCCCAGGTGACCGGGCGAGTCGATCTCCGGCACGATGGTGATGTGCCGGCTCGTGGCCAGGTCGACGATCTGTTTGACCTGCGCCTTCGTGAGGTGGTTCGCCGAGACGATCTCCGGGTGGGTGTCGGACTGGATCCGGAAGGCCTGGTCGTCGGAGAAGTGCAGGCCGAGCTCGTTGTACTTCAGGTCGCCCAGCTCGCGTACGCGGTCCTCGATCCAGCCGACCGTGTACGGCTTGCGCGCGATGTCCAGCATGAAGCCGCGCCGCGGCTTGGCCGGCGCGTCGTTCACGACGCCCTCCGGTGCCGTGCCGCCGCCGTGCACCTCCTGCTTCAGGGTGCGGGTGCCGTAGAAGACGCCCGCGTCGGCCGGAGCGCTGATGGTGACCCGGCCACCGCGCACGGTCATGGTGTACGACTCCGGGTTGCCGCCCTCGCCGCCGCTCAGCGCCAGCCGTACGTCCCCGGAACGCACGTCGTTCTTCTCACCGGCGTACGACAGGCCCAGCTCGCCCGCGATCAGCTTCCCCTCGTCGGCCAGGGACGCATCGCTCACCACGACCCGCTCACCGTGGGCCGGGCGCCAGCCGGGGCCGCGGGCCGCGGTGTGGGACCGCACGGCGGGGATGGTGCGCGGCGCCTGGGACAGCGGATAGCTGCGGCTCGGGCTGGGGCTGGTGCCTCCGGCGTCCGGGGCCGAGGGCGGGGACGACGCCTGTGACGCGGTGCGCGCCGAACCCGCCGGGGTCTCGTCACCCCCGGAGGCCCACAGACCGAGCCCGACACCGAGCCCGACCGTCAAGGCGAACGCCCCGCCGGCCAGCGCGTACCTGTGCTGCAGCTTTCGCGCCGGAGCCCGGCGCCGCCTGTGCTGACTCACACAGCCAACCTACGGCCCGCCCGCTCGCGGAGCGTCCACGAAGCGTTCTCAAACTCTGCCGTCCGAGTGAAATCCGGGCATCGACCGGACACATCATGAGCACGCCCGATAACGTAACGGCACATCTCCCACAAGATCCCCTGCCGACACACACGGCACGCCCACAGGCGCCGCCGCATCCCACGCCGAGGACCCACGCTGCCCGCGCAGAACCTGGAGCACTTCAACACCGCCCCGCCCGAAGAGGCCCACCACACCCTCCTGACCTGCCTGCGCAGCCCGCGCTGGGCCCACCGCATCACCGCCCACCGCCCCTACCCCGACCTCCCGGCCCTCCTGGCCGCGGCGGACGAGGCTGCGTACGACCTGGGCCCGCGGGACCTGGCGGAGGCCCTGGAGGAAGAGCCGCTGCCCGCACTGCCGGCAGCCACGTACACGGCCGCCTCCACGGCCCTGAGCGCGGCGTACGCGGCCTACGAGGCCAAATTCGGACACGCGTTCGTCATCTGCCTGGACGGCGTACCCGCCGCCGAAACACTCGACCGTGTACTGGCGGCCATCCGATCACGATTGACGAACGATCCGGACGACGAACGGATCACCGCGGCAGAGGAACTCCGGCACCTCGCGAGGGAACGGCTGGTGAGACACCTCAGGGGCGCGGGGCAGTGCCTGTCGGCGGCTCCGCCGCGATGGGGGTCCCCCCGCTCGCGCGAAGCCGAGAGTGGGGGAGCGCCCGGCCCAACGCACCCGCACTCGGCAGATAGCAGCACCGCCCTCTCCGGTTGCCGCCCCCACTAACCCGTCCGTGCACCTTTGAGTGCCAGTTTGATCACACGAGGCAGGCCCCCCGCAAAGCTCGCCGCAGCGCATCGCTACCATGCTGGGGGCCGGTGGACCGTACCCGGCCGGGCCCGACCGACAGAGAAGCCGGCGCGGCCCTAGTCCCCGCTCCCGGAGGGTTCTTCCGTGCCGGCTGGAACGCTGTACCGCGGCCGGGAAGGAATGTGGTCCTGGGTGGCTCACCGAGTCACCGGCGTCCTCATTTTCTTCTTCCTGTTCGTTCACGTGCTGGACACCGCGCTCGTCCGCGTGTCTCCCGAGGCCTACGACAGGGTCGTGGCCACCTACAAGACGCCGGTCGTCGCCGTGCTGGAGTACGGCCTCGTCGCCGCCATCCTCTTCCACGCGCTCAACGGCCTGCGTGTCATCGCCGTCGACTTCTGGGCCAAGGGCGCCCGCTACCAGAAGCAGATGCTCTGGAGCGTCGTCGGCCTCTGGGTCCTGCTGATGATCGGGGCGATCTACCCCGTCCTCGGCCACGCCGCTCGAGTCGTCTTCGGGAGCTGAGGCGCATGTCCACCACTGAAACCACCGCTTCCGGCATCGGCCCGGTCGAGGGCGCCCCCGGCTACAGCGTCGAGAACCCGGCGCCGGTCATCGAGGCCCCGCGCAAGCGCACCAAGAAGACCCCGAAGTCGACCCGGGGCAACTTCGAGATGTACGGCTGGCTGTTCATGCGGCTGTCCGGCGTCGTCCTGGTCGTGCTGGTCCTCGGCCACCTGCTGATCCAGCTCGTCCTGGACGGCGGCGTCTCCAAGGTCGGCTTCGCCTTCGTCGCCGGCCGCTGGGCCTCCCCGTGGTGGCAGGTCTGGGACCTGCTGATGCTGTGGCTGGCGATGCTGCACGGCTGCAACGGCCTGCGCACGGTCATCAACGACTACGCGGAGCGCGCCAACACGCGGCTGTGGCTGAAGGCGCTGCTCTACACCGCCACGGTGTGGACCATCCTGCTGGGCACGCTGGTGATCTTCACCTTCGACCCGAACATCCGCTAGGCCCCGGGACCGAGGTAAATCCTGATGAAGATCCACAAGTACGACACCGTCATCGTCGGCGCCGGTGGCGCCGGTATGCGTGCCGCCATCGAGGCGACCAAGCGCAGCCGCACCGCGGTCCTGACCAAGCTCTACCCCACCCGCTCCCACACGGGCGCCGCGCAGGGCGGCATGGCCGCCGCGCTGGCCAACGTGGAGGAGGACAACTGGGAGTGGCACACCTTCGACACGGTCAAGGGTGGTGACTACCTGGTCGACCAGGACGCCGCCGAGATCCTGGCGAAGGAGGCCATCGACTCCGTCCTCGACCTGGAGAAGATGGGCCTGCCGTTCAACCGCACCCCGAACGGCACCATCGACCAGCGCCGCTTCGGCGGTCACTCCCGCAACCACGGTGAGGCGCCCGTCCGCCGCTCCTGCTACGCGGCCGACCGCACCGGCCACATGATCCTCCAGACGCTGTACCAGAACTGCGTCAAGGAGGGCGTGGAGTTCTTCAACGAGTTCTACGTCCTGGACCAGCTGATCACCGAGGTCGACGGCGTCAAGAAGTCCGCCGGTGTGGTGGCGTACGAGCTGGCGACCGGCGAGATCCACATCTTCCAGGCGAAGGCCGTGATCTACGCCTCCGGCGGCTGCGGCAAGTTCTTCAAGGTGACGTCGAACGCGCACACCCTCACCGGTGACGGCCAGGCGGCCGTGTACCGCCGGGGTCTGCCGCTGGAGGACATGGAGTTCTTCCAGTTCCACCCGACCGGCATCTGGCGCATGGGCATCCTGCTCACCGAGGGTGCCCGCGGTGAGGGCGGCATCCTGCGCAACAAGGACGGCGAGCGCTTCATGGAGAAGTACGCGCCCGTCATGAAGGACCTGGCGTCCCGCGACGTCGTGTCCCGTTCGATCTACACGGAGATCCGCGAGGGCCGCGGCTGCGGTCCCGAGGGCGACCACGTGTACCTCGACCTGACCCACCTGCCGCCGGAGCAGCTGGACGCCAAGCTGCCCGACATCACCGAGTTCGCGCGGACGTACCTCGGCATCGAGCCCTACACGGACCCGATCCCGATCCAGCCGACCGCGCACTACGCGATGGGCGGCATCCCGACCAACGTCGAGGGTGAGGTCCTGTCGGACAACACCACCGTCGTCCCCGGCCTGTACGCGGCCGGCGAGGTCGCATGCGTGTCCGTGCACGGCGCCAACCGCCTGGGCACCAACTCGCTGCTGGACATCAACGTCTTCGGCCGTCGGGCCGGCATCGCCGCCGCCGACTACGCCAGGACCGCGGACTTCGTGGAGCTGCCGGAGAACCCGGAGTCCCTCGTCGTCGAGCAGATCGAGCGGCTGCGCACCTCCACGGGCAACGAGCGGGTGGCGAACCTCCGCCGCGAGCTGCAGGAGACCATGGACGCCAACGTCATGGTGTTCCGCACCGAGCAGACGATCAAGACGGCCGTCGAGAAGATCGCCGAGCTGCGCGAGCGCTACAAGAACGTGGCGATCCAGGACAAGGGCAAGCGGTTCAACACCGACCTCCTGGAGGCCATCGAGCTGGGCAACCTGCTGGACCTGGCCGAGGTCATGGCGGTCTCCGCCCTGGCCCGCAAGGAGTCCCGCGGCGGTCACTACCGCGAGGACTACCCCAACCGCGACGACGTCAACTTCATGCGCCACACCATGGCGTACCGCGAGGTCGGCGCCGACGGGACCGAATCCATCCGTCTCGACTACAAGCCGGTCGTCCAGACCCGCTACCAGCCGATGGAGCGTAAGTACTGATGGCTACACCTGTTCTGGACAAGGAAGAAGCGGCCGGCAAGCCCGAGCCCGGATTCGCCGACTCCCCCTACATCACCGTCACCTTCCGGGTCCGCCGGTTCAACCCGGAGGTCTCGGCGGAGGCGACCTGGGAAGACTTCCAGCTGGAGATCGACCCCAAGGAGCGCGTCCTCGACGGCCTGCACAAGATCAAGTGGGATCTGGACGGCACGCTGACGTTCCGCCGCTCCTGCGCGCACGGCATCTGCGGCTCGGACGCCATGCGGATCAACGGCAAGAACCGTCTGGCCTGCAAGACGCTGATCAAGGACATCAACCCCGAGAAGCCGATCACGGTCGAGCCCATCAAGGGCCTGACGGTCCTGAAGGACCTGGTCGTGGACATGGATCCGTTCTTCCAGGCGTACCGGGACGTGATGCCCTTCCTGGTCACGAAGGACACCAACGAGCCGACGCGTGAGCGTCTTCAGTCGGCCGAGGACCGGGCGCGCTTCGACGACACCACGAAGTGCATCCTGTGCGCGGCCTGCACCTCCTCCTGCCCGGTGTTCTGGAACGACGGCCAGTACTTCGGCCCGGCGGCCATCGTCAACGCCCACCGCTTCATCTTCGACAGCCGTGACGAGGCGGGCGAGCAGCGGCTGGAGATCCTGAACGACAAGGACGGCGTCTGGCGCTGCCGCACCACCTTCAACTGCACCGACGCGTGCCCCCGTGGCATCGAGGTGACGAAGGCGATCGCGGAGGTCAAGCGGGCGCTGATCACGCGCCGCTTCTGAGCCGCCGGTCGCTTCCGGTACGTGCCTGTGGGCCCCGCTCCTCGTGGAGCGGGGCCCTCGGCGTCCAGGGACACCCCCTGGGGCCGGGCGGGTGACGTCGGCGTCGGTCCGCCGGGGTGGGGGCGGGGGTGCCTGGTGGGTCCGTACCTAATCTGATCGCATGTCAGATGACGAGTCGTACGAGCTTCTCGGGTTCGACAACGTGCTGCTGTCCGTGGGCGATCTCGGCGAGGCCGTGGAGTTCTACGGGCGGGCCGGGTTCGCGGTGGCGTTCCGGCTGGACGAGGCGGGGATCGCGCTGCTGAAGGTGGGCGGCGAGACGCCGGGGATCCTGCTGCGGCAGGAGGAGGCACTGGGGCACCGCACGCCGCCCTGGGCGTCGCCGCGGGTGTGGCTGGAGGTCCCCGACGCCCGGGTCGCGGCCAGGGAACTGACGGCGGCCGGGATCGCACTGCTCGACGAGCCGTCCGCCGTGGTGACCGGCTGGACGGTCGAGATCGCCGACCCCTGGGGCAACGTCCTCGGCTTCACGGACTACACCAAGCGCCGGGAGCTGGGCCGCCGCCCCTGAGACACCGTCGGCCGGCGCCCGCCGGGCCACTGACTAGGCTCTTCCTCGTGCCCGAGAAGACCACCAGCAAGTCCGAGCAGACCCGCGCCCTCATCCTGGAGACGGCGATGCGGCTGTTCCAGGAACACGGCTACGACAAGACGACCATGCGGGCCATCGCCAGGGAGGCCGGGGTCTCCGTCGGCAACGCGTACTACTACTTCGAGGGCAAGGAACACCTGATCCAGGGCTTCTACGACCGGATCGCCGCCGAGCACCAGGAGGCGGTCCGGGAGGTCCTGGCCCGGGAGACGGACCTGGAGGCCCGGCTCGCCGGCGTGCTGAAGGCATGGCTGGACATCGCCACGCCGTACCACGAGTTCGCGGTGCAGTTCTTCAAGAACGCCGCCGATCCCGACAGCCCGCTCAGCCCCTTCTCCCCCGAGTCCGAGCACGCGCGGGCCGAGGCCATCAGCGTCCACAAGGAGGTGCTGCGCGGGGCGCGGACCAAGGTGCCGGCGGAACTGCGCGAGGTGCTCCCCGAGCTGATGTGGCTCGCCCAGATGGGGCTCGTCCTGTACTGGGTGTTCGACCGCACGGAGGGACGCGAGCGCAGCTACCGGCTGGCCGAGCGCGGCGCCCGCCTCACCGCCCGCGGCGTGACGCTGGCCCGCTTCCGGGTGCTGCGCCCGCTCGTGCTGGAGGTGCACGAGTTGTTCACGGACTTCCTGCCGGGGATGACGAAGATGCTGCCGGACCCGGTGGGCAGGGGCTCGAAGAGCGGGTGATCAGCGGCGGACGCGACGGTGCGACCGTGGCGCGTCCGCCGCACCGTGCGACCGGGCGTCCGCCGCCTCCGAGCCGTCTCGGAGCCGCCTCAGAGCCGTCCCAGCTTCCAGAGCCGGAACACGCCCGTGCCGTCCGAGAGGTACTGGCCGCCGCCGACGTCCTCGGTGGAGACGACGTACTCCTTCTGCTGCCACAGCGGGATCAGCGGCACGTCCCGCGCCACGTCCGCCTGGAGGTTGCGGAAGTCGGCGGCGACCCGGCTGCGGTCGGCGTACTGCTGGCTGTCCGTGATGAGGCGGTCGACGGCCTTGCTGCTGTAGCCGGTGTTCATGGTGGAGCCGGTGCCGACAAGCGGGCCGGCGAAGGTGTCCGGGTCCGGGTAGTCGGGGACCCAGCCGACCGCGTACGCGTCGAGTTTGCCGCCCGCCCAGCGCTTCTGGAAGTCGGTCCACTCGTAGCCCTTGACGTCGACCTTGAACAGGCCGCTCGCCTCGAGCTGCCGCTTGATCTCCATGGCCTCCTCGGCGCCCGCACCACGCCCCTCGCCGTAGCCGTAGGTGAAGCGCACCGGGATCGACACGCCGGCCTCGGTGAGCAGCTTCCGTGCCTTCTTGGCGTCCTGGGCCGGATAGGTGTCGAAGAACGAGGTGGTGTGGCCGGTGATGCCCGCCGGGACGAGGGAGTACAGCGCGTCCACCGTCCCGTCGTACACGCTGCCGGCCAGCTGCTCGCGGTTGATCAGCCAGGCGATGGCACGGCGGACGTGGACGTCGTGCAGCGGCGAGGAGGAACGCGTGTTGAGGTAGAGGTTGCGGGTCTCGGAGCTGTCGGACTCCAACACGCGCTGGTCGGGGTCGCTCGGGTTGAGCGCGGCGAGCACCTTGGGCGGCAGCGTGCGCGTGGCGACCTCGATCTGCTTGTCCTGCCAGGCCTTGTCGAGCGCACTGGCCTGCGGGTAGTAGCGCAGGTCGATGGGGTACCCGGTGCCGTCGACGGCGCCCTCGTAGGAGCCGTTCGGCTTCAGCTCGGCGCTCTTGTCCTTGGTGTAGCCCGTCAGGCGGTACGGCCCGGTGCCGTCGACCTGGCTGCCGGTGCGCAGCGCGTCCATCGGGTAGCGGGTGTGGTCGACGATGGAGCCGGCTCCGGTGGCGACCTTGAAGGGGAACGTGGCGTCCGGCGTGGACAGATGGAAGGTGACGACCATTCCTGCGGCGTCCACCGAGCCGAGCGTGGAGAACAGCGGCGCGGGACCGACGTCGGACTTGATCTTCTTGACCCGGTCGAAGGAGTACTTCACGTCCTCGGCGGTCATCGCCCGGCCGCTGGGGAACTTCAGGCCCGGGCGCAGCTCGCAGCGGTAGGTGCGCAGTCCGCCGCCCTCGAAGCCGCAGTTCTTGGCGGCGTCCGGCACGGGGGTGGCCCCGTTCGGATCGAAGGTCAGAAGGGACTGGAACACGTTGCTGTACAGGGCCCAGGAGCCGGCGTCGTAGGCGCCGGCCGGGTCGAGCGAGGTGACGGCGTCCGTCGTCCCGACGGTGATCGTCTTGTTCTTGTCGTCCTGCGCCGGAAGCAGTTGCCAGCCGCTCACGCCCACGATGGCCAGTACCAGCAGCGCCAACAGAATCCGCATGCGAACCGATCGCATCGGTGATGCCCTCCCCAGGCCCTCCGCGGGCCGCTGTGCATAAGCCACACCCCTGAGTGGCGCGGTCACCTAATCACAGGTGTTTCACCTCGGGGAAGAGGGTTCTGGAGAGGATGAAAAGACGTTATGAAGAAGTGTTTTCAGTTTGTTTCACAGGAACTTCTCAGCCAGCCCCCCGGGTTGAGGGAAATGCGCCTTTCACCCCTGTTTTCGGCCGCCCTTGTCACGCCTGCCGGGAGGCCAGCTGGATGACGGTGATGTCGGACGGGGCGCCCACGCGCGTCGGCGGTCCCCACGCCCCGGCTCCCCGGCTGACGTACAACTGGGTGTCGCCGTACCGCTCCAGGCCCGCGACGGTCGGGTTGGCGGCGGCCGCGAGGAGGCTGCCCGGCCAGAGCTGACCGCCGTGGGTGTGACCGGACAGCTGGAGGTCGACCCCGTGCCGGACCGCCTCGTGGATCTGCACCGGCTGGTGGGCCAGGAGCACGCACGCGCGCAGGGGGTCCCGGTCGCCGAGCGCACGGTCGAAGTCGGGGCCCTGCCCCTGACTCTCGCCCTGTACGTCGTTGACGCCGGCCAGGTCGAAGCCGGGCAGCTCGGTGCGCGCGTTCTCCAGGGGGTGCAGTCCGAGCCGCCGCACCTCCTCGACCCACTGCCGCGCACCGGAGAAGTACTCGTGATTGCCGGTCACGAAGTACGCCCCGTGCCGCGCCCTGAGCTGTGCGAGCGGCGCCGCGGCCGGTCCGAGGTCCTTGACGCTGCCGTCCACAAGGTCGCCGACCACCGCGATGAGGTCGGGCTGGGTGGCGTTGACGGTGTCGACCACCTTCTGCGCGAAGCCCCGGCCGAGGATCGGCCCCAGGTGGATGTCGCTGACCACCGCGATCCGGAAACCGTCCGCCGCCCGCGGGAGCTTTCCGAGCGGCACGGTGACCCGCTTCACACCGGGCCCCCGCAACACCCCGTACGTCCCGTACCCCACGGTCCCCACGGCAGCGGTGGCGGCAGCGGCGGCCAGGACGCGGGAGATGAAGAGGCGCCGGGTGGGACTGAGGACGGAGGCGGGGGCGGGAGCGGACGTGAGGGCGGCGGAGACGGCAGGGGCGCCGGTGGTGGTGGTGGTCAGCGGGGCGGGACTGGCGACGTGTGCCGTGGCGGGTTCTCCGACGGACTCCTCGACGGAGGGCGCGTCGCCCTCGTCGGGGCTGATCGCGTCGCCCTCGCCGGGGCTGATCCCGTTGCCCGTCCGGACCGCGCCGGAGCGGCGGGCCGTGAGCCGACGCAGTGCGGGGCGTACGGCCTCGCCCGCCAGCAGGGCCAGCAGCAGGTAGATCGACAGGGCGAGCCACAGGAAGCCCGGCCAGGCGAGGGTGCGCTGGAGCCAGAAGGGGGCGCCGGCGCGCTCGGCCACGAGGGCGGCCACCGCCAGCGCCCAGCCCCCGGCGATCAGCAGCGCGCCCGCGCGCCGCGGCCGGCCCGGGCCGGCGGTCGTGTCGCGGAACAGGCGGCGCCACACATACCAGTTGGCCGCCACGACGGCCGTCAGGGCGAGCAGCGCCCCGAGCACGAAGACGACCACCATGCCGCCCGTCCCTTCCGTGTCCGGAACGCTATGACGTCCGGCGCAGTGCGCGCAGTCCGCGCAACCCGATGACCCCGATGACCGTCCCCAATACGAAGGAGACGACGGCCAGCGCCAGGTGCACCCAGAAGTACGCCGTGGGATCCCCGTGGTCGAACGCCAGCCCGCTGCTGTCCTTGACGAGATTCTTGACGAAAGTGACCCAGATGATCCAGCTCCACACCCCGAAGGCGAGCAGGAACCAGGAGAGGGGGCGGCTGAGCTTCATGCGTCCAGTATCGCTGCCGGATGCCTCGCTCCCTGCCCGGGGTGGGAGGGGGTATGGGGCGTCGCCGGTCACGGCAGGTACGTTTCCGATCGTGCCCGCACCCAAGAAGACCGCCAAGCGAACCTTTCTGGTCGCTTCCGCAGCCCTGTTGTCCGTGTCGCTGACCGCGCCCGCCGCCCTGGCCGCTCCGGCCCCGAAGACGAGCCCGTCGGCCACTCCCCCGGCGAACATGTCCACGGTGGGCGGTGCCCGCCTCGGCCAGGCCGGCACACAGGTCGACCTGGCCAGTGGCGTACCGGTCCTGCCCAAGGACCTCACGGCCCGTTCCTGGATCGTCGCCGACGCCGAGTCCGGCCAGGTGCTCGCCGCGCACAACGCGCACTGGCGGCTGCCCCCGGCCAGCACCCTGAAGATGCTGTTCGCCGACACCCTGCTGCCGAAGCTCCCCGGGACGCAGGAACACAAGGTCGCCGCGAAGGACCTCGCCGGCATGGGCGCCGGTTCCAGCCTGGTCGGGATCAAGGAGAACGAGACCTACACGGTTCACGACCTGTGGCTGGGCGTCTTCCTGCGCTCGGGCAACGACGCGGTGCACGTGCTGTCCGCGATGAACGGGGGCGTCGCGCAGACCGTGACGGACATGAACGCGCACGCCCAGGAGCTCCAGGCGCTCGACACCCATGTGGTGTCCCCGGACGGCTACGACGCCCCCGGCCAGGTCTCCTCGGCGTACGACCTGACCCTGTTCGCCCGCTCCGGGCTGCAGAAGAAGGACTTCCGTGAGTACTGCTCGACGGTGCGGGCCAAGTTCCCCGGCGAGACGAAGAAGGACAAGAAGGGCAAGAAGACCCGGACCTCCTTCGAGATCCAGAACACCAACCGGCTGCTGAGCGGTGACTACGACCTCTCCGTCTACCAGGGGATAGCGGGGGTGAAGAACGGCAACACCACCAACGCGGGCGCCACCTTCACCGGCGTCGCGGAACGCGGCGGCCACGTCCTGCTGGTGACGGTGATGAACCCGGAGAAGAAGGAGCACAACGACGTCTACCGGGAGACCGCCAAGCTCTTCGACTGGGGCTTCCAGGCGGTCGGCAAGGTGCAGCCGGTGGGCGAGCTGGTGCCGCCGAAGAGCGCCGTGTCCGCGAGCGCCCAGCCGAACCCGACGGCCTCGGCCGGTCAGGCGGGCGGCGGTCAGGCCGGCGGCTCGTCGGCAAAGCCGGTGGCGAGCGCCTCGGTCAGGAGCGGCTCCAGCGGCATGGGGATCGCCCTGGGCATCGCCGGCGGAGTCGTGCTGCTGCTCGCGGCCGGCGCCTATCTGGTCAACCGCCGCTGGCCGCTGCCGGACCTGGTGCGCCGCCGTTCCCGCCCGTGAGCCGGTCCCCCGGCCCGCCCTCCCCGTCGCCGCCCACGCCCTCGCCCTCGCCGCCCGGACCCGGCTCGACGCGTGTCGCCGTCCAGGCGGCGCAGTACAGCACGAGCTTGGCGGTGAAGTTGATCCACAGCAGCAGGGCGACGGGGACGCCGAACGCGCCGTACATGCTCTTCGTCGCCACGCCCTGGATGTAGCCGCTCAGCAGCAGCTTCAGCAGTTCGAAGCCGACCGCTCCGAGCAGCGCGGCGACCAGCAGCCGGCGGCGCGGCGGTTCGACGCCGGGCAGCAGGGTGAGGACGTACAGCAGCACCAGGAAGTCGGCGGCGACGGCGACGAGGAACGCGACGACCTGCAACACGACGCTGCCCCAGCCGTGTTCTTTCAGGCCGATCTCGCGCGTGAGCCACCCGACGGCGGCCGAGGCGACCGTGGAGACGGCCAGGGTGACGAGCACCGCGCCGCCGAGACCGATGAGGATGCCCCCGTCCTTCAGCTTGTTCAGGATCGGGTTCTCCTCCGCGTCGGGCAGCTCCCAGACCGCACGCAGACAGTCGCGCATCTGACCGACCCAGCCCATACCGGTGAACAGCAGCAGGGCGCCCGCGATGACCCCGACGGTGCCCGCGTTCTGCGCCAGGGAGCTGATGTGCAGCTGCTCGCCCAGGCCGGGGAACTGCTCGGTGATCTTGTTCTCCAGCGTGCGCTGCTGCTTGGCGTTGAGCGTGGCGGCGCCGAGCGCGGCGGCCAGCGTCAGCAGCGGGAAGAGCGCGACGAAGCTGACGAACGTCATGGCGGCGGCCAGCCGTGTCCACTTCACGCGGTCCAGCCGCTCGTACGACCGCCAGGCGTGCGTGAGCATCAGCCGCGCCACCCAGGGGCCGACGACGGGGAGGTTCTTCAGCCAGTCCATGACCCGACTTGTGCCCGCTCCGGGCTGCCGTCAACACCGCGTTTCTACGACAGAACGTCCATAAGCGGACGATACAGTCGTCTGCCGTGAAGGATGCCTCCGGTCCCACCCCCCTGCTCCGTCTCTCCCCGCTCCCCGGGTCCCTGCTCGTTCTCGGCGGCACGTCCGGGATCGCGCTGGCCGTGGCGCGCCGGCTCATCGCGCGCCGCACCCGCACGGTGTGGCTGGCGGGCCGCCCCTCGCCCGCCCTGGAGGAGGCCGCCGGGCATCTGCGCTCCCTGGGCGCGGACGTGCGCACCGTCGCCTTCGACGCGCTCGATCCGGCGTCCCACGAGGAGGCGCTGGGCAAGGTGTTCGCCGAGGGCGACATCGACATGGTGCTGCTGGCCTTCGGCGTCCTCGGCGACCAGGCCTACGACGAACGCGAGCCGCTCAACGCGGTGCGGGTCGCGCAGACCAACTACACCGGAGCCGTGTCCTCGGGCCTGGTGGCCGCGCGGGAGCTGCAGAACCAGGGGCACGGCTCGCTGGTCGTGCTCTCCTCGGTCTCCGGCGAGCGGGCCCGCCGCACGGACTTCATCTACGGCTCCAGCAAGGCCGCGCTGGACACCTTCACGCAGGGTCTGGGCGACGCACTGTACGGCACGGGCGTGCACGTCATGGCCGTACGCCCCGGCTTCGTGCGGTCGGCGGCGACGGCCGGGCGGCCGGTGCCCCCGTTCGCGAGCACGCCTGAGGAGGTCGCCACCGCCGTCGAGCTGGGGCTGCGGCGGCGTTCGGAGACCGTGTGGGTGCCGGGGATCCTCCGGCCGGTGGCTGCGGTGCTGCGCCATCTGCCGCGGGCGCTGTACCGGCGGCTGCCGTTGTGAGGCGGTGCGGCCTGCCGCCTGCTACCGCGCGGGCAGCGTGCCGCTGTCCACCGGGGCCGCCTGCGGGGGCACCACCGTGGAGCCGCCGAAGACGAACTCCCGCAGCTTGCGCCAGACTCCGTCCGGCCCCTGCTCGTGCAGGGCGAAGCCGGTGCACCACCACTCGGCCTCGTAGCCGGCGAGTTCGCGGAGGGCGAGGTCCATCGCCGCGTCGTCGATGCCGTGCGCCACCGTGACGTGCGGGTGGTACGGGAACTGGAGTTCGCGTGCCACCGGTCCCGAGGCGTCGCGGACCCGTTCCTGAAGCCGGGTGCACGCCTCGGCGCCCTCGACGACCCGGACGTACACCACCGGCGACAGCGGCCGGAAGGTGTCCGTTCCGGACAGCCGCATCGCGAAGGGCCGGCCGGCCGCGGCCACCTCCGTCAGATGGGCCTCGACGGCCGCCAGCTCGGCGGTGTCCACCTCGGTCGGCGGGAGCAGGGTGACATGCGTGGGGATGCCGTGAGCCGCGGCGTCGCCGAAGCCCGCGCGCCGCTGCTGGAGCAGGCTGCCGTGGGGCTCCGGGACCGCGATCGACACGCCGATCGTTACGGTCCCCACGTCGTCTCCTGTCGTCGTGTCGGGTGAGTTGTCTGTTTCGTTCTCAGCCGTCCGGCTATCGACTGTACGTCCACGGCCGTCCCGAAGGCAGGCGCAGGCACAGTGATGTGCAGCGCTCTGCCCTTCGGGGCGTGTGTGCGGTGGTGCGCCTCAGTGCTTGGCGGGCAGGAAGCCCACCCTCTCGTACGCCCGGGAGAGGGTCTCCGCGGCGACCGTGCGCGCCTTCTCCGCGCCCTTGGCCAGGATCGAGTCAAGCGTCTCCGGGTCGTCCAGGTACTGCTGGGTCTGCTCCTTGAACGGCGTCACGAACTCGACCACGACCTCGGCGAGGTCCGTCTTGAGCGCACCGTAGCCCTTGCCCGCGTACTTCTCCTCCAGTTCGGCGACACCCGTGCCGGTGAGCGTCGAGTAGATCGTCAGGAGGTTGCTGACGCCGGGCTTGGTCTCCGGGTCGAAGCGGACGACGGTGTCGGTGTCGGTGACCGCGCTCTTGACCTTCTTCGCGGTGGCCTTCGGCTCGTCGAGCAGGTTGACCAGGCCCTTCGGCGTGGACGCCGACTTGCTCATCTTGATCGTCGGGTCCTGGAGGTCGTAGATCTTCGCCGTCTCCTTCAGGATGTACGCCGAGGGGATGGTGAAGGTCTCGCCGTAGCGTCCGTTGAAGCGCTCGGCGAGGTCGCGGGTGAGCTCGATGTGCTGCCGCTGGTCCTCGCCGACGGGCACCTCGTTGGCCTGGTAGAGCAGGATGTCGGCGACCTGGAGCACCGGGTACGTGAACAGGCCGACGGAGGTGCGCTCGGCGCCGTGCCGGGCGGACTTGTCCTTGAACTGGGTCATCCGGGACGCCTCGCCGAAGCCGGTGAGGCAGTTCATGACCCAGGCGAGCTGGGCGTGCTCGGGGACATGGCTCTGGACGAAGAGCGTGCACCGCTCCGGGTCGAGGCCCGCGGCCAGCAGCTGGGCGGCGGCGAGCCGGGTGTTGGCGCGCAGCTCGGCCGGATCCTGCGGGACCGTGATCGCGTGCAGGTCGACGACCATGTAGAACGCGTCGTGGGTCTCTTGCAGGGCCACCCACTGGCGGACGGCGCCGAGGTAGTTCCCGAGGTGGAACGAGCCTGCGGTGGGCTGGATTCCGGAGAGCACGCGAGGTCGGTCTGTGGCCATGCTCATCATTCTCTCAGGTCCGGGGCCCCGATCCGGAACTGGCCGGAAACAGACGGGATGCGATCCGTCCCCGGGGGTGTAACAAGGGGCGGGTGACCCCGGGGGTGTGACGAGGGGCGGGTGAGGGGGCGCGATGCGGCGGCTGGTCTGTGTGGCGGTGGCCACGGCGGCGGTGGTGCTGGCGGGCGGCTCAGGGGCGCGGGCGACGGACCGGGCGGCTCCCGAGGAACCCGACGTGGCAGTGGTCGTGACGGCCGGCGAGGGGCGCACCGAGGCCTGGCATTCCGGGGAGACCGGCTTCGACCGGCTGCGGTGGCTGCTGGACCCGGCGTACACGGGCACGGAGCGGGTGCCGGATGCCTGGACGCGGGGCCGGTATCCGCCGGTGCGGTTCACGGTGCTGTGGGGGCTGACCGGGGTCGGCGGCTGGCCGCAGACGAGCCGCGCGCCCGGCGGTGACGTGGCGATGCTGCGCCAGGACCAGCTGTTCGTCGCCGAGGACGGCACCCCGTGGGTGCGCACCGACCCGGCGCCGGACCTGCCGGACGACGACATCCGCTGGCACCGCGCCTCGCGCGGGGTCTACGACCGGCTGGCCGGCGACGGCTTCCTCGGGCTCGGCGAGAAGCCGGCCGCCGCGCGCGAGGGCGGGGAGCGGGACCGTGTGTGGTGGGCGGCCGCCGGGCTCGCCGCCGGGGTCGCCGGGACGCTGCTGACACGCCGCGCGGCGGCCCGGCGCAGGGCCGGACCGCCGCGTGAGGAGCCGCGTCAGGAGCTGATCGATCTGTGAGCTCCCGGATGCGTCAGCCCAGGTCGATCTCCGGGTAGAGCGGGAAGGCGGCCACGAGGTCGGTGGCGCGGTGGGAGATCTCGTCGGCGATCTTCGGGTCGAGGACGTGGGCGGCCTTGGAGGGGGCGCCGGACTTGGTGGTGCCGGGCTCGGCGCTGGTGAGGACGCGGTCGATCAGGCCGGCGACCTCGTCCATCTCCGCCGTGCCGAGGCCGCGGGTGGTGAGCGCGGGCGTGCCGACGCGGATGCCGGAGGTGTACCAGGCGCCGTTGGGGTCGGCCGGGATCGCGTTGCGGTTGGTGACGATGCCGGACTCGAGGAGGGCGGCCTCGGCCTGGCGGCCGGTGAGGCCGTAGGACGTGGCGACGTCGATCAGGTTGAGGTGGTTGTCGGTGCCGCCGGTGACAAGGGTGGCGCCGCGGCGCGTCAGGCCCTCGGCGAGGGCGCGGGAGTTGTCGACGATGCGCTGGGCGTAGTCCTGGAAGGCGGGCTGCCGGGCCTCGGCCAGGGCGACCGCCTTCGCGGCCATGACGTGCGGGAGGGGGCCGCCGAGGACCATCGGGCAGCCCCGGTCGACCTGGTCCTTGAGGGAGTCGTCGCACAGGACCATGCCGCCGCGCGGACCGCGCAGGGACTTGTGCGTGGTGGTCGTCACGATCTGGGCGTGCGGGACCGGGTCGAAGTCGCCGGTCAGGACCTTGCCCGCCACCAGGCCCGCGAAGTGGGCCATGTCGACCATGAGCGTCGCGCCGACCTCGTCGGCGATCTCGCGCATGATCCGGAAGTTCACCAGACGGGGGTACGCGGAGTAGCCGGCGACGATGATCAGCGGCTTGAACTCGCGGGCCTGGGCGCGCAGCGCGTCGTAGTCGATCAGGCCGGTGGCCGGGTCGGTGCCGTAGGAGCGCTGGTCGAACATCTTGCCGGAGATGTTGGGGCGGAAGCCGTGGGTGAGGTGGCCGCCGGCGTCCAGGGACATGCCGAGCATGCGCTGGTTGCCGAAGGCCTGGCGCAGCTCGGCCCAGTCGGCCTCGGTCAGGTCGTTGACCTGGCGGGCGCCGGCCTTCTCCAGGAAGGGGACCTCGACGCGGTCGGCGAGGACGGCCCAGAAGGCGACCAGGTTGGCGTCGATGCCGGAGTGGGGCTGGACGTAGGCGTGGCGGGCGCCGAAGAGTTCACGCGCGTGCTCGGCGGCCAGGGACTCGACGGTGTCGACGTTGCGGCAGCCGGCGTAGAAGCGGCGGCCGACGGTGCCCTCGGCGTACTTGTCGCTGAACCAGTTGCCCATCGCCAGGAGGGTGGCCGGGGAGGCGTAGTTCTCGGAGGCGATCAGCTTGAGCATCTCGCGCTGGTCGGCGACCTCCTGGCCGATGGCGTCGGCGACGCGCGGCTCGACGGCGCGGATCACGTCGAGGGCGGCGCGGAAGGCGGTGGACTCGTGGGAGAGGGGCGCAGACATCTCGGGGACCTCCGGGCGTGGCGTTCGGCGTTCGGCGTTCACGGTACGGCCCAGGCGCACGGCACACTCGCTGCTCGGGCCGCTCCCCGATGGTCGGTCCCATCTTTGGGTCCTGGCATCACCAGGACCAGACGCGCCAGTCACGGCCCGCCCCTCAGCCTACCGGGTGACCTGCCCGGGGGCTCTGCCACGTCCACCATGCGGGCCGGTCCGAGCAGGGCCGTCAGAGGATCACGTGCGGCAGGAAGCGGGCGTACTCGTCGGTGACCAGCCCGGCCGACTCCCGGATGCCGAGGCCCGCGGACTCGTCCTCGACGACCCAGGCGCCGAGAACGACGTGGTTGCCGTCGAAGGCGGGCAGCGGGGCGAGCGCCTGGTAGCAGCAGGGTTCGTCGCGTACGACGGGCTCGGTCCCCGGCTCGTGCACCGTCACTCCCTCGCCCTCGCGGCCGAGCAGCGGTTTGGCGACCCAGCCGGTGGTCGCCGCCGGCTCGCGCGGGCCGTCGAGATACGCGGGAAGCAGGTTGGGGTGGCCGGGGTACAGCTCCCAGAGGACCGCCAGCAGCGCCTTGTTGCTCAGCAGCATCTTCCAGGCGGGTTCGATCCACAGGGTGGAGCCGGTGCCGCCGCCGTTGTCGAGGGTGTCCAGGACGTGGCCGGCGAAGCGGTCGGTGGTGAGCCACTCCCAGGGGTACAGCTTGAAGATGCTACGGATGAAGCGGAGGCCGTTGTCGACGAACCGGCCGGAGAGCGGGTCCCAGCCGATCTCCTCCATGGATATCCAGTCCGTGTCGAGGCCGGCCTGTTCGGCGGTCTCCTTCAGATAGGCGACCGTCATCAGGTCCTCGCCGAGTTCGTCGGCGGCGGAGTGCGCGAAGTGCAGCGGGCTGCCCGGCGGGAGCAGGTGGGCCTGCTTCTTCCAGGCGGCGACGAGGCGTTCGTGCAGGGAGTTCCACTGGTCGGCGCCGGGGAACCGCTCCTCCATCCAGAACCACTGGGGCGAGGCGGCCTCGACCAGGGAGGTGGGGGTGTCCGCGTTGTACTCCAGGAGCTTGGCCGGGCCGGTGCCGTCGTAGCGCAGGTCGAAGCGGGCGTAGACGGAGGGGAGTTCGGCGCGCCGGTGCCAGGACTCGGCGACGGCCCGGGCGACCCGGGGGTCGGTGATGCCGAGGTCGTCGAAGCGGCCCGCGGTGACGATGTGGTCCGCGGCGGCCAGGCACATGCGGTGCAGTTCCTCGACGGTCTCCTCCAGCGCCTCCACCTCGGGCAGCGAGAAGACGTAGTACGCGCTCTCGTCCCAGTAGGGGCGCAGGGAGTCGTCGGGGTAGCGGGTGAGCGGGTAGATCAGGCCCTGTGCCTCGACGGTCTGCTGCCAGCCGGGGCGGGGCTCGACGGTGCGGCGTTCCATGCCCGGCTCAGCCGCCGGACGTGCCGTGGCCGCTGCCGAAGCCGCCGCGGTCGACCCCGCCGTGGCTGCCGCCGGACCCGCCGGAGCTCTTGTGGGGCTTGGTGAAGGAGCCGCCGTCCACCCAGCCGCTCTTCTTCTTGCCGCCGTAGTACCAGGCGCCGTCGACGGAGGTCTTCGCAGACTTGCAGTTCTTGTCGGAGACGACCTTGTAACCCTTGGAGAAGGTGTAGCTGTCGCGGTCGACGCAGCGCTTGTCCGGGTCGGAGGAGCAGGCGGTGAGCGCCGAGGCGAGCAGTCCCATCCCGCCGAGGACCACCGCGCCCGACCTGAGTTGCCGCCGGGTGTCCGCCATGTCCGTCTCCCCCGTTGTCGTCGGCTGCCGGCCGGGTGTGGCCGGCCGGATTTCCGACGGACAGCCTAGAGACAGGTGTGAGCGTCCGCTCAGGGGCCCCTGGAACGCCGCCGCTCACCTACAGTCGGGTCGTGCTCTTGGGAATGGTGTGCGCGCTCGGCGCGGCGGTGTGTTTCGGTACGGCGACGGTGCTCCAGGCGGTCGCCGCCCGGGCGGCCGCCGAGCCGGGCGGCGCGCAGGGCGGCGGCGCCGACGCGGCGCTGTTGCTGCGGGCGCTGCGGCAGTGGCGGTATCTGGCGGGTCTGGCCCTGGACGGCCTGGGCTTCCTGTTGCAGATCGCGGCCCTGCGGTCGCTGCCGATCTACGCGGTGGGCGCGGCCCTGGCCTCCAGTCTCGCGGTGACGGCGGTGTCCGCGGCCCGGCTGCTGAGAGTGCGGCTGAGCGGGACGGAGTGGGCCGCGGTCGGCGTGGTCTGCGCCGGCCTGGCGATGCTGGGCCTGGCCTCGGGGACGGAGGGCGGCCGGGACGGTTCCACGGCACTGAAGTGGTCGATGCTCGCTGCGGCGCTGGCCGTGCTGGCCCTGGGCGGGGTGGCCGGCCGTCTCCCCGAGCGCGGCCGGGCCCTGCTGCTCGGCCTGGGCGCGGGCCTCGGCTTCGGTGTGGTCGAGGTGACGGTACGGCTGATCGACTCGCTGGGCCCCGCGGCACTGTTCACCAACCCCGCCTCGTACGCCCTCGTGCTGGGCGGCGGTGCAGCGTTCCTGCTGCTCACCTCGGCGCTCCAGCGCGGCTCGGTGACGACGGCCACCGCCGGCATGGTCATCGGCGAGACGATCGGCCCCGCCGCGATCGGCGTGGTGTGGCTGGGCGACCGTACGCGGGAGGGCCTGAGCTGGCTGGCGGTGCTGGGCTTCGCGGTGGCGGTGGCCGGCGCGCTGGCACTGGCGCGGTTCGGGGAGGCACCGGCGGCGACCACGACGGACGGGACGGCGGTGGCCGGGACGGCACCGGACGGGGCGACGGCGGACGGGGCGGCAGTGGCCGGGGCGGAAGCGGCCGAGCGGGGCTGAGCGGCACGGCGCGCACGACGGAGGCCGTGTGGTGCGGGGCCGTCCTGTGTGCGTCTTCTCAGGGCAGGACCCGGCACAGCGCGTCCAGGGCGGCGGCCCAGGCGTGGTCCGGCGGGGTGCCGTAGCCGACGACCAGGGCGTCCACGGGGCTGACGGCGGCCTGCTCGTGCCGGTAGCGGGACAGGCCGTGGAGGGCGAGCCCCTGCCAGGCCGCCGCCTGGACCACGGCCGGCTCGGCGCCGGGCGGCAGCAGCAGCACGGCGTGCAGTCCGGCGGCGATACCGGTGGGGCGGACGTCGGGGGCGCGGGTGGCGAGCGCCTCGACCAGTGCGTCGCGGCGGCTCCGGAAGCGCAGCCGGGCGGAGCGTACGTGACGGTCGTAGGCGCCGGAGGCGATGAACTCCGCCAGCGTCAGCTGGTCGAGCACCCCGCAGGTGTCGGAGGACCCCTTCGCCGCCGCGGCCTCGCCGGTCAGGGACGGCGGCAGCGCCATCCAGGCCAGGCGCAGACCGGGGGCCAGGGACTTGCTCGCCGTGCCCAGATGGACCACCCGGTCGGGGTCCAGGCCCTGGAGCGCGCCCACCGGCTGGCGGTCGTAGCGGAACTCGCCGTCGTAGTCGTCCTCCAGGATCAGGCCGCCGGTGCGCCGCGCCCAGTCCGTCACGGCCGTGCGCCGGTCCGGATGCAGGGGTACGCCCATCGGGAACTGATGGGAGGGGGTGAGGAGGACCGCGCCGACGTCCGGCAACTCGTCGATGAGGGTGCCGTGTTCGTCGAGGGGCAGGGGGCGGATGCGCAGTCCCGCCCGGGTCAGGAGGTCCCAGTGCACGTCCAGGCCGTACGAGTCGACGGCGACCGTGGCAGTGCCGCGCGCCCGCAGCACCTCGCCGAGGATCCTCAGGCCGTGCGAGAAGCCCGAGCACACCAGGATGTGCTCCGGGTCGGTGCGTACGCCGCGCACCCGGGCGAGGTAGCCGGCGAGGGCGGTGCGCAGTTCGGGCCGGCCGCGCGGGTCGCCGTAGCCGAGGGCGTGGTTCGGGGCCGCGGTCAGGGCGCGGCGGGCTGCCTTGAGCCACTCCGCGCGCGGGAAGGAGGCGAGGTCGGGGGTGCCGGGGCGGAGGTCGAGGGCGGGGCGGCCGGGTGCGCGGGGCGGCTGGGCCGCGTCGGCGCGCGGGGCGGCCACCGCCCGGTCGGCGACCCGGGTGCCGGAGCCCTGGCGGGCGGTGAGCCAGCCCTCGGCGACCAGGTCGGCGTAGGCGTCGGCGACCGTGTTGCGGGCGATGCCCAGGTCGGCGGCGAGGGTGCGGGAGGAGGGCAGCCGGGTGCCGGGGGCCAGACGGCCGGAGCGGACCGCCTCGCGCAGGGCGTCGGTCAGCCCTCGGCGCACGCGCGGTCCGGCCGGTTCCAGATGCAGGTCGACGCCCAGAGTGGCCCATGTTCTCGCCATGGAAATGGACCATACTCCTGGGCTGCTTCGCGCCTAGAGTCGAAGCATGACCACGACGCGGAACACTCCTGAGACGACGAACGGGACGAACGCCGAGTACGCCCCCGAGCAGAGCCCCCGGATGCGCTGGGCCCAGCACGCCCCCGAGGTCTACAAGGCGATGATCCGGCTGGACGCGGCCGCCGGGCAGGGTCTGGAGCCGCGGCTGCGCGAGCTGGTCAAGATCCGCGCCTCGCAGATCAACCACTGCGCGCTCTGCCTGGACATGCACAGCAAGGACGCCCTCGCGGCCGGCGAGAGCGTGGAGCGGATCATCCAGCTCGGCGCCTGGGAGGAGTCCCGGCACTTCTACACCGAGCGGGAGCTCGCGGCCCTGGAGCTGACCGACGCGGTCACGGTCCTCACCGACGGCTTCGTGCCGGACGAGGTGTACGACAAGGCCGCCAAGCACTTCGACGAGGAGGAACTCGCCCAGCTGATCGCCGCGATCGCGGTGATCAACGCCTGGAACCGGTTCGGCGTGAGCACCCGTGCCGTCCCCGGCCACTACACGCCGGGGCAGTACAAGTGACGGCCCGGACCACCCACCTGGACGACTCGGTGCGCGGCGCCCTGCAATCGGCGGGCGCCGCCGCGAAGCGGGGCCTGGGCGAGCCCGCCCTGGCCGAGCTGGTGCAGGTGCGCGCCTCGCAGCTCAACCACTGCGCGTTCTGCCTCGACATGCATCTGGGCCTCGCCCGCAAGCACGGCGTGAGCGAGCGGCAGCTCGACCTCCTGGACGCCTGGGAAGAGGCCGGAGACGTCTTCAGCGAACGGGAACGGGCGGCGCTGGCCCTGACCGAGGCGGTCACCGTCCTCACCGACGGCTTCGTGCCGGACGCGGTCCACGAACAGGCCGCCAAGCACTTCGACGAGCCCCGGCTGGCCCATCTGATCGCGCTGATCAGCGTCATCAACACCTGGAACCGCCTGATGGTCAGCCGCCGGATCCCCGCCGGGAGCGCCAAGTGGTGAGCGGCGCCGAGGCATTCCGCGCGCTGCACCAGGGGCGCGCCCCGGGCGATCCCCTGGTCCTGCCCGGCCCGTGGGACGCGGCCAGTGCCCGCGTGTTCGCCGAGGCGGGGTTCCCGGCGCTCGCGACGCCCAGCCACGGGGTCGCCGCCTCTCTCGGGTACGAGGACGGGAAGACCCCGGCCGACGAGATGTTCGCGGCGGTGGCCCGGATCGCACGGGCGGTGGACGTGCCGGTGTCGGCGGACATCGAGGACGGGTACGGGCTCGCCCCGAAGGAGCTGGTGGAGCGGCTGCTGGAGGCGGGGGCCGTCGGCTGCAACCTGGAGGACTCGCGCGGGGGCACCCTGAAGGACCCGCAGGAGCACGCCGACTTCCTCGCCGAGGTCCGCTCGGTCGCGGCCGACCGGCTCTTCGTCAACGCCCGCGTCGACGTCTTCGCCCACGGCGACGGCGACCCCGAACGGGCCGTCGAGCGGGCCGCGTTGTACACGGCGGCGGGCGCGGACTGCGTGTACCCGATCCTCGCCCCGGCTGACGTACTGCCGTTGCTGCGGGCGGGGACCCAGGGCCCGCTGAACATGCTGGCCCGGCTGGACGGCACGGGGCCCTCACCCACCGAACTCGGCGAGCTCGGAGCCACGCGGATCACGTTCGGGCCGGGACTCCAGCGGCGTGCCGCACAGGCGCTCGGCGACATCGCCGCCGGTCTTCGCCGGAGCGGCTGAGAGCGGCGACGCCGCCGGTCGCCGTCCCCGCCGGGGACTCCTAGGGGGTGTCTCTCGAACATGCCGGGCTGATCCGGCCTGATCGGCGAGACGCCCCCTAGCCGCACGAACCGCCCGGTGGGCAGAAGGAGTTCAGTGCGGCGGTGAGCGGGGCGCGAATGCGGGCGGTGGGGAGGGTGGCGGGGCCGCTGACGCGGATGGCGTAGAGGGTGCCGTCGGCGGCCTGGAAGCGGTGGTCGACGACCTGGCGGGGGCCCTTGTCCGCGTCGTCGTAGCGGTAGGTCAGCTCGGCCCAGGTGGGGCCCGAGTCGCGGCCCAGGGCCTCGTAGCCGGGTTGCCGGGCGAAGCCGTAGCCGGGGTCGCTCTCGGCCAGGCCCAGGGAGGTGGCCGGGGAGTCCTCCGTGACCGCGAAGATCTGGAGCTGACGGCCGTCGGACGGGGAGTCGTAGTAGACGACCGGCGCCTTCTCGCCCTGCTTCTGCCTGCGGGTCCAGCCCTCGGGGACGTCGAGCGTGTAGCCGACGGGGTCCTGGGCGTGGCGGTAGCCGGGGGCGGGTGCGGTCGCGGGGGCGGCCGGGGGCGAGGCCGGGGCATCCTGGCCGGGATCGGTCGCCGGGGTACCGTTCCCCGAGTCCGCCGAGTCCCGCGAAGAGGGGAGCGCGGAGGACGCCGGGGGCGAGGTGGTGACGGTGACGCCGGTCGCCGGGCCGGCCGACGAGCCGGTGGAGCCGTCCCGCAGCAGGACGTACCAGACCCCCGCGCCGGCTCCCGCCCCCAGCACGGCCGCCGCGGCCACCGCCGCCAGGACGCGGCCCCCGCGGTGAGCCCCGCCCGCGGGGCCCCGCGCCGGCGCGGGCGCCGCGTACGGCGGAGGCGACGGAGGCGCCGCGGATGGCACGTACGGCGAAGGCGACGGGCCCGCCGCGGGCGGCACGTACGGCGAGGGCGGCGGTGTTTTCCAAGGGGGCGGCAGCGGGGTGCTCGTCCGGGTCTCGGCGGACGCCCACAGCGGCTCCGGAGACCGTCCCTCCGATCCTCCCCAGGCCGCCTGGCCTCTGTCCTCGCTCGGCTCGTGCGCCGGTCCCGAACCGGAGCTGTGGCCGTCCCAACCGCTCATCGTGAACCCCCCGAAGCCACCCCGCCGGGTACTGCCGTACCGCCGTACCGATTTCGACGTCATTCGCGCCATTCGACGGTAGCGGCGAAAACGGCCACGGGCCCCGTTCCGGACGAAACCGGAACGGGGCCCGTGCGGGGTCGTGACGAAGCGAGCCCTACGACGACGGCCGCTCGACTCGGATCGGCCCGGAGCGACTCAGATGAGGCCGAGGCCGCGGACCGCCTCGCGCTCCTCCTCGAGCTCCTTGACGGAGGCGTCGATGCGGGCGCGGGAGAACTCGTTGATGTCCAGGCCCTGGACGATCTCGTACTTGCCGTCCTTGGTGGTGACCGGGAAGGAGGAGATCAGGCCCTCCGGGACGCCGTAGGAGCCGTCCGACGGGATGCCCATGGAGGTCCAGTCGCCGTCCGCCGTGCCGTTGACCCAGGTGTACACGTGGTCGATGGCGGCGTTGGCGGCGGAGGCGGCCGACGAGGCGCCGCGGGCCTCGATGATGGCGGCGCCGCGCTTGGCGACGGTCGGGATGAAGTCCTCGGCCAGCCACTTCTCGTCGTTCACGACCTCGGCGGCGTTCTTGCCGGCGACGGTGGCGTGGAAGATGTCCGGGTACTGGGTGGCGGAGTGGTTGCCCCAGATGGTCAGGCGCTTGATGTCGGCGACCGTCGAGCCCGTCTTCTTGGCGAGCTGGGTCAGCGCGCGGTTGTGGTCCAGGCGGGTCATGGCGGTGAAGCGCTCGGCCGGTACGTCCGGCGCGGCGGCCTGGGCGATCAGCGCGTTGGTGTTGGCCGGGTTGCCGACGACCAGGACCTTGATGTCGTCCGCGGCGTGGTCGTTGATGGCCTTGCCCTGCGGCTTGAAGATGCCGCCGTTGGCCTCGAGGAGGTCGCCGCGCTCCATGCCCTTGGTGCGCGGGCGGGCGCCGACGAGAAGGGCGACGTTGGTGCCGTCGAACGCGACGTTCGGGTCGTCCGTGATGTCGATGCCCTGGAGGAGCGGGAACGCGCAGTCGTCCAGCTCCATGGCCGTGCCCTCGGCGGCCTTCAGGGCCGGGGTGATCTCCAGGAGGCGCAGCCTGACCGGCACGTCCGCGCCGAGCAGCTGGCCGGAGGCGATGCGGAAGAGCAGGGCGTAACCGATCTGGCCGGCCGCGCCGGTGACGGTGACGTTCACGGGAGTGCGGGTCATGGCGTTCTCCGTATGACAGCTGGCGGTCGGGGCGTCCCTGCCCCGGGGTGCAGGATCCCCGCGTCCGGTCGGTGGCCGTACGCCCGCCGCGATGATCGATCAGGGGTACGGATGATCGATCTCTTGGCGTCAAGAGAGATCCACGGTCAGGCTATCGCGCATCCGGCATGCCGGACTGCCGCCCCCCTGTGGCCCACCCCACAGACGGCATGGTGAAGATGCCGCGAAGAAGTGGCGCGCGGCACGCATGGGATACGCCGTTCGGGGCACGCGAACCTCACCCCCCACGGGAGTCCGGTTTTCCGGCAACCCCACGGCGGCCGCCTCAGTCTCTCCTCTCCCGGACGGGCGGCCGCCTTTCTTCTCTCCGCCGGTTCACGTCGTGCAGCCCGTCCGCCCCGACGCCAGCGTCACGCACGCCCTCGCCTGGGCGGCGTCCTTCACGGCCACCATCGGTGTGTACGCGATCGTGTCGCCGGGTTCGGTGACCTTGTCGGTCTCCGTGCGCGTGCCGGCCGTCACCTGTACCTGGTCGCCCTGCGCGGCCTGGGTGATACGGCCCCAGGCGGCGCCGCAGGTCTTGCTGTAGCGCACCTCGACGACGGTCGTTCCCACGGTGACGCTGCGGGCCGTGGTCACCAGCTCGCCGCTGCACCCCATGGCCTCGGCGTCCTTGCCGGTGCAGCCGGCCCCGTCGCACTTCACTCCGGGCGGCAGGGCGGCGCCTGTGCTCACGGACGGCGACGGTGACCTCCTCGCGTCCGGGGCCTTGCGCCCGTCGTCGCCGCCGGTGAAGTGGAAGACGGCGCCGATCACCACCAGCACCGCGACCATGCCCGCGAGGAACATCGTCAGCTGCCGCCCCCGCGCCCCGAACCGACTCGGCGTACCGGTCTGCGGTGGACGGGGGCCGGATCCCGGGGCCGGCGCGGCACCGGAGGCGGCGTCGGAGACGGGGGCCGCGTCCCGCGCATCCCGCGCGTCCGCGTCGGAGGCCGTCGGCTGCGGCGGCACCACCGTCGGGGACACACCTGCCGGACCCGCGACGCCGGGCGCGGCCAGCCCGGGTGCCGCCGTGGCGCTGCCGCCCGTGCGGGCGCCCGGCGTGCTCCGGGCTCCGTCGGCTCGCGCGCCCCCGCCGGACACCGCTCCGGGCCCCGTCGCACCGGACTCGCCCAGCACCGCCCGGGCCTGGGCGATCCGGATGGCCTCCATGGTCCTGTCGTGGCGCAACTCCGCGCGGCTCCAGGCCCGCTCGGCGAGCTCCCACATCGTGGTGAGATGGACCGGGTTGCTGCCGGTGACCTCGGCGAGGGCGACCACCGCCCCCTTGGGCGCCAGGAGCCGGCCGCCCAGGTAGCGCTCCCACGACGTCCTGCTGTAGCCGGTGCGGTCGGCGAGCGCGGCGACGCTCAGACCGCTGCGGTCGACCAGCCGCCGCAGCTGCCCCGCGAACTCCTTGACCTGCGGGTCGAGTTCATCGGGCAGAGCCTTCCAACGAGCCATCGCGACTCCCCCTCTTCCCCCTTGCACGGATTGCCCGCACCGGCCCGGCTGTTGGGCGACTTCTCCCCAGATCCCTAGTTTGTCACCCCAGGGCAAGAGTGCCCACGACGGCGGTGAGCACCAGGGCGACGAGCAGCACGACGGCATACAGCAGGAGGCGTCCGCCCGGCCCGGGACGCGGCCGTTCCTCCGGCCGGTCCCACCAGGGCACGGTGGGGACTTCCTCGTAGACCTCATGGGTCTCGCGGGCGTCGTGGGTGTCGTAGGTCCAGGTCTTCGCCCGGAGCTGAGCGGCCCCGTCCATGGCGCCCGTCTCCGGCACCGCGGCCGGTCTGGGCCAGACCTTGACCGCCATCTCCCAGCGCACGGTGTGCCGTTCGGCGTCCGCGCCGGTCAGGCCCGCGACCCGGCACAGGGCGGCGACCGCATGCCGCGGCGGCGGCTGGCCGGCGTTGAGGTAGCGCTGCCAGGAGGACTTGCTGTACGCGGTGCGCGCACCCAGCGCGGCCAGGCTGAGGCCGGTCCCGTCCTTGAGGAGCCGCAACTGCTCCACGAAGTGCCGTACTTCCGGCGGCAGATCGTCCGGCAGCGGCTGCCAGGCGCCCATCCCACACCTCCCGGCATCCTCGCGTCGCCCCTCGCGGAGAGTGACGAGGACGGCGGGTGGATCGGTTCCCACGCCGGGCGCGGGCACCCCTGTGGCAGAGCGCGGACACCGTAGCGGAATGGTCACTTCCGTGCCACAGCGCACGGACAGCCGTTGAACAGGCCGTTCACCATGCAGGAGTGTTGTTCCCGACGGCGGTCCGTCCTTACTCGGGGGAGAGGATGGGCCGCCGTCACCGTAGCCGTACGGGGGTAAGGACGCCGTCAGCCGTTCGTCAGCTGTTGCGGACCGTGAAATGCAGCGCGTCGTCCAGGAACGGGATCTCCACCCAGGGCTTCGGCTGGGCCGCAAGCGCCAGCAGCACGATCGCGCAGCCCAGGATCCCGTAGGTGACGATGTCCGTGAAACGGGAGCGGACGGCGAGCATGCCGACGCGGGGCAGGACCCAGCGCAGCACGGCACCGCCCAGCAGTCCGGCCCCGATCAGCAGCAGCCCGACCCGGAACGCGTCGAAGGCGGTCACCAGCAGGCCGAGCCCGACCAGGACCAGCACGGCGAGCAGCGGCCACTGCCGCGCGGGGGCCGGGGCGTCGCTCGATGCGGCACGGCCGCCGCCCTCGGGCCGTGCCGTGTCCTTCGTCAGCAGCGGGAAGCGGCGCGTGACCCGCCGCGACGGGGCCCCGGCGTCCGGCGCGCCGCCCGGATCCCGGACCTGCTCCGGTCCCTGGTCCCGGCCCGCGTCCCGCGTCTCCACTGCGTCCGGCATCTCCCGGACCTCCTGTGCGTCCCGGGCGTCCCGCGGGGCGCCGCTCGCCTCAGCCGACACTGCGCTCCGCCGCCTCGACCACGTTGACCAGCAGCTGGGCGCGCGTCATCGGGCCGACGCCGCCGGGGTTCGGGGAGAGCCAGCCGGCCACCTCGGCGACGTCCGGGTGGACATCACCGACGATCTTGCCCTCGGCGTTGCGGGAGACGCCGACGTCGAGGACGGCCGCGCCCGGCTTCACGTCCTCGGCCCGGATCAGATGGGCCGCGCCGGCCGCGGCGACGATGATGTCGGCCCGCTTGAGGTGGGCGGACAGGTCGCGCGTGCCGGTGTGGCACTGGGTGACCGTGGCGTTCTCGCTGCGCCGGGTGAGCAGCAGCGGCATCGGACGGCCGATGGTCACCCCGCGGCCGACGACCACGACCTCGGCGCCCTTGATCTCCACGCCGTAGCGCCGCAGCAGCGTCAGCACGCCGTTGGGGGTGCAGGGCAGCGGGGCCGGCTCGTTGAGGACCAGACGGCCCAGGTTCATCGGGTGCAGGCCGTCGGCGTCCTTGTCCGGGTCCATCAGTTCGAGGATGCGGTTCTCGTCGATGCCCTTGGGCAGGGGCAGTTGGACGATGTAGCCGGTGCACGCCGGGTCCTCGTTGAGCTCCCGGACGACCGCCTCGATCTCCTCCTGGGTCGCGGTGGCCGGCAGCTCGCGCTGGATGGAGGCGATGCCGACCTCGGCGCAGTCGCGGTGCTTGCCCGCGACGTACTTGCGGCTGCCGGGGTCGTCACCCACCAGGATGGTGCCGAGGCCGGGCGTGACGCCCTTCTCCTTCAGCGCCGCCACGCGGGCGGTCAGATCGGACTTGATCGCGGCTGCGGTGGCCTTGCCATCGAGAATCTGGGCGGTCATGCCACCATCCTCGCGGATGACCGCCCCACGGTTCCAATCCGGGTGCGCATGTCCCGCCCAGCCGGGTGGCCGTCGCTCCTCCTTGGCCTCTCCGCCTCCGTGATCACGAGGTTGCACTTGCACAACACCTACGAAATCCGGCTGGACAAGTAAGCAACTGGTCAAGAACGATGAGGAGCCACAGTGCCGCGGGCAGCTCATCGGGGGGACGGACCGCTTTCTGTAGAACTCTCCTCCGTGCGGTGCCGCGCGTCGTCCCCGCACGTGATCCACGGAGGAAACATCGCCATGAGCTACGGCGACCCGAACAATCCCTATGGCGCCCCGCAGCAGCCGGGTTACGGCGCCCCGCAGCAGCCCGGCCAGGCACCCGGTTACGGCTACCCGCAGGCCCCGCCCGTGCAGCAGCCGTACGGCGTCGGCGTGCCGGAGACGATGCCGGGCAACGTCAGCGCCGCCCGGGTGATGATGTGGGTGATCGTCGGCCTCCAGGTGCTCGGCGCGGCGCTGTTCGCCGTCGGCGCGGCCACGATCAACGCGGCGAAGGACGACGACAGCCTCAAGGACAGCGCCGCCTTCCAGCGGATCGCCGACTACTCGACCGGCCGGCTGTGGGCGCTCGTGGTGTTCGCGGTCGTCTGGGGCGTGCTCGCGGCCGTCCTGGCCACGAAGTTCAAGTCGGGCGGCAACGGCGTCCGGATCACCCTGATGGTCTTCGCCATCATCACCGCGGTCCTCGGCCTGTACCCGTTCACCATTGTGGGCATCGTGCACCTGGTGCTCGCCATCCTGATCGCCTGCTTCGTCGGCGGTTCCAAGGGCAAGGCCTGGTTCAACCGGCCGCGCTACTGATCGCGCTGCTGATCGCGCAATTGATCACGCTACTGATCACGCTGCTGACACCGAGCACCTGTCGGAGCTGACACCGGGTCGAAAAGCCGACGGCCTCCGGCCTCCCCTGAGGGAGGACCGGAGGCCGTCACGCGTATCGGACCGCTCAGTGGAAGAAGTGGCGCGTGCCCGTGAAGTACATCGTCACGCCCGCCTTCTTCGCGGCCTCCACGACCTGCTCGTCGCGGATGGAGCCACCCGGCTGGACGATGGCCTTCACACCCGCCGCGATGAGGATCTCCGGACCGTCGGGGAACGGGAAGAACGCGTCGGAGGCGGCGTAGGAACCGCGCGCCCGCTCCTCGCCCGCCCGCTCGACGGCCAGCTTGCAGGAGTCCACACGGTTCACCTGGCCCATGCCGACGCCGACCGAGGCGCCGTCCTTGGCGAGCAGGATCGCGTTGGACTTCACCGCCCGGCAGGCCTTCCACGCGAACGCCAGCTCGGCCAGCTCGTCGGCCGGCAGCGCCTCGCCGCTCGCCAGCGTCCAGTTGGCGGGGTCGTCGCCGTCGGCCTGAAGGCGGTCGGTGGCCTGGAGGAGGACACCGCCGTCGATCTGCTTCGCCTCCACCCGGTTGCACGGGCCGCTCGGCGTCTTCAGGATGCGGATGTTCTTCTTCCGGGTGAGGACCTCCAGCGCGCCGTCCTCGTAGTCGGGCGCGACGATGACCTCGGTGAAGATGTCGGCGACCTGCTCGGCCATCTCCTTGGTGACCGGACGGTTCACGGCGATGACACCGCCGTAGGCCGAGACCGGGTCGCAGGCGTGCGCCTTGCGGTGCGCCTCGGCGACGTCGGCGCCGACCGCGATGCCGCAGGGGTTGGCGTGCTTGATGATCGCGACGCAGGGCTCGTCGTGGTCGTACGCGGCACGGTGGGCGGCGTCCGTGTCCGTGTAGTTGTTGTACGACATCTCCTTGCCGTGCAGCTGCTCGGCGTCCGCGAGCCCGCCGCTGCCGTCGACGTACAGCGCGGCCGGCTGGTGCGGGTTCTCGCCGTAGCGCAGCGTGTTCCTGCGCTCGTAGGTGGCGCCGAGGAAGTCGGGGAACTGCGACTCGTCGGCCGGGGCGTAGGAGGACGCGAACCAGGAGGCCACGGCCACGTCGTAGGCGGCCGTGTGCTGGAAGGCCTCGGCGGCCAGCCGCTTGCGGGCGGCCAGGTCGAAGCCGCCGGCCTGGGCGGCGGCGAGGACGTCGGCGTACCGCGCGGGGCTGGTGACGACCGCCACCGACGGGTGGTTCTTGGCGGCGGCACGGACCATCGACGGGCCGCCGATGTCGATCTGCTCCACGCACTCGTCGGGCGAGGCGCCGGAGGCGACCGTCTCACGGAACGGGTAGAGGTTCACCACGACGAGGTCGAACGGCTCGACGCCCAGCTCGGCCAGCTGCCGCTGGTGGTCCTCCAGACGCAGGTCGGCGAGGATGCCCGCGTGCACCTTGGGGTGCAGGGTCTTGACCCGGCCGTCCAGGCACTCGGGGAAGCCGGTCAGCTCCTCGACCTTGGTGACGGGCACGCCGGCCGCGGCGATCCGCGCGGCGGTGGAGCCGGTGGAGACGAGTTCGACGCCGGCCTCGTGCAGCCCGCGCGCGAGCTCCTCCAGACCGGTCTTGTCGTAGACGCTGACGAGCGCGCGCCGGATGGGCCGCTTGTTGCTCTCGGCGGTCACTGGATAACTACCTTTCGTCCCTCGATGCGATAGCCGTTGCGGGCGAGAAGCCCCACGACCTCGACGAGCAGCCTTCGCTCGACTTCCTTGATGCGCTCGTGCAGCGCGCTCTCGTCGTCCTCGTCCCGGACCTCGACCACGCCCTGCGCGATGATCGGCCCGGTGTCGACGCCGTCGTCGACGAAGTGGACGGTGCAACCGGTGACCTTGGCGCCGTACGCCAACGCGTCCCGCACGCCGTGGGCCCCGGGGAAACTGGGCAGCAGGGCGGGGTGCGTGTTGACGAACCGGCCGCCGAACCGCGCGAGGAACTCCTTCCCCACGATCTTCATGAACCCGGCGGAGACGACGAGGTCGGGCTCGTGGGCGGCGACGGCCTCGGCGAGCGCCGCGTCCCACTCCTCGCGCGTGCCGTAGTCCTTGACCTTCCGCACGAAGGTCGGCACCCCGGCGCGCTCGGCGCGGGCGAGCCCCTCGATGTCGTCGCGGTCGGCGCCCACGGCGACGATCTCGGCGCCGTAGGCCTCGGCTCCGGTCTCGTCGATCGCGTCGAGGAGCGCCTGCAGATTGGTGCCGGATCCGGAGACCAGCACGACGAGGCGCTTGGCCACGGGCTTGGCGGCCACGGTGGGGCCCTTTCTCGGGGAGCTGTTTTGTACGGTCGTACGAATGCTTCGGGCCCCCGGATACGGGGAAGCCTACGAACCGGCCGACCGTCAGCAACGATACCGGCACTCCGGACGGCCCCCATGGGACGGGGGCGTGGCCGGAAGGTAGCGTCTGGGGGGACGGGGTTCGGGAACGCGAGGGCGGCATGGTGCGTTCACCAAGACAGAGCCCACGTCAGCTCACACGTCAGACCAGCCGTACTCACGCGTACGTCCGTACGTCACACAGTCACAAGGGGAAGACGCTCACTTGATGCCGGACCGCAGTCTGCGACTCCTCACGCTCCCCCCGCAGCCCAGGCAGGGAGGGGAGCGCGGCGCCGTGCTGCTGCGGGAGCGCCCCGCCTCGCCGCCGGACGCGCCCTCGGGCGGGAACAACGGTGACGGCCGGGGCGGCTCGGGCCAGGACGGCAACCCCTTCGCACCGCCGCCCGAGGGCACACCCGACCGCCCGTGGCAGCCTCGGCACCCTTCGGGCTCCGACTCCGGCGGGAACCCCTCCGGCCAGGGACAGGGCTCCGGCGAGGGAGACGCCCCCGGCGAGGGCGGCGGGTACACCCCCTGGGGCAGCCAGTGGAGCGACCGCCAGCCCGGCCGCTCCCCCGGCGGCTTCGGCGAGCGCCCGCAGCGGCCCGGCGGCGGCCCCGAGGGGCCGGGCGGCGGACGCGGCCCCGGCATGCGCTGGGACCCCACGGACCCCGCCCAGCGCCGCGCGCGCTACGCGCTGCTCAGCGGCATGTGGGCCTTCTTCTTCGTCCTCTTCGGCTGGCAGTACGTGGCCCTGCTGCTCGGCGCGCTGGCCCTGTACTGGGGCATCAGCGCGCTGCGCACCAAGCCGCGCAGGCCCGACCCCAACGCCGCACCGGTGGCGGAGAGCCGCCCCCAGACGACGGCGGCGGTCAGCGGTCTGGTCACCGCCTCCCTGGCCATCGCCCTGGTCGCCACGAACTTCGCCGCGCAGTTCGCCTACCGCGACTACTACACGTGCGTGAACGACGCCCTCACCAGCCAGGCCAAGCAGTCCTGCGACCAGCATCTGCCGCGGGAGCTGCGGGGGGTGCTGGGAGTGGGCGGCTGAGCGAAGGCGGCGCTGCTGCCTGCGGCGCCGCTTCCTTCGAGGCTGCTGCCTTCGGTGCTCTTACCGAGGGGTGGGGGTGTCGGGTGCCGGTGGTGCTTCTGCTGCTGGTGGGGCGGTGGGCGGTTCTGCCGGCGGTTCCGTCAGTGGTTCTGTCAGCGACTCTGCCGGCGGTTCCGTCAGCGGTTCTGCCGGATTTTGTGGATCGGGGCCGGTCGGTTTCTCGGAGGCGGGCGGTTTCTCGGAGGCGGGCGGTTTCTCGGGATCGGCCGGCCGGTCGGGCTCGGTCTCTGCCTCGGGGGCGGACTGGTCTGCGGGTGCGGCCGGTTGTTCGGGGGTGGGCTGTTCCTCCGGTGTGGTCGGCTCCGTGGCGTCCGGTCCCGGTGTCGTCGGTGTCGCCGCCGCCTGTCTGAGGGCCTCCCAGCGAGCCCGGCGGGCGGCTTCGTCGTCCTGCCAGGCGGCCGGCTCGGAGTCCGGCGGGTCGAGGGGCAGTACGTCGTACGGCTCCAGGGCGGGGTCGTAGCCCTGGGTCAGGTGTGCGCCGGTGTCCGGCACCCGGGTCGCCTGGGCTCCGCCGTCCCGGGGTCGGCCGATCCGCCGCTCGGTTCCGTCGGGCGCTGGCGCCCGGCCGCCGCCCCAGTAGCGCCAGGCCCGTAACACCAGCGCCGTCGGTACGGCCGCGGTCGTGGTCCACAGCAGCGCGGCACCGGCGACCTGCCATCCCACCGGCCCGAACCGGGAGAGCCCGGAGTCCCCGAGCGTGCCGCCCGCCAACTCCGCGAAAAACCCCAGCCCGATCGCGCACAACAGGCAGCCCAGACCCGCTCCGGCGACGGTCCGCCGCCAGGACCACGCCCGCTTCGGACCGGTCACGTTCCCGTCGGCGTCCCGTCCGTCGCGTACCGCGCTTCCCGCGACGAACCAGCCGATGGTCAGCCCGGCCGCCACCGGTACGGCGGCGGCCGCCCAGTTCAGGGTGGTGCCGGGGCCCGCGTCCGGTACCGCCGCGAGCAGCGGGAAGGGCGGCAGCATCGGTCCCGGATCGGAGGCGAAGGGGTCGACGACATGGCCGGCGCCGAGCAGGAAGCCGGGCCCGAGGGCGTACGCCACCGCCCACACGACCGCGTTCGGCAGCAGCGCCAGGCACAGCAGCAGCACCGCGAACCGTCCCGACCAGCCCTCCGTCAGCCGCAGGAACGCCCCCTGTGCGGCCCCGGAATGCCCCACCAGCGACACCCCGAGGACGAGCGCGCCGCCCCCGACGAACACCACCGCCCCGGCCCCCGCCGCCCGTGCCGAGGCGCCGAGGCGCGCCCGTGGCCCCGGCCCGAGCAGCAGACGCCGTACGCCGGGCGACAGCGGGCCCAGCACCCGTTCCAGGGGCGCGCGCGGACAGCCGTACGCCGCCCAGACCCCGGTGCCCGCCGCCACCGCGGCGACCAGCGGTACCCACATGACCGTCCACACCCAGGAGGGGCGCAGCGCGCCGCCCGCCGCGTACACGGTCGCGGCGCCGGCGACGCCGAGGTAGCCGACGACGACGCCCATCCAGGCGGTGCGCGGGGGGACGAGCGGGCCGCCGTCGCCGCCGTCGGTCGCGTCGCGCGCCGCGCGGTGCACCAGCAGCGCGGGCAGGGCGAGCAGCAGCAGCGGGGTCACCCCCAGGGGTGCGGGCGCCCCGGTGAGCGTGTTGGTGCGGACCAGTTCGGCTCCGTGCGCCAGCAGCCACAGCGCGGCGGCGACGTGCAGCGCGCCGCCCGGTCCGCTGTCGGGGTACGGCGAGCTGATCCACAGGGCGATGACGAGCACGGCGAACGAGCCGAGCCCGAGGCCCGCCGCGACCACACCGCCCACGAAGCCGGCGCCGAGTCCGGGTGAGCGGTCCCGTACGCGGGTGCGCAGGTGCGGCAGGGGCGGACGTCGATGGGTCGTCTGGATCACGCCCGCCATGCTCCCAACGTCACACGCGTTCCCGGCGTAACAGGCGAACCCCCGAAGTGTCGCTCAATATATGTTCATGTGCTTATTCATACGGAAGGACGCACGATGACGGACGGTCACGCGGCCCAGGCGCTGACGCCCGCTCAGGCTTTCGACTCGCTCTACGCCTTCTGCGCCCCGGCCCTCATACGCCAGGCCTACCTGCTCACCGGCCGCCGCGAGCGGGCACGTGCCGCCGTGGAGCGCGCCTTCCAACTCGCCTGGCAGCGCTGGCCCGAAGTGGCCCACGACCGGGACCCGGCGGGCTGGATCCGGGCCACGACGTACGAGTGCGCCCTCTCGCCCTGGCACCGCTTCATACCCCGCAGGCGCCTCCCCGACCCGCCGCCCGATCCCGTCGATCGCGCGTTCCAGCGGGCGCTCCTGCGGCTTCCGCCGTCGTACCGCCGCACACTGGTGCTCTACGACGGGGTCGGCCTCGACCTGCCGGAGACGGCGGCGGAGACGGAGGCCAGCACCCCGGCGGCGGCGAACCGGCTGCTGCACGCCCGGGAGGCCGTCGCCGCACGCCTGCCGGAACTGGCCGACCCGGCGGAACTGCACCGGCGCCTGGTCCGGCTGGCCTCGGCCGGACACCTCGCGGCGGCCGGGTCGCCGCCCTCGTCACCCTCGCCGTCGGCCTTGGCCCCCTCCGCGTCGGCCTCGTCCTCCCCGTCCGTCAATCGTCCGACCGCCGGACCGCCGATAGCCGGGCCGGTGGCCCTGCGGGCCGCCGGGGAGCGCACCTCCCGTTTCTGGGCCCGGTCCGCCATCGCGCTCACCGTCATCATCGTCGGCGCGACGGCCCTCACGCTGCGGACGGCCCCCACCCACTATCTGGCGCCGGTGTCCCCCGGCCGTCCGGTCCAGGAACTTCCCGCGCAGGGCATGCTCGGCCCCTTGTCGCAGCAGGAGCTGAAGCTGAGCACCAAGCTGCGCAAGGAGGCGGCGGGAGGGCCGGCACGACTGGAACCGGAGGCGCGGTAGCGAGAGTGGGGGCTCCGGCCGGACATGGCGGTGGGCCCGCCCCCCGCGAAGGGGACGGGCCCACCGATGTTCCGTCAGGAGACCGAAGCCTGCTCAGCCGGCGAGGATCTCGCGGGCGAGCTTGGCCGTCTCGGTCGGGGTCTTGCCGACCTTGACGCCGGCGGCCTCGAGGGCCTCCTTCTTCGCCTGGGCGGTGCCGGAGGAGCCGGAGACGATGGCGCCGGCGTGGCCCATGGTCTTGCCCTCGGGCGCGGTGAAGCCCGCGACGTAGCCGACGACCGGCTTGGTCACGTTCTCCTTGATGAAGGCCGCGGCCCGCTCCTCGGCGTCGCCGCCGATCTCGCCGATCATGACGATCAGGTCGGTGTCGGGGTCGGCCTGGAAGGCGGCGAGGGCGTCGATGTGGGTGGTGCCGATGATCGGGTCACCGCCGATGCCGACGGCCGTGGAGAAGCCGATGTCACGCAGCTCGTACATCATCTGGTACGTCAGCGTGCCGGACTTCGACACCAGGCCGATGCGGCCCGGCTTGGTGATGTCGCCCGGGATGATGCCGACGTTGGACTGGCCCGGGGTGATGATGCCGGGGCAGTTCGGGCCGATGATGCGGGTCTTGTTGCCCTTCTTGCCGGCGTACGCCCAGAAGGCGGCCGAGTCGTGCACGGCGATGCCCTCGGTGATCACGACGGCCAGCGGGATCTCGGCGTCGATGGCCTCGACGACCGCGTCCTTGGTGAACTTCTCCGGCACGAAGATGACGGAGACGTCGGCGCCGGTCTTCTCGATGGCCTCCTTGACGGTGCCGAAGACGGGTACCTCGGTGCCGTCGAAGTCCACGGTCTGACCCGCCTTGCGCGGGTTCACGCCGCCCACGACGTTGGTGCCGTCACCGAGCATGAGCTTGGTGTGCTTCATGCCGGTGGCGCCGGTCATGCCCTGGACGATGACCTTGCTGTCCTTGTTGAGCCAGATAGCCATGGTGTCTTGATGTCCTCGTCCTCGGTGCTTACTTGGCGGCGGCCAGCTCGGCGGCCTTGTCGGCCGCGCCGTCCATGGTGTCGACGCGCTGGACCAGCGGGTGGTTGGCGTCGGTGAGGATCTTCCGGCCCAGCTCGGCGTTGTTGCCGTCGAGGCGGACGACGAGCGGCTTGGTGACCTGCTCGCCGCGACCCTCCAGGAGCTTCAGGGCCTGAACGATGCCGTTGGCGACCTCGTCGCAGGCGGTGATGCCGCCGAAGACGTTGACGAAGACGGACTTGACGTCCGGGTCGCCCAGGATGATCTCGAGGCCGTTCGCCATGACCTGGGCGGAGGCGCCACCGCCGATGTCCAGGAAGTTGGCGGGCTTGACGCCGCCGTGCTGCTCACCGGCGTACGCGACGACGTCCAGGGTCGACATGACCAGACCCGCGCCGTTGCCGATGATGCCGACCTCGCCGTCGAGCTTGACGTAGTTGAGGCCCTTCTCCTTGGCGGCCGCCTCGAGCGGGTTGGCGGCAGCCTTGTCGTGGAGCTCCTCGAAGTCGGGGTGACGGAACTCGGCGTTGTCGTCGAGGGACACCTTGCCGTCGAGGGCGATGACCTCACCGGAGGCCACCTTGGCGAGCGGGTTCACCTCGACCAGGAGGGCGTCCTCCTTGATGAAGGTGTCCCACAGCGTGATCAGGACGTTCACGACCTTGTCGGCGACCTCGGCCGGGAACTTGGCGGCCTCGACGATCTCGCGGGCCTTGGCCTCGTCCACACCGTCGATGGCGTCGATCGCGATCTTGGCGACGGCCTCGGGACGGGTGGCGGCCACCTCCTCGATCTCCATGCCGCCCTCGACGGAGGCGATGGAGAGGAAGGTCCGGTTGGCACGGTCGAGGAGGAAGGAGACGTAGTACTCCTCGACGATCTCCGGAGCCGTCTCGGCGATCATGACCTTGTGGACCGTGTGGCCCTTGATGTCCATGCCGAGGATGTCCGTCGCGCGGGCGACGGCCTCGTCCGGGGTGGCGGCGAGCTTCACGCCACCGGCCTTGCCTCGACCACCGACCTTCACCTGAGCCTTGACGACCGACTTGCCGCCCAGCCGCTCGGTGATCTCGCGCGCCGCCTCAGGCGTGTCGATGACTTCACCGGCCAGCACCGGTACACCGTGCTTGGCGAAGAGGTCCCTCGCCTGGTACTCGAACAGGTCCACGCGCTTCCGTCCCTATCAGTGATCTCGCGGTTCGTTGGATGCGTGGGCGTGCCGCGAAGGGCAACGTGACGTCCGCTCTGTGTCACAAGGGAGGCGCACACGGTGTCCGAGCGCGCGGCATGTCCATCTCGCAGGTTATCTCCGCTCGCGGACGGGCCCTAAATCAGGGGTCACACGTGAGCGGTGATACCTGTCACATGATGCCGCGCTCTCTGGCACCGCGTGCCGGAGGTGCGGGACCTCACCGGGCTGGGGTTGACCCGGTGAGGTCCCTTCAACAGCCCCGAAGGGCTCAGGGCGGATGATCCCCACCCCAATGGGGACCAGCGGCCCTTCCGCGGAGTTCCAAGGGGCTGCCGGACGAACCGACGGTTTTCGGCCATCCGGGTCCCCCGGGTCCGCGGAGTCGAGGGTCTGCGGGAAGGGGCCGGGTCCCGTCCCCTGCCTGCCGGGGAAGTCCTCCGGGCAGGGCTGCCGAGCAGAGCTGCCCGGAAGGGCTGCCGGGAGGCTGCCAGGAAGGCTGACGGAAGGGGAGGGGCCCGGATGCCCGGATTCGCCTAGCCGGGGTATACGGGGACGTCCTCGCGCACGTCCCGGGTTCCGGCCGCCGCGAGGGAGGTGACGGTGCTCCGCTCCCGGGGCAGCGGGGCCCGGCCGCCGGAGGTGACGGCGTACAGGTCACCGTGGACCGGCTCGCCGGAGTCGGCCGTCGACCGCGTGCCCACGACCCCGTCCGGGTCGCCACCGGGCGCCTGCTGGGCGGGGGCCTGCGGGGTCACGGAGGGGTGGAGCGCGGCGCGCGAGGTGCCGTGCGTCGCGGGCTGCCCGGAGGACAGGTGCAGCGGGTGTGCCGACCGCGGCCCGAAGGTGATCACCGCGGTCGGCCCGGCGACGCGCTCGGCCGCACGGGGGTGTCCGTCGGCGCGGTCTCCGTCGACACGGTGCCCGGCGGGCGCCGCGACGACGGCACCGGGCGGATGCTGCGGAAGGGGCTGGGGCCGGGACTCGGAGGCCGTGGGGGCAACGGGCGCGGGCAGCGTGACAGGTGCGGGCAGCGCGACTGGCGTGGGCAGCGCGATGGGCGAGGGCAGTGCGATGGACGTGGGCAGCGCGATGGACGTGGGCAGCGCGGGGAGCGGCAGCACGCTTCCCGCGTCCCCGAGCCCGGACGGGCCGGTCACGGGTGTGTCGGGCAGGCCGGGCAGGTCCGGGAGAGCCGGCAGGCCGGGGAGGTCCGGGAGAGCCGGTAGGGACACCGCCCTAGGAGCCTTCGCCTTCGCCTTCGCCGTGGCCACCGCCGGCTCGGTCGCCGGACGGACGACGCGGACCTGCACCGGGAGGGCCGGCAGGGCCTCCTGGCCGTGATCCGGGCGGTCAGTGGCCGCGTCGCGTCCGGTGGCCGCGTTCAGGACCGCGTCGGGCAAGGGCACCCTCGGCCCGCCCTCCGCGGCATGCGCCCGCTCCCCGCAGAGGAATCCCAGGGCGAACAAGGCCCCCACCAACAGGACCAGTTGCAGCGCACGCCGCCCGGCCGCCGTGCGCATCACGCGCAGGACGGCAGCGGTCAGGGCTGCTGGCACGGTCAAGAGGGGACGGTTCCTTCCCAAGCGGGCGACACACCGCCGAACGAGGCATCGATCCTCGCACGGGAGTCCAGCGGTCGCGCAAGCCCGCTGTTACCGATGGGTAGGCATGTCCGTTTTGCCGGCCGGAAGCGGTCGACAAGTCGTCACCGTCGCGTCAGTCTCCCTCCGTTGGGCGGTCGTCCGTTGAGCGGTCCTCCCATGGGCGGTCCTCCGTGCGGCGCCGTTCCTCATGCGGTGTCGGGTATCGGCAGCGGGCGCTTCTCGATCGCCGCCGCCATCACCTCGGGGAACAGGTCGGGTGTGCAGGCGAACGCCGGTGCGCCGAGCGCCGCGAGCGCTGCCGCGTGCTCCCGGTCGTAGGCGGGCGCCCCCTCGTCGGAGAGCGCGAGCAGCGTCACGAACTGCACTCCCGACGCCTTCATCGCCGCGACCCGTTTCAGCATCTCGTTGCGTATGCCTCCCTCGTACAGGTCGCTGATCAGCACCACCACCGTCTCCGCGGGCCGGGTGATCTGCGACTGGCAGTACGCCAGCGCCCGGTTGATGTCCGTGCCGCCGCCGAGCTGGGTGCCGAAGAGCACGTCGACCGGGTCGTCGAGCTGGTCGGTGAGGTCGACGACCGCCGTGTCGAACACGACCAGCCGCGTGCTGATCGACCGCATGGACGCCAGCACCGCCCCGAACACGGACGCGTACACGACGGAGGCCGCCATGGACCCGGACTGGTCGATGCAGAGGATCACCTCCTTCTTCACGGACTGCGACGCCCGCCCGTAGCCGATGAGCCGGTCGGGCACGACCGTCCGGTACTCGGGCAGGTAGTGCTTGAGGTTGGCCGCGATCGTGCGGTGCCAGTCGATGTCGTGGTGGCGGGGCCGGTTGACGCGCGCGCTGCGGTCGAGGGCGCCGGTGAGCGTGGCCCTGGTCCGGGTGGCGAGCCGCTTCTCGAGGTCCTCGACGACCTTGCGCACCACCGCGCGCGCCGTCTCCTTCGTCGTCTCCGGCATCGCCTTGTTGAGCGAGAGGAGGGTGCCGACGAGGTGTACGTCCGCCTCCACCGCCTCCAGCATCTCCGGCTCCAGCAGCAGCGTCGCCAGGCCGAGCCGGTCGATGGCGTCCCGCTGCATGACCTGCACGACGGAGGACGGGAAGTAGGTCCGTACGTCCCCCAGCCAGCGCGCCACCGAGGGCGCCGACGCCCCCAGCCCCGCCGAACGGTCCCGGGCAGTCCGGCCCGACTGCGGCTTGTCGCCCTTGCCGTAGAGCGCGGCGAGCGCCCCGTCCATCGCCGCGTCCCTGCCGGACAGCGCGCATCCGGTGCCGTCGGCCGCGTCGCCGCCGAGCACGAGCCGCCAGCGCCGCAGCCGCTCCTGCGCCGGGTCCGCCACGCCCGCGTCGTAGCCCTCCGCCGTCGTCATCGCGCCACCCCCGCGAGCTCCTCGCCGAGGGCCCCCTGCGCCGCCGTCCCGGCTGCCTGTACGTCTTGTACGTCATCCACGTCTTGTACGTCGTCCGAGCCCAGCAGCAGCCGCAGCACCGGGAGTACGGCGTCCGCCCGTTCCTGGTCGAGGTCCGCGGCGAAGCCGGGCACACCGGCCGCCGTGGCCCCGGTGATGCCGCCGCCCCGTCCCGGCCCGCGCCGGACCAGCTCACCGAGTGTTCTGCGTACTCCCGGCTCGTACGCGGAGAAGGTGCGGCGCAACAGCGGCAGCACATCGGTGAACGCCGCCGCCGGCACCCCGGTCAGCCAGGCGTCTACCAGTGCGAGCAGCCGCTCGTCGTGCACGAGCAGCATTCCGCCTCCGCCGCCGACGAAGCCCTCGATCCAGGCGGCCGCGTCCGGTGGTGGGGTGCCCGGTGACAGCGCGAGCCCCATGAGCCGTGCCGCCTGCTCCTGCTCGACCTCCCCGTCGTCGAGCAGGAGCCGCACCGCGCGCCCCCGGATGACTCCGGGAACGGTGTCGCGCCCCGACAGCACCCGCAGCACACCGTGCCAGCGGAGGCGCAGGTCCGCGTGACCGGCCGTGAGGGTGTCGCCCAGCAGGCCCACGGCCGTGTGCACCGCGTCCACATGGCGCCGCATCTCCTCGGCCCCGTCCGCGTCCAGGGCCGAGCAGGCCGGGGGAAGGCCGACGAAGACGCGTTCGGCCAGGCCCGCGGCGACCTCGGCCAGCGCCCCGGTGTCCGTGCCGCGCACGTCGCCGTAGCGCAGGGAGCGGACCAGGGCCGGGAGCGCCTGGGCGAGGTGTCCGACGTCCGCGTCCAGCGCCGCACGCTCGGCGAGCACCCGCATCACCACGGGCAGCGCGTCGGTGAGTTCGGCGAGCAGGCAGCGCTCGGCGAGAGCGGTCACGTCCGCGAGGGCCTGCGCGCCGACGGCGTCCGCCTCGGCCTTGGCGGTCGCCGCGGAGAGCACGGTGGTCCCCCACACCCCGGCCTCGGCGACCCGCACCGACAGCTCCGGCTCCCAGCGCAGCCGCCAGGTCTCCCGGAACGTGCCCGTGCTGCCCCGCGAGTCCGTCGGCTCGCCCCAGCCGACGCCCAGCAGCCCCAGCCGGTGCAGCAGCCTGCTCCGCCCCGCGTCGGTCTCCTTGCGCAGGTCGAGCTCCAGCTCCCGCTCCAGGGCCTCGGGCTTGAGCCGCAGGCGCCGCTGGAGGCGGGCGAGGTCGCGCTGCAACGGGACCGCCGGCGCCGACTCGGGCACCTCGCCCAGCACGTCCCCGACCACGAGCCGGTCGCACACCAGTGCCAGTGGCACGTCGGAGCCGTCGCACATGACCGCCCGTACGGCGTCGGTCGTCTCGCTCAGTCCGGGCAGCGGACGGCCGCGCATCGCGGCGAGGGTCTCCGCCAGCCGCACCGCCTCGATGACGTGCGCGGATGACACGATCCGGTCCTCCTCGCGGAGCAGCCCGGCCACCTTGGTCAGCCATCGCTCGACGGGCCGGTCCGACACGCCGAACAGGTGGGCGTACCAGCCCGGCGCGTCGATGCCCGCGCCGTAGCCGCTGAACCGGGACAGCCGGCGGTGCGTCCACGGCACCCATGTCATGTCCGCCTTGACCTTGGGCAGTCCCTTCAGCAGCGCCCGGTCGGCGGCGACGGCGGCCTTGCGCCGCAGCGCGGGCACGTGCCACGCCCCGCACACCACGGCCACCCCGTCCCCGAACTCCCGCTGCGCGGCTCGCACCTGGAGCCGCATATGGGCCTCCCGCACGAGGTCCCGGTCGCCGCCACCCCCGCTTCCGTACGTCTCCCGGAGCGCCCCCATGGCCTCCTCCAGCGCCGCGAACGGGGCGAACGCGTCGCCCTGCCCCGGGCCGCGGTGCTCGACGACGTCCTCCCACCAGCGCTCGGGGTCGTCGTATCCGGCGGCCTCGGCGAGCACGGCGAGCGGGTCGACGCGCACGTCGGCCTCCGGCGATCCGGTTCCGTCCGATCCGGCCCCGTCCGACCCGGCCCCGTCCGATCCGGCTCCCGCCGGGTGCTCCGCGGTCCCCTCCCCCGCGGAGCCCCGGCCGTCCCCGGAGGTCTCGGCCTTCTCGGCATCCGGGTCGGTGCCGGCGTCGTCCCTCCCCCACGCCAGCGTGTGCGTGGCCGGGAGGTCCATGAAGCGGGTCGGAACGCCGTGTTCCAGCGCCCAGCGGAGGGCGACCCACTCCGGGGAGAACTCGGCCAGCGGCCAGAACGCGGAACGGCCCGGCTCGTCCACGGCATGGGCGAGAAGGGCGACCGGGGGCCGCATGCCCTCCTCGGCGGCGAGCGGGATCAGCGCGTCCGCCTCCGGCGGGCCCTCGATCAGCACCACCTTCGGCCGCGCGGCCTCCAGCGCGGCCCGCACCGCCCGCGCGGATCCCGGCCCGTGATGCCGCACACCGAGCAGCAGCGGCTGCGCGGCGGCCCGGCGGCCCAGTGCCCCGTCAACCCCTGTCACACCGTCCCCCTCGTTCCTGCCGTCCGCCCCGTCGGCTCCTTCCGTACGGCCCATGCCGTCCGGCTCGCCCGCCCGTCCAGCTGGCTCGTCGTCGGAGCGGCCCCGCGCGGCGCCGCCCGTCAGCCGCCCCGCCCCGCCCGGGCTCACGCTGATGCTCATGCCGCTCACGCGCTCACCTCCCGGCAGGCCCGGTAGAAGTCCTTCCAGCCGTCGCGCTCGCGGACCACCGTCTCCAGGTACTCCTGCCAGATCACGCGGTCGGCCGCCGGGTCGCGGACGACGGCGCCGAGGATGCCGGCGGCCACGTCGCCCGCGCGCAGCACACCGTCGCCGAAGTGCGCCGCCAGCGCCAGGCCGCCGGTGACCACCGAGATCGCCTCGGCCGTCGACAGCGTGCCGCTGGGCGATTTCAGCTTCGTACGGCCGTCGGTGGTGACGCCGTCGCGCAGCTCGCGGAAGACGGTCACCACGCGGCGGATCTCGTCGATGCCGTCCGGCACGGCCGGCAGGTCCAGGGAGCGGCCGATCTGGTCGACGCGGCGGGAGACGATGTCGACCTCGGCCTCCGGGGTCTCCGGCAGCGGCAGCACCACCGTGTTGAACCGTCGGCGCAGGGCGCTGGACAGGTCGTTGACGCCGCGGTCGCGGTCGTTGGCCGTGGCGATCAGGTTGAAACCGCGGACCGCCTGCACCTCCTCGCCCAGCTCCGGTATCGGCAGGGTCTTCTCCGAGAGGATCGTGATCAGCGTGTCCTGCACGTCGGCCGGGATCCGGGTCAGCTCCTCGACGCGGGCGGTCATGCCCTGGGCCATGGCCCGCATGACCGGGCCGGGCACGAGGGCGTCGCGGCTCGGGCCGTGCGCCAGCAGCTGCGCGTAGTTCCACCCGTAGCGGATCGCCTCCTCCGGTGTGCCCGCCGTGCCCTGCACGAGCAGGGTCGAGTCGCCGCTGACCGCGGCGGCCAGATGCTCGGACACCCAGGTCTTGGCCGTGCCGGGCACGCCGAGCAGGAGCAGGGCGCGGTCGGTGGCGAGGGTGGTGACGGCGACCTCGACGATGCGGCGCGGGCCGACGTACTTCGGTGTGATCACCGTGCCGTCCGGCAGGGTGCCGCCGAGCAGGTAGGTCGCCACCGCCCACGGCGACAGCTTCCAGCGGGCCGGGCGCGGGCGGTCGTCCTGCGCGGCCAGCGCGGCCAGTTCGGCGGCGAAGGCGTCCTCGGCGTGCGGCCGCAGCGCTTCCGCACCCTCCGCGCCGGCCGCGTTCGCGGGCGCGGAGTGGTTCTGGCTCGGTGCGACGGACGTCGGTTCCACGGACACAGACATGGCTGAGGCCCCCTCCAGCTCGGCCGGTTCGGATCTGTCACCAACCGTGCACCACGCCACTGACAATCCGTGCCGACCTGCGCAAACGCCCTCGCCGGACCGATTGTCAGTGGGGGGATCTACCGTCGAAGGCATGACTCAGCAGGGGGTGCGCTGGGGCGCGGACCAGGTGCTGGCACTGGCGCCTGACGACGCGTCACGCAAAGCGGGAAGCAAACTCGGCGTCGCCGGGCCGTGGTCGCAGGCGGGGAGTTCGGACGAGGGGACGGTGTGGGGGCTGTGCAAGGGCAGCGGCAGCAGGCCGTATCAGACGGTCGTCGACATCGCCGACGCGGCGGGGCCGGCGTACAAGTGCAGTTGTCCGAGCCGCAAGTTCCCGTGCAAGCACGCGCTCGGCCTGCTGTTGCTGTGGGCGGCAGGGGAAGATGCGGTGCCGCCCGGGAGCGTGCCGGACTGGGCGGAGCAGTGGACGGCGGGCAGAAGACGGAGGGCCGCGGAGACGCGGGCGGCCGGGGCGTCCGGTGCCGGCTCGGGCGCGGCCGATCCGGAGGCGGCGCGGCGCCGGGCGGAGCGCCGGGCCGAGCGGATCACGGCGGGTGCGACGGAGCTGGAGCAGCGCCTGGCGGATCTGCTGCGCGGCGGTCTGGCCGCGGCCGAGCAGGCGGGGTACGGGCTGTGGGAGGAGACGGCGGCCCGCATGGTCGACGCGCAGGCCCCCGGACTGGCGGCCCGGGTGCGGGAGCTGGGGGCCATCCCGTCGTCCGGTCCGGGCTGGCCGGTGCGGCTGCTGGAGGAGTGCGCGCTGCTGCACCTTCTGGACCAGGGCTGGCTGCGCCGCGAGCGGCTGCCTGAGTCGCTGGCGGCGACGGTCCGCTCCCGCGTCGGCCTGCCCGGCTCCGCGGACGGCCCCCCGGTGCGGGACCGCTGGCTGGTCCTGGCCCAGTACGACACCGCGGACGCGAAGCTCACCACGCGCAGGATCTGGCTGCACGGCGCCGACTCCGGCCGTACGGTCCTGCTGCTGTCCTACGGAGCCGCCGGGCGCGCCCCGGAGCTGGCGCTGCCGGTGGGGCTGGCCCTGGACGCGGAGGTGGCCGCGTATCCGGGTGCCGGGCAGCTGCGCGCGGCCCTGGGCGAGCGGTTCGCCGCGCCGGAGCCCACGCGGATACGCCCGCCCGGTGTGACGACGGCGCAGGCGGCCGCGCGCTACGGGGAGGCGCTGCGGGACGACCCGTGGCTGGAGTCGGTGCCGGTGACGCTGGAGGAGGTGATACCGGTGCCGGACGGCGACACCTGGCAGCTGGCCGACGCCGTGTCCGACTCCGCGCTGCCCCTGACTCCGCCGGCCCTCGGCAGGCCGGGGCTGTGGCGGCTGGTCGCGCTGTCGGGCGGGGCGCCCCTCACGGTTTTCGGCGAATGCGGACACCGCGGGTTCACTCCCCTGACGGCGTGGCCGCGAACCGAGGGACCGGCGGTCGCACTCTGCTGACCGGCCGCCCACCGTCCGTGACATCGGTGCCTGTTACCGGCTTTTCCTGTCCGGCGTTGGAGTGACGTCACCGCGGCGGGCGGGGCGTCCTCGGCACAGCGGGAAACATCACCCGAAAGGCGCACACCGACCACCACCGCGATTCACCCACCCACCCGTCCTTTCTCACCGATTCACGAATTTCTTCCGCGCCAGGGGAAACCCGGACCGGGTGACCCTCCGGCACCGGCAACGGAAAGGAAGCTCATGATCAGGACCTCCGCCCCGGTGGAGGCGCCCGCCGCGGGCGCCTGGGAGGAGTCGGTCACCGCCGCCCTGCTCGGCACGGACCGCCGTACGCCCCCGGGCGGCACGCCCGGCCGGGAGGCTCCGGTGGCGCTGCTGGACACGGCGGCCGTGCAGACCCTGCGCCGACGGGCGGGGCTGCGTCCCGGGCGGGCGGCCGAGCGCCCGCAGCCGGCGGCCCCGGATCCGCGCCCGGCGCTGCCCGAGGCGGCTGCCCGCAGACTCTCGGTGCTGCTGGCCGACCGGCCCGGCCCGGCGGGCGGCGGCCGCAGAGGCACGGCACCCGACCTGATGGAGCTGCTGCCGCAGTGGCTCGCGGCGGCGAACGCGCACGGCTACGCGGCACCCCCGGAGGCCCTGCCGGCGCTGCTGGACGCGGCCCGGGGCCGTACGGACCTGCGCCCGGCCGCGCTGGCCTTCGCGGGCCCCCGCGCGCTGTGGCTGGCCCGGCTCAACCCGGAGTGGCGGTTCGCCCTGCGGGCGGCCCCGGGCGGCGGCTCGGCGCTGCCCGGCCCCGACGACGCGGAGCGGATCCGGCGGCTGTGGGAGGAGGGCCTGTTCGCCGAGCGGGTCGCCCTGCTGGCCGCGCTGCGGGAACGCCGGCCCGCGGCCGGGCGGGAGCTGCTCGCCGCCACCTGGGCGACGGAGCGGGCCGAGGACCGGCTGATGTTCCTCGACTCGCTGCGCACCGGGCTCGGCCCGGACGACGAGCCGTTCCTGGAGCAGGCGCTCGCCGACCGCAGCCGCAACGTACGGGCCACGGCCGCGGAGCTGCTCTCCGCGCTGCCCGGTTCGGCGCTCGCCGCCCGGATGGCGGACCGGGCAGCGGCCTGTGTGGCCGTCGACCACATGCGCGGCACGCCGACGATCGCCGTCGAGGCCCCCCACGAGTGCGACGCGAACATGGAGCGCGACGGTGTCGTACCCAAGGCTCCGGCGGGGAGGGGAGAGCGGTCGTGGTGGCTGGGGCAGCTGCTGGAGGCGGCCCCGCTCGGCACGTGGTCCGCACGGCTGGGCGGGCGGACCCCGCAGGACATCGTGGCGCTGCCGGTGGCGGACGACTGGCAGGGCGAGCTGCACGCGGCCTGGTGCCGGGCGGCGGTGCGGCAGCGGGACGCACAGTGGGCGCGGGCACTGCTGGGGGCGCCCGCGGCACCCGGGGCCGGCGGGCCGGGCGCGGTGTCCCTGGCCGAGCGCGCCAGACTGCTCGGCACGCTGGACGCCGCCGAGCGGGCCGACTGGGTCGCCGGATTCATCGCGGCGCACGGGCTGTCCGAGGCGTTTCAGCTGCTCGGGGTGTGTGCGGTGCCGTGGGCCGCGCCGCTCGGACGGGCGGTGGTCGACGCGCTCAACATCGCGCGGGACGCAGGGAGCTACCCATGGAGTTTCAGTGGAGTGATGGGACTGGCCGAGCGGTGTCTGGACCCCGCGGAGGCGAACCGGCTCGACGGACTTCTGGCGGTGCCGGACGAGGCGGAGGACGCGTCGCCCGGGGCCGGGGGCTACTGGGCGGAGGCGTTCCAGCGGCTCGTGACGACCTTGCGGTTGCGCCACGCCATGGCCGAGGAACTCGCCGACCGGGCCGGCTGAGCCCCAGCCCGCGTCCGGACGGCCGTCCCCGGCGGCTGTGCGCGCAGACCCTCGGTGGGCCCGAGCAGCCCCGTCCTCGCACGCCGGCCGGGCCGGTGCCCCGCGGCCCGCGCCGACCGGCGCAGGCCCCTGGCCGGCCGGCGGAGCTCCTAGGCCTCGGCCGGCTGGCGGACGTTCGCCCTGACCCAGTCCACGATGGACTGCGTGGTCGCGCCCGGGGTGAAGATCTCCGCGACGCCCTTCTCCTTCAGCGGCGGAATGTCCGCCTCGGGGATGATGCCGCCGCCGAAGACCACGATGTCCTCGGCGTCACGCTCCCTGAGCAGGTCGATCACGGCGGCGAACAGCGTGTTGTGCGCGCCGGAGAGGATGGAGAGCCCGATCGCGTCGGCGTCCTCCTGGATGGCGGTGTCGACGATCTGCTCCGGGGTCTGGTGCAGCCCCGTGTAGATGACCTCCATGCCGGCGTCGCGCAGCGCCCGCGCGATCACCTTCGCACCCCGATCGTGGCCGTCGAGCCCCGGCTTGGCCACCACCACGCGGATCGGACCGGCTGCCACACCCATCACTGCCTCCATGAAGCGATTCCATCCGTGCCCTGCGGGACGGACGCCCGGCACCACATCGTCCGGGGAAGTGAACGAACGTTATCGCCAGCATCCCGCAACCGGCAGTTTCACGGTGCGGACCGAGGGGGAAATCACACGGTGGGACACTTCCCCAGGCTCCGGGCACGAGTGAGGCTGTGGGAACAAGCGCCACGGGAGCCGCAACAAGGTCGTCTCGGGCACGAAGGACACACCGGACGGGTACGGCACGACAACGGGGGCCCTCGTCGCCACACCGGCGGGGAGCCCCGTCACCTCTTCGGCGTCTGGCACGCCGCGCGTCGCGCGATCCGCCCCGCGTACCCCGCTCATGCCCCGTCCCGCGCCTTCGCCGCGGCTGCCCACGAGGGCACCTGGGGGACACAGCCGTCCTCCCGCGTGCCGACAGGAGGTCGGCCATGAAGGTCACCAGCGTCGCAGACCCGATCCTTCCGTTCGCGCAGCGCCTCCTCCCGATCAAGATCGCGGGACTGTCGCTGGCCCTTCTGAAGGCGACCGCCCTGGAACTCGCGATCCTCGCGGGGCACGTCCTGCTCTATCCCTCCGGAATCATCCAGGAGCGCCGGGCCCAGGCCCAAGCGATGACCTCGCCCGACGGCACCGCGCAGCTGCCGACCGAGGCCAAACCCCCGGTGGTGCTGCTGCACGGGTTCATCGACAACCGCTCGGTGTTCGTCCTGCTGCGCCGCAACCTCGCCCAGCACGGCCGTCATCGGGTGGAGTCCCTCAACTACTCGCCGCTGACCTGTGACATCCGCACCGCCGCGGAACTGCTGGGGCGGCACATAGAGGAGATCTGTGAGCGCACCGGCAGCGAGCGCGTGGACGTCGTCGGTCACAGCCTCGGCGGCCTGATCGCCCGTTACTACGTGCAGCGGCTCGGCGGCGACCTGCGGGTGCGCACCCTCGTCACGCTCGGCACCCCGCACTCCGGCACCCGCGTCGCGCCGCTGGCCAACGCCCATCCGATCGTGCGCCAGATGCGGCCCGGCTCGGAGCTCATCGAGGAGCTGTCCCGCCCCGCTCCCGGCTGCCGCACGCACTTCGTCAGCTTCTGGAGCGACCTCGACCACCTGATGGACCCGCTGGAGTCGGCCTGCGTCGAGCACCCGGACCTCCAGGCCACGAACATCCAGGTGAGCGGCATCGGCCATCTCGCCCTGCCCGTGCACCCCGCCGTCGCCAGCGGGATACGGCAGGCCCTGGACACCGTACGGCCGGGCGACCCGTCCGCCACGCGCGCCGACGGCCTCACCGTGGCCTGACAGGACATTGACCCATCAGGGTCGAACCCCGCCTCGAACACAGTCCCAAGGGAGTGTCCGCACTTCGGCGAATCGCGGTTGATTGCCCGATTCCCGGTGCGGGAAACCTGCGGAAGATTGTCGCGCCCGCGTACCGCCGGGTACAGTCGCCGCACTGCTCTGGCAGCCCCTGTTGTCGAGGCGAAAGAGAAGTTGGTGAACGACCGTCACCCGTCGGGGACCGCGACCACCCCGGCTCCGGCCTCCGATGACGCCTCGGCGCCCTACGCGCCCTACGGCGGACAGGAAGCCGCGTACGGTGACTTCACCACGTACGGCGACTACGCCGCGACCGGATATCACACCGGCACGCACGCCACGGCGAGCTTCGCGACGGACCCCCTCTTCGGCCACTTCTCCGCCGACGGCGCGCAGTCGACGGGCGCCTACGACGCCACCCAGTGGTCCACGGACACCCAGCACACCCCGACCTACGACGCGTACGCGGCTCAGCACCACGCCGCCGCCTACGACACCGGCGCGTACGACACGACGGCCTGGGCCACCGGATACCAGCAACTCGCCGCCGTACCACAGCAGTCCGGACCGGTGGACGTCAGCGGCCAGTGGGACGCGAGCGCCTGGCTCCAGCCCGGCGGGGCCGAGCAGACCGACCCGCTCGGCGGGGCGGGCCAGGCCGATGCCGCGGCCGGCCACACCCAGCAGTGGGACTGGGGCACGCAGATCTTCGACTCAGGCGCGTACGACGCCACGCAGTGGAACACCGACGGCGCGGCAGGAGACACCACAGCCACGGCCGCCGTCACCGCACCATCCGCGCCCTCCGCGGACGGCGACCAGTTCGGCGAGACCGCGGGATACGACGAGTACGACCAGTACGGCGGCCCCGAGCCGCAGGGCGAAACCGGCTCCGGCGAGGCCGAGCCGGCCGCCACCGGCGAGCTGCCCGCCGTCCCCGGCCTGCTCGAGGACCAGGAAGAGACCGCCCCGCCTCCGGCCCCCCGCGCGGGCTCCCCCCGCGCGGGCTCCCGCAGCGCGGGCCGTTCCCGGCGCCGCCCGGCCAAGCGTTCCGCGCTGCTGACCGTGGCGGTTCCCTCGGCCTGCGTGATGGGCGTCGCCGGCATCGCCGCCGCCTCCGTCGGCGGTCTCACCGACGACGGCAAGGACACCTCGGCGTCCGCGTCCGACGCGCACCCCGTGCAGCCGGCCACCGCGAACAACAAGCTGGACACCCAGTTGCAGAGCCTGTCCGCAGGCGCCGACGACTTCGCCGACCGCGCCAGCCGTACGCAGGAACGTATCGACCTCAAGGCGCAGCAGGAGGCCGAGAAGAAGAAGGCGGCGGAGGAGGCGGCCCGCAAGGAGCGGCTGCGCCCCAAGTTCGTCCTTCCGGTCCTGCAGAGGGGGCTCAGCGCCTACTTCGGCCAGGCGGGTGTGAACTGGATGTCGGTGCACACCGGCATCGACTTCCCCGTCTCCTACGGGACGACGGTCATGGCCGCGACCGACGGCACGGTCCGCACCCAGTGGAACAGCGCCTACGGCAACATGCTGATCCTGACGGCGAAGGACGGCACGGAGACGTGGTACTGCCACCTCTCCCGGTACCAGGTTCCCTCCGGTGCCGTCGTCAAGGCCGGGCAGCCGATCGCGTACTCCGGGAACTCGGGCAACTCCACCGGCCCGCACCTGCACTTCGAGGTACGGCCCGCCGGCGGGGCGCCCATAGACCCGCTGCCGTGGCTGCGCAGCCACGGCCTGGACCCCACGTGAGCACCTGAGCACCCTGAACACCACGGAGCCCCCGCCCTTCCGGCGGGGGCTCACCGCTGTGCGAGCGGTACGGCTTCTCGCGCTACAGCTTCTCGACCGGCGCGTACCGCAGCAGCAGCCGCTTGGGCTTGGCGTCACCGAAGTCGATGGTCGCCTCGGCGTTGCCACCCGTGCCCTTGACCGCGACCACCGTGCCGAGGCCGAACTGGTCGTGCGTGACCCGGTCGCCCACGGCGAGGGACACCACCGGCTTCTCCGAGGCGCGGCGCGTGGCGAAGCCCGAGGCGCCGGCCGCCGACGAGCGGGAGCGGGAAGACGACAGCGAGGCCGCCACACCGGAGGCCGGACCGGAGGAGACGGGCGCCGAGCCACCCGTGCGCTTCCAGTCCACGTGCGCCGCCGGGATCTCCTCCAGGAAGCGGGAGGGCGGGTTGTACGACGGCTGTCCCCACGCGCTGCGCATCGCGGAGCGGGTCAGATACAGCCGCTCCCGTGCGCGCGTGATGCCTACGTAGGCCAGGCGCCGCTCCTCCTCCAGCTCCTTGGTCTGGCCGAGGGCCCGCATGTGCGGGAAGACGCCGTCCTCCATACCGGTGAGGAAGACCACCGGGAACTCCAGGCCCTTGGCGGTGTGCAGGGTCATCAGCGTGATGACGCCGTCGCCCTCCTCCTCGTCGGGGATCTGGTCGGAGTCGGCGACCAGGGCGACCTGCTCCAGGAAGTCGGACAGCGCGACCGACTCGCCCTCGCCGCGCTCCTGTTCGTACTCCAGGGCGACGGCGGCGAGTTCCTGGAGGTTCTCGATGCGGGTCTCGTCCTGGGGGTCGGTGGAGGACTGCAACTCGGCCAGGTAGCCGGTGCGTTCCAGGACGGCCTCCAGGACCGTGGCCGGACCGGCGCCGGACTCGACGATCGTGCGGAGCTCCTCCATCAGCGTGTTGAACCGCTTGACGGCGTTCGTCGACCGTGCGGCCATGCCGTAGGCCTCGTCGACGCGGCGCAGCGCCTGCGGGAAGCTGATCTTCTCCCGCTGGGCGAGGGCGTCGATCATCGCCTCGGCGCGCTCGCCGATGCCCCGCTTGGGCACGTTGAGGATGCGCCGCAGCGGGACGGAGTCCTCCGGGTTGGCCAGCACCCGCAGGTAGGCCAGGACGTCCCGGACCTCCTTGCGCTCGTAGAAGCGGACACCGCCGACGACCTTGTAGGGCAGGCCGACGCGGATGAAGATCTCTTCGAAGACACGGGACTGGGCGTTGGTCCGGTAGAAGACGGCGACGTCGCCGGACTTGGCCTCGCCCGCGTCCGTGAGGCGGTCTATCTCCTCGGCGACGAACTGCGCCTCGTCGTGCTCGGTGTCGGCGACGTAGCCGGTGATGCGGGCGCCGGCGCCCGCGTTGGTCCACAGGTTCTTCGGGCGGCGCGACTCGTTGCGCTCGATGACCGCGTTGGCGGCGGACAGGATCGTCTGCGTGGAGCGGTAGTTCTGCTCCAGCAGGATCGTCGTCGCGTCCGGGTAGTCCTCCTCGAACTGGAGGATGTTGCGGATGGTCGCGCCGCGGAAGGCGTAGATCGACTGGTCGGCGTCACCGACGACGCACAGCTCGGCGGGCTGGAGGTCGTCCGGGCCGGGCGGTACGTCCGCGGGGTGCTCGGCGGTGCCGACGAGTTCCCGGACGAGGGCGTACTGCGCGTGGTTGGTGTCCTGGTACTCGTCGACGAGGACGTGCCGGAAGCGGCGGCGGTAGTGCTCGGCGACGTCCGGGAAGGCGCGCAGCAGGTTGACCGTCGTCATGATCAGGTCGTCGAAGTCGAGGGCGTTGGCCTCGCGCAGCCGCGACTGGTAGAGGGCGTAGGCCTGGGCGAGGGTCTTCTCGAAGCCGTCGGCGGCCTGGGCGGCGAAGTCCTCCTCGTCGATCAGCTCGTTCTTGAGGTTGCTGATCTTCGCGCTGAAGGACTTGGGCGGGTAGCGCTTGGGGTCGAGGTCAAGGTCGCGGCAGACCAGGGCCATCAGGCGCTTGGAGTCGGCGGCGTCGTAGATCGAGAAGGAGGACGTGAAGCCGAGCTTCTTGCTCTCCCGGCGCAGGATCCGCACGCACGCGCTGTGGAAGGTCATCACCCACATCGCGTTGGCCCGCGGGCCGACGAGCTGTTCGACGCGCTCCTTCATCTCGCCGGCGGCCTTGTTGGTGAAGGTGATCGCCAGGATCTGGCCGGGGTGGACGCCCCGCTCGGCCAGCAGGTGGGCGATGCGGTGCGTGAGCACGCGGGTCTTGCCGGAGCCGGCGCCGGCCACGATGAGCAGCGGGGAGCCGGAGTGGACGACGGCGGCGCGCTGGTTGTCGTTCAGCCCCTCCAGGAGTGCGGCCGCGTCCACGGCGGGACGGTGGGCGCCGTCGCGGTAGTACGCGTCCCGGTGGGCGTCCTGGCTCGGGGGCACGTCGAACTTCCCGCCGAACAGATCGTCCGGAATCGACTCCGAAACGTGATCGTCCTCGGGCGGCGGCGGGGGCTCTTCCTCGTGGCCCCGCGGGGCCTGGAGATCCGCCAGGAAGCTGTCGTCAAAGAGGCTGCTCATCGCTCTACGAGTCTAGGGCGCCGCACCGACAACCCGTGGCCGCCCTGGAACATCGCCGGCCTCACGTTCCGGAGCCGGACCGTCACGTCAAAGGGCACGGCGAGCACAGGTCACGAAAACGTATCGGGCATATTACGCATCAACCTTCACACAAGCCACACCAGTTGGTTACCGTTCCGCCCGGACCTTGCCCCGGAGCCCGAAGGAGTCGCCGTCCCTTGGCGTCGCACCACACCACCACGCCGGTATCGCCGTCCGCCTCGGCGGAAGAGGTCGAGAAGAAGATCGACGAGCTGTACCGGCACGCCGGGTCGGACGCCGGGCCGTACAGCCCGGCCGGCCACACCGCGGCCCGGGAGGAGCCCGCCAGACAGCGCGGCCGGGTCGCCGCACTCCTCGACGACATGGCCAGGCGCACCGACATGCTCGGCAGGGCGCGCGAGATGCTGCAGGCCATCGCCGGGAGCCAGGCCCGCACCGAGCCCGCCGCTCCCGACGCCACCGCCCTCCTCCCGGAGACCCCGCAGGGCTACTTCGACCAGGCTCAGCTGATGAGCCGGCTGATCGCGCGCCAGAAGAGTCTGGTGACCCACTCGTCGACGCAGCGGTCGGCGAGGTCCGTGAGGGCCGGGAGCCCGGCGACGGGGACGAGGCGGCGGGAGGCCGCCGCCGGCTCCGCGAGCCCCGGGTCGTCGTCGTCCGGGCCGTCGTCGTCCGGGCAGGGGGCCGAGGCGCCGACCGGGCAGCCGGCCGGGGCTCAGCGTGGCATCCGGGCGGCCAAGGCCGCCGTCCAGCACAAGCTCGCCGACGCTCGTGCGCTGCTGGCGGACGCGGCCGCCGCGCCGGAGCGGGCCGGGGCCGAGGCGCCGGCGGTGGAGTCCGCGGGAAGCGGGGCCGTGCAGGGACCGCAGGGAGAGGCGCAGATGGCCAAGGCCCTCGCCTTCGCCCGTGCGCAGATCGGCAAGCCGTACGTCTGGGGTGCGGCCGGTCCCGGTTCGTACGACTCTTCCGGCCTGGCCCAGGCCGCGTGGAAGGCCGCAGGGGTCGCCCTGCCGCGCGCAGTCCACGATCAGGCCCGTGCGGGCAGGCGGGTCCCGCTGTCCGAGGCGCTCCACGGCGACCTGGTCTTCTTCCACGGAGAGGCCGGACATGTCGGGGTCTACGCCGGCGACGGCATGATGATCCACGCTCCGCGGCCCGGCGCCCACGTCCGGGAGGAATCGATCTTCTTCGAGGGGGCGGCGGCGATCCTGGGCGTGGTGCGTCCGGCCTGAGAGCGCCCCGGCTCCTTTTTGCGTGCGCCCGCGCGCGTACCCCGCTCGCGCGGCGCGCGCAGCTCTTAGCATCAGGATCATGCCCGCCACCTCACCCTTTCGCGCCTGGCTGGCGCAGCATCCGCCGGCGGCCGGTGCCGCCGTCATGGCGACCGGCATCCTGTCGGTCGGGCTTCATCTGACGGGCTACGAGGCGCTGTCGCTCGCCGTCCTCGCGGTGGCCTGCGTCGCCTGGCTGGCGCTGGCGGCGGACTTCGTCGTACGGCTGCTGCGCGAGCGGGCACGCTGGGTCCAGGAGGCGGGGACACCGGGCGCGCTGACCGGCATCGCCGCGACCTCCGTGCTGGGCACGCGCTTCTCGGCGATGGGCTGGCAGCACGTCGCCGAGGCGGCGCTTGCGCTGGCCGTGGTGATGTGGCCGTGGCTGCTCGTGCGGGTCGTGCGCATCTCACGGCGTCCCATGCCGGGGTCGGTCTTCCTGTGCTGCGTGGCCACGGAGGGGCTGAGCGTGCTCGGCGCGTCGGTGGCCAGGGCGGAGGCGACGGCGTGGCTCGCGCACACGGCGCTGGTGTTCTTCTGGCTCGGACTCGTGCTCTACGTCTTCGCGCTGACCCTCTTCGACCTGCGGCAGGTCGTCGTGGGGCGCGGTGACCACTGGGTCGCGGGCGGAGCACTGGCGATCTCCGCGCTCGCCGGGGCGAAACTGCTCGCCGCCGGCAGCGGGGGCCCGTACCTGTGGAACGAGGACGACCGCGACGTCCTGCACACCGCCACCCTGGCCCTGCTCGCCTTCGACGTGTGCTGGTGCGCCGTCCTGCTCGTGGCCGAGCTGGCACGGCCCCGGCTCGGCTACGACGTGTGCCGCTGGTCGACCGTCTTCCCTCTGGGCATGACGGCGGCGGCGATGCTGTCCGTCGCCTCCGCCCTGGACATCCCGCAGCTCACGGTGGTCGGCGAGGCGGTGCTGTGGGTGGCCGTGGCGGCCTGGGTGGTCGTCGCCGCCGCGGCCGTCACGGACGCGCGCGCCGAGCTCAGGTCCACAGCACCGCGATGAAGATGTTCGCCATGGTCAGCAGGCCCACGACGCCGAACATGCTCTTGTCGACCTTCTCGTCGTCGCGCTTGACGTAGACCAGGCCCAGGATCACGACCAGCAGCGCCAGCTTCACGCCGATCTTGACGGTGTTGACGTGGTGGTCCTGTGCCTCGTTGAGGCCGACCAGGACGACACCGGTGACCAGCATGGTCAGCGCGCCGTGCAGCATGGCCGGCACGAACCGGGCCGTGCCCTGGCCCATCGCCTTCATCTGGGTGAGGAAACCGCCGAGCAGCGCCGCGATCCCGATGATGTGCAGGCCGACGAAGAGATGGATGAGTACGTCCATGAGGCCGGAGCCTAGCCAGCGGCCCGGTCGCCTCGGACACCGGCCCGGCAGCTCGGTCCATACGGACCGGCACCTCGGTCAGCGCTCGCGCGAGAGGTGCGTACGCGGTTCGGACGCCCGCCGGAGGCCCGCCGACCGCCGCCGCATATATGCGCCCCATAGCACCTGAGCGTCCGCGCCTCCCCCCGAACCGTCGCATCGGTCATCGCTCTGCGTGAAGTCGCCACCCTCAGCCTCGGATCACGGTCACATACGGTCACCGGTTGGTCCCCTCACGTCAGTTCCGTACATGGAGTCACAGGGTCGACACGGAGCGCTCTAGCGTCCTCCCCCAGGTAACCGGCTCCCCACCGCCGCCCGGGCCAGGGGCGGCAGCCGGAAACCCCCGCCAGAATGTCCGGCGGCGGCGCGCTCCCCCTGTGTGGGCCGCCGCCGGACGCCTCCCCGCCCGCTTCCGCGGCCCGACGAAGGGACGTGACGGTCCACGTGGCAGCGCACCGCAGGCCCCGACAGCGCTCGCTCAACGGCGGTACGGCGCGTACGGCCGCCACGATCGCCCTCGCGGGCGCGGCGACGGCCACCGGCCTCGACGGCATCGGGCAGGCGACGCCACAGCTCACGCCGGAGCAGGTCAAGGCCAGGGTGGACAAGCTGTACCAGGAGGCGGAGGTCGCCACCGAGAAGTACGACGGGGCGAAGGAGAAGGCGGACGCCGCGGAGAAACGGCTCAAGACGCTGGGCGACGAGGCGGCCCGCAGGCAGCAGGGACTCAACGCGGCACGGGACGCCCTCGGCTCGATCGCCGCGGCGCAGTACCGGGAGGGCGGGATCGACCCTTCGGTGCGCCTGATGCTCTCCGACGACCCCGGGCGGTATCTGCAGGGCGCCGAGTTCGCGGAACGGGCCGGTGCCCGGCAGACGGCCGTGGTGTCCGACGTGCGCAGGCAGCTGCGGGAGATCGAGCAGTTGCGCGGCGCCGCGCGCATCGAGCTGTCCTCGCTCAGGTCGCGGCAGGCGGAGCTGCGCCGGCAGAAGAAGACGATCACCCGCAAACTCGACGAGGCCCGGCGGCTGCTGGCCGGGCTCTCCCCGCAGCAACGCGCCGCGCTCGGCGACGGCACGGGCTCCTCGCACGCCTCCCGCTCGACTTCCCCCAGGGAGACGCTCGATGTCCCCGGTTCGGCGGCGGCTCCCAGCTCCCGGGCGGCGGCGGCCGTCGCCTACGCATACCAGAAGCTCGGCAGCCCCTACGTCTGGGGCGCGACCGGCCCCGACGCCTTCGACTGCTCGGGCCTGGCCCAGGCCGCCTACCGGGCCGCCGGAATCTCCCTCCCCCGCACCACCTACACCCAGATCAACGCCGGCCGCCGTGTCTCACGGTCCGATCTCCGCCCCGGCGACCTGGTGTTCTTCTACTCCGGGATCAGCCACGTCGGCATCTATGTGGGCAACGGCCAGATGATCCACGCGCCGAACCCCTCGGCCCCGGTCCGCCTGGCCCCGATCGACCAGATGCCGTTCGCGGGGGCGACCCGGGTGGCGTAGAAGAGCCGGCGGGGCGGCGGCCGGTCACACCAGCCGGCGCGCGGTCGCCCAGCGGGTCAGCTCGTGGCGGTTGGACAGCTGGAGCTTGCGCAGGACCGCCGAGACATGGGACTCGACCGTCTTCACGGAGATGAACAGCTGCTTGGCGATCTCCTTGTAGGCGTAGCCGCGGGCGATCAGCCTCAGGACCTCGCGCTCGCGCTGGGTGAGGCGGTCGAGGTCCTCGTCGACCGGCGGGGCGTCGGTGGAGGCGAAGGCGTCGAGCACGAAGCCGGCCAGGCGCGGTGAGAAGACGGCGTCGCCCTCCTGGACCCGGAAGATCGAGTCGATGAGGTCGGAGCCGGTGATCGTCTTCGTCACATAACCGCGCGCCCCGCCGCGGATCACGCCGATCACGTCCTCCGCCGCGTCCGAGACGGACAGCGCGAGGAATCGGACCGGCTGCTCGGCGTCGCCCATCAGCGCGGAGCAGCGCCGCAGCACCTCGACACCGCCGCCGCCGGGAAGGTGGACGTCGAGCAGGACCACCTCGGGGCGGGTCGCGGTGATGACCGTGACGGCCTGGTCGACGTCGGCGGCCTCGCCGACGACCTCCACCCCGGTCTCCTCCGTCCGGCCGATCTCGGCCTGGACGCCCGTACGGAACATGCGGTGGTCGTCGACGAGGACCACCCGCACATGCCGCCGGCCCGCGCCGCCCTCGGCGGCCGCGGCCGCCTCCGTCGTCTCCGCTCCCGCCGTACCGTTCGCCTCGGTCGGGTCGCTCATCACGTGTTCTCCGCCCTCTCCATCTCCAGCTCGACCTCCGTGCCGCCGTCCGGCACGGCGCGCAGCCGGGCCGTGCCTCCGTTGCGCTCCATGCGGCCGATGATCGATTCTCTGACGCCCATGCGGTCGGCGGGTATCGCGTCGAGGTCGAAGCCTGGGCCGCGGTCCCGTACGGACACGAAGACCGTCCTGCCCTCGACTTCGGCGTACACCTGCACGGCGCCGCCCTCGCCACCGTACTTGGCGGCGTTCACCATGGCTTCGCGCGCGGCCTGCATCTGGGCGCCGATCCGCTCGTCGAGCGGGCAGTCGCCGACCACGACCACCTCTATGGGGACGCCGTGCTTGTCCTCGACCTCGGCGGCGTTGCGCTTGACCGCCTCGGCGAGGGTGGTCGGTTCGTCGGCCTCGTCCTTGCCGTTGCCCTCCGGCTTGTACAGCCAGGCGCGCAGGTCGCGCTCCTGGGCGCGGGCGAGGCGACGGACCTCGCCCGCGTTCTCCGCGTTGCGCTGGATCAGGGTCAGGGTGTGCAGCACCGAGTCGTGGACATGGGCGGCGACCTCCGCGCGCTCCTGGGCGCGGATGCGCATCAGGCGCTCCTCGGAGAGGTCCTGGGTCATGCGCACGAGGTACGGTCCGGCGAGCAGTGTGACGCCCACGAGGACGGCGAGGGCCGCCTGGAGCACCGAGCCGAGGTGGGCGGCGGATCCCTGCAGAACGAAGATGGCCGTGACACCGGCGGTGACCAGCAGGACTCCCGCGCCGGCGCGCAGCAGCGTGAGCGTACGGCGGTGGCGGCCCACCTCGACCCAGCGGGCCCGGCGGGCGTTGTCCGCCTGACGCCAGACCAGGGCGACGCCCGCGGCGACGAGGACGGCCGGCAGGAGGTACGCCTTGGCGCCGCCTCCCAGGTTCACGCTGCCGACGAAGACCGTCGCCACGACGACCATGAGAAGCAGGGCGACGATCTGGCCCTTGTCCGGTTTGCGGGCGACGAGTCTGCGCCGGCCGTCGGGCGAGGTCTCCGTGGTGACGAGCGAGGGCGGTTTCTGGTCGCCGACGCCGCCGACGCCGAGCGGGACGAAGAACCAGAAGGCCGCATAGAGCAGCGCGCCGAGGCCGTCGGCCATGAACAGGCCGACGAAGACGAGCCGCACCCAGACCACGGGCAGCCCGAGGTGCCCGGCGAGGCCCCGCGCCACTCCGCCGAGCCAGCGTCCGTCGCTGCTCCGGTAGAGCTTGCGCGGCGGCCGCGGGTCGTCGAGGGGCAGTGCTGCGGCTTCCGGCATGTCATCGATGGTCACATGCCCGCGGGGCCGGGTCATCAGGGTCGGCCCCCGAGACGCCCCTGATCTTGGAATGATCTTCGGGGGATCCCGGGCGGCGCAGTACCGTCCATGGGCCGAGAGCCCGTCGAGGGCCTGGCGAGGGGCTGGCGAGCGCCTGGCGAGGGCGGGTCGAAGGCCGAGTCGGAGGGCGCGCCGGAAGCCCGTCGAACGCATCCCCGGCCGTGGCTCAGGGGCGAATCAGGGTTCGGCCAGGGTCGTCCCGACTGCCGCCGCGGCGGCGCGCCCGTCACCATGGACGCATGAGGAATCACCAGCACGCCGCGACGGGTCCGGAACCCGGCCCCGGCCCCCGCCCGGTCCCGGGCGCCGGGCCGCGGGACACCGCGCCCGGCACGGGTGCGGGTGAGGAACCGTGCGCGCACGAGCCCACGGGCGTGCACGGAACAGAGAGAACAGAGAGAACAGGGACAGAGCAACCAGTCGGACAACCGGGTGCGGACGACGGGCCCGGACGGACCGGAGAGGCGAGTGTGACGGGGACGACGGGGGCGACGGGCCGGCCGGAGACGGCCGAGGAGCCGCGCCCCGGCCGGGACGAGCAGCCCGGCCGGGGCGGGGCTGCCGCGGCGGCGGCCGGAGCGGGAGCGGGAGTCGGCTCCCCGGCTGCCGAGGGGCCGGAAGCCGCCGCGGGCCCACCGAGGTTCCGGCGGGACCGGCGGAACAAGCTGTTCGGCGGGGTCTGCTCGGGTCTGGGCCGGCTGTGCGACATGGACCCGGTGATCTTCCGCATCACGCTGGCCGTGCTCGCCGCGACCGGCGGTATCGGCCTGATCTTCTACGGCTTCGCCTGGCTCTTCGTGCCGTACGACGACGAGGACGAGAACGAGGTGCGCAAGCTCCTCACCGGCCGGGTGGACGGCCAGGCGCTGGCGGCCGTGCTGTTCGCGCTGGTCGGCTGCGGAGTGTTCCTGTCGATGCTGCGCAACGGCAGCGTGCTGACCTTCGCGGTCGTCCTCTCCCTGCTGCTCGCGGGCGCCGGGTACTGGTCGCGGTACCGCGGTGCACCCGACCCCGACCCGCTGGCCGCCCAGGCCGTCGCCGACGCCCCGCCGGAGGCCCAGGCGCCACCGGCGCCGGCCGCCTATCCGTCCTGGTGGCGCGACCCGATCGTCAAGGACGGCACCCATGTCGGCGGCACCGGCTATCTGTGGGGCCCCAGGGACTCGCGCGACCGGGACATCGCGGCGGCCGTCAACATCAGTCTCGGCGGTCGCGACGACGAAGAGGTGCGCACCCCGCGCTCCGAGCCGCCCCGCCCACGCGCTCCGCGCTGGATCGGTGGCTGGGTCTTCCTGCTCGCCCTGGTCGCGGGCGGCCTGGGCACCGGCCTGACCTGGAGCGACCACACGCTCGGCACCAGCCTCCAGACCGGTCTGGCCTGCGCGCTCGGCGTCCTCGGCCTGGGCATAGCGGTCAGTGCCTTCCTGGGCCGCACGGGTGCGGGCTCGATCCTGCTGGCGCTCATCACCGCGGGACTGCTCGCCGGCTCGGCGGCGCTTCCCAAGGACATCACCACGCACTGGTCGCACACGACCTGGCGGCCCGCCGCGGCGGCGGAGGTGAAGCCGAAGTACGACCTCGGCACCGGCGAGGGCACCCTGGACCTGACCCGAATACATGTCGGCAGCGGCCGGACGGTGGCCGCGCGGGCCCAGGTGGGGATGGGACGGCTGCGGGTGATCGTCCCCCGGGGCGTGACCGTGCGGGCGACCATCGACGTGGGAGTCGGCGACATCCGGTTGCCGGGAGACGGCTCCAAGGACGTGGACGTGGCTCCGGGCAGGCACCAGCAGGTGACCCTGGCGCCACCGGCGGGCGTGAAGAACGCCGGGACACTCGATCTCGACCTTCAGGTCGGCATGGGACAGGCGGAGGTGAGCCGTGCTGCGTCATGAGTTCCAGCCGGGGAAGCTGGTGGGCGGGCTCTTCCTCATCGCGGCGGGCGTCGTCTACGCCGGGGACGCCCGCGGCCTCTGGCAGACCCCGTGGTTCGTGGGGGTCCCGCTGGTGGTGGGCGGCCTGTGCCTGGCCGGGGTGGTGGCGGGCCTCAACGCGGCCGTGCGGCGGCGCCGCCGGACCCGTCGTGGCGGGATCCGCGAGACCCGGGCGGAGGGCGTGGGCTGAGCCGCCGGCGGTGGTCGGGATGCCGCGCGTACCGCCGGCATCCCGACCACCGGGGCGGTTCCCGGACCTACCGGTAGTTCCCTGTCCCCCGCCGCCGCGCCCGCAGGGCGGCGTCCAGGGAGAACATCGGGGTGCCGGCCAGGACCAGGGGCAGCCAGGCCATCAGATAGGCGAGGTCGTTGCCGAAGTAGTAGGGGGTGGTGGCCCAGCTGACCGTCAGCCACAGGCTGAGGGAGATCAGCGCGCCTCCGAGCGCGGCCAGGCGGCCCAGCAGGCCGACCAGGACACCGATGCCGACGGCGAGTTCACCGAGGGCGATGGCGTAGCCGAAGCCGACGGGGCTCTTCAGGGCCAGGTCGACGAGGGCCGGGATCGCGGAGGAGCCACGGACCGCGTGCATCGTGTCGCCGAGCGAGCCGGGCCCGGAGGCCTTCATGAAGGCGCTGTCGGTGAGTTTGTCCAGGCCGGCGTAGACGAAGGTGACGCCCAGGAAGACGCGGAGGGGAAGGAGGGAGTAGCGGGCGGCGGCGTCCCGCCAGGTACCTCGTCGATCCGCATACGACGTCTGTGTATCCGTACGAAGACCGTGAGTCATCACTCTCAGCCACCTCTCACCGCAAGGCCGTTTACCACTCAACCGACCATACGTACGGAAGAAAGGACCCGTTCAACCGCGCTCGGCCGTTTTCCCGATTTCTTTCCGCCTTCCGGATGGTTTCGGCGCGCATGGCTCACTCGGATGGTTTCGGCGCGAGTGGCTCACTCGGATGGTTACGGCGCGAGTGGCTCACTCGGTCACGTCGATCGCATACCGGTTCGTCTCCACTCCCGCCGCGGTCACCAGCTGCACCTCGACCCGGCCCGGTTCCACGTCCGCCGGGACGGGCACGGTCAGCACGGTGTCCGTGGGGTTGCTGAAGCCTCCGGTCACGGGGACCAGGGGCACGTGGACGTTGACCGCGCCGATGCGGACCACCATCCGTGACAGCCGGTCGGCGGCCTGTGCCCCGGGCGGGACGAACCCCGCGCCGCGGATCTCGATGTCGTCGCCGGTGCGGATCGGCGCGTCCAGGTCGCCGGCCTCCCGTGCCCGGACCACCGAGAGGATCACCGGGCGCCCGCCCTCCGCGTACTTGCCGGCCAGGTAGGTGGCGGCCGACACCAGGACCACCACCGCCAGCCCCCAGGGCAGGTCGGGCCGCCGGGCCAGCCGCACCGCCGCGAACACCAGCGCAACGGCGCTGATCAGGACGTACTGGATGTCCGTGAAGGTGCCGCGGCCCGCGTCGTCGGTCAGCAGGTCGGCCGCTCGGGGCCGGTCGGCGCGCACCTTCTGGAGTCGCTGTCCCAGTACCCGCAGCCCGACCACCCGCCGTACCAGCACAGCGATCCCGCACACCACGGCGAGCACGGTGACCACACCGGCGCCGCGGGCCAGTTCCAGCCCGGAGATCAGCGCGTCGCGCTCCGCATGGCCGGAGGCCGCCGCCAGGCGGCCCACCAGCACCAGCACCGCGTACGCCACGAACAGCACCCAGCCCGCGGCGATCGCGCGGGAGGTGGACAGCCGGTTGTCCTCACCGATGACCGGGGCCAGGGCACCGCCGCGCGCCCGGTGGAACCAGGAGGCGGCCGTCAGCGCCCCGCCCACCATGACCGCCGCCAGCAGTCCCGCCGTCCGGGCGGTGCTCCAGCCCGCGCCGATCGCCGTCAGCGCCTGCACCAGGAGCAGCAGCACGACCGCCGCCCCCACCGCGACCGCCGTCCGGCACCACAGCCTCGCCAGCCAGGCCTCGCCCTCGGCACGGCCGCGTTCGGCGACGAGTTCCGCGGACTGGGTCAGCTCCTCCGAGACCCACTGCCGGGAGGCCGACGCCGAGTGGGCCACGGCCGCGGGCAGACCCTGCCCGGCGGCGAACTCCTCCCGTTTGAGGAGGAATTCGGCCACGGCCCGCCGGTGCCCCGTTCGCGCCCCGTGCGGGCAGTCCCCGCACGTGCAGCCGCCTGCGTGGGCGCCCTTCACCGCGCCGTCTCTCGCTTCCTGCACCGCCACGCCCGACGCCCGCCTTCCCCAGGAACCGCAGAAGTCCTGCCGACAACACCCCGCCACCGACAGCGAATTGTGCCCTACCTCACCCCGTCCCCGTCCGCCCGGTCTGGTCAGCACGGGTGAAGCCCGGCTCGTCGTGTTGACCCGGCTGCGAGAATTCCCTTATGGCCGAGATCATCCAGCGGGACGGAAGCTGGGCCTTCGACGGCAGCACGGTCAGGATCACGCCGGGGCTCCACCGCTCGGTCTCGCTGTTCCGGCAGACGTACGGGGAGATCGCCGTGCCGCTGGAAGCCGTCGCAGGCGTGGTCTACGAACCCGAGCGCAGGCGCGGCCGGTTGCGCATGCGCCTGCGGGAGGGCGCCGACCCCCTGCTCCAGGCGACCGGCGGACGGCTGCCGGAGGCGGCCGACCCCTATCGGCTGGCGGTGGACCTCGACCGATCCTCGGTCGCCGAGTACATCGCCGAGGAGATCCGCCAGGCGCTGCTCCTGGACCAGGTCCCCAAGGAGCCGGCCAAGGCCTATCTGCTGGCCGGGCCACCGGTCCCGGTCTCGGTCCGCTCCTCCGACGGCACGGTCTCATTCGACGGCACCCAGGTCCGTGTCGACTGGGCCGACACCTCCGACCGGGTCAAGCGTGCCACCGGCCCGCGCGTCATCGGACTCGGCGAGCTGGTCCAGGTCGAGTGGCTGCCCAACTCCGGCTACGAGGACGGCTTCCTGCGTTTCGTGACCCGAGAGACCGTGTTCTCCAAGCTGCCGCCCGAGAAGGACCCCTACGCCCTGGACCTGTGGGGGAACGCCCGCCGGGATCTGCTCACGGCGCTGGTCGCGACCGCCGTCACCGCCCGGCTGCCGCACCCCTCGACCCGCGCCGGAGCCGGCCTCGCCGACCGCCGGGAACTCGCGGCCGCCGTCCCGCCGCGGGCCGACCACCACGACATACTGCTGCGCCGCCTGCGGGAGTTGGGCCAGTTGCACCGGGACGGGGTGCTCACCGACGAAGAGTTCGCGATGACCAAGGCGGCGGTGCTGCGGTGGTTCTAGACCACCCGGACCGCCCGGGGCGACCGGGGCGACCGGGGCGACCGGGGCGACCGGGGTCCCGGCCGCCCGGGAGGCTCAGCTCAGCAGGTCCGGCTCGCTGCGGCTGATGTCCTGCCACAGGGGCTGGTAGTTGATCCAGGCCACCAGGTCTCCGCCGAGCTGTTCGCGCGTCGCCACCGCCGCCTTGTGGTCGATCAGGACCGGCCTCCCTGCCGCGCGGGCGGTGAGCTGCACCTGGGCGGAGCGTTCCATGGACAGGAACCACCAGGCGGCGGCGTCCACCGAGTCGCCGACCGTCAGCAGGCCGTGATTGCGCAGCACCAGCGCCTTGTGCGAGCCCAGCGCGGCCGCGATCCGGCGGCCCTGCTCCGCGTCGACCGCGACACCGGTGTAGGCGTCGTAGAGAGCGTGGTCCTCGTAGAAGGCGCAGCTCTCCTGGGTGATGGGCTCCAGGAGGTCGCCCAGGGCCGAGAGAGCCCGCCCGTGCACCGAGTGGCAGTGGGCGACCGCGACCACGTCCGGGCGGGCCGCGTGGACCTGGGCGTGCACGGTGAACGCGGCCTGGTTGACGTGGTAGCGGCCCTCCACGACCTGTCCGTCCTGGTTGACGAGGACGAGATCGCTCACGGTGACGTACTTGAACGGCATCCCGAAGGGGTTGACCCAGAAGCAGTCGCTGAACTCGGGGTCGCGGGCGGTGATGTGCCCGGAGACGCCGTCCTCGAACCGGTACCGCCCGAAGAGCCGCAGCGCGCCCGTGAGCCGCTCCTTGCGGTACCGGCGCTCGTCCTCGGCCGACTCGTGCTTGGGCGGCATGGCGAACCGCAGCTGGTCCGTGGGCAGGGGTGGGGGCGGAGTGGGCCCGGGCATCGGTCCTCCGGCACTCGGTTGCGTACGGGCGGGAAGTTACCGTCGGTCAGCCGAGGAGAACAGACCTTGCCGGCAGTGGAGAACCGGCCGTGCCGAAAGGCGACAGGAGATGTCGGGTTTCGGCGCCACACTCGCCGTATGGCAGCGCACTGGGAATCCTTCGTCACCGCCGAACCGGACCTCGCCAGGACGGTCGAGGAACGCTTCCGCGCCTTCACCCATCACGTCCTCGTCACCCTGCGCAAGGACGGCTCGCCGCGCACCTCCGGTCTGGAGGTCGACTTCCGCCGCGACGAGCTGTGGCTGGGGATGATGTGGGACTCGCTCAAGGCCCGCGACCTGCGCCGTGACCCCCGTTTCGCGCTCCAGGCGAACCCCGGGGAGGGCACCGGCATGGGCGGCGGTGACGTACGGATCAGCGGGCGGGCGATCGAGGTGGCCGACGGCCCGCAGAAGTCCGCTTACACGGAAGAGGTGGAACCGCCGCAGCCGTTCCACCTCTTCCGCACCGAGCTGACGGAGGTCGTGCGGACCTACGTCGAGGACGACAAGTACCTCGTCGCCCAGGTCTGGAAGCCCGGCGAGCCGGTGCGCACGATCAAACGCACCTGAGCCCCTCCACCGCAGGGGCCTACTCCCACTCGATGGTCCCCGGCGGCTTCGAGGTCACGTCGAGGACGACCCGGTTGACGTCCCGCACCTCGTTCGTGATCCGCGTCGAGATCCTCGCGAGGACGTCGTACGGCAGCCTGGACCAGTCGGCGGTCATGGCGTCCTCGGACGAGACCGGGCGCAGGACGATCGGGTGGCCGTAGGTGCGGCCGTCGCCCTGGACGCCCACGCTGCGCACGTCCGCGAGCAGGACCACCGGGCACTGCCAGATGTCCCGGTCCAGGCCGGCCGCGGTCAGCTCCTCGCGGGCGATGGCGTCGGCCTCGCGCAGCAGGTCCAGACGCTCCTTCGTCACCTCACCGACGATCCGGATGCCGAGACCCGGACCCGGGAACGGCTGGCGCTGGACGATCTCCTCCGGCAGGCCGAGCTCCTGGCCGACCATGCGGACCTCGTCCTTGAACAGCTTGCGCAGCGGCTCGATCAGCTTGAACTCGAGGTCCTCGGGCAGGCCCCCGACGTTGTGGTGCGACTTGATGTTCGCGGTGCCGGTGCCGCCGCCGGACTCGACGACGTCCGGGTAGAGCGTGCCCTGGACCAGGAACTCCACGGCCGGACCCTCGTCCGCGATGATCTCCGCCTGGGCCTGCTCGAAGACCCGGATGAACTCGCGGCCGATGATCTTCCGCTTCTCCTCGGGGTCGCTGACCCCGGCGAGCGCCTTCAGGAAGCGCTCCTCGGCGTCGACGACCTTCAGCTGCACGCCGGTGGCCGCGACGAAGTCCTTCTCGACCTGCTCGGTCTCGCCCTTGCGCATCAGGCCGTGATCGACGTACACGCAGGTCAGCTGGGAGCCGATGGCCTTCTGCACCAGCGCGGCGGCCACCGCGGAGTCGACACCGCCGGACAGGCCGCAGATCGCGCGCCTGTCGCCGACCAGCTCGCGGATCGCCTCGACCTGCTCCTCGATGACGTTGCCCGTGGTCCAGTTCGGCTCCAGGCCCGCGCCGCGGTACAGGAAGTGCTCCAGCACCTGCTGGCCGTGCGTGGAGTGCATGACCTCGGGGTGGTACTGGACGCCGTAGAGCTTCTTCTCGTCGTTCTCGAAGGCGGCGACCGGGACGACGTCCGTGGAGGCCGTGACGGAGAAGCCCTCGGGGGCGGCGGAGCAGGCGTCACCGTGCGACATCCACACCGGCTGCTCGGCCGGGGTGCCCTCGAAGAGGGTGGAGGACGTCTTGGAGACGTGCAGCGGCGTACGGCCGTACTCGCGGGCGCCGCTGTTGTCGACGGTGCCGCCGAGGACCTGGGCCATCAGCTGGAAGCCGTAGCACATGCCGAAGACGGGGACGCCGGCCTCGAAGATCTCGCGGTCCAGGCGGGGGGCGCCCTCCTCGTACACGGACGAGGGGCCGCCGGAGAGGATGATCGCCGCCGGGTTCTTGGCGAGCATCTCGGCCACCGGCATGTTGCTGGGGACGATCTCGCTGTAGATCCGGGCCTCGCGGACGCGACGGGCGATGAGCTGGGCGTACTGCGCACCGAAGTCGACGACCAGGACGGTGTCGGGGGTGGCGGCAGCGGGGGGCGCTGATGACACGGGAGCCTTCCGGCGGATCGGGCGGGGTCTCTGTGCTGGCCAATTCTACCGGGGTGGGCGTGCGTGACCCCGACGTCGTCCTCGGGCCCGCACCCGGAACCCCCGTCTCACCATGCGAACCGTGTTGGACTCGCCCCCGGCACCCGGCATACTGGACCCATGCTTCAGCACCAGACCTTCGTCTTTACCTATGGCAACCGGCCCGCCGGCTGCCATGGTCGTGCTGCTTGAGCAACTGACAAGCGACTTCCCAGGCGCCCCGGGCCGACAAGGTCCGGGGCGCCTGGTGTTTTCCGGATCTTGCCGCTCCGGGGCACCCCGTCCAACGAGGAGCCCCCTATGACCGCCACCGCCACCGACGTCACCGGCGCGCGCACCCCCGACGCCGCCGATGTGATCACCGGCGCCCGTGAGCGCATCGACGCGCTCGACGACCGGATCATCGGCCTGATCCAGGAACGCATGGCCGTCTCCGCCGTCATCCAGGAGGCCCGGATCTCCTCCGGCGGCCGGCGGGTGAACCTCTCCCGCGAGATGGAGATCCTCGGCCACTACCGGGACGCGCTCGGCAAGCCGGGCACGACCCTGGCGATGACCCTGCTGGAGCTGTGCCGCGGCAAGATCTGAGCCCGCCCGCGGCTCCGCCCGCCACTTCGCCCGCGTCCGCGTCCCGCATCCGCCGTATCTCACCCGTACGGCGCGTGACCGCCGCGTGCGCCACCTCGTTGGTATCGGTGTCCGTGCCAGCCAGGGGCGGGCCCGATAGAACCACGCGTGGCTCTCTGGAGCGATGAGACGTGGCGGCCGTGCCGCGCGTCGTGGGACCTCGCTCCAGGGAAGTGACCGGACGGCAGGGGACAGCAGCCCGGTCACCCAGATAACGGTCGGCTCCGGGGACGCCCGGGGCCGACCGGCGGAAACAGGGGCCCCTCGGCCCCAAGTCCCCGAGGGCACAAGGTTCCTGCAGCGCGTACGGGGCCGACGACGCGGCACCGGCCATGCATGGCGCGCGTCACATAAAGATCCTGTGAGAGTCGGCACAACCATTCGGACGCGCCCCGGGTCACACCTGTTGAAAAGGGTCTGATCCCGCGCCGCCACGCGGTGGCTCGCCAGTTCGTATCGCGCCGACGCGCGGTACGCCTGAACTCTCCGAGGTCTCCATGAAGCTTCGCCGCGCGATGGTCACTGCGGCCGCGACGGCTGCCCTGTCCCCGCTGGCGCTCCTGTCCGCGACGACGGCCTTCGCCCAGGAATCGCCCAGCGTCTCACCGAGCGCCAGCGAGTCGTCCGCCAGCCAGTCGCCCTCCGACAGCACGTCCCCGTCGGACAGCACGTCTCCCTCCGACAGCACGTCGCCTTCCGACAGCGTGTCCCCGTCCGACAGCACGTCGCCCTCGGACAGCGTGTCCCCGTCCGACAGCACGTCGCCCTCCGACAGCGCCTCCGCGTCGACGACGCCGAGCGATTCGGCCTCGCCGACCGACGAGCCGCCGACCGGCGTCTGCGAGGAGGACGACGCCGACTACAAGTCGAAGCTCGACGCCCAGCTCAACGGCCTGCCCGGCAAGATAGCGGTCGGCAGCGGCTGGCACCCCTTCACCCTCACCGTCAAGAACCCGACGCAGACCGACGTCAAGGACGTCGTCTTCTACGCGGGTGTCGGCCCCAACGACCCGGACGCGCCGAACGCGTTCAGCACCAGCCAGGTGCAGCTGCAGGTGAAGTACGACGGAGTCTGGGTCGACGTCACCGACGAAGAGGGCCACTCGGTGGGCTATCTCGACCTCTCCGACATCGCCGGCGGCAAGACGGTCACGTACCAGCTCCGGGTGAACGTCAAGGCGAACGCCCCGATCGGTGAGGGTCTGACCATCGGCGGCGGGCTCTACTTCGACGAGGAGGAGAACTGCCTCGGCTCGGACGAGGCGCACTACATCATCCAGATCGTCAAGGCCGGTACCGACACCGGCGGGACCGAGCCGCAGGAAGGCGGCAAGGTCCCGGTTCCCAGCGAGAAGCCGAACCAGAAGAACACCCAGCACGCCACCGGCAGCCTCGCCGAGACCGGCTCCAGCTCCATGGTGCCGACCATCGGTCTCGTCGGCGGTGTCGCGGTCGTCGTCGGTGCCGGTGCGCTGGTCGCCGTGCGTCGCCGCAAGGGCGCCTCGAACGCCTGACGCGACCTGACGGACGGCGCGTGACGCTTCTTCCGACGCGTCCCGCCTTCTCTGAAATCCCTGGGTAGGGGTCCTGTGCGAACACCGTGCAGGACCCCTGTTCCATGTCCGCCCAGGGGTTCGCCCAGGGGCTACTTCTTCGGCGGCACCGCCGGTATCCCCAGGAACGGCAGCCGCAGCGCGCCGAACGCGTCCGCCGGGACCGCCGGACGGCGGGGCTCGACCGGCTTCAGCCGCTCGTAGGCCGCGCCCTGCGCCGGGCGCGGGTCGGCCTCGCCCTTGTTGGGCCAGTACGACATCGCCCGCTCGGCCTGCGCGGTGATGGTCAGGGACGGGTTCACGCCCAGGTTCGCGGACACCGCCGCCCCGTCGACGACCGAGATGCCCGGGTGGCCGTACAGGCGGTGGTACGGGTCGATGACGCCCGTCTCGGCCGAGTCGCCGATCGGGCAGCCGCCCAGGAAGTGCGCGGTGAGCGGGGTGCCCATCAGCTCGCCCACGTTGGAGCCGGGGAAGCCGTTGATCTCGGCGGCGAGCGCGGAGGCGGCCTCGGTGGCGGCGCGGATCTGCTTGGGGTTGGGCGAGCCGTGGCCCTGGCGGGCGGTGAGCAGGCCCTTGCCGACGCCGTCCGGCTTCAGGTACGTCGTCAGGGAGTTGTCCAGGGACTGCATCACCAGACCGATGATGGTCCGCTCCGACCAGCGGCGGTTCGACAGCGAGCGCAGCACCAGCAGCGGATGACGGGCGGCGTTCGCCAGCCAGGCCGCGATCCTCGAACCGCCGTCCACGTAGGGGACCTGAAGGATGGACAGGCCGCCCATCGAGTTGGAGCCCTTGCCGTAGCGGACCGGCTCGATGTGGGTGTTCTCGTCGGGGTGGATGGAGGACGTGATGGCGACCCCGCGGGTGAAGTCGGCGCTCGGCTCGCCGGTCGCCCTGCGGTAGCGCCGGTTGTCGGTCTGGGCGCCCACCAGGGCCTCGGAGTTGGTGCGGGTCAGCTCGCCCAGCCGGGGCGAGAGGTACGGCAGTTGCCGGCCCGCCTTCATGCGGTGCAGCAGCGTCTGGGTGCCGTAGGTGCCGGCGGCCAGGACGACCCGGCGGGCCGTGAAGATCCGGCCGGCGTCCTTCTTCCTGTCGTCCGTCGGGAGCGTGGCGACCGCGTAGCCGCCGCGGGAGTCGTCCGTGACGGACACGACCGTCGTCATGGGGTGGACCACCGCGCCCGCCTTCTCGGCGAGGTGGAGGTAGTTCTCGTTCAGCGTGTTCTTCGCGCCGTGCCGGCAGCCCGTCATGCACTCGCCGCACTCGGTGCAGGCCCTGCGGTCCGGTCCCGCCCCGCCGAAGTAGGGGTCGGCGACCTGCTCGCCCGGCCTGGCCTTCGCCTTGCCGTCGGCGTCCTCGCCGTCCCCGAAGAACACCCCGACCGGCGCCATATGGAAGGAGTCGCCGACGCCCATGCTCTGCGCCGCCGCCTTCAGGTGCACGTCGGAGGGGGTCATCGTGGGGTTGAGCCGCACGCCGAGCATGCGCCTGGCCTGGTCGTAGTACGGGGCCAGCTCCTCCTGCCAGTCGGTGATGTCACGCCACTGCGGGTCGTCGAAGAAGGCCTTCGGCGGTACGTAGAGGGTGTTGGCGTAGTTGAGGGAGCCGCCGCCGACGCCCGCGCCGGCCAGCACCATGACGTTGCCCAGCAGATGGATGCGCTGGATGCCGTACAGGCCGAGCTTCGGGGCCCACAGGTAGTTCTTCAGGTCCCAGGAGTTCTTGGGGAGGGTGTCGCGGGTGAAGCGGCGGCCGGCTTCCAGTACGCCGACCCTGTAGCCCTTCTCGGTCAGGCGCAGGGCGGACACGGAGCCGCCGAACCCCGATCCGACCACGATGACGTCGTAGTCGTACCCGTCCTCGTCCCGGGTCTGGACAGTCTGCTCCTGCGACACGTGCTCTCCTCGTCGAGAACGGGGGGTGGACGGGGTGGGGCGGGGTGTGGGGGCGGGGTGTTCGGAGGTGGTCGGGTGTGGTCTAGCGGAAGCGGAAGGCCTTCATCAGCTTCAGGCTCCGGCTCATGAAGGCCGCGTACGCCGCGTCGTCCATGCCGAGCGACGGAGCCATGGGCAGCAGCCGCTGGTGCGCGATGGTCTGGGCCTCGGTGTACTTGAGGATGCCCTCGGAGCCGTGCCGGCGGCCCAGGCCGGAGTCCTTCATGCCGCCCATCGGCGACTGGGCGCTGCCGTACGCGGGCGCGTAGCCCTCGTTGATGTTGACCGTGCCGGTGCGCAGCCGGGCGGCGATCTCGCGGCCCCGGCGGGCGTCCTTGGTCCACACGGACGAGTTCAGGCCGTACGGCGTGGAGTTGGCGTGCTCGACCGCCTCGTCGTCGGTCGAGAAACGGTAGATCGAGACGACCGGGCCGAAGGTCTCCTCGGTGCAGACCGACATCGGCGTCTCGACGCCGTCGAGGATGGTCGGCTCGAAGAAGTACGGGCCGACGTCCGGGCGGGCGACGCCGCCCGCCACCACCTTGGCGCCCTTGGCGACGGCCTCCTCCACGTGCCGGGTGACGGTCTTGAGCTGCCGCTCACCGACCAGCGAGCCCATGTCGGCGCCGTACGCGAGGGACGTGCCCAGGCGCATCGCCTTGGTCCGGGCGGCGAAGCGCTCCAGGAAAACGTCCGCGATCGACTCGTGGACGAACAACCGCTCGATGGAGATGCAGAGTTGACCGGCGGAGGAGAAGCAGGCGCGGACCGCTCCGGCCGCGGCCTTCTCGATGTCGGCGTCCTCGAGGACCAGCATGGCGTTCTTGCCGCCGAGTTCGAGGGAGACGCCCACCAGGCGCGCGGCGGCACCCTGGGCGACCTCGCGGCCGGTGCGGGTGGAGCCGGTGAAGGAGACGTAGTCGGCGTGCTGCACGACCGCCGGGCCGACGACCGGGCCGTCGCCGATGACGACCTGGAACACCTCGGCGGGCAGCCCGGCCTCGATCAGCAGGTCGCGCGCCCACAGCGCGGTCAGGCAGGTCTCCGTGTCCGGCTTCATCACCACGGCGTTGCCCGCGACGAAGGCGGGCAGCGCGTCGCCGACCGAGAGCTCCAGCGGGTAGTTCCAGGGGGCGATCTGACCGACGACCCCGCGCGGGTGGCGCAGTTCGACGACCTTCGTCAGGGTCGGTACGGCGCCCGCGTGCCGCTTCGGCTTCAGATAGGCGGCGGCCCGGCGGCCGTAGTGCCGGGCGGCGACGGCGACCGCCTGCACCTCTTCGTGCGCGTGCAGACGGGCCTTGCCGGTCTCCAGCTGGATGAGGTCGAGGACCTCGGCCTGGCGTTCGAGCACCAGGTCGTGGAAGCGGAGCAGGACGGCGGCGCGCTGCCGTACGGGGACCTGTCCCCAGACGGTCTGGGCGGCGCGGGCCCGCTCGAAGGCGAGGGCCACGTCCTCGGGGGTGGACTCGGGCAGGTCGGCGAGCTTCTCACCGGTGAACGGCGTGTGGTTGGCGGTCCGGCCGGATCCGACGACTCCCTTGGTGAGCTGGGCGACCAGCTCCGGGGTCACCACGTCGGCCGCGGTGCGGGCACCCGCCGGGGCGGGGGCAAGAGGATTCGTGCCGGTCTGTGCCGGGGCCTGCGCGTCCGTCATGAAGCGCAGGGTATGACGCGACCGGAGCTTTGTGTACCCGTCGGTAACGGGGATTCACCGAGTGCTCACACGACGCCAGTGATCAGTGGCAACAAACGCGCTGATCAGGGCTCTTTTCTTTCACTTTTTGTCTTCGGCCGTCACAGCCGGATCTCACAGGTTGTCGAGGTCCAGGTTGTCGATCGCCGTCTTCGCCACTTCCATGCCGCGCTCGTTGAAGTCGCTGTCCTTGCCGGGATAGGCGATGGTGAGCTTGTACATGTCGTTCTTGGACGTCTTGTAGTAGAAGATCCGCACCGCGCGCGGGCGGGGGTTCTCCGAGTCGTCCGTCTTGTAGGTGATCGTGTTCTCGGCGGCCTTGCGGCCGTGGAACGTCGCGTTGTCGTCGGGACTGGTCGCGGTGCCCTTGCCCGAGGGCATGTCGAGGTCGTAGTCGCCCTGCTGCTTGAACTTGGCGTCGTCGTCGTACATCTCGGCCGCCGCCGAGTCCGCGATGTCGCCGTTGTCGTCGTCGGTCTTCCTGTCGAGCGACAGGGTGATCCAGACACTGCCGCTCACGTCGCTGTAGGTGACCCAGTGCGTGTCGTCCGAGCTCCGGTCGGGCCCGGTGCGCTTGTAGTGCTCGGGCACGGCGAGCGTCGCGGCGACGTCCTTCTCGTGGTGGGTGGTCCAGCCGCCCGGCAGCGGACCCGCGAACGGGTGCGCGATACCGACGTACGCCGCCACCGCGACCGCGACGGCCGCGGCGCCGATCCCGAGCCAGGCACGGCGGCCGAGCCGCAGGGAGCGCCTGCCGCCCTCGACGTACTGGACCACCTGCGTGGGCGCCGGGGGCGGCGGGGTCGCCGCGGCCTCCAGCAGGGTGCGGACACGGGCGGCGTCCGGGCGGTGCGCGGGGTCCTTCTGCAGCAGGCCGGTGATGACCTCGGCGAGCGGGCCGGTCGCGGTGGCCGGAGGCGCCGGGACGGCGTTGAGGACCGACTGGAGAGTGGCCGGGGTGTTGCTGCGGCGGAACGGCGAGACGCCCTCCGTGGCCGCGTAGAGGACCACACCCAGGGACCACAGGTCGCTCGCCGGGCCGGGGCGCCGGCCCAGCACCCGCTCCGGCGCGATGTACTCGGGCGAGCCGACGAAGCCGCCGGTGTCGGTCAGGTTGGTCTCGCCCTCGATCTGGGCTATGCCGAAGTCGGTGAGGACGATCCGGTTGTGCCGCCCGAGAAGGATGTTGTCGGGCTTGACGTCCCGGTGCAGGACGCCCGCGGCGTGCGCGGCCTGAAGTGCGCCGAGCACCTCCAGACCGATACGCGCCGCCTCGCGGGCGTCCAGCGTGCCCTCCTGAAGAACGCTGCCGAGGGAGCGTCCCTGAACCAGCTCCATCACGATCCACGGCCGGTCGTCCACGACGGCCACGTCATGGACGTTGACGACCGCCGGGTGGTCGAGCCGGGCCGCCGCGCGGGCCTCGCGGCGCATCCGCTCGAAGGCGTTGGCGCGTTCCCGCTCGGGAAGGTGGTCGGGGACCCGGGGCTCCTTGACCGCGACCTCGCGGTCCACCGTCTCGTCCTTGGCCCGCCACACCGTGCCCATGCCGCCGTGTCCGAGCTTGGCCAGCAGCCGGTACCGCCCGGCGATCAGCCGCCCGGCACCGGGGTCCTGCGGCTGGGGCTGGACCTGCGTCCGGGCCGGGGGCTCCGCCTGCGCGTGAGGCTGGGTCTGGGGCTGGGCCTGGACCGGGGACTGCGCCTGGGTCTGGGGCTGCGCCTCGGGTTGCGGCGGGATTTGGGCTTGAGGCTGGGCCTGGGCCTGCGGGGGCTGCGGGGGCTGCGGTTGGGGCTGCGCCGGTGCGGCGTAAGGGTTCTGCGGGTGGGGCACCCGGGGCTGCGCGTTCGGCGGTCGCAGGACGAAACTCGTCGGCTCCTCGGCCCCGTTGTGGGCTCCCCCGTTGTTGCTCATGTTCCATGCATATCGCGACCGACGCGCGCGGCTCCACCTGGGGACGCAGGCGGTCACAGACCCGTGACCTACGGCGGACGCGCCTGCCGCTCACGCCGGGTTGAACGTGTCGACCGCGACGTCGAAGTACTCCTTCGCCTCCCGCACCTTCCCGACCGGCGCCGACACCCATACGTCGTACATCCGCCCGTTCTCTTCCCAGCACAGGTCGTAGGTGTGCCGCGGTCCCTCCGCCGCGCTGAACCCGTTCCAGGTGAACTCCCAGAGCGCGGCCGGGTGTCCGCGGTGCGAGGTGCCGGTGACCCGGCCGTCGTGGTAACCGGGGTTGGTGTCCGGGCCCGCGGCGTCGGCGCGGCGCATCACCGCGAGGGGCCCTCCGGCCTCCGGCTCGGCGCTCTTGATGCCGAGGCGGAAGGTCTCCTGCGGTGACATGTAGAAGATCCGTACACCCTGCGGGCTGCGCGTGAAGCCGTCCGGCACCGCGACCGAGAAGCCCGCCCGGTCGTGCAGCAGGTGGTAGCCCGAGGGCGCGGTGGGGCCGCCGGCGGCGGCCGGGGCGGACCGGGTCTCCGTGACCGTGGCGGCCGGGCCGGACGGCACCGTGGACGACGGCGAGACCGACACCGAAGGCGTGGGCGACGACCCGGTCGCCGTGCCCGCGGGGTCGCTCCCCGGGACGCCCACGGCCGTGCCCGGAGCCGAACTCACCGACGGGTGACCGCCGCTGCCACCCCCGTTCATCAGCAACGCCGCCGCGGACACGCCCGCCCCGGCCAGCGCGGCGACGAGCAACGCCACGGCCAGCGCGCCCCGCGTGGAACGCGGGCCGGGCGCCTCCTGCGCACCACCGGCCCCGCCGGGCACGCCCGGGCCCTGGGAACTGCTCGGCCCACCGGATGCGCCCTGCGCACCGGAACCGTCGGCGCCTCCCGAAGAGCCCGCCGACGCCGAAGTGACCGACCCCGACCGGCTCGACCGGCTCGACCGGGTCGCACGAGTCGGCTCCGTCGACGGGGGTGCCTGCGGCACGTTCCGCTGCGTCGGGGTGTAGCGCGACGGCGAGGAGGACGGCCGCGACGGCTGCGGTGTGTGCCCCGTTTCCAGGAAGGCCCGCAGCATGCGCTCCGCCTCGGCCGCCTCAAGCCGCCGGTCCGGATCGCGCTCCAGCAGTCCGCGTACGACGGGCAGGATCGGCCCGGCCTGCGCGGGCGGCCGGATCTCGTCCATGACGACCGCGTGCAGAATGCCGCCCAACGAGTCACGCCGGAACGGGGATTCACCGCTCAGCACGGTGCACAGCAGGGCGCCCAGCGACCACAGGTCGGACTGCGGGCCCGTACCGCCGCCGGACATACGCTCGGGCGCGGTGTACTCCGGCGAGCCGACGAAGGAGCCGGTCTCGGTGAGCGTGGTGGCGCCCGCCACCTGGGCGATGCCGAAGTCGGTGAGGACGACCCGGTCGGTGCCGGATTCCACCAGGACGTTCGCGGGCTTGATGTCCCGGTGCAGCACCCCGGCGGCGTGCGCCGTGCGCAGCGCGCTCAGCAGGGCGATGCCGATACGGGCGGCCTCGGCGGCGTCCACCGGGCCGCGCTCGGCGATCCGGTCGGCGAGCGAACCGCCCTCGATCAACTCCATGACGATGAAGGGGCGTTCGTCCTGCTCCGCGATGTCGTGGACGACGATGACGTGCGGATGACGTAACTGGGCGACCGCGCGGGCCTCCCGCAGCGTACGGTCCCGCTGCTGCCGGGCCTCCTCGGCGGACAGTGTCTCGTCGAACGGGAGTTCCTTGACCGCGACCCGCCGGCCGAGCAGCTGGTCGGTCGCCCGCCACACGATGCCCATGCCGCCGCGCCCGATCCGCGCCTCCAGGCGGTAACGGCCCGCGATCACACGGAGGTCGGCCCCCTCGGTCCCCATACGCCCCATCATGCCGCATCGACCCGTCCGCTTCCGGGGCGCCGACCGGCCAAGCGCGCCGGCCTGCCGGTCGTCAGTCCGAACCGGGCCGCCAGCTCTGGAGGACCGTCCTGAACTGCTTCTGCGTGACCGTCCAGTCGTCGGCGGGCCCGGACATGTAGATCGCGTACTCCACGCCCTCGCGGGAGAAGTACGTCTCCTCGACGGCGTGCCGCGGTCCGGGGAAGCCCGGGTCCTGGGCCAGCGCGGTCCAGGAATACTCCCACCGGGAGCCGGCACGGTCACGGAAGGTGTTGGCCTGGAGGGTCACACGCTTGTAGTCGACCAGCCGGTGCAGCTGCTGCTCCAGGTCGAGCTGGTGATCGTGGGCGGTGGGGAAGTCCGGCGAGTCGTCGACGGCGATGCGGATGAAGTGCTTGCCGCCGTCGGGCGTGTAGTCGACCTGGTGGAGTGCCTCGTCGGGATTCGCCCGCCGCCAGCTCGCGTCGGGTACGGCGATGCTGAAACCGTAGGGGTCGTGCTTGCGCACCCAGCCGGCCGGGAGGTCGCCCGCCGCACCGCTCTTCCCGGTCCCGGTCGGGCTCGGCCCCGGAGAGGTGACCGGGGGCGTGGTCACGGACGGACCGGCGTCGTGCCGCCGGCCGGAGTCCCACTTCTGCAGCACCACCGCGGTGCCGCCGCCGATGAGCGCGGCGAGGACTGCCACCAGGACGACATTGCGCAGACGACGGCGCCCGGGCTGTCTCGCCCCGCTCGCGGCACCGTGCACGGGCCCGACGGCCGTCGGCACCGTCACCGGGTGGTACGGCGTCGTGGCGCCCGTACCGACAGGGCCGGAGGCGGGGGCGCCGACGCCGGGGTGCGGACCCGGCTGCGCGCCGGGATACGCGCCTGTGCCGACCTGCGCACCGGGATACGCGCCGGGATATGCACCGGCACCGGTCTGCCCGCCGGGATACGCGCCGGTCCCGGCCTCCGCGCCGGGATACGTGTTCCCGGACTGCAGGCCAGGGTCCGTGTGGTGACCGACCTGCTGCGTGGGCACGTACGCCTGTGCGTCGCGCGGCCAGCGCCCCTCGGCGGCCTCGGCGAGCATCTGCTCGATCGCCGTGACGTCCGGTCGTGCGGCCGGATCCTTGCGCAGGAGCGCGGTGATGACGGGCGCGAGCGGACCGGCCTGCGCCGGCTCGCGCGGCTCCTCGTCGACGACCGCCTGCATGGTGCTCAGCGGTGAGGTGCGACGGAACGGCGACAGGCCCTCCACCGCCGTGTACAGCGTGGCGCCGAGCGCCCACAGGTCGGAGGCCGGGCCGGGGTCGTGGCCGCGGACCCGCTCGGGCGCCAGGTAGTCGACCGAGCCGACGACCTCTCCGGTGCGGGTGATGGTGGTGTCGCCCTCGATCTGGGCGATGCCGAAGTCGGTGAGCAGCACACGGCCGTCCTGACCGAGCAGGACGTTGCCGGGCTTGACGTCGCGGTGCAGCACCCCGGCGGCGTGCGCGGCCCGCAGGGCGCGCAGCACCCACAGTCCGATCCGGGCCGCCTCCTGCGGTGCCAGGCGGCCCTGCTCCTTGACCGCGTCCGCCAGCGACTGGCCCTCGACCAGTTCCATCACGATCCACGGGCGGCCGTCGTGCTCCAGCACGTCGTGCACGGTGACGACGGCGGAGTGGTTGATCCGCGCGGCCGCGCGGGCCTCAGCCCTGGTGCGTGCGAGGAGGACCGCCTGGTCGCTCTCGGAGACGTAGAGGGCGGCGGTCAACTCCTTTATGGCGACGGCCCGGTGCAGCACCTCGTCGTGCGCGCGCCACACCCGGCCCATGCCGCCGCTGCCGATGGAGTCGGCGAGCCGGTAGCGGCCCGCGAGGAGCAGGCCCTGCATCTGATTCACGTTGCCCCGCAATGTTCTTGACAGGGTCAGAGTAAGGACCGGTCCCCTGACAGGGAACCAGCGGGGTGCCATGGAGACAGCACTGTGACGGTTGTCGCTTCCCGGTGCCCGCAGGAACTTCTGGGAACTCCCGATATCTCCTGGACGCCTGGAAGTTCAGCCCGTGAACCGGTACGTCGCCGACGCCTGTTCGTACAGTCTGCTCACCTCGTCCCGCTGGGACTCCGGGCCCCGCACCTGCAGCACGTGGTAGCGGCCGCCGAGGAGGATGGCGACGTTGCGCACGAACAACTGCCGCCCGCCCGCGTCGTTCCAGGTGAACTGCCCCTCGGCCATGGTCCTTCCGCCCACCTGGATGGTCCGCATGCCGGAGGAGGTCGCCCAGCTGGAGTCGCGGTAACCCGCAAGCTCGCTCTCCTTCTCCCGCTGATACACCATCGGGTCGCTGCCGAACTCGGCGGCGCTGTCCCGTCCCGGCACCACGATCAGCTCGAAGTCGCCGTGCGAGTAGACCACCTGGCCCCGGTCGTTCTTCGGCGTACGGCTCCAGTCCTTGGGTACGGCGATCCGGAACCCGGCGGAGTCCTTGCGCAGGGTGAAGCCGTCGGCGACGTCCGTGCCGGTGGTCTGCGTCTCGGTCGACCCCGACGAACCGGTGGAACCGGATGTGTCGGAGGAGCCGGGCGAGCCGGAGGGGTCGGCGGAACCGGTCGACCGGCCGGTGCTGTTGTCCGCTCCTGCTCCGGACGGCGCCGGGCTCGCCTGGCCGGCCGCTCCCGTGCGGTCGCCGCTCGTCGCGCCGTTGTGCCCGGCCTTCGGCATGAACAGCATCGCGTACGCGACCGCCGCGGCCAGCAGGAGCAGGATCAGCAGAAGCAGGGTGCGCCCGAGGCGCCGCGGCGAACCGGCCTGCTCTCGGGCCCGCTTGTGCCGCCCGTGATGGGCGGGCAGCCCGGCACGCCCCCTGCGTACCAGCTCGCCACGGCGGCGGACGACCGGCAGCCGGTTGGTGTCGGCGGGTGGCGCGGCCACGACGTGGGCGCCGGCCTCCGGTTCCGGCGCCGACCGCACGAGCGAGCGCAGCCATCCGCCGAGCTCCTCGAAGTCCAGTCGCTCGGTGGGGTCCTGACGCAGCAGCGACTCCACGACCGGGCGGAGCGGTCCGCACTCCTCGGCGAAGGCGGGCGGCTCGGCGCACACCATCTGCACCAGCTCGGCGGTCGACTCCTCCGGATAGGGCGCGTGCCCCTGTACGGCGCGGAAGAGCAGCGCGCCCAGCGCCCACAGGTCGGTGGCGGGGCCGATGGGGGCGGCCAGCTGCCAGTTCTCGTGCACGGGCCCGGCCTGCTCCGGCGCCCAGCGCTCGGTCACCGGACCCACCACGGTCATCCTGGCCTGCCGCGCCCGCTCGGCGGCCAGCGCGGTGGCCGGTCCGCGTCGTACGGGCGCACCGGCGGCGAGGTCGTCCCAGCGGGCCGGGGGCGCACCCGCTCCGGACTGCTCGGGCAGGGCTCCGGCACCGAGGGCGGGCACGTCCCGCCCGGGGGCCGGAGCCGTCCCGCCGGTTCCGGATCCTGCGGGTGAGGGAAGTGGTGGCGTGCCGTTGTTCCAGGAGGGCGCGCGGACGCCGTACGGGTCGACGATCTGTCCCGGCGGGCCGATGCGGCCCTCGGCGGGCGGCCGGGCGCCGGGCAGGGCGGCGCGCGCACTCTGCTGCGCCTCGTGCACGCGGGCCGCCGCGCGCGCACCCGCGCGATACGCGGCGATCGCTCCGGCGCGCGCCGCCCGCACGTCGTCGCCGCTCTGCGGCGCGCGCCGGGCGAGCGCTCCCGGTGCTCCCGTGGCGTTCGCCGGGTCGGCTCCGGGCAGCGGCAACGCACCGGCGGCCCGCGCCTCGATCGCGGCCCGCCGCGCGGCCTCGGGATCCACGACGGGCGAACCGGAACCGCCGCCGTAGGCAGCCCCGCCACCGTGGCCCGCCGAGCCCGGGGGTCCGCCGTCTCCGCCCCGCCCCGCGCCCGCGCCACCGCCTTGGTCGTCCTGGTGGACCTGGTGGGCCTGGTCGTCTTGATCGTCCTGGAGCGGCACCGGGTCGTATCCGCACAGGGCCTCTTCGGCCGCGCCGACCGCGAGACCGGTCAGCATGACCCGGCCGTCGTCGCAGACGAGGACCGTGCGGGCGGTGATGTTGCGGTGCACCCAGCCGTGGCCGTGCAGCACCCGCAGCGCCATGAGGATGTCCGAGGCGACCTCGGCCGCCCGGTACGGCGTCAGCGGCTTCTCGGCCAGCAGCGCCGCCAGCGGCCGCGCGGCGACCAGCTCACTGGCGATCCAGAGCGAACCGCCCTCCACGAACACGTCGAAGACCTGGTCGAGCCGTGGGTGGTCGGGGATGCGCGCCGCGGCCTGAGCGGCCTCGACCGCCCGCCGTACGGCGGGATCGGTGGGCCGCCGCGTGGCCGTACGGGCCGCTCGCGTCGACCCCGCCGTACGGCCCGCTCCTCCCGCCCGTCCCCCGCGCGCCGCGGGGCCGCGCAGGGCGCCGTCCCGCGCCGTGAAGCCCTCGGGCAGCCCGTCCGCGTCGAGCACCTCCGCCTCGACGACCTCCGGCAACGGCACCTGCCGGAGCAGGACCTCCTGACCGCTGTAGGTGTCGAAGGCCCGGGTCTCGGTGAGTTCGTACTCGTCGGACGGAGGCAGCGGCAGGCGGTAGCGGTCGGCGAGAACCCGGCCCGCATAGTCGTCCACGTTGCCTCCCCCGGCCGCACGGTCGGTCAAATCCGTTCGCCACGCGTCCCGTTCCCGATGCTTACGGTCCGCAACCACTCACGATACGTGCCGGAGACAACCCGCAAAGTACGGATGCCTTATCTCACTTGGGTTCGAAAGTCTTCGTCAGCGTCCGCCAGGTGTCCTTGCGCAGGTCGGTGCCCCAGTTGACTGCCTTCGCCGTGTACATCAGGGCGTACCCGTGATCGTCGTCGACCACGAACCCGCGGTCGATCACCCGGTACCTGCTTCCGCCGTCGGCGTAGGTGAACTCCCAGTCGGCCGCGTTCCAGCCGCGGTAGCCCACCTTCTCGATCCGGATGCGGTGGTACCCCGGCCGCACCATGTCGCCCTCCTGGCGCTGCCAGTCGGCCACGGGGTCGTCCTTGGGCTCCGAGGTCCAGGCGACCAGCAGCTTCTGCCCGTCCGGGCCGGTGAAACGGGCCCCGGCGGTGTCGGTGCGCGTGTACTTCCACCCCTTGGGCAGCCCGATGGTGAACTTCTGGCTGCCCTTGTACGTCGAGACCGGCGGCGCCGAGCCGTAGTTCGCGGAGCCCGAGCCGGAACCGGAGTTGTCGTCCGACGTGCCCGTGCCGGAGCTCGCGGCGGGCGAACCGTTCGCATCGCCCGAACCGGCCGTGCCCGTCGTGGAGTCGGCCTGCTCGCCGTTCGCCGTACCGCCGTCCGTGCCGCCGCCGGTGTCCTCCTTGGCGGAGGCCTTCGCGTCGGCACTGGCCGACGCATGGGAGCCGGTGCCTTTGCCGCCGCCCTTGGCTCCCTTGTCGTCGCCGCCTCCGAGCGTGAGGGCCAGCACGGTGCCGATCACGGCGAGCACCACGACCACCGCGACGATCACCAGCGTGCGCTTGGGCACCACATCGGTGAGCGGCGCCCGGGGCACCGGCCGCGGCGGCAGATCCATGTCCGGCGGCGGCACGACCGGCCATCCGGAACTGCTACGCCCGGCCTGCGCACCGTTCCCCTTGCCGTTCCCGGTACCGGTACCGTTCCCGGTACCAGTCCCGGTCCCTGCCGCGGCTCTGCTTCCGGTGCCGGCGCTTGCGGTCCCGGTGCCCGAAGCCGAGGCCGCCCCGGCATCCGAGGCCGGCCCCGAAGCGGCGCCCGCCGACCGGTCCGCACCCGCGTCGGCCGTCGCCGGCTTGGTGCGGGCCGTGGCCGCCGAGGTCGCCGCTCCGGCCGCCGCGGCGGCCTTGCGCACGGAGCGCAGCGCGCCGCGCAGCCGGTCGGCCGCCTCCTCGCCCCGCTTGCCCGTGCTGCCGGAGCCGGAGCCGGACCCCTTGCCGGCGCCGGAGGCCGCCGAGCCGCCCTTGCCCGTGCGCCGGTCCGGCTGCGCGGGCAGCGGGACGACCTTCGTGGCGTCGGCGGGCGGTTCCGGCTCGGCCGCCTTCGGCTCGGGCGCGTTGATGACGGCGTTGAGCATCGCCCGGGCGCCCGCGTCGTCCAGGCGCTCGGCCGGGTCCTTGGTGAGCAGGCCGTAGATGACGTCCCTGAGCGGGCCGGCGTTCTTGGGTTCCTCCAGCGGCTCGGTCATCACCGCGGTCAGCGTGGCGATCGCCGAGCCCTTGTCGTACGGCGGAGCACCCTCGACCGAGGCGTACAGCAGGCCGCCGAGCGACCACAGGTCGGCCGCGGGGCCGGGCTTGTGGCCGCGGGCCCGCTCCGGCGAGATGTAGGAGGGGGCGCCGACCAGCATGCCGGTCGAGGTGATGGACGGGTCGCCCTCGACCTGGGCGATGCCGAAGTCGGTGAGCACGACCCGGCCGTCCTCGGCGATGAGCACGTTGGACGGCTTCACGTCGCGGTGCAGGATGCCCTGCCGGTGCGCGGAGCGCAGCACGTCGAGGACCGCGAGACCGACCTCGGCGGCCCGCCGGGGCTCCAGCAGACCGTCCTCGCGGATGACCTCGGCGAGGGACTTGCCCTCGACCAGCTCCATCACGATCCACGGCCGGTCGTCCTCGTCGACCACGTCGAAGACGGTCACCGCGCTGGTGTTGCGGATCCGTGCGATCGCCTTGGCCTCGCGCAGCGTGCGCGTGATCAGGCGCCGCTTCTCGTCCTCGTCGATGTTCGACGGGAACCTCAGTTCCTTGACCGCGACCGTACGGCCCAGGGTCTCGTCCTCGGCCCGCCACACCGTGCCCATGCCACCACGGCCGAGCACGTCCCCCAGCCGGTACCGCCCGGCGAGAAGACGCTCGCTGTTGTCCTGACGAGTGTCCTGACGGGATGCCCCCGCCCGCTCCGCCTCCGACATGCGTCCCCTCATGCAACCCGCCCTGACAGAGCCTCCATTGTCTCTCACCCGACAAGTGCCCAACGCCCAGGGTGCCCCTGAAGACACCCGGGCAGGCTGCTGAACAGCGCTGCCGTGGCGACGGGATGACGGGCCGTGACAGAAGTGCAGCCACGCGTGCGGGCGCTCCGGGACACTTCCCCTCTTATGGGGCCGGCCTCACCACCCTCGGACCGTCCTCACGTCGGCCTCGGACCGGCCTCGGACCGACGGCGATCCCTACAGCGGCACGATGTCCGGCGCCCCCAGCCGCGCCGCGTCGGCCGTCAGGTCGTCGGGCTGGCGCTGCGACTCCCGTTCGGCCTCCACCCGCTTCTCGTAGTGCTCGACCTCGCGTTCGATCTGGTCCTTGTCCCAGCCCAGCACCGGTGCCATCAGTTCGGCGGCCTCCCGGGCGCTGCGGGTGCCCCGGTCGAAGGTCTCTATGGATATGCGGGTGCGCCGGGTGAGCACATCGTCCAGGTGCCGTGCCCCCTCGTGCGAGGCGGCGTAGACGATCTCTGCGCGCAGGTAGTCGTCGGCGGCGTGGAGGGGGGCGCCGAGCGCCTGGTCCTCGGCGATGAGGGCGAGGATCTCCTGCGCGGCCGAGCCGTAGCGGTGCAGCAGGTGTTCCACCCGCACCACATGGATGCCGGTGGCGGCGGCGATGCGCGCCCGCGCGTTCCACAGCGCGCGGTAGCCCTCGGCTCCGTACAGCGGGATCTCCTCGGTGACGCAGTCGGCGACCCGCATGTCCAGGCCGTGCACCGCCTCGTCGACGGCGTCCTTGGCCATCACCCGGTACGTGGTGTACTTGCCGCCCGCGACGACGACCAGGCCCGGCACCGGATGGGCCACGGTGTGCTCGCGGGAGAGCTTGCTGGTGGCGTCGGACTCGCCGGCCAGCAGGGGCCGCAGTCCCGCGTACACGCCCTCCACGTCGTCCCGGGTGAGCGGCACGGCGAGCACCGAGTTCACATGCTCCAGCAGGTAGTCGATGTCGGCGCTGGAGGCGGCCGGGTGCGCCTTGTCCAGGTCCCAGTCGGTGTCGGTGGTGCCGATGATCCAGTGCCGGCCCCAGGGGATGACGAAGAGCACGGACTTCTCGGTCCGCAGGATCAGCCCGGTGGTGGAGTTGACGCGGTCCCTGGGCACGACGAGGTGGATGCCCTTGGACGCCCGGACGTGGAACTGGCCGCGCGAGCCCACCATGGCCTGGGTGTCGTCGGTCCACACCCCGGTGGCGTTGACGACCTGCTTGGCGCGGACCTCGTACTCGCCGCCGCCCTCCACGTCCTGCACGCGCGCGCCGACCACGCGCTCGCCCTCGCGCAGGAACCCGGTGACCCGGGCGCGGTTGGCGGCCAGTGCGCCGTAGGACACGGCGGTGCGCACCAGGGTGGCCACGAAGCGGGCGTCGTCCACCTGGGCGTCGTAGTACTGCAACGCGCCGACCAGGGCGTCCTTCTTCAGGCAGGGGGCCACGCGCAGGGCGTGACGGCGGCTCAGGTGGCGGTGCACGGGCAGGCCCCGGCCGTGGCCGCGGGCCATCGACATGCCGTCGTAGAGCGCGACGCCCGTCCCGGCGTACCAGCGCTCCCAGCCCTTGTGCTGGAGCGGGTACAGGAACGGCACGGGCCTGACCAGGTGCGGGGCGAGGCGTTCCAGCAGCAGGCCGCGCTCCTTGAGCGCCTCGCGGACGAGGGCGAAGTCGAGCATCTCCAGGTAGCGCAGTCCGCCGTGTATCAGCTTGCTGGAGCGGCTGGAGGTGCCGGAGGCCCAGTCGCGGGCCTCGACCAGGCCGGTGGACAGGCCGCGGGTGACGGCGTCCAGGGCCGTGCCCGCGCCGACCACCCCACCGCCCACGACCAGGATGTCCAGCTCACGCTCGGCCATCTCGGCCAGTGACTCGGCGCGCTGCGCCGGCCCCAGTGTCGCTGTCCTCACTGCGCCTCCCGCTGTCAGTCGCGCCGGCCGCACCCGTCGGGCGAAGCCCGTGTCCACATCCGTCCCGCGTCCCCGTCATCTCCCCCTGCCCAAATTCTGACCGGCTTGCCCGTCTTCAGCCACCAGTCACCCCCAGCCTGTGGACAACTCCCGGCGGTTCACCCCGAAACACGCTGGTCAATCCCGCAAAACGGTCATATTTACTCCTAGTCTGACATTGCACTCGCTCGTCCTGTCCACAGGACTTGCGTGCCCGCCACGCCTCGGTTATTGGGAAGGACGGCCCACGCCATGCCCGCAGATCTCGCCGTCATCGGACTCGGCCCTCTCGGCCTGCCCCTGGCCCAGGCAGCCGTGGCCGCCGGCATCCCCACCCTCGGATACCGCACCGGGGACGAATCCGGCCCTCTCAGCGCCGCAGAACTGCGCCGGATGCTCTCGGGGGGCTTCCGGCCGGCCACCGACCCGGCCGAGCTGGGCCGGGTCCGCACCGCGGTGATCTGCGCGCCGACCCCGGGCGGCGCCGACGGCGGAATCGACCTGAGCCAGGTGGAGACCGCCGCCCGCGCCCTCGCCGAACACCTGCGCCCGCACACCACCGTCATCCTGGAATCGCCCGTGCCGCCGGGGACGACGGAAGGGTTCCTGTGCCCGCTCCTGGAGCAGGGGTCCGGGCTGCGCGCGGGACGCGACTTCCACCTCGCCCACTCCCCCAGCCGCGTCGACCCCGGCAACCGCGCCTTCACCCCGGCCAACACACCCAAGGTGATCGGCGGCCTGACCCCGGCCTGCACCGAGTCGGCCGCCGCGTTCTACGGCCGCCTCACCGACAAGGTGGTCCGCGCGCGCGGGCTGCGCGAGGCCGAGACGGTCCACCTCCTGGAGACCAACTACCGGCAGGTGAACATCGCCCTTGTCAACGAGATGGCGGTGCTCTGCCACGAACTGGGCGTCGACCTGTGGGACGTCGTGCGCTGCGCGGAGACCAAGCCCTTCGGCTTCCAGGCATTCCGCCCCGGCCCCGGCGTCGGCGGCCACGGAGTCCCCCAGGACCTGACCGGTCCCTCGGGCCTCGGCCTGCGCATGGTGGAGCTCGCCCAGCAGGTCAACAGCCGCATGCCCCGCTACGTCATCCAGCGCGCCGCCACGCTCCTGAACGAGCACGGCAAGTCGGCGCGAGGCGCCCGCGTACTCCTTCTGGGTGTCACCTACAAGCCCGACCTCGCCGACCTCCAGGGCACTCCGGCCGAGGAGATCGCCGCCCGTCTGACGGGCCTCGGCGCCTCGGTCAGCTACCACGACCCCTACGTGCCCGCCTGGAGCGTCCTCGACCGTCCGGTACCGCGCGCGGACGCGCTCTACGAGGCGGTCGCGGAGGCGGACCTTACGATCCTGCTGCAGCACCACCGGACGTACGACCTTCAGGGGCTGTCGGTGAAGGCGCAACTGCTGCTGGACACGCGGGGCGCGGCACCGCTGGGGGCGGCGCATCGGTTGTGAGAGGGGGCGCGTGGGTGCTCGGGGGGCTGGGGCTGGTGGCGAGGGGTTCCCGGCGTCGATAGCGTACGGGCGCGGAGCTCGTCGGCCCGGCGGCGGGCTTCGACGTTACGGGTGTCCGCCCCTTGGCGTCTGATGGGCGGCCGCTCATCCTTTCGGTGCTGTGCTGCCCGATGGCGGATCCGGTACCGTACAAAAAGGTGGAGCCCACCGCAGAGGCCACTGCAGCGGGCTCCTGGTCGAGTTACGGGTGTCCGCCCCTTGTTGTTGGAGGGGCGGCCGCTTATCGACCGTAAATCCGCAAGATCCACCTCCTCCGGAACTGAACCAGCCGTAGCCGAATGCGGTTCCAGCGAGTGGGCTTGCGGTGACGGCCCATGGGCGCGCCCCCTTCCACGATGCCGCCCAGCGGCCTGGTGGACGGTCCGTCGGAATTCGGGCCAGGCCCCGAGGGGCGGGGTCCGGCCCGTGTCCTTGGAAGGGGGCGCCCCGGACAACCGGGTCGTCGATCATGGACACTATCGCCCCACAACGCCCGTTCAGCCCGCATTCACCCCGAACGCAACCATGCGCCCCCTCACGCACAACGCGCCCCTGACCAGGGCCACTTGGACATGCGAAAGGGCCGGTCGCCCCACCCGGGGCGACCGGCCCTTACCTTCTCGGTCTCGCTCGATCTCGGCGCTTACCGCTTGTGCTGCGAGTCCGCCACCGTCACCTCGACCCGCTGGAACTCCTTCAGCTCGCTGTAGCCGGTCGTGGCCATGGCGCGGCGCAGGGCTCCGAAGAAGTTCATCGAACCGTCCGGGGTGTGGGACGGACCCGTGAGGACCTCCTCGATGGTGCCGACCGTGCCCAGGTCGACCTTCTGGCCGCGCGGCAGCTCGGCGTTCACTGCCTCCATGCCCCAGTGGTGGCCCTTGCCCGGCGCGTCCGTGGCGCGCGCGAGCGGGGAGCCCATCATCACCGCGTCGGCGCCGCAGGCGATCGCCTTGGGCAGGTCGCCGGACCAGCCGACGCCGCCGTCCGCGATCACGTGCACGTACCGGCCGCCGGACTCGTCCATGTAGTCGCGGCGGGCCGCCGCCACGTCCGCCACCGCCGTCGCCATCGGGACCTGGATGCCCAGCACGTTGCGCGTGGTGTGGGCGGCGCCGCCGCCGAAGCCGACGAGCACACCCGCGGCACCCGTGCGCATCAGGTGCAGGGCGGCCGTGTACGTGGCGCAGCCGCCGACGATCACCGGGACGTCGAGCTCGTAGATGAACTGCTTCAGGTTCAGCGGCTCGTGCGAGGACGAGACGTGCTCGGCGGAGACCGTCGTACCGCGGATGACGAAGATGTCCACGCCCGCGTCCACGACCGCCTTGGAGAACTGGGCGGTGCGCTGCGGGGAGAGCGCGGCGGCGGTGACCACGCCGGAGTCGCGGACCTCCTTGATGCGCGCGCCGATCAGCTCCTCCTTGATCGGAGCGGCGTAGATCTCCTGGAGGCGGCGGGTCGCGGCCTCGGCGGGCAGCTCGGCGATCTCGTCGAGGAGCGGCTGCGGGTCCTCGTGGCGCGTCCACAGGCCCTCGAGGTTCAGCACGCCCAGTCCGCCCAGCTCGCCGATGCGGATGGCGGTGGCCGGGGAGACGACCGAGTCCATGGGGGCGGCCAGGAAGGGCAGCTCGAAGCGGTAGGCGTCGATCTGCCAGGCGATCGAGACCTCCTTCGGGTCCCGCGTACGGCGGCTGGGGACGACGGCGATGTCGTCGAAGGCGTACGCCCGGCGGCCGCGCTTGCCGCGCCCGATCTCGATCTCAGTCACGTTGGTGGCCTTTCCCTGATGCGTTTCAGCGTCTTCCAGTATCGCCGACGCCCATGACAAAGGCGGCCCCGGAGGAGTCCGGGGCCGCCCCCTCGAGGCCGGCTGCCTACTTGCTGCTGTAGTTCGGCGCCTCGACCGTCATCTGGATGTCGTGCGGGTGGCTCTCCTTGAGACCCGCCGAGGTGATGCGGACGAAGCGGCCCTTGGACTCCATCTCCGCGATGGTGGCGGCGCCCACGTAGCCCATGGTCTGACGCAGACCGCCGACGAGCTGGTGCAGCACGTTGGCCAGCGGGCCGCGGTAGGGCACCTGGCCCTCGACGCCCTCGGGCACCAGCTTGTCGTCGGAGGCGACGTCCCCCTGGAAGTAGCGGTCCTTCGAGTACGACTTGGCCTGGCCGCGCGACTGCATGGCGCCGAGCGAGCCCATGCCGCGGTAGGACTTGAACTGCTTGCCGTTGATGAACAGCAGCTCGCCCGGCGACTCCTCGCAGCCAGCGAGCAGGCTGCCCAGCATCACCGTGTCGGCACCGGCGGCCAGCGCCTTGCCGATGTCGCCGGAGTACTGCAGGCCGCCGTCGCCGATCAGCGGGATGCCGGCCGGGCGGGCGGCGAGGGAGGCCTCGTAGATGGCGGTGACCTGTGGGACGCCGATGCCGGCGACCACGCGCGTGGTGCAGATCGAACCGGGGCCGACGCCGACCTTGATGCCGTCGACACCGGCGTCGATCAGCGCCTGCGCGCCGTCGCGGGTGGCGACGTTGCCGCCGATCACGTCGACGGACACGCTCGACTTGATCTTCGACATCCAGCTCAGCGCGTTGCTGTTGTGGCCGTGCGAGGTGTCGACGACCAGGAAGTCCACCCCGGCCTCGGCGAGCGCCTGGGCGCGCTCCAGCGCCTCGGGGCTCGCGCCGACGGCGGCACCGACGAGCAGGCGGCCCTCGGCGTCCTTGGCGGCGTTCGGGTACTGCTCGGCCTTGACGAAGTCCTTGACGGTGATCAGGCCCTTGAGGACGCCCTCGTCGTCCACCAGCGGCAGCTTCTCGATCTTGTGCTTGCGCAGCAGCTCCATGGCCTCCGGGCCGGAGATGCCGACCTTGCCGGTGACCAGCGGCATCGGGGTCATGACCTCGCGCACCTGGCGGCCGCGGTCCGACTCGAAGGCCATGTCGCGGTTGGTGACGATGCCGAGCAGCTTGCCGGCCGGGTCGGTGACGGGGACACCGCTGATGCGGAACTTGGCGCACAGCGCGTCGGCCTCGGCGAGCGTGGCCTCCGGATGGATGGTGATCGGGTTGGCCACCATGCCGGACTCGGACCGCTTGACCAGGTCGACCTGGTTGACCTGGTCCTCGATGGACAGGTTGCGGTGCAGCACGCCGACACCGCCGAGGCGGGCCATCGCGATCGCCATGCGGGACTCGGTCACCTTGTCCATGGCCGCCGACAGCATCGGGATGTTGACCCGGACATTGCGGGAGATGCGGGACGAGGTGTCGACCGCGTTGGGCAGCACCTCGGATGCGCCCGGCAGCAGCAGCACGTCGTCGTAGGTCAGCCCGAGTGTCGCGAATTTTCCGGGCACTCCGTCGACGTTTGCAGTCATGACACCTTCCCCAAATGGCCTTGATCGGTGCGGATGTCCATGCTAACGGGAACCGGAGGCGTCCGATTCCACGATCAAGGGCCACCGCAGGCTTCGTATGTTCATACGGAACGGGCGTGCTGCCCGCTCACCACCGGTCCAACTCGGGCGGGGCTACTGCTCGGCGAGGGCGCGCAGCCGGCTCAGTGCCCGGTGCTGGGCCACCCGGACCGCTCCTGGTGACATTCCCAACATCTGTCCCGTTTCCTCCGCGGTCAAGCCCACGGCGATACGCAGCAGGAGCAGCTCCCGCTGGTTCTCGGGGAGGCTGGCGAGCAGCTTCTTGGCCCACTCCGCGTCGCTGCTGAGCAGGGCGCGCTCCTCCGGGCCGAGGGAGTCGTCCGGGCGCTCGGGCATCTCGTCGGAGGGCACCGCCGTCGAACCGGGGTGCCGCATCGCCGCGCGCTGGAGATCGGCGACCTTGTGGGAGGCGATGGCGAAGACGAACGCCTCGAAGGGGCGTCCGGTGTCCCGGTAGCGCGGCAGGGCGAGGAGGACGGCGACGCAGACCTCCTGGGCCAGGTCCTCGACGAAGTGGCGCGCGTCGCCGGGCAGCCGCGACAGCCGGGTGCGGCAGTAGCGCAGCGCCAGGGGATGGACACGGGCGAGCAGATCGTGCGTGGCCTGCTCGTCGCCGTCGACGGCACGGTGGACGAGGGCACCGATCGCCCCTTGGGCAACTGCCGCCTCGTCGTCGCGCATCGGTCCATGGTGCCTTGGCGTCGTACGCTCCGTGGCACCGCCTTCGTGGTTGTGCACCGAAGCGTTATGAGCGGGTGCGCCGGAACCCATCCCCTGCGCCCTCCCATTCCGCTCGACCGACTCGTCCCCGAGGAACTCCACACCTCAAGGATGCGGCATCCGCCGCGAAACGAGCAGCGGCCGTCCGGCGGGCCGCGTTGCCGCCGGCCCCCGGCATGCGGTAGGCGGCGGCTCGTACGGCCCCGGGGCGGCCCTGCCCCGGCTCTGGCCACGGCCGCGCGGGGTCGCCCCGCCCGGGCCGCGCCGCGGCGGAACGGCCCGTGCTCACCGGCCGCTCGGCCGCACGGAGACCGTCCTCACCGGCCCGCCCGACCGTGCGGACCCGACCGCGCAGATACGTATCGGCAGTGGGAGCGAGGCACGGCGCGTGCACTCCCTGTCGTACGTCCGGTGTCGTGCCTGCGGGCACATGTCGTACGTCCAGGCACATGTCATACGTCCGGACTCGGCGGGCGCTCCACCGGACGCTCCCCACGCTCGATCCCGCGCGTGGGGGCGCCGCACACGTCCGCCGGTTCGGGTCGGGCCCCGGCGGACCTAACGGACCAGGCCCCACCGGAAGCCGAGCGCCACCGCGTGCGCGCGGTCCGAGGCGCCGAGCTTCTTGAACAGCCGGCGGGCGTGCGTCTTGACGGTGTCCTCGGAGAGGAACAGCTCGCGGCCGATCTCCGCGTTGGAACGGCCGTGGCTCATGCCCTCCAGGACCTGGATCTCACGCGCGGTGAGCGTGGGCGCGGCGCCCATCTCGGCGGAGCGCAGCCGGCGCGGGGCGAGCCGCCAGGTGGGGTCGGCCAGGGCCTGGGTCACCGTGGCGCGCAACTCCGCGCGGGAGGCGTCCTTGTGCAGATAGCCGCGGGCACCGGCGGCGACGGCGAGTGCCACACCGTCGAGGTCCTCGGCGACCGTGAGCATGATGATGCGCGCGCCGGGGTCGGCGGAGAGCAGGCGCCGGACCGTCTCGACGCCGCCCAGGCCGGGCATGCGCACGTCCATGAGAATGAGGTCCGAGCGGTCGGCACCCCAGCGGCGGAGAACTTCCTCGCCGTTGGCCGCCGTCGTCACACGCTCGACGCCGGGCACGGTCGCGACCGCGCGGCGGAGCGCCTCTCGGGCAAGCGGGGAGTCGTCGCAGACGAGGACGGATGTCATGGCCGCCCTCCGCAGCTGATGCGCGTCACCTTGAGCCTCCAGGCTGGTACGAAATCGTCACCTGTGCGGTCGACCGTCTCGGACGCCTGCCCGAGCACTTGTGTTTTCAACCGCCTCCGCACTCTCAACGACGGTCACTCGAAAGAGTTACGGGGCCGTACGCCGTTTTCGGCACTCTACGTGAGGGAGCGGACACAGTGCAGACACAGACGTCATACCCTCAACTTTTCATCACAAGCTATGCCCCATTCAGCCCCTTTTCTTCCCGTTTCCAGGTGTCTAGGGCTAGATTCGCAATGAGTCATATTTTCATCTCCTTAGATCGGAGATGTACGGTCGTTGGCACCGTATCCGCCACCGAACGGCTACAAGGGGTCACGCAATGGCAGATTTCTCCCGCCTTCCCGGACCGAATGCGGACCTGTGGGACTGGCAGCTGCTGGCTGCCTGCCGCGGGGTGGACAGCTCGCTCTTCTTCCATCCGGAGGGCGAGCGCGGGGCGGCTCGGAGCGCTCGAGAGAACTCGGCCAAGGAGGTCTGCATGAGGTGCCCGGTCCGTGCGGAGTGCGCGGCGCACGCCTTGGCGGTGCGCGAACCGTACGGAGTGTGGGGTGGACTGACCGAGGACGAGCGCGAGGAGCTCATGGGGCGGGCACGCAACAGGCTGGTGCCGGCCTCGTCCCCCAGCGGGGATACCGCGTCGGATAACTGAAGGAACGTTTCTTCTTATTCGGACACGATCACCAAGGGCACGCGCAGGCGTGCCCTCCCCTTGCCGTTCACACGGTTGCCGTCCGCGGTGGCCCCGGGCCGTCTCACCTGGCCCCGGCGCGCACCAGTTCGTCCAGCGTGGCCGACACCGCGGGCACCTGCGCCAGATCGGGCAGGGTGAGCGCCACGATCTCCCGCCGTACCGTCGGCTCCAGTTCGACGGTGCGCGCGCCCCGGGGACGTACGGACTCGATGGCGAGCTGGGGCAGCACTGCGACCCCGAGCCCCGCGCCCACCAGTCCGACCACCGCGGGGTAGTCGTCGGTGGCGAAGTCGATGCGGGGCGTGAAGCCGGCACCCGCGCACACCTGCACCAGCTGGCCGCGGCAGCGCGGGCAGCCCGCGATCCACGGCTCGTCGGCGAGTTCCGCGATGCCGACCGACCCCGCGCGGGCCAGCGGGTGCCGCTCGGGCACGAGGCCCACGAGCCGGTCGGTCAGCAGCGGCCGTACCACCAGGTCCGCCCATTCCTCGCCGTCGGCCGCGCCCTCGCCGGCGGCGCCCTCGTAGCGGAAGGCGAGCGCGACGTCGCAGTCGCCCTCGCGCAGCAGTTCGACGGACTTCGGCGGCTCGGCCTCCTCCAGGGAGACCCGGGTGCCGGGGTGGGCGGCGCGCAGGGCGGCCAGCGCCGTCGGCACGAGCGTGGAGCTGCCGCTCGGGAAGGAGACGAGCCGTACCCGTCCGGCGCGCAGCCCGGCGATGGCGGCGACCTCCTCCTCGGCGGCGGTGAGCCCGGCGAGGATGCCGCCCGCGTGCCGCACCAGCGCCTCACCGGCCTCGGTCAGCCGCATCTCGCGGCCGGTGCGGACCAGCAGCGGGGTGCCGACGTTGGTCTCCAGGGCCTTCATCTGCTGGCTGACGGCGGGCTGGGTGCAGCCCAGCTCGCGCGCCGCCGCCGAGAACGACCCGCTGATGGCCACGGCGCGCAGCACGCGCAGATGACGAGCCTCGATCACCCCTTGAGCATAAGTGATCCTTGGGGCGGTGTCCCAATAATGCGTCGACACTTTGATGACGGCTCGCCTACCGTGCTCGCATGAAGCTTCTGTCCGTCAATCTGGGCCGCCCGCGGGCCGTGCCGTACACCGACCAGCCGGAGGGCATGACCGGGATCGACAAGCGGCCGGTGGACCACCCTGTGCGGGTGGCGGCGCCGGGGCCGAAGGGGATCGGCGCGAGCGGGCTGGCCGGGGACGCGGTGTGCGACACGCGGCACCACGGCGGCGACGACCAGGCGGTGTACGCCATGGCGCGCGAGGACATGGACGACTGGGAGCGCGAGCTGGGCCGGACGCTGCCGAACGGCGCGTTCGGCGAGAACCTCACCACGATCGGCCTGGACGTGTCCGGCGCCCTGATCGGCGAGCGCTGGCGCATCGGCTCGCCGGCCGGCCCGTCGGTGCTGCTGGAGGTCACCAGCGGGCGGATCCCGTGCCGGACCTTCCAGGGCCACATGGGCGAGCGGGGGTGGGTGAAGAGGTTCACGCGAAAGGGTGCGCCGGGGGCGTACCTGCGGGTGATCGAGCCGGGTGAGATCCGCTCCGGCGATCCGGTCGAGATCGTGTACCGCCCGGCCCACGACGTGACGGTGACCATGGAGTTCCGGGCCAACACCACCGAGCGCTCCCTGCTGCCGCGCCTGCTCACGGCCGGGGAGGCGCTGCACCCGGAGGCCCTGGCGGCGGCCCGGAAGTACCGGGAGACGTACTCGGGTTGACGGGCCGTGGACGGCGGGGCGACACCTGATCCCCACCGATAGGGAGGGCCTGTGCACAGATCGGGAACCGGGCGCCCGGACCACTAATCTTTCGCCATGACAACGGCTCTGATTACGGGATCCACCGCGGGCATCGGTGCCGCGTTCGCGCGGCGGCTGGCGGCGGACGGGCACGACCTCGTCCTGGTGGCACGCGACACCAAGCGCCTGACGGACCAGGCGACCGAGCTGCACGACCGGCACGGCATCGAGGCGGAGGTGCTCACGGCCGATCTGTCGACGGAGGCGGGCATCGAGGCGGTCGCCGCCCGGCTGGGCGACCGCCGCAGCCCGGTCGACCTGCTGATCAACAACGCGGGCTTCGGCAACAAGGGCCGCTTCCTCGAGGTGCCGATGGCCGACGAGCTGACGATGCTCAAGGTGCACGTCGAGGCGGTGCTGCGGCTGACGTCGGCGGCGACGGCGGCGATGCGCGAGCGCGGCCGGGGCGGGGTGGTGAACGTGGCGTCGGTGGCGGCGTTCGTCCCGCGCGGCACCTACGGGGCCTCGAAGGCGTGGGTCGTGCAGTTCACCCAGGGTGCCGCGCGCGACCTGGCCGGCAGCGGGGTGCGCCTGATGGCCCTGTGCCCGGGCTTCGTGCGCACCGAGTTCCACCAGCGGGCCGGCATGGGCACGGACAACATCCCGAACTGGATGTGGCTGGACGCGGACAAGCTGGTCGCGGCGGCCCTGGCGGACCTGGCGCGCGGCAAGACCCTCTCCATCCCCGACCCGCGCTACAAGGCGCTGATGGGCCTGGTGAAGGTGACCCCCCGGGGCCTGCTGGGCGGGGTCACGTCGAAGACGGGCCGCAAGTACGGCCCGCAGTAGTCCGCAGCGCGCTACGGAGGTGGCGTCGTCCCCCCGGTGGGAAAATGGCTGTGACGGAACCGGGCCAGGGGGGCCGGAGGGGCGTCATGACCTTTGTACAGCTCATCGAGTGCAGGACGAGCCGGTTCGACGAGATGAACCGGCTGATCGACACCTGGCTTGAACAGACCGGCGGAAAACGGACCGCGACCCACGCGCTGGTCGGCAAGGACCGCTCGGACAGAGCGCACATCGTGGAGATGGTGGAGTTCCCGTCGTACGAGGAGGCGATGCGGAACTCGAACCTCCCGGAGACCGACGAGATCTTCCGCGGCATGGTCGCCCTGTGCGACGAGATGCCCACCTTCATCGACCTGGAGGTCGTACGGGACGAGCGGCTCTACGACGACACCGTGCGGCGTTTCTTCGACACGCTCGCCGGGGCGGGAGAACTGCCCCCGCTCAACGACCTGATCGACGAGGACTGCCACAGCCACGACCCGATCACCCCGCAGACCACCATCGGCCTGGACACGATCCGGCGCGAGTTCCGCATGTGGCGTGACGCCTTCGACTCCGCCTTCACCCTCGAGGACGTCCTCGCCCAGGACGACCGGGCCTGCGCCCGCTGGTCCTGGAAGGCCACCCACAAGGGCGAGTTCCTGGGCATCGCCCCCACCGGCAGGCAGGTCACCATGACCGGCACGACCCTCTTCCACTTCGGCGCCGACGGCAAGATCACCGAACTGTGGTGGCAGCACGACCACCTGGGCCTGCTGCAACAGCTGGGAGCGTTGGACGAGCTGGAGACGTAGACCTGCCGGCCTGCCCTCCCGAGTCGTGGAAACGCCGGTGCCCGGCGCCCCCGAGGGGGTGCCGGGCACCGGTGGTTCGCTCAGGTCAGCCGGGTGGCTCAGTGGGCGTGGCCGTGGCTGTGGCCCGCGGCGGCCGGCTCTTCCTCTTCCTTCTTCTCGACGACCAGGGTCTCGGTCGTGAGCAGGAGGGAGGCGATGGAGGCGGCGTTCTCCAGGGCGGAGCGGGTGACCTTCACCGGGTCGATGACGCCGGCCTTGACCAGGTCGCCGTACTCGCCGGTGGCGGCGTTGTAGCCGTTGCCCTTGTCCAGCTCGGCCACCTTGGAGACGATGACGTAGCCCTCCAGGCCGGCGTTCTCGGCGATCCAGCGCAGCGGCTCGACGGCGGCCTTGCGGACGACCGAGACACCCGTGGCCTCGTCGCCGGTCTTGCCGAGGTTGCCGTCCAGGACCTTCACGGCGTGGACGAGCGCGGAGCCACCACCGGAGACGATGCCCTCCTCGACCGCGGCGCGGGTCGCGGAGATGGCGTCCTCCAGACGGTGCTTCTTCTCCTTCAGCTCCACCTCGGTGGCGGCGCCGACCTTGATCACGCACACGCCGCCGGCCAGCTTCGCGAGGCGCTCCTGGAGCTTCTCGCGGTCCCAGTCGGAGTCGGTGTTCTCGATCTCGGCCTTGATCTGGGCGACGCGGCCCTCGACGTCCGACTTGTTGCCGGCGCCGTCGACGATCGTGGTGTCGTCCTTGGTGACGGTGACGCGACGGGCGGAGCCGAGGACGTCCAGACCGACCTGGTCGAGCTTGAGGCCGACCTCCTCGGAGATGACGGTGGCGCCGGTGAGGATCGCCATGTCCTGGAGCATCGCCTTGCGGCGGTCGCCGAAGCCGGGGGCCTTGACGGCGGTGGCGTTGAAGGTGCCGCGGATCTTGTTGACGACCAGGGTCGACAGGGCCTCGCCCTCGACGTCCTCGGCGATGATCAGCAG
>NZ_BNBC01000001.1:382009-510741 GCF_014654675.1 Streptomyces spiralis
GAGGCGTTCGCCTGGATGATCTTCTCCAGCAGCGGCAGCAGGTCCGCGATGGAGGAGATCTTGCCCTGGTGGATCAGGATGTACGGGTCGTCGAGGACGGCCTCCATGCGCTCCTGGTCCGTCACGAAGTACGGCGACAGGTAGCCCTTGTCGAAGGCCATGCCCTCGGTGAAGTCCAGCTCCAGACCGAAGGTGTTGGACTCCTCGACGGTGATGACGCCGTCCTTGCCGACCTTGTCCATCGCCTCGGCGATGAGCTCGCCGACCTGCTGGTCCTGGGCGGACAGCGCGGCGACGGCGGCGATGTCGGACTTCTCGTCGATCGGACGGGCCGAGGCCAGCAGGTCCTCGGAGACCGCGGCCACGGCGGCGTCGATGCCCTTCTTCAGGGCGGCCGGGGAGGCGCCCGCGGCAACGTTCTTCAGGCCCTCGCGCACCAGCGCCTGGGCGAGCACGGTGGCGGTGGTGGTGCCGTCACCAGCGATGTCGTTGGTCTTGGTCGCCACCTCCTTCACGAGCTGGGCGCCGAGGTTCTCGTACGGGTCCTCGACCTCGACCTCGCGGGCGATGGTGACGCCGTCGTTGGTGATGGTGGGTGCGCCGAACTTCTTGTCGATGACGACGTTGCGGCCCTTCGGGCCGATCGTCACCTTGACCGTGTCGGCAAGCTTGTTGACGCCGCGCTCGAGGGCGCGACGGGCGTCCTCGTCGAACTTCAGGATCTTCGCCATGGCAGCGGGAGCCCTCTCGGAAATCTGGGTGGAAAAGGCGCTGCGCCCCGGGCGCCCGGCTTCTTATCGGTCGCGGGGGCCAGGGGCGCAGCTCTGAGCAGGAATCGAGGCGATTACTTCTCGATGATCGCGAGGACGTCGCGAGCCGAGAGGACGAGGTACTCCTCGTTGTTGTACTTCACCTCGGTGCCGCCGTACTTGCTGTAGAGCACGACGTCGCCGACCTTGACGTCGAGCGGAAGGCGGTTGCCGTCCTCGAAGCGGCCCGGGCCCACGGCCAGGACGACGCCCTCCTGGGGCTTCTCCTTGGCGGTGTCCGGGATGACCAGGCCCGAGGCCGTGGTCTGCTCGGCGTCGAGCGGCTGGACCACGATGCGGTCCTCGAGCGGCTTGATGGCAACCTTGGAGCTGGCGGTCGTCACGATCCGACCTCCCCCTTCGGAGATCTCACGGGGTTAACTGTCTGAGGTGGCGACCAGGTCGATCCGTCGTCGCGGGTGCCGGACCTGCCCGTCGCTGTGTTGGCACTCTCCAGGGGGGAGTGCCAGAGCCGAGACTATGACCGTCGTTAGCACTCGGTCAAGCGGAGTGCCAATTGCCTCGCGGCGCGTCGGCCGGGGGCTCGTTCTGCGAGTCGTCTGTGCGAGGTGCTGTGCCCTGTCGTGACCGACCCTGGGGGCTGCCGCCCCCCAGACCCCCGCTTCGGCCTGAACGGCCTCGTCCTCGAACTCCCCCGGAGGGGGCACCCCCGGACGGGCTGCTTGATGCCGGACTCGGCTGCGCGATGTGCCCTTCCGATCACGCCCCCCCGGATCGCTTGCTTCAGAGGTAGTCCTCCAGCCTCCCCACCGTCAGGCCCTCCTCCTGGATTCTTCGCAGGAGGCGGGTCGTGCGGGTGCGCAGAGGTGGGCCGTCGAGGTCGTCGTCGTTGGCGGCGACCAGGAGGATGTCGCCGGGGCGGAGGGAGTGGGGACCGTGGGTGAAGTGCAGGTCGGCCTCCTTCATCGACGCGCGCCACAGGACGACCGCCGAGACCCCGCAGTGGGCGGCGGCGTGCAGGGTCGTGGTGTCGTACGCGCCGTAGGGCGGGCGGAGGAGGCGGGCGCGGACGCCGAAGCGGGCGTGGAGCTTGTCGCGCTGGCCGCAGATCTCCGCGCGCTGGGCCCGGTACGGCAGGCCGCGCAGCGGCGGGTGGTCCAGGGTGTGGTTCTCCAGGTCCGCGCCGGCCGACAGCAGGCGCCCGAAGTGCCCGTAGCCCGGGCCGACGACGCTGTCGGTGAGGAACATGCCGACCGGCAGCCGCAGTTCGCGGACCATGTCGACGAACCGCGGGTCCCGTTCGACGCCGTCGTCGTAGGTGAGGAAGACGACCCGGTCGGAGGTGCGGACGTGGTCCAGGACCGGCGGCAGGGCGGAGGCCCGCTTGGTGAGGCGCAGCGGGCGGGCCGGCGGGTGCGGGGGCGGGGACAGCGGGGCCGCGAGGCCCCAGTGGCGGTACGGCTGTCCGGCGGCCGGTGTCTGGGGCCGTACCCGCTGTGCCGCCTTGCGGCCCAGCCGTTCGATCGGGTCGACGGAGGGCGCGCAGCCGGCCAGGAGCAGCAGTGCGGCCGCGAGCAGGAGCGCGGCCGTGCGCCGGGGCCACGGCCGCAGCGTCACAGGTAGTCCTCCAGCCGGGCCACCGCGAACCCCTTGGCCGTCACGTAGTTCAGGAACCGGCGCATGTCGTCGGCCATCGTGCCGTTCCACTCCTTGCGGCCCCGGAAATGGGTGAGGACGATGTCGCCGCGGCGCAGCCGCTGGTCGTCCTCGCGGAACTCCCAGTGGTCGACGAAGACCTCCTCGTTCCAGATCGGCGCGTATTCGATGCCGCAGGCCTTGGCGGCGGCCAGGGTGTCCTGGTTGTAGTTGCCGTAGGGCGGGCGCATGAGCTTCGGGCGCTTGCCGAACTGGTCCTCCATGATGTCCTGCATGTCGCAGATCTCGCGCCTCTGCTGCTCGTAGGACAGGCCCGGCAGATAGGGGTGGTGCAGTGTGTGGTTGTTGAGGGTGACCCCCGAGGCCTGCATCTTCCGGAAGTACGCGTAGTCGTCCTTGATGAGGTAGTCGGTGAGGAACGCCGTGTAGGGGATCTTCAGGTCGCTCATCATGCGCAGGAAGGCGGGGTCCTTCTCCGCGCCGTCGTCGATGGTGAGGAAGACGACCTTGTCCTCGGTGGGGACCGTGGTGAAGACCGGCGGGAGGTACCAGTCCTTCTGACGGCTCACCTCGAAGCCCGGGCGGGCGGTGATCCTCGGTTTCACGGCAGGGGGCTTCGGAGGTGTGAGGGGGACCTGCTTCAGGCCCCAGCGCCGGGCGGCGGCGACCCGGGCCGCGTAGGAGGCGCGCAGCCGGGTGGCGTAGGAGTCGAGGGCGCGGGCCGCGGGTGCCTGGCCGAGCTGCTGCCCCGGGGCGGGCGGCACGGGTGCGTCGCGTTCGGAGCAGCCGGAGGCGAGGGCGGCGACGGCGAGGGTGGCGAGCCCGACTCGGACACCCGCCCTGCACCGGACAGAACGGACCACCTTGGGACGCTTTTTATCGTTTTGTACGACTGCTCTCATGGTGCCGGATCCTCGCAGGCCACCGGCCCGCACCCGCGACGACACCGCGGCCGCCGGGCACACCGTCCACCGACTGGCCGACAATGAGCCCGTGAACGACCCACAGGCCCCGCTCGACGCCTTCGCAGCCCTGCTCACCCCCGAGGGCCGCGCCCTCCTCGACGAGGTGCGCGACACCGATCCCGCCGACGAACTCGCCGTCGCCACCCGCCTGCGCCGCGACCACCCGGCCGGACTGGTGTCGGCGGCGCTCGGGCAGGCCCGGCTGCGGCAGCGGGCGGCGGCGAAGCTGGGGGCCGAGGACGCGCGGCGGATGTACTTCACGCCGAACGGGGTCGAGCAGTCGACGCGGGCGAGCGTGGCCGCCCACCGGGCCGCACGCCTCGCCGAGCTGGGCGTGACCTCGCTCGCCGACCTGTGCTGCGGCATCGGCGGCGACGCGATCGCCCTCGCCCGCGCCGGGATCCGGGTCCTCGCCGTCGACCGCGACCCGGTGACCGCCGCCGCGGCCCGCGCGAACGCCGAGGCCCTGGGGCTCTCCGAGCTGATCGAGGTGCGGGAGGCGGACGTGACGGACGTCGACACCTCCCCGTACGACGCGGTGTTCGTCGACCCGGCCCGCAGGGGCGGCCGGGGTCGGATCTTCGACCCTGAGGCCTACTCGCCGCCGCTCTCCTGGGCGGTCGGGACCGCCCTCAAGGCCCCGCACGCCGCCCTGAAGATCGCCCCCGGTGTCCCGCACGAGGCGGTGCCGCCGCAGGCCGAGGCCGAGTGGATCTCCGACGGCGGGGACGTGAAGGAGGCGGTGCTGTGGTTCGGCACCGAGCCGGGCCTGGTGCGGGCGACGCTGCTCCCCGGCCCGCACAGCCTGCGCGGCCGGGGCCTGGCGAACCCCCCGGTCCGCCCGCCGGGCCGCTACCTGTACGAGCCCGACGGCGCCGTCATCCGCGCCCATCTCGTCGCCGAGGTCGCCGCGGACCTCGACGGCGGCCTCCTCGACGAGACGATCGCGTACGTCACCGCCGACGAACTCCGGCCCACCCCGTACGCCACCGCCTACGAGATCACCGACCACCTCCCCTTCAACGTCAAGAAGCTGAAGGCGCTGCTGCGGGAGCGCGAGGTCGGCGCCCTGACCGTGAAGAAGCGCGGCTCGGCCGTCGAGCCGGAGGAGCTGCGCAGGAAGGTGCTGCCCAAGCCGCACGGCCGTAACGCCGCCACGGTCTTCCTCACCCGCGTCGCGGGCGCCCCCGCCATGCTGCTCGGACACCCCACGGGGCCGCATACGGAGTGATCAGCCGAACGACCCGGTCGGGCGCGCTGCGCGTGCGGACCGGCCGCCTCGCCGCGAGAGTGGACACGACAAGTGGCCGCCACAGGCAGCCGGCGGACGGGGCGCGTGCGGAAGCGAGGACATCCATGCTGCGGGGCTTCAAGAACTTCCTGATGCGCGGCGACGTGATCGTGATCGCCGTCGGCCTGATCGTGGCCCTGGCGTTCAGCACGCTGATCAAGGCGTTCACCGACTTCGTGATCAACCCGATCATCGCCCGCGCCCAGGGCGGCACGTCGCCCGGCCTCGGCTGGCAGCTCGGCAACCCGGGCAACAAGGCCACCTACCTGGACATCGGGTCGTTCATCTCGGCACTGATCTACTTCATCATCTTCATGGCGGTCGTCTACTTCCTGATCGTGCTGCCCTACCGGCACTACCAGGCGCGCCGGGGTGTGGCGGTCTTCAAGGACCCGGTGCCCACGAAGACGTGCCCGGCGTGTCTGTCGGACGACCTGCCCAAGCCCGCCGCCAAGTGCCGCTACTGCGGCTCGGCGCAGCCCGGCGCGGCCTGAGCTGCCCCGACCGCCCCCTTCGAAAGTTTCGAAGCCCGCGTCGGCGCCGCACCAGTCCGCGTCGGCACCGTTCTCACGCTCCGGGTGCCGCCGTGCTGCTGCGGACGACCAGGCTCGTCGCCAGTTCCACCCGGGTCGCCACCGGCGTCTCCTCCTCGCGCCCGAGGTCCAGGACCAGCCGCGCCGCCGCCTCGGCCATCTCCGTCAGCGGCTGCCGCACGGTGGTCAGCGGCGGCCCCACCCAGCGGGCCACGGGCAGGTCGTCGAAGCCGACCACGCTCAGGTCCTCCGGTATGCGCAGCCCCAGCTCCCGCGCCGCCTCGTACAGGCCGAGCGCCTGGAGGTCGTTGCCCGCGAAGATCGCGGTCGGCCGGTCCTCACGGCGCAGCAGCTTCAGGCCCAGCCGGTAACCGGCCTCGTGATGGAAGTCGCCGGTGACGATCAGCGAGGGGTCCACCGGCAGCCCCGCGGTCTCCAGCGCGGCCCGGTAGCCGTCGACCCGGGCGCGGCTGCACATCATCCGTGACGGCCCGCTGAGCGCGCCGATGCGGGTGTGGCCGAGCTCGACCAGGTGCCGGGTGGCGGCGAGGCCGCCCTGCCAGTTGGTCGCGCCGATCGAGGGCACGTCGGTGCCGGGGTCGCCGGCCGGGTCCATCACCACGAACGGGATGGACCGGCTGGTCAGCAGCGCCCGCTGGGACTCGTCGAGCCCGGACAGCACGAGCACCACGCCGTGCGGGCGGCGGGCGGCGACCTGGTCGGCCCAGGTCCGCCCGGGGATGAGCCGGCCCGCGCTCTCGGAGAGCACCACGCTCAGGCCCGCGTCCCGGGCCACGTTCTCCACGCCCCGGATGACCTCCATCGCCCAGGCGCTCTCCAACTCGTGGAAGACCAGGTCGATCAGGGGTGAGCGGGTGGCCTCGGCTCGTCTGCGCCGGTAGCCGTGGGCGCGCAGCAGCTCCTCGACCCGGCTGCGCGTACTCGGGGCGACATCGGCGCGGCCGTTGAGGACCTTCGAAACAGTCGGAGCCGACACGCCTGCCTCGCGGGCGATCTCGGCAAGTGTGGCAGTGCGGGTTTCCGCGGTCTTCATCGGCTTCATGGTCCGAGATCGTAACTCCGCAAGACCTCTTGACGAACCCCCCAGAACGTCTTACGTTCCCGGAACATTCGAAGTAACATCCGAAACATTCGGGTAACCGACGCAGCGTCCTGCCCGAGTGATCTTTGTGAAAGGTGCCGCCTTATGGAGTCCTACAGCAGACGCTGGTTCCTCGGTGCGGGCGCGGGCGTCGTCGCCGCCGCCGGACTGACCGCCTGTGGTTCCGGCAGCGGCTCGGGCGGCTCGGGCGGCACCGTCAACGCCATGACGTACGGCGACGACGCAGTCAAGGTACAGGAGAAGGCGGTCACCCGGTTCAACGCCTCTGCGGCGGCCAAGACGGCCAAGGGCAAGGTCAAGCTGCAGAAGGTGCCCGGCGCGGACTACCCGGCCAAGCTGCGCACCGCGATGGGCTCGCCCAACGCCCCCGACGTGTTCTTCAACTGGGGCGGCGGCTCGATCAAGGCGTACAAGGAAGCCGACCAGCTGATCGACCTGACCGACACCATCCAGTCCGACTCGGTCCTCAAGAGCGGCTTCCTGCCCTCCGTTCTCGCCTCCGGGGCGCTCGAGAACAAGATGTACGGCATCCCGATGCGCGGCATGCAGCCCGTGCTGGTCTTCTACAACAAGACCCTGTTCACCGAGCACAAGCTCCAGGCGCCCAAGACCTGGGACCAGCTGCTCGACCTCAACGCCAAGCTGAAGAAGGCGAAGATCACCCCCTTCGCGCTCGGCGGCGCCGACATCTGGCCCGAGCTGATGTGGCTGGAGTACCTGGTCGACCGCATCGGCGGCCCCCAGGTCTTCGCCAAGATCAAGGACGGCGACACCTCCGCCTGGGGCGACCCGGCCGTGCTCAAGGCCGCGGAGGCGGCCAAGCAGCTCATCGACGACGGCGCCTTCGGCAAGGGCTTCAGCTCGGTGGCGTACACCAACGGCGGCGCGCCCGCGCTGCTCGCCAAGGGCAGGGCGGCGATGCACCTGATGGGCTCGTGGGAGTACTCCACGCAGCTCGGCAAGTTCCCGGACTTCGCCAAGAAGGACCTGGGCTGGTTCGCGTTCCCGAGCTACGACGGCGGCGCCGGCGACATCCGCAACGTCGTCGGCAACCCCACCAACTACTGGTCGGTCAACGCCCGGGTCTCCAACAAGGACGCGGCCATAGCCTTCCTGCGCGACTGCGCCTCCGAGGCGTACACCAAGGACCTGATCGCCAACGGTGACGTCCCGACCACGACCATCGCGGAGAAGCTGCTGGACGCCTCCCCGAACCCGGAGTTCGCCAAGTTCCAGTACCAGATGGTGCAGAACGCCCCGGCGTTCACGCTCAGCTGGGACCAGGCGGTCGACCCGAACGTGTCGCAGCCGATGCTGACCGAGGTCAACAAGCTGTTCGTGGGCAAGTCGTCGCCGAGCCAGTTCGTCTCGGCGCTCAAGGGGCTGAAGTGAGCTCGTCGGTCACCACCCGGACGAAGGGCGGGCCCGGCCGGGGCGTGCGGGCGGGCCGCCCGAGCGCCGTCTGGGCCCTGCCCGCCGTCCTGTTCTTCACGATCTTCGCCGTCGCCCCCATGGCGCTGGCGTTCTACCTCTCCTTCACCAAGTGGAACGGCCTCGGCGACCCCGAGCCGGTGGGCCTCGCCAACTGGCAGAAGCTGTTCGACGACCCGCGGCTGACCCAGTCCCTGACGGTGACCGTCCTGCTGACCGTCGTCAGCTGGGCCTTCCAGACGGTGGTGTCACTGCTGCTCGGAGTCTGGGCGGCGGGCCGCCAGCGCAACCGCGCGTTCCTCTCCGCGGTCTTCTTCGTGCCGTTCCTGCTGTCCTCGACGGCGATCTCGCTGCTGTTCTACGCCCTGCTCGACCCGAACTTCGGCATCATCCACGGGGACACGCTCGGCACGACCTCCGGCGCCTTCCTGGCGATCGTGTTCGTCGGCGGCTGGCAGTTCATCCCCTTCCACACCCTGATCTACCAGGGCGGGGCCCGGCAGATCCCCGAGGTGCTCTACCAGGCCGCCGCGATGGACGGCGCGGGCCGCTACCGCCAGTTCTTCTCCATCACCCTGCCCCAGCTGCGCAACACGGCGACCACGTCCAGCGTGCTGATGATCGTCGGCTCGCTGACGTACTTCGAGACCGTGCTGATCCTGACCCAGGGCGGTCCGGGCACGGACACCGCGATCCTGCCGTACCTGATGTACCAGGCGGGCTTCAAGAACTACGACTTCGGCTACGCGAGCGCCGTCGCGTCCTTCCTCGTCGTCGCCGCCACCGCGCTGTCGCTGCTGCTGGTGCGGCTCTCCGGCTTCGGGAACATGCGCAGCACCAGGGAAGGAATGTGACGAGATGTCACACGACACGTTGCGACGTCCGCGTCCTGTGAAAACCTCCACCCGCCCGTCCGCCACGGACCCCGGCCGCCGCCGGCGGCACTGGACCCGACGCCCCAACCCGCTCGCGGGTGTGGGGTCGGTGCTGTGGCTCGTCGTGGTGATAATCCCGATCTACGCGATGATCTCGGTCTCGCTGACCCGCCAGGACCAGGCGCTGGGCAACAACGCCCTCAAGCCGCCCAGCCACCCCACGCTGGACAACTACAACACCGTCCTGCACAACGGCTTCGGCCACTTCCTGCTCAACACGCTCCTGGTGGCGGCGGCGGTCGTGGTGATCGTGCTGGCGCTGTGCGTCCCGCTGTCCTACGTGGCCGTGCGCGCCCGCACCTTCTGGTCGGGCGCGACCTTCCGGCTGTTCCTGCTGGGCGTGGCCATCCCCGCGCAGGCGGTCGTGGTCCCGCTCTACCTGATGATCGCCAAGCTGAACCTCTACGACAGCCTGCTCGCGATCATCCTGCCCACCGCGGCCTTCGCCATGCCGGTGTCCACGCTGATCCTCACCGGCACCATGCGGGACATCTCCGAGGAGATGTACGAGGCGATGTCCCTGGACGGCGCCTCCACCACCCGCATGCTCTTCCAGCTGGTCATCCCGATGACCAAGGGCGGGATCAGCACCGTCGTCATCTACTCGGCGCTCCAGGCCTGGAACGGCTTCCTCTTCCCGCTGATCTTCACCCAGTCCGACGGCCCGCGCGTGCTGACCCTCGGCCTGTTCAACTACGTCAGCCAGTTCGGGGTGAACATCCCCGCCCTGCTCGCCTCGGTCGTCCTCTCGGGGATCCCGATCTTCGCCGTCTATCTGGTGGCCCGGCGTGCCCTCGTCGGCGGACTGATGGGCGTGGGCGGCAAGTGAACGCACCCTTCCCCGACGACTCTGACAGGAGTTCCATGACCACCGCCCCCTGGCGTGACGCTGCTCTGCCCGCCGCCACCCGCGTCGACGACCTGCTCTCCCGGATGACCCTCGAGGAGAAGATCGCTCAGCTGTACGGCGTATGGGTGGGCGCCGCCACGGACGGCGACGGAGTCGCCCCGCACCAGCAGCACATGAACACCGACTACGACTGGGACGAGCTGATCACCCAGGGCCTCGGCCAGCTCACCCGCTCCTTCGGCACCTCCCCCGTGGACCCGGCGCTGGGCGCGCAGGCGCTGGCCCGCGCCCAGCGCCGTATCGCCGAGGCCGGCCGCTTCGGCATCCCCGCCGTCGCCCACGAGGAGTGCCTGGCCGGCTTCACCACCTGGGCCGCCACCGCCTACCCGGTCCCGCTGGCCTGGGGCGCGAGCTTCGACCCCGCCCTGGTGGAGGCGATGGCCGCGCGGATCGGCCGGGACATGCGCTCCGTGGGCGTGCACCAGGGCCTGGCCCCCGTCCTGGACGTGGTCCGCGACCTGCGCTGGGGCCGGGTCGAGGAGACCATCGGCGAGGACCCCTACCTGGTCGGCACCATCGGCAGCGCGTATGTGCGGGGCCTGGAGTCCGCCGGGATCGTCGCCACCCTCAAGCACTTCGCCGGGTACGCCTCCTCCGCGGGCGCCCGTAACCTGGCCCCCGTCCGGGCCGGCACCCGCGAGTTCGCGGACGTCACGCTGCCGCCGTTCGAGATGGCGCTGCGCGAGGGCGGGGCCCGCTCGGTGATGGCGGCGTACACGGAGACGGACGGCGTCCCGGCCTCCGCGGACCCGCAGCTGCTCACCGAACTCCTGCGCGAGCAGTGGGGCTTCACGGGCACGGTGGTCGCCGACTACTTCGCCATCGACTTCCTCCAGACCCTGCACCGGGTCGCCGGCAGCCCCACCGAGTCCGCGCACCTGGCCCTGGCCGCCGGCATCGATGTCGAACTGCCCACCCTGAAGTGCTACGGCAAGGATCTGGCGGCGGCGGTACGGGCCGGGACGGTCCCGGAGGAGCTGGTGGACCGCGCGGCCCGCCGCGTCCTGGTCCAGAAGTGCGAACTGGGACTGCTGGACGAGGACTGGGACCCGGACCTGCCCACGGAGTCCATCGACCTGGACTCGGCCGAGAACCGGGCCGTGGCCCGCCGCCTGGCCGAGGAGTCGGTGGTCCTGCTGGCCAACCCCGACGGCGTGCTCCCCCTCTCCCCCGACACCCGTATCGCCGTGGTCGGCCCCCGCGCCGCGGACGCGCTGGCGATGCTCGGCTGCTACTCCTTCCCCTCCCACGTGGGCACCCTGCACCCCGAGACGCCCATGGGCATCGAGATCCCCACCGTGCTGGACGCCCTGCGCACCGAACTCCCCGACACGAAGGTGACGTACACCGAGGGCTGCGGCGTCTCGGACCCGGACACCTCCGGCTTCGAGGAGGCCGTCGCCCGGACCCGCGAGGCGGACGTGTGCGTGGCGGTGCTCGGCGACCGCTCCGGGCTGTTCGGCCGGGGCACGTCCGGCGAGGGCTGCGACGTGGCCGACCTCGCGCTGCCCGGCGTGCAGGGCGCGCTGCTGGACGCGCTGGTGGGCACCGGCGTGCCCGTCGTCCTGGTCCTCCTGACCGGCCGCCCCTACGCGCTCGGCCGCTGGGACGGCCACCTGGCCGCTGCGGTGCAGGCGTTCTTCCCCGGCGAGGAGGGCGGCCCCGCGGTGGCCGGCGTGCTCTCCGGCCGCGTGAACCCCTCCGGCCGCCTCCCGGTGAGCGTGCCGCGCGGCCCCGGAGGCCAGCCGTGGACGTACCTCCAGCCGCCGCTGGGCCTGGCGGGCGAGGTGAGCAACCTGGACCCGACGCCGCTGTACGCGTTCGGGCACGGCCGCTCCTACACGACCTTCGCGTGGGAGGACTTCGAGGGCGGCGAGCGCACGGAGATCGGCACGGACGGCGGCTACGACCTCTCGCTGACGGTCCGCAACACCGGTGACCTGGCGGGCGCGGAGGTGGTCCAGCTCTACCTGCACGACCCGGTGGCGGCGGTGACCCGGCCGGACGTGCGCCTGATCGGCTACCAGCGGGTCGAGCTGGCCCCGGGCGAGTCGAGCCGCGTGACGTTCCGCTTCCACGCCGACCTGTCGGCGTTCACCGACCGGTCGGGCCGCCGGGTGGTCGAGCCCGGCGCGCTGGAACTGCGGCTGGCGGCCTCCGCGGCGGACGTCCGCCACACCGCCCGCCTGACCCTGACCGGGCCGGTGCGGGAAGTGGGCCTGGAGCGGCGGCTGCGCTGCGAGACGGAGATCTCGCAGGAGGGCTGAGCACCAAACCGGCCGAGCACCGGACGGAAAAGGCCCGTCTCCCCCGGGGAGGCGGGCCTTCGACGCGACGGCCACAGGGAAAACGCCGTATGTGGAACGCCGTGTGCCGAACACGGAAAACCCCGCCCCGGCAGAGCCGGAGCGGGGTTTCGTCGAGCGCCGGGCAGGCCTTGCACCTGCATCTCCCCACAGGAAGTGAGGCGTCTTTCCTTGGACCACCAACGCACTGCTCGCGGGCCTTCGTTCGCCCGCTTGCGTGTGATGATCATAGCGCATCGGCGGCCCGGCACACCACTCAGCGATCCGCGTCCTCGCCCAGCGACTCGAATCGCCACCGGTGCACGGGCCGGACGACCGACTCGGCGTCGGGCTCGGGCAGTTCCGGCAGCTCGGCGTCGTAGGAGGCGTCCCACCAGGTGACGACCAGCACCCGGTCCTGCGGGGCGCGGAAGGTCTCCCGGCGCAACGGCTCCCGGGCCAGGCGCTGTTCGCGCACCCAGGCGAGCAGTTCGGCGCCCCGGCCCTCGGTCGCCCGGGCCTCCCACATCAGCGCGACGGTCACGAGTACAGGTTCTCCTTGCTGATCTCGTGCACATGGTCGTGACCATGGCCATGGTCGCCGGGGACGTGCGGGTCCGTGACCGGCAGGGAGGAGTCGGCCGACAGGTCCCAGCCGGAGGCGGCCCGGCCCCGGGTGACCATCTCGGCGCCGAGCGCGGCGACCATCGCGCCGTTGTCCGTGCACAGCTTGGGGCGCGGGACGCGCAGCCGGATACCGGCCGCCTCGCAGCGCTCCTGGGCCAGGGCGCGCAGCCGGGAGTTGGCGGCCACGCCACCGCCGATCATCAGATGGTCCACGCCCTGGTCCTTGCAGGCGCGTACGGCCTTGCGGGTCAGGACGTCCACCACCGCCTCCTGGAAGGAGGCCGCGACGTCCCGCACCGGGACATCCTCCCCGGCCGCCCGCTTGGCCTCGATCCAGCGGGCCACCGCCGTCTTCAGACCGGAGAACGAGAAGTCGTAGGCAGGATCGCGCGGGCCGGTCAGGCCGCGCGGGAACGCGATCGCCTCCGGGTCGCCCTCACGCGCGTACCGGTCGATGACCGGACCGCCGGGGAAGCCCAGGTTCAGCACGCGCGCGATCTTGTCGAAGGCCTCGCCGGCGGCGTCGTCGATCGTCGCGCCCATGGGGCGCACGTCGGAGGTGATGTCCGTGGACAGCAGGAGGGAGGAGTGGCCGCCGGAGACCAGCAGGGCCATCGTCGGCTCGGGCAGCGGGCCGTGCTCCAGCTGGTCCACGCAGATGTGCGAGGCGAGGTGGTTGACGCCGTACAGCGGCTTGCCGAGCGCGTAGGCGTACGCCTTCGCCGCCGAGACACCGACCAGCAGCGCCCCCGCCAGGCCGGGGCCGGCGGTGACCGCGATGCCGTCCAGGTCCTTGGCGCTCACCCCGGCTTCCTTCAGCGCGCGGTCGATGGTGGGGACCATCGCCTCCAGGTGGGCCCTGGACGCCACCTCCGGGACGACGCCGCCGAAACGGGCGTGTTCGTCGACGCTGGAGGCGACCGCGTCGGCCAGCAGCGTGGTGCCGCGGACGATGCCGACGCCGGTCTCGTCGCAGGAGGTCTCGATGCCGAGGACGAGCGGCTCGTCCCGGGTGTCAGCCATGGGTCTCAAGTTCCTTGTACGCCGTTGACGGGGTTACGGGGGGTCGCCGGATCGGACAGGCGCATCACCAGGGCGTCCACGTTCCCCGGCTGGTAGTAGCCACGCCTGAAGCCGATGGGTTCAAAGCCGAAGCGCTCGTAGAGCCGCTGGGCGCGGACGTTGTCCACGCGGCACTCGAGCATCACCTCGGAGCACTCGAAGGCGCTCGCGGCCCGCAGCAGTTCGGTCAGCAGCCGGGCGCCGAGGCCGGTGCCCCAGTGGTCGCGGGCGACCGCGATGGTCTGGATGTCGGCCTGGTCACCGGAGGCGACGAGACCGGCGTAGCCGACGATCCGGCCGTTCTCCTCGCCCACCACGTACCGCCGGGTCGCCTGCGGGCCGCGGGAGTGCGCCAGCTCCGACCAGAACATGCCCCGCGACCAGGTGTCCTCGGGGAACAGGTCCTTCTCCAGCACCAGCACCGGGTCGATGTCCCACCAGCGCATCTCCCGCAGGACGCAGGCCGCGGTCCCGTTCCCGGTCGTCGTCTGACCCGTCACTTCGGGGTGACCACCTTGTAGTTCTTGGGCACCTGGGCGTCCGGCCGGCGCAGATACAGCGGCCGGGGCGCGGGCAGCTCCTCGCCGGCGGCCAGCCGCTCGGCGGCCAGGCGGGCCAGGGCGGCGGCCGACACGTGCTCGGGCTCGTGCACCTGCGGGAAGGTGTCCGGGTAGAGCAGCGCGCCCGCGCCGACCGCGGGCAGCCCCTTGACCTCGTCGGCGATGTCGGCGGGCCGGTCGACGGCCGGGTCGGTCAGACGGGTGCGGGAGTCGGCGTAGCGCGCCCAGTACACCTCCTTGCGGCGGGCGTCGGTGGCCACGACGAAGGGGCCGGGGACGTCGGCGGCGTAGGCGAGGCCGTCGAGCGTGCACACGCCGTGCACGGGGACGCCGAGCGCGAGCCCGAGGGTGTCGGCGGTCATCAGGCCGACGCGCAGCCCCGTGTAGGGGCCGGGGCCGATGCCGACCACGATGCCCGTGACGGCGTCCAGTCCCAGGCCGGCCTCGGCGAGGACCCGGTCGACGGCCGGCAGCAGCAGCTCTCCGTGCCGGCGTGCGTCGACCTGGCTGGACGAGGCGATGACGGCCGTGCCGTCGTGCAGGGCGACGGTGACGGCGGGGGTGGCGGTATCCAGAGCGAGCAAGAGCACGCAAACAGCCTACGGCTCCGGCGGGGTCGGCACGGCCGTCCGGGGTCGGCGGCGCCGCGGCTGCTACCGTCGCGAGCGTGCCGTGCGGCGGCACGGGTACAGCGACTGGCGCAGAGGTGGACGACCGTGGCAAGGAGCAGCTCGGGATTCGTGGCCGGGCTCACCGCGGCTGCCGTCGCCACGGTCGGCTTCCTCGCCTACCAGGCGCAGGCGAGCGTGCCCCCGAGCCTGAAGGGCGCGCACGGCGCCACGGCCTCCCCCACGCCGGCCCCCACGAAGGCGCCCCGCGACCAACGGCACCCGGCCGCACTGCCCGCCGGCTCGGGCACGGGGGAGCGGGTGGTGTACTCGGTGGACGACGACCGGGTGTGGCTGGTCAGTGCGAGCGGCCGGGTGGAGAACACGTTCACGGTCAGCCCGGGCAGCGTCGACCCGCTCCCGGGCACCTACGCGGTCACCTCGCGCTCGAAGGCGGTCACCGGCACGGACGGCATCCCGGTCGAACACGTCGTGCGCTTCACCACCGTCAACGGTGTGGTGATCGGCTTCAGCGCAGCGGTGCCCTCGGGCTCGGGCTCCGCCCCCACCCCCGACACCTCGGTGAAAACCGGCGGCATCCGCGAGTCCCGCGCGGACGGTGAGGCCATGTGGATGTTCGCGACGATCGGCCAGAAGGTCGTCGTCATCCGATAGGGCTACGCCGTCCGGCAGGGCCTACGCCGCTCGCTGCCGCCCTGACAGGGCTACGCCGCTCGCCGGCGCCGTTTCCCGGCGCGGGGGGCCGGGTGGGCGGCCGGGCGGGTGTCCGCGGGGGCCGGGGGCTGTGGTGGCCGGGAGACGGCGGCCGCTGCCGCGCAGGAGGCCAGGAGGTCGGCCATGGGCACCGCCGCGACCACGTGCGGGCCGGGTCGGCGGTCGGTGGGCGGCTCGTTCGGCTCGGTGGGCTGGGCGGTCGTCATGGTCGCCTCCTGGGCTCGGGGGCGGGCGAGGTTAGGTAGACCTAACTTCGAGCTGGGCACCATGTGACCACGTCCCGGCGCGCGGCGCAAGGCGTGCCGGCGGCCTGGCCGGAGCCCGCACACCGGGTGCTCAGGCGGTCAGGACGTCCAGGTCCACGGCCTCCCACCGGTCGCCGATGCCGGTCACCGTCACATGGCGCACCTCGTCGGTGGTGTCTCCGACGGCCCGGTGGATCAGGACCTGCAACCGCTCGTCGGTCAGCTCCTCGACCTTCCCCTCGCCCCACTCCACGACGATCACGGAGTCCGGCAGCGAGACGTCGAGGTCCAGGTCCTCCATCTCGTCGAGCCCGCCGGACAGCCGGTAGGCGTCGACATGCACGAGGGGCGGGCCGTCGCCGAGGGACGGGTGCACGCGGGCGATCACGAAGGTCGGGGAGGTGACGGCGCCGCGTACGTCGAGGCCCTCGCCGAGTCCCCGGGTCAGCGTGGTCTTGCCCGCGCCCAGCTCCCCGCTGAGCATCACGAGGTCACCGGCGCGCAGCAGCTTGGCGAGACGGCGGCCCAGCTCCCGCATCTGCTCGGGAGAGGTGACGGTGATCTCGACGGGCTGGGGGTCAGCCGGGCTGTGCGGTGCTGCTGGTGCTTCCATAGCCACCCACGGTAACGCCTGCCGGGACCGCGCCGACGCGGGTGAGCAGGTCGGCGAGCCGGTCGGTGACGACCTCCGGGTGCTCCAGCATCACCAGGTGCCCGGCGTCCGGGACCAGCACCAGCTCCGCCTCGGGCAGCAGATCGGCGATCGCCTCGCTGTGCCCGCTGGGCGTGACCAGGTCGTCCACTCCGGCCAGGACGAGCACCGGCAGGTCCGTGAAGAGGCCGAGCGCCTCCGTCTTGTCGTGGTCGGTGAAGGCCGGGTAGAACTCGGCGACCACGTCGATCGGCGTGCTCTCGATCATCCGCTCGGCGAACCGGGCGACCGCCGGGTCGATGTCCCGCCCGGCGAAGGAGTACCGCTTGATGATCCCGGCGAACAGGTCGGCGGTGGCCCGGCGCCCCTTCTCCACCAGCTCGGCGCGCTGCCCGAGCGCCTTCAGCACGCCCGGCAGCACCCGCCGGACCGCGTTGACGCCGGCGACGGGAAGCCCGAAGTTCACCTCGCCGAGCCGTCCCGAGGACGTCCCCACGAAGGCGGTGGCGACGACCCGCTCCCGGATCAACTCGGGGTACTGGGCGGCCAGGGCCATCACGGTCATACCGCCCATGGAGTGTCCGACCAGCACGATCGGCCCCTCGGGTGCGGCGGCGTCGATCACGGCCTTCAGGTCCCGGCCCAGCTGGTCGATGGTCAGCGGCACGCCGTCGCGTATCTGGCCCACTCCCCGCCCGGACCGGCCGTGGCTGCGCTGGTCCCAGTGCACGGTCCGTACGACGCCGCGCAGCGCCGCGCGCTGGAAGTGCCAGGAGTCCTGGCTGAGGCAGTAGCCGTGGCTGAAGACGACCGTGACGGGTGCGGGTGTCCGGCGCCCGAAGAGCCGCCGGCGGCGCGGGCCGAGGTCCACGGCGGTCTCGGGGTCGACGTCGTCGACCTCGTAGTAGAGCTCGGTGCCGTCGTCGGCGTACGCCCTGCCCGAGGTGCCGCGCAGGGTTCCGTAGGGGCCGGCCGAGTCCAGGGCCAGCCGGGCCCTCCTGCGCATGTCGCGGCCGACGGTCATCCGCTCGATGGCGACGGTGGCGGCCGCGCCCGCCGCCAGCACGCCCAGCGCGGCGCCCGCTATGCCGGTGGCCCGGCGCCAGCCGCCGGACGTCATCGCGGCGGAGGCGGCGGCCACCGCACTGCTCTCGCTCACGTACCGCTCCTCCTCGTGCTGCCGTGCCGACGCCTTGCGCCGTGCTGGTGCCTTGCGCCGTGCTGGTGTCTTGCGCCGTGCTGGTGTCTTGCGCCGTGCTGATGCCTCATGCCGTCCGGTGCCGTACCGATCTCGTGACGGTCACGGTCTGTACCGTACTGGCGTTCGGGGACGCGGTGCGGCCGGATCGCCGCCTCGCCCCGTTCCCGCGCGGGCCGTCCGCGCTACGCGTCGCGCTCCGCTCCCGCTTCCCGCCCCCGCTCCGGTTCTTCTTCCTCGTTCACATAGACGCGGGGAACGCGCGTTCCGATGCGTGTGACGATCTCGTATGCGATCGTGCCGGCGGCCTGCGCCCAGTCCTCGGCGGTGGGCTCGCCACGGTCGCCGGGGCCGAAGAGCACGGCCTCCGTTCCGACCTCGGGTTCGTCGCCGCCCAGGTCGACCACGAACTGGTCCATGGCGACCCGGCCCGCCACCGTACGCCACTTGCCGCCGACCAGGACCGGCCCGGTGCCGGAGGCGTGGCGCGGGATGCCGTCCGCGTAGCCGACGGGCACGAGCCCGAGGGTGGTCTCCCCCGGGGTGACGTAGTGGTGGCCGTAGCTGATGCCGTGCCCTCCCGGCGCGTGCTTCACCAGGGCCAGCGAGGCGGACAGGGTCATCACCGGGCGCAGCCCGAAGTCGGCCGGGGAGCCGAGTTCCGGGCTGGGCGAGATGCCGTACAGGGCGATCCCGGTGCGGACGAGGTCGAAGTGGGCCTCGGGCAGGGTGAGCGTGGCGGGCGAGTTGGCCATGTGCCGCACCTCGGGGCGCGCGCCCTGCCGCTCGGCGTGCGCGACCATCTCGCGGAAGCGGTCGAGCTGGGCGGCGATGGAGGGGTGGCCCGGCTCGTCGGCACAGGCGAAGTGGGACCAGAGCCCGGCGATGCGGACGAGCCCGTCGGCCTCGGCGCGCAGGGCCTCGGCGACGAGTTCGGGCCAGTCGGCGGGCTGGCAGCCGTTGCGCCCGAGCCCGGTGTCGGCCTTCAGGTGCACGCGGGCGGGCCGGCCGGCGGCCCGGGCCGCCTCGCGGACCTCCGCGAGGGCCCACATCCCGCTCACGGACACGTCCACGTCCGCCTCGACGGCCTCCCGCCACGGCCCGCCGGGCGTCCACAGCCAGCACATGATCCTCACCCCGTCGGGTGACAGTCCGGCCGCGCGCAGCGCCAGGGCCTCCTCGGGCGTGGCGGTGCCGAGCCAGGTCGCCCCGGCGGAGACGGCGGCACGTGCGCACGGCACCGCGCCGTGGCCGTAGGCGTCGGACTTGACCACGGCCATCAGGGCCGCGCCGGGCGCCCGCTCGCGCAGCGCCCGGACGTTGGCGCGCACAGCGGCCAGGTCGATCTCTGCGCGGGCGCGCAGCGGTGCCGTCCGCGGGTGTGCTGTCTCGTTCATCGCGCCCAGTGTCTCAGAGGCCCCGGACGGCCCCACAGCACCGTTCACCGGCCGGGACCGGAAGAGGGCGCCCCCGCGACGACCTCGAGGCGACAACCCATCAGACCGCCGCCCCATTCAGCCCGTCGACTCCCTCCGGCCGCAGGCTCTCTGCGACCGCAGGCTCCCTCCGGCCGCCGGCCTCCTCAGACCGCAGGCTCACCGGCCCACCGACACCCTCAGACCAGCCGCCCCGGACCCCGGGCAGAGCACCCGCCCCGGACCCCCGGGCCACCGACACCCTCAGACGACCCCCCGGACCCGGACACCCCCGGACCACCGAACCCCGACACCCCCGACCACACGCATCGTCAGCCCGCCGCCCCGGCCCGGCGGCCCCCTCGCACCGGCTCCTACCGCCCCCCTGCGTCCGGTCGCGTCCGTCGCACGTCGCGCCAGGCCCGGGGAACGGCGTCGGACACGTCGTGGGCGCCGATCGGCGCGCCCTTGGCGGCCAGGCGGCCGGCCAGGCCGTGCAGATAGGCCGCCACGCTGCCCGCGTCGCGGGCGGACAGGCCGGCCGCGAGCAGGGACCCGCCGAGCCCGGACAGGACGTCGCCGCTGCCGGCCGTGGCGAGCCACGGGGTGCCGGTCGGGTTGACCCGCGCCGGACCGCCGTCCGGGTCGACGATCAGCGTGGTCGAGCCCTTGAGCAGGACGGTCGCGCGGTAGCGGGCGGCGAGTTCCCGGGCGGCGGCCAGCCGGGCCGCCTCCACCTGCTCCCGCGCCACACCGAGCAGCGCGGCGGCCTCGCCCGCGTGCGGGGTCATCAGGGTCGGCGCGGTACGGGCCCGTACGGCCTCCCGGTCGGCGAGGCGCAGGCCGTCCGCGTCCAGCAGGACGGGGACGTCCGCGTCCAGCACCTCCGAGACGGTCGCCACGTCGTCCCCCGCGCCCGGCCCCACCACCCAGGCCTGCACCCGGCCCGCCTTGTGCGGCCCCTGGTCGGACACCAGGGTCTCGGGGAAACGGGCGATCACCGCGTGCCCGGCGGGTCCGACGTACCGTACGGCCCCCGCGCCGCCGCGCAGCGCGCCGGACACCGCGAGCACGGCCGCACCGGGGTAGCGGGCCGAGCCGGCCGCGATGCCGACGACGCCCCGCCGGTACTTGTCGCTCTCGACGGCCGGCCGGGGCAGCAGGGCGGCGACGTCCGCGTGCTGGAGCGCCTCCAGTTCCGGTTCGGCGGGCAGCTCGGGGCCCAGGCCGATGTCGACGAGGCGGACCGTGCCGGCGTACTCGCGGGCCGGGTCGACGAGCAGTCCGGGCTTGTGGGTGCCGAAGGTGACGGTCAGGTCGGCGCGGACCGCGGCGCCCCGCACCTCGCCGCTGTCCGCCTCCACCCCGCTGGGCAGGTCCACGGCGACGACGACGGCCCCGGAGCGCGCCGCGCGCTCGGCCAGCGGTACGGCGTCGGGGCGCAGGCCGCCCTTGCCGCCGATGCCGACGATCCCGTCGATCACGAGGTCGGCCCGGTCGATCAGCCGGTCGGCCGCGTCCGGCCGGGCGAGCGTGCCGCCCGCGCGACGCAGCGCCGCGAGACCTCCCGGGTGGGTGCGGTCGGGGGCGAGCAGCACGGCGGTGACCCCGGCGCCGCGGCGGGCCAGCCGGGTCCCGGCGTACAGGGCGTCGCCCCCGTTGTCGCCGCTGCCGACGAGGAGGACCACCCGGCGGCCGTAGACGCCCCCGAGCAGGTCCGCCGAGGCGGCGGCGAGCCCGGCGGCGGCACGCTGCATGAGGGCGCCGTCCGGGAGCCGCGCCATGAGCGCGCGCTCGGCTGTCCTGACCGTCTCGACGCTGTACGCGGTACGCATGCGGTCGAGTCTGCCCCGCATGCGCCCGACATCGCACGGGAACCCGGCAGGAGAAATCCTGACGAAACCACATGAAAGCGAAAGGTCGGAAGGAGGAGGTCACCGCACATGGTGGACGAACCGGTCGGCGTCGGCGACGGAATCGGTGACAGCACCGGCACCCGCAACAGCGTCACCGGCGGTCGGCTCGAGGCGTTGGAGAAGCTGCTGGCCGAGCAGCGGGGCGAGATCGCCCGGTACGCCGCCGAGCACTCCGTCCCCGTGCGCGAGCCGCCCGACGGCCCTTGCGGCCCCCCACCGCCCGGCCTCCCACCGGTGCCCCCGGCCCCCGACCTGCTGGACGCGTTGCCGATCGCCGTCATGGTGGTCCTTCCCGTGTTCGACGAGCGGGGCGAGGTGAGGGACTTCTGCTACGTCGGGCAGAACGCCGCCACGCTGGAGCGCTCCGCCCGGGACATCCCGGCCGGAACACTGCCGCCGTGGTCCGGGAGCGTCCCGTTGTTCGAACGCTTCCCGAACATGGCGGACACGCCGATACCCCGTCTGCTCGCCGAGGCCCTGCGGACCGGACGGACGCAGGGGCCCGAGATGGCCGAGTGGTCGCTGTCCGGCCCCGACGGGCGGGTGGTGCGCATGAGCAGCGAGGTGCGCGCGACCCCCTGCCACGGTCTGCTGCTGCTGACCTGGGAAGGCGAGCAGGAGACCCGGACGGCGCAGGCCGCGCAACGGCTGGTGCGGGTGTGCTGGGCCGAGTGGAACCTCGGTGACGGGACCGTGGAACCGTCGTCGGCGCTGCGCGACGTACTCGGCCTGTCCGCCTCGCAGCCCGTGCCCGACCTGCTCGGCCTGGCCCGCATGGTGGCGCCGGTCAGCCTGGTGCCGCTGTACGAGGTGATCTACGACGTCCTGCTGCGCAAGCGCGTCGCCGAGTGCGACCTGCATCTGGTCCGGCCCTCCGAGCGGATCGTCCGCTTCGTGGCCGAACCGGTGCGCCCGGAGCACGGGCCGGTGTGGACCGTGCGCGCGGTGCTCCACGACGTGACCGACGACCGGTACAGCCGCGCCCGGGCCGAACAGGCGGTGCGCGAGGCCCGTGCACAGCGCCAGCGGGCGGACGCGATCGCCGAGGTGGCCGAGCGGCTGCGGGACGCGGTCCTCCCCCGGTTCCCGGCCGAACTGGCCCGGCACGGCATCGAGGCGGCTGCCGTCTACCGTCCCGAGGCGCGCGCGGCCCGTGTGGGAGGCGACTGGTACAAGGCCCGCGTCCTGCCGAGCGGACAGGTACTGATCGCGCTCGGCGACGCCCGCGGCCACGGACTCGACGCCGTCACGCTGATGGCGAAGCTGCGGTCGGCGCTGGCGGGGCTCGCGTTCACCGGTGAACTGGTGGAGGCGCTGACCGGCTGGCTGAACATGGTCGCCTGCGACGACGGCCAGGAGTCCACCGCCACGGCCGTCATCGGCCGCTACCACCCCGACCAGGGCCTGCTGCGCTGGACGTGTGCCGGTCACCCGCTGCCCATCCTGCTGCGCGAGCGCCGGGCCCGCCTGCTCGACCCGCCGCAGGGCGGACCGGGTCCGCCCCTGGGCGTCCTGCCCGGCGAGAAGTACGCGGCGGCCGAGATCCTCCTCTACCCCGGTGACGTGGTCCTGCTCTACTCGGACGGCCTGATCGAGCGCCGTGGCTCGGACCTCGACCAGGACTGCTCCCGCCTGCTCCAGGCCGCCGACAGCTGCGCCCGGGGCGGTATCCCACCGGGCGACCAGGCACTGGACGCCTATGTGCAGGCCCTGGTCCACCAGCTCACCGGCCCCCGCCCGGAGGACGACGCCACGGTGCTCGCCATCCGCGTCACGGACGGCGACATCGGCGGCTGGTGACGTCCCGTCACCCCTCCGCGATCACCACGGCCGAGGCCACCCCGGCGTCATGGCTCAGCGAGATGTGCCACGCCCGCACCCCGAGTTCCGCCGCGCGGGCCGCGACGGAGCCCTTCACCCTCAGCCGCGGACGCCCGCTGTCCTCGACGTACACCTCCGCGTCCGTCCACAGCAGCCCGGCCGGCGCGCCGAGGGCCTTGGCGACCGCCTCCTTCGCGGCGAACCGCGCGGCCAGCGAGGCCATGCCCCGGCGCTCCCCGCTCGGCAGCAGCAGCTCGTCCGCCACGAACAGCCGCTTGGCCAGGTTGGGCGTCCGCTCCAGCGACTCCGCGAACCGGTCGATCTCGGCGACGTCGATTCCGACCCCGATGATGCTCATGCGAAGCACCCTACGGCCGCGGCGTAAGGTGCCCAGTGGTATCACCTGTCGAAGAGGGGGATTCGAGGTCATGGGCGCGACAGTGACCGCGGTCAGCAGCAACGCCGAGTACTCGTTCACCAAGCCGAACCGGGACAGCATCACGCTGCTCGCCGGCCTCGGTGTCGAGGGGGACGTCCACGCCGGCGTGACGGTCAAGCACCGCTCGCGTGTCGCGCAGGACCCCACCCAGCCGAACCTGCGCCAGGTCCACCTCATTCACGAGGAGCTCTTCGCCGAGGTCGCGGGAGCCGGGTACCAGGTGACTCCCGGTCAGCTGGGCGAGAACATCACCACCCGCGGCATCGACCTGCTCGGCCTGCCCGTCGGCACCCTGCTGCACATCGGCGACGAAGCGGTGCTGGAGGTGACCGGGCTGCGCAACCCCTGCGCGCAGATCGACGGCTTCCAAGGCGGGCTGCTGAAGCAGGTCGTCGGCCGCGATGCGGCCGGGAACGTCGTGCGCAAGGCCGGGATCATGAGCGTCGTCCGAGAGGGCGGCGTGGTGCGCCCCGGCGACGCGATCGAGGCGGAGCTGCCGGAGGGGCCGCACCGGCCGCTGGACCGGGTCTGATCCCTCCGGCTGCCGCCGCACTCACTCCACCGTGACCGACTTCGCGAGGTTGCGGGGCTGGTCGACCTCGTTGCCGCGGGCCGTGGCCAGTTCGCAGGCGAAGACCTGCAAGGGGACCGTGGCGACCAGGGGCTGGAGGAGGGTCGGGGTCACCGGGATGCGGATCAGATGGTCCGCGTACGGGACGACGGCCTCGTCGCCCTCCTCCGCGATCACGATCGTCCGGGCGCCCCGGGCCCGGATCTCCTGGATGTTGGAGACGATCTTGTCGTGCAGCACGGAGCGGCCGCGCGGCGACGGCACCACCACGACCACCGGCAGGTCCTGGTCGATGAGGGCGATCGGCCCGTGCTTCAGCTCGCCCGCCGCGAAGCCCTCGGCGTGCATGTACGCCAACTCCTTGAGCTTCAGGGCGCCTTCGAGAGCGACCGGATACCCGACGTGCCGGCCCAGGAACAGCACCGTGTTCTTGTCGGCGAGGGAGCGGGCCAGTTCCCGCACCGGCTCCATCGTCTCCAGGACCCGCTCGACCGCGCCGCCGATCTGCGACAGGTCGCGGATCACGGCCCGGATCTCGTCGCCCCACTTGGTGCCGCGCACCTGGCCCAGGTACAGCGCCACCAGGTAGCACGCCACCAGCTGGGTCAGGAACGCCTTGGTGGAGGCGACCGCGACCTCCGGGCCCGCGTGCGTGTACAGCACCGCGTCCGACTCGCGCGGGATCGTCGAGCCGTTGGTGTTGCAGATGGCCAGCACCTTCGAGCCCTGCTCGCGGGCGTGCCGCAGCGCCATCAGGGTGTCCATCGTCTCGCCCGACTGGGAGATGGCGATCACCAGCGTCTGCGCGTCCAGGATCGGGTCCCGGTAGCGGAACTCGCTGGCCAGCTCCACCTCGCAGGGGATGCGGGTCCAGTGCTCGATGGCGTACTTGGCGATCAGGCCCGCGTGGAAGGCCGTACCGCAGGCGACGATGACGACCTTGTCCATCTCGCGCAGTTCGGAGGCGGAGATGCGCACCTCGTCCAGCGTCAGGTTCCCGGCGCCGTCGATGCGGCCCAGCAGCGTGTCGGCGACCGCCTTGGGCTGCTCGGCGATCTCCTTGAGCATGAAGTAGTCGTAGCCGCCCTTCTCGGCGGCCGCCGCGTCCCAGTCGACGTTGTAGGAACGGACCTCGGCGGGCTGCCCGTCGAAGCCGGTGACGGTGACGCCGTCCCGGCGCAGCTCCACCACCTGGTCCTGGCCCAGCTCGATCGCGGAGCGGGTGTGGGCGATGAACGCCGCGACGTCCGAGGCGAGGAAGGCCTCGCCCTCGCCGACCCCCACCACCAGCGGCGAGTTGCGGCGGGCGCCGACGACCACGTCGGGCGCGTCGGCGTGCACCGCGACCAGGGTGAACGCGCCCTCCAGCCGCCGGCACACCAGCCGCATGGCCTCGGCGAGGTCGGCGGTCGCGGAGAACTCCTCGGCGAGCAGGTGGGCGACGACCTCGGTGTCGGTCTCGGAGGAGAGCTCGTGGCCGCGCTCCTGGAGCTCCGCCCGCAGGGACGCGAAGTTCTCGATGATGCCGTTGTGGACGACGGCGACGCGTCCGGCGTTGTCGAGATGCGGGTGGGCGTTGGCGTCCGTGGGGGCACCGTGGGTGGCCCACCGGGTGTGACCGATGCCCGTCGAGCCGGTCGGCAGCGGCCGTTCGACCAGCTCCTTCTCCAGGTTGACCAGCTTCCCGGCCCGCTTCGCCGCCGCCAGCCCGCCGTCCGCGAGCACGGCGACACCGGCCGAGTCGTAACCCCGGTACTCCAGCCGCTTCAGCCCGGCCATCACGACCTCGAGCGCCGACTGCGACCCCACGTATCCCACGATTCCGCACATGGGCCGCAGCCTACGGCCCATCAGCCGCCGAAACCCGCCTCTCCGTGCCCGAAATCGGAAATTCCCACCGGGGTACGAACGCCTCCGGTGGGAATGACGGTCGACGCCGCATCACTTCAGTTTGTCGATATCACGTCACCTGGTCTCTTGCGAGGAGGCCCCGGCATTCGCACCGGTAAAGAATCGCGTCCCGCGTCGGCGCCGCGGAGCGTCACCGCGCCGTGCCCCGGAAGCGCGGAGCGCCTCGACGGCGCATAGCGGAGCCGCGCGAACGCGCGTGCCTTCATTCACCGGTGAGGGTGATCGCTGGGGAAGAGACGTGCGGGTGTGCGGGGACCGTACGTATGGTCGTTTGGTCGATGTCGGCTGATCAAGGCCAGGGGGCAGAAGGGTGGCGGTGCGGGAGGCCGAGGGGGCCGGGCGCGTCCGGTACACGTACCGGTTGCGGGTGTCGTCGGGTGCCCGGGCCGATCTTGAGGCGGAGTGGGCCCGCTGCCGGTGGGTGTGGAACGAGTCCGTGGCCCGCTCGAAGAAGGCCCACGCCGACGGGGAGGCGTGCGGTCCGGCTCGGCTGGACAAGATGCTGACCCAGGCCCGCGCGGTGACACCGTGGCTGGCCGCTGGTTCCTCGGTGCCGCAGCAGCAGACCGTCCGCGACTTCGCCGCCGCCCGCGCGAAAGCGCTGAAGGACATCAAGGACCGACTGCCTGCCAGGCGACGGGCGGGCATGCCCCGGCACAGGAAGAAGCACCGGGCGCGGCCGACGCTGAACTACACCCGGCGCGGCTTCCGCCTCAAGGACGGGCGTCTGCATCTGGCGGGCGGGATCGTCCTGACCGTGGTGTGGTCCAGGCCGCTGCCTGCCGAACCCTCCTCGGTACGGGTCTACCGCGACCGCCTCGGCGCCTGGTACGCCTCGTTCGTCGTGCCCGCCCAGCTCCAGCCGCTCCCAGCGACCGGCCGGGTCCTCGGTGTGGACTGGGGAGTGAAGGAGACAGCGACCACCACCAGCGACGCCCACGACCTGCCCCACCCCGAGTACGGCCGCAAGGCCAAGGAGAGGCTGTGCCGCTACGACCGGATGATGGCCCGCCGCAAACCGAAGAAGGGGCAACCCGCATCCAAGGGCTACCGGGAGGCGAAGAAGTGGCGGGCGAAGACGTATCAGAAGATCGCCCGGCAACGTCAGGATACGGCCCGCAAGTGGGCGAAGAAGGTGGTGCGCGACCATGACGTGATCGCGGTGGAGGACTTCCGGCCCAGGTTCCTGGCCAGGACGTCGATGGCGCGCAAGGCGGCGGATGCCGCGATCGGCGCCACCAAGCAGGCGCTGATCGAGATGGGCCGCAAACACGCGCGGGACGTCCGCCTGGTGCATCCCGCGCACACCACGATGGACTGCGCACGGTGCGGTGCGAGAACCAAGCACGTACTGCCGCTGTCCGAACGCACCTACACCTGCACCGCGTGCGGAGCCGTATCCCCCAGGGACAAGAACTCCGCGCGCGTGATGCTCCTCCGGGCAGGTCTGGACCCGGCTGGTGTCGAGGGCGCAAGACCTCCCGGAGCGCTGCTCCAAGAGGCTGCCTGAGCCAGGAATCCCCTCCCCGTCAGGGAGGGGAGCAGTCAATTGAGCTTGGCGAGCTGCGCGTCGACGATGTCGGTGGGGAAAGGGAAGTCCTTGCCGGCGGCCGCCGCACCGATGTTGACGGCGGGGAAGTAGGCGAGGGTGGCACCCTTACGGACGACAACGCCCTTTACCGGGGCCTTGACGCCCTCCTCGAACTCCACCAACGTGGTCAGGGCGAACGCCTGGTCGGCACCCTGCGGCGTGTCGGTCTTTGTCACCTTCAGGTTCTTGGTCTTCTCGCCGCCCACGGCGAAGGAGAAGCCGTCGGCACACGCCGTCACCGCCGCGTCGATGTCCTTCATCGCCTGCTCGGCGCCACCGTTCTCGTAGGAGGCCAGCGTCACCAGCACCTGCGGCGCGTCCATGCCGGCGTACAGCTTCTCCTCGTCGCTGGCGCCTGCGGCGGGCCTCTTCGGGGCGCCCCTCCACTCCCGCTTCGCAGTGGCCGACGGCTTGCCGACGTAGGAACCGGCCTGGAGGTAGGCGAGCGGCGCGCAAGCTGCCTTGTCTGTCGTCACCTTCTCCTGCACGACGTTGTCCGACGCAGGAACCTTCTCGACGACCTTCCCGCTCTTGACGTCCGCCTGCGTCAGCGCGGCTTTCTCCAGCTCGGCGGCGGTCAGCGGCTTCGCGGCGGCGGGCGCGGCGGAGGCCGTCTTGTCGGCCTGGGCCGTCTTGCCGTCGGAACCCTTGTCCCCGCCATCGGAGGAACCGCCACAGGCAGTGGCGAACAGGGCGAGAGCGGCGGCGGACGCGACGAGGGCCGTCCGGCGCACCACGGTGGTTCTCACGAAAGGAAGCTCTTTTCTCTACAAGATCGCGGAAGGTCTCCGCAACACTTTGCGCACACTTTACGCACAGCGGTGGCACAGATGATCTCCGGTCACCATCCGGTACTTGACCGTGATTCCGACGTGATGTGTGGAGTCGTCGGGTATCCAGCGAGCGTCGCTTCACAACCCCCAGGCCAGTGCCAGCAGGCGCTCGACCGGCGCTGCCCCTCAGAACGCCTTCGCGTCCAAGTGGTATGTCGTGTCGACCCAGAAGCCGCTTGTGGACTCGGCTTTGATCTCCAGTACGTACTGGCCGGGCGTCAGCGGCACGACGCCGCCCCAGATGCCCCAGGCGAACCGGCGGATCAGCTTCGTCCGGAACGGTGCCGCAAACTCCTGCAAGGGCAGAGGGACACCGTTGAGCGATGCTGTGGCCCGTGCAACCGTCAAAAACAGAGGAACCTTCGAGTGGAACCTGGTGTGCTGCATGTTGAGCACAGGGAAGAAGAGAGGTCTATCCGAGGGCACAACGCAGCGCCGCACCACGCGACCGCCGTAGGTCCCAGCGAGGAACCAGAGGTCGGCAGGCTGGTTCCAGGCGGCGTTTTCGCCTGTTGTGTCACGCACCGGACAGAGGTCGTCCGGTGCCGCAAGAGCCCACTTCCACCACCGCCCTGCAAGCACCCCGCCCTCCTGGTCGCTCAGCTTCCATGTGCTGCCGACCGACTCGGTACCGCTCATGACGCCCCTCCCGTACACGCCCCGACTTGGGGCTTGCCCCAAACTGACGCGCACTACCGCAGGCGGATCTGCACTCCCCGCTGCCCATGCCCCGTCTGGTCGGTACGCTTCTCAGACAATCGGACTTCTGTTGGGGTCCAACACATTCACAGCTCCAGCATCCAATCTGGATTCAAATTCATCAAGCGTTTCACGCTTAATGAATTCTCCCTCACTCCGATAGATCGGCAACAACCACAAGAATCGAGCACTCCCAGCTTCCCGCGAGGCCCATTCAAGTTCAGGCCCGTAGGGATAAGGCAGGCTCACTAGAAGATGATCCATGCTTGAATTCGGCATCCAAGGACGGCCGATATCAATGACTGACCCGATGTTCAATCGGTGTGCCTCGAAAGAATGATAGTGACTCACCATCGCCAGCGTCTCCGAGTGAACCTCGGAAGCCATAGGAGACATGACGAAAAATTCGATTCCGCCGATCGATGATTCAGTGATCGATGAGCCCACCGTCACGTAGACCCAAGCCTCACCGGCACGCTGAGGGAGAACGCGATAGGTCGCAAAATGCGGAACTCGCTCCAGGATCGGCCCACGATGCCAAGTGGCAGGTTCCACAATATGCCCGTGCCAGAAGATCCGAACGTGCCGTTCAAGAGCCCACAATCGCTCACTTACGTCGATCACAGTCCCAAATTCCTCTTAATGGCTTTCGAGACCTTCGCCATTTCAGCCCCCTGTGATCGCTGACATGCTTGACATGTCGCCCCATTGATTCCGTCGTTCCGCGCATAGGCTCTTCGCTCGGCGTTCGTCATCTCTGAACCTCCGCCGCGATAGTAGTGCAGAACCAGCGGCGGATCATGCTCGGGAGCAGGTGCGTGGTCGGTTCCTGTCTCCATCGTCGTGCCGCAGTCCGGGCACGGCCGCCCTTCACTCTCCGCTCGCGCCGCACGTCCAACAGGGCCATTCGTCTGGGTGCCACCATAATGCCTGGCACGATTGTATGCCTCAGTTGCCGTGACCGGGTTCTCCAGGTCAGCCGCGACACCGCTGGAATCCACTTCGAACCTGGCCACGTCACAGTTGTGGGCGAGAATCGAGGTGAAACCCGCCACCACGTAATACGTGTGCAGATCGCTGACGGTCAGGTTGTGAACCGTGGCCTTCTGGGCCGTCCACCGTTCGATCGCCGTGATCTGGACGTACGTGCCGGCACTGGTGCGGAGCCATTCGCCCGGCTTGAGGTCGGTGGCCTTGACCCAGGCGTGCAGGGACTGGACCCAGATGGGATGGCCGTCGGTCGCGGTGACCGTCGCCGTCTTGGTGCCCTTGTCGCCGTCGGTGTCGATGGTGACCTTGACTAGGTGCTTGACGCCTTCGCCTGGCGGTCACGCGGTGGGGGGCGTGACACACCCCACCCCCCACCGCGTTCGAACTCCGTTAACAATGGACTGTGATCTCTCCGGTCCCCTCGATGCCCCGGAGCGCCCACCGGCCCCGGCCGGAGGCGACTCCCTACGTCGACCTCACACGAGCCGAGTGGAGCGCGCTGCGCGACAAGACGCCGCTGCCGCTCACCGCCGAGGAGGTCGAGCGGCTGCGCGGCCTCGGCGACGTCATCGACCTCGACGAGGTGCGGGACATCTATCTGCCGCTGTCCCGGCTGCTCAACCTCTACGTCGGTGCCACGGACGGGCTGCGCGGCGCGCTGAACACCTTCCTCGGCGAGCAGGGCTCCCAGTCCGGCACCCCCTTCGTCATCGGGGTGGCCGGTTCGGTCGCCGTCGGCAAGTCGACCGTGGCCCGTCTGCTCCAGGCGCTGCTCTCCCGCTGGCCCGAGCACCCCCGGGTCGAGCTGGTCACCACCGACGGGTTCCTGCTGCCCACCCGCGAACTCCAGGCGCGCGGCCTGATGTCCCGCAAGGGGTTCCCGGAGTCGTACGACCGCCGGGCGCTGACCCGGTTCGTCGCCGACATCAAGGCCGGCAAGAGCGAGGTGACCGCGCCCGTCTACTCACACCTGATCTACGACATCGTCCCCGGCGAGAAGCTCAGCGTCCGCCGCCCGGACATCCTCATCGTCGAGGGCCTGAACGTCCTCCAGCCCGCCCTGCCCGGCAAGGACGGCCGCACCAGGGTCGGTCTCGCCGACTACTTCGACTTCAGCGTGTACGTCGACGCGCGCACCGAGGACATCGAGCAGTGGTATCTGAACCGGTTCCGCAAGCTGCGCGGGACCGCCTTCCAGGACCCCTCCTCGTACTTCCGCAAGTACACCCAGGTGTCGGAGGACGAGGCCCTCGACTACGCCCGCACCATGTGGCGGACGATCAACAAGCCCAATCTGGTGGAGAACATCGCACCCACCCGGGGCCGCGCCACACTGGTGCTGCGCAAGGGCCCGGACCACAAGGTGCAGCGGCTGAGCCTGCGCAAGCTCTGACCTCTACGCTGCCGTCATGCTGCATCTGCGACTGATCACGCCCGCCGAGCGCACCGACGACGTGGTGCGGCTGATCGAGAGGACGGTGGGCACCACGCACCTCGTCGTGCTGCGGGGCGCGGCCCGCAACCCGGCCGGTGACGTGGTGATGTGCGACGTCGCACGCGAGGCGGGTCACGAACTGCTCACCGGCCTGCGGGAGCTGGGGATCGAGCAGACGGGTTCGATCGCCGTGGAGAGCATCGACCTGTCGCTGTCCAAGCGGGCCGAGAAGGCCGAGGAGGAGGCGCCCGGCGAGGGCGCGGACGCGGTGCTGTGGGAGCACCTGGCGGACGCCACGCACGAGGAGTCGACGCTGTCGGTGACCTATCTGGCGTTCATCACGCTCGCCACCATGATCGCCGCCTGCGGTGTGCTGCTGGACAACGCGATCCTGATCGTGGGCGCGATGGCCGTCGGCCCGGAGTTCGGGCCACTGGCGGGTCTGAGCACCGCACTTGTGCAGCGGGCCCCGCGGCTGGCGCTGCGGTCGCTGACCGCGCTGCTGGTGGGCTTCGCGCTGGCGATGGCGGTGACGGTCGGCTTCAGCGTCTTCATGGACGCCGTCGGGCTGTTCAGCGAGAGCAAGCTGGAGGCCCCGCGGCCCAACACCAGCTTCGTCTACGCCCCTGACTGGTTCTCCTTCGTCGTGGCGGTGCTCGCCGGAGCCGCCGGCACGCTCTCCCTGACCTCCGCCAAGTCCGGTGCCCTGGTCGGCGTCGCCATCTCGGTGACCACCGTCCCGGCCGCCGCCAACGCGGCCGTCGCCCTCGCCTACGGCGACACCCGGCAGACCTGGGGCTCCACCGTGCAACTGCTGCTGAACCTGCTCGGCATCGTCCTGGCCGGCACGCTCACGCTGCTCGCCCAGAAGTGGTTCTGGATCAGGCAACGCGAGCGCGCCCACCGCGCCTCGGAACTCGCCTAGCCGAGCGCCGACTTCACCGCGTCGGCCAGTCGGCCGGCCACCGAGCGGGCCTGGTCGATGTCGGCGGCCTCGACCATGACGCGGACCAGCGGTTCGGTGCCCGAGGGGCGCAGCAGGACGCGGCCGGTCTCGCCCAGTTCGCGCTCGGCCTCGGTGATCGCGGCGGCCAGGTCCGCGGAGGTCTTCACCCGGGACTTGTCCACGTCGGGGACGTTGATCAGGACCTGGGGCAGCCGCTCCATGACCGCGGCCAGGTCGCGCAGCGTACGGCCGGTCTGGGCGACGCGGGCCGCCAGCAGCAGGCCCGTGAGCGTGCCGTCGCCGGTGGTGGCGTGGTCGAGGATGATGACGTGGCCGGACTGCTCGCCGCCCAGGGCGTAGCCCTTGTTCTTCATCTCCTCCAGGACGTAGCGGTCGCCGACGGCGGTCTGCACGAGGTGGATGCCCTCGCGCTCCATGGCCAGCTTGAAGCCCAGGTTCGACATCACGGTCGCGACGACGGTGTCGGAGCGCAGTGCGGAACGCTCCCGCATCGCCAGCGCGAGCACGGCCAGGATCTGGTCGCCGTCGACCTCCTCGCCGGTGTGGTCCACGGCCAGGCAGCGGTCGGCGTCGCCGTCGTGCGCGATGCCCAGCTGGGCGCCGTGCTCGACGACGGCGGCCTTGAGCGGGCCCAGGTGCGTGGAGCCGCAGCCGTCGTTGATGTTCAGGCCGTCGGGCTCCGCGCCGATGGTGACGACCTCGGCACCGGCCCGGACGAAGGCCTCCGGCGAGACGCGGGAGGCGGCGCCGTGCGCCTCGTCCAGGACGATCTTCAGGCCGTCGAGCCGGTTCGGGAGGACGCCGATGAGGTGGGAGACGTACTGGTCGAGGCCCTCGTCGTAGTCGCGGACGCGGCCCACGCCCGCGCCGGTCGGACGGTCCCAGGGCGCGCCGGTGCGGTGCTCCTCGTAGACCTTCTCGATCCGGTCCTCCAGCTCGTCGGCGAGCTTGTGGCCGCCGCGGGCGAAGAACTTGATGCCGTTGTCGGGCATGGCGTTGTGGCTCGCCGAGAGCATCACGCCGAGGTCGGCGCCGAGCGCGCCGGTCAGATACGCCACGGCGGGCGTCGGCAGCACGCCGACGCGCAGCACGTCCACGCCCGCACTCGCCAGCCCGGCGACCACGGCGGCCTCCAGGAACTCCCCGGAAGCACGCGGGTCCCGGCCGACCACGGCCTTGGGACGGTGGCCCTCGAAGGTGCCCGCCTCGGCAAGCACGTGCGCCGCGGCGACGGAGAGGCCGAGCGCCATCTCGGCGGTCAGGTCCGCGTTGGCGACGCCACGCACGCCGTCCGTGCCGAAGAGTCGTCCCACTTGTCCTCCTGATAAAGCGTCGGTTCCTGAAGGGCCGGGCATCCGATCACATCAGCCGGTCAGCACCTCGTGCCGTTATACGCCCAAGTCCTGCGATATACGAACGCCCCGACAGCACAGTGGCGTGCCGCCGGGGCGTTCGGAGTAGGCCTGTCCGCAGGCAGCTGCTGATTAGCGCTTGCTGTACTGCGGCGCCTTGCGGGCCTTCTTCAGACCGGCCTTCTTGCGCTCGACCGCACGGTCGTCGCGGCGGAGGAAGCCGGCCTTCTTGAGCGGGCCGCGGTTGTTGTCGACGTCGGCCTCGTTCAGGGCGCGGGCGACACCGAGACGCAGGGCACCGGCCTGGCCGGAGACGCCGCCGCCGGCGATGCGGGCGATGACGTCGTAACGGCCCTCGAGCTCCAGCACCTTGAAGGGCTCGTTGACTTCCTGCTGGTGCACCTTGTTCGGGAAGTAGTCCTCGAGGGTGCGGCCGTTGATCTTCCACTTGCCGGAGCCCGGAACGATCCGGACGCGGGCAATGGCGTTCTTGCGGCGGCCCAGGCCGGCGGCGGGCTGGGGCTCACCGAAGCGCGAGGCGAGGGACTCGGAGGTGTACTCACCCTCCACCGGAACCTCGGACTCGGTGGTGTAGCTGTCGATGTCAAGCTCTTCGAGCGGCTGCTCGGCAGTGGTCTCGGCCACGATTCTCCTCAGATTCTCTTCAGTCTTAGGGGGTGGCCGGACTTACTGCGCGACCTGGGTGATCTCGAACGGCACCGGCTGCTGGGCGCCGTGCGGGTGCTGGTCACCCTTGTAGACCTTCAGCTTCGAGAGCATCTGACGGCCCAGGGAGTTCTTGGGGAGCATGCCCTTGACGGCCTTCTCGATGGCCTTCTCCGGGTTCTTGTCGAGCAGCTCGTCGTAACGGACGGAGCGCAGACCACCCGGGTAGCCGGAGTGGCGGTACGCCATCTTCTGGGTCCGCTTGTTGCCGGAGAGGTGCACCTTGTCGGCGTTGATGATGATGACGAAGTCACCAGCGTCGACGTGCGGCGCGTAGATCGGCTTGTGCTTGCCCCGCAGAAGGGTGGCGGCGGTGGACGCCAGGCGGCCCAGGACAACGTCCTGGGCGTCAATGACGTGCCACTGGCGCGTGATGTCGCCGGGCTTGGGGCTGTACGTACGCACGGTTCGTAGCCTTCGCTTCTTCAGTGAGTGGTCCTGACAAGGTCACCGAAGACGATCACGACAGCCCTGACCGCACCGCGGTGACGCAAACCGCGTGCTGGTCGCTGGTCATCGGCCCGGTGGACCGGTGTAAGGGCCCGTCCCGTGAGAATGAGCAAGCCAATACACAACGAACATGCAGGATACCCGTGCGGCCCTCCGGGGGTCAAAACGGGTTGCCCGCACCGATCCAGCGTGTTCCGCCCCAGTGTAGGCGGCGCCCACCCCCACTCCCCCACAACACCCGCCCTTCGGCCCTCGCACGAGCACACCTCCCGGGCGCGGACGGGGGCGCCCGGCCCGCTCCGGCTGCGGCGTGCTCCGCTTTGTACCGGCCTGCGCCGAAGGTGCCCGGAGGGGCGCCGCGGGCGGCGCCCGGGCGCCCCGGGCCCCGTCTAAGATGCGCCCCATGAGTCATGGGCAGCGGGGCTCGCAGTCCCAGTGGGATCCCTGGAAACCACAATCTCAGCAGCCGTGGAACAGCGGGAGCGACAGCCAGACCCCGGACTGGGCCGCACTCGCCGAGGCGTCCGAGACGCGCAACAAGCGGCGACGACTGCTGTTCGTCGGCGGGGGCGTGCTGGCCACCGTGGCCGTGGGCGCGGCCGTCGCCATGGCGGTGATGTCCGCGAACAGCGACGACAACGCCTCGGGACACCCGGCCTCCCAGCTGCCCGCCACCGCCGCGCTGCCGAGCAGTTCGGCCACGGGCCCCTCCTTCGCGCCCACCAGCGCCCCGCCCCCGCTGGACCCCAAGGACTTCATATCCAGCGCGCAGAAGGACACGGCCCCGCTCAGCGCGGACACGCTCTTCCCTGGCGCCCGGCTGACCATGGGCGAGAACGTGTACAAGAAGGGCCCCACCGCCGACACCAAGAGCTGTGCCACGGCCGTCCAGGGCACCCTCGGCAAGGTCCTCACCGCCAACGGCTGCACTCGCCTGATCCGCGCGACCTACACGAAGGACGGGATCGCGGCCACCGTCGGCGTCGCCGTCTTCGACACGGAGGCCCAGGCCCTCAAGGCCAAGGGCCAGGCCGACAAGAAGAGCATCGTCAAGCCGCTCTCCGGCAGCGGCGTCAAGGCCTTCTGCGACGGCGCGGTCTGCCGCTCCACGACCAACTCCTACGGCCGCTACGCCTACTTCACCCTCGCCGGATTCCCCAGCGGCAAGGACGTGACGGCCAAGGACACCAAGGTGTTCCGCGCCGGCGACGACCTCGCCGAGTTCGCGTTCCAGCAGATCCGCCGGCGCGGCGTGGCCCAGGCCTCGGCGGCGGCCAACCACTAGGACGCCGGTGGCGCACCGGTAGGCACCACTAGGACGGGTCCGATGTCCCTCCGGGACCTCCCCGGTCAGGACATCCCCAGCGCGCAGAACCGCCAGCCCGCCGCCGTCCAGCGGTCCGGGTCGAGGACGCCCCGGCCGTCCACGATGCGCGGCCGGGACACCAGCCCCGCCGCCCATCGCGGGTCGATCTCCCGGAACCGCGGCCACTCGGTCAGCAGCAGCACCAGTTCGGCCCCGCGCAGCGCCTCCGGCACGGACAGCGCGTAGCCGAGCAGCGGGAACGCCTTGCGCGCGTTGTCCAGCGCCTCGGGGTCGTAGACCGTGACGTCGGCGCCGTCGAGGCCGAGGCGCGCGGCCACGTTCAGCGCGGGCGAGTCGCGGACGTCGTCCGAGTCCGGTTTGAAGGCGGCGCCCAGCACCGCCACCCGCGCGCCGAGGACGGATCCACCGCACAGCTCGCGGGCCAGCGCGACCGTCCGGTCCCGGCGCCGCATGTTGATCGCGTCCACCGCGTGCAGGAATCCCAGGTCCACGCCCAGCTCGGCGGAGCGGTGCGCGAAGGCCCGGATGTCCTTGGGCAGGCAGCCGCCGCCGAACCCGACCCCGGCCCGCAGGTACGCCCGCCCGATCCGGCCGTCACATCCCAGCACCTCGGACAGTTTCCGCACGTCACCGCCCGCGGCCTCGCAGACCTCGGCCATCGCGTTGATGAACGAGATCTTGGTGGCGAGGAAGGAGTTCGCGGCCGTCTTGGCCAGTTCCGCGGTGGCGAAGTCGGTGACGACCAGCGGCGTCCCGGCGGCCAGCACAGGACCGTAGACCTGGCGCAGCAGCCGCTCGGCGCGCCCGGTGCGCACCCCGAACACCAGCCGGTCCGGCCGCAGGGTGTCCTCGACGGCGAAGCCCTCCCGCAGGAACTCCGGGTTCCACGCGATCTCGGCGCCGTGCTCTTCGGCGAGCCGCGCGGCGGTGCCGACCGGCACGGTCGACTTGCCCACCAGCAGGGCGCCCTTGCGCGCATGCCGGGCGATCCCCGCGAACGCCGACTCCACACAGCTCAGGTCCGCGCCGTCGCAGTCCCTGCGCTGCGGGGTGCCGACGCACACGAAGTGCACCTGCCCGAAGGCACCGGCCTCCTCGTAGGCGGTCGTGAACCGCAGCCGTCCGCTCGCCGTGTGCCGGGCGAGCAGCGCGGACAGCCCCGGTTCGTGGAACGGCGCCCGGCCGGCGCGCAGCGCGGCGATCTTGCCCGCGTCGACGTCGACGCCGACCACCTCGTGTCCCAGCTCCGCCATGCAGGCGGCATGCGTGGCACCCAGATAACCGGTGCCGATGACGGTGAGCCGCATGGGTCCGCGAGTTCCCGCCAGCCCGCAACCGTACCGTCACACCACGTGAGCGGACTCATGGCCCTCGGCAGCAGCCCTCAGCAGCAGCCGGCCGCCGGCAGCGACCGCTTGTTGCGGGCCTCCCGGCTACGCGCCGCCAGCAGCTCGTCGGCCGGGTAGCCGACCTCCTCCAGGGTCAGCCCGTGCGGCCGTACCACGTGCACGGCGGAGTCCCGTACGCCCGCGGCCAGCACCTTCCCGGGCCAGTCCGGCGGACGGTGGCCGTCGCCGACGAACAGCAGCGCCCCGATGAGTGAGCGGACCATGTTGTGGCAGAAGGCGTCGGCGCGGACGGTCGCGGTGATGATCCCGTCGTCGCCCCGCGCCAGGCTCAGCTCCTGGAGCGTACGGATGGTGGTCGCGCCCTCACGCTTCTTGCAGTACGCGGCGAAGTCGTGCTCGCCGATCAGCCGCCGGGCGGCCTCGTTCATGGCATCCACGTCGAGCGGCCAGTCGTGCCAGAGCACATGGCCCCGCAGCAGCGGGTCCACACCGCCGGGGTTGTCCGTGACGCGGTAGGCGTAGCGGCGCCAGACGGCGGAGAAACGGGCGTTGAAGCCGCTCGGCGCGGGCCTGAGGGCCCAGACGCGCACGTCCCGGGGCAGCCGCCCGGCGAGCCGCTTGAGCAGCTTCTCGTGGTGCTCGCGCCAGACCTGCTCGGGCAGGTCCACATGCGCCACCTGGCCCCGCGCGTGCACCCCGGCGTCGGTCCGCCCGGCGACGGTCAGCTCGTACGTCTCCACGGACCGCGTGACCGTGCGCAGCGCGTCCTCGATCTCCCCCTGCACGGTCCGCTTGCCGCCGGCCTGCTTGGCCCAGCCGTGGAAGCCGGTGCCGTCGTAGGACAGGTCGAGACGGATGCGGACATGGCCGGGCTGTGCTTCGTCACTCACGTACAGATCCTCTCAGGGCCGCCTGCTCCTCCGGTACGCGAAAGCGGGCCCGCCCCGAAGGGCGAACCCGCTTCCAGCGTCAGGCGGAGCCTCAGGCTTCCTTCGACTCCTCGGCAGCGGCCTCCTCGGCCGGCGCCTCGGTGGTCTCGGCAGCCTTGGCCTCGTCGGCCTCCTTGACCGCACGCTTGGTGGCGGCCTCGGCCTCACCCACGGCCTTCTGCTGCACCGTCAGCGCCTCGACCAGCTCGATGACAGCCATGGGCGCGTTGTCGCCACGGCGGTTACCGATCTTGGTGATGCGGGTGTAGCCACCCGGACGGTTCTCGTAACGCGGGCCGATCTCGGTGAAGAGCGTGTGGACGACGCTCTTGTCCGTGATGACCTGGAGCACCTGACGGCGGTTGTGAAGGTCGCCCTTCTTCGCCTTGGTGACCAGACGCTCGGCGTACGGGCGCAGGCGGCGGGCCTTCGCCTCGGTGGTGGTGATACGGCCGTGCTCGAACAGCGCCTTCGCGAGGTTCGCGAGGAGCAGCTTCTCGTGCGCGGCACTGCCGCCCAGACGGGCACCCTTGGTGGGCTTCGGCATTGTTCTTCTCCTGTGTGTCTGCCCCGGCCGTGTCAGGTACCGGGGTCAGGAACCCGATGAGCGGATGCTCACCGGCAACGACCGATCAGTACTGCTCGGTCTCCACGAAACCCGCGTCCGCGTCGTCGTCGGCGCCGAAGGCGTCGGCAGCGGCCGTGGGGTCGAATCCGGGCGGGCTGTCCTTCAGGGCCAGGCCCATGCCGGCCAGCTTCGCCTTGACCTCGTCGATGGACTTCGCACCGAAGTTGCGGATGTCCAGCAGGTCGGCCTCCGAGCGGGCGACGAGCTCACCCACGGAGTGGATGCCCTCGCGCTTGAGGCAGTTGTAGGAGCGGACCGTGAGCTCCAGCTCCTCGATCGGCAGCGCGAGGTCGGCGGCCAGGGCGGCGTCCGTGGGGGACGGGCCCATGTCGATGCCCTCGGCGTCGATGTTCAGCTCGCGGGCGAGACCGAACAGCTCGACCAGGGTCTTGCCGGCCGACGCCATGGCGTCACGCGGACGCATGGCCTGCTTCGTCTCGACGTCGACGATCAGCTTGTCGAAGTCGGTGCGCTGCTCGACACGCGTGGCCTCGACCTTGTACGTGACCTTGAGAACCGGCGAGTAGATCGAGTCGACCGGGATACGGCCGATCTCCTGGCCCACCTGCTTGTTCTGCACGGCGGAGACGTAACCGCGACCGCGCTCGACGGTCAGCTCCATCTCCAGCTTGCCCTTGCCGTTGAGCGTGGCGAGGACGAGGTCGGGGTTGTGCACCTCGACACCGGCCGGGGGCGCGATGTCGGCGGCGGTGACCAGACCCGGGCCCTGCTTGCGCAGGTACATCACGACCGGCTCGTCGTGCTCCGAGGAGACGACCAGCTGCTTGATGTTGAGGATCAGGTCGGTGACGTCCTCCTTGACGCCCGGCACGGTGGTGAACTCGTGCAGGACGCCGTCGATACGGATGCTGGTGACAGCGGCACCGGGGATCGACGACAGGAGGGTGCGGCGCAGGGAGTTGCCGAGGGTGTAGCCGAAGCCCGGCTCCAGCGGCTCGATCACGAACCGGGAGCGGAACTCGTCGACGACCTCTTCGGTCAACGAGGGACGCTGAGCGATCAGCATGTTGTGATTCCTTCAGTCATGGACGCCCGCTATTTGACGTCCGACTAGTACTGCAAGGGTACGGGCGGCACGGCCCGAAAGAGCCGTACCGCCCGAATCCTCAAGCGAACCGTGCCTCAGACGCGGCGGCGCTTCGGCGGACGGCAGCCGTTGTGCGGGGTCGGGGTGACGTCCTGGATGGAGCCGACCTCGAGGCCCGTGGCCTGCAGGGAGCGGATCGCGGTCTCACGACCGGAGCCCGGGCCCTTGACGAACACGTCGACCTTGCGCATGCCGTGCTCCTGGGCGCGGCGGGCGGCCGACTCGGCGGCCATCTGCGCGGCGAACGGCGTGGACTTCCGGGAGCCCTTGAAGCCGACGTGGCCGGCGGAGGCCCAGGAGATCACGTTGCCGCTCGGGTCGGTGATCGAAACGATGGTGTTGTTGAACGTGCTCTTGATGTGCGCGTGGCCGTGAGCGACGTTCTTCTTTTCCTTGCGGCGCACCTTCTTGGCAGCGCCCTGACGACCCTTGGGGGGCATCTGTACTCCTACGGGAGGTGGTCGGTCCTACAGCGAAGACCGCTGGACGGCGAAGTCCGCTGTGGACTACTTCTTGCCCGGCTTCTTCTTGCCGGCGATGGCGCGACGCGGGCCCTTGCGGGTACGGGCGTTCGTGCTGGTGCGCTGACCGCGGACAGGCAGACCGCGACGGTGACGGAGACCCTGGTAGCAGCCGATCTCGACCTTGCGGCGGATGTCGGCCTGGATCTCGCGACGGAGGTCACCCTCGGTCTTGATGTTGTTGTCGACGTACTCACGAATCGCGACGAGCTGCTCTTCGGAGAGGTCGCGAACGCGGGTGTTCGGGTCGATACCGGTCTCGGCCAGCGTCTGCTGGGAGAGCGTCCGGCCGATGCCGAACACGTAGGTGAGCGCGACCTCCACGCGCTTTTCGCGCGGGATGTCAACACCGGAAACGCGTGCCATTCAATGGCTCCTGGTGATCTTCGGAGGTCTTCCACAGAACCGGTTCCCAGCCGCCGTATCAGGTACGTACCGGGTCCCCGGCCTCCGAACCGGGGGTGTCAAGCCGCGTAGCGGCTCGGGCCCTGCGTATGAACATATTCAGCTCGCGTCGCGCGAATCTCTGCGATGGAAATGCAGAGGGTGCGGTCGGTCGTGCGTCAGCCCTGGCGCTGCTTGTGGCGCGGGTTCTCGCAGATGACCATGACCCGGCCGTGACGGCGGATCACCCTGCACTTGTCGCAGATCTTCTTGACGCTCGGCTTGACCTTCATGGGTGTGAGGTTCTCCGGGTCAGTTGCCGGCGGCCCCGTGCACAGGGAGGGCACGGGACGTAGGCAAGATCTACTTGTATCGGTAGACGATCCGGCCACGCGTCAGGTCGTACGGAGACAGCTCCACCACGACCCGGTCGTCAGGGAGGATGCGGATGTAGTGCATACGCATCTTGCCGCTGATGTGTGCCAGGACCTGGTGGCCGTTCTGGAGCTCGACCTTGAACATGGCGTTCGGCAGAGACTCGACGACAGTGCCCTCGATCTCGATGGCACCTTGCTTCTTGGCCACGCTTTGCCCTTCGAATCGACTACCTTGATCGACTCTCTCTGCTTCCCTTACGGGCGCATGCGGACATGCGGGCGCACGAGAGCCGACGAGTCAGTCTACGTCAGCGCACCCGGAAACACGAATCGAGGAAGCCTGCCCGGCACGCGAGATCACCATGCCGCCCCACCGAAACTCACGCCAGCGGGTCAGGCGCCGACCGGGACCGCCGTCACGCCAGCGGGTCAGGCGCCGTCGTGATGCCGTGCTCCGCAAGCTTGGCCTTGCCGCCGTCCGGGGCCGTCAGGACCAGGGGGCCCTGCTCGGTCAGGGCGACCGAGTGCTCCCAGTGGGACGACCAGGTGCCGACCCATCCTTGACGCCGCTCTCGCGGGATCGGCGCCAGGGGCGCCTCACAGGCTTCGAGCGGCTGCGCCGGCCTCCGACCGGCGACCCTCACCCAGGCCGCCTGTCAGCCTAGCGGGTCAGGCGCCGTCGTGATCCCGTGCTCCGCAAGCTTGGCCTTGCCGCCGTCCGGGGCCGTCAGGACCAGGGGGCCCTGCTCGGTCAGGGCGACCGAGTGCTCCCAGTGGGACGACCAGGTGCCGTCCGTGGTGATGACCGTCCAGTCGTCCTCGAGGACCCGGGTCTTCGCCGTGCCCAGGGAGACCATCGGCTCGATGGCCAGGCAGATGCCGGGGACCAGCTTGGGGCCCTTGCCGCGCCGGCGGTCCACGTAGTTCAGCAGGTGCGGGTCCATGTGCATCTCGGTGCCGATGCCGTGGCCGCCGTAGTCCTCGATGATCCCGTAGCGCCCGCCGCCGGGCTTGGGCTGGCGGCGGATGTACGTCTCGACGGCACGGGAGATGTCGACCAGCCGGTTGCCCTGCTTCATGGCCGCGATCCCGGCCCACATCGACTCCTCGGTCACCCGGGAGAGCTCGACCAGCTCCGGGGCGTGACCGGACCCGACGAACGCGGTGTACGCGGCGTCGCCGTGCCAGCCGTCGACGATCGCGCCGCAGTCGATGGAGATGATGTCCCCGTCCTTGAGGACGACGTCCTCCGAGGGGATGCCGTGGACGACGACCTCGTTGACCGAGGTGCAGATCGTCGCCGGGAAGCCGCCGTAGCCGAGGAAGTTCGGCTTGGCGTTGTGCTCGGCCAGCACCTTGCGGGCGACCTCGTCCAGATCCTTGGTGCGCGCCCCGGGTACGGCCGCCTCCCGGGTGGCCGCGTGGATCGCGGCGACGACCAGCCCCGCCGCACGCATCTTGGCGATCTGCTCGGGGCTCTTGATCTGCACCATGGGGAGAAGGGCCTTTCTGGGACCGGAAAGAGGGCCGACTATGTCAACCATACGGGCGCCGCCGCGCCCACAGCACAGCCGCGGCCCCTTCGAAAGGAACCGCGGCTGCACCCGACGTGACGCCTACTTCGTGGCGTCCTCGCGCTTCAGCGCCTCCAGCGCGCGCCGCGTGATCTCGTCCACCGGGCCGAGCGAGGAGATCGTCACGACCAGGCCCTGGGCCTTGTAGTAGTCGATGATCGGCTCGGTCTGCGTGTGGTAGACCTCCAGCCGCTTGCGGACGGTGTCCTCGGAGTCGTCGTCCCGCTGGTACAGCTCACCGCCGCAGACGTCGCAGACGCCCTCCTTCTTCGCCGGGCTGTACGTCACGTGGAAGACGTGGCTGGAGTCCTTCCGGCAGATCCGCCGGCCGGCGATCCGCTTGACGACCTCGTCCTCGGGGACCTCCAGGTCGAGCACCGCGTCGAGCTTGATGCTCTCCTCCTGCAGCAGCGTGTCCAGCGCCTCGGCCTGGGAGACGTTGCGCGGGAAGCCGTCCAGCAGGAAGCCTCCGGCGGCGTCGGGCTGCTCCATGCGGTCCTTGGCCATGGCGATGGTGACCTCGTCCGGCACGAGGTTGCCGGCGTCCATGTAGGACTTCGCCAGCTTGCCGAGCTCCGTCTGGCGGCTGATGTTGGCGCGGAACAGGTCGCCCGTGGAGATGTGCGGGATGCGCAGCTTCTCGGCAAGGCGCACAGCCTGCGTTCCCTTACCGGCACCAGGCGGCCCGACGAGGACGATTCGCATCAGCGGAGGAACCCTTCGTAATTGCGCTGCTGGAGCTGGCTCTCGATCTGCTTCACCGTCTCGAGGCCGACACCCACGATGATCAGGATGCTCGTCCCGCCGAAGGGGAAGTTCTGGTTCGCGTTGAACCCGACCAACGCCATTGTCGGTACGAGAGCGATCAGACCCAGATACAGCGAACCCGGCCAGGTGATCCGGTTGAGCACGTACGAAAGGTACTCAGCGGTCGGTCGGCCAGCCCGGATGCCCGGGATGAAGCCACCATACTTCTTCATGTTGTCCGCGACTTCCTCGGGGTTGAAGGAGATCGCCACGTAGAAGAACGCGAAGAACACGATGAGCAAGAAGTACATAGTGATGTAAAGCGGGTGATCGCCCTTGGTCAGGTTCTGCTGAACCCAGGTCTTCCAGCCGGAGTTGCCCCCCGCGAACTGGGCGATGAGCGCCGGAATGTACAGCAGCGACGAGGCGAAGATGACCGGAATCACACCGGCCTGGTTCACCTTGAGCGGGATGTACGTGGACGTACCGCCGTAGGAACGTCGACCGATCATGCGCTTCGCGTACTGCACCGGGATGCGACGCTGGGCCTGCTCGACGAAGACGACCAGACCGACCATGACCAGGCCCACCAGGATCACGGTGCCGAACTCGATCCAGCCGCCGGCCAGGGTGCCCTGCTTCTTGATGGCCCACAGCGAGGACGGGAACGTCGCGGCGATCGAGATGAACATCAGGATCGACATGCCGTTGCCGATGCCGCGGTCGGTGATGAGCTCACCGAGCCACATGACCACGGCCGTACCGGCGGTCATGCAGACCACCATGACGATCGTGTTGAAGATCGCCCGCTCGGGCACGATGTTGGCCGCGACCGTGCACCCGGAGAAGAGGGCGCCGCTGCGGGCGGTGGCCACCAGGCCGGTGCCCTGCAGGATGGCCAGCGCCACCGTCAGGTAACGGGTGTACTGGGTGATCTTGGCCGTGCCGGCCTGGCCCTCCTTCTTGAGGGCTTCCAGGCGCGGGATCACCACGGTCAGCAGCTGCAGGATGATGCTCGCCGTGATGTACGGCATGATCCCGAGGGCGAAGACCGTGATCTGGAGCAGCGCGCCGCCGCTGAACATGTTGACCAGACCGAAGAGCCCCTGATTGCCGGAGGCCTCGGTCACACACTGCTGGACAGCCTTGTAGTTGACGCCCGGGATCGGGATGTGGGTACCGACGCGGTACGCCACGATGATGCCGAGTGTGAAGAGCAGCTTCTTGCGCAGGTCGGGCGTCCTGAACGCCCGGGCGAAGCCGGTGAGCACGGTGCCTCCTGCGACCCCCGCGCCAGTGCGTCAAGGGTGACGGTCTTGAGGTTCGACGAAAAGAACAGTGCAGGCCACCTTACCGGCGACACTGCCCCCCTTGGAACGACCAACCGGGGATACCTCATTGTGAGGTATCCCCGGTCGGGATGCTTACGTCATCGAGAAGACGTCCAAGGAACTCAGACGAGCTCGGTGACGGAACCACCGGCGGCGGTGATCTTCTCCTTGGCGGAGCCGGAGACGGCGTCCACCGTCACCTGCAGCGCCACGGAGACCTCGCCCTGGCCCAGGACCTTGACCAGGCTGTTCTTGCGAACGGCACCCTTGGCCACCAGGTCCTCGACCGTGACCTCGCCACCCTGCGGGTAGAGCGCGGCCAGCTTGTCGAGGTTCACGACCTGGTACTCGGTCTTGAACGGGTTCTTGAAGCCCTTCAGCTTCGGGAGGCGCATGTGGAGCGGCATCTGGCCGCCCTCGAAGCGCTCCGGAACCTGGTAACGGGCCTTCGTGCCCTTCGTACCACGACCGGCCGTCTTACCCTTCGACGCCTCACCACGACCGACACGGGTCTTGGCGGTCTTGGCGCCCGGGGCGGGACGGAGGTTGTGGATCTTCAGCGGGTTCTGCTCCGCCATGATCAGTCGACCTCCTCGACCGTCACGAGGTGGCGGACGGTGTGCACCATGCCGCGGAACTCGGGGCGGTCCTCCTTGACGACCACGTCACCCAGGCGCTTGAGGCCCAGGGAACGCAGGGTGTCGCGGTGGTTCTGCTTGCTGCCGATGTAGGACTTGACCTGCGTGATCTTGAGCTGAGCCATGATTACGCACCTGCCCCGGCACGCGCACGCAGCAGGGCCGCGGGGGCGACGTCCTCGAGCGGCAGACCACGGCGGGCCGCGATCTCCTCGGGACGCTGCAGACCCTTGAGGGCCTCCACGGTCGCGTGCACGATGTTGATCGCGTTGTCGGAGCCGAGCGACTTCGACAGCACGTCGTGGATACCGGCGCACTCGAGCACGGCACGCACCGGACCACCGGCGATAACACCGGTACCCGGGGACGCGGGCTTGAGCAGCACGACGCCGGCAGCCTTCTCACCCTGGATCGGGTGCGGGATGGTGCCCTGGATCCGGGGGACCTTGAAGAAGTGCTTCTTGGCCTCCTCAACGCCCTTGGCGATGGCGGCCGGCACCTCCTTGGCCTTGCCGTATCCGACACCCACGGTGCCGTCACCGTCGCCCACCACGACCAGCGCGGTGAAGCTGAAGCGACGACCACCCTTCACAACCTTGGCGACGCGGTTGATCGCGACGACGCGCTCAACGTACGCGGTCTTCTCGGCGGCAGCTGCGCCGCCGTCACGGCCCTTCCGGTCCCGCCGCTCGCCGCCACCGGCACCGCCACCGCGGCGCTGGGGTCCAGCCATTGGAATTACCTCTCTCTGTTTCCGCTAGCTCGGAACCGGCTCAGAACTTCAGGCCGGCTTCGCGGGCGGCGTCCGCCAGGGCGGCGATGCGCCCGGCGTACTGGTTGCCACCACGGTCGAACACGACAGCCTCGACACCGGCGGCCTTGGCACGCTCGGCGACCAGGGCGCCGACCTGCTTGGCCTGCGCGGACTTGTCGCCCTCGCCACCGCGGATCGACGTGTCCAGCGTGGACGCCGATGCCAGGGTGTGGCCCTTGAGGTCGTCGATCACCTGCGCCACGATGTGGCGGTTGGAGCGGGTCACGACCAGACGGGGACGCTCCGCCGTACCGGCGATCCGCTTGCGGATCCGGATGTGACGGCGCTTGATCGCGGCGCGCTTGTAGGCGTCGCCCTTGAGGATCTTCTGCCCGTATGCCATGGCTTACTTGCCCGCCTTTCCGACCTTGCGGCGGATGACTTCGCCCTCGTACTTGACGCCCTTGGCCTTGTACGGGTCGGGCTTGCGCAGCTTGCGGATGTTGGCCGCGACCTCGCCCACCTTCTGCTTGTCGATGCCCTCGACCGAGAAGCGGGTCGGGGTCTCGACCTTGAAGGTGATGCCCTCGGGCGCCTCGACGGTGATCGGGTGGCTGTAGCCGAGCGCGAACTCCAGGTTCGAACCCTTGGCCGTCACGCGGTAACCGACACCGCTGATCTCGAGCTTCTTCACGTAACCCTGGGTCACGCCGGTGATCATGTTCGCCACCAGCGTGCGGGACAGGCCGTGGAGAGCCTTGTTCTGACGCTCGTCGTTGGGGCGGGTCACCTGAAGGTTGTTGTCCTCGCCCTTGACGATCTCGATCGGCGCGGCAACGGTGTGGGTCAGCGAGCCCTTGGGGCCCTTGACCGAAACCGTACGGCCGTCGATGGTGACGTCCACGCCGGCGGGAACCGCGATGGGGAGCTTGCCGATGCGCGACATAGCTGTTTCCTCCGTTCCCTTCCGTTACCAGACGTAGGCGAGGACTTCCCCACCCACGCCCTTCTTGCCGGCCTGCTTGTCGGTGAGGAGCCCGTGCGACGTGGAGATGATCGCCACGCCCAGGCCGCCGAGCACCTTCGGCAGGTTGGTGGACTTCGCGTACACCCGGAGACCGGGCTTGGAGATCCGCTTGATGCCCGCGATGGAGCGCTCACGGTTCGGGCCGTACTTCAGCTCGAGAACGAGGTTCTTGCCGACCTCGGCGTCCTCGGTCTTCCAGCCCGTGATGAAGCCCTCCTGCTGGAGGATCTCCGCGATGTGCGACTTGATCTTCGAGTGCGGCATGGTCACGGTGTCGTGGTATGCCGAGTTCGCGTTCCGCAGACGCGTGAGCATGTCTGCGATCGGATCAGTCATGGTCATGAATTGGCCTTCGGCCTCTCTCGCCGGGGTTTCCTGGTGCGCCATCCCTCTCCCCGATCCGAGACGGGACGGGTGCGGCGCGGTGGACCTACGGCGTAGTAAGTCGTACGGGCGGCGACAGACGCCCAACCCCACAAGCCTAAGGCATGTGAGCTGGGCGTCTGTCCGCCCTATCTACTTACCGAGAGCTTCCGGAACCCCTCAAACGGGGGATTACCAGGAGCTCTTGGTCACGCCCGGCAGCTCGCCACGGTGAGCCATCTCACGAAGGCACACGCGGCACAGGCCGAACTTGCGGTAAACGGAGTGCGGACGGCCGCAGCGCTGGCAGCGGGTGTAGCCACGCACACCGAACTTGGGCTTGCGAGCAGCCTTAGCGATCAGAGCCTTCTTCGCCATCTCGCTCACGCCTCCTTGAACGGGAAGCCGAGGTGACGAAGGAGCGCGCGGCCCTCAGCGTCGTTGGTCGCCGTGGTGACCACGGTGATGTCCATACCCCGGACGCGGTCGATCTTGTCCTGGTCGATCTCGTGGAACATGACCTGCTCCGTGAGACCGAAGGTGTAGTTGCCACGGCCGTCGAACTGCTTGGGGGACAGGCCGCGGAAGTCGCGGATGCGCGGCAGCGCGAGCGACAGGGTGCGGTCCAGGAACTCCCACATGCGGTCGCCACGGAGCGTGACGTGGGCACCGATCGGCTGGCCCTCACGCAGCTTGAACTGCGCGATGGACTTGCGGGCCTTGGTGACCGCCGGCTTCTGGCCGGTGATCGTGGTGAGGTCGCGGATGGCGCCCTCGATCAGCTTGGAGTCGCGGGCGGCGTCGCCCACACCCATGTTGACCACGATCTTGACGAGGCCCGGGATCTGCATGACGTTCTCGTACTTGAACTCGTCGCGCAGCTTCGGGGCGATCTCGTCGCGGTACTTCTGCTTCAGACGCGGGGCAGTGGTGGTAGCCATCAGATGTCCTCACCCGTCCGCTTGGCAACGCGGATCTTGTTGCCGTTGTCGTCGAAGCGGTAACCGACGCGGGTCACGACCTTCTGACCGTCCTTCTCCACGACCAGCTGGACGTTGGAGACGTGGATCGGCGCCTCGGTGGTGACGATGCCGCCGGCCTGCGAACCGCGAGCGGTCGGCCCGGCCTTGGTGTGCTTCTTGACCCGGTTGACACCCTCGACCAGGACACGCTCCTCGCGCGGGTAAGCGGCAATGACCTTGCCCTGCTTGCCCTTGTCCTTGCCGGTGATGACCTGGACCAGGTCGCCCTTCTTGATCTTCATGCTCACAGCACCTCCGGCGCGAGGGAGATGATCTTCATGAACTTCTTCTCGCGCAGCTCACGGCCGACGGGGCCGAAGATACGGGTGCCACGAGGGTCGCCGTCGCCCTTGAGGATGACGGCGGCGTTCTCGTCGAAGCGGATGTACGAGCCGTCCGGACGGCGGCGCTCCTTGACGGTGCGAACGATGACCGCCTTGACGACGTCACCCTTCTTCACGTTGCCACCGGGGATCGCGTCCTTGACGGTGGCGACGATGACGTCACCGATGCCCGCGTAGCGGCGACCGGAGCCACCGAGCACACGGATGCAAAGGATCTCCTTCGCACCAGTGTTGTCGGCGACACGCAGTCGCGACTCCTGCTGGATCACGTCTATCTCCTGAATGTCTGCCGGTTCCCCGGGGGCCGCTCAGCGAGCGGCCCCCGGAGCCTGGCGGAACTGACCTGCGGGGAATGCCCCGCAGGAGAATTACTTGGCCTTCTCGAGGATCTCGACGACGCGCCAGCGCTTCGTCGCGGACAGCGGCCGGGTCTCCATCAGGAGGACGCGGTCGCCGACACCCGCGGCGTTCTGCTCGTCGTGCGCCTTGAGCTTGTTGGTACGGCGGATGACCTTGCCGTACAGCGCGTGCTTGACGCGGTCCTCGACGGCGACGACGACGGTCTTGTCCATCTTGTCGCTGACGACGAGACCCTCACGGGTCTTGCGGAAGCCGCGGGCCTCTGCAGTCTGCTCAGTCACGTTGCTCTCACTCATCAGGCGCTCTCCACCGTCTCGATGCCCAGCTCGCGCTCACGCATCAGGGTGTAGATCCGCGCGATGTCCTTACGGACGGCCTTCAGCCGACCGTGGTTCTCGAGCTGACCGGTCGCCGCCTGGAAGCGGAGGTTGAACAGCTCTTCCTTGGCCTCGCGGAGCTTGCCCAGAAGCTCCTCGTTGCCCAGCTCGCGCAGCTCGGACGCCTTGGTACCGGCCGACATCACGCTTCACCTGCCTCGCGCTTGACGATCCGGCACTTCATCGGCAGCTTGTGGGCCGCACGAAGCAGCGCCTCACGGGCGATCTTCTCGTTGGGGTACGACAGCTCGAACATCACGCGTCCGGGCTTGACGTTCGCGATCCACCACTCCGGAGAACCCTTACCGGAACCCATGCGGGTCTCGGCCGGCTTCTTGGTGAGGGGACGGTCCGGGTAAATGTTGATCCAGACCTTGCCGCCACGCTTGATGTGACGGGTCATCGCGATACGAGCCGCCTCGATCTGGCGGTTCGTGACGTAGGCCGGGGTCAGCGCCTGGATGCCGTACTCGCCGAACGCAACCTGCGTTCCACCCTTGGACATACCGTTGCGCTTCGGGTGGTGCTGCTTGCGGTGCTTGACCCTACGGGGGATCAGCATGTCGGTCAGGCCTCCGTTCCGGTGCTCTCAGCCGGAGCGGCAGCGGCCGGAGCCTCGGCCTTGGGGGCCTCGGCGGCCGGAGCCTGCTGCTGCTGCGGCTTGCGACCGCGCCGCTCGCCACCACGGCCACCACGGGCCGGGCGCTCGCCGGCGCCGCGCGACGGGCGCTGACCCGCGCGGGCGGCGGCGTTCTCGGCGCGGACCTCGGCGATGTTCTTGACGTCGCCCTTGTAGATCCAGACCTTCACACCGATGCGGCCGAAGGTCGTCTTGGCCTCGAAGAAGCCGTAGTCCACGTTCGCGCGGAGCGTGTGCAGGGGCACACGGCCCTCGCGGTAGAACTCCGAGCGGGACATCTCGGCGCCGCCGAGGCGGCCACCGCACTGGATCTTGATGCCCTTGGCGCCCGCCTTCATCGCCGACTGCATGCTCTTGCGCATGGCGCGGCGGAAGGAGACGCGGGAGGAGAGCTGCTCGGCGACGGCCTGGGCAACCAGCTGAGCGTCGGTCTCGGGGTTCTTGACCTCGAGGATGTTCAGCTGGACCTGCTTGCCGGTGAGCTTCTCGAGGTCGCCGCGGATGCGGTCGGCCTCGGCGCCACGGCGGCCGATGACGATGCCCGGACGAGCGGTGTGGATGTCCACACGCACACGGTCACGGGTGCGCTCGATCTCGACCTTGGAGATGCCGGCGCGCTCCATGCCGGACGTCATCATCCGACGGATGGCGACGTCTTCCTTGACGTAGTCCTTGTACAGCTTGTCGGCGTACCACCGGGACTTGAAGTCCGTGGTGACACCGAGCCGGAACCCATGCGGGTTAACCTTCTGGCCCATTACCGGGTTCCTTCCTTGCTGCTGACGACCACGGTGATGTGGCTGGTCCGCTTGCGGATCCGGTAGGCACGGCCCTGGGCACGCGGCCGGAACCGCTTCAGGGTCGGGCCCTCGTCGACGTACGCCTCGGAGACGTAGAGGCTGTCGGCGTCGGTGTGGTCGTAGTTGTGCGCGGCGTTGGCGATGGCGCTGTCGAGCACCTTGCCGACCGGCACGGAGGCTGCCTGCGGAGCGAATCGCAGAACAGCCTGGGCCTCCGTGGCGTCCATGCCACGGATGAGGTCCACCACGCGGCGGGCCTTCATGGGCGTGACGCGGATGTACCGCGCCTGGGCCCTGGCTTCCATGGTTGTCCCTTCAGTTACTTACGTGTCTGAATGCGATCCGCTGCTAGCGGCGCTTCGACTTCCGGTCTTCCTTGACGTGACCCCGGAAGGTGCGCGTCGGCGAGAACTCGCCGAGCTTGTGGCCGACCATGGACTCGGTGACGAACACCGGGATGTGGGTCTTGCCGTTGTGCACCGCGATCGTGTGGCCCAGCATGGCCGGGACGATCATCGAGCGACGGGACCAGGTCTTGATGACGTTCTTGGTGCCGGCTTCGTTCTGTACGTCCACCTTCTTGATCAGGTGGTCGTCGACGAAAGGCCCCTTCTTCAAGCTACGAGGCATCTCAACCCGTCCTTAGCGCTTCTTGTTCGTCTTGCGGCGGCGGACGATGTACTTGTTGCTCGCCTTCTTGGGAGAACGAGTACGACCTTCCTTCTGACCCCAGGGGCTGACCGGGTGGCGGCCACCCGAGGTCTTGCCCTCACCACCACCGTGGGGGTGGTCAACCGGGTTCATCGCCACACCGCGAACGGTCGGGCGGACGCCCAGCCAGCGCTTGCGGCCGGCCTTGCCCCAGTTGATGTTGCTCTGCTCGGCGTTGCCGACCTCGCCGACCGTGGCGCGGCAGCGCTGGTCGACCAGGCGGATCTCACCGGACGGCATGCGGAGGTGGGCCATCGAGCCCTCCTTCGCGAGCAGCTGCACGGAGGCACCGGCGGAGCGGGCGAACTTGGCGCCGCCGCCCGGACGGAGCTCGATCGCGTGCAGCGTCGTACCGACCGGGATGTTGCGGAGGGCCAGGTTGTTGCCCGGCTTGATGTCGGCCCCGGGACCGTTCTCGACGCGGTCACCCTGCTGCAGGTTGCGCGGGGCGAGGATGTAGCGCTTCTCGCCGTCGGCGTAGTGCAGCAGCGCGATGCGCGCGGTGCGGTTGGGGTCGTACTCGATGTGCGCGACCTTCGCCGGCACGCCGTCCTTGTCGTGACGACGGAAGTCGATCACGCGGTAGGCGCGCTTGTGGCCACCGCCCTGGTGGCGGACGGTCACACGACCGGAATTGTTACGGCCGCCCTTGCTGTGCAGGGGACGGACCAGCGACTTCTCCGGCGTGGACCGCGTGACCTCGACGAAGTCGGCGACGCTGGCGCCACGACGGCCCGGCGTAGTCGGCTTGTACTTGCGGATTCCCATTTCTCAGTCCTCGTCCGATACCGGACGATCCGACCCGCTTACGCGGTCGGACCGCCGAAGATGTCGATACGGTCGCCCTCGGCGAGGGTCACGATCGCGCGCTTGGTGGCGGCACGCTGGCCGAAACCGCTCTTGGTCCGCTTGCGCTTGCCCTGGCGGTTGATCGTGTTGACCCCGGTGACCTTGACCTCGAAGACCGCCTGGACGGCCTCCTTGATCTGGGTCTTGTTGGCACGCGGGTCGACGACGAACGTGTACTTGTTCTCGTCGAGGAGCGCGTAGCTCTTCTCCGAGACGACCGGCTTGATCAGGACGTCACGGGGGTCCGTGTACGACTTGCTCAGCGGGGTCTCGACGGTGTTCTTGCCCTCGGTGGCGTGACGGCGCGCCTTGGCGACGCGCGCGGCCTTGGCGGCCTTGGCGGCCTTCGAGGCGATGGAGGGGTGACGCGTAGCCATCAGGCCTCGCTCCCTTCGGTGTCGTTGGCCTTGTTCGGGCCGGCGACGAAGGACTCGAAAGCGGCCTTGGTGAAGACCACGTCGTCCGAGACGAGAACGTCGTACGTGTTCAGCTGGCCCGGCTCCAGGATGTGGACCTGGGGCAGGTTGCGGGCGGACAGCCACGCGGCCTCGTCGGCGCGGTCGACGACCAGGAGCAGGTTCTTGCGCTCCGAGATCTTGCCGAACAGCGTCCGGGCGGCCTTGGTGGAGGCGGTCTCACCCTCGACCACGCCGGTCACGACGTGGATGCGGTTGTGGCGGGCCCGGTCGGTGAGGGCGTGGCGCAGGGCCGCGGCCTTCATCTTCTTCGGGGTCCGCTGCGAGTAGTCGCGCGGCTGCGGGCCGTGGACGACGCCACCGCCGGCGAACTGCGGCGCGCGGGTCGAACCCTGGCGGGCGCGACCGGTGCCCTTCTGGCGGTACGGCTTCTTGCCACCGCCACGGACCTCGCCGCGGGTCTTCGTCTTGTGCGTGCCCTGACGGGCGGCGGCCAGCTGCGCGACGACGACCTGGTGGATCAGCGGAACGCTGACCTTCTCAACGCCGAAGATCTCCGCGGGGAGCTCGACGGAACCGGCCTTCTCGCCCGCCGGCGAAAGGATGTCAACAGTGCTCATCGGTTACCTCAGGCCCCCTTGGCCGCGGTGCGGACCAGGACGAGGCCGCCGTTCGGACCGGGAACCGCGCCCTTGATGAGCAGCAGACCCTTCTCCGCGTCAACGGCGTGGACGGTCAGGTTCTGGGTGGTGACCCGCTCGTTGCCCATGCGACCCGCCATGCGGAGGCCCTTGAACACACGGCCCGGGGTGGCGCAGCCACCGATGGAACCGGGAGAGCGGTGCTTGCGCTGGGTGCCGTGACCGGCGCCGAGGCCACCGAAGTTGTGGCGCTTCATGACACCGGCGAAGCCCTTGCCCTTGCTCTTGCCGGTGACGTCGACCTTGACGCCCGCCTCGAAGACCTCGGCGGTGATCTCCTGACCGAGCGTGTACTCGGCAGCGTCAGCCGTACGGATCTCGACGAGGTGACGACGGGGGGTGACGTCGGCCTTCGCGAAGTGACCCTTGAGGGGCTTGTTCACCTTGCGCGGGTCGATCTCGCCGAAGGCGATCTGGACGGACTCGTAGCCGTCGACGTCATTGGTACGAACCTGGGTGACGACGTTCGGCCCGGCCTTGACGACGGTGACCGGAACAACACGGTTGTTCTCGTCCCACACCTGCGTCATACCGAGCTTCTCGCCCAGGATGCCCTTGATCTGCTTAGCCATTCTCAGCCCACCAGCCTCAGAGCTTGATCTCGATGTCGACACCGGCCGGCAGGTCGAGTCGCATCAGAGAGTCAACGGTCTTGGGGGTCGGGTCGAGAATGTCGATCAGGCGCTTGTGCGTGCGCATCTCGAAGTGCTCGCGCGAGTCCTTGTACTTGTGCGGCGACTTGATGACGCAGTACACGTTCTTCTCAGTGGGCAGCGGCACCGGGCCCGCGACCGACGCACCAGTGCGGGTCACCGTCTCGACGATCTTCTTCGCCGAGGAGTCGATGACCTCGTGGTCGTAGGCCTTGAGCCGAATGCGGATCTTCTGTCCCGCCATGGCTACTTCGTAGTCCTGTCTCTTCTCACGCTCTGGAACCCGGTGTTTCCCTGGTTTCCCTTGGCCTTCTCCGACCCACGCGGTCGGGCGTGTCGCGCTCCCGCTGACACAGATGTCCCTTGTTCGAACATCCCTGCATGGGAGTGCGGCCCGTCCGGAACCGCAGGACCGGGGGTACGCGTCCGTCATGCCGACGCATGGCCCACCGGGCGCCTGGCCGGTGCCGCGCCCACGCTTCCCGGAAGATTCCCGTACGTCCGCCCCAGCGCTGCCGTGAGGCAGTTAGGGCGACGAGTACTGTGGGACTCGCTTCCGGTCCTCCCGGCGGGAGGCGCGCAGCATCAACACTCGACCGAGCAACTCGGACAGTCTGCCATAGGCAACGGCAGGCTGGCCAATCGAGCCGTAGAGATTACCCCGGGAGTGGCGGAGGTCAAACGGAACCGGGCGCCACGGCCGCCGACCGGCACGCCAAAGCGGCGGACGGAAGGGTTCCGGTCCGCCGCTTCTGCTCGCTGTCACTTCTCCTGGAGGGAGCGGACCTCGGGCCCGGAGTCGGGCTGCGGGCCCAGATGGCGGAGCGCGTCGCGCAGGAGGGTGCTCGAGGTGTGCGTGGTGTAGGGGAAGTAGACGACGTCCACGCCGATCTTCGCGAACTCGGATTCGAGGCTGGTCCACAGGGGTGAGCCGAGCCAGTCGTCGCCCTTGAAGATCACGTCGAACCCGACCTGCTTCCAGATCTCGATCTTGTCGTCCACCGTGGCGACGAAGGTCCCGTCCACGTGGCGCACGCTGCGGACGATCTCCAGCCGCTCGGCCAGCGGCACCACGGGCGGCCGGCCCTTCAGCCGGACCACCAGTTCGTCGGAGCAGACACCCGCGATCAGGCGGTCGCAGTGCTCCCGCGCCCGCCGCAGGATGTTGAGGTGCCCCACGTGGAACAGGTCGAAGACCCCTGGCGCGTACCCGAGGCGCTCCCCCATCAGAGGTCTCCCGCCGGCTGCTGCGCGGCGAGAGCGGTCGTCTCGACCGCCGGAGACTTCGGCAGGGTGTTCACGCCGTCGCTGACGGAGATCGTGTAGCTGTGGCGGGAGCCGGCAGTGACGGAGTCCGTGTATGTCATGTCCGGGCGGTCCCACTCGACCGATTCCTTCTTGATCGAGGTCACGAGGGCGCCGTCACGGTAGATCCGGTACGTCAGCTCCGCGTCGTCCCGGTCCCAGGCGGCGCGCCAGGTGAGCGTGACCTTGCCGGTGCCCGAGCTCTTGGCCGTGAGCCGGGGGGCGGCCTCCGGGGCGCTGCCGCGGCCGCCGGTCCCGAAGCGCGTCAGGCCCTGCTGGGGCTTGCCGTTGACCGTGGTGAACTCCCCGCCCGCCCAGAGGATGCCGCCCGCCATCACGATCGACCGGGGGCCGACCCCCTCACCAAGTCCCTCATTGGTGTTCGGGAACCAGTGCAGGATGCGTTTGTCACGCACCGACTGGGCCAGGAAGTGCCGGCGGGGTCCGTCGGGAAAGCCCCCCGGAGTGAGGCCGCAGTAGTGGGCGTGGGATCCGCTGTAGAGGATTCCGTTGTACACGAGCACGGACTGGGTGGCGCCCAGGCAGGTGTCCTTCCAGACCATCCGGCCGTCGGAGAGACGGCCGGCGATGCGACCGTCGAAGATTCCCACCCCCTTGCCGTCGGCTCCCAGGTAGAAGTTGGTCTCGTCGCGTGCGAGCGTTTTGACGGAAGATCTTTGCGGCAGCCAGTGCGGGAAGGAGGTCACGGTCGCACCCGTCGACGGATTCAGGGCGACCAGAGCCTGTTCCGCTCTGCCGTTGACGTTGTGAAAGTCGCCGCCGACGATGAGCTTTCCTTGATCAGGGGCGGCCAGGAGGGCCGAGACCCCCAGGTCGACGTCCGCCTTGAAGGGCAGCAGTTCCCCGCTGGGGGTGAACGCCGCGATGCGGTTCCTGGTCTGATTGCTGATCCGGGTGAAGTCTCCGCCGAGATAGACAGTGTTGCCCGTGGTCTCGATGGCCCGGACCGTCGCCGAAGCGCCGGGGTGGAAATCCTTGCGCAGCGAGCAGTCGGCCGTGTTGAGCGCGACCGCGCTGTAGACCTTCGTGTCGTCGACTTCGCCGAACGAGCCGCCTACGTACAGTCTCTTGCCGTCGGGCGAGACCTTCAACGCCCGTACCGCGTTGCCGAACCCCGAGAAGGAGTGGGTGCACGGCAGCAGAGCACCGGTGGTGGCGTCGAAGGCGGCGAAGTTCTCGCGCGCCACCTCGTCCTCGCCGGGTTCGGCGCCCGGCGGGCGGACCGTGCCGAACTCGCCGCCGACGTACACGACACCGCGTGCGTACGCGACCGTCCACACGATGCCGTCCGTCTGCCAGGTGGCCATGGGCGCGGCGGTCAGGCTCTGTTCGTTCGTCTGGCCGCGGGCGGGCGCGCCGACGGCGGCCATGGGCGCGGCTGCCGCGAGGAGCACCACGGTGGAAGCCGTGGTGACGAACCTCGTCGTGAATTTACTCAGGCGCATGCAATACCTCGGGGATTGAGGTGGTCCAGGTGACGAAAAGGTGCCGGGAAGAAATTGCGGCGAATTCGATGCCGCGACGGCATCAGGCGACCCGTTTACGGAATGCATCGATGAGATCACACACTCCCAGCACGGCAGGAAGGCGATGCAAACCTACACCGAGTACACCGAAAGCCAACGTAATTCCAACGGCGAGTCCGATTTCCGTGTCTCCCGTCAGGAGTCTGGCCGGAATAACCAGAACCGCCGTGAGAAACAGACCCACGATGGTCGCGGCGAGATATCCCCGGTCCACCGTCGTGAAGCCCGGATGACGCCGTACCAGGACGGCCGCCATGAGATTTTCGACGACAATGGCCGCTCCCCAGGAAAGGGCGGCGCCCAGGACCCCGTAACGGGGAACGGCGAGGATGCCGACGGCCAGCTGCACTGCGAACGCGACGGCGGTGGCCCCCAGGTGCCATGAGCTCTTCCCGGCCATGAGCAGCACGGTCTGTGCGTTTCCGACGCCGACGTTGATCGCGGAGGCGACGCACAGGACGACCAACGCGTCCGCTCCCTGGACGAACTCCGGTCCGAAGAGGGAGAGGACCGTGGCCGGAAAGCTCGCCAGGAGCACGAACAGCGGCCAGGAGAACAGCACGATCCAGCGCGTCGAGATGCGATGCAGCTGACCGGCCTGCTCCGACTCGTCCGCGGCCAGAAGGCGGCTGATCTCCGGGGCGAAGGCCAGGCGGACGGCGAGCTGGAGCAGGGTCGCCGCGACGATGACCCGGCTGACGGCGGTGTAGATCCCTGCTTCCTCGCTCGTGGCCAGGCAGGACAGCAGGATCACCCCCACCCAGACCGAGCTGATGTCGAAGACGGCGGAGACGGCCCGGGGGGCGGCGTACGCCCAGAATCCGCGCCGAACGGCGTCCGTGCGGGGTGCGGCCGTGCCGGTTCCGGACGGGTGTACCGGGCTCGTGCGACGGCACCGGCGCAGCGCGGCCCAGGCGATGACGGCGCCGGCCGGAGTGGGGACGAGCCAGGCGGCGGCCAGGTTCAGCACCCCGGGAGCCAGCAGCGTGACCGGTACGGCGATGAGCACGCGCAGCACCGGTTTGACGACCTGCTCGACGCCGACGAACGGGACCACGGTGCCGTAGCCCTGGGTGCCGCCGAGCAGGATCAGGGTGACCGTGGCCACCGGGAGGAACAGTGCGAAGAGCCGGATCAGGGTGACGGCCTCGTGAGGGGTGAGGGTGGGCAGCAGTGAGGTGGCCGTGGACGGGGACAGCAGCAGCAGGGCTGCGGCCGCGGTGCTCGCCGCGGCTCCCGGCACGACGGCGCTGCGCAGGAGGGCGCCCACCCGGTGGCCACCGTCCGTGGCCATGTCGCGGGACACGAAGCGCACCAGCCCGGTGTCGGCACCGAGCTTGCACGTGTTGCTGAGGATGGTGAAGACGGCGACGCCGGTGAACACCGCTCCGGACCCCTGCGCCCCGAGGGCGCGCGTGACGAGGGTGACGAGGAGGTAGCCGAAGACGGCGTTCACCGTCGACCCGACCACACCCCACCATCCGCCACGTGCGGTGGCGGCGACCCCGCTGGGGGCGGGCGTGACCGAGGGGGCGGTAAGCGTTCCGGAAGCATTCGTCATCGGGATGCGGTGACTGTGTCGTCCTGTACGGGAGAGCTCTTCTGCGGCTGGGGAAGCTTCTCCCCCTGCTCCGTGCCCTCGGTGTGCTGCGCGGGCAGCTCACCGGCTCCTCGGACGGCCGCAGTCGGTGTCGCGGCCGGGAGCGGCCGGCTCGCGCCGAGGAACGGGCTCCGATGTGTGTCGATGTCCAGCACCGCGCCCAGGATGCGTCCGCCCGAGCAGCCGATCAGCTCGCTGACCCGCTTCAGCTCGTCGCGCCTGGTGCGGTCGCCGCCCACCACGAGGACACCGCCCACCCGGGGGGCGACCGCGAGAGCGTCGGCGCTTTCGAGCACAGGACGGGTGACGACGAGCGCCGCACCTCCGGAGCCGGCGCTCGCGAGGGTGTCCGTCAGCGGGGCGGACGCCGGAGCGTCGTCGCCGGTGCCGCGCGCGTCGGGAAGGAGGGTGAAGCGCCCCGCCGTGCCCGCGTCGACCACGACCCGGCCCTCGGCGGCGCCGGACGATGCGCCGGTGCCGTCCAAGTCCCCGTCGACCAGCGGCAGTCGCGCCGACAGGCCGGGGGTGCCGGCGGTGGCGTCCATCAGCAGGACGTCGTCACCGGCCTCGGCGAGCGCGGCGGCGAGGTTCACCGCGACGGCCTCGGCATCACCGCCGCGCCCCGGCGCCACGACCAGGAGGGAACCGCCGGGCGTGCCGCCCCCGGTGTGCCGCAGCCGAAAAGCGAGGGTCCGGTACGCCTCCGCGCGGTCACCGCCGGACCGCCCGACCTCCAGCAGTTCACCGTCCTTCCCGGGCCCCGGGAGGATGCCCAGCACCGGAGCGCCCAGCGCCCCCTGGACCTCGCCGACCGAGCGGGCCCGCGGCTCCAGGGCGGACCGCAGCCAGGCGAGCACGATGCCCAGGAGGAGACCACCCAGCAGGCCGAGGCCGATGAGCGGCGCGCGGCCCGGGCCCGAGGGCCGCGTCGGCGGCTCGGCCCGGCGGATGATGTCCCCGCCGGTGGTGTCGAAGGCCCTGATGTCGGAGATCCGCTTCTGCAGTTCCTCGTTCTGGCCCTGCAGTGCCGCGGTCGCGGCCGCGTTCTTCTCCCTCTGCTTCGCGGCGATCCGCTCACTCAGCTCGGTCGTCTGCTCTTCGAGGCCGCTGGTCATCCGAGCGACCAGGGCCTGGGTCCGCTCCTGGCGATCCGCGAGGTAGGCCTCGGCGAACGCGTTGCTCACCCGGGCCGCCCACTGCGCGGTGGGCGCCGTGTACTCGAGCCTGAGGATCTGGGTGTTCGGCGGGCTCGTGACGCGCAGGCCCGCCGACAATGCGCCGGCACGGGACGGCTCGCCCAGCGCCCCGGCCGCACGGGCCGCGACGGCGGGGCTGAGCGCCATCTGCCGTTCTGTGCCCAGCAGCACCTGGTTGTCGTTGGACACGCCGAACGCCGGGTCCATTCTGGAGCGGACCAGGACGTCGCTGGTGGCGGAGTAACCGTCCGGGCGGAGCAGCGCCAGCAGCAGGCCGCCGAGCAGCCCCACGGCGATGGCGAGCGTGATGGTCGCACGGTACGTCAGCAGTTGGCGCACCTGGTCGCGGAGCTGGTCCGGTTCGTCGTACCGGTCATCGAGGTGGGTGGGGCTGGGCACGGCTGCCTCCTTATCCGGGGATCGGTGCATGACCTGCGGTCGCGGGCGGCTGCGCCGGTGAGGGGTACCGGGATGACCGGGCGGCACGGGCGGTGATGAAGAACGGAACGGTCAGCAGCAGCGCCACGGGGCCGATGATCGCCATGAGGCTGCCGCGCAGGAGGATCAGCTGGTAGAAGGCGAGAGCCGGGATCAGTGGAACGGCCAGCGTGACCGGCCCGTCCCGCAGCCGTTCCCGGATGTCGTCCATGCGGCGGCTGACCGCGCCGAGCAGGAAGAAGACGACGGCCACGCAGGGGGCACCGCCCCACAGATAGCTCTCGATCCACAGCGGCGCCGAGAGATTGCTGAACTTGTAGCCCGCGAATCGGGCCAGCCCGATCGCGGTGTCCTCGGGTTTGTCGGGCCACATGGAGCGGGGCACCATGAAGAGGGCCGTCCCGAGCGCGGACGAGGGCGAGAGCCCGTTCGCCTCGACGGCGTCGATGCCGGTCTGCATCTGCTGGAAGGCGTCGTAGTCCATGTTGGTGCTGAACTGTTCCGTCATGGACACCACTTGGACGGCCTGGCGCTTGTCGTAGCGGAAGTAGTCGGCGTACGGGAAGACGAGCAGCAGGACGGCCGCGAGTGCCCCGGCGGTGATACGGAAGGCGCGGGGACGGTTGAACCGGCGCCACGAGAAGAGCAGGACCAGAAGGACGGTTCCGGTCCAGAAGCGCGGCCTGCTGATCGGATTGTTGACGACCACGTTGACGACGAGCAGCAGCGGCAGCAGCGCGCGGCGCATCCAGCGCAGCAGCCGGTCCTTCCTGGCCGGCCGGGCCAGGTGCACCAGAGCCACCAGCGCCCAGAAGGCGGGTACGGACAGGCCCCACAGACGCAGCACGTGCACCGTGTCCGTGGTGACGCCCGATTGCCGCAGAGCCTGACGGCTGGTGAAGAAGGCCTGCCACCCTCCTTCCTGCTGGGGGATCAGCAGGACCGCGAGAACGAGCGCCAGAGCGCAGAGCAGGAGCACCGGCAGGGGGGCGAGCCTGCGGGAGAGCAGCGGTTCGAGGACGACGGACCGGTCGCCCGCGCGCCGGGCGGCCAGCGCCGCCCCGACGGTGTACGCCAGGAGCCCGAGTTCGGTCAGTACGACGGCGGCGAGAGCAGTGGTGTCACCGGTCCGGTAGCCGAGGGGGTAGGTGTCGGTGGCGAGCATGGCGAGCGGCGCCAGCCCCAGCCAGACGTAGGTGAAGAGCCAGAACCCCAGGGCGAGGAGCCGCACCGAGGTGTCGGTGAGCACGCGGGTCAGGGCGACGGCGGCGTGCGCCACCACGCCGCACTGCACGACGAGCGCCACGCTCAGGTGCGCGCCGGGACTCAGCAGGACCAGGCCCGGCAGCAGGACCATGAGCACCAGGGCCCAGACCCCTACCGCAGCCATGCAACGGAATCGACCGTCCCGCACCCGCATCCCCTCACCGAAGCACCGGATCAGAATGAATCGAATGAATCATGAGCAATCGAGTTATAGCTCAGTTACCGGGCATATCGATCGCCACCAAAGGGCGTTTCGCGTCAGGAATTGGCAATTTGTGTCGTATTTTATGTGAATGACCGATGTATTCGAGGGGCGCCGCGTCCTCCTCGTGTCGACCAACTACGCGCCGGAGCGCACGGGAATCGCGCCCTACTCGACCCTGACCGCGGAACACCTGGCCGCCCTCGGCGCCGACGTCGATGTCCTCACGGGTATGCCGCACTATCCCGAGTGGCGGATCCACAGCGAGTACCAGGGGCGCTGGCGCACGGTGGAGAACCGGAGAGGCGTCCGGGTCCATCGCCGCCGCAGTTTCGTTCCGAGGCGTCAGACGGCACTGTTCAGAGCGGCCTACGAGACCAGCTTCCTGGCGCACGGCTCGATCCGACCGCCGACCGGTCGGCCGGACGTGGTGATCAGTCAGATGCCGACCCTCGCGGGCGGTGTCATCGGCGGCCGGCTGGCCCGCCGCCACGGGGTGCCGCACGTGGTCGTGGTGCAGGACCTCATGGGCGCGGCGGCGGCGCAGAGCGGGATCGGCGGCGGAGGCCGCGTGGCGTCCCTGGTGGCCGGAGTGGAGGCGCGTGTGCTGCGCGGGGCCGTCCTGACCGGTGTGGTGCACGAGTCGTTCGTCGACCGCGTCACCGCCATGGGCGTGCCGGGGCCGAGGGTCAGGGTGGTGCCCAACTGGGCCCATGTGCCGTCCCCGACCGGTGACCGCCGGGCGGTACGGGCGCGGCTCGACTGGAGCGACGAGGAGTTCGTCCTGCTGCACGCGGGCAACATGGGGCTCAAACAGGGCCTCGAGGTGCTGGTCGAGATGGCCCGGATCGCGGCCCGCGACACCCCGCGCCTGCGGATCGTCCTCATGGGCGACGGCAGTCGCCGGGCGCACCTGGAGCACCTCGCGGCCGGCCTGCCGAACCTCACGTTCCTCCCGCCCGTGCCCGACGCGGACTTCCCCGACGTTCTGGCCGCGGCGGACGTCCTCGCGGTCACCCAACGCGCGTCCGTGCTCGACATGAGTCTGCCGTCCAAGCTGACGTCCTACTTCGCCAGCGGGCGACCGGTTGTGGCCTCGGTGGCCGCCGACGGCGGCACCGCCCAGGAGGTGCGCCGCTCCGCTGCCGGAGTCGTCGTCCCGGCCGAGGATCCGGAGGCGCTGCACGGCACGGTCGCGGGACTGATGCGCGACCCCGGCGGCTCGGCCGCGCTGGGCGCACGCGGCCCCGCCTATGTCCGGCAACGGCTGAGCCCGGAGGCCGGACTCGGCCGGATCACCGCGATGCTGTCCGAGGCCCTGGCCCGGTGACGACAGTCCTCACAGGCGGCCCGCCGACTCCTCGGCGGGCCGTCGGTACAGTTCCCGGAACCACTTGGCGAGGAACGCCGGCACCAGCAGCACATGGGCCGCGAGCAGGGTGACGTACAGCCCGCAGAAGATCTTCTGGTTCCCCAGGAAAAGGAAGGTCAGGCACAGCAGTCCGTAGTCCACGGGCAGCAGTGCCATCACCCGAACGGCAGAGGACCGGGGCCGGAGGCCGGCGGACACCTCGGACCCCCGCCTCTTGAGCTGGTCCGTCAGGGTCCCCCCGAAAAACAGCAGGACGGCGGCGAACTGGAAGCCGACCGGGGCGAGCAGCATGACGGTACGCGGCAGTTCGAAGAATCGGTAGAAGGAGATCAGGACCGCCGCATGGATACCGAGGAGCTTCGCGCAGTCCACGACATGGTCCATCCACTCCCCGGAAGGGCTGGCCGACCGGGTCAGCCGGGCGAGCTGGCCGTCCGCGGAGTCGAGCGCGAAGCCGAGAAGCAGAGCCAGGGTGACCCATCGTCCGAGCGCGTAGGAAGGGGGGCACGCGAGGATCGCGGCAATGGCCGCGAAGGTGGCCAGCGCGCTGACCGCGGTCACGTGGTTGGGGGAAAGACCCATGCGATGCGCCGTGGCCGCCAGCACCCGGCCGACCGGCCGGTTGACGAACCGGGCGTAGAAGGGAGCTCCGCGGGCCGGTTTCTGCACCTGCGAAAGCTGCCGCAGCGCGCTGGAGAAGTTCACTCGCCGCACCTCCTGGCGTGATCAAGTGGAATGATCACCTCTGATCAGAGGCGGCCGTCGTCGATCGCCTGGCGCACCCAGGGAATGACCTTGTCGAGGATCTCGTCCAGAGTGGTCGTCGCGGTGAAGCCGAGCACGTCCCTGGCCTTGGAGACGTCGGGCGTCCGGCGCTGCACATCGTGCTCGAAGGGGCGGTCGGTCGCGTAACGGAACGGTTCGTCGGGCCCCTTGATCTTGTGCCAGATCCGCTCCGCGAGCTCCAGGACGCTGGTCGACTCCGGGCTCGCCAGGTTGAAGTCCTCGTTGAATGCGCCGGGATGGAAGATCGCGGCGCAGATGCCGCGCGCCAGGTCCCCGCCGTAGGTGAAGTGCCGCACCTGGGCGCCGCTGCCGAGGATGTGCAGCGGGTCCTGGCCCTTCAGCACCTTCTGCACCAGGTCCGGAACGACGTGCGACATGCTGATCTTGAGGTCGCCCGAACGCTCCTCGCTCTGCCCGACGGTCCGTTCCTCCCCCACGTCCACGCAGTTGAAGGGCCGCACGATGGTGAAGGGAAGGCCGTACTGGTCGTGGGCCGCCCTGGCGAAGTACTCCACCGCCAGCTTCTGGAAGCCGTAGGAGGACGAGGGTGCGGGGATACGACGCTCGTCGCCCTCGCGGGACGGCCAGAAGCCGGTGTTCTCGTACACCATCGAGGAGCTCAGGTACGTCACCTTCTGCAGCGGTCCGTCGCCGTGGACGCGGATCGCCGCATCGCACGCGGCGGCGGTGATCCGTTCGTTGGTGGCCAGGAGGTCGTAGGCGTAGGTGTGGAAATAAGAGATTCCGCCGATCATGGCGGCCCCGGCGACGAAGTGGTCGCAGTCGGCGAGCAGGTCCGCCAGCAGGTCCGTGTCGCGGGCGTCTCCCTCGACCAGTCGGTAGCTCGGATCGTCCACCGTGCTGCGGCGGCCCTCGCCGTACTTGGAGAAGTTGTCCAGACCCACCACGGTGTGCCCCTGGTGAAGCAGCTCCCTGACGAGGTAACTGCCGATCAGACCGGACGCGCCGGTGACGAGAACCTTCACAGGAGACCTTTCTGGTGCGGGTTGCGTGCCCGGTTCCTCGGGCCGGATGGCACAAGCCTTGTCCTGCTGCCGATCAGACCCGGACGCCTCTGCCGGTGATTCCCCAGAGGTCCACGACCGGTTTATCCGTGACCAGATCCCGGTATTCCGGGTGCGGCGTGGCGACGACCAGCAGATCGGCCCGACGCATGACATCGCCCAATTCAAGGAAACGCGGATCGCTGATGTACGGGTCGGTGCACAGTGTTTCCCTCGCCTTGGCCGTCAGAATTCTGCGCAACTTGAACGACAGGCTTTCGCGCACATCGTCACTGCCCGCCTTGAATCCCATGCCGAGCACGCCCACTCGCGTGTCCGCCAGCGGGAACCTGCGCTCCAGCCGGGACACGAGGTAGAGCGGCAGTCCCTCGTTGATGAGCATCGCCGCGTGCCCCAGCACGAAGTTGTTGCCGGTGAACGCGGCCAGCTGCAAGGTGTCCTTGAGCAGGCAGGGGCCGGCCGCGAATCCCGCTCCCGGCATGTCGGCGGCACGCGGATACTCGTAGGTGATCGCCTGGCGGATGCGCTCGAAGTCGAGCCCGAAGTCGTTCGCCATCATCCAGAACTGGTTGACCGTCGCGAACTTGACGTAGCGCCAGGTGTTGGCGAAGAGCTTGGCGAGCTCCGCCTCCTCCGGCTCGGTGCGGACGATCTTGTCGGTGAGGGTGCGGAAGAACTTCTCGGCCCGGTCCCCCGCCTGCTGTGACCGGGCCGCCACCAGCTGCGGCAGCTCGAACAGTTCGGTCATGGCCGCGCCCTCGGCGATGCGCTCCGGGCAGAAGGCCACGTCCACCGTCTTGCCGAGCCGCTCCAGCAGCCGCTCGGTCAGCGCGGTGACTCCGGGGTGCACCGTGCTTCGGAGCATGACCAGCTGTCCGTCCCTCAGATGCTCCGCGCAGCGCTCCAGCGCCCGGGGGACCGCTCCGAGATCCGGGTTGAGATGCTCGTCCACCGGCGTGCCCACCACCACGATCAGGTTCTCCGTGGTGGCGACGCTCGCACCGTCGGTCGTGGCGCGCAGCAGACCGTCGGACACGCTCCGGCGCAGCGGTTCGGCGGCCCCTGCCTCCTGGAACGGAAGCTCTCCCCGGTTGACCGTGTCGACGGCCGCGGTGTCGATGTCGTAGAGCGTGACCGACAGCATTCCACGCGCGGCGAGGGCGATCCCCAACGGGAGGCCAACGCGCCCGCAACCGCCGATGATGACCACATCCGCGGCAGGCGCCGAGCTCCCCGCGCCGCCACACAACTGCTGGTTCATTCCTGGAACTCATCTCCGTCGTGCGGGCCACCTTCGGCGGGCGGACAACGATGCGTGAAAACCGTACAAGGCTTTTTCTGAAAAGAATGATTCGGCAACAGGCCGCTCGGCAGAGTTACTCCGTACAGCCGATATGACACAGACGCCGGTAGATCTCCTCCAGCCGGTCCGTGACGGCGTGGATGGAAAAGGTCTCCTCGACGGCGCGACGCCCCGCACTCACCAGGGCGTGGCGCCGCTCGTCGTCCGCCAGCAGCCCGCACACCGCGTCGGCCAGCTCGCTCGGACTGCCGTCGGTGACCACCGCCGCGCCCCGGCGGGCCAGGTCGTCGGCGATGGCGCAGCCGTCGGTGCACACCACCGGAGTGCCGGCGGACATGGCTTCGATCACGGTCATCCCGAACGGCTCGTCGACGCTCGGCAGCACATAGACGGCCGCCTTCGCGTAGGCCCGTACGGCCTCGGCATGGTCCAGCGCCCCGCCGTAGGAGACGATGTCCGTGAGCCCGTGGGAGGCGATGAGCCGGCGCACTGCGGGCAGCGACCCCTCGTCCGCCCCGTAGAGGGTGAACCGCGCGTCGAGCACTCTCCGGTGGACCAGCGCGGCCATCTCCACGAACGACTCGGGGCGCTTGCGCGGGTGGAGTCGGGCCAGGAACAGCACCTCCCGGTCGCGGTGCCAGTGTCCCTCGGCACCGTCCCTGTCCGGCCGTACACCGTTGGGCAGGGTCAGCAGCGACGGGCCGCCGGGGCCGATGACCTGGGCCAGGGCGAGCCGCTCCCGCTCGGTGAGAACCAGGCAGCCGCGCGCCCGGCGCAGAAGCGGCACGTAGACGCGGTCGAAGAGTCGCACGAGGGCAGCGCGACGGGGCTCCACCATGCCGTGCGTCTGCGCCAGGAACCTCTTGCGCCGCAGGGCGGCGACGGCGAGCGCGGCCAGGGAGACGAGGTCGCGCCCCGCATGGATGTGCACCACATCGGCCTGGCCCATGGAGCGCCACAGATCCCTGACGAGCAGCGGGTGCATGATTCCGGTGAAGCGCCCTGGAAGCAGGGAGCGGGCGGGGCGCGTCCGCAGCGCCACGGCGCCGATGCGGGCCGGTGCGGGCGACCTGCCCTGCCACAGGGACACGAGCGTGGCCTCGTGGCCACGCGCGGCGCACTCCTCGAGCTGCCCGGTGGCCACGCTCGTGGGACCGCCGTAGGCGCCGTCGTCGCTGACGAGCGTCACCACATGGACGAGTCTCATGCCGGGGCCCCCGTCGTGACGACGGCGCCGGGACCCACGTCGTGGTGGGCCACCGCCGAGGCGCCGACCACCCCACTGCGGCCCACCGTGACTCCACGCAGAACAACGGCCCGCGCCGCGACCCAGGATCCCGGTTCCAGGCGGATGGGGCCGTTGTCGAACTCGAAGGTCGAACTGTGCCGTTGATGACTTCCCGTGCACAACAGGGCGTCCTGGGAGACGCACACATTGCTGCCGATCGTGATCTGCTCCAGGTTCAGCAGCCAGGCGCCCTCGCCGATCCATACGTCGTCGCCGATGTCCAGCCGCCACGGCCAGTGCACCCGCACCCGCTGGCGGATCAGTACGCGTCGCCCGATGCGGGCCCCGAAGGCCCGCAGCACGGCGGGGCGCCAGCGGGTCGGGAACCACCATTTGACGAAGACGAGATTGAGGACGGCGAACCAGGCGGCCTGAACGAGCAGGGGGCGCCCCTTGTCGTAACCTGCTCCGGTGAAACCCCGTAGGTGACGGTCCATCGCGATGGTTCTCCTGAGGTCGAGCGTGTGATCCCGCTGCGAGTTCCTGGCGGGCGGGTATGTCCGGTCGTCGGCGTACGGGCGTCAGTAGGCGCCGCGCCCGTCCAGCACGGCGCGGACGGTGCGGGCCATGACCGCCATGTCCCATGACCAGGACCAGTTGTCGACGTACCTCAGGTCGAGCGAGACGGTCTCGGGCCAGGTCAGGTCCGACCGTCCGCTCACCTGCCAGAGCCCTGTGAGGCCTGGTTTGACGCTCAGCCGGCGCATCTCCACCTGGTCGTAGCGGGCGACTTCCTCGGGAAGCGGCGGGCGGGGGCCCACCAGCGACATGTGACCGAGCAGGACATTGACCAGCTGGGGCAGCTCGTCCAGCGAGTAGCGGCGGAGGAACCGGCCGACCGGCGTGACTCGTGGGTCCCGGCGGAGCTTGAACATGTGGCCGTCGTTCTCGTTCGCCGCCGCCAAGTCGCCCTTCATACGGTCCGCGTCGACCACCATGGTCCTGAACTTCCACAGGGGGAAATGCGTGTTGTACCGCCCGACACGCGTCTGGCGGTAGATGACCGGTCCCGGCGAGCCCAGGCGCACGGCGAGCGCCAGAAGCGCGAACAGCGGAGCCAGCACGACCAGGAGCAGAAACGCGCCCAGCCGGTCCGTGGCGTCCTTGAGAAGCGTCGGCAGGCCGTGCCGGGTAGGCGGTGAGATGTGCAGCAGGGTGAGCCCGGCCGCCGAAGTGAGCCGGATCCTGCGCCGGGCCACCTCGATGATGCCCGGCAGGACCATCAACGGGCGGCCCTCGTCGTGCAGGGCCCAGGACAGCCGCCGAAGCCGGCCCCCGGACATGTGCCGGCCGGGGGCCACGAAGACCAGGTCGGCACCGAGCGCCTCGGCCGCCTCCCGTACGGACGAGGCGTCCTCCTCGAAGTCGGCCGGCTCCTGCACCCGGAGCCTGCCACAGACCCGTACGCCGGAGAGCACCTCTCCCTCGCCCACGACACAGGCTCCGACCGCCACATAGCCGTGATCGGTCCGCTCGGCGAGCTGTCCGACCACCGCGTCCACCGCCCCTGCCTCACCGATGACGAAGACGCGCCGCAGCGCCCACGCGTCGCGACGCGCGGCCAGCACACTGCGGTGCACCGCCTTGCGGCAAACCAGAGTGGCCACGAGCGACGGGCCCAGCGCGGCGAGCGGTACGCCGGGCGCACCCTCGAGGCCGGAGACGGTACGCAGCACGGCCAGCGAGCCGAGCAGCAGCAACCAGTCCCGCACGATCGGTCCGACCGGTGCGCCTTCGTCCCATGCCGACTGCGCGTACCGCCTGTCGGCGAGGCCCACGAGCAGCCAGACCACACTGATCACCATCGCCTGCCGCAGCGGGTGTGGTTCCCCGATCGCCGAGAGCGTCGCCGACGTCGGCAGCGCCACTGCGGCGGCATCCGCACAGAACGCGACCGCCGCGTACCACCCGAACCTCGGGCCCGTGCGCGAGGGCGGTCGATACGCCGTGGAATATGGCCTCTGCCATGACGCCGCACTGGTGGACTGCCGCATGGTTCTCCCCTGAGACCCCGTACGAAGCGCAGGGCGCGGCCGCAACGGCAGCAGACGGAAGCCGGGGCACGCACCTCATGCGATGGTGATATCAACCATTACACGGCTATGTCCTATATTCCGGATTTGCCGCCATGCAACGCCTGCGCTGCGACCGGCGAAGGAGTGACGGGGTGGGCGCGAGCGGCGTCGGACGGGATGAAGGAGGGGTCGTCCGGAGGTGGCGCGGGCGCGGCGACGGCGCCTCCAACTAGCTGCCTCGAGCGACTATTACCCGTCCACCAGCACGGAAACAGCCGCCTTCACGGGAGGCCGGAACGGTCCTCTTCACCTTTCCGGCCGCATTTGCAATCCGAACGGCGTAGGAAAAGGAGTCGTAAAACGCGATTGCGGGCCAGTCATGTAAATGTCGTGACGTCCAGCGGCGCAGGGATGTTCCCAACTCGAATGCCCGAAGGAAAAGGCGCGAGCGGCCGCGAGGGCGTGATCCGGTACCCGAGGTCTGGTACCCCCAGAAACAAGGAGGACTGCTCGTAATGCGAGTAGCTACCCGAGCGAAGACCCAGTCGCCCAAGGCGAAGTGGGCCACACGGCTTGTCGGCGCGGGCCTGACGGCCGCAGTGGCAGTCGGCCTCACCGCCAGCCCCGCGCTGGCGGCGCCCGGCCCTCAGTACGATGCCGCAGTGGCCCCGACGGAGACCGATCTCCAGACCAACCCGTTCTGCCAGGACATTGGCCTCGGCAGCGCAGTGCAGAACACCACGGGCGAAAACCCCTCGGGATCCGGCCAGCTCCCGCTGCCGGATGGCAGCACCATCGACTTCAACATCTACCCCAACAACATCGACCCGGTGACGCCTGACGGGCAGCTGGTCGACTTCTCCTACAGCACGGGCAGCACCTTCGCCGCCGCCGCTGTCATCGTCAAGGGCGGCCCGAGGGCGAACGTCTACGACTACAGGAGCCTCGGCAGCGGCAGCATCGCGGCCGACACGACGCTCCACACGTCGGTCAACCCCCAGAACGACAAGTTCTACGGCATCAGCCACATCGTCTTCTGCTCGGTCAAGACCAAGTACACCTGATGGGGCTCGGGCCGGCTGTGCGGAACGGCCCGTCCGGCGGTGAGGCGTGAATAGGTTCACGCACCCGCCGTCACAATGAAGGAGTGGGGGCCCGGGAATTCCCGGGCCCCACACGTGTCGCATGTGATCCGCGTGTCAGTGGGCCAGCTCACTCCATGACTTCAGGCCGGTGAGCCGGCGGAACTCGGAGTCGTCGAGCTCCGGCTTGGCCACCCAGCCCGGCGGCTTCTGCGCGACCAGCGACCACGTGTCCCTGGTCGACGGAGCGAGCCGACTGGCGGCCAGGTAGGCACGCAGGAAGCGCCGCGGCACCTTGCAGAGCATGTGGTGGGTGCCGCGCACCTCGCGCGCCTGAAGCCCCAGCGCCTTGGCCAGCGCCAGGCAGTCGCCCTCGGTGTACTCGCGCACGTGGCCGCGCCAGTTGCCGGGGTACCAGTAGTAGAGCTCGTACTGCGGGTGGCTGGTCCTGCCGCGCAGCACGTCGAAGCGTTTGCGCAGATTGACGTGGTTGGGGACGGTGACGAACAGGTAGCCGCCGTCGCGGACCCGCTCGAGCAGGCCGTTCAGCAGGTCGCGCGGCGAGTTGTGGAGCTGTTCCAGCACGTCGCGGGGCTCCGGCGCTGGGCAGAGCGCCACCGCCGAGCTGGATGTACTCGATGCCCATCTTCTCGGCGAAGTCGAGGATGAGCTCGCGGGCCCGGCCGCGCTTGTGCCATTCGTCCTGGAGGTCGTCGACGGCCGTGCACCGGTAGCCGAGTGCGGCCAGCACAGCGGTCTTGTCCGCCGGGGCGGCCCCGAAGTCCAGGATGCGCCACCCCGGCTCGAGGAACCGCTGGACGGTCTGGGCGAGCGTGACGTGTCCGGACAGCTCCGGATCGAAATAGCCGCGGAACGGAAATGCGTCGATGACTTGAGCTACCGCGCGTTCCATCTCGGCATCGACCTTCATATGCCCCTGCATCGATGTGGCGCCTCATTTCCTGCGGTCGGGACGGACTGACACTTCGGGGCGGTAACGGCTCACCTATGACGCGACGCTCATCCAAGGCGGATTCCTTTTTCTGCGCCTGTCGCCCGGACATGAATCCTGCCATTTCCTCCGACGCGATGAACGGCTGCACACCACGAATGCAGTAGCGCGGATCGACGGATCCCCGCATCTTGTTCAGATGACGCCCTGGGCCGGCCGGCATGGCGTCGGCGGCCCGCTCGAAACCGGCGATGTCCGCACCGGTCAGGTGGTCGGCAGGGGCGCCGTAGCGCTCGGCGGTCTCATGGCAGATGCCGTGCACCTCCCCCATGAAGCGCGCCGGCTCCGCCACCCGGCGGCGACCACGCCGTACGGGGGCGTTCCCGCGCCGATTCCGGCGCACCGACCGCAATCCCTCCCGCGTTCGCAGCCTTGCCGAGTCCTGGATATTCGACGCGACTTCCGCGCCGAGGTGGAACGCAAGGACGCCGTTGGTGAGCATTCGGGTGGCCGTCCTGAGCAGTTGCACCCGGGGCATGATGAGTAGTTCGCCGCTGCCGGAGCCCACGGGCCGACGGCTTCGATCGGCTCATGCACACGACGACTCCCGCGGCAACGACCGCCGCCCCGGCGCCCCGCCGTCCCTTCCTGTACGGCTACCGCACCGTGACGCTGATCGGCATGGCCATCGTCGTCCTCCTGGCCTTCGGAGCCGTGGCCTGCCAGTCATTGGAGGGCGGACCCGTCAGATCGGCCGCCGCTTACAGGGAGCGGGGGGCGGAGACGCGGCGAGCGGGTGAGCGCGCACTGGGCGATCTGAACCCGATCCCCACCCAGGCTGGAACGGCGGACGAAGTGGGCAGCACCTCCTGCGTGGACGACTTCGGCTTCGACGACGCCGGCGTCACCCGCGACGAACCCACCTACAAATGGGAGTTGGAGTTCCCGAGCCGGGCGGCATACAACTCGGCGGTCGACGACCTGCGCAGAACCTGGACCGCCCGCGGCCTGAAAGTGATCGACCTCCCGGCACAGCCCCGGGGCGAACCCGGCGCCGGCCTGCACGGCATCAGGACGACCGACGAGCAAGACATCCAACTGTCCCTCGCTCCCGACTACTTCACGGGCAGGCCGACGATCCAGGCTGACGGCGGGTGCATTCGGCACGAAACCGCCCCCGAGGACTACGACGACGAGAACGACGAGACCTTCTGACCCGAGCCGCGCCCCTGCCTCCCGTCCCACGCGACCCGATCACAACCTGCCGAACCGGAACCCGCAACCACGGGCTCCGGTTCCGCGGGCGGTCCCTGGACGAGGCGATGAAGGCAGTACGCGATTGAGCTGGACCTGGGAGTATGCCTTCGCAGCGGAGGAAGCCGTGAGCCAGGACGGCTGTCGCCGCTGGGCGATGCGAACCGCTCCGACCGTCAGCGGGTCTGGACCGGAGGCCAGGTACCCGAGGCACACATCTCCATGTACTGGGCCACGGGAAGGTGGGTCGGTGGGGTGTGGGGGCTCGCTCCGGAGTGCGGGACGACGATGGCGGCGCTGAACGGAGCCTTCGTCGGGTCGCCCGTCTCCATGTGTTCCCTGAAGTCGAAGCGGAACGTCCAGCCGTAGGCGAAGTCGATTCCCGAGTCCGGGAAGACGATCACGGAGCCGGCCTTCTCCGGGTACGCGGTGGTGTTCAGATAGTGGGAGGCCGCGGCAACCGCATCCTCCCTGCTCCTCTTCTTCCCGCCGGAACGCCGGCGCCTGGCGACAACGGCGGCCGCCACGGCTCCCCCGACGACCACGACCGCGCCGGCACCCAGCCCGATCCACAGCATGCCGTCGCCGCCGCTGTCCTCGGAGGAAACGCCTGCGGCGACACCTTGGTCCTGTGCGGCGCCGGAGTCCTTGCCCGACGGTGAGGACGAGGGCTCGGCCGGCGCCGTCGACTCCGCCGCTGCGAGGTCCGGCAGCGGATAGACGTCCGCCGGCCCCGGATCTCCCGGGTTCTGCAGCGCGATGCGCGGCCGCACGATCCCGTACCCGATGGAGTCGTTGCGCTTGGCGCCGTTGGTGGGCGCGCCGATGGTGTTGAGCATGACGCGGAGGACCTGGTTGTTGGTCCAGGTCGGGTGCTCGGACCAGATCAGGGCGGCACTGGCGGAGGCGAGGGCGGTGGCGTCGCTGGTGCCGTCCGTCCTGCAAAGGCCCGTCTTGCCGCCGCACGCATGGACCATGTCTTCGCCCGGCGCAGCCACGTCCACCTGGGATCCGTACTCGGAGAAGGAGGAACGCCGGAGGTTCTTGCCGACCGCTGCGACACCAACGACACCAGGGGTACCGGCCGGATACAGGACCGGGTTGCCTTTTTCAGCGTTGTTGCCCACGCCTGCGAAAATCAGTGAGCCGCGATCCAGGGCATATTTGACCGCAGCGGTGAGCTCGGGCGTGCCGATCGACGACACCATGGATATGTTGATGACCTGAGCATGCTGATCTGCTGCATAGCGGATGGCCTTGCTGAAGTACGCGGGCCTTCCGAAGCCCAACGCATCCTCGTTCTCGGAAGGTACGCGAACGGGAAGGACCTTGGCACCAGGGGCGAGGCCGAACGCTCCCTTCCCGCCCCCGTAGGCTCCGGTGCCGGCGATGAGCCCGGCCATCCCCGTGCCGTGGCCGTCATAGTCCGTGTGTTCGTCGCCGGCACTCTTCGGCGGGGCCAGATCTTTCCCGTCGAGTACCTGCCCCTTCAGGTCTGGATTGGTCGGGTCGACTCCGCTGTCGATCACCGCGACCGTGATGCCCTTACCTGTACTCGTCCGCCACATCTCCTCCGCATGCATGGCGTCCAGGTGCCACTGCAGGGAACGCGTGGAGTCGGCCTGCGCCTGCGTTGCTGCGCCTCCCACCATCAGCAGGCCAAGGGCCGTTGAGGCCACTGCACGGATCCCTCTCTGCCGCGTGTTGGCCCCGGGCATGCGCATGGTGTTGGTATCCCTTGACCGTCAGTCGGTGGTCGGCGGTTCGTTTCGGCGGTCGTTGCGCTGCTTGTCGTTCCGCTGCTGCGCGCGACGGGTTGCTCCACTCGGAGCACCGCGAACGCCACGCCGCGTAGAAGGCTCACTGGGCACACCGCCTGCGATGCCTCCCCGCGTCGGTGCGGAGGGTACCTGTGCGCCGGGTCGCGCCGGGGCACCCCCGGCTCTCTGCGGTGTACCGCCGACGATTCCGTCGCGCGGCGTCGCACCAGAACGCCCGGCAGTGGGCCCCGAGGTCCGCGTGGCCGGCTGCCCTGTCGCTCCTGCGTTCGGCAGACGGCTGCTCGAACCGCGACCGGCTGCCGGCTCACCACCAAGCGAGGGCCCAAGTGCCCGACCCATCGACTTGCCAGTGCCGGAGGGCGCACCCGGACGCCCGCCGGTGATTCCTGAGCCGGATGTGCCACCTCGACTCGGGTTCTGGCCTGAGACGGCACGGCCGACCGGTCCAGTCGAACTCGGCAGGTTACGGCCCGGGGTACGGCTGACGTCCGCGATGCCACGGCTCGCAGCACGCCCCACGGGTCCTTGCCCGGGCTGGGCGGGCAAGCGGCCCCCGCCGACGGGTCTTCCGGTGCCGCCTGACGTCGAAGGCAGCCGCACAGGACCCCGAGGCAGCGGTGCAACCGGGCCATTCGTCGGCAACGGCGCTTGCGTGTCCGGTCGGGCGGTCGTGGGAGGTACGTCCACGGGGCCCGTGGAGCGCTGATGCACTTCTGGCTGCACAGTCACTGAGTCGATGCCGACATGCGCCGCAGGCGCAATCGTCGACGGATGCACATGACCGGACGGCACCGCACTCGCGGGCAGATCCGCACCGATCCCCGGGTCCACAACCCGGTGCTCGGTCCTTGCGGTCCCCGCACTTCGAGCGGTTCCCGAACTGACGCTTCCGCTGTCTGTCCTCCCCGCGGTACCACTCCCGGGGCGAGCGATGTCCTCGGACGACTGACCGATGCCCGGTGTGATCGACGTGGGCGGCGGCGGAAACTTCGGTCGCTCCAAGGTGTTCATCTGCGTCGCGGACTGCTCGTACGACTGCCCCAGCTTGCGCATCTGGGCTGCCGCCTCCAGGCGGACCTTCTCGCGGTCGGCCTTGAGCGCGGCGAGTTCGCCGGCGGACTTGGTGCGGATGGCGGCGGCGTCCGGGTCGTTGTGGGCGGCGTTCGCCGCGTCGAGGTTGGCCTGGGCGCTCTTGGTGTCGCGGGGCGTCGACGCCTGGACGGTGGCGATCGCGCTCGAGGCGTGGCCCAGCCACTTCCCGGCACCCTCGCTGAAGTCGCCCAGCCGATGGGTCGAGTTGGCCAGGTCGTCGGCCCAGGTGCGGAACGCCTCCGCGCCGTCGCCCTTCCACGCCACCCACTGCGGACGGACCTTCAACTCGTCCGCGATCTTGCGGATCTCCTTGGCGGCCGCGGTCAGACGGTCGGCGGCTGCCTGCACCTCGCCGGCGTTCGCCTGGTCCAGCCACGCGAGCATCTGCTCGTGGCTCATGCTCTCGAAGGACGTACCGCCGCCGTTTCCCTTTCCTGCCCCTGCCCCTGCCCCTGCCATCAGGCCTCCCCCGTCAGAGTCCGAAAGACGACCGTCGTCATCAGATCGTGCCACCCGAGTCGCCCGTCGGCGGCTGCCCGTCCTGGTGCGCCGGATTCGCCCCGGGGTCGCCCTGACCGTGGGTCTTCCTGCGCAGGGACGGGTCGTAGGTCCCGCCGTAGTGCTCGGTCGTCTCCGCGCTGATCGCCGCCATCCGCCTGCGGACGTCGATGTCGATGTTCTGGTAGCCCTTGTGCGAGGCCACGACCGCGATGCCCATGCCCTCCATGGAGTCGGACAGCAGCTTGGACAGCGTCTCGAGTTCGCTGACGACCGTCTCGTACGCCGTGTAGAGGCCGGCCGCCTCCGACCACTCCCCTCCTCCGCCGCCGAACTCATGGCGTGCGAGGCGGCCCTTGCCGACCTTGCCCGGACCGGCCTCGGAGCCCTTCAGATCGTGGATCAGGGCGTCCACTCTCTTCTTGAACTCCGTGAACGAGGTGTACTCCGCCGCCAGCGCGGCCGCGGCCCCGACGGCGGCGGCCCCGGTCGCCGCGAACATCCCCGCCATACCCGACAGCAACGGCGACGGCTCATCGCCCGCCCCCGAACCGGCATCGCTCGGCAACACAACGTCCTCCCCCGTGAGTTCGTAAGCGAAAGCCTCGGGACAACTCTAGCTACATCCAGTGACAGTCCCGCGTCGGGCTGTGCGCCCGAAGCGAAAGGAGCCTGTGCCGCACAAGCAGCACAGGCTCCGGAAAAAGGGGTCACACGCCCTGCGTCACTCCCCCTCCGTCACACCCTCCTGCTCTCCACCGGCCCCAGATACGTCTCCGGCAGCCCGCCCACGTCGATCAGCAGCCGCTGCACCACCACCGTCGGGTCGACCATCCAGAACTTCAGGCGGTGGACGCCCGCGCTCGTGAGGGTGTGCTTGGTGGGCGTGCGGTTGATGTTGTCCGAGGTGTTCCTGGCCCACTGGTTGTTCATCGTGCCGTCGTCCGAGCCGGTGGCCGCGATGATGTCGACCGTCTGCGGGGTCTGGTCGTCGAAGGAGACGGCGTAGCGCAGGCCGCCCTGACCGCCCGCAAGTGCGGGGTTGCGCGGGGAGAGTTCGGCCCAGACCGTCACCTCGCCCGGGGTCGGGGTGAGCAGGGTCACCTCGTACTCCAGGCGGGCGGACGAGCCGCCGGGGGTGTGGCGGGGGGCCGTCACCGGCCACGGGGTCATGCCCGAGGTCGTACGGCCGATGTCGTCCAGGCGGCGCCACTCGCCCACCGCACGGGCGTAGTGCTCGGCGTCGATCGCGACGTAGCCGCCGGCCTCCACGAAGCCGCGCAGGCCGCGCGCCACCCGCGTGGACGGCTTGCTCGCCGTGCAGGAGACGGTCACCGTGCTGCCCGCGCCCGTGATCGTCAGTGTGCCGGTCGCCCCGTCGGCCGGGACCCTCGACCAGTCCGCCCGCACCTCCAGGCGCACCTGCTGGTCCACCCGGCCCTTCGTGCGGTCGACCTTCAGCCACGGGGCGGAGGTCTCGACGCGGTAGTCGAAGGACGTACGGCCCCGGTTGAAGATCTCCACGTACTGCTGCGGGCGGGTCTGGTACGGGCTGAACTCGGGGAGCTTCGCCTCCTCGGCATCCGCACCGCCCGGCCACCATGTGCCCGCGTCCTCGGCGCCGTCGACCGACACGCCCAGTTCGGCCGCCTCCGGCAGGTCGATCCGCTTCACCGCGGGGAACAGCACGTCCGGCAGCGCCACGTTGTCCTTCTCCGGCTGCTGCCAGGGGGCGTTCGGGCCGTAGCGGTCGACGTCTCCGTAGTCGATGTGGGGCTGGGTCTGGAAGCCCTTCCACTTTCCGTTCGCCACCTGCGCGTTGAAGCGGTCGGCCAGGGACAGGTCCTTGGCGAGGCCCGCCTCCGCCTGCGCCGCGCGGGCGTTCGTCGCGGCCCGGCCCTGTCCCGCGTAAAGGAGGTTCGTGAACTCCGCCTGGCGCAGCTCGTACAGGTTCGCCGTGGCCTCCACCTCGTAGCCCACCAGCTCGAACCACGCGTCCCGGGTGCCGGCGGGCAGCGCGCGGGCGATCCTGTCGGCCTTCTTCGCCAGGGTCTGCCACTCCTCGGTGACCCGCTCCAGCTCGCGGTGGGCGAAGTAGTACGGGCTCTGCTGGTCGTCGTTCACCGGCTTGCCGTCCTGCACCGTGATACGGCGGTTGAGCAGTTCCGGCTTGCGGCGGGCCTGGAGCCGACCGTATGCCGCGAGTACGTCCGCGATCGCCGCGGAGTGCGCCTCGCCGAAGTTCTGGCGGGCGTAGCGCCGCTCCCACTCCGGCAGGCGTTCCTGCGGCCAGTTCTCGGGGCTCCAGGCGTAGTTCAGGAAGAACTCCGTCGGCAGTTCGTTGCCCTTGAGGTCGCCCACGTTCGCCACCCACAGGCCGTGGTTGCCGAAGGTGTGGGCCTGGTGGAGCTGGTCCCAGGTGTTGCGGATGTTGGCGGTGTCGACCCACTTGTAGTTGCGGCCCGCGCCCACGTAGTCGAAGTGGTAGTACAGGCCGTAGCCGCCGTCGCGCGCGGGCTCGGCCGGGTCCGGGTGCTTGCGGATGTTGCCCCAGTTGTCGTCCGTGAGGACCACCGTCACGTCGTCGGGTGCTCGCAGGCCGCGGTCCCAGTAGCGCTGCACCTCCTTGTACAGCGTCCACACCTGCGGGGTCTCGGTGGCCGGCCTGCCGGTGACCTCCTCGAGGATCTGGCGCTGCACCGCGATGATCTCCCGCATCAGCTCGATGCCGTCGCCGTCGGGCAGGCTGGTGTCGCCGTTGCCGCGCATCCCGAGGGTGACCACGCCCTCGAAGCCCTGGTCGACCATGCGCTGGATGCCGGCCCGCCAGTACTTCTTGAGGGCTTCCGCGTTGCGTACGTACGACCACTCGCCGGTGCCGCCGTAGGGGTCGTGGCCCGGGGTGACGATCGCGCCGGAGGAGTCCCGCACGGCGGCGGTCGCGTGGCGGTTCCACTCCTCGATGCCGCGCATCATGGGGGCCTCGTGGGAGGTGCCCATGACGATGCCGTACTCGGCGGCCCGCCGGTGGTTGTCCGGGTCGTCCTCGGCGAAGGCACGGCCCCACACTGCGGGCCAGAGGTAGTTGCCCTTCAAGCGGAGCAACAGCTCGAAGACCTTCGCGTAGAAGTCGGCGTTGAAACCGCCGGGGTAGCCCTCCGCCTTGCCCGGTCCGAAGTACTCCGGGGCCCAGGTGCCGAGCGCCGGGTTCTCGTCGTTGATGAACACGCCCCGGTACTTCACCGTCGGCGTGCCCTGAGTGAACCGGCCCGGCAGGATCCACACGCGGTTCCTGCGCACCGGCGGCACGTCGTCCCACCAGTACCACGGGGAGACCCCGATGCCGTACGAGACGTCGTAGGCGCCGAAGATGGTGCCGCGCGGGTCGCTGCCCGCGATGACGAACGCGCGCTCCACGCCCGGCATCGGATGGTCCACCACGGTCTGGAGGGAGGTCTCCCAGCGGTCCCGGACGCCGGTGACGTCCAGCTTGCCGGACTTCACCAGGCCGTCGATCAGCGGGCTGCGGCCGATGGTCCCGACGAGCACGGCGTAGCGGGCGACGGTGCTGCCGGGGCGTACGCCCGTGACCCGCTCGATGTCGCCGCGCAGGTCCGCCGCGGCCCGTACGACGCCCGGGTGGTCGTCGTCGCTGACCAGGACGGGGGCGCCGATCAGGGAGAAGGCTCCGGGCGCCGGGGGCGTGGGCGAGAAGGAGACGTACTCACCCGGGTCCGTGCGCCGCAGCTCGCCGCTTGCGCCGCCGGCCGCCTCCGCGTCGCTGTTCCCCGCGTCTCCCGCCGCCCAGGCGGCTCCCTGTGACGACACCACCGGCACCGCGGCCAGACCGGCCCCGAGTACGGCTCTGCGGCTGACGTGCGCAGACATGCTGCCACACCCCTCCCACTCGAATTTGGTTAGCGGCATGACAAATAGTGGGGTGAGTGACTCCTGGGGAACAGGGGTCGTGCGCGCCGAATAGTTTCGAATAACGGTGGCGTGGACGCGCCCGCCGTGCCTCCAATGGTCCGGACCAACCCCTTGCCCGTGCGCCGCCCGCGCAGCAAGCTCCCCCCATGGAGCTGGAGTTGCGGCATCTCAGGACCCTCCGGGCGATCGCCGAAGCGGGCAGCCTCACCCGGGCGGCGACGGCTTTGGGGCTCGCGCAGCCCGCGCTGAGCGCTCAGCTCAGACGGATCGAACGGGCGCTGGGGGGTGAGCTGTTCGAACGCGGACGGCACGGCGTACGGCCCACCGCGCTGGGCGAGCTGGTGCTGGAGCGCACCCGGATCGTGCTGCCCGCGGTGACCGAACTCCAGCAGGAGGCCGTCCGGTTCGCGCGGACACGGGCGGGCCGCGGGACGGAGCGGCTGCTGCGGCTGGGCGGCACGCACGGGCCGCTGCTGGGCGCGCTGGTGGACCTGATGGCGGCGGCGGGACCCGACACCCGGGTGACGACCCACGCCTCCTGGTCCGAGCGGGAGCTGGCCGCCCTGCTCTCCGAGGGCCGCCTGGACTTCGCCGTCACCGGCACCTGCGGCAGCGCCGCGCCGCCGGACACCGAGCACCTGGTGTGGCAGGAGTTCGCCGTCGACCCGGTCTTCGTCATGCTCCCCGACGCGCACCCGCTGGCCCACGCGCCCGAGGTGGAACTGGCCAAGCTCGCGGACGAGGAGTGGACCTGCGTACCCGGCGACGGCTGTTTCGGCGACTGCTTCACCGCGGCCTGCGCCCGCGCCGGTTTCGCTCCCCGGCGGATGTACGAGACGGACATCGCCTCCTGTGTGCACCTGGTCCAGGTGGGCCGGGCGATGGGACTGTGCCGGGCCACCTTCCCGGCCACGCCCGGCATCACCACCAGGCCGCTGGCCGGCACCCCGCTGCTCTGGCGGCACCTGCTCGGCTGGCATCCGGCCACCCAGCGCGCGGACACCGCGGCCACCGTCCTGGCCCAGGCCCGCACCGCCCACGCCGACGCGGCGGCCCGCAGCGACAGCTACGCCGACTGGCTCGCCCGCGGTGAGAACCCGGCCGAGGCGCTTCCATAACACCGGGCCAGGGGGTCAACCGGTGTCTTACGTCGTGCAGTTGCGCCTTCCTACGGTTTCGGCACCTCCCCACCGAGACCGAGGAGATCCCCCATGCTCCAGCGACACACCAGAGCCGCGTGCGCCGCCGTGGTGGCCACGGGCGCCCTGGTCCTGACCGGCCTGAGCGGCACGGCGAACGCCGGGACGGGCGCTCCCGACACGCAGGCGGGTCCGGCGGCGCAGTCGGCCGCGCGGACGCTGCACACCGCGGACACCCCGGCCGCCGTGCTGCGCGCCATGCAGCGCGACCTGGGCATCGACCGGCGGCAGGCCGAACAGCGGCTGGCCAACGAGGCGGAGGCGGGCGCCACGGCCGGCCGGCTGCGCGGCGCGCTGGGCGCCGACTTCGCGGGCGCCTGGGTCAGCGGTGCCGAGTCGGGCACGCTGACCGTGGCGACCACCGACGCCGCCGACGCGTCGGCCATCAGGGCGCGCGGCGCCGAGCCCACGGTCGTACGGCACTCCCTGGCAGCGCTGGACGCCGCCAAGGCCGGCCTGGACCGGGCGGCCCGGCACACCCCGACCGCCGACGCCCCGGCCTGGTACGTCGACGTGCTCACCAACCGTGTGGTGATCGAGGCCGTACGTCCGGCCGCGGCACAGGCGCTGGTGAAGGCCGCCGGGGTGGACCGCGGCCTCGTGCGGGTGAAGAAGACCGCCGAGCGGCCCCGTCCGCTGTACGACCTGCGGGGCGGCGAGGCGTACTACATCAACGGAAACACCCGCTGCTCGATCGGTTTCCCCATCACCCGGGGCACCCAGCAGGGCTTCGCCACGGCCGGGCACTGCGGCCGGCCCGGCTCCACCACCACCGGCTCCAACCAGGTCTCGCAGGGCACCTTCCAGGCGTCCGTCTTCCCCGGCAACGACATGGCCTGGGTGGCCGTCAACTCCAGCTGGACCGCCACCCTTACGTCAACCAGAACGGGCAGAACGTCCAGGTGACCGGGTCCACGGTGGCGCCGGTCGGCTCGTCGGTGTGCCGCTCCGGTTCGACGACCGGCTGGCACTGCGGCACCGTGCAGCAGCTGAACACCAGCGTGACCTACCAGGAGGGCACCGTCTCCGGGGTCACCCGCACCTCGGTGTGCGCGGAGCCCGGTGACTCGGGCGGCTCCTTCATCTCCGGCAGCCAGGCGCAGGGGGTCACCTCCGGCGGCTCGGGCAACTGCTCCAGCGGCGGGACGACGTACTTCCAGCCCATCAACCCGATCCTGAGCACCTACGGGCTCACCCTGAAGACGACGACCAGTGGCCCCGGCGACCCGGGCGACCCCGGTGAGCCGGGCGGCACCTGGGCGGCCGGCACCGTCTACCAGGCCGGTGACACGGTGACCTACGGCGGCGCCACGTACCGCTGCCTCCAGGGCCACCAGGCGCAGCCGGGCTGGGAGCCGCCGAACGTACCGGCGCTGTGGGAGCGGGTGTGAACCGCGGCATGCGTCACTGACCGCCAGGGGGGCGGGCGGGCCCGGGTGCGCCGTGGGCGGCACCCGGGCCCGCTGCCGTTCCCGCTGCGACCCGCCCGGCCCGGCCGGAAGTCGCGCAGGCATGCGAAAGGGCCCGTACGACCGAAGTCGTACGGGCCCTCTCGGGTGCTCGCAGGAGCTACCAGGTCAGGTCGTCAGAGTTACTTGACGATCTTGGTGACCTGGCCGGCGCCGACGGTCCGGCCACCCTCACGGATGGCGAACTTCAGGCCCTCTTCCATGGCGATGGGCTGGATGAGCTGCACCGACATCTCGGTGTTGTCACCCGGCATGACCATCTCGGTGCCCTCGGGGAGGGTCACCACGCCGGTCACGTCCGTCGTACGGAAGTAGAACTGCGGGCGGTAGTTGTTGAAGAACGGCGTGTGGCGGCCACCCTCGTCCTTGGACAGGATGTAGGCCTGCGCCTCGAACTCGGTGTGCGGGGTGACCGAGCCCGGCTTGATGATGACCTGGCCGCGCTCGACGTCCTCGCGCTTGATGCCGCGGAGCAGCAGACCGACGTTCTCACCGGCCTGGCCCTCGTCGAGCAGCTTGCGGAACATCTCGATGCCGGTGACCGTGGTGGAGGTCTTCTCCGGCTTGATGCCGATGATGTCGACGGTCTCGTTGACCTTGAGGACACCACGCTCGATACGGCCGGTGACGACCGTACCGCGACCGGTGATGGTGAAGACGTCCTCGATCGGCATCAGGAACGGCTTGTCGACGTCGCGCTCCGGCTCCGGGATCGCGGTGTCGACGGCGTTCATGAGGTCCAGGACGGACTGGGTCCACTGGGCGTCGCCCTCGAGCGCCTTCAGCGCCGAGACCTTGACGACCGGGACGTCGTCGCCCGGGAACTCGTACTCGGTGAGGAGCTCACGGACCTCGAGCTCGACGAGCTCCAGGATCTCCTCGTCGTCCACCATGTCGGCCTTGTTCAGGGCGACCACGATGTACGGAACGCCGACCTGGCGGGCCAGGAGCACGTGCTCCTTGGTCTGCGGCATCGGGCCGTCGGTGGCGGCGACCACCAGGATCGCGCCGTCCATCTGCGCGGCACCGGTGATCATGTTCTTGATGTAGTCCGCGTGACCCGGGCAGTCGACGTGGGCGTAGTGACGCGCCTCGGTCTGGTACTCGACGTGCGCGATGGAGATGGTGATACCGCGCTGGCGCTCCTCGGGAGCCTTGTCGATGTTGTCGAACGGGGTGGCCTCGTTCAGCTCCGGGTACGCGTCGTGCAGCACCTTGGTAATGGCGGCCGTGAGGGTCGTCTTACCGTGGTCGATGTGACCGATGGTGCCGATGTTGACGTGCGGCTTAGTCCGCTCGAACTTCGCCTTCGCCACTGGGGTCCTCCTGTGGAGTGGTTCTGTACGCCTTACTTCATCGGCGCCAGGTGATCTTTGCTGGATGGCCCGGATCCCCGGGGCATTCCTCCCGCTTCACTGCGGAAGGGGCGGAATGCCCCACGAGGCTCCGGAGTCAAGCCTAAAGGCTGGAACTCGGGAGAGTTACTCGCCCTTGGCCTTCGCGATGATCTCCTCGGCGACGTTCCGCGGAACCTCGGCGTAGGAGTCGAACTGCATGGAGTAGCTGGCCCGGCCGGACGTCTTGCTGCGCAGGTCGCCGACGTAGCCGAACATCTCCGAGAGGGGCACGAGGCCCTTCACGACGCGGGCACCCGCCCGCTCCTCCATGGCCTGGATCTGGCCACGGCGGGAGTTGATGTCGCCGATGACCTCACCCATGTAGTCCTCGGGCGTGGTGACCTCGACGGCCATCATCGGCTCGAGCAGCACGGGGCTGGCCTTGCGCGCGGCCTCCTTGAAGGCCTGCGAGCCGGCGATCTTGAACGCGAGCTCGGAGGAGTCGACCTCGTGGTAGGCACCGTCGAGCAGCGTCACGCGGACACCGGTCATCTCGTAACCGGCGAGGATGCCGAACTGCATGGCCTCCTGCGCACCGGCGTCGACCGAAGGGATGTACTCCTTCGGCACGCGGCCACCGGTCACCTTGTTGATGAACTCGTACGAGGCGTCGCCGCCCTCGATCGGCTCGATCGCGATGATGACGCGGGCGAACTGGCCGGTACCACCCGTCTGCTTCTTGTGGGTGTACTCGACCTTCTCGACGGACTTGCGGATCGTCTCGCGGTAGGCGACCTGCGGCTTGCCGACGTTGGCCTCGACCTTGAACTCACGGCGCATACGGTCGACCAGCACCTCGAGGTGCAGCTCGCCCATGCCGCCGATGATGGTCTGGCCGGTCTCCTCGTCCGAGTGGACCTGGAAGGACGGGTCCTCCTCGGCCAGGCGCTGGATCGCGACGCCCAGCTTCTCCTGGTCGCCCTTCGACTTGGGCTCGATGGCGACCTGGATGACCGGCGCCGGGAAGTCCATGGACTCCAGGATCACCGGCTGCTTGTCGTCGGACAGCGTCTCACCGGTCGTGGTCTGCTTCAGACCCATGACGGCGACGATGTCACCGGCGCCCACCGACTCGATCTCCTCACGCTTGTTGGCGTGCATGCGGTAGATCTTGCCGATGCGCTCCTTCTTGCCCTTCACCGAGTTCAGCACGGAGCTGCCGGACTCCAGGCGGCCGGAGTACACGCGGACGAAGGTGAGCTTGCCGAGGTGCGGGTCGCTCATGATCTTGAACGCCAGCGCCGACAGCGGCTCGTCGTCGGACGGCTTGCGCTTGACGACCGTCTCCGGGTCCTTGACGTCGTGGCCCTCGATGGCCTCGATGTCGACCGGGGACGGCAGGTAGCGCACGACCGCGTCGAGCAGGGGCTGGACGCCCTTGTTCTTGAACGCGGTGCCGCAGAACACCGGGGTCACGGTGGTGCCGGTGCCCTTGCCGGAGGCGATGGTGATACGGCGGATCGCCGCGTACAGCTGCTCCTCGGTGGGCTCCTCGCCCTCCAGGTACAGCTCCATCAGCTCTTCGTCGTTCTCCGCGACGGCCTCGAGCAGCTTGCCGCGCCACTCCTCGGCGGCCTCGGTGTGCGTGGCCGGGATGTCGACGATGTCGTACATCTCGCCCTTGGTGGCCTCGGCGGACCACACCAGGGCCTTCATCTTCACCAGGTCGACGACACCCTTGAAGTCCGCCTCGGCACCGATCGGCAGCTGCATGACCAGCGGCTGCGCGCCCAGGCGGTCGGAGATCATGTCGACACAGCGGTGGAACTCGGCACCGGTGCGGTCGAGCTTGTTCACGAAGCAGATGCGCGGAACGCCGTAGCGGTCCGCCTGACGCCACACCGTCTCGGACTGGGGCTCGACGCCGGCGACGCCGTCGAACACCGTCACGGCACCGTCGAGCACACGCAGGGAGCGCTCCACCTCGACGGTGAAGTCGACGTGGCCCGGCGTGTCGATGATGTTGATGGTGTGGTCGACGTCTTCCAGCGGCCAGTGGCAGGTGGTGGCAGCAGAGGTGATCGTGATGCCACGCTCCTGCTCCTGCTCCATCCAGTCCATGGTGGCAGCGCCGTCGTGGACCTCACCGATCTTGTAAGAAACGCCGGTGTAGAACAGGATCCGCTCGGTGGTGGTCGTCTTGCCCGCGTCGATGTGGGCCATGATCCCGATGTTGCGGACCTTGGCCAGGTCAAGTGAAGTGGTAGCCATAAGGCTTCAGTCTTCTCTCGGTCTCGATGTGGGTAGCGACTACCAGCGGTAGTGCGCGAAGGCCTTGTTGGACTCGGCCATCTTGTGCGTGTCCTCGCGCTTCTTCACAGCGGCACCGAGGCCGTTGGAGGCGTCGAGAAGCTCGTTGAGCAGACGCTCGGTCATGGTCTTCTCGCGACGGGCGCGGGAGTAACCGACGAGCCAGCGCAGCGCGAGCGTGTTGGCGCGACCGGGCTTGACCTCGATCGGAACCTGGTACGTCGCACCACCGACACGGCGGGACTTGACCTCGAGGGTCGGCTTGATGTTCTCCAGCGCGCGCTTCAGCGTGATGATCGGGTCGTTGCCCGTCTTCTCACGCAGGCCCTCCATGGCGCCGTAGACGATGCGCTCGGCGGTGGAGCGCTTGCCGTTCAGCAGCACCTTGTTGATGAGCGACGTGACCAGAGGAGAACCGTAGACCGGGTCGATGATGACCGGGCGCTTCGGGGCGGGGCCCTTACGAGGCATTCTTACTTCTCCTTCTTGGCGCCGTAACGGCTGCGGGCCTGCTTGCGGTTCTTGACACCCTGGGTGTCGAGGGAGCCACGGATGATCTTGTAGCGAACACCCGGCAGGTCCTTCACACGGCCGCCGCGCACGAGCACGATGGAGTGCTCCTGCAGGTTGTGTCCCTCACCCGGAATGTAAGCGGTGACCTCGATGCCGCTGGTCAGACGCACACGCGCGACCTTGCGGAGGGCCGAGTTCGGCTTCTTCGGGGTGGTCGTGAACACACGCGTGCAGACGCCACGGCGCTGGGGCGAACCCTCGAGTGCGGGCGTCTTGTTCTTCTCGACCTTGTCCTGCCGGCCCTTGCGGACCAGCTGCTGGATCGTAGGCACTACTTCTCCGGTTTCTGTGTGCCGATGGGTACAGCTAACCTGGAACTTCGCCGACCCACGCGGTCGGGTGTGTCGAATCCCGCGGACTCCCGCCGCAAGGCAGAAAGAAGCGCAGATTGCGGTGGCCGGTGACGGCCCCCTGGCGGTTGAAGGCACGCACGGGAGCCAGGGCACACCCCAGGCACAAGGTCTGAGCGTACCCAGCACACTCACTCCGGTCAAAACAGAAGCGCTCTCCGGCCCGAACACAGGCGGCTCCACCGGCGCGCCGGGACTCTCCGCGCGTCGGCTTCGCCGCCCTGCCTGCGGTTCCTCCCATCCTCACCTCACTATCACAGGTGACGACGCGATGCGAACCAGGAATGGGCCGTACGAGGGCCAGAAGCCGGGTTCTCGCGTCGTACGGGGCCGTGCCGCGCCGGGTGTGCCCCGTGCGGCCCTGCCGCGCCCCTGCCGGGCGCTGTGGGCGTCTGCGGGGAGCGCCGAGGGGCCGGGCCACGGCAAGGGGGCGACGCCCGCCTCCTGGGCCGTCCGCGGCTTCGGGGGCAGGGTCGGCCGGCCGGCCCTCGTCGGGCGGCTCCCTGCGGCCTGCCGCGCCGCACGCCGAAAGGCCGAAGGGCGGCCACCCCATCGGGGTGACCGCCCTTCGGTCATGCTGCTCGCTTACTGGTTGTACGGACCGTAGTCGTAGTCCTCCAGCGGAACGGCCTGGCCGGAGCCGGTGCCGAACGGCGAGTAGTCGATGTCGTCGTAGCCGACGGCCGAGTACATCGCGGCCTTGGCCTCCTCGGTCGGCTCGACCCGGATGTTGCGGTAGCGGGACAGGCCCGTACCGGCCGGGATGAGCTTACCGATGATGACGTTCTCCTTGAGGCCGATGAGGCTGTCGGACTTGGCGTTGATCGCCGCGTCCGTCAGGACTCGGGTCGTCTCCTGGAAGGAGGCGGCCGACAGCCAGGACTCCGTCGCCAGCGAGGCCTTGGTGATACCCATCAGCTGCGGACGACCGGAGGCCGGGTGACCGCCCTCCTGGACCACACGACGGTTCTCGGTCTCGAACTTCGAGCGCTCGACCAGCTCGCCGGGCAGCAGCTCGGCGTCGCCGGACTCGATGATCGTCACCCGGCGGAGCATCTGCCGGATGATGATCTCGATGTGCTTGTCGTGGATCGACACGCCCTGCGAGTTGTACACCTTCTGGACCTCGCCGACCAGGTGGACCTGGACGGCACGCTGACCCAGGATGCGCAGCACGTCGTGCGGGTTCTGGGTACCCACGGTGAGCTGCTGGCCCACCTCGACGTGGTCGCCCTCCTCGACCTTCAGACGGGCGCGCTTCGAGATCGGGTACGCCGTCTCGTCGCTGCCGTCGTCCGGCGTGATGACGATCTTCTTCGTCTTCTCGGTCTCCTCGATGCGGACGCGACCGGCCGCCTCGGAGATCGGGGCGACACCCTTCGGGGTACGGGCCTCGAAGAGCTCGACGACACGCGGCAGACCCTGGGTGATGTCGTCACCGGCCACACCACCGGTGTGGAAGGTACGCATCGTCAGCTGGGTGCCGGGCTCACCGATGGACTGGGCGGCGATGATGCCGACCGCCTCACCGATGTCGACCAGCTTGCCGGTGGCGAGCGAACGGCCGTAGCACATCGCGCAGGTACCGACCGCGGACTCGCAGGTCAGGACCGAGCGGGTCTTGACCTCCTCGACACCGCGGGAGACCAGTTCCTCGATGAGCACGTCGCCCAGGTCGGTGCCGGCCGGGGCCAGCACCTGGCCGTCGACGACGATGTCCTCGGCGAGGCAGCGCGCGTACACGGACGTCTCGACGTTCTCCGCCTTGCGCAGCACGCCGTCCGCGCCGCGCTCCGCGATGTGGAGCTTGAGGCCACGGTCGGTGCCGCAGTCCTCCTCGCGGATGATGACGTCCTGCGAGACGTCCACCAGACGACGGGTGAGGTAACCCGAGTCGGCGGTACGCAGAGCGGTGTCCGCCAGACCCTTACGGGCACCGTGCGTGGAGATGAAGTACTCCAGCACGGACAGACCCTCGCGGAAGGACGCCTTGATCGGACGCGGGATGGTCTCGTTCTTCGCGTTCGACACCAGACCACGCATACCGGCAATCTGACGCATCTGCATCATGTTGCCTCGTGCACCCGAGTTCACCATCATGAAGATCGGGTTGGTCTTCGGGAAGTTGTCGTTCATCGCCTCGGCGACCTCGTTGGTCGCCTTGGTCCAGATCGCGATGAGCTCCTGCGTGCGCTCGTCCTTGGTGATCAGACCGCGCTCGTACTGCTTCTGGACCTTCTCGTCCTGCGCCTCGTAGCCGCGGACGATCTCCTTCTTCGCCTCGGGAACGACGACGTCGGAGATGGCCACGGTGACGCCGGAACGGGTCGCCCAGAAGAAGCCGGCCGCCTTCAGGTTGTCGAGCGTCGCCGCCACGATGACCTTCGGGTAGCGCTCGGCGAGGTCGTTGACGATCTCGGAGAGCTGCTTCTTGCCGACCTCGTAGTCGACGAACGGGTAGTCCTCGGGCAGCAGCTCGTTGAAGAGCGCACGGCCCAGCGTGGTCCTCAGACGGAAGCTGTCGCCGGTCTGGTACTCCGGCTCGCCCTCCTCGGCCACCGGCGGGGTCCAGCCGCGCGGCGGGATGGTGCCCACCGGGAAGCGGATGTCCACCTTGGACTGCAGGGACAGCTCGCCGGCGTCGAACGCCATGATCGCCTCGGCGACCGACGCGAACGAACGGCCCTCGCCCTTGACGTCCCGCATCTCGCCGTCGGTGGTGAGGAAGAACAGACCGAGGACCATGTCCTGGGTCGGCATCGTCACGGGACGGCCGTCAGCGGGCTTGAGGATGTTGTTCGAGGACAGCATCAGGATGCGGGCCTCGGCCTGCGCCTCCGCGGACAGCGGCAGGTGCACGGCCATCTGGTCACCGTCGAAGTCCGCGTTGAACGCGGTGCAGACGAGCGGGTGGATCTGGATGGCCTTGCCCTCGACCAGCTGCGGCTCGAAGGCCTGGATGCCGAGGCGGTGCAGCGTGGGCGCACGGTTCAGCAGAACCGGGTGCTCCGCGATGACCTCTTCCAGCACGTCGTACACGACCGTGCGGCCGCGCTCGACCATGCGCTTGGCGCTCTTGATGTTCTGCGCGTGGTTCAGGTCGACCAGGCGCTTCATCACGAACGGCTTGAACAGCTCCAGCGCCATCGCCTTCGGCAGACCGCACTGGTGCAGCTTCAGCTGCGGGCCGACGACGATCACGGAACGGGCCGAGTAGTCGACTCGCTTGCCGAGCAGGTTCTGACGGAAGCGGCCCTGCTTGCCCTTGAGCATGTCGGACAGCGACTTCAGCGGACGGTTGCCGGGGCCCGTGACCGGGCGGCCGCGGCGGCCGTTGTCGAAGAGCGCGTCGACGGCCTCCTGGAGCATGCGCTTCTCGTTGTTCACGATGATCTCGGGCGCGCCGAGGTCGAGAAGCCGCTTCAGGCGGTTGTTGCGGTTGATGACACGGCGGTACAGGTCGTTCAGGTCGGAGGTCGCGAAGCGGCCACCGTCCAGCTGCACCATCGGACGCAGGTCCGGCGGGATGACCGGGACGCAGTCCAGGACCATGCCCTTGGGGCTGTTGGAGGTCTGCAGGAACGCGGAGACGACCTTCAGCCGCTTCAGGGCACGGGTCTTCTTCTGGCCCTTGCCGGTGCGGATGATCTCGCGGAGCTTCTCCGCCTCCTCCTCCAGGTCGAAGGACTCCAGGCGCTTCTGCAGCGCCGCGGCACCCATCGAACCGTCGAAGTACGTGCCGAAGCGGTCACGCAGCTCGCGGTAGAGCAGCTCGTCGCCCTCGAGGTCCTGGACCTTGAGGTTCTTGAACCGGGTCCACACCTCGTCGAGGCGGTCGATCTCGCGCTGCGCACGGTCGCGCAGCTGCTTCATCTCGCGCTCGGCACCCTCGCGCACCTTGCGGCGCACGTCGGCCTTGGCGCCCTCGGCCTCCAGCTCGGCCAGGTCGGACTCGAGCTTCTTGGCGCGGGCCTCCAGGTCGGCGTCGCGGCGCTGCTCGATCTGCTGGCGCTCGACGGAGACGTGGGCCTCCAGCGAGGGCAGGTCGCGGGTGCGGCGCTCCTCGTCGACGTACGTGATCATGTACGCCGCGAAGTAGATGACCTTCTCCAGGTCCTTCGGAGCCAGGTCGAGCAGGTAGCCCAGGCGCGACGGGACACCCTTGAAGTACCAGATGTGCGTGACGGGAGCGGCCAGCTCGATGTGGCCCATCCGCTCACGGCGCACCTTGGCGCGGGTGACCTCGACACCGCAGCGCTCACAGATGATGCCCTTGAAGCGGACGCGCTTGTACTTGCCGCAGTAGCACTCCCAGTCCCGGGTGGGGCCGAAGATCTTCTCGCAGAAGAGGCCGTCCTTCTCGGGCTTGAGGGTGCGGTAGTTGATGGTCTCGGGCTTCTTGACCTCGCCGTGGCTCCACTGACGGATGTCGTCAGCGGTGGCCAGGCCGATCCGGAGCTCGTCGAAGAAGTTGACGTCGAGCACTATGCGTCAATCCCTCTCAGGGTCGAAAGTCTTTGGTCTGAAACGGGGGCCTGGGGGTCGGCGGGGCCCTGTGGGTGAGGGCCCCGCCGGACTCCCGTCAGACCTCTTCGACGCTGCTCGGCTCGCGCCGGGACAGGTCGATGCCGAGCTCCTCCGCAGCGCGGAAGACGTCCTCGTCGGTGTCACGCATCTCGATGGACATACCGTCGCTGGACAGCACCTCCACGTTCAGGCAGAGCGACTGCATCTCCTTGATGAGGACCTTGAAGGACTCGGGGATGCCGGGCTCGGGGATGTTCTCGCCCTTGACGATCGCCTCGTAGACCTTCACACGGCCGGTGACGTCGTCGGACTTGATGGTCAGCAGCTCCTGGAGGGCGTAGGCGGCACCGTATGCCTCGAGTGCCCACACCTCCATCTCACCGAACCGCTGGCCACCGAACTGGGCCTTACCACCCAGCGGCTGCTGGGTGATCATCGAGTACGGACCGGTCGAGCGGGCGTGCAGCTTGTCGTCGACCAGGTGGTGCAGCTTCAGGATGTACATGTAGCCGACCGAGATCGGGTCCGGGAACGGCTCACCGCTACGGCCGTCGAACAGCCGCGCCTTGCCGGTCGGGAGCACCATGCGCTCGCCGTCCCGGTTCGGGATGGTGTGCTGGAGCAGACCCGCGAGCTCGTCCTCGCGCGCACCGTCGAAGACGGGGGTCGCGACGTTCGTGCCCGGGTCGACCTGGTCGGCGCCGATCGCCTGGAGGCGCTGCGCCCACTCCTCCGCGAGGCCGGAGACGTCCCAGCCGCGGCTGGCGAGCCAGCCGAGGTGGATCTCCAGGACCTGTCCCGGGTTCATTCGGGACGGGACACCCAGCGGGTTGAGGATGATGTCGACCGGGGTGCCGTCCTCCAGGAACGGCATGTCCTCGATCGGCAGGATCTTGGAGATGACACCCTTGTTGCCGTGGCGGCCGGCGAGCTTGTCGCCGTCGGTGATCTTGCGCTTCTGCGCGACGTACACGCGCACCAGCTGGTTCACACCGGGGGGAAGCTCGTCGCCCTCCTCGCGGTCGAAGACGCGCACGCCGATGACCTTGCCGGTCTCGCCGTGCGGCACCTTCAGCGAGGTGTCACGGACCTCACGGGCCTTCTCACCGAAGATCGCGCGCAGCAGGCGCTCCTCCGGCGTCAGCTCGGTCTCACCCTTCGGCGTGACCTTGCCGACCAGGATGTCGCCGGCGATGACCTCGGCGCCGATGCGGATGATGCCGCGCTCGTCGAGGTCGGCGAGGACCTCCTCGGAGACGTTCGGGATGTCCCGGGTGATCTCCTCGGGGCCGAGCTTGGTGTCACGGGCGTCGACCTCGTGCTCCTCGATGTGGATCGAGGAGAGGACGTCGTCCTGCACGAGGCGCTGCGACAGGATGATCGCGTCCTCGTAGTTGTGACCCTCCCACGGCATGAACGCCACGAGCAGGTTCTTGCCCAGCGCCATCTCGCCGTTCTGGGTGGCCGGGCCGTCGGCCAGGACCTGACCGACGACGACGTGGTCGCCCTCGTTGACGATGACCTTCTGGTTGACCGAGGTGCCCTGGTTGGAGCGGGCGAACTTGGCCAGGCGGTACGTGATGTACGTGCCGTCGTCGTTGGCCGTGGTGATGTAGTCCGCGGAGACCTCCTGGACCACACCCGCCTTCTCGGCCTTGACCACGTCGCCGGCGTCGACGGCGGAGCGGTACTCCATGCCGGTGCCGACGAGCGGGGACTCGGACTTAATCAGCGGCACGGCCTGACGCATCATGTTCGCGCCCATGAGGGCACGGTTGGCGTCGTCGTGCTCGAGGAAGGGGATCATGGCGGTCGCGACCGACACCATCTGGCGCGGCGAGACGTCCATGTAGTCGACGTCCTCGGGGCTGACGTAGTCGACCTCACCGCCACGGCGGCGGACCAGGACACGCGCCTCGGCGAACCGGAGTTCGTCGTTCAGCGTGGCGTTGGCCTGCGCGATGACGAAGCGGTCCTCCTCGTCCGCGGTCAGGTAGTCGACCTCGTCGGTGACCTGGCCGTTGTCGACCTTGCGGTACGGGGTCTCGACGAAACCGAACGCGTTGACCCGGCCGTAGGAGGCGAGCGAGCCGATCAGACCGATGTTCGGGCCTTCGGGCGTCTCGATCGGGCACATACGGCCGTAGTGCGAGGGGTGCACGTCACGGACCTCGAAGCCGGCCCGCTCACGGGAGAGACCACCCGGGCCCAGCGCGGACAGACGCCGCTTGTGCGTCAGCCCGGAGAGCGGGTTGTTCTGGTCCATGAACTGGGACAGCTGGCTGGTGCCGAAGAACTCCTTGATGGAGGCGACGACCGGCCGGATGTTGATCAGGGTCTGCGGCGTGATCGCCTCGACGTCCTGCGTGGTCATCCGCTCGCGGACGACGCGCTCCATACGGGCCAGACCCGTGCGGACCTGGTTCTGGATGAGCTCGCCGACGCTGCGCAGGCGGCGGTTGCCGAAGTGGTCGATGTCGTCGGTCTCGACGACGACCGGCTGGCCGTTGTCACCGACCGTCTCGGTCTCGCCGGCGTGCAGCTTCACCAGGTACTTGATCGTCGAGATGATGTCCTCGACGGTCAGGATGCCCGCGTCCAGCGGGGTGTCCGTACCCAGCTTCTTGTTGACCTTGTAGCGGCCGACCTTGGCGAGGTCGTAGCGCTTGGGGTTGAAGTAGAGGTTCTCCAGCAGCGTCTGCGCGGCCTCACGCGTGGGGGGCTCGCCCGGGCGCAGCTTGCGGTAGATGTCGAGCAGCGCGTCGTCCTGGCCCTGGGTGTGGTCCTTCTCCAGGGTGGCGCGCATCGACTCGTACTCGCCGAACTCCTCGAGGATCTGCTCGTTGGTCCAGCCGAGCGCCTTGAGCAGGACGGTGACCGACTGCTTGCGCTTGCGGTCGATGCGGACACCGACCATGTCGCGCTTGTCGATCTCCATCTCCAGCCAGGCACCCCGGGACGGGATGATCTTGGCGGAGAAGATGTCCTTGTCGGAGGTCTTGTCGATGGAGGAGTCGAAGTAGACACCGGGGGAACGGACCAGCTGCGACACCACGACACGCTCGGTGCCGTTGATGACGAAGGTGCCCTTGTTCGTCATGAGCGGGAAGTCGCCCATGAAGACGGTCTGGGACTTGATCTCGCCGGTCTCGTTGTTGGTGAACTCGGCCGTGACGAAGAGCGGGGCGGCGTACGTGAAGTCGCGCTCCTTGCACTCGTCGATCGAGTTCTTCGGGGGCTCGAAGCGGTGGTCGCGGAACGTCAGCGACATCGACCCGGAGAAGTCCTCGATCGGGGAGATCTCCTCGAAGATCTCCTCCAGACCGGACTTGGTGGGGACGTCCTGACCGGACTCCAGAGCCGCCTCGACGCGAGCCTTCCACGCGTCGTTGCCGAGCAGCCAGTCGAAGCTCTCGGTTTGCAGCGCGAGAAGGTTCGGAACCTCGAGGGGCTCCTTGATCTTTGCAAAGGAGATGCGCAGCGGGGCGGTGCTGGCGCCGTTGTTCATATTCGCGGTCGAGGCGTTGCGCGAGGCGGCCAAGAGGGGGTCCTTCCGAGGGCTCGGACTCACTACGCGCGTACCGGCCCCTCTCCCACGCGCCGGGACAGACGGTGCCCTATGTGGCCAAAAGGCCAGGTCGGGCGTGGTCCGGTCGTCGATGCTCGGGTGAGGGCATGCCCCTGGTGACGGGCAGGGGACAGCTAACAGGCAGCGCAAAGGGTCAGTGTAGCCACTTGGCCCACTGATGTCCAGTGCGGGTTTCTCGAGACCCTCGTTGTCGTCACCGCCTGCGGCCTGCTGCCCTCAACGCACGTTGATACTGCCCTCTTCGCCGTCGATCCATGCCTCGGATTCGGATCCTTGTGACGACGCGTCCTGAGAATTGCGCGCTGCGTGCGGTTCGTCAAGGCCCCCCATGCCCCAACCGGATGCTGCCATCGTCACTTGCAGCCTGCCTCCGGGGGCCTCTCGAGGCACGACGAAGATCACCATACCCCTCCCGGTCGTGCGTGCAAGGCCGCCACAGCCACCCCCCGGGAACGCCGAAGAGCGACCACCCGGTTGGATGATCGCTCTTCGGTGCGTTCGCGTTACAGCCCTACCGGGCCGCAGTCAGCGCGCGGAGAGTCGGTACGACTCCGGAAGGTCTTACTTGACCTCGACGGAGGCGCCGGCGCCCTCGAGGGCCTCCTTGGCCTTGTCCGCGGCCTCCTTGTTGACCTTCTCCAGGACGGCCTTCGGCGCACCGTCGACCAGGTCCTTGGCCTCCTTCAGGCCCAGGGAGGTCAGCTCGCGCACGACCTTGATGACCTGGATCTTCTTGTCGCCGGCACCCGAGAGGATGACGTCGAACTCGTCCTTCTCCTCGACGGCCTCGGCGGCAGCGCCACCGGCGGCACCGCCGGCCATCACGACCGGGGCGGCAGCAGCGGCGGTGACGTCGAACTTCTCCTCGAAGGCCTTCACGAACTCGGAGAGCTCGATGAGGGTCATCTCCTCGAACTGCGCGAGCAGGTCTTCCTGGCTGAGCTTCGCCATGATGGGCGATCCTTCCACTAATTCGGCTGGTGCCGGATGTACATGAATGGCGGGCGTACGTCGGCCCGCTGTGACCCCTGCCGCCTCATGCGGCCTGGATCAGAAAGCGAGCCGAGTTACTCGGCACCGCCCTGCTCGGCCTGCTTGGCGCGCAGCGCGTCCACGGTGCGGACGAGCTTCGACGGCAGCGCCTGGAAGAGGGAGGCAGCCTGGGACTGCTTGCCCTTCATGGCACCGGCCAGCTTGCTGAGCAGAACCTCGCGGGACTCGAGGTCCGCAAGCTTCTTGATCTCGTCGGCGGACAGCGCCTTGCCGTCAAGGACACCGCCCTTGATGACGAGATTCGGGTTGTCCTTGGCGAAGTCACGGAGACCCTTCGCCGACTCCACCGGGTCTCCGGTGACGAAGGCGACGGCCGTCGGACCAGCGAAGAGCTGGTCGTCCAGCGTGATCCCGGCCTCGTTGGCCGCAATCTTGGTCAGCGTGTTCTTCACCACGGCGTACTGGGCGTTCTCACCGAGCGACCGGCGCAGCGTCTTGAGCTGCGCCACGGTGAGACCGCGGTACTCGGTCAGCACGGCGGCGCTGGAGCTGCGGAACTTGTCCGTCAGCTCCGCAACCGCGGCAGCCTTGTCGGGCCTCGCCATAGAGCCTCGGCCTCCTTCCGGGTGATTCGGACCGCGCGGACCCGAAGGAGGACTGGGGAAAACGAAACGCCCCGGCGCAGGCGCACGGGGCGGACTCGACCGGCCGAACGCACGACACGGGCGCGCACTCCGGGAGTTCTTCCACAGTCACCTGCGCGGGTCGCCCGCATTTTCAGCGGATCCTTCGGCCACCGCGGCTCTGGCGAGCACGCGGCAACGACCAGCGGTCTTTGGCTTCGCAAGGAGAGTACGGGAACGGGGCGGGCGAGAGCAAATCGGCCCGTACGGCCCGTGCCGGGCCCTACGGGCGCGACCGGGCGGGCGGGTCGGGAACTCGTGCCCGAGGCACCCTGCCCGGCCGCCTGCGACCTCATCAGGTCCTTGAAGTCCACCGTGTCGCCGGCCGGGGGGCACCTCGGTGGAGACCTTCACGCCGTAGTCCCTGTAGTGCGCCGTGCTGGCCATGGTGCCGTTGGACGACTCGCCCCGCTCGGCCTTCTTCACCAGCAGGTTCTGGTCGTTGATCCAGAGGTCGACGGTCTCGGTGGTGAGGCCCCATGGCGTCGCTCATTCGGCCGCCGGTGCAGGTGATCGTCATCGTGCCGGTCAGGCCGTCGCCCAAGGCGAGGCCGCCCTCGCCCTTCATGGACATCAGATCGCCGATGCTGGTCGTGCTCTCGACCCGGGCGGAGTCGGCCTTGCCGGTGGCGTCAGCGGCGTGCGCAGGGCCGCTGTGGGGCTCACGTGCGTCACACCCTGGCCGGCGGCCCCGCCGCCCTTGCCGGAGCCGTCGGAGGAACCGGAGCCGCAGGCGGCCACCCCCGCCGGCGCGGCCACGACCGCGACGGAGAGCGTCGCCCGGCGCACGGTCCCGTTCTTCATTCGTCCACCCCTGGGTGGTCGCGCAAGTGATCCCGGTCCCACGAAAAGCGACGAGCCCCGCACCGGAACGGTTGCGGGGCTCGTCGCCGACTTCAGGCCTGCCGTGGTGCTCAGACCGCGGCCGGGTCCTCCTCGACGAGGAGGTTGCGGGTGCGGTTCGGGTCGACCTGGATGCCGGGGCCCATCGTGGTGCTGATGGCGGCCTTCTTGATGTAGCGACCCTTGGCGGCGGACGGCTTCAGACGGAGGATCTCCTCCAGCGCGGCGCCGTAGTTCTCCACCAGCTTGGAGTCGTCGAACGACGTCTTGCCGATGATGAAGTGCAGGTTCGAGTGCTTGTCGACGCGGAACTCGATCTTGCCGCCCTTGATGTCGTTGACAGCCTTGACGACGTCCGGGGTCACGGTGCCGGTCTTGGGGTTCGGCATCAGACCACGGGGACCGAGCACACGGCCGAGGCGGCCGACCTTGCCCATGAGGTCCGGGGTGGCGACGACGGCGTCGAAGTCCAGACGGCCCTTCGACACCTCGTCGATCAGCTCGTCGGCGCCGACGATGTCGGCGCCCGCGGCACGCGCGGCCTCGGCACGGTCGCCGGTCGCGAAGACCAGGACCCGGGCGGTCTTACCGGTGCCGTGCGGAAGGTTCACGGTGCCACGGACCATCTGGTCGGCCTTGCGCGGGTCGACACCCAGACGGAAGGCGACCTCGACGGTGCCGTCGAACTTGGTCGTGGAGGTCTCCTTGGCGAGACGGACGGCCTCGAGCGGGGCGTACAGCTTCTCCCGGTCGACCTTGGCGTCCGCAGCGCGGAGAGCCTTGCTGCGCTTGCTCACAACTGCTCCTGTGGGTTCTGAAAGGAGTCGTGGTACGGGCCGAGCAGGCCCTGCCACGTGCGGCGCTGCGATCGGGCGATCACGGCCGCATACGTACTACGGGGTTGGGGTTCAGCCCTCGACGGTGACGCCCATGGAACGGGCGGTGCCGGCGATGATCTTCGCGGCGGCGTCCAGGTCGTTGGCGTTGAGGTCGGGCAGCTTGGTCTGGGCGATCTCGCGGACCTGCGCCTCGGTGATCTTGGCGACCTTGGTCTTGTGCGGCTCGCCGGAGCCCTTCTCCACGCCCGCGGCCTTGAGGATCATCTTGGCGGCCGGCGGAGTCTTGGTGATGAAGGTGAAGGAACGGTCCTCGTAGACCGTGATCTCCACCGGGATGACCCAACCGCGCTGCGACTCGGTCGCGGCGTTGTAGGCCTTGCAGAACTCCATGATGTTGACGCCGTGCTGACCCAGCGCCGGACCGACCGGCGGGGCCGGGTTGGCGGCGCCGGCCTGGATCTGGAGCTTGATGAGCCCCGTGACCTTCTTCTTCTTGGGAGGCATAGCTCTCCGGGTCCTTTCATTCGGGTCCATGCCCGCGCGAGTCGCGACCCTGACGCAGGCATACCGCACAACGATAACGGGTATAGATGCGCGGCTTAAAACCGAGCAGGTCAGACGGGCTGAGGCAGCCCGCCTGACCTGTTCGGAAGCGGTTCGTCCAGAACGAACAGTACGAACTAGTTCTTCTGGATCTGGTCGAAGGAGAGCTCGACCGGGGTCTCGCGGCCGAAGATCTCGACCAGGCCCTTGACCTTCTTCGAATCGGCGTTGATCTCGTTGATGGTCGCCTGCAGCGTGGCGAACGGGCCGTCGGTGACGGTGACCGAGTCGCCGACCTCGAAGTCCAGCACCTGGACCTCGACCTTGCGCTGCGGAGCCGGCTTGCCCTCGGCCTCGGCGGCCTCGCGGGCGGCCTTCTCCTCCGCCTCCGGGGCGAGCATCTTCACGATCTCGTCCAGGGACAGCGGGTAGGGGTCGTAGGCGTTGCCGACGAAGCCGGTGACGCCCGGCGTGTTGCGGACGACGCCCCAGGACTCGTTCGTCAGGTCCATGCGGACGAGCACGTAACCGGGCAGCTTGTTCTGCCGGACGGTCTTGCGCTCGCCGTTCTTGATCTGGACGATCTCTTCCTCGGGCACCTCGGCCTGGTAGATGAACTCCTCGACGTTCAGCGAGACGGCACGCTGCTCCAGGTTGGCCTTCACGCGCTTCTCGTAGCCGGCGTAGGTGTGGATCACGTACCACTCGCCGGGCAGCGTGCGCAGTTCCTCGCGGAGCTTGGTGACCGGGTCGAGCTCGGGCTCCTCGGCACCGGCCTCCTCCTCGGCGGCCGCCTCGGCCTCACCCTCGGCGGCCGCCTCCTCGGTGACCTGCTCCTCGACGTGGACGGCGGCCTCCTCGGCCGGCTCCCCCGCGGCGGCCTCGGCAGCCTGGGCCTCGTCGACCTCGTCCGCACCCTCGACGGTGTCGAGCTCGTCATCCACGGACTCGGTCGGCTCGATGGCGTCGTTCAGGTTCGGGTCAGACACGGTGGCTGCTTCTTCCTGGATACATAGGGGTGGAACATGCGAAAACGGGCGCCGGTAACCACGGCGCCCTTCGCTCTTGGCTCAGCCGAAGACGTACTTGGCCGCGTGGTTGAGCCCATAGTCAATCACGGTCACCAGGGCGATCATGATGGCCACGAAGAAGATCACCACGGTGGTGTAGGACGTCAGCTGGTTACGCGAGGGCCAGACGACCTTGCGGAGCTCCGCGATGATCTGCCGGTAGAAGAGCGCAAGGCGCTTCAGCGGGCCCTTCTTGGCGCGCTTGCCACCCTTGCGGGGCTTCTTCTTGGACTCCGTGACCTCGTCCTGGGCATCAGGCGTGTCGATGGAGCCCACGGCGTCCGTCATTCGTCCTCACCTGATTCCGGGTCGTGGCCGTGCCGCGCCCGGTCGAGCCGCACGGCGGTGCAGATTGCTGTACGTACATGCGCACACATCCTGGCGAAGGTGTGTGTAGCAGGGCCGGAGGGACTTGAACCCCCAACCGCTGGTTTTGGAGACCAGTGCTCTACCAATTGAGCTACGACCCTTTGTGTGTCCCCCAACGTACCGCATCCGAGCGTATGCCCGGTGTCCTTGTGGGCACCGGGTGCGGCGGCGGCTGCTGAAGGCCAACGAGGTGAGAGTGTACGTGGTCCGGAGCCGGTCGTCGAACAGAAAGTGTTCTTCGGTGCCCGTCGAAAGGAAGTCCGAGGGAAGCCGGAGGTCCGCCCGGGGGTGGAACCGGACGGCCCCGGAGGGCGGAAACGGACGGCTGTTCAGGGGTTAGACCGCTGCTGTTCAGTCCGTGAAACCCGCGTGCCCGGGGCGTTCGCAGTCTGGAACGATGGCGGTATGAGCGCTGCAACCCCTCCCACCGAGCGCCGGGTCTCCGCCCGAATCGGCGCGATCTCCGAGTCCGCCACCCTCGCCGTGGACGCCAAGGCGAAGGCCCTGAAGGCCGCCGGGCGTCCGGTGATCGGCTTCGGCGCCGGTGAGCCCGACTTCCCCACCCCCGACTACATCGTCGAAGCCGCCGTCGAGGCCTGCAAGAACCCGAAGTACCACCGGTACACCCCGGCCGGCGGCCTGCCCGAGCTGAAGTCCGCGATCGCCGCCAAGACGCTGCGCGATTCCGGCTGGGAGCCGGACGTCTCCCAGATCCTGGTCACCAACGGCGGCAAGCAGGCGATCTACGAGGCCTTCGCCGCGATCCTCGACCCGGGCGACGAGGTCATCGTGCCCGCGCCGTACTGGACGACGTACCCGGAGTCGATCCGCCTGGCCGGCGGTGTCCCGGTCGAGGTCGTCGCAGACGAGACCACCGGCTACCGGGTCACGGTCGAGCAGCTGGAGGCCGCCCGCACGGAGCGGACCAAGGTCGTCCTCTTCGTCTCCCCGTCCAACCCGACCGGCGCGGTCTACTCCGAGGCCGAGACCGAGGCGATCGGCCGCTGGGCCGTGGAGCACGGCCTGTGGGTGCTCACCGACGAGATCTACGAGCACCTGGTCTACGGCGACGCGGTGTCCGTGTCCCTGCCCGCGCTCCTGCCCGAGCTGCGCGACAAGTGCATCGTCGTCAACGGCGTGGCGAAGACGTACGCCATGACCGGCTGGCGGGTGGGCTGGATCATCGGCCCGAAGGACGTCGTGAAGGCCGCGACCAACCTCCAGTCGCACGCCACCTCGAACGTGTCGAACGTCGCCCAGGTGGCCGCCCTCGCCGCCGTCTCCGGCGACCTGGAGGCCGTCGCGAAGATGCGCGAGGCCTTCGACCGGCGCCGCAGGACCATCGTGCGCATGCTGAACGAGATCGACGGCGTCGTGTGCCCGGAGCCGGAGGGCGCCTTCTACGCCTACCCGTCGGTCAAGGCGCTGGTCGGCAAGGAGATCCGCGGCAAGCGCCCGCAGAACACGGTCGAGCTGGCCGCGCTGATCCTGGAGGAGGCCGAGGTCGCTGTCGTCCCGGGCGAGGCCTTCGGCACGCCGGGCTACCTGCGCCTGTCCTACGCCCTCGGTGACGAGGACCTGGTGGAGGGCGTGAGCCGGATCCAGAAGCTGCTGGCGGAGGCGCGGGACTGACCTCCCACGCGCGTGTGCGGGCCGTTTCCCTTCAGGGGAGACGGCCCGTACGTCTGTGCGGGCAAGACCACGAACGGGGAAACGGCTACCGGGACCGGGGGAGGTACGGCAGGATCCTGGAATGGAGCGTGTACGTGATGTCTCTGAGCTGCCGAAGGCCCATCTGCACCTGCACTTCACCGGGTCGATGCGGCCCACCACCCTGCTGGAACTGGCCGACAAGTACGGCGTACGGCTGCCCGAGGCCCTGACGGAGGCCCTGACCAGCGGGGAGCCGCCGAGGCTGCGGGCGACCGACGAGCGGGGCTGGTTCCGCTTCCAGCGGCTGTACGACGCGGCGCGTTCCTGCCTGCGGGAGCCGGAGGACATCCGGCGGCTGGTGCGGGAGGCCGCCGAGGAGGACCTCCGGGACGGCTCGGGCTGGCTGGAGATCCAGGTCGACCCGACCTCGTACGCCCCGCGGCTGGGCGGGCTGATCCCGGCGCTGGAGATCATCCTGGACGCGGTCGACACCGCCTCCCGGGAGACGGGCCTGGGCATGCGGGTCGTGGTGGCGGCCAACCGTATGAAGCATCCCCTGGACGCGCGGACGCTGGCCCGCCTGGCCGTGCGCTACCGGGACCGCGGCGTGGTCGGCTTCGGCCTGTCCAACGACGAACGCCGGGGCATGGCGCGGGACTTCGACCGGGCGTTCGCGATCGCCCGGGACGGCGGCCTGTTCGCGGCGCCGCACGGCGGGGAGCTGACGGGCCCGGCGTCGGTCCGTGACTGCCTGGACGATCTGCACGCCCACCGCGTGGGCCACGGAGTGCGCGCGGCGGAGGACCCGCGGCTGCTGCGGCGCCTCGCCGACCGGGGCGTGACCTGCGAGGTGTGCCCGGCGTCGAACGTGGCCCTCGGCGTCTACGAGAAGCCGGAGGACGTGCCCCTGCGGACCCTCTACGACGCGGGCGTCCCGATGGCCCTCGGCGCCGACGATCCTCTGCTGTTCGGCTCGCGGCTGGCGGCCCAGTACGACATCGCCCGCCGCCATCACGCCTTCACGGACACGGAACTGGCCGAACTGGCCCGCCAGTCGATCCGCGCCTCGGCCGCCCCGGAGGACGTACGGGCGAAGCTGCTGTCCGGGGTGGACGACTGGCTCAGCGCCCCGGTCGCCTGAAGTGGGCGTAGGGCGGGTAGGGCTTGAAGCAGATCACGATCTCGGGGCCGCGGTACCGATCCGGGCCGGTGCCCGCCCGTAGACCGGGCAGGTTCGTCACGAAGGCCGCGTGTCCCTTGGCCACGTGTCTCATCCGCGGCCCCCGGCCGGCCGCGTGGGCGAAGGCCGTCGCGGCCTCGGCGAAGACGTCCCGGCTGCCGATCAGGAAGTGCGTGCGCGCGTGGGTGAGCTGCCGCAGATCGTCCCGCCCGCGGTTCCGGCGCCATTCGCCGAAGCGGTCCTGCCGCTCGCGCCAGGACGCCGCGTCGCGGGCCGTGCGGGCCTCGTCGGTCCGGACGGTCAGCGGTGTGCCCGGCCCGAGCCTGCGGCGCAGCTGGGGCCACCGGCTGGGCCGCAGGCCGTAGGAGTGGTGGACCAGGACCAGGTCGACCCGCTCGCCGACGCCCTCGTCGGGCGGGACGCCGTCGCGGAGCGGCACGTGGACGACGGTGTGCCGGGAGTAGGCGGCGAAGGAGAACAGACCGGCGAGCCGGCTGAGGCCGTCGTGGTCGCCCATGAGGAGGCCGTACGACTCCGGGTCGCGCAGTGAGGTGTGCCGCAGCGGCCGGAGGGGCTGGACGATCCGGTGTTCGTGCGGGCCGGTGCGCGGCCGGAACTGGCGCAGTCTCAGCCGCATGCGCGGCGCCGGGCGGTGCGGTCGGCCGGGGTTGTCGTGTCCGGGGTTGTCGTCTCTGAGGTTGTCGTCTCTGGAGTTGTCGACTCCGGGGTTGTCATGCCCTCAGCGTCGCGGTCACCGGCGGCCGTCGGCAACGGAGATTCCGGCGAGCAGGGCGCGGGCCAGGCGGGGGGCGAAGTCGTCCAGGGGCGGCCGTTCGCCCGTGGGGGTGGAGTCGTAGGCGAAGGCGCGCTGGGCGCAGGCGCCGAGGAGGAGGGAGGCGGCGGCGAAGGTGTCGGCGTCGGGACCGATCCGGCCGAGGGCCTGTTCGGCGCGGAGGTAGGCGTCCAGTTCCTCGATGGGCAGGTGAGGGCCGGAGCCCATCTGCCGCATCGCCTCGTCGTGGCGGCGCTTGAGTTGGGTCTCGGCGTACAGGGAGGCCGCGATCGGGAAGCTCTGCTCGTAGAAGAGGGCGGCCTGGCGGGCGATCTCGGTGAGGTTCTCCTCGGGGGTGCGGCGGCCCGGCTCGGCGGCGAGGCTGCGCAGGAGCGGGGTCAGCCGGGGCAGCCGCTCCCGCAGCACCTGGATGAACAGCTCCTCCTTGCTCGGGAAGTACTTGTAGAGCGCCGCTTCGGAGCAGCCGGCCGCCTTGGCGATCTCCTTGGTGGTGGCGCGGGCGAGCCCGACGGTGAGCATCAGCTCATGGGCGGCGTCGAGGACACGGACGCGGGCCGGTTTCTGCTCCATGGTGCCCAAGGATTTCATGGCGGGTCCGAGTGGCTTGACGGGTGAGTGAGTACTTACTCACCCTAGGGGAGAACATGGTGAGTGAACACTCACCCACCTCGGGCAACCAGGAGAGCCATCATGAACCTCACCGTCTTCGGCGCCACGGGCGGCATCGGCCAGGAGATCGTCCGGCAGGCGCTGGCCGCCGGTCACCAGGTGACCGCCGTCGTACGTGACCCGGCCCGGCTGACCGTGACCGGCCGGGGCCTGGAGGTGTTCCGCGCCGACCTGGCCTCCCCGGAGGCCGTGCGTCCGGCCGTGGCGGGCCGGGACGCGGTGCTGTCCGGACTGGGCGCGCGCAGCCGCAAGGACGCCGGGGTGGCGACCCGGCTCACCCGTACGGTGCTGGGCGCAATGGAGGCGGAAGGGGTACGGCGGCTGCTCGTGGTCAGCGCGGGCCCGGTGGGCCCCGAGCCGGCCGACGCCGGCGCCGTGGACCGGACGGCGCGCAAGGTGATCTCGGCGCTCCTGAAGGACGTCTACGCCGACCTGCGCGAGATGGAGGCCGAACTGGCCCGCAGCACCACGGACTGGACGGTGGTCCGCCCGCCCCGCCTCCAGAACAAGCCCCTGACCGGCACCTACCGCACGGTCATCGGCGGCTTCCCGCCCCACGGCCGCTTCATCGCCCGCGCGGACGTGGCCCACGCGATGCTGACCATGCTCGACGACCCGGCGACGGTGAAGCAGGGCGTCGGGGTGGCGTACTGACGCCCGTCGGCGGGGTGTCTCCCCCGGAGGCCTGCCGTCAGAGGCTCACGCCCACTGTCACCGGCTCGTTCACCAGGGTGATGCCGAACGCCTCGCGGACCCCGGCCACGACCTCGCGGGCCAGGGCCAGCAGGTCCTCGGTGGTCGCCCCGCCGCGGTTGGTGAGGGCGAGGGTGTGCTTGGTGGAGATCCGGGCCGGCCCGCTGCCGTAGCCCTTGGTGAAGCCCGCCTTGTCGATCAGCCAGGCCGCCGAGGTCTTGGTGTGGCCCTCGCCGGCCGGGTACGCGGGCGGCTCGACGCCCTCGCCCAGCCGCTCCCGCACGCGCGCGCGGAACACGGCGAAGTCGGCGTCCGTGAGGATCGGGTTGGTGAAGAAGGACCCTGCCGACCAGGTGTCGTGGTCCTCGGGGTCCAGCACCATGCCCTTCCCGGCGCGCAGCTTCAGCACCGTGTCCCGGGCGGTGGCCAGCGGCACCCTGTCGCCCGCCGCCACGCCCAGCACCCGCGCCGTCTCGGCGTACTTGACGGGCGCCGACAGCCCTCCGGCGTCCTCCAGCTCGAAGCGGACGCGCAGGACGACGTACCGCTCGGGGTCGGCCTTGAAGCGGCTGTGGCGGTAGGAGAACGCGCACTCCTCGTTGGCCAGGGTCACCGTCTCGCCCGCCCTGCGGTCGTAGGCGACGACCTCGGTGATGGTGGCGGAGACCTCCTGGCCGTACGCCCCGACGTTCTGGATCGGGGTGGCGCCCGCGGAGCCCGGGATGCCGGACAGGCATTCGATGCCGGCGAGCCCCGCCTCGACGGCGCGGGCGACCGCGTCGGTCCACACCTCGCCGGCGGCCAGCTCCAGCGTCGTGCCGCGGAGCTCGAAGCCGCGGGTGGCGATGCGCAGGGCGGTGCCGTCGAAGCCCTTGTCACCGATGACCAGGTTCGAGCCGCCGCCGATCACCAGCAGCGGCGTACCGGCGGCGTCGGCCTCGCGGACGGCGGCGATCACCTCGGCGTCGGTCGTCGCGGTGATCAGCCGGGTCGCGGGGCCGCCCAGCCGGAAGGTGGTCAGCGGGGCCAGGGGCGCGTCGTGGAGTTCCTGCACGCGCCCAAGACTACGAGACCCCGCCGACAGCCCCGTACGCCGACGACGCGCCCGGTGCGCGGGCCGTCAGGCCAGTCGTACGACCGCGCGGGACATCCCGAGGACCTTCTGGCCCTCGCTGGTCGCCGTCAGGTCGACCCGCACGGTGTTGTCGTCGAGCTTGGCCGCGACCTTGCCGACGACCTCGATCAGGGCCCCCTTGTCGTCGTTCGGGACGACGACGGGCTTGGTGAAGCGCACGCCGTACTCCACGACGGCACCGGGGTCGCCCACCCAGTCGGTGACGACGCGGATCGCCTCGGCCATGGTGAACATGCCGTGCGCGATCACGTCCGGCAGCCCGACCTCCTTGGCGAACTTCTCGTTCCAGTGGATCGGGTTGAAGTCCCCGGACGCGCCCGCGTACTGCACGAGGGTGGCGCGGGTCACGGGGAAGGTCTGGGCCGGCAGTTCGGTGCCGACCTCGACGTCGTCGTAGGCGATCTTCGCCGTCATCGGTTCCTCACGCCTCCTCGGCCGCGCGGGCCACCAGCTTGGTCCATGCGGTCACGACGTGCTCGCCCGCCTCGTCGTGCACCTCGCCACGGATGTCCAGGATGTCGTTGCCGGCCAGGGACTTGATCGCCTCGATGGTGGAGGTGACCGTCAGCCGGTCACCGGCCCGCACCGGCCGGGTGTAGGCGAACTTCTGGTCGCCGTGCACCACACGGCTGTAGTCGAGGCCGAGCTGCGGGTCCTGGACGACCTGTCCGGCGGCCTTGAAGGTGATCGCGAAGACGAAGGTCGGCGGGGCGATCACATCGGAGTGGCCGAGCGCCTTGGCCGCCTCGGGGTCCGTGTACGCCGGGTTGGCGTCCCCCACGGCCTCCGCGAACTCGCGGATCTTCTCCCGGCCCACCTCGTAGGGGGCGGTGGGCGGGTAGGACCGCCCCACGAAGGTCTGGTCGAGCGCCATGGCTCGGCACCTCCTGGTGTCAGCTGTGGTCGTGCGGATGGTTCAGATGGATCAGTCGCGGATCAACGGGATCAGCGGGATCAGCAGGATCAGAAACAACATGAGGCCGCCCCCTGGTGCGGGGGCGGCCTCATGTATGAGCCTGATTTATCGCGTCTCGCGGTGCGCGGTGTGCGCGTTGCAACGCGGGCAGTGCTTCTTCATCTCAAGACGGTCCGGGTTGTTACGCCGATTCTTCTTGGTGATGTAGTTCCGCTCCTTGCACTCCACGCAGGCCAGCGTGATCTTCGGGCGGACGTCGGTGGCAGCCACGTGAGTGCTCCTTGACGAACGGGTAGTTATTAACGCAAGAAAGAGTAGCCGATCGAAGGACCGACCCCGCAATCGGCTACTGTGAGTAGCGGTGACCGGACTTGAACCGGTGACACAGCGATTATGAGCCGCTTGCTCTACCGACTGAGCTACACCGCTGCGATGCGATCGGACCCCGCCTTGCGACGGGAACCTCTCACACCAGAGCCCCAAAACGGAATCGAACCGTTGACCTTCTCCTTACCATGGAGACGCTCTGCCGACTGAGCTATTGGGGCGAGCGATGAAGACATTACACGCTCCGCGGCCGTTCGCCCAAATCCGTTCCGCGCTCCCCGCGTCCGGGTCCGGAGCCCGATGACCCCGTGGCCACACCGGTACGACTATTGCGCCCCTCCCCCCTCCCGGCGGGCGGTCGCCATAGGCTCGACGCACTCTGCGTGATCTTGCGTCCCGTGTCCGCTCGGGCCCCCTGTCCTTCGTCTCCCGCCAGCCCTCGCCTGTCGTACCTGGAGTGCGATGCCCCCCGGTCAGCCACAGCCGCCCCACTCGTCCCCACCGCACGGTCCCTCCGGCGGTCCGCCGGAACCGGACGGCCTGCTGCTGTGCGGGGCCCGGCTGACCGACGGGCGCACCGTGGACGTACGACTGGCCGGCGGGCGCATCGAGGCGGTCGGCACGGCGGGCAGCCTCGGCCGCAGCTCGGGCAGGGGCCCCGGAAGGGCCGGCGCGTTCGACACGCCCGCCACGCCCGACAGGCCCGACACAGCGGGCGAGCCGAGGCAGCCGGGGGAACGGAGGGAACCAGGGGCACCCGGCGGGCCTGACAAGGCGAGCGGACCGGGCAGGCCGGGCGGGGGTGCCCCGCGGGACGGCGGCGCCCGTCTGGACCTCACCGGCTATCTGCTCCTGCCGGCCCCGGCGGAGCCGCACGCCCACGCCGACACCGCGCTGACCGCCGACAGCGGCGGCCCCGTCTCGTACGACGCGGAGGACGTCCAGCGGCGGGCGACCGAGGCCGCGCTGCTGCAGCTCGGCCACGGGGCGACCGCCTTGCGCGCACACGTGCGCGTGGGCGACGTCCAGGGACTGGGCGCCCTGAAGGCGGTCCTGCGGGCGCGCCGGGCGCTGCGTGGACTCACCGAGCTGACGACGGTGGCGGTGCCGCGCGTGCTGACGGGCGCGGCCGGCGCGGACGGGCTGGCGATGCTGCGGGACGCGGTGAAGATGGGCGCGTGCGTGGTGGGCGGCTGCCCTGACGTGGATCCCGACCCCACGGGCTATGTGGAGGCGGTCCTGGAGGTCGCCTCCGAGCACGGCCGCCCGGTCGACCTGCACACCGACGGCACGGACCCGGCCCGCCTGGCCCGTATCGCGGCGATGGCGGGCGGGCTGCGCCCCGGAGTGACGCTCAGCCCGTGCGGCGGCCTGTCGAGGCTGCCCGCCGAGGCGGCCGCGCGCGCCGCGGAGCAGCTGGCCGCTGCCGGGGTGACGGTGGTGTGCCTGCCGCAGGGCGGCTGCGCGGGCGCGGAGGGGCCCGGGACGGCTCCGGTACGGCTGCTGCGGGCGGCCGGGGTACGGGTGGCCGCGGGCAGCGGCGCCCTACGGGACGTGTCGAACCCGGTGGGGCGCGGCGACCCGCTGGAGGCGGCCTACCTGCTGGCCTCGCACCACGGACTGCGCCCCGAGGACGCGTACGACGCGGTGAGCGCGTCGGCCCGCGCGGTGCTCGGCCTGCCCGAGGTACGCGTGGAGGCGGGCTTCGCCGCCGAACTGCTCGCCGTGCGCGGCGAACGGCTCGCGGGGGCGCTGTCGCTCGCGTACAGCCGGATCGTGGTGCACCAGGGGCGCGTGGTGGCACGGACCAGCGCGGTGCGCGAGTTCTGCGATTCGGCCGCGTCGGTGGAGCTGGGGCTGCCGAGGCAGGGGCGGGGGGAGCTGTCGTAGAAAGCCGCAGAGGAGAGGGGGCGCAGGGGAGTTGGCCTCAAGTCGTGCGGCGGACGGGGCCGTCCGGGCGTACGGTCGGAAACATGCGCATTGTCATCGCTGGTGGTCATGGTCAGATCGCGCTGCGGCTGGAGCGGCTGCTCACCGCGCGCGGGGACGAGGTCGCGGGGATCATCCGCCGCGCCGAACAGGGCGACGACCTGCGGGCGGCCGGCGCCGAACCGGTCGTGCTGGATCTGGAGTCCGCCTCGGTGGAGGAGGTCGCCGAACGGCTGCGGGGCGCCGACGCGGCGGTGTTCGCCGCGGGCGCGGGTCCGGGCAGCGGCGCGGCCCGCAAGGACACGGTGGACAAGGCCGCGGCGGTGCTGTTCGCGGACGCGGCGGTCCGGGCGGGCGTCCGGCGCCACCTGGTGGTGTCCTCCATGGGCGCGGACGCCCGGCACAGGGGCGACGACGTCTTCGACGTGTACCTGCGCGCCAAGGGCGCCGCGGACGATCACGTACGCGCCCAGGAGGCCCTCGACTGGACGATCCTGCGCCCCGGTTCGCTGACCGACGAGCCGGGCACCGGGCAGGTCCGTCTGGAGGCCCACACCGGTCGCGGCTCGGTCCCCCGCGACGACGTGGCCACTGTCCTGGCCGAGCTGGTGGACACCCCGGCGACGGCCGGCCTGACCCTGGAACTCATCGGCGGCTCGACCCCGGTGTCGGTGGCGGTGAAGTCGGTGGCGGGGAACTGAGGGGAAGCGATTCCCGAGGAGACTCTCTCCGCGCCGCGTCGGCGCCGACGCCGGCGGAGTGAGTCTCCTGGGGGCGGAGGGCCTCTTCGGTTCTTCTACGGGTTGTGCAACTCGCAGCCCGTGAAGGTGTCGTGCGAGTCTCCGTTGACGATGTCACCGTTGCCGCCGCCGCAGTTGACGGTGTCCGGGAGCCCGTCCGAGACGTTGATGACGTCGTTCGCGCCGCCGGTGGTCACGCTGTCGTTGCCGGTGCCGGCGTCGAGGACGACACGGAAGGTGGCCGCCGGGGCGGTGAAGGAGTCGCCCATGTCACCCAGGTTCGCGTTGAAGTAGCTGACGCCCGCGGCCTGTCCGCACGTCACCGTGGTCGCGTTGACCTGACGGCAGCCGGGCCCCGCGGCGATCGTGGCCATGTCGGTCACCGTGAGGACTCCGCCGGGTGCCGTCGTGACGTTCACCTGATTTGTGGCGCCGGGCGCGGCACCGTAGTTGACGAACGAGCCGACGCGGCTGATGGTCGAGCCCGCCGCCGCGGCGGCCGGGGAGGCGAGCGCCAGCGGCATCACCAGTCCCGCCAGAGCCACCGGGGTCACCGCACATATCAGAGTCCTGCCTGCGATCTTCATGCTCTGCGCCTCTCACGCACAGGTACGGGCGCCGGACAGCGCCCTCGATGTCAGCGAAACAGAGCGTGATGATCGATGCACTATTTGTTACCGCCTTCGGTGGGGTGGGCCAAGGCGGGCGGCGAAGAACCCGCCCTGGACCGAACAGCGGCGACCGGGAAACACGAAGAAACCCCCTCCAGTCTGCGTTTCCGCAGGTGGAGGGGGTTACCCAGTGTGGCGGCGCTAGGATTCGAACCTAGGAAGGCTGAGCCGGCAGATTTACAGCGGGCCGGGTTCACCTCGTGCGACTTGCGGTTTTCTTTGGACCTGGCGCTGCCGGGGGACGCGTGGGGGAACGAGAGCGCTGCTCACTGCTGCAACGTGCCTACGCTTCAGGCAGCGGAGCGCCCCAAGCACGGTCCGTGAGTTCTCCCCAAACTCCCGGGGCGACGGTCCGAGGGTCGACAGCTCCCGAAGGCGCAGACCGCCGATACGTTCCGTTCGGCCGCTCGGAACGGTCGTGCTCCTTGACCCAGAACACCCGGCGGACGAACTTGCCCGGCACGTCTCCACTCGGCGCGTCGGAGCGCAGTACGGCGTACCCCACCCTGCGCCCGTTGCCACGCCACGGCACAGGGCCTCGGCGAGTCGACACAGACAGCTCCACCGACTGCCGTACGTAGTCGAGCCTGTCGATGTCCTCGGTCCAGACGATTCCGTCCTCGTGCTCCAGAGCCTTGGGGTTCTCCTGCACTGGTTCCCTCCCGTTGTCTAGGTGTTGCAGGCCGTGCTGGGCCCGCGGGGAGCCGCCGTTGGCGCGTGCTATGCCCTGAGGACGTCGTTTAGCCCATCGGCCTGCATGACCGCCGAAGCTGCGTAGAGATAGCCGAGGTACCTGTCGTAGGCCACATCGCGTTTTGCGTGCATCGCATCCACTAGCTCCGGCGGACAGGTTCCACGCCGTAGTTGCTCCAAGCAAGCATGCGCAGATTCCTTGAAGTCGTGCTGACTGCTGGCAAGACGAACGACAGCGCCGATAACCGTTGAGGGCCCCTCGATGTAAACCTGAGCTTCTAAGTGCTTGCGCGCACCTGCCTGCTGATCAGAATCCTGGTACAGCTGCTCAGCCACAGCCATGAACGACTCATGCGCCTCTGAGCGTCCTTGGCGCGCAACGACTGTGGTCCGCGTCAGTATCTCGACGAGCCTGTCGTGCTCCTGCCGCGCCGCCTCCGCATATGCTACGTATGTCCCCTTCCGGGGTTCTCTGATAAGCCTCACGTGCTCAGCTTGTAGCTGTGTACGACTCTGAGAACGCGCAAGGAGAGCGGCCACTATGCCGGCGCCTCCCGTGCCAACCGCCCCTACAGCGGCACCGAGTACGGCCGCGAGTCCAGCGTCCATGGCTGTGAGTCTGGCCTGCGGAAGCCTCAAGGCCAAGGGCGGCCAGACGAGGACGTCCAAGGCTCCGGACACTCTTTTACAGTCCGCGCTCGGGACAGCCGCCTCTGACCTGGGCGTCGCTGGCTCCAGCCCAGTGACCGGTGGCCCCGGCGAGGTCGTTAACAAGATTGTGAGGTGCCACTGTCACAGGCAGCCCCTATCGTCGAGCATGTTGGCGCCGAGGATCTGACAGGCGGGAGGTTCCTGAGATGCAAGCGACGAAAGCGCTGCTCAGGGCACGTTCTCCGCTGCCAGCCAGGGATTCAGCAGACTGGCGACGCCTCCTGGTCTCGGGAGGACTCTGCCCCACCAGGCCACCGCAGGGGAAGCACGCAGTGACCAGGCATGCCCAGTCAGTGTCGCTATGCTCTCCGCGGGGAAGGCTTAGTCCGCAAAGGGGAGGGCTGATGGCGGCTGGGGGCAGGAGCCAAAAACACGGGGTCGGGTACTTCGACGTGGACCTCTGGGGTGCGCGCATCGACGACTCCTCCGGTGGTGTGAGCCACCTTCGGCTCAACGCATACGCCCGAAAGAACACTCCGGAGCGCCCCTTCGCGGTTGCCAATGATTACATCGCCAGCTCCCTGGGAATCGCCACAGGACTTCCGGTACCCCCCGGAACGCTTGTCGGTGTATACGGAGGCGGCTACAACTACGCATCTCTCGCATTCGGTGACCGCGGAGACAGGCCACCGCCCATCATCCTTCCTAAATTCTGCGAAGAGCGCCCCTGGGAAGCGTGTGGGATCATAGCGTTTGATCAGTGGATCCATAACACGGACAGACACGACGGAAACATCGGATATCTGCCGGATTTCGCCGTGGCGGTGTTCGACCACGACCTTTCGCTGCTGAATGAGTCAAGAGACAGTACCGCAGCCCTCGCGCTACTCGGGCAGTCCCAGGACACACCTGTAAAGTACCATTGCCTGCCGACTCACCTGAAAGACGTGTCTCACTTCAGTGAGTGGTTCGAAAGAATCGCTTCGGTAACACGTCGCGAGATACGTCGCGCAGTTGCGACCACACACAGTGCGGAATTGCTAACTGCCGATCTGAGGGACGCTCTCATAGCGTTTCTTGAGCATCGTCAAACGCGCATCGGCTCCTTCATAGAGCGAACGCGCGACCAGTACCAGAAAGTCGATAGCTGGACCCTCGACATTAAGGAGGTGGACAGTGGCAGCTAACTGGTATCTCGTGAAGTACGTACCGGACCCGTATCGCGATGAGCCGAAGAACATTGGCGTCGTCGTAGAGCATGAGGGGCGGGGCGTCGTGCGCTTCATGGGCCAGCACAGTGGAGGCTTCGACGGGCGGCGTGTTCGTGGGATCGTTAGGAGTCCACGCACCATGAGGGCCTGGATCGAATACGTTGAGTATCATCTCAACGCCGGGACCTTCCGGGAACAGGTGCAGCGTCTTTCCTCTCGCCCAGGGCAGAACTACAGGATTGACTTCCGGGGAACAGTTGATCTCGCTGGGAGCGACTTCGAAGTTAGCTCCCTGGCAGACGACTTGTTCACAGAACTGGTCGGCGACCCGGGCTCCGGGACGATGCCATCGATCGATGATTTGACCAACGAGCTTCTCTTTCACAGACTTCAGCTCCCAAAAAATCGCCACATCGAAAGAGACGTCAGCTATCGGGTCAACCTGCGCGGCGAACCTCATGAACTGGGTTTCGACTACCGATACGAGAGTGACCGCACAACACTGCTGGACAAGATCTCCTTGTCAGCACCAGATAAAACGCTCCGTCGAACGGTGCACGATCTCATGTTCCGGATCGAACACGTTCGAGACTACAAGGAACTGAGAAAGCCATCCTTCGTAACCCTGTACGACTTGGGGAAAGCTCGGATGTCCGACCAGATTGATGGGCATTTGCGTGCAATCGAGCGATACTCGTACACCGTGGACGTGCGTGATGAACGAGCAGCAGAGAATGTCGCGGAGCAACTCGGCGTTCCGCTGCTACAGAGTGCTTAGCTAACTGGCTGCAGACGAGCGCCCCAGCTACCTACAACGGCTGGGGCGCTCGTCTGTCCAGGTATTTGCAGCCGGGCCTGCCCTGGTACGCACTACCTCAGACCGAAGGATCCTCCGCGGATGGGCCCGAAGACGACCAAGGTCTACGAGGCACTTGATGCGCGGCTCGCCGTCGGCTAGAACGCCTCTGCCGACAAGTTTCCCTCAGAGCGCACGTTGCTCGTACCTTCAGTACGTGCTAGCGCTTTTCGACCTCGATAACACACTGATCGATCGACGAGGGGGCATGGGGTCCTGGGTTCGCTCCTTCGTGCACTCCAGGAGCCTGTCGCGAGCGGCAGAGTCCGCAATCTGTGATCGGCTCCGGGAGCGGGCTTACCCCGCGGACTTTGTGCACCTGCGGAAGATTCTGGGGCTTGTGGACGACCCAGATGACCTCTGGAAGGAGTACGTCGACGGCATCACACGGTCGGTGCGCTGCTACCCGAAGGTTCGGGAGGGCCTCGAACGGCTGCGCGGTGCGGGGTGGACTCTCGGTATCGCGACGAACGGCGCAGGAGACATCCAGCGGGCCAAACTTGCTGCGACCGGTCTAACGCATCTCTTTCACGGCATCTGTGTCTCAGAGGAGATCGGCGCCCGAAAGCCTGCGCGCGCTCACTTCGAGGTGGCCGCCGCGCTGTGTGGTACGCGGCTGAGTACCGCGACGTGGATGGTCGGGGACAGCCCTGAGACGGATATAGCAGGGGGCCGCGCGGCGGGGCTGCGTACGGCGTGGGTGGCCGATGGCCGGGAATGGTCCGATGACCTCCGCGCGCCCGACATCGCGGCAAGAGACGTCGCAGAGGCCATCGAGGCAGTGTTGGCGGCGGCAGCCTAGTCCGGCTCGCTGTCCTGGGAGATGTGCAAGCGTTCGAGTGCCTGGGAGATATTCGGCGGTGAATCCTTGAGGTCGTCCCACCGGCTCATGACCGAGGCGGACGCCTCAGCCAGATCGGCGGGCAGCCCGGCTTCCTGGAGGGCGTACGCCACCTCTCGCATCTCGGGGCCCCAGCGCCACGAACGCGCCGCCGCCTTCGGGATGTAGGCCGTCTCGGCGAGGTAGCTGGTGCTGCGCCCCTGCGCGATGTCGAGTAGCTCTTCCTCCACGCCGTAATCTCGGGCAAGGGCGTACGAGACCGCGGCCAGTACGCGGCTTGCCTTCTGATAGCTGCTGTAGGACAGCTTCAGGGCAGAGGCACGCCCAATGCCGCCGGAGAGCAGGCGAACGTGCACCGCCGAACGCTCGAAGAGAGATGCCACGGGTGTCAGGGCGTCCGCCGGACCGGACAGATACAGGCGAGCGGTCTTGGACGCGGACGGGGGCGAGCCGATGACGGAGCCGTCCACGACAGTCACCCCCGTCCGGCCCACGATCGCGTGGACGCGCGCCATGCTCGCCGGCGAGATGGCGTTGCCGTCCACGTAGATCCCAGCGAACGAGTGAGACGAGACCTCGACCGCCACGTCTTCCGCGTGCGCCGGCGGGCAGATGCTGAGGATGACGTCAGCTCGCGCCGTCAGCTCCCCGAGGCCACTCACCGCCGTGAAGCCGTACTTCTGGGCCCGTTCCCTGGTCGCAGAGCTGCGTCCGGCCGGGCACCACAGGACTTCGGCCCCATTGAGGCTGGCCTGTGCCGCCACGGCCGCCCCCATGCTGCCCGGATGTAGGACGCCGACGACGGTCATCCGACCAGTCCTGGGATATCGCGCCTCTCAACGGACGCGCCGGCCAAGCGGGCATCGTCGATGGCTTGCGCTGCCTGAGCCGGGCCGACCTGGTCGGTTCTGATGACGAGCGACCAGGGCTCTGGCGCATGATCCAAGAGATCCTGCCGGGTCTCGTGCCAGACCTTGAGTCGGGCGTCCAAGTCTTTGTCACCGCGTGCCGCGCAGCGTCGCCGCGTGATCTCTTCGGGACACCACAAGAGAACCCGAACCCAGTTGATAGGGAAGGCCGCGACCGCGCGTGCCCCGGCGACCTGGCCCATGTGGAGGACCGGGATGCGGCCGGCGTCTACGAGCGCGGACACCTCGCCACGGTCGATGGCGTATTCGGCGTCGTACCGGCTGTTCCGGTACAGAATTCCTCCCGCCTGCGCCATTTCCTCAATGTGCTGAGCTGTGGTGAGCCGGTACCCCGTGGTTCGTCCGGGGCCCGCCTTGAGGCGCTGGAAGAGTGCGTACTCAGGTCGCAGCCGGGCTAGCTCGGCTGTGATCGTGTCCTTCCCGGACCCTGGGGGCCCGTAGAGGATGACGCCGGAATGATTCACAGCCCGCCTCCACTCAGCACGTCTCGGGCTTCGTCGACCAGGGCCACGGCTGCGCCAAGCCGGTTGTCGACCACGAAGTGAGGGCCCTGTGGCCGCATCTTCAGATCGAGCCCCGAGATGTACTCATCCCATGCTTCCATCTTCCACGCATCGCGTGCCGCTCCCCGGAACTCGATGTATTCGCGCATCGACTCCGGGTCGCACTCGACCCAAATGGTCGCGACGGAAACACGCTTGGACCGGCAGCGGTTCTGGAAGCGCTGCATCCACTCAGCTTGCGAGAATTCCGAGATGAAGGGAGCGTCGAGGATTGTGGAAATTCCACAGTCGACGTTGTCCCATGCCGCCTCCATGAGGCAGCGGTATTCGAGGGGGCGGACCTTTTCTCGATATAGCGCCGAACTCCTGTCGTGGGCCTCCCCGCCCAGTGCAATCAAGAGTTGGTCTACCAATGGGCGTGTGAGGGAGTCCTTATCGAGGATCGGCCAGCCGGTGAGCCCTCCGAGGAACTTTGCGAATTCTGACTTGCCCGACCCTGCGAAACCGCCGACCAGGACCACGGTGGGAGCTTCGACCGTTCCCCCTGCGGTGTGGCGCCGCCACGCGTCGACCACACGATTACGCAGGGCCTCGCTGTCGACGTCGTCAGTACCTTCGCGGATGCTGCTGAGCGCCTGGCGTACTGCGTCAGGCTGGTCGGGGAGCCTTCGTTCAGTGGAAATGGGCGCCGGTACGGATTCCACGGGGGCATCCTCTCCGGGCAGGGCACGACGGAAGCCGAGTTGAGCCTCATTGCGACGATAGAGACGGCAGTAAGCCCGGCGGTAGTGCGGGCCAGGATACACCGTTCCCTTTTCGTGGCCCCAGATCGTTTGGAAGTTCGCGGCGATGTTGAAGCCGTGACGCTCCGCGATTTCACGGAGCTTCTCCCCTGTGTCCTCCAGGGTGAGCCCTATCTCCTCGCGGTGCATCCGTAGGAGATCGGGCTTCCAATCTGGGTGCTTCCGAGCCATCTGCCCCTCCCTAGATAGCTAGTCGGAGCCGCGAGTGTAGCGGCCCGACTAGAGCTGTGGAAATTCGTGATAGCGCATGTGTAAGCGGATGTATAAAACCGCAGGGATTTTCTCAGGTAGCGGGACGTGATACCGGTTTTCGCGCTGCGGCGGTGAACTTGTGACCACACCGAACGAGGAGGTTCAGATGGTCAGCACCGCAGCCCTGCGAGTTGCACCCCGGCACGCCGGAAGGTCAGCTTCCCTCCAGGGTGGCGACGCGTTGCCGCAGCTCCCCCACCTCGCTCCGCAGTCTCTCGACTTCCTCGCGCAGCTCAGCCAGGGCCCCAGCCGGGTCGGCAGTCTGTGCGGCACGGCCGGCTCCGGGAGTCAGGAAGGCTCCCTTGCCCTGGTGGCTCACCGCCAGGCCGTCCGTCTTCAGCTGGTTGATGGCGGCACGGGCGACCGTCACCGTGACGTCGTACGTCTTCTGGAGCTGCCCCAGCGAGGGGAGCTGCCCGGTCTCGGCGAACTCCCCCGCCGCGATGCGTCGCCGCAGGTCATCAGCCACCTGCTTATAGGCGAACCTGCCGGTCCACTCGACCATCTGCACCCCAAGCCTCGTCACGGTCTCTGCCACATAGTGCCTAAGTCGCACAGGTAGAAGCCAGAGCCCCACGCCGCTTGTTCCACGAGGGGGGCTTGACGCACTCTGCCTCACAGTGCACTCTGAGGCAGGCTCGCTCAGCGGTTCCTCCCCCCAACGGGACGGATCGCTTGTGAGACCTGTTTGACCTGCACGAATGCACAGGGCGGGGACGCTGCAATCCCGCTAAAGGCCAGAGGACAGGGCTTCGGCCCGACTGGCGAGGTGGCCCGGTGACCGCGAGCAACGGCCGGAGGGTGGGGACATCGATCCCCCTTGCAGCAGTCCTGATCTCTTCGACCAACGAGAGTTCTGATGCCTCAACGCCAGTTTCGGGCGCCGCCGTGATGGACCGGCCGGCGGCGCCAGTGCAGTACCCGGTCCGTCTCTGGTCTCGCAGCGCCGACGCTGCGGCCGGCTGCCTCTCCCGCCCGTCCGTTCCGCGCACTGCGCGAGGGCGTACGGGCGGGGGCGCGGGGAGTCGGACGTGCCGACCCCAACGGCGTGAGCCCCCGGTGCGCGAACACCGGGGGCTCTGTTCGGGCCGTTGCCACCTGCAAGGGAGTACACGACCCAATGACTGACATCGTCACTGTTCAGGACGCTGTTACCGCGTTCGCCGACTTCATGGACCCGACGGCCGCGGAACTGGACGCGATCGAGCAGGAGATGCCCGCGATCCTCGCGGACGTCGACCTGCTCGACGCGCAGATCATCACGCTCGACCGCACGCCGACCGAGCTGGACACCCAGCGCATCCGCCGCGCCCGCCGGCGCCTGCTCGCCGCGCGGAGGGAGCTGGCCAACCGCACCGCCGGCACGAGCCTGCCCGGGGGTGCCGCATGATGACCACTGCCCCCGCCCCCGAGATCCTGGCCGACCACCGCGGCAACCCCCGCCCCGTCTTCCATATGCCGCTGTCCTACGAGGCCGCGCGACTGGGCATGGCGTTCCACGAGGCCGGTCACGCGGTCGTGGCGCTGGCCTACAGCGTGCACGTCGTGCGCAGTGAGGTCATCGCCTGGACGCACGGCACCGGATGGAACCTGACCGGGAACACCGCCTACGAGGCGCGGGGCACGCAGCCGTGGCACTTCGCCGCGCAGTGCGCCGCCGGGCAGATCGCGCAGGTGCAATACCTGCTGGCCTACGGCCTGTGGACACCGGAGCGGGCCGCCGCCTGCGCCGCCGACCATGACCGGGACCTGGCCGTCGACCTGCTGGCCCAGTTCGGCTACCGGCTGGCCCACGATCACGTCCCCGCCGGCGGCAAGTCCTGGGGGATGGTCCGCGGGATGGCCCGCCGCAAGGTGGCCCACCTGTGGCGCGAGATCCGCACCGTGGCCCACGCCATGGACGAGAACACCGCCCTGACCGGCGACGAGATCGCCGCCCTGACCGGCCTGCCCAACCCTGCGCTTGCGGGGGGTGCGGCATGAAGGCCAAGACCGTACTTCCCGCCGTCGCGATGACGGCCGTGTCCATGGTTCTCACCCTGGCCGTGGTCGTGATGTGGCTCGGTGGCGCGGTGCCGTGGCCCGTCGCCCTGGTCGTCGGACTCGGCATCGACGGGGGATGGCTGGCCACCCTCGCCTACGAACGCCGCCTTGCCGCACAGGGCGACCACTCCCCCGTGGTGACCGCGGTGGGGTGGCTGTTCGGCCTGGTCGCGGCCGGCGTCCTGGTCGCCCACGCCCTCACCGTCGAGCACGGTACCGGGGCGTGGCTGGCCGTGGCGTGGCTGCCGATCGCGGCGAAGGCCCTGTGGCTGGTGCACGGCCTGTGGGAGCGGACCGCGCTCACGACGGGAGCGCTGGAGGCGATCCGCGGTATCCAGCAGGAGGCCCGCGACGAGGCGGCCGTGGCCCGTGCCCGGCTGCGCGCCGAAGCGAGCGCTGAGGAGACCCGGCTGACCGCCGTGACGCAGGCCGGGGCACGCGTCGCCCGCGTCCAGGCCAAGACCGCCAAGGCCCTCTCCCAGGCATGGTCGACGCTGGAGACGGCCCGGTCCGGCGAGGACACCGGCAGGGCGCTGACCAGCGTGACGGCCCGCGTCACACCCGGCGGCACACCCCGCTGGGAACTGCCCTTGTGGGGTCCGAGCGAGCCGGTACCAGCGCTCACCCTGGAGGCGTCGCCGGCGCTCACGGATGAGGCCCTGGACGCGCTGGTGAACGAGATCCGGCACAGCGAAGACCCGGCGCTGTCGTACCGGGAGATGGCCGCCCGGTTTCGTGCGGCCGGCCACTCCGCCTCGGAGGTCCGGCTCCGGGCCGCGTGGAAGCGCGTCGCCTGATGGGGGCGCTGCCGGTGTTCCGGTGGCGCCTCGCTCCGGACGGCTACGCCACCCGCCGCCAACTCAGAGCCCGCGGGCTGCGCCCCGGCGGACAGGAGGTGGCCGCTCAGCTCGAACGGCCGCGCCGCCGCCGGCCGCCGCTGGTCGCCTACCTCTACCGCGTCGACCTGGCCAAGCCCGTCCGGCCGATGACCCCGGCCAAGTGGGCGGCCCTGTCCAAAGCCAACGCGGCCCGCCGACGGTGCCCGGCGTGCGGTCGGGATGCCGGATACGTCATCCCGCCTTCACTCGGTGCCTGCGCCTCGTGTGCCTATCCCGAGGACCAGTGCGCCGCCGCCTGAAATGCACGTTTTCCAGATGCGGGGCCCGGCCGCCTACCTGCCACAGCGCCGACCGGACCCCGCCCTCCCACTGGAAGGGACCCTCAGTGAAGCACCCGGAAGACGACAACGAACTGTTCAACCGGCTCGAAGCCGAGATGGCCGCCGAGGGCGGGGCCGACGTGGTCGACCTGGACAAGGCCCGCGCCGCGCGCGAGTCGGCCCCGCCCGGCCCGGAGGCGGACGACCCGACCGCCCCCGTCATGGTCGACCAGGCGACTCCGACCGCGACCGGGCCCGGCTACCTGGGTCGGCTCGCCGCCGCAAGGCGCCGCCCGGTCATCCCCGTCTGGCTGCGGTCGGTGGCTGAGCTGCGCACCGCTACGGCGTGGGTGGCCCGCCACTACGCCCACACGATCGGCTACCACGCCCTGCGCACCCCGGTGTACGCCGCCCGGCTCACCTTCCAGGCCCCGACCGGCGCGGCCCGGTTCATCGGGGGCACGATGCGGTGGGTCGCCGACCGCGAGGGCGAACCCGTCCGCCTCGCCGCCGTGCGCCGCGAGGACGCGGCCGAATACCTCAAGCTCTCCCGGCAGCGCGACGGCCGCGTTCGGCTGCGCACCCTCGTTGCGGTGCTGGGCCTGTTCGTGGGCCTGTTCACAGCGCTTGCCATCTACGTGCTCGCCCCTGCCTGGTTGCAGGCGGTCTCGGTGAGCGCGGTCGTGCTCGCCCTGGGGGCCGCCGGCCGCCGCGCGGACGCTCCGGTGATCCACCGGGCGGTGGAACTGCCCAAGGCGACCAAGCTGACCTCGGACATCGTCCTGCGTGCGTTGGGTGCGCTGGGTATCTCCGCCATCAGTCAGGCGCAGGCCAAAGGGCGGGACGGCTTCGAGTTCACCGCACCCATCACCCGGGACGGACCCGGCTGGCGCGCCGAGGGCAACCTCCCGTTCGGCGTGACGGTGACGGACATCATCGAGCGCCGCGAACGCCTCGCCTCGGGTCTGCGCCGCCCGCTGGGCTGCGTGTGGCCCGAAGCGGTGCCGGACGAGCACACCGGGCACCTGGTGCTGTGGGTGGGCGACCAGGACATGAACAAGGCCAAGAAGCCCGCATGGCCGCTGGCCAAGTCCGGGACGGTGGACCTGTTCACGCCCGTCGCCTACGGCACCGACCAGCGCGGACGCGGGGTCGAGGTCACGCTCATGTACATAGCGGGCGTAATCGGTGCCATCCCGCGCATGGGCAAGACGTTCCTACTGCGGCTGCTGCTGCTCATCGCCGCCCTCGACCCGCGCGCGGAGCTGCACACCTACGACATGAAGGGCACCGGCGACCTGGACCCGGTCGGCAACGCCGTCGCCCACCGGCACGCCGCCGGCGACGATGACGAGTCGATCGCCTACGCGCTCGCCGACTTCCGCGCCCTGCGCGAGGAACTGCGCCGCCGCACGAAGGTGATCCGGTCCCTGCCCCGGGACATCTGCCCCGAGTCCAAGGTGACCAGCGCCCTCGCGGACAAGCGGTCGCTGGGGCTGCACCCGATCGTGGTGGGTGTGGACGAGTGCCAGGTGCTGTTCGAGCACCCTGACCACGGCAAGGAGTTCGAGGAAATCGCCACCGACCTCGTCAAGCGGGGACCTGCTACCGGCATCGTGGTCCTGCTGGCCACGCAGCGCCCGGACGCCAAGTCGCTGCCCACCGGTATCAGCGCGAACGCCTCCGCCCGGTGGTGCCTGAAGGTCATGGGCCAGACCGAGAACGACATGGTGCTCGGTACTTCGCAGTACAAGCGCGGGGTGCGCGCCACCATGTTCGCCTGGGGTGACAAGGGCATCCACTACTTCGTCGGCGAAGGGGCGGATGCCCGTATCGTCGCCTCCGTCTACGTCGACGCACCCGGCGCCGAGGCCATCGCGAGCCGCGCCCGCACCGCGCGCGAGAAGGCCGGACTCCTGACCGGCTACGCGCTCGGTGAGGCACCCGAGGAAGTCACCGGCCCTGCCTATGACCTGCTAGCCGACATCCTCGCCGTGGTGCCGGCGGCCGAGTCCAAGGTGTGGTCCGAAACCGTCGTCGCCCGGCTCGCCGAGCTGCGCCCCGAGGTCTACGACGGCTGGGACCCCGACGCGCTGGCCGCCGCGCTCAAGCCGCACGGCGTGAGCACGGTGCAGGTGGGCCGCCGGGTGGATGGCAAGGTCGTCAACCGGCGCGGCATCACCCGCGCCCACATCACGACTGCGATTGCGGAGCGTGACGGAAATCGGGACGCGGGCTGACCCTTCGGGGCCGCTAACGATAGCGGCACGCCCCGCTAACGTTAGCGGCCCCGCTAGCGCCCCAAACCGCTCCTGATCAGGCCGCTAGCGGATAGCGGCCCACCTGCGGAAACCCCTGAAAACCGCCCCGGAGGGCCCTTCATGACCCCTGCCCTGCTCGCTATCACCCTGCTGTTCGGTGTCACGCTGTGTTACGTCGCGGTGTGTGCCGCCTCGCCGTTCGGCACCTGCCGCAAGTGCCACGGCTGGGGCTTCGCTATGACCACCGACCGCAAGGGACGGCCCAAGCGCGGCAAGGACTGCCGCCACTGCAAGGCCACCGGCAAGCGCATCCGCGTCGGCCGCTGGCTCTACAACCGCTGGGCCCGCATCTACCGCGCCGGCGTCTCCTGAAAGCACGCGACCGGCGACCGCCCGTCATGAGACGGACCCCGCAACACGCAGTGGCCAGGTGGGCGCGGTCGCCGGTCAATGCCCCGAGCTTGCCAGCACCCGGGGCCTGCGCAGCCTATCCATCCGTCCACCTCGCCCGGAAGCGAGTTTCACCGCCATGGTCCTCAACATCTCCGCCGTCCTGCTGTTCGGTGCCGCGTCTGCCTTCGCCGTCAAGACCAGGTCCGCCGGCGGCGGCGCCGCCGTCGTCCTGTTCCTGTTCGGGTTCTTCGCCGCCGGGACCGGCGCGTACGAACCCATTCACAACGTCGTGCAGGCGTCCGCCGAAGCCCTCGCCCAACTCGGCAACTGACGGGAGACCAAGCCGTGAACGAACCCACCCGCCGCGTCCACCCGGCCGCGCTCAACGTCCACCACCCGACCCCGATACCGCCCGCCGTCCCGGCGCCCGCCCCGCTCGTGCCCGTCCAGCCGGGCACGATCCCGGCGGTGGCGAGCGTCGTCCTGCCGGACGGCCGTGTCGTCACTGGCTACGCCATCACCCCCGCCCAGCCCGAACCGGTCATCGCCAAGCCGCCTGTCTCCCGCGCGGCCGTGAACATCGCCTTCGCGGGCGTCGGGTTCCTCGCCGTGTGCGGCGGGCTGTTCCTGCTGACCGCGTTCCTCACCGCCCTCACCGCGCTGATCACCCAGCTCGTCATCCTCGCCGCCGTCATCTTCGGCGGCTGGGTGGCCGTGCAGGTGTTCAGCGCGAGCGGCCACAAGGGCGGGACCACGGTCAACATCCGCAAAGCGACTTTCAAGCGCAACCACTTCCACGGCTGACCAGGAAGGAAACCCCTCCGTGATCGAGATCCGCGCCATCTGCCAGCCGGGCGACGCCGACCGCGTCGCCGCTGCACTCGGCACCGCGTTCACCACAGGCCCGGTGCGCCGGTTCCCCACCCGCGACGGTGACCGCGTCCGCCTGTACATCACCGCCGACCACCGCCCCGGCCCGCAGTCCTGGCCCACGCCCGAGCAGGCCTACGCCACCGCCCCCAGCATCACCAGCGAGATCGGCTGGACGGCCCGAACCGTCGCCCACACCCCGTGCGGCGAGGACCTGGACCGGGAGTACTGGCTTCGCAAAGCGGCACTGCTCGACCGCATCGCCCTCGCCGACTACTTCGACGAGGACGACAGCGACCGCCCCGACATCCAGACCGCCCGTCACCTCGCCGCGGTCGACGCCGCCCGCCACCTGATGGACGTGGACGACGCGGCCGCGATCTGCGACCCGCGCGTCTACGTCCGCCAGCAGTACGCCCACTGGGCCCAGCACCACCGGTAGCGACGCCAAGGGCGGCCCCCACCTCTCGCCAAAGAACGCGGGGCCGCCCTTGCCAGCCAGAACCCATCAAGGAACTGGAGACATCCAGCATGACCCATGACCCCCATTCCGCGCTGCTGCGCGCCGCCCTGGAGGCGGCGGAGCGCGGCTGGCACGTCTTCCCCCTACGCCCCGGCAGCAAGGTTCCCGCCCTGCACGGCGAGAAGACATGCACCGGCACCGGCGAGTGCGCCGACGGCCACCTGAAGTGGGAGCAGCGCGCCACCACCGACCCCGGCCGCATCCGCGCGGCCTGGTCGCGGGCGCCGTTCAACGTCGGCATTGCCACCGGCCCCTCGCGGCTGCTGGTCATCGACCTGGACACGCCGGAACACAAGGCCAGTTCGGACGCGCCTGACGGCGCGGCAACCTTCGGGGCGCTCTGCGAGCGCGCCGGACACGCCGTCCCCGGCACCTACCGGACCCGGACCCCCAGCGGCGGACAACACCTGTACTTCACCGCCCCCGACGGCATCCGGCTGGGCAACACCGCGGGCACCGTGGCGGATTCAGTCGACACCCGCGCGTGGGGCGGGTACGTCGTCGCCGCAGGCAGCACCACCCCCGCCGGACCGTACGAGGCTCTGAGCGCCCCTGCGGCGGTCGCTCTGCCCGGATGGCTGCAAAGCATCCTGCGGCCCGCGCCCGCGCCGTCTGCGGGGCCGCTGAGGCTGCCCGCGGTGGACGGCAGTCTTGCGGCACTGGCCGCGCTGGAGGCCGAGTGCGCCGTCGTCGCCGCCGCGCCGGACGGGCTGCGCAACGTCACCTTGAACCGGTGCGCCTTCAAGGTGGGGCGCTTCGTCGCGTGGGGCGACCTCCCCCGGCACGTGGTAGAGGAGGCCTTCCAAGGGGTTGGCGAGGCGCGGGGACTGACCGCGGCCGAGTGCCGCGCCACGATCCGCAGCGCACTGGACAGCTCCCTGCGCAAGGCCCGGCCCCGGGAGGCGGCATGACCACCCCCAACGCCCCCCGCTTGGAAGGCCAACCCCCACCGGCCACCCGGCTGCGCGCCGCCGAACCGGCCGCTCCCCGGACGGCCGTGGGCGGGCCAGAAGGCGCCGCCCGCAAGGGCGTCCTTTCTGTCCTTCGCTCTGACCCGCGCCAGGGAGACGGCCGGTACCCCGTCGCATGGCTCCACATCGCTGCGCCGAACGGTGCGACCCCGACGGCCACGTCCCGGTGCCTGTGCGGCTGGGACCGCAGTGCCGTCGGCCGCCGCCGCGTGCTCGCCCTGATCGACGCGCACGCCGGCCACCGCCACGTCTGCCCGCTGCGCACCCCGCAGGAAGGGAGGAACGCCGCATGACCGGCCTGGAGGAACTGCCCGCACCGTCCAACCCGCTCGCCGTCGCCCGGCGGCTCCTGCCGGACTGGCAGACCGAGGACGGACACTTGGTCGTCCGGCGCTGGCGCGGCTCGTGGATGCGCTGGACCGGTACCTGCTGGCGGGAGCTCGACGAAGCCCAGATGCGCGCCCGCATGTACGAGCGGCTGGAGCACGCCGTCTACAGCGCCCCCGGCAAGGACGGACAGCCCGAACAGCGCGACTGGGCACCCACCAAGCAGAAGATCAGCAACCTGCTCGATGCGCTCGGGGCCGTCACCCTGCTGCCCACCGAGGCCGACGCGCCGGCATGGATCGACCAGAGCGCAGACCAGCAGGACCGCAGCCCCATCGTGGCCTGCGCCAACGGGCTCCTGCGCATCCGTGACCGTGCGCTGCTGCCGCACAGCCCAGGGTTCTTCAACCTGGTCTCCGTGCCCTACGCCTACGACTCCGGGGCGACCGCGCCGACCTGGGAACGCTTCCTTGCGCAGGTCTGGCCCCACGACCCCGAAGCCGTCAACGCGCTTCAGGAGTGGTTCGGCTACGTCCTCTCAGGCCGCACCGACCAGCAGAAGATCCTGCTCATCAAGGGGCCGTCCCGCTCCGGGAAGGGCACGATCGCGCGGGTGCTCAAAGAGCTGGTCGGGCGGGAGAACCTGGCAGGTCCCACCCTCGCCGGGCTCGGCAGCAACTTCGGGCTGTCGTCCCTGCTCGGAAAGCCCCTCGCGGTCATCTCCGATGCCCGGCTGTCCGGCAAGGACGGCGGACAGGTCGTCGAACGACTCCTGACCATCTCCGGTGAAGACACCATCGACATCGACCGCAAGTTCCGCGACCCCTGGACCGGCAAGCTCCCCACGAGGCTGATGATCCTCACCAACGAGCTGCCGAACTTCGGCGACTCCTCCGGGGTCATCGCCCGCCGGTTCGTCGTGCTCAACATGACCATGTCGTGGCTGGGCAGGGAGGACACCGCCCTGACCGACCGGCTCGCCACCGAGATGCCCGGCATCCTCAACTGGGCCCTGGAAGGACTCGCCCGCCTGGAGCGCACCGGGCGGATCACCGAACCGGCATCCTCGCGGGAATCGGTCGTCATCATGCAGGACACCGCCTCCCCCACCAGCGCGTTCGTCCGCGAGTGCTGCACCATCGGGCCGGACTGCGCCGTGCCCGTGGACACGCTGTGGGCCATCTGGCGCGAGTGGGCCGAGGACAACGGCGTGCGCGCCGTCGGAACGAAGCAGATGTTCGGCCGGAACCTGCAATCCGTCGTCCCGCAGCTCCACCGGGCCCGCCCCCGCGACCAGTACGGCCGGCAGGTGCCTACCTACACCGGGATCACCCTCAACCTCTCCGACCCGCAATAGCCCGTGTCGCGACTCAAGCGACTCAAACCGCGTCCACCCGGTCCCTGAGTCGCTTGAGTCGCGACACACAGCAATGCGGACTCAACACAGCCAAGGCCAACCCCGAGCCGAGGAGTGACATGGCC
>NZ_BNBC01000002.1 GCF_014654675.1 Streptomyces spiralis
TGTGCGATCGACTCGGTGAACATGCGGGCCCTGAAAAGGGGGAGCTGACAGGCCCGAATCCTGTGGACCGGGGCAAGCACGGCTCGAAGATCCACTTGATCACCGAGCGGTCCGGTCTGCCCTGTCCGTCGGTATCTCGGGTGCCAACGTCCACGACAGCCAGGCCCTGATCCCGCTCGTGCAGGGGATACCGCCGATCCGGTCCCGGCGCGGCCGACGGCGCCGCAAGCCGGGCAAGCTCCACGGCGACAAGGGCTACGACTACGACCACCTGCGGCGCTGGTTACGCGGCCGCGGCATCACACCACGCATCGCTCGCAAGGGCATGGACTCCGGCCAGCGGCTGGGCCGGCACCGCTGGACCATCGAACGCACCATGGCCTGGCTCGCAGGATGTCGACGTCTACATCGCCGCTACGAGCGCAAAGCCAGTCACTTCCTGGCCTTCACCAGCATTGCCTGCACCCTCATCTGCTACCGCAGACTCACCAAATGAGACGGCCTGTAAGTAGCCACGCAGGACCCTCTCATGAACCATGACCAGACTGTAGGCGGGACCACCGACACCCCGCTCCGCCGTGTCGGCGGCGGATGGGTCAGCTACCCGTGGGCGATGAGGGAGGCGGCCTGTTTGAGGCGCCGGACTTGCTATCCAGTGCGTGCCACGACTCCCTGCAGCCAGCGTGCTTTTCTCAGCTCGGGCTGGAACTGGGACAGGGGCAAGGCAGGTTGCCGATCGTGCCATGCGCTTGTTCTGCCCGGAGCGGCGGTTCGGCCCCCTACGGTGAGCGGCGTGACGGTCCCGATCATCGGCGGCTCGACGCCGCGGCCGCCGACACGGTGATGGCGCTTGCCTTCTCGGCTGCCCTCGCCTTGTACTGGGCGTGCGGGGAGCAGCTCGGCGCCCGCAGGCTGTACCCATCGGGGCAGGGACCATCCCCGCGGGTGCGGGGATGGTCCCCAGTCGTACGGGATCAGCAGGTCGTAGACCGTGTGCTCCCAGCGCCTGCGGGGATGGTCCCCGGCGCAGGTGCGCCTCTTGTTCGGGGCCGAAGTGCTCCCCGCGCCCGCGGGGGTGGTCCCGGGGTCATCGGTCACTGCCCTGAGAGGGCGTCGTGCTCCCTGCGCCCGCGGGGATGGTCCCGTCGAGCCGAAGCTGAAAGCGCCGGCGCCGAGGTGCTCCCCGCGTCCGCGGGGATGGTCCCCACTCGGCTGAGAAGCGTTGGTGAGGTGAGCAGGACCGCAGCTGATCTCTCGCCTCGTAGCCGAGCAGGAAGAAGATCGTTCTTTTCGGGACGGCCAGATCGACGCCGTCGAGGACGTTCAGGACTTGCGCAGCCCGCTCGCCGCGATGGCCAAGTCGGTCAGTCGGTCATGGGAGATGCTCCCCTTCTGCTGGCTGCGGATTTACAGGCTGCGGGCGATGACGTCGCCGTAGGCGGTGGTGGCACGGATGTGAGACCGTCCCGCGTCGGTCGGCATGTACCGCGTGTTCTGAAAGCGGCCGGTGCCTTCCAGGCTGCCGTCTTCGTCAGCCGGTCCGGTCCACGCCCATCAGAGCAGCGGGTCGGTGATCGCGGCCAGCCGGCGCCGGTATCCGGGGTCGTAGGCCTCGGCTGCCGCCCGGGCTTCCTGACGGCCGTCGAAGTACCGCCCGGTCACTCCGGCCAGCTCGGGAGCGTCGACCAGGCGCCGGGTAGCGGCCACCCCTTGCTCGAGTGAGTCGACGAAGTCCATGCCGGAGTTCTGGGACATGGTGGTCGGCATGAACGCCGCGGGGTGAAGGCTGTTGACGGTGACGCCGCTTCCGGAGAGTTCCTGGGCGAGGTCCAGGCTGTGGCAGATCAGGGCCAGCTTGGAACGGCAGTAGGCAGCAACGTCTGTGTATTCGCGGGTGAGTTGGGGATCGTCGAGGTCCACCGGCTGCTGCCCCATGGAGGCGACGTTGACGATGCGCGAGGGTACGGCGCGGCGCAGCAGCGGCAGGAGTGCCCGGGAGAGTGCCACCGGGGCCAGGTAGTTGACGGCCAGGCGCAGTTCGTGGCCGTCCTTGGAGGTCAGCCGTTCGGTGCCCTCGGCGTGGAAGCCGACGCCGGCGTTGTTGACGAGCACGTCCAGCCGGTCGTGCGCGGCGGCGACATCGGCGGCGAGGCGCCGGACTTCGTCCAGCGACGAGAAGTCCGCCTGGTAGGGCACGCCACCGGTGGTCTCCGCGACGCCGGCGAGCCGGGCCTTGTTGCGGCCGTGCAGCAGCAGCGTGTGCCGGCCGTCGGCGGCCAAGTCCTCCGCCAGGGCACGGCCGAGCCCGTCGGAGGCGCCAGTGATCAGGATCGTTGCCATGTGGTTCACCTTTCGGGCGCGGGCGGCAGCGTGTGCCGCCCGCGCATGAGGGGGTGGGGGTAGGGGGCCTAGCAGGCCGGGCAGGCCGGGCAAACCGGTCCGGCGCCAGGCTTGCTCGCGGCTTTGGGAGCGCCCGCGTGTCTGTGGTCGCCAGGGGTCGCGGCCATGCCGAAGCGTGCGAAGAGAGCGATCAGAGCGAACGCGGCGCTGGCGATGGCGAAGCACGTCGTGAAGCGGGGCTCGGCGGGCGGATGGCCCTGACCTGCCGTTGCGACGAGTGTGGCCACAAGGGCGCTGGCCACCGCGCTGCCCACCGAGCGGGCCACGGAATTGACACCGTTGGCGACTGCAGTCTGCTCCGGCGGCACCGCGGCGAGCAGGACGGCCGGCAACGCGGCGAAGCCGAACGCGATCGCGACGCCGACGAGCATGCCGGAGCCGAGGACCGCCGCACTGCTGCTGTGCCAGGCCGCGAGCAACGCGAACCCGACGACACCCGTGACCGCACCCATGGCGAGGGTTTGTCGCGGCCCGGTGCGACGCACCAGGGTGCCGGCCAGTTGTGCGGCCACCAAGGAGACCAGCGAGGACGGCAGCAGATACTGGAGGGAGGCGCCGAGGGCGGAGGCGCCGAAGCCGTAGCCGGCGGACGGCGGGACCTGCACCAGTGCCGACACGAGGATGAACTGCGAGAACATCGCGAAACCCAGCAGCAGCCCCGCGAGGTTGGCGAAGAACACCGGCCTGCGGACGAGTACGCGCATGTCGACCAGGGGATCCGGCATGGACTGCTCCACCCGTACCCAGATGGTTGCGGCTGCACCGCTTGCGGCCAGGCACCCCAGCGTCCAGCCGGAGGTCCAGCCCCACACAGTGCCCCGCGATATCGGGAGCAGCAGCAAGACGAGCGTGACGGTCAGTCCCGCGGCACCTCGCCAGTCCGTGTGTCCGCCGCTCGCCGCACTGGAGGCGGGAACGTATACCGCGATCGCCACCAGGCTCAGCACGGAAACGGCCGTCGCCAGCCACAAAACGCGGTGGTAGTCGGGTGCGTCGCCCCGGGTGAGCAGGCCCGCGCCTACCAGTGCCAGGCCGGTTCCGAATGCGAGGGTGCCGCTGACCGTACCCATGGCCGCGGGGAGGCGTCGGGCGGGCAGTTCCGCGCGCAGCACCGCTTGCGCGAGCGGGAAGACGGCCGTTGACGCCCCCTGCAGGACCCGTCCTGCGATCAGCAGGGGCAGGCTGTCGGTGAGGGCGGCCAGCACGGATCCAGCGACGGTGACGGCCAGCACGCCGAGCAGGACGGGCCGCCTGCCGTATTGGTCTCCCATCCTGCCGAGCAGCGGTGTACAGACGGCGGCGGACAGCAGGGTGGCGGTGGTCAGCCAGCTGACGTCGGCGGCCGAGGCGTGCAGGTCCCGTTGGATGGTGCCGAGGATCGGTACCAGCAGCGTCTGCATCATCGATACGACCATGGCGCCCAGCCCCAGGGCCGGGACGAGCCCCCGGCCGCCGCGCGGGCGCCGGAGGGTCGGGGAGTGACCGGGCCCGGGGTTCAGCCCATGATCTTGGAGCGGCGTTGTCATGAAGAGGCGTTTCTGTGTGTCGGGGAATGCCCGGGCCGGCGGTTCAGCCGATGGTCTTGAGCAGAGCCTCGGCCAGCGGTGCGGAGGAGGCGGGGTTCTGCCCGGTGTGCAGGCTGCGGTCCACGATCACGTGCGGCGCCCAGGGCTCGGCCGCGGAATAGTCGGCGCCCAGGGCCACGACGCGGTTCTGCAGCAGCCAGGGCAGCCCGTCGGCGAGACCGGTCTGCTGCTCCTCGGCCGCACTGAAGCCGGTGAGCCGGTAGCCGGCGAACGGCCAGGTGCCGTCTTCCTCTTCGGTGGCGAGCAGTGCCGCGACACCGTGGCACACCAGGCCGAGGGGCGTGCCCGCGTCCAGCGTGGTGCGCAGCAGCCGGGCGGAGTCGGCGTTCTGCGCGAGGTCTTGCATCGGGCCGTGTCCGCCCACGTAGAAGACGGCGGCGTAACGGGAGGGATCGATGCCGGCCAGGTCGAGCGGTCGGCGAAGTTCGGCGGCGGCGTCCAGCGCGACCGCGACCGCGGCGGCACCCTCTGGGCCGCCATTGACCTCGGGCCGGAGGCTGGCGGGGTCGACGGTGGGTGCGGCGCCGCCCGGCGTGGCGACAGACACCTGGTACCCGGCCTCGGTGAAGGCGCGGTAGGGCGCCAGGAACTCCTCGGCCCAGTAGCCGGTGGGGTGCTCGGTGCCGTCGGCCATCGTCAGACGGTCGGCGCCGGTGATCACCATGAGGATCTCAGACATGTCGCATGTGCTTTCTCGACGTCCCGGAGTGCCCGGGTGGGGAACGGGCCGCCGGTGGACCGGCGGCGGAACGTCAACGACACTAGGTCGCAGATCCATCAGCAAACCAATAGGGAAGCCGATATGACCCAACAGAAGTCCGATGGCTCCGAGGCTGGTCCCGACCCCCGCCCGACCGGCAAAGGGTCCCTGGACCTGGGTCTGTTGCGGACCTTCTTGGCTGTGCACCGGGCCAGCTCGTTGACGGCCGCAGCCCGGGAGCTGGGCATCTCCCAGCCCACCGTGAGCGCGCAGGTACAAGCCCTGGAGGCGCACCTGGGCCGCCAGCTCTTCGAGCGCCTGCCCAGGGGTGTGGCCCCGACCACGGTGGCCGATGCGCTGGCCGGAGAGATCGCCGCCCCGCTCGACGCGCTGGCCGCTGTCGCAGACCGGGGACGGCCTGGCGTGCAGGCGTTCCCCGAACCGGTGCATCTGGCCGGTCCCGCCGAGATGCTCGCGGTACGGGCACTGCCCGCCCTCGCCCCGCTGACGGTGGGCGGCATCCAGCTCCGTGTCACCACCGGCCTGGCCGACGAACTCCTCGACGGCCTCCAGGCCGGGCGGTTCGACCTGGTCCTGTCCGCCGTACGCCCCCGGGGCCGCGTCATGGCCGCGGTCCCGCTCATGGACGAGGAGTTCGTCCTCGTCGCGGCACCGGCCTGGGCCGGACGGATCGGACCGCTCACCTGCGACGACCCGGGGCCGCTCCGGGACGTCCCGCTCGTCGCGTACGCCGAGGACCTGCCGCTGCTGCGCCGGTACTGGCGCCACGTCTTCCGGGCACGCCTGTCCGCGCGACCCGCCGTCGTCGTCCCGGACCTGCGCGGGGTGCGGTCTTCTGTCGCCGCCGGTTCGGGCGTGACGGTCCTGCCGCGCTACCTGTGCGAGGACGACCTCGCCTCGGGGGCGCTCGTCACACTGCTGTCCCCCGAGGACCCGCCCATCAACACCGGTTTCCTGGTCCAGCGGACAGGCGCCCTGCCCCGCCCTCCCGTCACAGCCGTACGGGAATGCCTCCTGCGCGCCGCGCAGTCATGGTGACTGCAGCCGGTTTCCACTCCCGCTATCGCGATCCTGACGACCCGCCCACTCGCCGGCCCAAGGCGACGTCTCCAAGCTGAGCAGGCTCTGCGTGCGGTAGTGCAGATTCGACTGCCATAGGCCCATGGCCCGGCTGTGCCGTGTGAGGGGTGGCGACCTGCGGTGGCATTCATTGTTTGAGTCGACTCATACATTTTCTTGTTAGGGTGTCGATCGTCCCTACAGAAAGCCGATCATGTCTCTCAACACCCCACTCTCGGCGAGGCGGCGCTGGCTGGCCGTGGTCCTCATCGCCCTGGGCGCCTTTGCGCTCGTCTTCATCGAGCTTCTTCCGGTCGGGATGCTCCCGACGGTGAGTCGAAGCCTGCACGTCAGTGAGGGAACCGCGGGTCTGGTTGTCACGGTGACCGCCTGGGTCGCGGCGGTCACCGCGCCTCTGATCCCGCTCGCTGTCGGCCGGCTCGACCGGCGCTGGGTTCTTGCATCACTCACCCTGATGCTCGTCATCTCCAGCCTGCTGGCCATCGTCGCGAACTCATTCACCGCGCTCCTGATCGCCCGGGCCGTCCTGGGTCTTGCCGCCGGAGGGTTCTGGGCGGCCGGCATACTCGCGGCCACCGCCCTGATGCCCGAGCGCGCGCACACGGCGTCGTCGCTCGTCTTTGGCGGAATCGCACTTGGAACGGTACTCAGCGCCCCGGTCGGCTCCTTCCTCGTCGGGTTCATGCAGTGGAACCAGGTCTATGCCATCGGCCTCGTTCTCGGGCTGCTCGTCTTTGTCCTGCAACTGCTGCTGTTGCCGCCGATCCGCGCCGAGCGCGCTGTTGGTCTCCGCGACTTCGGTGCCGTGCTGCGTTCCCCCGCTCTGGTGACGGTACTTGCACTCGTGGTGCTGCTCGTCATCGGCAACTTCGCCGGATTCACGTTCATCACCCCCTACCTGCAGCAGGTGACCCACGCGACGCCCACGACGGTGAGCGTGCTCCTGCTGGTCTACGGCCTGATCACCTTCCTCGGTAACTTCGCCGGCGGACAGTTCGCCGGAAAGAGCAGCATGGCGACCGTTGTGGTCACGGCGATCCTGTTCGTCGTCGGGCTGGGCCTGCTGATCGCCTTCGGAAGGAGTCTCCCGGTTGTCATCGGCGGCCTCGTCCTGTGGGCTCTGGCTTGGAGCGCGACTCCAGTCGGCACTCAGGTCCTCCTCTTCGTTGTCGCGAACAAGGCAGGGCACCCCGTCGACGCGGCGCAGGCTCTGAACACGAGCGTCTTCCAGGCGTCCATCGGTCTTGGCGCCCTCGTCGGCGGGGCGGCCGTAAACGCAGCGGGAGTTGGGAGCGCCATGGCTCTCGCCACGATCGTCCTGACGGTCGCGTTGCTGACCTCGATCGCCTTGAGCAGCGCGTTGCGCCGCCGCGCACGCTCCGTTCCCGGTGCCGGCTCGGAGCTGTCCGATCACGAGCTGGCGGCCTCGTAGGAGCAGGAACGCCGTCGCACCCTCGGTAGGATTGTAGGAACCGACTCCAGACGGGTGGACGCTGTGAATTCTCCGGCCATCGCGCGCGCGCAGCGCTTTACTGCCAAGGGCCAGGCGACCCGCGCCCGCATCATCCAGGTTGCTTCGAAGCTGATGCTCGAGAAGGGCGTAAGCGGCACCAGTCTTGACGAGGTTCAGAAGGCCGCCGGAGTCAGCGGATCCCAGCTGTATCACTACTTCGGGACCAAGAACGCGCTGGTGCAGGAGGTCATCGCCCTTCAGGGCTCGCTCGTTCTCGGTGCGCTTGAGCCTTTGGTGGTAGGACTCGATTCGTTCGAAGGGCTCGAACGATGGCGGGACTACTACGTCGACGAGCGTGAACGGATCGAGTGCATTGGCGGCTGCCTGCTCGGCTCCTTCGCCGGCGAGGTGTCCGAACTCGATGAGACCTGTCGCCAGGAGCTCGTTGCCAACTTCGACAAGTGGGAACTGCCCCTTCGCGTCGCGCTGACGGCCATGCGTGACCGCGGTGAACTGCGGCAGGACGCGGAACCCGAGACTCTCTCGACCGCTCTGCTCGCTGCTCTCCAGGGCGGCACTCTCCTCTCGCAGGTCCAGCGAAGCAGCCGCCCACTGCACCTCGCGCTGACGACCGTCATCGACCAGATCAGGACGTATGCTGCCGACCGGCTAGCGCATTTCGAGTGAACGTCCAACATGTCAATCCCCTCGCAGCGTGGAGACGATCTATGCGGCCAGTCCCTCGGCGAGGGGTGGCCCGGTAGTCACGTTCGTAGTCGATCGGGCTCTTGAGCCCGCATACGCTGTGCAGCCGCCTGGTGTTGTGGAAGCCGGTGATCCAGGTGGCGATCTTGACGCGGGCCTCGGTGCGGGTGCGGAAGGTGTGCCGGTGCACGTACTCCACTGTGAGGACGCTGTTGAACGCCTCGCTCACGGCGTTGTCGAAGCAAGATCCAACTCTGCCCATCGACTGGACAATGCCGAGCCTTCGACACGCCCGCTTGAACCGACGCGAGCAGTACTCGCTGCCCCTGTCCGTGTGTATGATCACGCCACGCACATCGCCGCCGCGGGTGGCCGCGGCCATGTTCAGTCATGCGACGACCAGGTCGGCGTCGTGACGGGCGGCCATCGCGTAGCCGAGTAGCCGGCGGGAGAACAGGTCGATGACCGTCGCCAAGTACAGCTTGCCCTCGCCCGTTTAGATCTCGGTGAGATCGCCCACCCAGACAAGATCGGGTTCCTCCGCGGTGACGTCCCGGTGCACGAAGTCCGGGGCGGCTGCCCGTCTGCCCGGCCTCGTCAGCGACCGGCGTCCGCGGATCTTACGTCCGGCCGGCCCGAGCTCGGCCATGACCTTCGCGACCGTGTTCACCGATACCCGCCAGCCTGCGCGCACCAGCTCGATGAACACCTTCGGCGAGCCGTAGGTGCTGCCCGAGCCGTGGAAGATCTCCTCGATCTCCTCGGGGGTCCGCCTCAGCTACTTCACCCACAAGGCCACGAATCGCTTGCACACATCACGCCCTACCTTTCTTCTCGGGTCTGAGCCGGTCTGGCATCTCTCCAACGCCCCACTCCGGGCCGTCACGGGCAACCTTCGGTTGCCTCATCCGGACCGCTGTCGACGCGTGCTGCGAGGCGGACGCCAAGCAGGCGTCCGGCGGAGCTGACTGTCACCTTCAGTGACCTGACGGCCGGAGTGCGGTCGTCGCCGTATGGATAGGTGACGTTCCATGCCCAGCCGGGACCGTCGGCGGCACGCTTCACCACCGCCCGCTCGGTGTCGACGGTGGGGTAGTGCACCGCCACGTACCGGCTGGCGGCCTCCTCGGCGGCGGCCGCGTCGCGCACAGCCCCGGCGGAGCCCGGGATGGGGTAGCCGGCCGGCACGCCCCCGACCTTGGTAGCGGCCGACACGTCGATCTGGAACCGGTTCTGGTCGGGCCAGTCCATGGAGGCCATACCGCTCGGTTGCAGTTCGGCCCAGACCGTTTCGTTCAAGCCCTCTACACCGCACGGCGTGTTGTCCAGGACGCTGCCGACCCTGAAGTCGTCACCCAGCGCCTCGCGGACCGCCTGCCTGAGCGCCGCACGCTGTTCCTCGGACGCCTGCCTGCTCGGCTCGGCATGGTCGACGACGCGCACGTCGACGGCGGTCGTCATCAGGCAGGCGACGGCCGCGAAAGCCGCCGTCGTAGCGACCGTGAACCAGCGGCGGCGCGTGGGCCAGGGGGACCGCCGCGAACCAGTGAGGCGAGGGGACAGGACCCCGGCGCCCACGCCCGCGGCGGCGCCCGCGACATTGGTGATCAGGTCGTTGGTGTCGCAGTATCTGCCGATTACGGGAAGGACGGCCTGGACGCTCTCGATCCCGCAGGCCAGGAGGAGGGACAGCAGCAGGGGAGGTACAGGGCGCTGGGCCGCGCGCATGCCGAAGAAGCCGATCGGCACGAACAGTGCGACGTTCATCCAGCCCTGGGCCGTCCCGAACGCCTCCCACACGTCCTTGCTGACCGTGCACCTTACCGCCCCTGTACCGACGGGTCTGAACCAGAGCGTCAGGAACAAGGTGGCCGTCGTCGATGCCGCCCAGGCCGCGTAGACCCAGGGCCGGTCGGAGCGGCTACGGAGGACGTGCGCGGTGACCCCCAGCACCGCGGCGGAGACGAGGGTAACGAGGAGGACGTACAGCAGATGCCCCCCAAATACGAGAGCGAACAATGCGAGCCTTTCATGGAGCGTGAGGGGATGGGCCGACAGCGCACGGGACCCGGCTCGTCGGAGATCACCGTGTCGCCCTCAGGTCATAGCCGTTGGTTCGACCCATGACCAAGCTGTAACGGCCGGTCCACCACGTGCGGACACATGTCGGGCCGCCTTTTCAGCGCGGCAGCGAGTACGGCAGTTCGGTCAGCGCGGACGAGATCCTCGAACGCCTCGCCGGATATCTGAACCGAATTCCTGACTCAGGACACTAGTACTGGCCGCCGGTGGGGAAGAGTGTGTCGCCGGTGATCCACCGGGCGTCTTCGGACGCCAGGAAGGCTGCGACGGGGCCGATGTCCTCGGGGACGCCTATGCGGCCCAGAGGAATCTGGGCGACGAGCGCGCGTTCGGCGTCGGTGCCGATCAGACCGGTGGCCCGGACGCCTTCGGTGTCGGCGAGTCCTGCGGCGATGGCGTTGACGCGGATGCGCCGGGGTGCGAGTTCGATGCTGAGGGTGCGGGTGATGCCGAGCAGGGACGTCTTGGTGGCGGTGTACAGGGAGGCGTTGGGCTGGGCGAAGGACACGCCGACACTGGTGATGTTGATGACGCTGCCGCCGTCGGCCTCGCGCTGCCTGGCGAATTCCTGGGTGGCGAGCAGGGTGGCCAGGACATTGGTGTCGAAGTGGCGGTGGAACTCGGCCACGGTGATGGACTCCAGCGGTCCGAAGCGGAAGACCCCCGCGTTGTTGACGAGGATGTCGACGGGGCCGAACGCGTCACGGGTGGTGGCGAAAAGGGCGGAGACATCGTCAGGTTGGGCGACGTCCGCCTGGACGGCGATGGCATGGCCACCGTCCTTGCGGATCTTGTCGACGACGGTGTCGGCGGCTGTGGCGTCGTGGGCGTAGTTGACTGCCACTGCCGCTCCGTCGGCCGCCAGCCGGGCCGCGATGCCCGCACCGATGCCCTTGCCGGCTCCGGTAACAACGGCGACTCTTCCGTTGAGCTTGGTCATGTCTGAGGCTCCTGTAGTCAGGTGCGGTGTTGAACTGCCATGGACCGGTGGGTGGCAGCCGTTCGCGGACGGCTGCCACCCACCGCGTCGGATCAGGCCCGTAGCGCTTCGGGGTTGCTGTAGACGCGCGCCCCGGCGAGCCGACCGTGCTCGTCGCGGTCGATCCAGACCGTGGAGGCCACGGTGGTGTTCGTACCGTCAGCGAAGGTGAAGGTGTTGGTGGCTTCGTGAACGAAGTGCTGATCGGTGCCGTAGAGGTTCCGTTCGTCGTGGACGATGCCGGCGAGCTGCTGCCACCCCTGCGCGAGAGCCGTGCGCACGGCGTCGTGGCCCTCGAGGGTGAGGGCGCCGTTGTCCAGGACGAGGCGTACGTCCGGTGCCATCAAGGCGACGTACGCGTTGACGTCCAGGGTCTCGATGACCCGCAGCACCTCGGCGAACCAGGCGAGTCCCTGGTCGCTGAGCTGGTTGATGCGCACCTTGTCGAAGTCGGCCATGAAAGGCTTCCGTTCTGCCGCGCCGGTATGGGGCCGGGTCAGCTGAGTTCGATGACGACCTTGCCGAACAGTCCGCCGGAGGTCTGAGTGGTGTAGGCAGCGGGGGCGTCGAGGAAGTCGATCCGCTGGTCGATCACCGGGTGGATGTCGTGGGTCTCGACGAAGCGCACGAGGTCGTCGTGCATGGCCCGGCTGCCGACCGCGACACCACGGACGCGCGCCTGCTTGCCGAGCAGGGCGTACCCGTCCAGCGGCTCGCCTGCAACGTCGAACAGTCCGAGGGTGGCGACCTCGCCGCCGGGCGCGAGCGCGGTCAGGGCCTGGGACATGATCGATACGCCGACGATGTCGACCACCTTGTCCACGCCGCCGGACAGCTCGAACACCGCCTGGCCCCACTGGGGTTCGGTGACGCTGTTCACGAAGCCGTCGACACCGAGCCGGACCAGTGCCTCGCCCGTCGCGTCCTTCCGGACGGTCGCGTACACGCGGGCGCCGGCGGCGCGGGCGAGTTGCAGGGCGAACAGCGACACGCCGCCGCTGCCGATGATCAGGGCGGTGCTGTCCGCGGTGATCGGCTGGTCGCCGAAGAGCGCGTTCCAGGCGGTCAGCGCGGCCACGGGCAGGGTTGCGGCCTCGGCGTGGTCGAGGTTCGCCGGTGCCTTCATGACGCGTTCGGCAGGCAGGACGACGTACTCGGCGAGCACTCCGTCCTCCTCCAGCGCGCCCAGACCCAGGCCCATCGCGGCAGGCGGACGGCCGTCGCTCCAGCCGAGCACGTGCAGGTTGGTGACCCGGTCGCCCACACGCCACTGCTCGACCTGCGGGCCGACGGCATCGATCTCACCGGCGACGTCCGAGAGCGGGACCAGGTCGCGGCCCGGCAGCCGTCCGAACGGGCCCTTCAGAACCAGCTGGTCGCGGTAGTTCATCGAGATCGCCCGGACGCGAATGCGCACCTCGCCGGGCCCCGGCACCGGCACCGGCACCTCGTCGAGCACCAGCTTCGCCGCATCGGTCACGTCTGCCGGGAGTATCCAGCGCTTCATCGGTTTCCCTCCGTAGGTAACTAACCGGATGTTTACCAGCAGACACCCGATCGCCGAGATTGTCAATAACTGGTTATTTACTTAAGGTGGGGCCATGTCACGAGATGCCGCTGCCACGCGCAGGAAGATCCTTGACGCCGCCGTGGAGGAGTTCTCCGCACGAGGCTTCGCAGGGGCCCGCATCGAGCGGATCTCCGAAGTCGCCGCGGCGAACAAGCGGATGATCTATGTCTACTTCGGCAACAAGGAGGGCCTGTTCAGCGCCGTCCTCCACCATGTGATCGGAACACTGATCGCCGAGGTCCCGGTCACCGAGGACGACCTGCCCGGCTACGCCGGCCGGATGTTCGATCATCTGCTGACCCACCCCGAGGCGCTGCGGCTGAGCCTGTGGCGCCAGCTGGAACGCCCCGCCATCGGACCGGACGCGGCCGACGTCTACACCTCGAAGGTGCAGGCCATGGCCGGGCAGCACGGCCCCGCGCACCCGAGCGGCCTGCCGGCGACCGACCTGCTCGTCCTCGTCCAGGGCATGGCGGCCAGCTGGCTGATCAGCCCGGCCGACCTCTTGGCCGCCGACGGCGCCGACCCCACCTCGGCCGACCGCCTGGCCGCCCACCGGGCCGCCCTGGTCGAAGCCGTCCGCAGAGTCATCACCCCCGACTCACACCCGACCGGGAAGTGACCTGAGGAATATGGATATTGCGCTACATCTGCCCAGGTTCGACGTCCCCGGCGGCCCCCAGGCGCTGCCTTCCGTACTGACCGCCACCGCCCGCGCCGCCGACGAGACGGGCTTCTCGGCGCTGACGCTGATGGACCACTGGTTCCAGATGGAACAACCCGGAACCACCGCCTTCGACCCCATGCTCGAGGGCTACACCACCCTCGGCTTCCTCGCGTCGAGTCCGTACGGCCACAGCCTCTCCGGGGCAAGGAGCTGTTCGCCAGCGTCGGCGGCCTGCCGGTAGAGGGTTTTGGCGCCCTCCCAGTCCCCAGCTCGCTCCCGCATCCACGCCAGGCTGAACAGGGCAGAGGCCTCGCCGGCGTCGGCGGCTTGCCGGGCCAAGGCTTCGGCGCCCGCCCGGTCCCCGGCCCGCTCCCGCATCCGCGCCAGGTCGGTCAGGGCATCCAGGTGGCCGGCGTCAGAGACCTTGCGCCAGAGGTGGTGGGCCCACTGCAAGCGCTGCCGATGGTCGGCGGCGGTGGCGAGGTTGCGGAGGTCGTCGGGGTCGGTGAGATGGGTGTGGGCAGCGTGCCAGAAGGAGGCGGGCGGGCAGAGCCTTCGGCGAGTGGTGCGACCGTGCTGTTCGAGGTAGTCCGCGAGGCGGAAGACGGGTCCTGACACCGTAACGGGCGTCGTGGTCGGTGCCAGAATGCGCGGGGGGCGGGTAGCGGTGCGGCGCAGGGGGGCTTGTTTGCCGTGGACGGGGCGTGCGAGAGCGACGAAGGCGGCTTCGGCCCAGTCTTCGGTGAGCTGGTCGCAGTCGTCGTCAGTGAGGTAGCCGGTGGCGGCATCGATGAGGAAGGCTTGAGGGAGGTGGAGTCCGACGCCGAGGCGGCGGGCGTCCATCGCGGCCTCCAGCAGGGCTTTGACGGGCGGAGTGCCGTGCTCGTAGCGGCGCATGAGTTCGGGTGCGCCGGCAAGGTCCTGGGTGACCCGACCGTGGGCGTGGGCGCGGGTGAGGACGTCCTGCATGAACCGGTCGCCGCTTTGGGCAAGGGCGGAAGCGGCATGGAGCGCTTCCTTGCCGAAGGCGTCGGGGACCGTGAGGGTCCGTCCGGTCAGGAGTTCACGGACCCGGCTATGCGGATCGGGCTCCCCGGGGACGGGCAGGGCCGTGTATGAGTCGGCGTACTCGGGCCACAAGGTGCCCAGGACGAGGACCGGCCCGCGGTCGGTGTGGGTGAGCAGAGTGTGCAGTGCGGCCGCGATGCGCTCGCCGGCCTGGGGATGGCCAAGGTAGTGCTGGGCCTCGTTGAGCCACACCACCGTGCGGGGCCCCACGCGGCCGAGGTCGGCGAGCGCGGCCTCGGCCCGGGTCGGATCGTAGGGGTGCCACAGCCGCCACCCCTCGGCGGCGAGTAGCTGGACGGCCTCCCAGCACGCCCGCGTCTTGCCGGTCGAAGACGATCCGACCAGCACCAGCATCCGACTGCGACCCCCTGCCGCATCACCCACCGCCTCGGCCAGGGCCTGGTCGTGGGCGCGGCGCACATAGCCGGGCAGCGCCCGCTGCGCCCGGGCAGCGGAGCCAGCTGCGGCGGTGGCGGTTCCGGCGGGATGGACCTCCAGGTCGTGAGGATCCCACTGCCCGATCGGCTTGCCGAGCCCCTCATCCGGCACATGCAAAGGATCGGCCTCGCCGGCCGCGGTCCGTCGCAGTTCCAGCAGCTGCTCGACCGGCAGGTCCAGTTTGCCGGCGAGCGCCGCGACCGTCGCGGCAGATGGAAGAGGCCCGTCGAGCTGGAAAGCCGCCTGGATGGTCGTGCGTCCCAGTCCCGTTCGGGTGGCGAGTTGGGTCTTGGTCAGCCCCTCGTGGGCCAGAGCGTCTTCCAGCGCTTACGCAGCTCAGTGAGTGCCACCGCACGCTCATCGGATCCCCCGCCCACATGGACCCCCAGCCTTGTGTGTTCAACGGTGTTCATCATCGTCCGGCCGGACCACGGCGAACATCGTTTCCGCGACCTTCGATCACGTCAACATCCCGCCTGTTTACGGGGAGATAGCCGTGAACCACATCGCCATCGTCCTGCTCGGCGCCGCCCTGGTCGTCGTGTTCGCGCTCCTGGCCGCCGCGGCCGCGGGCACACTCGCCCGCCTCGATGGCGCCACGTACCCCGCCGCCCTCATGCGCGCCGCCACCGCCTTCACCGCCGTCCTCACCCTCGCCGCTGTCGTCACCGGCGCACTCGCCCAGTTCCTCTCCTGAGGCCGCCAGCGTCAGGGCGGAAGACGTCTTCGACGGACGAGGATCGGTCTGCCCGCGGCGATCCGGCCCATCAGCGGGACGTAGGACGCGGCGGGCTTGTCCGCGGTGTCCGTGGGCTGTCGCGTGGCTAGCTGGTCCGAGCCGCTGCACCTCGTGCGCGCGTGGGCGGTGCGGATCGTGCCGCGGGAAGCCCTTGCGCTCGAGCACCATGAGCTGGTGTGCCACCGAGGAGGTACTGGACAGCCCGACGGCCTGGCCGATCTCCCGCATGGACGGCGGCACGGTGCCGCGCCGCTGCACCGAGTCCCTGATGACCTCGATCACGCGGCGCCTGGCGTTCGGTGAGGCCCGAGCTGTCCGCCGGGATGTCTCGAGGTCGGCCCCGGCAGGGAACGCTTGTGTCCTCCGGATTCGCGGCTTCGTGGGCACTTCTGCCCCGCTCAGCCGCAGGGTGAGGAGGGGGTGGGGTCCATGCACTGCCCCTTCTGCAGGTACCCCGACAGCCGCGTCGTCGACAGCCGTACGACAGACGACGACACGTGGATCCGTAAGCGCCGCCAGTGCCTCGACTGCTCTCGCCGGTTCACGACCGTGGAGACGTAAGGTCACCGCGCGAGCCAAGGTCACCGCGCGAGCCCGGGAACGGCGCGAAGAGGGGCCTTCGGTCCCTGATCACAGGGCCACGGACGAGGTCAACGCCGTTTCCGGGTGGCCGCCGAGGGGTCGCTGAAGGGGATCCGCGCGTGTCCGACGCCCCGATCGTCTCCCGTGACATCGTCGGCCGATCCCGCCTCGTGCGTCCTGGACGCATCGCTCACCCAGGCGCACGGAGACATGGTCAAGGTCTTCGGCTGGTACGACAACGAGTGGGGTCACAGGAACCGGCTGCTCGGCCTCACCGAGTACGTCGTCACCAGGTTTGCCTGACCCGACGGAGACCGGTCACCCCCCCCGCGAGGAGAGGAGAGCAGTGGAGATCGTCGCCTACGGTGTCCTCCTGGACGAGGAGCCGCTGTTGCGCCAGGCGTTCGACGAGGAGTTCGACGGCCGTCATGAGCTGCGCTGCCTGGGGCTGTTCCTGAACCGGGACACCGTCCCCACGGCGGCCGGCCACCAGGTCGTGCTCAGCAGCGTCAACGACACCCTCGACTCCGAGGTCCTGCGTTCGCTGGCGAAGGGCGGAACGAGGATGATCGCCCAGCGGGCCACCGGCTACAACAACATCGACCTGACCGCGGCCGAGGAACTGGGGCTGACCGTGGCGCGGGTGTCCTCCTACTCGCCGTACTCGGTCGCCGAGTTCGCCTGGACGCTCGCGCTGGCCGTCGACCGGCGCATCGTGCGTGCCGCGCATCGCACCCGGGAGTTCGATTTCCGGCTCGACGGGCTGATGGGCCGCGACCTGCGGGGCCGTACGGCCGGAGTGGTGGGCACCGGGAAGATCGGGACGGCGTTCGCCCGGATCGCGCACGGTTTCGGCATGCGGCTGCTGGGCTGGGACGTCGCCGAGAACCCCGACTGCCTGGCCCTGGGCATGGAGTACGTCGAGCGGGAGCGCCTGTTCGCCGAGGCGGACCTGGTCAGCCTGCACGTGCCACTGCTGCCGGACACCCATCACCTGGTGGACGCACGCGCCCTGGCGCTGATGAAGGACGACGCGATCCTGGTCAACTCCAGCCGGGGCGGCCTGGTGGACACCGACGCGCTCCTGGAGACCCTGCGCGCGGGACGGCTCAGCGGGGTCGGCCTCGACGTCTACGAGGAGGAGGCCGGGGTGTTCTACCTGGACAAGTCGCTGGAGGTGATGACCGACGAACGCCTGGCACGGCTGATGACCTTCAGCAACGTCCTGGTCACCTCGCACCAGGCGTACTTCACCCGGGACGCGGTGGGGCAGATCGCCGAGACCAGCGTGGGCAACGTCGCGGACTGGTTCGCCGGCCGCACCGGCGACAACACGCTCGTTTGGCCGGGGCTCGGTGCGGGGACAGGCACACCTCCGTGACAGGGGAATCGGCCCCCCGGACGACGGGCCAGAGGGGCCGATTCCGTCCGGAAAGGGGGGTCAGTCCGCGGAGGGCGTCCCGGACGCGGGCGACTCGGCGCCGGGCAGCATGGTCAGCAGCATGACGCTGGGCTCGGTGGCACGCACGGTGTGCGGGAGCCGCGCGCAGGTGGATCCAGCTCCCGGGCCGCGCCTCGGTCCTCTCCCCACCGAGGACGAGGTCGAGGTGACCATGGACGACCTGGATGACCACGGGCAGGGCCGAGGTGTGCTCGGTCAGTTCCTGTCCGGCGGCGAAGGCGAAGCCGACCGCGCGCAGCCGGTCGTCGCGGTACAGCACGCGGCTGAGCGTGCCGTCCTCGGGCACGGTCAGCTCGGCGGCCAGGTCGGTGATCACGGTGGCGGGCATACGGGTGACTCCTCAGGGCTGGGACGGGGTGGGCACGGCGATCCGACCGATGGCGCCCAGGGCGGCCTCGAGGACGCTCAGCCCGGTCTTCGGGCGGGCGAGGGCGTGGTGGACGCGGAGATCTCGCGGTCGTCGCGACCGTGTCGGCCGCTGAGCACCTCGGCCGACAGCTCGTACCGACGGTTCGGCTGCCGCCGGGTCGTCGCGCCGCACGGCGGTCGGTCAGTGTGCGCGCAGTCCGGCCCCGAGCTCGCGCCCGGTGACCATCTTCGACTCGATCCGGACGAAGACCGCCTTCCGTTGCGGCATCCAGGAGTCGGGGCCGACCTTGGACAGCCGTTCGTGTTCGGCCGGGTCGGTCACGACGGTGGCCCGTCCGGTGATCACCACACTCCATCCGGAACGCGTCGTGGCGTCGAACTCGTCCGCCTCGAAGGCGACCACCACGCCGTCGATGGCGCGCACCAGGTCCGAGGCCGGTGAGGTGCGCAGCACCACGGCGGCGTCCGTGTCCAGGGAGAAGTTGATCGGGAGGACCGCGGGCAGTGCCTGCCGGGTGTACACCACACGGCCGACCGGCACCTTGGCCAGCAGGCGCAGGCACTCCTGCCGGTCGAGTGCGTGAAAACCGTCGTCGTGGAGCATCCCTCCATCCTCTGCGCGGCCGCCGCGACGGGATAGGGCCGGTCGGCCCTGTCCCGCGCAGCCGGGACCTGCCGGGTCCACCACCACGGGGCCGTCCGTCCGCCGGGAGGGACGCATGGCCCATGCCGTGGCCGGGCCGGGGTCACGGACAGTGGCGTCGGGATGCCGCACCGCAGGCAAGGGGCCCGCGGTGCGCGTGCGATCCCGTGGGCACAGTGCCACCACAAGAGGAAAAGGGCGGACACCATGGTCCAGCCGTGGAAGGGTGCCGAGCGAGCCCCGGCCGCAATATGCCCGGCCAGAAGGTGACCGGTCGGGAGCGGCCCCGGCTGGTGGTCGGCGTCGACGGGTCGTACGCCGGCAGCGCCGCAGTGCGCTGGGCGGCCGACCAGGCCCGGGAGCGGCACGCCGTCCTGGACATCGTGGCCGTATGGGAGGAGCCGCCCGAGCCGCCGGCCGGTCACGGGCGGTACGACGACGGGCCGTTGGAGATGGCCCGGGAGCGGCTGGAGCACGTGCTCACCGAGCCGGCCCGCGAACGGAACCTGCCCCAGCGCGTGCTCACCGCGCCGCTGCACGGCCGGCCCGGTGAGCAGCTCGTGCACCGGGCCGAGGGCGCGGAGCTGCTGGTCCTCGGCACCACCGGCATCGGCTCGCCCGACATCCCCGGTGGCGTCGGCCTGTACTGCCTGCGCCACAGCGCCACCCCGTCGTCTTCCTCCCCACGCCGGGCCAGCCGGATCCGTACCGACCGGGCCACGTCGACCCCACTCCGTCCCAAGGGGAGAGGCCGACGCGGACCCGTCGTCACTGCGACGGCGGGTTGGCCTCCGTCTGGGCGGCTCGCAGGTCGGCGAGCAGTTCGGCCTGACCGGCGAGTACGCCGGAAAGGATGGTGCGGGCGACCCTGAGCAGCTCGGCGATGTGCGGGCTGGTCAGGGAGTAGTAGACGGTGGACCCTTCCTTGCGGCTCACCACCAGGTTCGCCCGGCGCAGCACCGCGAGCTGCTGCGAGAGATGCGCCGGCTCGATCCCCACCTCCGGCAGCATCTCCGCCACCGCGTGCTCGCGCACACTCAGCAGCTCCAGCACCCGGATGCGCGCCGGGTGGCCGAGGGTCTTGAAGAACTCGGCCTTCAGTTGGTACAGCGGCGTACTCATCGCGCCGTCGCCTCCCCGGTGCACCGGCCCGGTCGCGCCGACCGGTCTCCGACGCCTCGCACCCGCCCATGTCTCGACACCATGGGACCCATCCTCGCCTGCGCTGTCGTCCAGACCGAATCCGGGCAGGCGCAGCGCCCGCTCTGCTGCCGTCACTGCTGCTCACGTAGCCACTCCTGTACACGGAGGTGCCTGTTCACAGGGGGAGGGTGATCCAGATGCTCTTGCCGTTGCCGTCGGCGTCGCCACGGACGACCGCGGTGCCGCCGAGGCCGAGGGTGAGCTCCATGACGGTCGCCAGGCCGCGCGTCGCGCGCCCCGCGCCGGTGACCGCTCCGTACAACGGCGGCTGGTACGGGTGCCGGTCGTGCACGGCGAAGGCGAGGCAGTCGGCGCCGGCCGCGTAGATCACGGTCACCTGGGGGGAGAGCACGGCGGCATGCCGGACGCTGTTGGTGACCAGCTCGCTCAGGATCAGCAGGGCCGGTCCGACCGTGGGGTGGGCTGGGTTCACCCCCCATTCGGCCAGGGCCTGCTCGGCGGTCCGCCGGGCCAGCCGTACCGCCGACGGCCGTGCCTGCACGGTCAGGACGTGCCGGTGGGGCAGGGTCTCCAAGGTGAGCATCACGCCTCCACGCGGGTGTGGACGGGCGGAGGTACCAGCACGCCCGCGCACTTCAGATAGGTGCGCGCGCCCTCGATCGCCTCGGGCGTGGTGGCGTACTCGCGTCCCTCCAGGCGCAGCAGTTCCAGCGCGCCGACGGACTCCAGGACCTGCCGCTGACCGGGACGTATCCCGGAGGTCATCACCGCGATCCCGCGCCGGTCCAGCTTCTCCACCGCGTCCTTGAGGACGAGGGCTCCGGTGGCGTCGACGGTGGTCACGCGGGACATGCGAAGGATCACCACGCGCACGTCGGCGACCTCGGCCAGCTCCAGCAGGAAGCGGTGGGCGGCGGCGAAGAACAGCGGTCCGTCGATGCGGTAGGCCACGATGTGCTCGGCGAGCAGGGCGTGCTCCTCGGCGCTGTGGTCGCCCCGGTCCAGCGGGACCTGGTCCAGGCGGGCCTGCTTGGCCACGGCCCGCAGCGCGAGGGCGCCCGCCACCACCAGGCCGATGATCACGGCGTACACGAGGTCGAGCGCGAGCGTCGCGACGGCGGTGAGGACGAGGATCAGGGCGTCGGATCGGGTCGCCCGGGCCATCGCCTTGATCGAGCCCACCTCGACCATGCGGACCGCGGTGGCCAGCAGCACACCGGCCAGCGCGGCGAGCGGGATCCGCGAGACCAGGGGCGCCGCCGCGAAGACGATCACGGCGAGGACCGCGGCATGGGTGAGGGAGGCGAGCCGCGAGCCGGCGCCGGTACGGACGTTGACCGCGGTCCGCGCGATCGCGCCGGTGGCCGGGACACCGCCGAACAACGGGGCGGCGATATTGGCCAGCCCCTGGCCGAACAGCTCCCGGTCGGGGTCGTGCCTCTGCCCGACCGTCATGCCGTCGGCCACGGACGCCGACAGCAGCGACTCCAGGGCGGCCAGCGCTGCCACCGCGACCGCCGGCGCGAGCATCGAGCCGAGGGCGCCCGGGTCCAGGAAGGCCAGGGAGGGGGCGGGCAGGCCGGAGGGCAGATCGCCGATCGGCCTGGCCGCGTCCAGCCCGGCGACCTGCGCGACGACGGTGGCCGCGATCACTGCGACGATGGAGAAGGGGACCGTGGGCCGCAGACGGGCGCCGACCAGCATGACGGCGGCGACCGCCAGGGCGAAGCCGGCGGCGGTCCAGTTCGGATTCTCGGCGGCCTCCCGTACGGCACGCCAGGCCACGAGCAGGACACGGTCGCCCTCGGGGTTGGGCACCCCCAGCGCGTTGGGGATCTGCTGCAGCCCGATCACGCAGGCGATACCGAGGGTGAAGCCCTCGACGACCGGCGCGGGCACGTACTGCATGTACTTCCCCGCCCTCAGCACGGCGAGCGCGACCAGCATCACGCCCGCCATCAGACCGACGGTCAGCACCCCGCCCGGCCCGTACTCGGCGACGATGGGCACCAGCACCACCGTCATCGCGCCCGTGGGACCGGACACCTGGAGATTCGAGCCGCCGAACACCGCCGCGACCGCCCCGGCGATCACCGCGGTGGCCAGGCCCGACTCGGCACCCAGCCCCGAGGAGACCCCGAAGCCGAGCGCCAGCGGCAGCGCCACGATCGCGACGGTGAGACCCGCGAGCAGGTCGCGGCGCGGGTCTCGCCGTACCTCCGCCAGGTCGGTACGGCCGGGCAGCAGCGCGGCGAACCGGGTCCCCGCCCGGCCGAGCGAGAACCTCATGACGCGCGGACCCCCGCGTCCCGCAGCTCGGCCAGCAGTTCGTGCCGCCCGGTGAGCATCTCGGTCAGGATCCGGCGCGCACACCGCATCAGGTCGGCGACATCCCCGCCCGCGAGCGCGTAGACGACCGTCGAGCCCTCGCGCCGGGAGGTGACGATGCCCGAGCGGCGCAGCACGGCCAGCTGCTGCGAGAGGCTGGACGGCTCCACCTTGACGGCGGCCAGCAGATCCCGCACGGGTGTCGGCCCGTCCTGGAGCAGCTCCAGGACCCGTATCCGTACGGGATGCCCCAGCATCCGGAAGAACTCTGCCTTGGCCTGGTACAGCGGTACGGACACGGACCCTCTGCTTCACCGACGGGCCCCGGCCGGGGCGCTCACAGAAGCTGCCCCACGACCATGTGCAGGCACAGCGGAATCAGCATCTAACGAATTGCGAAATCTCGCAATTCATTGAGTGTGCGGGGCAGTGGCCTGGCGCCGAACCGCACCAGGAACGCGAGGACGAAGAGGCCCTCGACGAGCAGCGACAGGGGACCGTACGGCGCCTCCCAGCCGTCCTCGTGATAGCCGTACGGCAGGCCGACCGTGCGGGACAGGGCGAAGCCGACGATCATGCCGAGGCTGACGAGCGCCCCGATGAGCCAGGCCGCCGCCGGGCGCTTCATGAACACCAGCCCCGCCGCCACCGCGAGCATGATCGCGCTGCCCACCACGAACAGGACGCCGATGTAGAACTTCTCCTCGAGATGATCGGGGACCATCAGGGTGTGCAACACGGCGTTGCCCACGGCGCAGCACGCCGCCGTGCCGGTCAGGACCGTGACGTCTTGGGCATGGGTGGAGTTCGGGACGTCTTTTGCATAGGTGGAGTTCAAGGGGACTCCTGCTGAGCACTGGAAGGGACTTCTTCGAGGGAATTCCTTCTGACGTTCATACGTGGCAGGGAGCCCGTCGGATTGCGGTGCGCGCCGGATACTGGGTTTCACCGCCCTGGACCGGGCCGGACCCGCCGCGGACGGAGGCGACGCATGACCGGCACACCCACCGCGCGGGAAGGCGCCCGGCACGACGGCGAGACCGCGGCGGCGCGGATGTGGCCGCTGTACGCGGCCGGGTTCACCACCGCCTTCGGCGCTCACGGCATCGCCGCCAACCTGGGCGGCCGGTCCGCCGACGCGGTCAGGTCCCTGCTTGTGCTCGGCGGGCTCCTCGCCCTGTACGACGCGGCGGAGGTGCTGCTCAAGCCGGTCTTCGGCAGCCTCGCCGACCGCGTCGGGACCCGCCCGGTCATCCTCGGCGGCCTCGTGGCCTTCGCGCTCGCCTCAGCCGCGTACGCCGTGGCCGGCAGCCCGCCATGGCTGTGGGCCGCGCGCCTCGGCCAGGGCGCGGCCGCCTCCGCGTTCTCCCCCGCGGCGTCCGCGACGGTGGCCCGGCTCACCCCCGCCGCCACCCACGGCCGGGCATTCGGCAGCTACGGCTTCTGCAAGTCCATCGGCTACACCGCGGGTCCGCTCCTGGGCGGCGTCCTGGTGTGGGCGGGCGGGCTGCGCCTGCTGTTCGGCGTCCTGGCCGTGCTCGGCACGGCGGTGGCCCTCTGGGTGGCGGCAGCCGTCCCGCGCGTGCCGCCCCTGCCACGCCGGCGCCAGACGCTTCTCGACCTCGCGCGCCGCCTGGCCGATTCCGCCTTCCTCGGCCCGACCGGCGCCCTGGCGGCCGCCACCGCCGCGCTCTCCGCCGGCGTCGGTTTCCTGCCCGTCTCCGGCGCCGCCGCCGGACTCGGCACCATCACCACCGGGGCGGCCGTCTCCGTTCTCGCGCTGTGCGCGGCCGTGGTCCAGCCCCGCGCCGGCCGCGCCCTGGACGCCGAACGCCTGACCGTGCGCACCGGGCTGGCGGCCGGACTCGCCGTGACCGCCGCCGGACTCGCGGCCGCGACGCTGCCGGGCCCGGCCGGCGTACTCCTCGCCGCCGCCCTCATCGGCACCGGAACCGGCGTGATCACACCGCTCGGCTTCGCCGCCCTGGCGGCGGCCACCCCCGCGGAGCGCCTCGGCCAGACCATGGGAGCCGCCGAACTGGGCCGCGAACTCGGCGATGCCGGCGGCCCGCTGATCGTCGGCGCCGTCGCCGCCACCGCCACACTCACCTGCGGATACGCCGCGCTGGCCATCCTGTTGGCCGCCGGGCTGCCGCTGCTCGCCCTGGCCCACCGCACGGCAGCATCGCGATCACCGGGCAGGTGACGGCGTTGGCCACGCCTTCGGCCGGCTGCCCGGCGGCGCCACGACGTCCCGTCAGCTCTGCGGGCCGGTGATGTCGACCATCCACGGAATGCCGAACCGGTCCGTGCACATGCCGAACACATCGCCCCACATCTGCGTCTCCAGCGGCACGGCCACGGAGCCGCCGGCGGACAGCTTCTCCCAGTAGCCGCGCAGGTCGGCGTCGTCGTCGCCGCTCAGGCTCACCGTGATGTTGGTGCCGGGGGTGTGCTCCATGCCGGGCGGGATGTCGGCAGCCATCAGTGTGAAGCCGCTCGGGGTCTCCAGCATGGCGTGCATGATCCGGTCGGCGTCCGCGCCTCCCGGCTGGCCGACGTCACCGTACGTGTTGAGGGCCAGGGTGCCGCCGAAGACGTCCTTGTAGAACTCCATCGCCTGCCGGGCGGTGCCGTCGAAGCTGAGGTAGGGGTTGAGACGGGATGCCATGAGCGCCTCCTGAACGGGGCCGAGGGTCACTTGCGGGCACAGTAACGCGGACCACTGACAACGGCCCGTGGACGCGGCACCGGGTGTCACGAAGCGCTGATGGATCCCAAGTTGACGGTGCGGGGGCACCATCACCGGATCACCGGATCACCGGATCACCGGATCAGCGGGCGTGGCCGTCGAAGGCGTGGCCGTCGTGGTCATGCCGGACCACCACCACCGGGCAGGCCGTGTGCCGGGCGCGGTGCCGGCTCACCGAGCCCGGCATCGCCCGGGCGAAGCCGCCGCGTCCGCGGCCGCCCACGACGAGGAGTTCCGCCCCTTGGGACGCCCGGATCGGCACCTCGGACGGATCGCCCTCGACGAGGTGTTCCTCCAGATGCGCGGGGCGGCCGGCCGCGAAGACGTCGCGGAGCTCCTCCGCCGCAGCGCGGCGTACGACGACGGCGAACCGTTCAGACCCACGACCACCCGGCTTCGCGGTCCCGAGAACTGCATGGCCACCTCACTCAGCAGTCGCTGTGTCTACGCCCACGCTGCACGGCGCGTCCCGGCCCCCGCCGTCCGGGGACCGCCGCCCGCACCCGAGCCGCGCCCGCTCCCGGCCGGGCCGCCCTCGCGTCCGGGCGCAACGGATGCGACGGTGACAACGGGACCACGTGCCGCCGCACGAGGCGGCCGGCCGATGAAGACGCGCCGGGACGACGAAGAGCGGCGGGACGAGGAAGAGCAGCGGGACGAGGAAGAGCGGCGGGACGAGGACGGAGAGGGCCGGTGATGGCGGTGACGGCGGTGACGACCACCCTGACGGCCGAGACCTGGGAGTACGAGGGCTACGACCCTGCCCAGGAGCGCCTGCGGGAGGCGCTGTGCACGCTGGGCAACGGCTGCTTCGCCACCCGCGGGGCCCTGCCGGAGTGCGACGCGGACGGCGTGCACTACCCGGGAACCTATGTGGCGGGCTGCTACAACCGGCTCACCTCCGAGGTCGCGGGCCGTCAGGTCGAGAACGAGGACATGGTCAACCTGCCCAACTGGCTGCCGCTGCGCTTCCGGCTTGCGGACGGCGACTGGCTCACCCCGGACACGGCGACCGTCCTCGAGCACCAGCAGATCCTGCACGTGGACTGCGGTCTCCTGGAGCGCCGTACCCGCTTCGGGCTCGGGGAGGGACGGGCGCTGACCGTGCGCCAGCAGCGGATCGTGCACATGGCCGATCCGCATCTGGCCGCGCTGCGCACCGAGTTCACCGCCGAGGGCTTCACGGCGGACCTCGAGGTCGAGGCGGCGATCGACGGGGGCGTCACCAATGCCGGGGTGCCCCGCTACCGGGACCTGGACGGCCGTCACCTCACCCATGTGCACACCGGCTCGGCCGAGCCCGGCACGGTGTGGCTGCGCTGCCGCACCCGTACCTCCGACATCCGGATCGGCATGGCCACCCGGCTGACCGGCGGCGGACCGGTCACGACCCGGCACGAGCATCCGCGCGCCGTCCAGATGGTGCGCCTGCGAGTGGAGCCCGGCAGCACCGTCACCGTCGACAAGACGGCCGTGGTGCACACCTCGCGCGACCCGGCCATCAGCGACCCGCGGTGCGCCGCGACCGAACGGGTGGAGACGGCGCCCGGCTTCGACGACCTGCTGCGCAGCCACCGGGCGGCCTGGGACCAGCTGTGGCGCTTGACCGAGATCGACGTCCCCGGTGAGCCGGGTCGCATCCTGCGTCTGCACCTGTTCCACGTGCTGCAGACCCTCTCCCCGCACACCGCGGACCTGGACGTCGGCGTGCCCGCCCGCGGACTGCACGGTGAGGCCTACCGGGGGCACGTCTTCTGGGACGAGCTGTTCGTCCTGCCGTATCTCAACCTGCACCTGCCCGAGGTCTCCCGCGCCCTGCTGCACTACCGCCACCGGCGCCTGACACAGGCCTGTTCGGCGGCGCGCGCGGCCGGCCGGCGGGGCGCGATGTATCCGTGGCAGAGCGGCAGCGACGGCCGGGAGGAGACGCAGCGGCTGCACCTCAATCCACACTCCGGGCGCTGGCTGCCGGATCACTCGCACCTGCAGCGGCACGTCGGCTCGGCCGTCGCCTACAACGTGTGGCGGTACTGCGAGGCGAGCGGCGACGCCGATTTCCTGCACACTCAGGGCGCCGAGATCCTCCTTCAGGTCGCCCGCTTCTGGGGCGACTCGGCCACCTGGGACGAAGGCCTCGGGCGGCACCGCATCCTGGGCGTGATGGGCCCCGACGAGTATCACGACGCCTACCCGGACGCCGACCGGCCCGGCCTCGACGACAACGCCTACACCAACGTCACGGCCGCCTGGGTGCTCGCCCGCGCCCTGGAGCTGCTGCACGCCCTGCCGGAGCCGCGCCGGCGCGAACTCGTCGAACGCACCGGCCTCGACGACGCGGAACTGGAACAGTGGGAGGAGATCTCCCGCACGCTGTACGTGCCCTTCCACGACGGCGTCATCAGCCAGTTCGAGGGATACGGCGACCTGGAGGAACTCGACTGGGCCGGCTACCGCAGGCGCTACGACGACATCCGCCGCCTGGACCGGATCCTGGAGGCCGAGGACGACACCGTCAACCGCTACAAGGCGTCCAAGCAGGCCGATGTGCTCATGCTCGGCTACCTCTTCTCGCCCTGCGAACTGATCGCGCTGTTCGGCCGGTTGGGCCACCACCTCGACGAGGCACTCTGGCAGCGCACCGTCGACCACTACCTGGACCGGACCAGTCACGGCTCAACCCTCAGCGGCCTGGTGCACGGCTGGGTGCTCGCGCGCTGCCGCCGCTCCGAGGCATGGACCTTCGTCCAGGAGGCCCTGCGCGGCGACGTCGCCGACCTGCAGGGCGGCACCACCGGTGAGGGCATCCACCTCGGTGCCATGGCCGGCACCCTCGACCTGGTCCAGCGCGGACTGCCCGGCCTGGAGACCCGCGAGGGCGCGCTCCGGCTCGATCCCGCCCCGCTGCCGGAGCTGTCCTCCTACGGCTTCTCCCTTCGCTACCAGGGTCACTGGGGCGTCCGGCTGCGACTGGAGCACGGCCGGACGGAGATCGCCGTGCCCCACTCCGACCGCTCACCGATCGACGTCCGCGTGGCCGACCGGGCCGTCCAGGTCCGGCCGGGGGAGACGTGCCACGTGGAACTGCCCGAGTGATGCGGCCGTACCGTCCGTGATGCCGGTACGGCCGGTGAGGCCGGCCCTCGCGCCCCGGCCGTGTGTCCCGGGTTCCGTCACGCTTTCCCCAGTGCTGGCACGTTTCCGCGTCTGCCGGTACGTTTCGGCTGGCCGGATTTATTCGCCAAGGGTTTCTGGAAATCGACCCCACGGCCTCTTTCCTCCGTGAGATTAACACAAAGCGGAACGCCGCGTACCGCCGTCTGGCCATCTTCACGCGGATGAGTGGACGTCCCCTTCCCTTGTTTGCTGATGTCCCGTGCAGGACATTTTCCGGGGTGACGGGCGGAGGGATTTCGTGGACTGTTCTGAAGAGCTCAATCGTGCAAAAGAGTTTCAGCGAGAATTCTCCTGGGATGTCATCGCCGGCCACCGTGAACGCCTGATGCGACTGGTCCGCCGCCGGCTGCCGAACGCCCAGGACGCGGAGGACTGCGTACAGGAGGCGATGCTCCGGGCTGCCGCGCACGGCAACCTCGACCGCGAGCGAATCGGGCCCTTTCTGACCTCGGTCGCCCTGCGTCTGTGTGTCGATCACTACCGCGAGCAGGAACGACGCCATCGGTTGCTGCGCCGCGCGGCCGAGGCGCGCGTTCCCGAACTGCCGGACGAGGGCGTGTGCGACCAGGACTTCGGGCGCTGGCTCCTCGGACAGGTCGATCTGCTGCGCGGACGGGAGCGCCAGGTGGTGCTCGCCCGCGCCCAGGGGATCTCCACGCTGGAATTCGCGCGCATGCACCAGATCTCGGTCAAAGCCGCCGAGGGTGCTTTCACACGGGGTCGGGCCCGGCTGCGCCTGGTGTGCGCCCGCGCACTGGACGGCGTCATGGCCTGAAGGGGGGCGCGAGGAATCCGACTTGAATCCACTCCCGGGGTCACGTGAAATTCTGCGGCATCGGCCCCTGGATTCTCGAGAGCAATTACGTGATGGCACCCCTTTTATTCCGAGGGGCAAAAGAAAGGGAAACGGCCGTGGGTAAGAACAACACCCAGGACACCATCAAGGACCTCATCGGCGACATCGCCGACAGCACCAAGAAGGCATTCGACGAATTGCTCGACCGGAAGGACGACGACCGCAACTCCGGCGACTGGCTCGGTGCCCTGAACCCCTACCAGGCGCTCACCGGGCTGCCCGGCGACGTCCTCCGGACGGTCAGCGCGCTCTCAGCCCTGGGCGGAGTGGCCAACCCCGTGGCCGCGCTGGCCAACGCCGCCAATGCCGCGGCCGGGGGCGGCGCCAACCCGCTCGCCGTGCTGACCGGCGCGGGCGGCAACCCGCTGGCGGCCGTCGCCGGCGCCGCCAACCCCCTCGCGGCCCTCGCCCCGGCGGCCGCCAACCCGCTCGGCGCCCTGACCGGCGCGGCGGGTGCCGCGAACCCGCTCGGGGCCCTGTCGGGCGGTGCGAACCCCCTCGCCGCGCTCGGCCAGGTCGCGGGCGGCGCCGCCTCGGCCGTCTCGGGAGCGGCGGACGTCGCCTCGGGGCTGGCCCAGCTGCCGGGCCAGCTCGCCCAGCTCACCGAGCTCGTCGCCAACCTGGCGAGCGTGCTGGAGAACGTCCAGAAGGTCGCCGGGCCGCTCGCCGGCGCAACCACGCCCGCCGCCCGCAAGGGCAGCTGAACCCGTCCCCGGCGCCCCGCGCACACCGGGCGGACACACCTCCCGCCCGGTGCAGGACCGGCAGAACCGACATGTCCCGTCAGACATCAGGAGGTTGCGGCACATGAGTGCCCCGCTCGGCAGCCGGCTACGGCTGGTGGTGAAGGTGCTGGGAAGCCTCGTCACCGACGAGGTCGGCCAACTGGCGCGATCCCGTCGGCAGTCCGGACGGGACCGGGCCTCCCCGGACGCGGACGCGCGCCCCGGCGAGGACGGGGCCCGCCGCGCGCGAGCGGTCCGCCAGGCCCTGGAGAGCCTCGGCCCGTTCTACGTCAAACTCGGGCAGATCCTGTCCACCCGCCCCGACATGGTGCCCCCCACCATGATCGCCGAACTGCAGAACCTCCACGACCAGGTCGACGTCCAGCCGTTCTCCGTCTTCGAACCCGTGCTGGCGCAGGAACTCGGCCCGGACTGGAAACTGTGCTTCGACGACGTCGACACCACCCGCCCGCTCGGCGCCGCCTCGCTGGCCCAGGTCTACCAGGTGCGGCTGCCCGGTGGACGGCCCGCCGTCATCAAGGTCCAGCGCCCCGGCATCCGGGACGCCGTACGCGCCGACATGGCCCTGATGCGCAAGGCGTCGCGGATCGTGGCGCGCACCGCACCCCGCTTCAACGAGGTCATCGACGTCGAGGCGATGCTCGACTCCATCTTCGACGCCATGGAGCCCGAACTCGACTTCACCGGCGAGGCCCGCAACATGGACGAGGCCCGCGAGAACATCCGCCGCTACCCGACCCTTGAGGTGCCCCGCGTCGTGCACGCCACACCCAAGGTGCTGGTGCAGTCGCTCGCGCCCGGCAGCTCCGTGCGCCACGTCGACCGGCGGATGTTCAGCGAGCGGGAGCGCATGGACATCGGCAAGGACCTGCTGCGCTTCATGTACCGGGGCTACTTCGTCGACCGGATGTTCCACGCCGACCCGCACGCCGGCAACGTCTTCGCCCAGCCCGGCGGCCCGGCCACCCTCATCGACTGGGGCATGGTCGGCCGGCTCGACCGGCGCACCAGCCTGCGGCTCCTGCCGCTGCTGATGTCCATCGCGCAGAACGACGGCCACGGGCTGGCCTGGGCCTGGGCGGACATGGGCCGGGTCACCGCCTGGTCCAACCTGCCTGCCTTCGCCTCCGACATGGCCGCCCTGGTGCCCAAGGTCGCCACCGCCTCCCTGGAGGACATCAACTTCGGGGTGTCCCTGACCACCGTCCTGGAGAAGGCCACCCGACGGGGCATCGGATCCGCGCCGTCCATCTCCCTGCTCGGCAAGTCCTTCGCCAACCTCGAAGGGTCGGTGCGCTGCCTGGCACCGGACATCGCCCTCGCGGAGGTCTTCAAGGCGGAGGTGCGCGGCATCATCGTCTCCCTGCTGCGCGAGTACTTCTCCCTCGACCAGGTCGCCCGCAACACCATGGACCTGCTCACGGCCGTGACCTCCGGCCCCGAGCAGTGGCGCGGGGTGCTCGCCGACGCCGCCAACCGCCGCTTCGCCCTCCAGGTCAACGAGCCGTACACCCCCGCCGCCATGGGCGGTCAGCGCCCGTGGTCGCCCTCGCGCGGCCTGATGGCGCTGGGCGCGGCGGCCCTCCTGCTCGACCGGCGCCGCTCGCCGCGCTGACCTCGCGCCGGCCATCGGCCCGGCACACGCACCTCGCGCCACGACGCGACGTACCAGCTCCCTCGTACCACTTCCCGCGAAGGATCCCGACGCATGCCCAACTTCCCTCAGCACGACGACACCTCTCACGGGCACGAGAGCGCGCCGTCACCCGCCGACGCGCTCGACGGCGTCTCCGGGACGGCCCTGTGGACCGTCCGGATGCGGGCCCAGGAGTCCGTCCGGGCCGACGCCCTCTTCGAGGATCCGCTGGCGGCCGAGTTCCTGGCCCGCGCCCGGAAGGCGGGCAGCCCGCCGGGCAGAGGTGTGCTCCAGCAGGTACTGCCCGACTGGCTGGCGGTACGCACCCGGTTCTTCGACGACCACCTCCTCGCCGTCACCCGCGCGGGCCGCTCGCAGGTGGTCCTGCTGGGGGCGGGGCTCGACACCCGCGCCCACCGGCTCGACTGGCCCGCGGGTGTCCACCTCTTCGAGGTCGACCTGCCGGCCGTGCACGCCTTCAAGGAGCGGATCGTCGCCGGCCACCCCCCGGCCGTCGCCCGCCGCGTCCCGGTCGCCGCCGACCTGCTCGCCGACTGGCGCGGCCCGCTGCTCTCCGCCGGGTTCGACCCCGGCCGGCCCACCGCCTGGCTGTGCGAGGGACTCCTGTTCTACCTGGCGCCCGAGGCCGTGGACCGGCTGGTCGCCGTCGCGAGCGAACTGTCCGCACCCGGCAGCACGCTGGGCGCCGAGTGCCTGAACGCCGACGCCGCCGACTCGCCCTTCGTCCGCCCCTGGCTGGAGGCCCTGTCCGGCTCGGGCACACCGTGGGTGTGGCACCTCGCCGACGCCGACCACTGGTGGGGCGAGCGCGGCTGGCAGGCTCAGGTCGCCGACCTGCTCGCCCTGCCGTACGCCGTCGAGCGCTTCGCCCCCCACCTGGCCGCCCATCCCGGCCTGGAGAAGCAGAGCATGCTCCTGGTGACCGCCACCCGGCCGGCCGGCGGACGGTGACCGCGATGGACGGCCACAACCTCTGCCAGACCCCCACCACCTACCGGCTGCTGCGCCTGGAGTACCTGCTCGGGCTGTTCGTGGCCGCCGGGTTCTTCCTCGCCCACCTCGCCGAGGTGCGCTGGTGGGTCGCCGCCGTGCTCTTCCTCTACGTCGACCTCATCGGCTACGTCCCCGGCGCCGTCGCCTACCACCGCAGTCCCGACCGGCGCATCCCCCGCGTCTACTACGTGCTCTACAACACCATGCACAGCCTGAGCGTGCAGGGCGCCGTCCTCGGCGCCTGGGTCCTGCTGCACGGCTGGGAGTGGGCGCTGCTGGTGCTGCCGATCCACCTCTTCGGCGACCGCGCCCTGTTCGGCAACTTCGTCAAGTCCTTCACCGTGTCCTTCGAACCCCGCCCGCACCCCTCGGTCCAGTCCGCGCTGCGGGACTTCGCCTCCGTACCCTGGCACCAGGCGGCCACCCGATGAGCACCCGGCAGGCACGCCCGACACCGCGGCCCCCGCGGGCCCTCACCGACCACGAGGCCTACGCCATGCTGCGCCGCCACGCCGGCCACAGCAGCGCCTTCCTCGCCCTGAACGCGGGCAACCACCGCTTCCGGGGGGCCGGCATCGACGGATTCGTGCCCTACCGGGAGGGCGGCCGACGGCACCTGTTCGCGCTGGGCGGACCGGTCTGCGCCGCGCGCGACCAGGAGCTGCTGCTCACCGCCCTGCTGGCGAAGGCCGCGAGCGACGGCCGCAGGGTCACCGCCGTCCAGCTCTCCCGCACGGCGGCCGAACTGCACGCCCGCCACGGCTTCACCGTCAACCAGTTCGGCGCCTCCTTCAGCATCCACCTCGACGGCTACGGCCTCGGCGGGCAGCGCATGGTCAAGGTGCGCAACATGGTCAACCGGGCGCGCCGGGAGGGCGTGACCGTCACCGAGGTGACCGCCGCCGAGCGCGACGGACCGATCGTCACCGCCGCGCTCGACGCCGTGGACCGGGCCTGGCTGCGGGACAAGGGCCGCCATGTGAAGGAACTGGACTTCCTCATCGGCGAACGCGGCGGCCCCGGGGCACCGCACCGTCGGCTGTTCACCGCCCGGCACGCCGGACGGACGGTCGCCTACGTGTCGTACTCGCCCGTCTTCGGCGAACGCGCGGGATGGCTCTACGACCTGACGCGGCGCCGGCCGGAGGCACCGCCTGGCACCGTCGAGCTGGTCTTCGCCACGGCGCTGCGCCGCTTCCAGGACGAGGACTGCGCCTGGCTGCACCTGGGCTTCACCCCCTTCGTGCAACTCCGTCGGGACGCCTGCGACTTCGGGCCCACCAGCGGTGCGCTGCGGCGCTGTCTGGAGCTGGTGGCGGCCAAGGGCCGGGCGATCTACCCGGCGGCCACCCAGGAGTCCTTCAAGCTCAAATGGCGGCCGCAGCAGATCGAACCGGAGTACCTGGCCTTCCAGGGCGGAGTGACTCCCGGCGCCGTATGGCGCCTCATGCGGCTGACGAAGGCCGTCTGAGACCGCGCGGCGCCCGCCTCCATCGTGATCAGAAAGGCAGACATGACCACATCCATCGCCCACGACCCGGCCCGTGCCACCGAGATCCCCGCCGAGGCCGACCGGAACCGGGCCCCGAGCCTGCTCGACGGCGCACTCCACGCCGACCTGACACCGGAGGGCTGCGACCTCGGCTACTGGTTCCGCGCCGTGCCCGAGGGCACGCTCGCCGGGGACCCCATGGGCCGCACCCCGGACGTCACGGTCCCGGACCACATGCTGCGCGAAGGACCCCTGCGGCAGGCGGTCATGCAGGAGCTGGCCTTCCGCTCCATGGCCGAGGAGAAGGCCGCCCGCGCCATCTCCTACCTGGTCGCCCACGCCCCCGACCTCGCCGGCATGGACTTCTACACCACCCAGCTGATGGACGAGGCCCGGCACGCCTACGCCTTCCGTGGCCACCTTCTCGAACTCGGTGTCCAAGAGCGTGAGTTGGAGACGGTCATGGAGGACCTCGCCGGTGCGGACCGGGACGCGATCCTCGCGCCGCTGGAGGAGTTCGGGCTCCGCGTCCTGCGGGACGAGCGCGACTACATCGGCGGAGTCATCACGCTCACGGTCCTCGTCGAGGGCGTGCTCGCCCCCACCGCGGAGCTCAGCGAGCGCAAGTGGTGGCCGTTCGACCCGGCCGCCGCCCAGATCGAGCGGGCCGCGGGCATCGACGAGATCCGCCACCTCTCCGTCGGCACCACCGTCGTCCGGCGGCACCTGGAACGCCACCCCGAGGACCGGGAGCGCATCGGCGAACTGATCACGCGGGGCACGGGGCTGTGGTCCGGGCTGCCGGTACCGGAACTGACGCTCCGGCGCGAACAGCTCTACCAGCAGGGCCTGGAGGAGCACCGGGACCTCGCCGGGGCGTACGAGGTGTGGCCGGGTCGCCGACTGGCCGACACCACCGCCGAGGAGCGGATGCTGACCGCCGCCGAGTGGGCCCAGAACACCCAGCGGGCACGCCTCGCCGACATGGGGCTGGCGCCGTGAGGCGCGCCCCCGCGGCTCACTCGCTGCCCTGCGACCCCGCACATCACCGAGAACGAAAGGGCTGGTGTCACCCCGATGAGCGACATCCCGGCAGTCGACTCCGCACCGCGTGAACGGGGCGCGGCGGAGGAGGACTTTCGCGAACTGACCCGGCGCGTCACGGCGGCCGGGCTGATGCGGCCCCGCAAGGGGCAGTACGCCACCGCCATCGCGACGGTGTGGCTGATGAACGCCGCCGGCTGGGCGGCGCTCGCGCTCTGCGACCACGCCTGGTGGCAGGTGGTCCTGGCGGCGCTCTGGCTGGCGGTCTGGCACGAACAGCTCGCCTTCCTGCTGCACGACGCAGGACACCGGCAGATCAGCCGCTCCCAGAAGACCATCCGGGCCCTCGGACTGATCCACGGCAACCTCATGCTCGGCGTGTGCTTCGGCTGGTGGGTGCAGCACCACAACCGGCACCACAACCACCCCAACCACCTGGAGCTGGACCCCGACATCCTGCGCCGGGTCGCGATCTTCGCACCGGAACAGGCCCGGCAGCGCACCGGCCTGGCCCGGTTCCTCGCCGCCCACCAGCGCCATCTGTTCTTCCCGCTGCTCGGCCTGGAGGCCGTGGTGCTGCGCATCGCCGGGGTCATCGCGCTGCGCCGGCGCGCCCTGCGCCGGCCCTGGCTGGAGGGCGGCCTGATGGCCCTGCACGCGGTGCTGTTCTTCGGCGCGCTGTTCTGGCTGCTGCCCTGGCCCAGCGTGCTGCTGTTCCTGACGATCCATCAGGGGCTGCTCGGCTACCTGCTCGGGCTGGCCTTCGCCGTCAACCACAAGGGGCTGCCCACCCGGACCGGCGGCGAGTGGAGCTGGCTGGAACGCCAGGTGCTCACCTCGCGCACCCTGCCCACCGGCCTGATCGGCGACTTCTTCTACGGCGGCCTCAACTACCAGATCGAACACCATCTGTTCCCCGGCATGCCGCGCTCCGCGCTCAGGCACGCCTACCCGATCGTCAAGCGGTTCTGCGCCGAGCGCGGCATCGCCTACACCGAGACGGGGGTCCTGGAGTCCTACCGGGACCTCTCGCGCCACCTCGGCTCCGCGAGCGAGGTACTGCGCTCGGGGACCGTCACCGCATGATCCGACAGGGAGGACACCAGCAGATGAAGACCGTCCCGAAGCCGTCGCGCACGGCGCGCCGCTCCCGGCTGGGCAGGGCGCTGCTGCCCGCCGTCCTGCTGGCCGGCCTCGGCCTGCTCGCCCCGGGCGGACAGGCCGCCGCCCAGGCGGCCGACCCGGCGCCCGTGCCCGACCTCGTGTGCCGGCTCGACGCCGAGGTGAACTTCAGCCCGCCGCTCGGCGTGCTGGTCCGCGAGGCGCAGGTGACCGGGTACATCGGCTACCGCGACTGCCGTTCGCCGGACGGAGCGGCGTCCGAGCTGACCGACATCGTCTTCCACGTCCAGGGCACCGGCAGGTTCGGCGCGCTGCCGGTGCCGACGTTCTCCGTGGAGGGCACCGGCAGCGGCGTGTGGAACACCGGAGAGGGGGGCTCGCTCTACTTCAACGGCGAGCTGAAGAAGGGCAGTCCGGTCCCGGACCGCACCGTCACCAGCGGACCGCTCGCCGGTGACGGCATCAACGGGCTGCAGATCCCCGTCCCCCGCTTCGACAAGATCGACCCCAACGGCGTCGCGGGCTTCGACGTGGTCGGCCAGGTGTGCTTCTGGAACGGTGAGAAGGGCCGCTGCACGGCGTACTGACCCGGTCGACACGGCGGTGGGGTGCGGCCTTCGGGGCCGCACCCCACCGTTCGGTGTGTGCCGCTTCAGCCGTTGAGCGCCCGCACCACCTCGCGCAGTACGACCGGGTCGTACGGCATCGCCATGTGCGTGGCCCTGTTGTCCGGGGCGAGTTCCTGCAGGCACAGGTTGGTCACCTCGTGACCCGGCTCCGACGGAGTGAGCCGCTGGGACGTGGGCGGCTGGACGACCTCGTCCCGCGTGGACCAGATGACGGTGTACCGCACCCCGTCCACGGTGTCGCCGTGGGCCGTCAGCTCGCGGATGAACTCCGAGTCGTGCAGCAGCTGCGTGAAGGCCGGGCTCACCCGGAACAGCATCCGCTCCTCCACGACGTCCCGCACGCCGACCGCCTGGCGGACCAGTGCCGTCAGCCCCTCCACGGTGACGCCGTGGTTGCTGGGCGCGATGCCGACCACGTGGTGCACCTTGTCGGCGCCGCCGAGGTACTTGAGGTAGTAGTGCGGGAGCATCCCGCCCTGCGAGTGCCCGACGAGGTTCACCTTGGGCGCGCCGGTGTCGGCGAGCACACGCTCGACGAAGGCGGCGAGCTCACGGGCGGACAGCCGGACGTCGGCGAGGCCGTACAGCCCGGGCAGGCTCGGCATCTCCCCGTAGTTCAGCCGGAAGACGCGGTGCCCGGCGGCCTTGACGGCGGGCACCGCCTCCCGCCAGACGTACTGCCGGTCGCCGAGAGTGCCGTGCACCAGGACGACGGGGTGGGGGCGCTCCGGGTCCGGCGGCCGGCCCCAGTCGTCCGCCGCGACGTCGGGGCCGAGGACGGCGGCGGCCCGGTGGCCCGCGGCCGTGGCGTTGCCGGACAGCCGCTCCGGCGCGCGGGTCAGCTCCGTCCGCACGTCGTCGGCGTTCACTCCGGGAATGGGGGGCAGGGACATGTGACCTCCTGGGTGTGGTGAGGGCGGTGGGCGGATACGCGGACGCCCGGCCGGTGTGGCAGATGGCCGGGCGTCCGGGACGGCAAGCGAAACGTCAACCTCCTTCGGACGGCGGGCAGGTGAGCGTGCGGAAGGCGCGGTCGTGCCAGAGCAGCGGCCGGCCGTCGCCGACCTCCACCGCCCGTACCCGGCCGACGACCAGGTCGTGGTCGCCGTACCGGCGGACGTCCTCGACCAGACACACCGTCCATGCCAGCGCCTCGGACAGCACCGGCAGACCGAGGACCTGCCGTACCGGAACGCCGGTGAAACGCCCGGCGGGCGGCAGGGCCGGGTCGGCGAACCGCTCGGCCACCGCGCGCTGGTGCTCCGCCAGGAAGCTGACGGCGAACACACCGCGCGCCCGCACGGCCGCCAGCGTCCGCGAGCCGGCGCGCAGACAGGCCAGCAGCAGCGCCGGACGGGCCGACAGCGAGGTGAGCGCCGAGACCGTCGTCCCGGCCTGCCGGCCCCCCGCGTCGAGCGCGGTCACCACGGTGACACCGGCCGCCAGCTTGGCGTACAGGCCCAGGCAGCGCACCGCGTCGGGGCCGGGCTCGTCGCGCAGGGTGTCCCAGCCCGCGGCCCCGGGCGCTCCGGGCCGGCGCGGGGCCAGGGCGAGCTCAGCCATGGGTGGGGGCGGCCGTCCGGGCCAGGGACGCGGAGGGCAGCGCGCTGACCCGGCCCAGCAGCCCCCGCAGGATGAGTTCGATGTTGGTGCGCAAGGTGGACTCCGCCACCGGGTCGAGGAGATCGGCCAGGGTGGGGATGCCGAGGTCGAAGGCGGCGTCGAAGGTGACGTCGGTGCCGCGCTCGGCGGGCGCGCACCGCCAGCTGCCCTCGAACACCTGGAAGTCGCCGCGGAGTTGGGTGAAGGCGAGGACCAGCTCCTCCGGCCGGAAGGAGTCGCGTTCCGTCCACCGCATCAGGCCGTTGCGGAAGCGGACGGTCCAGTCCGACACCACCGTGCCGTCGGCGCCGGGCGGATGCACCACCACCTCGCGGACTGTCTCGGTGACGTCCGGGTAGCGCCGGAAATCCCTGATCCGCTGGTAGGCGGCCTCCGGCTCGACGTCGTGGGCGGTCATCCGTACGGTCACATGGCGCATGGGCATACCTTTCCGCCGTCGCGGGGGACGGCTCGTCCAGCGTGGTTGTGCGGGGCCGGGCCGCTCAGCCGAGGCGGGTCGCCACGGCGTGCAGGGCCTCGGACAGGGCGGTGAGGAACAGGCGCAGCTCCTCGTCGGTGACGACGGCCGGCGGGGTCAGGCGCAGCACACGGCCGGCGTTGAGGGAGTGGTTCACCAGCACGCCCCGGCCGACCAGTTCCAGGATCAGCTCGCCCACGGCCTGCTCGACCCCGAACTCCAGGCCGATCAGCAGCCCGCGTCCGCGTACGTCCCGGACCAGGCCGCCGGTGTAGGGGGTGCAGGCGGTGCGCACACCGTGCAGCAGCCGGATGCCGAGCGTCCGGGCCCGGCCGGGCACGTCCTCCCGGTCCATGGCCTCCACGGCGGCCAGCGCGGCGGCGCAGGCCAGGGGAGAGGCGGCGAAGGTGGAGGTGTGCAGGTAGGGGTCCCGGGAGAAGGGCGCGTACGCCTCGTCGGTGGCCACCATCGCGGCCACCGGCACCACCCCGCCGCTCAGCCCCTTGCCGACGAGCAGCACGTCGGGGCGGACGTTCTCGGTGTCCACGCCCCACCACGAACCCAGCCGGCCGAGGCCCGTCTGGATCTCGTCGACGATCAGGAAGGCCCCGTGCGTACGGCACAGCCGACCCACGTCCGCCAGATAGCCGGGCGGGGGGATGCGCACACCGCCCTCGCCCTGCACCGGCTCGACGATCACACAGGCCCGCTCCCCGAACCGGGCGAGCGCCTCCGCCAGCGCCTCCCGGTCGCCGAAGGGCACCGCCGCGCTGTCCGGCAGCAGCGGGCGGAACGGGTCCTGGTAGGTGGGGTTGGCGGTGACGCTGAGCGCCCCGAGGGTCTTGCCGTGGTAGCCGCCGACGGTGCTGATCAGCGCGGTGTGCCCGTGCGCCCGGGCCAGCTTCAGGCCCGCCTCGGTGGCCTCCGCCCCTGAGTTGACGAAGTGCACCCGGTCCAGGCCGACCGGGGTGTGCGCGGCCAGCGCCGCGGCGGCACGGGCCGCGACCGGCTCCAGAAAGACCCGGGTGGCCAGCGGATGCGCGTCGATCTGCCGGTGCACGGCCGCGGTCACGGCGGGGTGCCGGTGCCCCAGGATGAAGACCCCGTAGCCGCCGAAGTCCAGATGGCGTCGGCCGTCCTCGGTGTGCACCCAGGCACCCTCGGACCTCGTCTCCACCATGCCGCCGAGCACCTCGCCGAGCACCGCCCGGCCCACGGCCAGGTGCTCGCGGTAGAGGCGGGCCGTGTCCGCGCCGTCGGCGGGCGGTTCCCCCGTCCGGGGGGCCGTGCCGGTGGGCAGCGCCGTCATGAGGCCAGTTCCCGCGGCGCGGAGCCCTGCTGGAGCGCCGGCCGGGCCGGTCGCTGCCGGCGCGGTCCCGCCGGGCCGACCGCCCAGGCGGTCAGGTTGCGCACCAGCGCCCGGCGCAGGTCGTCCTTGGCGACGGCCGTGCCGCAGTGCGCGGAGCCCAGCGAGGAGTCGAAGGGCAGCGCGCGCTGGAAGACCAGCAGCAGCTCCGCGTAGGTGTGGAAGCGGCGGCGCAGTGACTCGGGGAAGGACGGTCCTTCGATCAGCGGCAGCAGCAGGCGGTGCACCGACTCCAGAGGGATCAGCCGCGGCGGATGCGGCCGCGGCCCGTAACGGTCGGCGAACTCCAGGCAGACATCGACGACTTCACGTTGCAGTAGGGCTTGGGAGCCGGCCGTCAGCCAGTACTCCCCGCCGGTGACCCCGGCACGCAGCAGGTCGCCGACGGCACGGGCGACGACGTCCTGCGGCACCATGTCGATACGCGCCCCGGGCTCCCCCGGCAGGACCGGCACCTGACCCTTGACGATGGCGCCCAGCGCCCGGGTCAGACCCTGGGCCCCCGCGATCCGGCCGGTGACGGAGTCGCCCATCACCACCGACGGGCGCAGGATCGCCCCCGGCACCGGGGCCTCGCGCACCACCTGCTCGGCGGCCGTCTTGGAGGCCAGATAGGCGGCCGCGCCCGGGAAGCGTTCCTGCTCCTCCGCGGCCAGCGGGTTCGCCACGAACGCGGTGCTGATGTGGTAGAACGGCGCCTCCGCGTGAGCGGCGAGGTCCAGCATCGTGGCGGTGCCGTCCAGGTTCGCCCGCCAGATGGCCTCCGGGGCCGCCTTCCAGTTGGTGGCGGCGGCGGAGTGCACGACCAGGTCCACGTCGGCGGCGAGCCCCTCGAACCGTGCGCGGGACAGCCCCAGGCCGGGCTCCAGCAGGTCGGCACCGAGCTCCTCGACCCTGGGGTCGTCCACGGGAGTGCGGTGACGCAGGCAGATGATGCGGAAGTCGGGCGACAGCTCCTCGATCAGGGCGCGGCCCAGGACGCCGGAGCCGCCGGTGAGCAGGAGTGCCGGGCGGCGGGGCGGCGCAGGCGGCGGAAGATGAGGCATGCGAAGGTTCCCCTCGGTCGGAAGGAGTGGAGGGCGCTGGTCGGGCAGGGTCGGCCGGAGGTGAAGTCGTGGATCGACGGCACGTCAGGCAACGGTCAGCGGTCCGTCGGCCAGGTAGCCGGCGAGCGGTCCGGTCATCCGTGACCGGGAAGGCGGGTGCAGCGCGAGGCCGTTCGCGCAGGCGGCGAGATAACCGACCTCGTCGGAGGTCATGAAGTTGAGTCCGCCGAGCAGTTCCACGGCCCGCGGGACGATCCGGGCCAGGGCGTCCTGCACGCCGTAGCGCACGTAGAGCGAGTCGGCGAGGGTGGACTCGTCCGGTGTGCCCTCGTCCACGCGCCGGGCCAGGCCCTCGACCGCGGCGGCGGCGCCCTCGACGGCGACCAGCAGGGCGACCCGTTCGCCCTCGGGCACCCGGTCGTTCAGCAGCACCCGCTCCACCAGGGCGCTCGCGGCACCCAGGTAGCTGCCGGTCATCAGCAGCTCGAACCAGACCAGGCCGACCGTCTGCACCTCGTCCAGCCGGGCACCGGGCGGACACGCGGTACGCACCAGCAGATCGGGCGGCACCAGGACCCCGTCCAGGGTCACCTGGTCGCTCTCGGCGCCGGCCAGGAATCCGCTGGACCAGAAGCCGCTGACGCTCAGGCCCTCGCTCTCGGCGGGGATCAGGGCCACGGCCAGCTCCTGACCCTCGCCGTCCTCGCACGGCACGAGCACGCTGGCGGTCAGCAGGTCCATGGAACGGGCCAGGCTGCACGGCCGTTTCACCCCGCTGATCCGCAGCCCCTCCGGGGCCGGGGTGGCCGTCATCGACGGCGACAGGATGCCGCTGCCGCTGCGCCCCTCGGCGAACCCGGAGGCCATCAGCTTGTTCTCGGTGGCGACGGCCTGGACCAGCATCCACTCCAGCCCCTCACCGGAGTTGCTCAGTCCGACCAGGGTGGCCATCGAGAAGTGGTGCATGGTCGTCGCCACGGCGAGCGAGGGCGAGCGGCTGCCCAGGGCGCGCTGCACCCGTACGGCGTCCAGGGCCGAGGCCCCCCGGCCCTGGAGGGAGTTCGGGGCGAGCAGCCCCGGGCCGCCGCTCTGCCGGAACAGCCCGATCCCCGGACTTCCGGGCTTCTCCAGGGTCATCAGCGGTACGGCTCGCAGACTGTCGTCCAGCCCCGGCAGCAGTTTGGTGAGGGCCGCGCGCTCACGGTCCAGGAATCTCATGTCGTCCCCTGCTCCTTGGTCCTCGGGCGCTGCCGGCGGCGACGGTCCACGGCGTCGCTGTCGCTGTCGTGGCAGCGTCGCTTGTGTTTACGCCCGGGCCACGAGAACCCCTCGGGACGAACCGGGACGACATGAACAGACGGACACCGAGGGCCAGATGGGCGCGGCCCTGCCACCGGGGCCACTACCGCCGGGCTCCGTGGCCGCGTTCGGCGACCGGCGCTCCGTGGCCCACTGTCCGCGGCTGCCGGGGTTTGTGAGCGTGTTCCGTGACGGTGGTCTGTGGCTGCTGTCCGCGGCTGCCGGGCCTGTGACCGCTCCCGCTACGGGCCGTCCGCGACCGCTTCCAGCGTCCGGCCGTCCGCGACCGCTTCCAGCGTCCGGCCGTCCGTGACCGGCCGCCCACACCCTCTCCCGGTGATCGCCACCCGCATCGCTTGCCCGCATCGCGAGCCCCGGCGCATGCCCGCGCCCGCATCCGGGCGCCCTGACGCGGGGCGCACGCCGGGAGCGCGCGTGGTGGGCGCCGACGCCTCGCAGCCGGGCGTCTGGTGGTGTGCCTGGTGGCGGCCGTGCGACGGGCACTGTGCGCTGGGCGCGCGGCGCGCACGGCGCGCTCACGCTCCGCGCGCTGCCGTCTACCGGCCGGGTGCTCCCGCGCGCAGGCCGTCCATGACGAGGTCCAGGAGACGGGTGGCGCGCGACTGCCAGTCGCCGTGGGGGTCGATCTGCCAGAGACCGGCGATGGCGAGGAGGAAGTCGTCGGCGGTCACGTCCGGGCGGATGGTGCCGGCCTCCCTGTTGGCGCGCAGCAGGAGTTCGGTCGCCGCCATCACCGCGCTGTTGCCCGGCTTCGCCGGGCTCCCGGGGCCGCTCGTGGCCTGGCGGATCGCCTCGGCGAGGCCCGCCTTCGTCATGGCGAACCGGGCCAGGCGGTCCATCCACTCGCGCAGCGCCTGGTCGGGTTCGCGGCACCGCAGCAGCTCGGCCGCGCTGTCCGCGACCTGCTGCATCTCGTGGCGGTAGATCTCCAGGACGAGTGCCTCGCGGTTGGGGAAGTTCCGGTAGAACGTGCCCTGACCGACTCCGGCCTTCCGGGCGATCACGCTCAGCGGGGCGTCCGCGCAGCGGGTCAGCTCGGCCACCGCCACTTCCAGGATGGTCTCGCGGTTGCGTTGCGCGTCCGAGCGCAGCGGCGCGTCCTTCTTCTGCCGCACTCGTCCTCCTTTTGGGTGCGTCGCCGAACCCGGTCTTGCTAAGCGGACAGCTGTCCGGTAGGTTTTCGGATAACGGACAGCTGTCCGCTTAGTACCACCATAGTGGCGGGAGGTGTGTTTCCGCCATGTACGGCACTTTCTCTTCCTGCCTCTTTTCTTGCTCTCAAGACACTGCCGGCTCCTCCACTCGCCGCCCTCCGTCCGTCCCAGATTCGTCCGTCTGCCAGGCCGTCCCGCGACGTGCTTCCGGATACGCGAAAGAAGCTGATCATGGACCCAGCCTCCCCGGCCCTCCCGACGTACAGCGCCATCACCTTGAACATCAACGGCGAGAAGCACACCCTGACCGCCGACCACCGCACCACCCTGCTCGACGCCCTGCGTGAGCGCCTGGATCTGACCGGCACCAAGAAGGGCTGCGACCAGGGCCAGTGTGGAGCCTGCACCGTCCTGGTCGACGGGCGCCGGTCCGTCGCCTGCCTCCAGCTCGCGGTGGCGGCCGAGGGACGCGAGATCACCACCATCGAAGGGGTGGCCGAGGGCGACACGCTCCACCCGGTGCAGCAGGCCTTCCTCGACCTGGACGGCTTCCAGTGCGGCTACTGCACACCGGGACAGATCTGTTCGGCCATCGCGGTGATCGAGGAGCACGCGGCCGGCTGGCCGAGCGCCGTCACCGACGACGTACGCCCCGAAGCCGGACCACCCCAGCTGACCGCCGACGAGATCCGCGAGCGGATGAGCGGCAACCTGTGCCGCTGCGGCGCCTACGTGTCGATCGTGCGCGCCGTCGCCCGGGCCGCCGAGACGGCCGCGGGCACCGAGGAGCCGCGAGCCGTGCGGGCCGGCGAGTCCGCGCCGGCCGCCCAGGACAAGGACAAGGAGGCCGCCGCATGAGGGAGTTCGGCTATCAGAGGGCCCACGACGTCGCCGGCGCCGTGGCGCTGCTCGGCGCCGACCCCGAGGCCCGCTTCCTCGGCGGCGGCACCAACCTCGTCGACCTGATGAAGACCGGCGTCGAGCGGCCCGCCCGCCTCGTGGACGTCCGCGAACTGCCGCTCGACGGGATCGAAGTCACCGAGGACGGCGGCCTGCGCATCGGCGCGACCGTCACCAACAGCGACCTCGCCGCCCACCCGGAGGTGCGCCGCCGCTACCCGGTGCTGACGCAGGCCGTCCTGGCCGGCGCCTCCGGACAGCTGCGCAACATGGCCACCGTGGGCGGCAACCTGCTCCAGCGCACCCGCTGCGGCTACTTCACCGATGTGACCCAGCCGTGCAACAAGCGCACCCCCGGCAGCGGCTGCCCCGCGATCGAGGGCGAACACCACAACCACGCCATCCTGGGCGCCTCCGCCCACTGCGTGGCCGTCCACCCCTCCGACATGGGCGTGGCGCTGACCGCCCTCGACGCCGTCGTCACCTATGAGACGGCCGACGGGCCGGGCGAGCTGCCGCTCGACGACTTCTACCTGCCCGTGGGCGACACCCCGCACCGCGAGACCGCCCTGCCGCCGGGCGCGCTGATCACCGGCGTCACCCTGCCGCCCGCGCCGGTCGCCGCCCACTCCCGCTACCGCAAGGTCCGCGAGCGCGCCTCCTACGCCTTCGCGATCGGCTCGGTCGCCGCCGCACTGGACGTCCAGGACGGTGCCGTACGCGATGTCCGCCTCGCCTTCGGCGCGGTCGCGTCCCGGCCGTGGCGGGCCCGGGCGGCCGAACAGGTGCTGACCGGGGCACCGGCCGACGCCGAGACCTTCGCCGCCGCCGCGGACGCCGAACTGGCGGCGGCCGATCCACTGCCCCACAACGCGTACAAGGTGACCCTGATCCGCAACCTCGTGGTGGCCGTGCTCACCGAACTCACCGAGGAGGCCGCCCGATGACCACCGCCACGACCGGGACTCGTACGACCACCAAGGGCTTCACCGGGACCTCGCACACCCGCGTGGAGGGCCGCGACAAGGTCACCGGAGCCGCCCGGTACGCGGGCGAGATCCCCTTCGCCGGCCTCGCCCACGGCTGGCTGGTGCTGTCCACCGTCGCCCGCGGCCGGATCCGGTCCATCGACACCGCCCCCGCCCTCGCCCGGCCGGGTGTACTGGCCGTACTGCACCACCAGAACGCCCCGCGCGTGGAGACCGACTACGTCGGCATGCTGGGCGTCCCGGACCCCACCTGCGCCGTCTTCCAGCACGACCGGGTGCCGCACCTGGGCTGGCCGGTGGCACTGGTCGTCGCCGAGACGTCCGAACAGGCCCGCGAGGCCGCCGAAACACTCGTCGTGCACTACGAACAGGAGCCGCACGACATCGACTTCTCCGGCGCCCGTCCGGACGCCCACCCGGTGGACGGCTACATGCCGGCGGTGGTGGAGAAGGGCGACCTGGACGCCGAGCTCGCCGCGTCCCGCACCGTCGTCGACGAGGAGTACACCACCCCCGAAGAGCACCACGCCATGATGGAGCCGCACGCGGCGACCGCCCGGTGGGACGGCGGCCGGCTCGAACTGGTCGACTCCAACCAGGGCACCACCTGGGTCGTCGGCGAACTCGCCAAGATGTTCTCGCTCGACCCGGCATCCGTGCGGGTACGTTCCGAACACGTCGGCGGGGGCTTCGGCAGCAAGGGCGTCCGCGCGCACCAGGTGGCCGCCGTGATGGCCGCGACCGTCCTCCAGCGCCCCGTCCGGGTCGTCATGACACGACGTCAGATGTTCTCCCTGACCGGCTACCGCAGCCCCACCGCGCAGCGCGTCCGGCTGGGCGCGGACGCCGACGGACGGCTGCGGGCACTGGAGCACCGCTCCGTCAACCTCACCTCGACCGTGCATGAGTTCGTCGAGTCCGCGGCCGGACCGGCCCGGGTGATGTACGACGCCGACGCCCACCACACCGCCAACCGCGTCGTACGGCTGAACGTGCCCACCCCGACCTTCATGCGTGCCCCGGGCGAGGCACCGGGCTCGTTCGCCCTGGAGTCCGCGCTCGACGAACTCGCCGAGAAGTGCGGGCTCGACCCGATCGAACTGCGGCTGCGCAACGAACCCGAGCGGGGTCCCGTCTCCGGACTGCCGTTCAGCGGCCGCAACCTGCCCGACTGCTTCCGCGAGGGCGCCCGCAGGTTCGGCTGGGCGGACCGGGATCCGCGCCCCGGTGTGCGCCGTGAAGGGCGCTGGCTGCTCGGCACCGGTACGGCCGCCGCGTCCTTCCACGCCGGAGCCGGACCCTCCACGGCGGTTGCCACGGCCGAACCGGACGGCACGTTCACGGTGCGGATCGCCGCCGCCGACATCGGCACCGGAGCCCGTACCGCGCTCACCCTGATCGCCGCCGACGCGCTGGAGGTCTCACCGGACCGGATCGAGGTCCGGATCGGCGACAGCGACTTCGGACCGGCGATGATCGCCGGCGGTTCCATGGGCACCCGCTCCTGGGGCTGGGCGGTCATGACGGCGGCCACCGAACTGCGGGAGCGGCTGGCGCTGGGCGCCGACGTCCCGCCGGAGGGCATCACCGTACGGTCCGACACCACCGCTGCCCTCGGCGCCCTCGCTCAGAAGGAACGGCACTCCTTCGGCGCCCAGTTCGCCGAGGTGGCGGTCGACGTCACCACCGGCGAGGTACGGGTGCGCCGCATGCTGGGCATCTTCGCGGCCGGCCGGATCGTCAACCCGCTCACCGCACGCAGCCAGCTCGTCGGCGGCATGACCTGGGGCATCTCCATGGCCCTGCACGAAGAGGCGGTCCGCGACCGCGCGACCGGCGGCCTCTACGGTGCCGACCTCGCGGGCTACCACGTCGCCACGCACGCCGACGTCCCCTTCGTCGAGGCCGACTGGGTGGACGACCCGGACCCGGACGACCCGGTCGGGATCAAGGGCATCGGGGAGATCGGCGTCGTCGGCGCCGCCGCCGCGATCGCCAACGCGGTGTGGCACGCCACGGGCGTCCGCCACCGCAACCTTCCCATCCGCCCCGACCGCGTCCTGCAGAGCCTCCCCGGGGAACCGCATGCTTGACATCGCCGGCGAGCTGCACCGCTGGATCGAGGAGGGCCGGGACTTCGCCGTCGCCACCGTGGTGGCCGTCGGCGGCAGCGCACCGCGCGGTCCCGGCGCCGCCCTCGCCGTCGACAGCGAGGGCACGGCGATCGGTTCGGTCTCCGGCGGCTGTGTGGAGGGAGCGGTCTACGAGCTGTGCCGGCAGGCGCTCCAGGACGGCGAGAGCGTCCTCGAACGGTTCGGCTACAGCGACGAGGACGCCTTCGCCGTCGGACTGACCTGCGGCGGGATCATCGACATCCTCGTCACCCCGGTCCGCGGGGACACGCCGCCGAGGGCGGTGTTCCGGGCGGCGCTGGCGGCCGCCGTCCGCGACGAGCCGGTGGCCCTCGCCCGCGTCGTCCGGGGACCGGCCGGCCTCCTCGGCGCCACGCTGCTGGCCCGGCCCGACGGCACGTACGAGGGCGGCCTCGGCGGCCATCCGGAGCTGGACCGCACCGCGGCGGCCGAGGCCCACGCCCTGCTGGAGGCCGGCCGCACCGGCACGCGGGAGCTGTCGGAGGACGGATCGCACTGCCCGGGCGGCCTGACTCTGCTCGTCGAGTGCGACGTGCCCCCGCCGCGCATGATCGTGTTCGGGGCGGTCGACTTCGCCGCCGCACTCGTCAAGGCGGGCAAGTTCCTCGGCTACCACGTGACGGTGTGCGACGCCCGCCCCGTGTTCGCCACCCGGGCCCGCTTCCCCGAGGCCGACGACATCGTCGTCGACTGGCCCCACCGCTATCTGCGGGGCACCACGACCGACGCGCGCACGGTGCTGTGCGTGCTCACCCACGACGCCAAGTTCGACATACCCCTGCTGACCCAGGCGCTGCGGATGCCGGTGGCGTTCGTCGGCGCGATGGGCTCACGCCGCACCCACGCCGACCGCGAGCGGCGGCTGCGCGAAGCAGGCCTCGGCGAGCGGGAACTGGCCCGGCTCAGATCCCCGATCGGCCTCGACCTCGGCGCCCGGACACCCGAGGAGACCGCGCTGTCGATCGTGGCGGAGATCGTGGCCACCCGGCGCGGCGGCACCGGCGTCCCCCTGACCGGCTCGGAGACACCGATCCACCGGGAGGAACGGGAGGAGACGGAGCCCGGCGGCACCCGCGCGGCCTGAGCGCCGGCCGGTCACCCCGGACGCCGGGCCACCGAGGCCGCCGGGCCCCGCCGGGGGCGGGTCACGAACGGGGCCGGGGAAACGTCTCCAGGGCGGCGGCCAGCCCGGCGGCGTCGGTGCCGACCTTGCGGTACACGGAGGAGAGCAGCTGCCGCACACCCTGCTCCCGCAGGTGCAGCTCCTTGGCGACCACTGCCACCGGATGGCCCTGGGCGGCCCGCTCGGCAGCCTTGCGTTCCTGAGCGGTGAGCGTGTCCGTCTGCGCGTACCGCAGGGGCAGCGGCCGCAGTCCGGCCGCGGAGAGCTCTTCCCGGGCCCGGCCGGCCAGGGCCTCCGCCCCGCAGTGCACCGCGGTCTCCAGCCCTTGGTAGAGGCGGTCGGCGGCCTCCTGCAGCCGGCCGTTGCGGGACAGCGCGGCACCGTGCCCGACCAGCGCCCGGGCCAGCTCGTACGCGGCGGGTGACCGCTCCAGCTGCTCCACCGCCTCCGCGTGCAGTTCCAGCGCCGCCGGCCCCCCGGTCACCTCGGCCAGCGTGTGCAGGGCCTGCCCGGTCGCCGACGCCGCACCGAACTCCCGGGCCCGCTGGACGGCATCCCGTGCGAGGTCCGCCGCCCGTTCGGGCTCCGTGGAGGCCAGCGCGGACGCCAGGTCCAGCTGCCACGGACACCAGGCGGGATTGCGCCACGCCCGGCCGTCGAGCCACTCGCCGACGTCGGTCAGCAGCGCAGCCGCATCGGCATGCCGGCCCTCGGCCATCAGCAACTCGGCGTACACCGTGCGCGGATCGGGGTAGATGACCGCGTTCGGCACGACGTCGCCGTAGTGGTAGGCATCGGCGATCCGCCGCGCCTCCTCCGTCCGCCCCCGGGCCAGCAGTGTCTGGATCAGCACCCCGATCGCGAACCACTGCGCGGGCACCGCCCCCTCCACCTTGTCCGCGATCCGCAGCCCCTCCCGGACCAGCTCCTCGGCTTCGGCGAGGGAGCCTCGGTGGTAGCGGATGTAGGCGAAGAGGGTCTGGCCGACGGCCAGATGGGAACCCCGCCAGCCCCTCCTCTCGCACTCGGCGATGCCTTTGGTGAACAGCTCTTCGGCGCGCCGCGGCTGGTCGCAGTACATGAACGTCAGAGCGACCGAGACGGGAATCTCGAAGCCGCGGTTCTCGTCGGTCCAGCTCATGCCGCCGTCCAGGGCCTGCTCCGCGCACGTCAACACGGTCTGCCGCGGCTCACCGCGCACCAGGGCGTCCCAGGCCCGCAGGCCCAGGATGTACCGCTCCTCCAGGCCCCGGCGGGTCAGCCGTGCCGCCAGCTTCGCCAGCCGTCGGGAGCGGGCGGCCGAGTCCGGCTCGTCGGTGCGGAAGGCGCTCCACACGAAATGATCGGCCTGAAGACGCAGCCGGAGACGTGAGTTGGGCGCCTGCTGCGCCGCTTCCGCGGCCACGGTGGCCGCCTCGGCCAGCCGGTCGGTGCGCGCCAGCGCCTGGGCCAGCAGGTACACGAGGGAGGCACGCAGTTCGGCGTCCACGCCGGGTTGCGCCAGCGCCTCCCGGAGGTGGCTGACCGTGGCCGTGGGTTCGATCAGGAAGGTGGACCGCGCCAGTTCATGAAGCAGCTCGGCCCGCTGCTCGGCGAGTGGAGGCTCTTGCAGTGCCCGGGTCAACAGACGTCGAGCGGCCTCCGGCGCCCCTGCGCGCAGGTACTCACGGGCAGCGTCACTCAGGCATGTCACCGCCTCGGTGCTGCCCTCGCAGGGGACCTCCAGCAGATGCCGGGCGGCCGCGGCGGAGCCCAGGCCCGCGGCGAGAATGGCCTCCGCGGCGGCCTTGTGCAGCCCGACCCGCAGTTCCGCGGGGATGGAGCGGTAGATCGCGGTGGCGATCAGCGGGTGCACGAACTCCAGATCACCGTCGGTGCAGTGGCCGTCCGTCAAGATCCGGGCGCGCCGCAGCTTTTCCACTTCCTGGGCGGCCTGCTCGACGCCGAGCACCGCGAGAGCGGCGGCCAGCTCCGGTGAGATGGATGTGCCCAGGACTGCGGCTGCCCAGGCGAAGCGGACGGTGGTCGTGCCGAGCCGGTGCAGGCGATCCAGCAGCCCTGGCCCTTTCACCGCCGAGGCGAGGTCACGCATGACGGGCAGTTCGTCCCGTGCCCCGGTCAACTTCCGTTCGGCGAGCCTGATGGCGAGCTCGACCGTTTCGAAAGGGCTGCCGCCGGTGACCGCACAGCACTCGGCGCAGAACCCGTCCTCGGCTCCCTCACCCACGTGTTCCCTGATGATCCGCGCCACCGCGGTCGCGCTGAGCGGCTCCAGCGCGTGGGGACGGTTGCCGTGGTGTTCGACCAGCGCCCGGAACGCGACGGCCTCGGGCGGCAGTTCCTGGGGCCGGTGGGCGACGACGATCAGCAACGGAAGGTTCTCGACCCGTGGCGCGAAGGAGGCGAGCCAGCTCAGCGACTCGGCGTCGGCCCAGTGGGCGTCGTCCACGAGCAGGACGACGGGCGCCTTCAGCATGGTGAGGCGTGTCATGACCCAGTCCAGACCGTCCCGTACGCCGGTCGGGTCCGGCACCCGGGCCGGGCCCGTGGCCTCCAGACCGAGGGCGGTGGCGACGATGTCGTACCGGCTCCCGAGAAAGGTCCGCCGTTCCGGCTCGGTCATCGCGGCCGGCGCGGGCTGCACGAGCTGACGGACCACATGGAAGGCCAGCTCCTGCTCGTTCTCACCGCCTCTCGCCGAGAGCACCGTGAGTCCGTGCGCCTCGGTCCGGGCGCGCACCTGTGCCATGAGCGTCGTCTTGCCCAGCCCGGCAGGACCGGTGAAGGCGAGCAGCCCGCCGCGTTGCGCATCGGGTGCCCCATCGGGTGCTGCGGTGAGGTCGGCCAGCGCGGCATCGAGTGCGCGGAGTTCTCGGTGGCGTTCGAGCAACGGCTGGTGCCTGTTGGTCGATTGCCGCGGCCCATGTGCCATGTGCCCTTCCGCTTCCTGTCCTTTGGCCATCGGGGGCAGGCCAGAGCGTACGCCCGCATCGCTCCGCACCGACTGGACAGAGAGCCGAAGGGACAAGGAAGGGGGAATCGGCGGGCGGAGAGGGTTGGTCCTCTCTTCGGAGGGGTATCTCGCGTCGGATAGGCGTCTACCAGGCGGGCACCTCCGCCGTGTCCGCGTAGCGGGGCACACTGCGGGACCAGTAGAGGAGCGCGCAGAGGCGTGCGGCGAACCGCCTTTGTGTGTGTGCTGAGTCGGCCGGTGGTCTCCGGTGTCAGGCGCGCGATGTGCCGCTCTGCTCGGCGCTCCGCGCCGCGCGTTCGGCGTTCCGCTTCTTCAGACGGGCCGCCTCCTTGCGGACCTCGGCCTGAGTGGCCCGCTCCTTCTCCAGCCACTGAGGCCGGTCCTGCTTCAGGGCGTCGATCTGCTCCGTGGTGAGCGCCTCGGTGATTCCTCCGCGCGCGAGCCCCGCGATGGAGACGCCCAGCTTGGCCGCGACCACCGGGCGCGGGTGGGGGCCGTTGCGTCGCAGCTCGAGCAGCCACTCGGGCGGCTCGGCCTGGAGCTCGTCGAGCTCTGCCCGCGAGACGACGCCCTCCTGGAACTCGGCGGGCGTGGCGGGCAGGTACACACCCAGCTTCTTCGCCGCGGTGGCGGGCTTCATGGTCTGGGTGCTGCGGTGCGACTTCATGGTGTCCAGAATATCGACCGGTCGCGGGTGGTCCGACCACGCCGGGTAACCTTGGCTGGGTGACAGGCTCGGAAGCATCCCCCTCGTTCCGGCTCGCGTACGTTCCCGGGGCGACGCCCGCCAAGTGGGCTCGGATCTGGAACGAGCGGCTGCCCGACATCCCCCTCGAACTCGTCCAGGTCCCGGCCGCCGACGTGCCCGGAATGCTGCGCGACGGCGCGGCGGACGCGGGCCTCGTACGGCTGCCCGTGGACCGTACGTTCTTCAGCGCGATCCCCCTCTACACCGAGACGACGGTGGTCATCGTCCCCAAGGGCCATCTGGTGACGGCCGCGGACGAGGTATCGGTCGAGGACCTGGCCGACGAGGTCGTCTTCCACCCCCTGGACGACGTACTCGGCTGGGAGCGGCCACCGGGGGAGCCCGCCTTCGAGCGCCCCGCCACCACCGAGGACGCCGTCGAGCTGGTGGCCGCGGGCGTGGGTCTGCTCGTCGTCCCGCAGTCGCTGGCCCGCCTCCACCACCGCCGGGACCTCACCTACCGTCCGGTCGTCGACGCCCCGCAGTCGAGCGTCGCGCTGGCGTGGCCGGAGGAGAGGACCACCGACCTGGTCGACGACTTCATCGGGATCGTCCGAGGCCGGACGGTCAACAGCACCCGGGGACGCGGTGGCGCCCGGACCCCGGGCGGCTCCCAGGACGACCGGACCGGGGCCGCGGACGCCCGCCGGAAGCCCGCGGCGGGCAAGGCGACCGGACGTGCCGGCAAGGCCGGCACCACGAGAGCCGGCTCGGGCGGCTCCGGAGGATCACGCGGCGGCAGGGGCGCGAAGGGCGCGAAGGGCGCGAGGACCGCCAAGGAGACCAAGGGCACCAAGCGCGGCAGGCCGCGCCGGCCCTAGGTCACCTCTTCGGTCACCTCTTCGCCGTACGGCCGATCGACTCCACCAGCGGCAGCAGCCGGTGGGAAACGCGCTCGCGCAGGGCCACCTCGGTGCGGGTGCGGACCACGCCCGGCAAACTGATCAGCTTCTGGATCACGTCCTCCAGGTGGGCGTTGTCCCGTGCGACGACCCGAGTCAGCAGATCGCCGCCGCCGGTGATCGAGAACGCCTCGACGATCTCCGGTACCGCGGCCAGCGCGTCCCCGACGTCGTCCAGATGCCCCTGGGTGACCTCGATGTGCACGAAGGCGAGCACCGGGTGGCCGAGTGCGGCGGGGGAGAGGATGGGACCCGTGCCGGTGATCACGCCGTCGCGTTCGAGGCGGTCCAGGCGGGCCTGGAGCGTGCCGCGCGCCACGCCGAGGACGCGGGCGTACTCGCGCACGCTGGTGCGCGGCTGTTCGAGGAGCAGCCGCAGGATACGGGTGTCGAGTTCGTCCACGGCCATGGCGGCGCCCGTGCCCTCCTGCGTTCGTCGATCGACGCCGACTGTACCAATGGCCCAGTGCGGTGCGCCCTGCCCTGGCCGGGCGCCGTCGTCCATTGGCCCTCCGCCGGTACCGGATATCGGCGTCCGGCTGGGCCAATGGCTCAGTGATTCGGACTTCACTTGAGCCATGGGTGGAGAGGATGGTGTTATGGACACGTCGATGGCGCTGCGGACCCCCGCGGCGCCTTTTTCGTGCCGGTGCGCCGTACCGGCGTCCCATGCCGGTGTTCCAGGTCTGCCAAGGGGGCGGTAAACAATGCTGAAGAGGGTGTTCGCGGCTCCGGACCCGGGACGGGTGCGGCTGCGGTTCGCGGCCCGTGCCGTCCTCGGCATCGGCCTGGCGGTCGTCGTCTGCGGACTGGCCGGACACTCCCTTCCGGGCGCCGTCACCGGTGGGCTCGCCGCGTTGCTGGCCCTGTTCACCGTCACCGACCCCACGGTCCGGGGGCAGGCGGTCACCACTGCGCTGCTGCCGGTCGTCGGCATCCCCGTCCTCGCCGCCGCGGCCGAACTGCACGACCACGCCGTGGCGCGGGACCTCGCCTTCCTCGCCGTGGTCGGCGCGGGCGTGTACGCGCGCCGCTGGGGACCGCGGGGCCACAGCCTGGGCGTGTTCGCGTTCATGACCTTCTTCGTGGCGCAGTTCCTGCACGCGACCGGCGGGCAGCTGCCCGAGCTGTCGGCCGCCGTCGTCCTGTCCGTGCTCAGCGCGGCGGCGGTCCGTTTCGGGCTGTGGTGCTACGAACGCCGACTGCCCCCGGCCGCCGCGCCCGCGCCGCCGGCCGGCGGCGCACTGGCCCGGGTGACCACCCGGCAGGCCGTCCAGGCCGCCTCCGGCGCCGCCTTCGCCCTCGTCGTGGGGCAGATGGTCTCCGGACAGCGCTGGTACTGGGCCGTCGGCGCCACCTGGTGGGTCTTCGTGAACACCGTCTCGCGCGGCGAGACCCTGGTGCGCGGCTTCCGCCGCGTCCTCGGCACGGTGCTCGGCCTGGGCCTCGGCGCCCTCCTCGTCGTCCCGCTGCACGGCGCCGTCCTGCCCACCCTGGCCCTCGTCGCCGTCAGCGTCTTCGGCATCTTCTACACGGCCGCCGTGTCCTACACCTGGATGATGCTCTGGGTCACGCTGCTCGCCGAGTCGCTCTACGGCCTCCTCGGCGTCCTCACCCCCGGCCTGGTCGCCCTGCGGCTCGGGGAGACCGCCGTCGGCGCACTCGGTGCCGGGCTGGCCGTGCTGTTCGTGCTGCCCGTCACCACCCACTCCGTCACCGACGCCTGGATCCAGCGCGCCCTGCGCTGCGTCCACGTGTGCACCGCCGAGGCGGCCGCCCGGCTCGCGGGCGTCGCGGACGCCGATCCCACGCCCCGCGTGGCCGAACTGGAGCAGCTGCTCGGCCGGGTACGGCTCTCCGTGGCTCCGCTGGTCCACCCGCTGAACCCGATGCTCGGCCGCAAGCGCCGCGCCCGCCAGGTGCTCGCGCTGCTCGACGACTGCGCCCGCGAGATCCGAGGTCTGGTCGCCGTGGCCGCCGACCCGGAGGCCTCCCACGACGCGCGCCTGGCCGCCGCCTGCTGGCGAGTGGAGGCGGCCGTGGAGGCGCTCACCGGCGGCACCGAACCCGTCACCGCCACGCCCGCCGCCGACACCGCCCGCCCGACCGCGGAAGCGGGCGCCCTCGCCCACCTCCACGGCCTGGAACGGGCCCTGGCCGACCTGGCCGCCCCCCTCCGCGCCCCCTCGGGGTCCCCCCTGGTCGGCGCCTGAACACCACGGCGCAGCGACCCCACGCCAAGCGCCGGGACACCCCGAGATTCTCCGGCCTTGGTCTAGACCGCGCTTGATCGACTGCTACCGTCAGCCCGAGACGGGTCGAGCGGCCGAGCGAGAGGGGACAGTGGTGGCAGGCGAGGGCGGCGGGCGGCGGCGGGCGTTCATCGGGTCGTTCACGGCGGCGGGAGGACCCGGCGTGGTCACCGCGGCCGTGGCCCACAGCGGCGGCGCGCTGACCCTGCTGAGCAGCGTGGACGGCGTGCTGGACCCGTCGTACCTGGCCCTGTCGCCCGACGGCGGCACGCTGTACGCGGTCAGCGAGACCGCCGAGGGCGCGGTGGCCGCGTACCGGGTTAAGGAGGAGACCGTCGAGCTCACCGGAGCCCCGGTGCGAGTCGGCGGGAGCGGACCGACCCACTTGAGCGTGTTCGACGGGCACGTCCTCACCGCCAACTACGGCTCCGGCAGCGTCAGCGCCGTCCCCGTCCGCGCCGACGGCCGGCTCGCCCACGCGCCCTCCGACGTCCTGCGGCACACCGGCTCCGGCCCGCACGAACGCCGGCAGCGTGGTCCGCACGCCCACCAGGTGCAGCCGGACCCGAGCGGACGCTGGGCCGTCGGCGTCGACCTCGGGACGGACTCGGTGCGGGTGTACGCGCTGGCGGACGGCAAGCTCACCGTCCACCGCGAGATCGCGCTGCGGCCCGGCTCCGGACCCCGCCATCTGGCCTTCCACCCGGACGGCCGGCACGCCTACGTCGTCAACGAACTCACCCCCACCGTCACCGCCTGCCGCTGGGACGCCGCGAGCGGCTCCCTCAAGCCGCTTTCCGAGACGCCGGTGCTGCCGCACGCCCCGGCCGGCGACGCCTACCCCTCGGGCGTCGTGGCCGCGCCCGACGGCCGGTTCGTGTGGACCGCCACCCGCGGCGAGGACGTGCTGTCCGTGTTCGCCGTAGAGGCGGACGGGGAGCGGCTGGAGCTGGTGGCGACGGTGCCGTGCGGTGGCCACTGGCCCCGGGCGCTCGCCCTGTCCGCAGGCTTCCTCTACGTCGCCAACGAGCGCTCCGGCGATGTGACCTGGTTCGCGGTGGACCCGGACACGGGGCTCCCGGAGCGCACCGGCGCGGTGCCGGTGGCCGCGGCGTCCTGCGTGGTCTTCGGCTGACGCCCCTGACCCGGTCCCGCATCGCCACCCAGCGGCCACCGCCACCGCCCGCCGCACGGCGAAGGGCCCGCCCCGGCTGTCCGGAGCGGGCCCTTCGGCGTGGTCGTACGGGTCGTGCGGGTGGCGCCTGTCGTCCGGGCATGCGCGATGCCGCCGGGCGCCGGCGACGCGCGGATCAGCGGACCGGCGTGCCCTGCGACTGCTGCGGAGCGATGCCCAGCGCGGTCGTGTACTTGGCCAGGGCGAGCTTGCCGATGGCCGGGTACGGGCCGAGCGCCTCGGCGGCCGGGCAGTCCGCCTCCTTGGCGGCCGCCTCGATCAGCTCCGCGTCGATCTCCGGGCCGATCAGGTACGGCGCCAGCGCCAGCTGCTGGGATCCGGAGGAACGCAGCTGCTCGGCGACGGCCGTGATCGAGCCCTCCTGGTCGAGGGCGGCCGCCATCACCGGCACGGCGAGGCGGGCGGCCAGCAGCATGCCGGTGATCCCGGCGGCCTGGACGGCCTCCTCGCCGCCGACCGACGCGAGGATGATGCCGTCGGCGGCGGTCGCCACCGTGAACAGGCGGGCGCGGTCGGCGCGGGCCAGGCCGGCCTCCGACAGCCGCACGTGCAGCGCCTCGGCGAGCAGCGGGTGCGGGCCCAGCACATCGGTCAGCTCGGCGGCGACCCGGCTGTCCATCACGGCCTGGCGGATCTGGCGCAGCAGCGCGCTGTCCGGGCCGGCCAGCAGCGGCACCACGACTCCGACCGGGCCGTCGGGCTCCTTGACCTCGGCACCGGCGGCGAGCGCCTGCTCGTAGCGGGCGGTCCGCTGGTCGGCCGCGTGCGCGAGCACGGACCGCAGGGTCGGGAACTCCTCGTCGTCCCCGTCGACGTACCCGATCAGGGCGTCGAGGCCGGGGAGCTCGGAGCGGGCGATGCTCACGACCTCCTCGGCGAGGCTGCGCGTGGCGGCGCCGGGCGTGCCCGGCACCGCGAGGACGAGCGCGGGCGCGCCCTCGGGAGCCGCCAGCGGTTCGGGTCGGCGGTGCCGTCCGGGCTGGCGGGGGCGCGGCATTCGTACTGGCAGGCCGGACGCGGGCCCAGTGGGGGAGCTCATGGCGCCGCATGTTACTGGCTTTCCGGGACCTGCTGTTCGGGGAGGGTGCAGGTGAGCGGTATCCGTCCGCTTTTGTCGGATGCGTGACGCGGTGATCCGAACCGGTGGATGTGTGCAGGGGGCCGGATACGGCAACTCGCCCGTGACATGGGCGCACTTGTCCGACATGTGCCGGACACATGCGGACGCGGCGGACGTGCCGGGATCAATCCCCTTGTGCCGGTGGTGCGTAGAGCAGCTTCTCGTCACCGGGCAGGGCGAAGGTGCCTCGGGCCAGGTCGGTGGCGATGCGCACGGAGCCGTGCAGCGGATCCCCCTCGGCGGCCACGCGCCGTGCGTGCGGCGGCCGGACGGCCAACTCCTGCTCCAGCGGCAAGAGGAGGGGGTCGCCCACCTTGAACAGGCCTCCGGTGAGGGCGACCAGGGGCTCTCCGAAGAGAGGGCAGACGGCGGCGGCCGACTCGGCCATGTGCCGGGCCGCCGCGCGCAGCACGCCGGCCGCCACGGGGTCCTCGGCGGCACAGGCGGCACCTCGGGCGCGAAGGAGGCGAGGACGGCGGCGCGGTCGGAGCGCGGATAGATTCTGCCGGGCAGCTGCGGCATCGGCCCGAACGCCTCCTCGGCACGCGCCGGCAACGCCGCCGAGCCGCCGTCCCGTCCGTCGTGGGCGCGCAGCGCGGCCTCCGGGCCCGCCCGCCCGATCCACGCCCCGCTGCCGCAGTCGCCGAGCAGATGACCACAGCCGTCGGCACGGTGCCGGCCGGAGAGGTCGGTGCCGATCGCGATCAGGCCGGTCCCGGCGGCGATCGCCGCCCGGGCCGTGGGCCCAGGGCGCCGACATAGGCGGTGACCGCGTCGGCGACGAGCGCGACCCTGCGCACCCCCGGTTCCCGCGCCGGCGCCCCGGGGAGTTCGGCGCGCAGGGCGTCGCCCAGGGTGGCGGGTCCGGCCGCTCCCACGACGGCCGCCTCCAGCCGCCCCACCCCGGTCTCGGCGGACAACGCCCGTGCCATCGGCACGAGTTGCTCCATCAGGTGTCCGGGATCGATCCCCCGGTCACCTGTGCGCACCGGTTCCTCCGACGCCCGCTGAGCGAGTGTCCCGGCTCCGGGCACACCGATGACGACCCGCATTCCGGAACCGCCCGAGTCCACGGCGAGGAAGCCGGCCACCGTGTCCGTGCCGGCCTCCGGCCGGCCCGTCACGGCAGGCGCCAGTCCACGGGCTGCGCCCCCTGCCGGACCAGCAGGTCGTTGGCCCGGCTGAATGGGCGCGAGCCGAAGAAGCCGCGGTCGGCCGACATGGGCGAGGGATGGGCCGACTCCACCGAGGGCAGGTCGCCGAGCAGCGGACGGAGATTGCGGGCGTCACGGCCCCACAGGATCGACACCAGCGGCTTTCCGCGTGCCGCCAGTGCCCGTATCGCCTGCTCGGTGACCTCCTCCCAGCCCTTGCCGCGGTGGGCGCCCGGCTTGCGCGGGGCCGTGGTGAGCGCCCTGTTGAGCAGCAGCACGCCCTGGCGGGTCCAGGGCGTCAGGTCACCGTTCGACGGCTGGGGCAGTCCCAGGTCGCCGTTCAGCTCCCGGTAGATGTTGACGAGACTGCCGGGCAGCGGACGCACCTCGGGCGCGACCGAGAAGGAAAGGCCGACGGCGTGCCCTGGGGTCGGGTACGGGTCCTGGCCGACGATCAGGACGCGTACGTCGTCGAAGGGTTGCTGGAAGGCGCGCAGAACGTTCGCGCCGGCCGGGAGGTAGGTGCGTCCGGCGGCGATCTCCGCGCGCAGGAAGTCACCCATCGCGGCGATCCGCCCGGCCACGGGTTCCAGGGCCTTCGCCCAGCCTGCTTCGACGATTTCATGCAACGGTCGTGGTGCCACGCGCGTCACCCTACTGCCGGGCACCGGCCGTTGATCAAGCTGTGGCCGAAACCCGGGCCCGGCCGTCACGGGGGACGGCCGGGGCTCCGCGTCGGGGCCGGCGGGTGCCGTCATGCTCAGCCGATCACCGCCGCCCGTACGCACAGCACGTCCGGCAGATGCGCGGCCAACTGCTGCCAGCTGTCGCCGTCGTCCGCCGAGGCGTACACCTCGCCGTTGCGGTTGCCGAAGTACACGCCGGCCGGGTCGGCGTCGTCGGTGCACAGCGCGTCGCGCAGCACCGTGCCGTAGTGGTCCTCCTGCGGCAGGCCCGCCGTGAGCGCCTCCCAGCTCTTGCCCGCGTCGGCCGTGCGGAACACGCGGCACCGGTGGTCGGCGGGCACCCGGTCCGCGTCGGCGTTGATCGGGAAGACGTACGCCGTGTCGCCGCGGTGCGGATGGGCGGCCGCCGCGAAGCCGAACGTCGACGGCAGGCCCTCGCCGATGTCCGTCCAGTGCGCGCCCCCGTCGTCGCTGCGGTACACACCCCAGTGGTTCTGGAGGTAGAGCCGGTCGAGGTTGGCCGAGTCCCGCGCCACCTTGTGGACGCACTGGCCGAACTCCGGGTCGGGGTCGGGCAGGAACACCGCGGACACCCCGGAGTTGGAGGGCGCCCAGCTCGCGCCGCCGTCGGCCGTACGGAAGACCCCGGCGGTGGACACGGCGACCGTGACGGCCCTCGGATCGCGCCGGTCCGTCAGCACGGTGTGCAGGCCCTCACCGCCGCCGCCCGGCACCCACTTCGACCGCGTGGGGTGCTCCCACAGTGGGCGGACCAGCTCGAAGCTCTCACCGCGGTCCTCGGAGCGGTAGAGCGCGGCCGGCTCCGTGCCCGCGTACACCACGTCGGGCTCGGCGGCCGCCGGGTGCAGCTGCCACACCCGCTCCAGCGAGGCGCCCGTCTCCTTGGGGAACTTCACCGCCGGCCGGGCGGGCTCCGTCCACGTACGGCCCAGGTCGTCGGAGTGGAACACGGACGGACCCCAGTGCGCGCTGTCGCCACCGGCCAGCAGCCGCGGAACGGCGCCGCGGGTGTCGATGGCCACCGAGTACACGGCCTGCGCGTTGAAGTAAGGGCTGTCGTCGAACTCCCAGGCGCCGTCCCGCCGTCGCCCGATGAACAGGCCCTTTCGGGTACCCACGGCGAGCAGTACCTCGGTCATGCCGATCACCTCCGAGAGGTCTTCGTCCGGACATCCTTGTCTCGGACACCGGTCAGTCTGCACCCCACCACTGACAGTCACCCCCGCGATGACGTCGTCGCAGGTCGGACCGGCATGGTCGGCGTGCCCCGCGAACCGGGGGCGTGGGGGAGGAGCGGTTTCGGGCCGCCGCCGGACTCATGGGTGCGCCGGGCCGGGGAACCCGTGATGAGCGTCGGGGAGCCGTCTGCCGTAAGGAAGGGCGGTGGGGCAGGTCCGTGTGGCCCGTGAGCTTGTGAGGAGGATGCCGTCGTGGCGTTCCGGGGTCCCGAGGTGTGGCTGTGGCGGTGGCGCCGCAATCCGCTCAAACGCCGTTCCGACACGGTGGAGGCCTGGGTCGTGCTGGGGGCGTGGCTGCTCACCGTGGTCGCCGGGGTGCTCGCGGGGTGGACCGTGGCCGGGGGAGTGGAGGGCGTCATGGCCCGGGAACGCCTCGAGTGGCGGCCCACGGCGGCGCTGGTGACCCAGCAGGCACCACGACTGCGGCCCGGTGACACGGACCCGGCGGGCGACGGTAGCGGCCGCGGGGTCGCGCAGGGGACCGACACGCTCAGGGTGTGGGCGAAGGTGCGCTGGACCGCGGCCGACGGTTCCGCGCACACCGGCCAGGCGCGGGTACCGTCCGGAAGCGCGCCCGGCACCCGCGTCACCGTGTGGACCGACCCCGACGGCCGGCTGGTCGCCAGGCCCGCCACAGTCAGGCAGGCCCACACACGTGCCCTGCTGATCGGCGGGCTGGCGGGCATGAGCGCCGCCGCCGTCCCCCTGGCCGGCAGCCGCGTCCTGCGCGGCCGCCTGGAACGCCGCCGCCTGGACCGGTGGGACGCCGAGTGGGCCCGCTTCGATCCGCTGTGGGGCCGCAAGACCTGGTGACACCGCGGGTCCTGGTGACACCGCGGAACCTGGCGAGCCCGCGTACCCGGGTACGCCGGAACCGGCGCTTCACCGCCTGACCCGACGACACCACGCGGCGCCCACGGGGGCAGGGGATCTTCCGCCACCGTGGACGCCGCGTGCCCGACGCGTCAGCTGTAGGTGATGTCCGACGCCGAGTAGCGGCAGTACGTGCCGTCCGGTCCGCTGCCGATCTCCGTCGGCTCCGCGCCGGTGTTGTTGCCCTGGTAGCGCACGCACGGCTTGATCTTCTTCGAGCTGTCGCCGTGGACGCGGACCTTGCTCAGCGTCGCCGTGTCACCGTAGTTCTGGTTGATGCCGACGATGGCCTTGCCGGGCGACATGACGTCGACGTCGCTGACCGCGATCGTGCGCTTGTACTGCGTCTTGCAGTTGCCGCAGGAGCGGACCAGCTTGCCGAAGTCCTCCACCTGGAACTGGGAGACCGTCAGCTTGCCCGCGCCGTTGAACTGGAACACCTTGTCCGACGCCTTCCTCGCGCCGCCCCCGATCACGCTGTACGAGGAGGACGACGACTTGCCCAGGAAGGTGGCGGCGTCCTCGCCGACGTCCTCCCACCAGACGTTCTGCAGCGTGCAGCTGCCCAGGCAGTGGATGCCGTCGGCGGCGGGGGAGCCGATGATCACGTTCTTCAGGACGGCGCCGTCGGCCACTTCCAGGAGCGGCCCCTGGTCCTCGTCCTGGCTGCCGCTGCCCAGGTCTCCGCTGCCGTAGAGGCGCTTCATCCCGTAGTCCTTGGTGCCGGAGACCGAGATGGTCTTGGAGACCGCCTGGCTGCCGTTGGCGGTGGGCCAACTGGCGGCGCTCGCGGGGGAGAGCGCTTCTGTCATGATCATGACAGAAGCGAGTCCGAGTGCGGCGAGGCCGCCGGGCAGTGCGCGCCGCCGGGCGCGCGGACGTGCTTCAGAAGTCATGTCCCGTTTCCTTCTGTCCTGTCGGGGGTGGGGGGTCTTCTGTGGTGCATCGAGCGGGGTGAGGGGCTCGGGAGGTCAGAGCTTCCCGGCACCCGCACCGGCGGTCACCGAGGCGACCACGCTGGAGGCGGGCTCGGCGGTGTAGCCGTAGGGCGGGTCGGTGAAGGTGCCCACCTGCGAGATCTCGGTGGCGGCTCCGCCGAGGTCGTTGCCGCGCAGGTCGGCGTAGCCGTCCTCGTCGCTGTCCCGGCTGGTGGTGACGGCGACCTGGGTGCTGCGGAAGACGTTGTTCTCGACGAGCGTCTGGGCGCCCATGCGCGAGTGCACGGCGGTCTCGGCGCCCACGACGTAGTTGTCGTGGAAGTGGCCGGTGCCGAAACGCAGGCTGGGGATGCGGGAGTTGACGTTGTCGAACCAGTTGTGGTGGTACGTCACCCGCAGGTGCCCGGTGTCCTCGTCGGCGTTGTTGTCGCTGTGGCCGACGAGGGAACCCTTGTAGTGGTCCTTGAAGACGTTCCAGGACACCGTCACGTAGTCCGAGGCGTGCGAGATGTCGACCAGGCCGTCGTAGTAGTCCTTGCCGTGGTCGCGGTCGGACGACAGGGAGTTGTGGTCGATCCACACCTTCGTGGAGGACTGGACGGTGATCGCGTCCGTCTTGACCGCCTTGCTGATGCTGAGGTTGCGGATCACCACGTTGGTGACCTTCTTCAGTCGCAGACCGCCGCCGTGGACCCGGAGGACGAGCCGACGCCGAGCACCGTGGTGTTGGAGCCGACGTCGACCTGGCCGCTCAGCGAGATCGTGCCGCTGACCCTGACGACCTTGGCCGAGCTGCCCGTGACGGCCGCCTTGAAGGCGTCGAGCGTCGAGACGGTCACCGCCGTGGCCCTGCCGCCGCCGGTCGTCACGGCGCCGAACCCGACCGGCGAGCTCTCGGCGGCCCCGGCCGGCCGGGGCAGGGCGAGCACGGCGACGGCGGCGGCGGAGGCCACGAGCGCGCCGCCAGTGCCGGCCTGCGCGCGGGTAAGCCCGGCCTTCGCGCGTCCGTACGTGGGGGGCGAGTACGCATGCGGATGTGTCCCTTCAGGAGGACCTGTGTACGTGTATGTGAACGCCGTACGCCTTTTGGAACGCTGTGTGTGCGGCAGAGTGGCCGAGGAGGTCACTTTTCGCTCCTGTCGGTCACACTGTTGAACAGAACGTAGGATGCAAGCGCTTTCTGGTCAACGCCTGGCGCACAAAGTCGTGGGAGCGCTCCCTCGGAGAGCCCGGGGAGACAGGGGTCGGGTGGCGCGTGCGCAGCCCCTGGCGTTCCCTGAGAAATGGCGGGATGACCAGCACTGTCGCGGGCACCCGGCCACGGAAAGGGATCTCACCCCCAGGCGAGGAGAGTCATGGCTGAGCAGAAGTCGTCGTCGATCCTTACGGCGCCCCTGCATGGCGCTGCCTCGGTGCTGCGGCGGGTACCCGGCGCAGGGCTCGTGGGCAAGGCCGCCCAGGGAACGCTCGAGAAGGTCGGCGCCGTGTCGCCGAGGGGCCGGCGGATCGCGGTCTACACGGGGGCCGGGGTGCTCGGCGTCGCCGGAGTGGTGGAGTGGCCGGTCGCCCTCACGGGCGCGGCCGTGGCCTGGCTGACCCAGCCGAGGCCCGATCACCCCGAACGAGCCGGACAGCCGCCGCAGGCCCTGGGCACCGCACCGGACGGCGGCCTGGAAACCGGAGAGGCCATGCCGGTCAGCGAACCGGCGGCCCGCAACGTCGCACGACCCACCGGCACCACGGCCGCCGCCCGGCAGGCCGCGCGCAAACGCGCCGCCGCCACCCGCGAAGGTGCCGAGGACATCGGCACCGCGGCCCTCAGGTCTCCCGGCACCCGGAGCCGGACCAGGCCGTCCGCAGGCAGGACCTCCGCGGCCAAGCCGGCGACGGCCAAGGCCGCCGCCACCGCGAAGGCGCCGACGGGCGGCACCGCCACGAGCAAGGCGTCCACGCGCAAGGCCGCCACGGCCAAGGCGGCCACCACCAGGTCCGCCACCACATCCGCCACGAGCAAGGCCACCCGTACCCGTAAGACCGCCGCCGGCAAGGCTGCCACCGCCAAAGCCGCCACCGGCAAGGCCACCACGGCGAAGGCGTCCTCCAGCAGGTCCACCACGGGGACGCTCGGTCCGACGGCGCGGCGCGCCCGTACCACCGGCTGAGGGACGTCATGGTGCTCGGTCTGCTGACGGTCCCGGCGGCAGCCGCGCGACGGCTGAACGAGGCGCCCCGGCTGCTGGCGCGGGCGGCGGCCCCGGCGGTCGGGGTGGCCGCCGGGACGATGGCCGGCACGGCTCGCGCCGGCGTGCACGGCCTGGACGTGGCGGCGCGGGTGGTGCGGGTCGCGCGCAACGCGCTGCCCGGCGCGGGGGTCCATTGGCGCTCCGGCACGCGCGCGCACTTCGCGCTGCGCCCCGCCGAGCCGGAGCGGGTCCGGCGCGCCGGCGGCACCGAGCACCTGGCGCGCCGCGTCGCGGCCGCCCTGGCCGAGCACCCCGACGTGCTGTTCGCCTACTGGGACCAGGGGCTCGGGCGTCTGGTCGTCACCGCCACCCAGGAGGAGGCCGCCGAACGGGTGATGGATCGCGCGGCCCAACTGGCCGCCCAGCACGATCTGACGCTGGCGGGCGGCGATCCCGAGGAGACGACCCATCCGGCCGACCCCGCGGGGGTGCGGTTCGCCGCGGCCACGCTCGCCGCCGACGTCGTCGGCATCGCCGCGGGACTGACCGCCGGCGCCCTGCGGCTGCCGCCGTCACCGCGCATGGCGACCGCCATGGTGACGCTGCTGCGCGAGAACCCGCGCTTTCGGGCGCGGCTGCGCGCCCGGCTGGGCCACCAGCGGATGGACCTCCTGCTGGCCTGCGCCAACGCGGCCGTCCACGGCGCCGGGCAGACCCCCACCTCGCTCGTGCTCGACGGGGTGCTGCGCTCCTGCCAGCTGGCCGAGACGGTGGCCCGCTCGGCCGCGTTCGACACGGTCCACGACCGGCTGTGCGCCCCGGACCGGGTCAGCGTCGCCGCCGGCGCCTTCCCCCGCCCGCCGCTGCGCCTGACCCCGGCCCAGGAGTACGCCGAACACGCCTCCGCAGGCAGTCTGCTGGGAGCGGCGGTGACCCTGATGGTCAAGCACGACGCCGCCGAGGCGGCCGAGGCGGTGCTGGCCGGCTCGCCCAAGGCCGCGCGCTACGGGCCCGCCCTGTTCCACTCGGTGCTGAGCGCGTCGCTGGCACGCACCGGCGTGCTGGTGCGGGATACGGAACGGCTGCGGCAGCTGGGGATGACCGGCACCGTCGTGCTGCACCCGAGCGCGCTGCGCACCGAGACCGGGGACGTCGATCCGTGGGCGGAGCCCGTGCTCGACGCGGCCCGCCGGGCCCGGCTCAAGGTCGTTCTCGTCGACGACCCGGCCCTGGAGGACCTCACCGGCCTCGCCGACGAGGTCGTGGACGCCCGGCGGCCCCTGGACGACGTGGTGTACGGGCTGCGCGGCGGCGAGGACGAGGGCGTGGTGCTCACCGTCGCCCGGATGCGGTCGGCCGACGAGCAGGGCCTCCTGGCCGGGCTGCGCGCAAGCGACATCGCCGTCGCCCTCGCCGACCGCGACAGCGCCGTCGTCTGGAGCGCGGACATCCTGGCCGTGCACGGTCTGCCCGACGTGTGGCGGGTACTGACCGCGGTCAGGGCCGCCCGCGCCGTCGGCCGGCGGGCGCAGATGCTGGCCCGGTCCGGCGCCGCGCTGTCCGGGCTGCTCGTCGCCGTCGGCGAGTCCAAGGGCGGACGCGGGCGCCGGTCCGTACTGCCCGGGCTGCGGCACGCACCGGTCGACGCGGCGGCGGCCGCGGCCCTGCTGTCCGGGGCGCGGGCCGCCCTGGGGGTCGCGGCCGCCCGCGCCCCGCACCCCAGCCCGCGCGTGCACTGGCACGAGCTGGACTCGGAGGAGGCGCGCGAGCAACTGGAGCACGAACCGGCCGCCGTACCGACCGCGTTCGAGCAGGCCACCGCCCGCCTCCGCAAGGCCGCCGACGGCGTCGCCCGGCACCCGGCCCTGACCCCCGTGCGCTGGACCTACGAGCTCGGCGCGGCCGTACGCGGCGAACTGCACGACCCCCTCACCCCGGTGCTGGCCGTCGGCTCGGCGGCATCCGCGATCCTCGGCTCCATGCTGGACGCCCTGCTCGTCGTCGGCGCCCTGGACCTGAACGCCCTCGTCGGCGGCGTGCAGCGGCTGCGCGCCGAGCGGGCGCTGTCCGGGCTGCTCGCCGACCAGAAACGCAAGGCGCGCCTCGCACCCCCGGACACGGAGGCCCCGGCCGGCGGCACCCGCACGGTCGACGCCGGCAAGCTGCGTCCGGGCGATGTGATCGAACTGAAGGGCGACGACGTCGTGCCCGCCGACGCGCGCCTGCTGTGGGAGGAGGGCCTGGAGGTCGACGAGTCCGCGCTGACCGGGGAGTCCCTGCCGGTGCAGAAGCAGACCGCACCGACCCCGCACGCGGCCGTCGCCGACCGGCGGTGCATGGTCTTCGAGGGCACGACCGTGGTGGGCGGGCGGGCCCGGGCCGTCGTGGTGGACATCGGGGAGCACACCGAGGCCGCCCGCGCCGTGCACCTCGCCGCCCGTACGCCCCCGGCCGGCGGAGTCCAGGCCAGGCTCCAGGAACTCACCCGCAAGGCCCTGCCGTTGACGCTGGCGGGCGGTGCCGCGGTGACGGGCATCGCGCTGCTGCGCGGCACCCCTGTCCACGAGGCGGTCAGCGGCGGCGTGGCCGTCGCCGTGGCCGCCGTTCCCGAGGGCCTGCCGCTGGTGGCCACGGTGGCCCAGCTGGCTGCGGCCAGGCGGCTCACCCGGGGCGGCGTGCTCGTGCGCACCCCGCGCACCCTGGAGGCGCTGGGCCGCATGGACACCCTCTGCTTCGACAAGACCGGCACGCTCACCGAGAACCGGCTGCGCCTGGTGCGCGTCAGCGACACGGGCGGCACGGTCCACGCGGTGCGCGACGAGGCCGCCGCGGAGACGCTGCGCGCGGCCGCGCGGGCCTGCCCGCGGGTCAACGGCGGCTCCGACCGGCCGGTGCACGCCACCGACGAGGCCGTCCTGGACGCGGCCCGCCCCGACCCGGAGTGGACCCAGCTCGAAGGCCTCGGCTTCGAGGCCGCCCGCGGCTACGCGGCCGCCGTGGGCCGCGACGCGGACGGACCGCGGGTGCTCGTGGTCAAGGGCGCCCCGGAGACCGTCCTGCCCGCCTGCCCGGACCTCCCGACCCACGCCTCCGACGCCGCGCACGCCCTGGCCGGCGACGGGCTGCGGGTCCTGGCGGTGGCCCGGCGGCGGCTCGCCGCGCGCGAGAAGGAGACGGACGTACTCGAACAACCCCTGGCGGGACTGGAGTTCGCGGGTCTGCTGGCGCTGTCGGACGTGCCGCGCGAGACCTCCACGGCGCTCGTCCACGGCCTCTACGAGGAGGGTGTCCGGCCGGTCATGCTCACCGGCGACCACCCGCAGACCGCGCGGGCGATCGCCATGGAACTCGGCTGGCCGGCCGACACCCCCGTGGTCACCGGGGACGAACTGGCCGCCGCCGACCGCTCGGCCCGGGCCCGCATGCTGCGCGACGCGGGCGTGGTGGCCAGGGTCGCGCCCGAGCAGAAGCTCCAGGTCGTCGAGGCGTTGCGGGACGCGGGCCGGGTGGTCGGCATGGTCGGCGACGGCGCCAACGACGCCGCGGCGATCCGCGCCGCCGACATCGGCGTGGGCATCAACGCGCGGGGCTCGGCGGCCGCGCGCAACGCCGCGGACATCGTCCTCACCGACGACGACCTCACCGTCCTGATCGACGCGATCGGCGAGGGCCGCGCCCTGTGGCACAGCGTTGCGGACGCCATCGCCATCCTCATCGGCGGCAACGCCGGCGAGGTCGGCTTCGGCATCCTCGGCACCCTGATGTCGGGCAGGGCGCCGCTGTCCACCCGGCAGATGCTGATGGTGAACCTGTTCACCGACCTGTTCCCGGCGATGGCGGTCGCGGTGACGCCCAAGGAGGACGTCGAGCAGGCCCAGGCCGGATCGCCCGAGGACGCGGCCGGCGGTGTCCTCGGGGAGCCGCTGATCCGGCAGATCCGCCACCGCGCCCTGACGACCTGTCTGGGCGCGGTCACGGCCTGGCTGATCGGACGCTTCACACCGGGCAGCGCCCGCCGCTCCGGCACGATGGCCCTGTGCGGTGTGGTCGGCACCCAGCTCGCCCAGACGCTCCTCGACCGGCGCGACAGCCCGCTGGTCCGGGTGACGTCCCTCGGCTCCGCCGTCGCCCTCGTCGCCCTGGTCCAGACCCCGGGCGTCAGCCGCGTCTTCGGCTGCACTCCTCTGGGACCGGTCGCCTGGGCCGGCGTCGTCGCGGCCATCGCCCTCGCCCTCGCGGGCCAGCGGACACTGCCCCGCCTGGAGGAGACGGTGTCCCGCCTGCTGCCGCCGCGCTGGGGGAGCGGGGCCGGAGGGGGCTTCCGGGCCGGCCGGACGCGGCTCCAGGAGTGACGGCCACGACTCCAGGGCTGACGGGCGCTGCCCGGAGCGGGTCGTCAGGCGGAGCGGGTCGTCAGACGGAGCGGTGGTACTGGTCGGGGACGTGTACCTGGCCGCCCAGTTCGCGGGCCGCGTGGCGGGCCCAGGACGGGTTGCGCAGCAGTTCGCGGCCCAGGAGGACCGCGTCGGCCTCGCCGTTGGCGACGATCTTCTCCGCTTGCTCCACGTCGGTGATGAGTCCCACGGCGGCGACCGCCAGCGGCGATTCGGCCTTCACGCGCGTCGCGAACGGCACCTGGTATCCGGGCCCCGTCGGAATGCTCGCGCCGGGGGCGTTGCCGCCGGTGGAGACGTCGAGCAGATCGACACCGTGCGCGTGCAGCTCGGCCGCGAAGCGCACCGTGTCGTCCGCGGTCCAGCCGGCGTCCTCCAGCCAGTCGGTCGCGGAGATGCGGAAGAAGAGCGGCTTGTCCTCGGGCCACACCGCGCGCACCGCGTCGACGACCTCGAGGGCGAAGCGCACCCGGTTCTCGTACGAGCCGCCGTAGGCGTCGGTGCGGTGGTTGGAGTGCGGGGAGAGGAACTCGTTGATCAGGTAGCCGTGGGCACCGTGGATCTCGGCGATCTCGAAGCCCGCGGCCAGGGCCCGCCGTGCGGCGTCCGCGAACTGCCGGACGACTTCCTGGATCTGATCGGCGCTCAGCTCGTGCGGGACCGGGTGCTGGTCGGCGAAGGCGACAGCGCTCGGCGCCACCGGCCGCCAGCCGAGCTCCTCCGCTCCGAGGGGCGCACCGCCCTTCCACGGCTGGTCCGTCGACGCCTTGCGGCCGGCGTGCGCCAGCTGGATCGCGGGCACGGTGCCCTGGCTCTTCAGGAAGCCGGTGATCCGGCGGAACGCCTCGGCCTGGGTGTCGTTCCAGATGCCCAGGTCGTACGGCGAGATCCGGCCCTCCGGCGACACCGCGGTGGCCTCCACGATGATCAGGCCCGTGCCGCCGGTCGCCCGCGCCGCGTAGTGGGCGAAGTGCCAGTCCCGCGGGACGCCGGCCGCGGGCCCCGTGGGCTCGGCCGAGTACTGGCACATCGGGGGCATCCAGACCCGGTTCGGGATCGTCACTTCACGCAGTGCGTAGGGCTCGAAGAGCGCACTCATGGCGGACTCCATTTCGTCACGGGGACCGGTCGCGTTCGTCACCGGACCGATCGCGACTTGTACGATAGCTCTCGTAGTACGTTGGCTGTCAAACTACGATGCTTCTCGTAGAATGAGGCACTCGTACGAAGTGGAGCCGCCGTGAACGCCCCCGCCCCCGCCTCCGTCCCCACCGCCGGCAGCCGTGATCTTCCGCATCCCGCACGGGAGGAGATCCGCCTGGAGAGCGTGCTGCACGCGCTGTCCGATCCTCAGCGGCTGCAGATCGTGCGGGAGCTGGCCGCCGGGGCCGAGGAGCTGACCTGTTCCCAGTTCGACCTGCCCGTCTCGAAGTCGACGAGCACGCACCACTTCCGGGTGCTGCGCGAGGCCGGTGTGCTCCGGCAGATCTACCGCGGCACGGCGAAAATGAACGGCCTGCGCCGCGACGACCTGGACGACCTCTTCCCGGGGCTGCTCGACAGCCTCGTCGATGCCGCCATCCGGCAGGCCGCCCGCCACGGTGAGGGTGAAACCGTCGGTCGTGACGAGGACCGGTGAGGCAGCCGGCAGGCACAGGTCCGCCGCCCCGGGACACCGGTGACACGGGCCCCTGGCCGCAGGTCAGGCCCTACGGCCCCTACGGCACCGAGGTGCGCGCCGCCGCCCGCAGGGACGCCCAGTCGGGAAGTTTGACCACGCTCCGTCCGAGCGAGGCACCGAGCTCCGCCTCGGCCCGCTCGATGGCCTGCCACCCCTCCCACTCGACCGGCTCGACACCCTCGGCACGCAACACCTCGACGGCGTCCTCGGGTACCTGCGCACGTACGAGCGCCGGCGCGTCCGCGAGCAGTGAGGTCACCGTCTCCTTGGCGCACGGCCGGTTGGTGCCGATGACACCGGTGGGTCCCCGCTTGATCCAGCCCGCCACGTACTCGCCCGGAGCGACCGCACCGTCGCGCAGCACACGCCCCTCCTGGTGCGGCACCGTGCCCGTGTCGGCGTCGAACGGAAGCCCCTCCAGCGGCACCCCGCGGTAGCCCACGGACCGCAGCACCAGCTGCGCCGCCACGTCCTCGTACCGCCCCGTGCCCGTGACGCCACCGCGGCCGTCCGGGACCGTCCGCTCGAACCGTACGGCCGCCACCCGGCCGTCCGCGGCGAGCATTTCCACGGGACGCAGGAAGAAGCGCAGCCGGATCCGGCGGGCGGCGCCCCGCGGGGGCGTGGCCGCCCACTCGCGCAGCACCTCCACGTTGCGGCGCTGGGCGGCGGGCAGCGCCGAAGGGTCCGCGTACCCCGGATCCAGCGCCAGCTCCTCCGGGTCGACGACGACCTCGGTGTCCGGCAGGGCGCCCAGCTCACGCAGTTCCTTGGTGGTGAAACGGGCCTGCGAGGGGCCGCGCCGGCCCACCATGTGGATCTCGGACACCCGGCTCGCGGCCAGCGCGGCGAGCGCGGCCTCGGGCACGTCCGTGGGGCTCAGCTCCGCCGCGCCGCGTGCCAGCATGCGTGTGACGTCCACGGCCACGTTGCCCACACCGATCACCACGGCGCTGTGCGCCCCGCGTACGAACCCGTCGTCCACGGCGTCCGGGTGGGCGCTGTACCAGGACACGAACTCGGTCGCCGACCAGCTGCCCGGCAGGTCCTCGCCCGGGATCCCGAGGTGGCGGTCGGTCGCGGCACCCACGCAGTACACGACCGCGTGATACAGCTCCCGCAGCCGCCCGGCGGGCACCCCGCCCGGGCCGCCGACCTGCACACCGCCCAGGAACCGGACCCGGTCGTGCTCCAGGACCGTCCGCAGGTTGTTCTGCAGGGACTTGATCTTCTCGTGGTCCGGCGCCACGCCGTAGCGCACGAGCCCGTACGGACACGGCAGCCGGTCGAGGACGTCGACACACACCGAGGGATCCTGCTGGACAAGACCCTGAGCGGTGTAGCACCCGCTCGGACCCGAGCCGACGACGGCGACACGCAGCACGGCGGAACTCCTTACCCCGGTGGTCGGAGGAGATCGCTGATGACTCCAGCATGGCAGCAAGCGGCCCGCGGGGGGAGTGCGGCGACACGCCACCGAACGGCGTGTCGCCCGCCCGTTTCCTCCGGGAGCCGCCCGAAGCCCTGCCGCACGGTCCACCCGCTCCTGCTCGGCTGCTCAGGTGCTCAGGCAGCTCAGGCGGCTCCGGCTGTCCCGAACCCGGGGACCGGCTCCCTCTGCTCCCGGCCCGCGGTCTCGCGCCGGACTCCGGTGCTGCGGCGCTGCGCCGCCCTGCTTCGGGCCCGCGGACCAGTGCCGGGCTCTGGCTCTGGCCGCACGGATTCGTGGCGTCTGCTTCCGGGTCTGTGGGTCCGCGCCGCGCCCCGACCTCGTGCCGCCTGCTCCCGTCCGCGGATCCGTGCCGGACTTCGGTCCTGCGGACCTGCGCCGCCCTGCTCCGGGCCACCGATGCATACCGGGCCCCGGTCGTGCGGATTCGTGGCGTCTGCTTACGGGTCTGCGGCTCCGCGCCGGGTCCCGATCCCGTGCCGCCCACTCCCGCCCGCGGACCCGCGCAGGGCCCTGGCTCTGGCCCCGCGGACTCGTGGCGTCTGCTTCCCGGCCCGCGAACCCGCGCCGCGCCCGGTCCCGCGGACCCATGCCGCCAACTCCCGCGCCGGTCTCCGGGCCGAACCTCGAACCGGGCTGGCCTCCGGGCCGAACCTCCCCGACCCCCGCCGGGCCCCCAGCCGAACCTCGACCTCCCCGACCGGCTACTTCCTCCCGTCCGCCGGGTGCTGGTCGGTGGCGAAGAAGCGGGAGACGTCCGTGCGGCACGAGCCGGTGGGTGCCTCGGTGTCCGGGGAGAGCCCCATGTCCCAGTCGAGCCGGTAGCGCTTGAACAGCTCGGCCCGCAGCACCGGCACCGGCATCGGCGCTCCGGGTACCAGCGCCGCGTAGACCGCGCCCATGAGCAGCGCGCGCAGCATCGGGTAGTCGGTGTCGGCGTCCGCCGAGCCGTGCCGGGCCACGGTTTCCCGCAGCAGCTGGGCCAGGCGCTGCTGCTCCGGGCACTGCACGAACCCCTCGGCCTGGAGCATCCCCGCCATGTGCTGGCGCATCAGCACCGGCCGGTCCCGGGCCAGCCCCAGAATCGCGTCGATGGCCCGTGCCATCCGCTCCCGGCCGTCCTCCGTGCGCGGCTCGCGCTCCAGCGCCTCCTCCAGCGTGCGGTGCATCAGCCGGTGCACGGCCGACTGCACGAGCTGGCGCTTGCCGGGGAAGTAGTACGACACCAGGCCCCGGGCCGATCCCGCCCGGTCGGCGATGGCGCCGAGCGTCGTCGCGTCGTACCCGTGCTCGCCGACCAGCTCGACCGCCGCCTGCAGGAGCCGCTCCCGGGAACGCCGCCGCAATTCTTCATTGACCGAGGCGCTGCGCGGGGACATGCTGAAACTCCTGCGTTGACTGGCTGCCAGCCAACTATACTCAACGCGAGCGGACCAGCCCCCGATTGGGGGCCAGGTCGTGCTGCCGCCCGTCTCGGGCGACGCGGGGGATCGTCCGAGACGGGCTCTTCTGTGCCCGACTGGTGTCCTCAGGCTACTTTTCTGGCGCGTCCGGCACGGGCGTTCTTCCGAATTTCACGCCAGATCATGCGCGGAACACTGGGCCGCACCCGGGTGGTGGCCACCCCCATCGCCCGGCGCACGAAGCGGTCGTCGGCCAACTGGGCGAGCATGCTCGCGGCGAGGTCGGAACGGGCCGTGAAGACGCCGTCCGCGCTGTTCTCGGCGAGCAGGTAGGGCGTCGGGCCGGGATGGTCGAAGAGGCCCGAGGGGCGCACGATCGTCCAGTCCAGGTCGTGGGCGCGGACCACGTCCTCCATGCGCCGCATGTCCTCGTGGGCCGCGCGGGCGATCACCCGGTTGACGTAGGGGTCGAGGACGTTGTTGAAGAAGAACGCCCCGCTCGGCCGCCAGCCGGGGTCCAGGACGCTGGAGCTCACGACCATCAGCCGTTTCACCCCGTGCCGCTCCATGGCGGCGGTCATATGGGCGGCCGTGTCGGAGTAGAGGGTGACCGGCCCCTTCCCCGGAGGGACGCCGAGCGCCGAGAGGACCGCGTCCTGGCCGGCGACCACGGCGTCGACGGCCCGCGCGTCCAGCGCGTCGGCGTCGGCCACGACGAGGCCCTCGCGGGCGGGGACGAGCTTCGGTCGGCGGGTGACCGCGGTGACCTCGTGCCCGTTGTCGAGGGCCTGGGTGAGCAGTTCGCGGCCGGTGGGGCCGCCGGCTCCGAAGACGGCGATGCGCATGGGTTTCTCCTCGTCGAGGTTCGCGGAACGCCTTGACGGTGCCGCCCGGAGGCCTGGATATTCAACGCTGATGAATAAAAACCGTGGCCGCCCGCGCGGCCGTCCCGCCACCAAGGCCCGGATCGCCGAGAAGGCCCGCGCTCTGTTCCTGGCCCATGGCTACCAGGGCACGACACTGCGGGCCGTCGCCGCGGCGGCGGACGTGGACGTGGCGCTGATCGGCTACCACTTCGGTTCCAAGCAGGGCCTGTTCGGCGAGGCGATGAATATCGACTGCGGCCGCTCGACCGCGATCGTCCGCGCGCTGGACGGCGATCCGGCGTACCTGGCCGAACGGCTCGTCGACGCGGTCACGGCGCTCTGGGAGGAGCCGGACGGTGCCGGGTTCGCGGCGCTGGAGCCGGTGGCGATGCGGGACGAGGACGTGATGCGGGTGTTCCGGGAGTTCCTGGAGCGCGAGGTGCTCGGCAGGATCGCCGACCACCTCGGCGGCCGGCACGCGAGGGAGCGGGCCACGGCCGCGGTGGCCGTGCTCGGCGGACTGATCTTCACCCGCTATCTGAACCCGCTGGGCCCCGTCGTCGCCCTCGACGCCGCCGACGTACGGCGGATCCTGGCCCCCGCGCTGCGGGCGGCCCTGCACGGCAGAACGGTGCCGGTCCGAGCGCACCGGCTGCCCGCACGCCTGTCACGCACCGCGTGACAGGTGACACGACACATGGGGTTCGGGTCCACGCAGGCCGTTGAGCCTGCCGTTGAGCCCGGCCGTCGAGCCCGACGGGGTTCAGCCCCGGCGGTTCAGCCCTGGCCGTTCCGCACCGGCTGTTCAGGCGCCGCGGCCACCAGGTCGAGCACCGGCCGCAGCGCGTCGGGCCGCTTCTCCACCGGCAGATGGTCCACGAAGTGCACCGCGCACCCCAGGGCCGCCGCACCTCCGTCGTCGTGGCGGTTGTCCCCGACCATCAGCACGTCACCGGGGTCCGCGCCGAGCGCCTCGCACGCCACCGCGAACAGCCTCGGGTCCGGCTTCTGGATGCCGTGTTCGTACGACAGGACGTATGCGTCGACGTAGGTGTCCAGGCCGTGTTCGCGGAACACCGGGCGCAGGTCCCAGCCGATGTTGCTCACCACGGCGACCGCGATCCCGCGCTCGCGCAGGGTGCGCAGCACCTCGGACGTGTCCGGGTACGGGGACCAGGCGGCCGGAGTCCTGTGCCGGTCGTACAGCGCGTCGTGCAACGCCGGGTCGGGCAGCGATACCTGACGGGACAGACCCGTGTAGGCGGCCCGGTGCTGCTCGGCACTGCGGTCGCGGTTCTCCCACAGCTCGGCCAGCTCGTCGGGGATCCGCCCCGGGGACGCCCCGCCCGGCAGCGCCCCGGCCTCCTCCAGCGCCCGCGCCGCCTCGGCCAGCTCCCGTTCCCCGAGCGCCAGACCGGCCTCGTCGAGCACGGCACGCAACCAGGATTCGGTGGACTCGATACGGAAGAGGGTCCCGGAGAAGTCGAAAAGAACGGCAGACATGGGAGTGATCATCGCTCATTCGGACGACGTCGGCCACCATGTGCGGACGGTCGCCGCAGCCGCCACCACCGCCGCGCCCAGCAGCCAGCCGCCGAGGACGTCCGAGGGCCAGTGCACGCCCAGCCAGACGCGGGTCATGCCGGCCCCGGCGACCGAGAGCACGGCCAGCGTCACGGCGGCGCCCCACGGGATGCCTGAGAGACCCCCGCGGCGCAGCAGCCACAGCAGCAGGCCGCACACGACCGTCGCGGTCATGGCGTGACCCGACGGGAAGGCCGCGTAGTGGGCGGAGTCCACCGGGTCGGGCCACACAGGGCGGGGCCGGCCGACCGCGGCCTTCAGCCCCTGTTGCAGCACCGCGCCCAGCGCACACGTGCCCACCAGCCACGACGCCGTCCACCAGGCCGAGCGACGCCACAACAGCCACACCGCGACCGCCGCGCACAGCAGGCGCATCGTCAGCGGGTCCCACACCCAGTCGGTGAGGACACGGAACGCGTGCGTGAGGCCGCGATCGTCGACCGCCCAGCCGTGGGTGGTGCGGGCGACAGCGCCGTCGAACGTCATCAGCGGGCGCCATCGGACGACGACCAGCGCCGCCAGCACCGCCGAGCACAGGGCCAGGACCGAGGCGGCCCGGGCGGCGCCGGTGCGCCGGACGGGCGGACGGGCCGGGGAGTCGACGGAAGCGGCAGGCATGACTCGATCCTCGCCCACGGGCGGACGGATCCACGGGCAAACGCCGAACGTCGCTACGGCCCGGTCAGCCCAGCGCCCGCAACCCCGGTGTCAGCGTCACCAGAACGGGGATCACCGGGACGAGCGAGGCCAACGCCGTCAGACGCAGCCGGCGGGCCGCGGTGAGCCGGTCCGGCGGAGTGAGCAGACGGTGCACCCGCTGCGGAACATGGGCCTGCGCGGTGGGGCAGGGGCCGAACACGCCCCGGTCCTCGTTGAGTTCGACGAGTGCCAGCGCGGTCGTCAGCCGGCCGAAGCGGCGCGAGGCCATGTCGTCGGCGGCGAGTTCGACCAGGCGGTGCATCTCGTCGCGGAACGCGGCGAACACCGGCACCTGGGGAAAGCCCCCCGCCAGCGCGGCCGAACAGTGCAGCAGCCAGTCGTGCCGGGCCCGCGCGTGACCCTGCTCATGGGCCAGGACGGCGTCCAGCCGGCGTCCCTTCAGTCGGCGCAGCGCCGCCGTGGTGACGACCAGTCGCGGTGGAGCGCCGGGCAGCCACCAGGCCTCCGGCCGCTCGCCCTCCAGGACCACGAGCCGGTCGGAGCCGGGCTGCTCGCCGGGCAACAGCGGGGCGCGGACGAGGAGTTCGGCACGTCGCCGGTTGCGGCGCGCCCGGGCCCGTACGACCTCGCGGACCAGCATCGCCGCGCTCCACACCCCCGCGCACGCCAGCGCCACCGCGGTCGTCGGCGCCCAGGCGCCGGCCGCGCCGAAGGCGTAGGCATCCACCACCGCATGCGGAGCCGTGGCGAACACATGGCCGCGCACCGCCTGCCAGGCGGCCGCCGCGCTGAGGGTCATCGACAGCGCGCAGCACAGCAGGACGCCGGCCACCACGCACTGCCAGACCCACAGGGCGACCACCGGTTCCCGGTCCGTCCAGTCGGCCCGGGTGAGCAGCCGGGGAGCGGCTACGGCGGTCAGCGCGCCGAGCAGCAGCAGGACCGCGGGCACCATCATGCGAGCACCCTATGAGCGGCCGACCGCTCGGAACACGGTTGCCCGCGCCGAAGTGACACAGACCACGGACCCACGGCGCGCCGTACGGCCGTCCCGCGTCCCACCCGTCCCGCCGCGCGGTCTCACTCGGGGTGCGTCGGCGGCACGGTGCTCTCAGGGTCGGCGCTCACAGGGTCAGCAGCATGGCGACCATCGCCATCCCCATCGACAGCCGGCACGCCCGCGCCAGCTCCGGCCGGTCGCCCCAGCGCAGGACTCCGGCTCCCGGCGCACCTGGACCCGCACCCGCACCCGCCGTCCCGGCCACCGCCGGCACCAGCCGGGCGCCCGACAGCAGGACGTAGCCGGCGAAGTACAGCAGCAGGGCACCGGTGAGCAGGGGTATGCCGGATCCGCCGTGCCCATGGTGGTGGGACTCCGGCGAGGCGGCCATGACGACGGACATGTAGACCATGGCGCCCGCGCCCACGAGGTGGTGCAGATGGTGCCGACTCGTCCGCGCCGACCACAGGGCGCGCAGTGCCGCCGCGCCGAAGACGGCCGCGTAGCCGGGCCAGGCCCACGCCGGCGGGGTGAACACGGCCGCGGGCACGGCCATGGCGGCCATCCCGAAGCCCATCAGCGCCTCGCCGCCCGCGGCGCGGCGCTGCTCCTCCACGGGGCTGCGTATCCGCAGCAGACAGTAGGCGCCGGTCGCCACGCAGAGCGCGACCAGCAGCCAGCCGGGCGAAGCCGGTCCGTGCACCCGCCACCTCCCCGTTCGACGGTTCCGGGGCGCCGGGCGGCGTTCCGGTCGGTCGCTGTTGCGATGCCCGGGGCACGCGGTGCGCACACGAGCGCAAGGGTGTACGCGGGGAGCATTCGAGGGGCGCGAGCCGTCGCGCCGCGCCCACGGGTGCGCACTCGTCGGTGTCCTTTACTAGTAAAACACCTGCTAAACTTGTTCCATGAGCAGTGCGCCCCCCACCCCCGACCCCACCCCGACGACACGCCCCGTCCGCCGCCTCCCGCTCGCCGGCGTGCTGCGGCTGGGCCGTCCCTCCGACATCTGGTTCAAGCCCGCCCTGAGCGTCGTCGTCTCGGTCGCCCCGCCCAATCTCACGCTGCTCGCCCTCGGCAGGCTCGACCTGGCCATGTACACGATGGCCGGATCGCTGTGCGCCCTGTACGCCCACAACCGCCCCTACGCCGCACGGGCCCGCGTCCTGGCCTGGGTGGTCCTGGGCATGCTGGGCGGTCTCGCGCTCTCCCTGGTGGCCGCCTCGCTCACCTCCGACGCGGTCGTCCTGGTCGCCGTCGGCGCCCTCATGGCGGCCGTGCAGAAGGCGCTGTGCGACGCCACCCGCCTCGGCCCGCCCGGCAACGTCGTACTGACCTTCGTCAGCTCCGCCTCCCTGTTCGTCCCGCAGACGCTCGGCCAGGTCCCCGGCCATCTGGCGCTGGCCGCCGCCGCGGCCGCGTGGGCGTGGCTGGTCGGCATGGCGCCCGGCCTGCGCCGCCCGCACGGCCCGGAACGCCGCGCCACCGCCCAGGCGCTGGACACGGCCGCCGCGTACGCCGCCACGCGCGGCACCTCGGACGGTCACGCCCGGACCCGCGCCGCCGCTGCCGCCGCCGTCCAGGCCGCCTGGCAGGCCCTGTCGGCCACCGGCGCGCGCCCCGGGCCCCGGCGCGCCCTGGAGCGTCTGATCGTCCGCGCCGAGGTCGCGCTCGCCGCCCCCGCCGACACCGACCCGGAGCGGCTGCGGGGCTGGGCGCGGCAGCTGCGCGGCACCGGCCCGCTCCCGAGTGCCGGCGAGACGGCGGCGGCCACGGAGGAACTCCTCGGCGTGGACGCCGAGAACGCCGCCCCGCACCGCCCCTGGTGGAGCCGGCTCGGCCCGCTCGCCCCGGTCGCGGTGCGCACCGCCCTCGGCTGCGCGCTCGCGGGGTACGCCTCCCTCGCGCTCGGTATCGGCCGCCCCTACTGGGCCCTGGTCACCGCGGCGTCCCTCTACCAGGCCAACCTCGCCCTCACCTGGAGCCGGAGCGTCCAGCGCGTCGTCGGCAACCTCGTCGGCGTCCTCGTCTTCGCCGCGATCGCCCCGCTCGCGCACTCCGGGGGCCTCGCCCTCGTGCTGTGCTGTGCGGCCCTCAACTTCGGTGCCGAGGCGCTGATCGGCCGGAACTACTGGCTCGGCACCATCTGCGTGACCCCGATGGCGCTGCTCATCACCGAGTTCGCCGGACGGCAGGCCGAGGGCGAGCTGATCACCGAGCGGGCCGTGGACACCGTCGTCGGCGCCCTGGTCGGCTTCGCGGCCGCCGTCGCCGTCACCAACCGCCGGACCGGCGACCGCGTCGAGCACGCCCTGACCGCCGTCGACCGGGCCCGCGAGCGGGCCGCGCGCCTGCTCGCCGAGGAACGGCCCGCACCCGCCGCGCTGGAGTCCGCCCGCCGGTGCCTGGCCGCCGCGCTGGTCGAGCTGCGCGCCACCGTGGACGCCGCGTCCGGCGAGTGGTGGCAGCGCGCCCTGCCCCAGGAGCGGGTCGTGCTCACCGAGCAGTCCGCACACCGTACGCTCGCGGCGACGGTACGACGCCTGGGCCTCGACGCCCCGGTGGCGAGCACGGGCAGGACGACGGAGGACGCACGGCCATGACGGCGCACAACGGACGGCCGGAACAGGGGGAAGCGGCATCCGGAGAGGCGGTCGCGGGGGAAGCGGCAGCGGCGCGGACGGCACCCGGAGAGGCTGCCGCCGAGGGACACGGACGTCCTTCGTCCGGGCCCGCGCCGCGGCCGGTGCCCGGCGCCGCCCGCGACGACACCGTGGCCGGAGTCGTCCGCCAGTGGCGGACCGTCCACCCCGACCTGGACACCGGACCGATGGAGATCATCGGCCGCGTCAACCGCTGCGCCGCCCTCCTCCAGCAGGCGGAGGACGCGCCGCTGCGCCGCGCGGGGCTCAGCCGGGCCGAGTTCGACCTGCTCGGCGCGCTGCGGCGCACCGGACACGAGCTCACGCCGAGCGAACTGGCCCGCGAGACGTTCTCCTCGGGCGCCGCCGTCACCAAGCGGCTCAAGCAGCTGACCGAACGCGGCCTGGTGGAGCGCCGCGGCGACACCCGCGACCGCCGCGTGGCCCACGTCCACCTCACGGACGCCGGGCGGGACCTCGTCGACGGCATCCTGCCGGAGCAGCTCCGCTACGAACGGACCGTCCTCGCCGGACTGGACAGCGAGCGGCAGGACGAACTGGCCGGCCTGCTGTGCATGCTGCTGGGCCGCCTGGAAGGCCGTCAGGGCCTGGCACGGCCGGCGCGGTGACTCAGATTCCCTCCGGTCGGGGCTCCTCGTCCCCGGCCACGTAGATCCCGAACGCCGCGCCCTGCGGATCGCGCAGCACCGCGATGCGGGGCCCGCCCTCGACGGACGTGGGCTCCTGCAGCGCCTTGCTGCCGGCCCGCACGGCGACCTCGGTCGTCGCGTCGACGTCCTCGACCGCGAAGTACGGCAGCCAGTGCGGGGGCACATCGGCCGGGAAGCGTTCGTGCAGCGTCGTCACGCCGCCGAAGTCCATGCCGTGCATGCCCCACTGCGTGTACCACTCCGAGGCGTTGACGCTCCACCCGAAGACGCTGGTGTAGAAGTCCCGGGCGCGCTTCACGTCCCGGGTCGCGAGCTCCACCCAGCCCAGCGCGCCGGGCCGGTTGAACACCCCCGCGCCCGGGAAGTCCCCGGCCTGCCACATCTGGAAGGCCGCGCCGGACGGGTCGAGCGCCACGGTCCGGCGACCCTCGTCGAAGATGTCCATGGGACCGCGGATCACCGTTCCACCGGCCTCCACCACCTTGTTCGTGGCCTTGTCGGCGTTGGCGACGGCGAACGTGACGTTCCAGGCGACCGGCTGGGTGGGCCGGTACAGCGGGCCGATGCCCGCGACCGCCGCGTCCCCCAGCCGGGCGATGGCGTACCCACGCAGTTCCGGACGGGGGTCCGTCTCGCACCGCCAGGCGAACACCTCTCCGTAGAACTGCTGCGCCGCCGCGAGATCGCTGGTTCCCAGCTCCGCCCAGCTGGGGCCGCCGATCACCGGTTTGTCGAACTCCATGGCATTCCTCCGGGAAGGCTCCGCCCCCACCACAAGCACGCTATCCCCGGTCACCCTCGGTGGCCAGTGGGAGTCGTCCCGGAGCCCCGCCTGCCTCAGGGGGTGTCTCGTCGATCATGCCGGGTTCGCGGCGGCTGGCACCGCACCTCGCGGCGTTGTCGTCGGTCGCCGATGCTCCGCATCGACTCCCTCCTCCGCCTTGCGATGTTCCCCCACTGCCTGAACGGGGTGGGAGGTGCCCCCACCACCAGCCGCCGCTCCCTGATCCGGCCTGATCGGCGAGACACCCCCTAGATTCCGGCCCGGTACCGAAGCGGATGGTCCGCCGGCACCTCGACGAGGACGATCGGCGTGCCGTCCGGGTCGGCGATCCACATCTCGATCAGTCCCCACGGCTCCCGCACCGGCGGGCGTACGATCTCGACGCCCCGCTCGCGCAGCTCCTCGTGGGCCGCGGCCACGTCCGCCACCTGGAGCCACAGCCGCACCGCGGGGGAGCGCGGGGCCTCGGAGCGGCCCGACAGCTCCAGGAAGCCGCCGCCGAGGAAGTAGACGGTGCCGCGCTCCGGACCCGTGCCGAACTCGCGGTAGACGGCCAGACCGAGCTGCTCGCCGTAGAAGGTGCGGGAACGCTCGGGGTCGGTGGGCTGGAGCAGCGTCCGGCTGCTGAGTACGTGCACCATGCGCCCGGAGCCTAGTGGCAGGATTGCCTTCGCCCCCGCCCTGCCGCGCCCGAGACCCTTCGGTCGCGCCCGAGACCGAAAGGCATCAGCCATGGACACCGCCGCCCCCGGACTGACCTTCCGCGACGCCACCGAAGCCGACGTCGAGACCCTGGTCGCGCTGATCGAGTCGGCGTACCGGGGGGATTCCAGCCGGGCGGGGTGGACCACCGAGGCGGACATCCTCCAGGGACAGCGGACGGACCCGGAGGGTGTGCGGGCCGTGATCAAGTCGTCGGACAGCAGGCTGCTGACGGTGGAGCGGGGCGGCCGCGTGGTCGCCTGCTGCCAGCTCGAGCACCGCGGCGACCACGCCTACTTCGGCATGTTCGCGGTGAGCCCCACCCTTCAGGGCGCCGGCCTGGGCAAGCTGATCATCGCGGAGGCGGAGCGGCAGGCCCGCGAGACGTGGGCCGTCACGGAGATGCACATGACGGTGATCTCCGTGCGCGAGGACCTGATCGCCTGGTACGAGCGCCGCGGCTACCGCCGTACGGGACGGATGACCCCCTTCCCGTACGGCGACGAGCGCTTCGGCATCCCGCAACGCGACGACCTCCAGTTCGAGCTGCTGGTCAAGGAGCTCGCGTAGTCACCGCGCCACCGGCCCGCGTCACGCGGTGAAGCGGCCGGTGCGTTTGATCTCCGGGAAGTCCGTGGTGGCCCCGTCCAGCTCCAGGGCGCGTACGAACCGCAGCTGGGCCAGGGTGTTCACCACCCAGCCGATGATCCTCAGGTCCGCCGCGCGCGCGTGCTCGACGATCTCCAGGGTGAGCCGGCGGATGTTGAGGACGAGGGTTGCGGCGCCGACCGCGAGGGCGCGCTCGACGACCTCCTTGCCGTAGTGGTCGGCGACCAGCGCGGTGCGGACGCCGGGCACCAGGCGTGCGATCTCGGCGATCGCCTCGTCGTGGAAGGACAGCACCTCGACCCGGGACACCAGGTCCCGCCGGTGCATGACCTCCGCCAGCGCCCGCGCCGCCGCCGCGTCCTTGATCTCGGCCTGGAGCGGCGCCCGCACCGCGTCGAGGACCTCCTCGAAGACCGGGATCCGCTCGCCCTTGCCGGCGTCGAGCGCGCGCAGTTCGGCGAGGGTCTTGTCGGCGATCGGACCGCTGCCGTCGGTCGTGCGCTCCACGTCGGCGTCGTGCATGACGACGAGTGCGCCGTCCTTGCTCAGGTGCAGATCGAGTTCGATGGCGTCGAGGCCGGCCTGCTGGGCGGCGACGAAGGAACGGAGGGTGTTCTCGGGCTCGACACCCATGACTCCGCGGTGACCGATGGTAAGGAAGTTCAAGGTTCAACTCGCTTCCGTCGACGGCGGCTCGGCACGCACGCGGACCTCAGGGACCTCGTCGTCCACGCGGCAGTGCCGCAGCCTAATGGCCCGGACCCGCGATGAACCCGTGCGTACACGGGGCAGTGGGGTGACGGCCGGGATGCGACGGGCCCGTGACCCCCTGGGCTGTCACTCCGTCGTGGGCGAGTCCCGCGGATGTTGACCCCGGTGACCCGAAGGCCGTTCCGCCGTCGCCGCAGGCCGGAATCCGACCCCGGCTCCGGGGACGGCGCCTCACCCGAGTGGCCTAGGGGGTGTCTCGCCGATCATGCCGGGCTCGCGGCGGCTGATCCGGCCTGATCGACGAGACACCCCTTAGGGGAAGTGGCCGTGTCCGGGGCACTCGACAGGAAAATGGGCGGCGGCGACGGGCGACCGCAGGATAATTTTCGGAGGGTGCCCTTGCTGCGAGAAACCCCGCATGTATACGGTCTTCTTACGCGAGCTTCTCCCGTGGAGGATGGGTCATGACGGAAATTCTTGTGCAAGTGGGTGCGGAGGGACAGGTTCCTCCCGTGAGCAGGGTGGTTGAGCACCCGTCATGGCCCGTGCTCAAGGATGCCGTGGAGCAGATCCGGCCATGGCAGTCGAAGGACGGCTCCATCGACTTCGAGGCCGAGGGCGCCCCGGCCCGGAAGGACGTCGAGACCGTCCTGGGCCGCGTGATCGACGCGGTGGAGGAGCTGTCCCCGCTGCTGCCGCACGACGCCGCCTACCACGAGGCCCTGGTCAAGGACCTCCGGCGCTGGGCCGAGGGCGGCTTCGAGGTGCCGGACTTCCTCGACTCGCTGCTGGCCTTCCAGCCCGCCGCGCACCGCGAGGACGGCCTCCAGCACCTGGTCGTCTTCCCGATGTACACGCAGAACGGCAACCCGGACCGCAACCTGGAGGCGGTCGTGCTGCGCATGGTCTGGCCGGACTGGCTGGCCGAGCTGGAGCGCACCCGCTACGACAACCCGCTGTTCTGCGGCATCACGTTCGAGGACTTCACGGCCGGCTACGACACCAACTCCGCCGTCCTGTTCCCCGAGACCATCGCCGTGCGCGAGGCCCCGGAACGCTTCTCCTGGGGCGGCATCTTCTGCGACCGCGAGGCCGCCCGCTTCCGCCGGGTGACCGATGCCGCCGTCGGCCTCCTGGGCCTCGACCTGCCCGAGGACATCGCCGCGATGGTCCACGACCAGAAGCGCTGCGAGGAGGCCTTCGTGCTGTGGGACATGGTGCACGACCGCACCCACAGCCACGGCGACCTGCCGTTCGACCCGTTCATGATCAAGCAGCGCCAGCCGTTCTGGATGTACGGCCTGGAGGAGCTGCGCTGCGACCTCACCGCCTTCAAGGAGGCCGTGCGGCTGGAGAAGGACGGCGTCCCGCAGGCCCGTGACGTGCAGTACGCGGTGCTGTTCGACCGCATGTTCCGCTTCCCGGTCACCGGTGAGCGGGTGCGCAACTACGACGGCCTCGGCGGCCAGCTGCTCTTCGCCTACCTGCACAAGCACGACGTGGTGCGCTGGACCGACAACAAGCTCGCCATCGACTGGGAGCGCGCCCCGCAGGTCACCAACCAGCTGTGCGCCGAGATCGAGAAGCTGTACCGCGACGGCATCGACCGCCCGAAGCTGGTGCACTGGTTCGCCGGCTACGAGCTGGTCTCCCGCTTCCTCGCCCCGCACCCCGGCTCCAAGTGGGCCAAGGGCCCCGACGCCCTGGACCTGACCCAGCCGCCGCGCAAGCTCGTCGACGACGTGCTTCCGGACGAGTTTCCGCTGAGCATGTTCTACGAGGCCCTGTCCAAGAAACTGAAGAACGTGATCGCCTCCACCAAGGGGATCACTGCGGACAGCGCCGAGCGGGTCGCCGCGTGAGCGACCGCACCGGAAAACTTGCTCAGGAGGAGAAGATGGGGAACGGCAACGGGCCACTGAGCGGTGCGGTGATCGCGGTGGCGGGCGCGGGCGGACCCGCCGGCCGGGCGGCGCTGCTCAGGCTCGCCGAGGCGGGCGCGACCGTGGTCGGGGCGGACAACGACCCCGAGCGGCTCTCCCAGGCCGTAGACGCGGCTCGCTACGCCTGCGGCGGCGCCACCGTCACCGGGGACACCGTCGACCTGCTCGACCTGAAGTCCACCCAGGACTGGGCGGCCCACGTCGAGAAGGACTTCGGGCGGGTGGACGGCCTGGTCCACCTCGTCGGCGGCTGGCGCGGCAGCGAGACCTTCACCAAGACGAGCCTCGACGACTGGGACTTCCTGGAGCTGCTGCTCATCCGCACGGTGCAGCACACCTCCCTCGCCTTCCACGAGGCGCTCCAGCGCAGCGAACGCGGCCGGTACGTCCTGATCAGCGCCTCCGGCGCCACCAAGCCCACCGCCGGCAACGCCGCCTACGCCGCCGCCAAGGCCGCCGCCGAGGCGTGGACGCTGGCGATGGCCGACTACTTCCGCAAGGCGGGGGGTCCTGAGGGGCCGACGTCGGCGGCTGCGATCCTGGTGGTGAAGGCGTTGGTGCACGACGCGATGCGCGCCGAGCGCCCCAACGCGAAGTTCGCGGGCTTCACGGACGTCAAGGACCTGGCCGAGGCCATCACCGACGTCTGGGACAAGCCCGCCGCGGAAGTGAACGGAAACCGTCTGTGGCTGACCGAGAAGCCGTGAACCCTCCCAGGACCGACGCGCGTCGCCATCACGACCCGGAGGTCCGCGGTTTCGCCAGCGACAACTACGCCGGGGTCCACCCGGAGGTGCTCGCCGCACTGGCCCTGGCCAACGGCGGGCACCAGGTCGCGTACGGAGAGGACGACTACACCGAGAACCTCCAGCGGATCGTCCGCAGCCACTTCGGCGCCACCGCCGAGGCGTTCCCGGTGTTCAACGGCACCGGCGCCAACGTCGTCGCGCTCCAGGCCGTCACCGACCGCTGGGGCGCGGTGATCTGCGCGGAGAGCGCGCACATCAACGTCGACGAGGGCGGCGCCCCCGAGCGCATGGCCGGCCTGAAGCTGCTCACCGTGCCCACGCCCGACGGCAAGCTCACGCCGGAGCTGATCGACCGGCAGGCCTACGGCTGGGAGGACGAGCACCGCGCGATGCCGCAGGCCGTCTCGATCACCCAGAGCACGGAGCTGGGCACCCTCTACACGCCCGAGGAGATCCGCGCGATCTGCGAGCACGCCCACGCGCACGGGATGAAGGTGCACATGGACGGCTCCCGGATCGCCAACGCGGCCGCCTCCCTGGACGTCCCCATGCGGACGTTCACCAACGCGGTCGGCGTCGACATCCTCTCCCTGGGCGGGACGAAGAACGGCGCGATGTTCGGCGAAGCGGTCGTCGTCCTCAACCAGGACGCCGTCCGGCGGATGAAGCACATCCGCAAGATGAGCATGCAGCTCGCCTCCAAGATGCGCTTCGTCTCGGTGCAGTTGGAGGCCCTGCTGGCCAAGGACCTGTGGCTGCGCAACGCCCGGCACGCCAACGAGATGGCCCAGCGGCTGGCGGAGGGCGTGCGGGCCGTGCACGGGGTGGAGATCCTCCACCCGGTCCAGGCCAACGGTGTCTTCGCCCAGTTGCCGCACGACGTGAGCGAGCGCCTGCAGAAGCGGTTCCGCTTCTACTTCTGGGACGAGGCGGCGGGTGTCGTGCGCTGGATGTGCTCCTTCGACACCACCGAGGACGACGTGGACGCCTTCGTGGCGGCGCTGAAGGAGGAGATGGCCCGCTGACGGCGCCGCCGGAGACCGCGGGTGAGCGCCGGAGAGCGGCGGTGAGCTGTCGGCGAGATCTGCATAGTTATGCGATCACTTGAAAAGTCATTGACTGGCGAGTGATCGCATTCCTATGCTCTGCGGACATGGAGCTGATCCAGAACACCCCCGACCTGTCCGCCTATTTGGCCGCGGACGAAGCGATCGACCACGACCACCCGGTGGTCCGCGAGACGGCCGCGCGTCTCGCCGAGGGGGTGGCGGACTCGTATGCCTATGCGCGATCCGCGTACGAGTTCGTGCGCGACACCATCCCGCACTCGCAGGACTCCGGCGACCCGCGCGTCACCTGGCGGGCCTCCGACGTCCTGACGCGACGCACCGGCATCTGCCACGCCAAGGCCCATGCGCTGGCCGCCCTGCTGCGGGCCGAGGACATCCCGACGGCGCTGTGCTACCAGCGGCTGACGTTCGACGACGGCAGCGGGCACGTGGTGCACGGACTGGTCGCCGTACGGTTCAACGGCGCCTGGCACCGGCAGGACCCGCGCGGCAACAAGCCGGGCGTCGACGCCCAGTTCTCCCTCGCCGGTGAACGCCTGGCCTTCGCGCCCGACCCGGAGTCGGATGAGGCGGACCACCCGGTTCTGTACTCCGAGCCGCACCCGGCCGTGCTGAGCGCCCTCAAGGCCGCGCCCGACCGGTCGTCGCTGTGGAGGACGCTGCCCACCGCACTCTGATCCCGAGGCGAGGGACGGATGCCGCTTCGGCGGGGGATCAGTGCGCCGTGGCCATGCGGAGCTGTTCCGGGGTCGGGGCCGTGCCGCCGAGGTGGGCGGGCATCCACCAGGTGTCCTCCGGGCCCTTGGGGCGTACGGGGTAGGCGCGCTGGGCCGCCTCCAGCAGCTCCTGGACGCGCTCGCGCAGCCGGCGCGTGATGGCCCCCGCGTACTGGTCGCGAGGGGCCTCGACCGCCTCGCCCACCCGGACCGTGATGGGGGTGTGGCTGCGCCGGAAGTTGCGCGGGTGGCCCTTGGTCCACAGCCGCTGGGTGCCCCAGACGGCCATCGGGATCAGCGGGACGCCCGCCTCCTGGGCCAGGCGGGCCGCACCCGACTTGAAGCTCTTGAGGGTGAAGGACTCGGAGATGGTGGCCTCCGGGAACACGCCGATGACCTCGCCGGACCTCAGCGAGTCCAGCGCGTGGGCGTACGCCGCCTCGCCCTGGGAGCGGTCCACCGGAATGTGCTTCATGCCGCGCATCAGCGGACCGGAGATCCGGTGCCGGAAGACCGACTCCTTGGCCATGAAGCGCACCAGGCGCTTCTGGGGCAGTGCCGCCAGCCCGTTGAAGATGAAGTCCATATAGCTGATGTGATTGCTCACCAGCACGGCGCCGCCCGAGCGCGGGATGTTCTCCGAACCACGGCAGTCGATCTTGAGGTCCCACACCTTGAACATCGTGCGGGCCAGGCCGATGACGGGACGGTAGACGAGTTCTGCCATGGGCGAGGCGGACCCTTCTGTCTGCCAGGGAAGGGGCTCCCGGCAAAGTTACGCTGCCGTAGGTTTACGGCCTGTCGCAGATCGTGCCCGAAGAACGGCCGGGGGGCCAGTCAGCGTGCCCGTCCGCGGCGAGATCCTCGTCACGTCGGGGGAATCGTCGCGGGCCGGTGAACGCTGAACCGTACGGCAGCAGCGCGCCCACGCGGGCGCGATGACGGTGGAACAGGAGAGCACAGGTGGGCGGACGGACCGGGGACCGGTGGCTGGGTGCGGCCGATTTGGGCGAGGGGCTGGGCGCGCGCGCCACGCTGGTGCAGTTCTCCACCGCCTTCTGCGCACCCTGCCGGGCGACCCGCAGGGTCCTGAGCGAGGTGGCCGGAATGGTCCCCGGAGTCGCCCACGTGGACATCGACGCCGAGGACCACCTGGACCTCGTACGCGAACTGGACATCGTCCGGACCCCCACCGTGCTGGTCCTCGACGCCGGCGGCCGCATCGTGCGCCGCGCCGCGGGTCAGCCCCGCAGGGCGGACGTCATCGCGGCCCTCGGAGCGGCGGTCAAAGGCCCCGGCACGGGCCAGTGAGGCATCTCCCACGTTCCGGGGGCGTACTTGACTGCACGCACCACCTATCGTCAGCCTGACCCGTATGCCTTGGGAACTCCTTCGTCCCGGACGGGAACGCCGTCGGACGGCCGTCCTCGCCCGCACCGCGAGCGCGCGCTGTCCGGACTCCTGAGCAGCCACGGATCCCGCGCCTCCCTCCAGCAGAAGGACAACTCCATGACGGCCCCGTCCGACCTCGTCCCGCCCGCCGCCGCCCGGCTCGCCTCGCCCGACCTGCTCCGCTCCGTCTTCCGGCGGCACGCGGCAGGCGTCGCGGTGATCACCGCTCGCGGCGAGGCGGGACCGGTCGGTTTCACCGCCACCTCCCTGACCTCCGTCTCCGCGGAGCCCCCGCTCGTCTCCTTCGGCATCGGCACCACGGGCTCCAGTTGGCCCGCGATCTCCCGCACCGACCACATCGGCGTCCACATACTCGGCGAGCACCAGGAGGAACTGGCCGCCACCTTCGCCCGCAGCGGCGCCGACCGGTTCGGCCCGGCCACGTCCTGGCGCGAGGGCCCCGAGCGGGTGCCCGTTCTCGACGACGTACTGGCCTGGCTGGTCTGCCGGGTCGTCGGGCGCGTTCCGGCGGGCGACCACCGCCTCGTCATCGCCGAGGTCGTCCACGGCGACCCCACTGGCACCGGGCGTCCGCTGGTGTACCACCAGGGACGTTTCAACGGTCTGCGCGACTGAACCCGCGGCCCACCCGCCTGCGGAACGGTCGAGTTCCGGTTACGCTGCGTTGCGAAGGTCACAGTTCAAAGCGCTTGCTTAGCGGGCATGAACTGGGTGTACTGGCGAGTAATGTTCCGGCCGGGACGCGGGGTCGCCCCGACCGGGATCGGCCGCTTCAGGCGCCTATGCTGCCTGCAAGAAGGCAGCCCTGAAATGACGATGCAGTAGGAGAGCCGGCGTGAGCTTGAGGATCGTTGTCACTGTGAAGTACGTGCCCGACGCCACTGGCGACCGGCACTTCGCCGATGACCTGACCGTCGACCGGGACGACGTGGACGGTCTGCTCTCCGAGCTGGACGAGTACGCCGTCGAGCAGGCGCTGCAGATCGCCGAGGACGCCGACGACGCCGAGGTCACCGTGCTGACGGTGGGCCCGGAGGACGCCAAGGACGCGCTGCGCAAGGCGCTGTCCATGGGTGCGGACAAGGCGATCCACGTCGAGGACGAGGACCTGCACGGCACCGACGCCATCGGCACCTCCCTGGTGCTGGCCAAGGCGATCGAGAAGGCCGGCTACGACCTGGTGATCTCCGGCATGGCCTCCACCGACGGCACCATGGGCGTCGTCCCCGCGCTGGTGGCCGAGCGCCTGGGCGTTCCGCAGGTGACCCTGCTGTCCCAGGTGTCGGTCGAGGACGGCACGGTCAAGGGCCGCCGCGACGGGGACGCCGCCTCGGAGCAGCTCGAGGCGCAGCTTCCGGCCGTCATCTCCGTGACCGACCAGTCCGGTGAGGCGCGCTACCCGTCCTTCAAGGGCATCATGGCGGCCAAGAAGAAGCCGGTTCAGTCCTGGGACCTGTCCGACCTGGACATCGACGCGGACGAGGTCGGCCTGGAGAACGCCTACACGGTGGTCGAGTCGGCGGCCGAGCGCCCCGCGCGCACCGCGGGCACGATCGTCAAGGACGAGGGCGAGGGCGGCAAGCAGCTCGCTGAGTTCCTCGCGAGCCAGAAGTTCATCTGAGCCCAGAGGTTCGTCTGAGCCCGCATTCGCTTTCCGCCCCTCATACTTCGCAAGCAGGAGAGAAGAAGTCCCATGGCTGAAGTCCTCGTCTACGTCGACCACGTGGACGGTGCCGTCCGCAAGCCCACCCTGGAGCTGCTGACCCTGGCCCGCCGTGTCGGCGAGCCGGTCGCCGTCGCGCTGGGCAACGGTGCCGCCGACACCGCCGCCACGCTGGCCGAGCACGGTGCCGTGAAGGTCCTGACCCACGAGGCCGCCGAGTACGGCGAGTACCTGGTGGTGCCGAAGGTGGACGCGCTGCAGGCCGCGGTCGCCGCCGTGTCCCCGGCCGCCGTGCTGGTGCCGTCCTCCGCGGAGGGCAAGGAGATCGCCGCCCGCCTCGCGCTGCGCATCGGCTCCGGCATCATCACCGACGCCGTCGACCTGGAGGCCGGCGACGAGGGTCCGGTGGCCACCCAGTCGGTGTTCGCCGCCTCCTTCACCACCAAGTCCCGTGTCTCCAAGGGCACGCCGGTCATCACGGTCAAGCCCAACAGCGCCGCCGTGGAGGCCGCTCCGGCCGCCGGTGCGGTCGAGGCCCTGAGCGTGACGTTCTCCGACCAGGCCACCGGCACCAAGGTCACGGGTCGTACGGCGCGTGAGTCGACGGGCCGTCCGGAGCTGACCGAGGCCGCGATCGTGGTCTCCGGCGGCCGTGGCGTCAACGGCGCCGAGAACTTCGCGATCATCGAGGCGCTCGCCGACTCCCTCGGTGCGGCCGTCGGCGCCTCGCGTGCCGCGGTGGACGCGGGCTGGTACCCGCACACCAACCAGGTCGGCCAGACCGGCAAGTCCGTGTCTCCGCAGCTGTACATCGCCAACGGCATCTCCGGCGCCATCCAGCACCGCGCCGGCATGCAGACCTCGAAGACGATCGTGGCGGTCAACAAGGACCCGGAGGCCCCGATCTTCGACCTGGTCGACTACGGCGTGGTCGGCGACCTGTTCGAGGTCGTCCCGCAGCTGACCGAGGAGATCAAGGCCCGCAAGGGCTGAGTCCCGCCCGCCGGCTCGTACCCGAGTCGCCACGAGGCCCCCGTGACCCGCCCGGTCACGGGGGCCTCGGCGTTCTCCGGTTGTCCTCGGGCCGCCGAGGGCCCAGGCTGCGGACAGGTGTTGACCCCACGGAAGATCCATGGATAACTTCGCTCTACGGATTGTTGATTCCGTAGAGTGGAATAACTGGAGGGTGTGGGAATGGGTCACGGCCAGCAGGAGCAGGTGGCGACGAGCCTGGCGGGCGCCGTCAGCGAGGAGATCAGCGCCTCCCTCGCACCGGTCGACGCCGAGCTGGAGCGCCGCTACCCGGGCGACCCGGGGACCCGCCAGCCCGTCCACACCGTCTACGTACCCGGTGACGTCTTCGCCGCCGACACCATCCGCTCCTGGGGCGACCAGGCCCTCGCCGCCCTCGACGAACACGCCCCCGACGCCGCCGCCTTCGCCCGCGTGCTGGGGCTGAGCGACGAACTCGCAGAGCCGGTCTACTCGCGCGTCCGCGCCAAGCTGGAACGCGAGCCGATCGAAGACCTGCGCATCGACTTCGAGGACGGCTACGGGCCCCGGCCCGACGCCGAGGAGGACCAGGCGGCCGCCCGCGCGGCCCGGCTGGTCGCCGAGGCGTACGCGAAGGACACGGCGGCGCCCTACATGGGCATCCGCATGAAGTGCATGGAGGCACCGGTGCGCGACCGGGGCATCCGCACCCTCGACGTCTTCCTCACCGGGCTGATGGAGGCCGGCGGCCTGCCCGGCGGGCTGGTCCTGACGCTGCCCAAGGTGACGTACCCCGAGCAGGTCACTGCGATGGTCCGGCTCCTGGAGGCCTTCGAGAAGGCCCATGGGCTTCAGCCGGGCCGCCTCGGCTTCGAGATCCAGATCGAGACCAGCCAGTCCATCCTCGCCGCCGACGGCACCGCCACCGTCGCCCGTATGATCCAGGCCGCCGAGGGCCGGGCCACGGGCCTGCACTACGGCACCTTCGACTACAGCGCCTGCCTCGGCGTCTCGGCCGCCTACCAGGCCAGCGACCATCCGGCCGCCGACCACGCCAAGGCCGTCATGCAGGTCGCCGCGGCCGGCACCGGCGTACGCGTCTCGGACGGCTCCACCAACGTCCTGCCGGTCGGCCCGACCGAGAAGGTGCACGACGCCTGGCGGCTGCACTACGGCCTCACCCGCCGTGCCCTGGCCCGCGCCTACTACCAGGGCTGGGACATGCACCCCGGCCACATCCCCACCCGGTACGCGGCCGTGTTCGCCTTCTACCGCGAGGGGTTCGAGCAGGCGGCGGCCCGTCTGTCCCGCTACGCCAGCCGCACCGGCGGCGACGTGATGGACGAGCCCGCCACCGCCAAGGCACTCGGCGGCTACCTGCTGCGCGGCCTGGACTGCGGCGCCCTCGACATCGCCGAGGTGGCCCGCCTCACCGGCCTGACCCGGGCCGACCTGGAGGGCTTCGCCGCACCGCGCCGCGGCGACCTCACGGCCTCCGCCCAGTAGTCCGGGGCGGACGCCGCCCGTGTCGCGCGATGCGCCGGCGTCCGCTCAGACCGAGGGCGGCAGCTCGCCCGAACCCCGTGTGACCAGCCGGGTCGGCAGCTCGATGCGTTCGGGGCCGAGAAGGGTGCCGTCCAGCTGCCGGAAGAGGCGTTCGGTGGCGGTGCGCCCGAGGGCCGCCGCGTCCTGGGCGACGACGGTGACGCCCGGCTGGAGGAGGTCGGCCAGCTCGATGTCGTCGAAACCGACGAGGGCGACCGGACGGGGCAGCCCGGCCAGGACGCGGATCACCGTGACCGTCACCCGGTTGTTGCCCGTGAAGACGGCGGTGACCGGCTCCGGCCCGGTCAGCATGGCCTCGGCGGCCCGGCGCACCCGCTCCGGATCGGTGACGCCCAGCGACATCCAGGAGTCCGCCACGGATATCCCCGCGTCCTCCATCGCCGCCCGGTAGCCGCGCAGACGCTCGGCGGCGGTGTGGATCCGGGGCATGTCGCCGATGAAGCCGATCCTGCGGTGGCCGTGCGCGATCAGGTGCGCCACGCCGTCGCGGGCACCGCCGAAGTTGTCCGACAGCACGACGTCGGCGTCTATGCGGCCCGCCGGGCGGTCCACGAACACCGTCGCCACGCCCGCCCTGATCTCCGGTTCCAGGTACCGGTGGTCGTCACCGGCCGGGATCACGACCAGCCCGTCCACCCGGCGCGCACACAGCGCGAGCGCCAGCTCCTGCTCACGGTCGGGGTCCTCCGCGCTGGAGCCGTTGATCAGCAGGGCCCCGTGCGCCCGGGCGACCTCCTCGACCGCGCGGCTCAGCGGCCCGTAGAACGGGTCGGCGAGGTCCTCCAGGATCAGCCCGATGCTCGCCGTACGGCCCTTGCGCAGCACCCGCGCGCTGTCGTTGCGCCGGAAGCCGAGGGCCTCGATGGCCTCCTGGACGCGCCGCTCGGTGTCCGGGGTGACGCCGGGCTCGCCGTTGACCACCCGGGAGACGGTCTTCAGACCGACGCCGGCCCGGGCCGCCACGTCCTTCATCGTCGGACGGTTGCCGTAGCGGGTCCCGGACGGGCGGTCCCGGAGGCGGTCGGCCGGGCGGTCTGCTCGGGGTGCGGGCTCTGGCACGATGCGGCGTCCTGTCCTGTCGTCCACGGAGGGGGCGGTTCGATCCCCGGGTGCGGTGCGTATGAGGATGTGGCGTCGAGCATAGAGCCTGGACAACGTTGTCATCAGCGAGAGAGACTGTTCACCGCATACTCCGGCCTGCGCCCCCACCGCGAGACCGGGCTGCGCGCACCTCTTGGTTCCTTCATGGTTGACGGGGAGATCTGACTCAGATGCACACCGACCTCGTGGCGGCGCTCGACATCGGCGGCACCAAGATTGCCGGAGCGCTGGTGGACGGCCACGGCAGCATCCTGGTGCGCGCGCAGCGCGCCACGCCCGCGCAGGAGGACGGCGACACCGTGATGCGGGCCGTGGAGGACGTGCTGGGGGAACTGGCCGCGACGCCGCTGTGGGGGAGGGCCCGGGCCCTCGGCATCGGCAGCGCGGGCCCGGTGGACGCCTCCGCCGGCACGGTCAGCCCCGTCAACGTGCCGGGCTGGCGCGACTATCCGCTCGTCGAGCGGGCCCGGGCCGCCACGGGAGGGCTGCCCGTGGTGCTGATCGGTGACGGCGTGGCCATCACGGCGGCCGAACACTGGCAGGGCGCCGCCCGCGGCCACGACAACGCGCTGTGCATGGTGGTCTCCACCGGCGTGGGCGGCGGCCTGGTCCTGGGCGGCCGGCTGCACCCCGGGCCGACGGGCAACGCCGGCCACATCGGCCACATCAGCGTCGACCTGGACGGCGACCCGTGCCCGTGCGGCTCACGCGGCTGCGTCGAGCGCATCGCCAGCGGCCCGAACATCGCCCGCAGGGCTCTCGAGAACGGCTGGCGCCCGGGTCCCGACGGTGACACCTCGGCCGCCGCGGTGGCCGCCGCCGCGCGCGCCGGGGACGCGGTGGCCGTGGCCTCCTTCGAGCGTGCCGCCCGGGCCCTGGCCGCGGGCATCGCCGCGACCGCGACTCTCGTCGAGATCGACATCGCGGTGATCGGCGGGGGAGTGGGCAAGGCGGGCGACGTGCTCCTCGCCCCTCTGCGCCAGGCCCTCGCCGACTACGCGACCCTCTCCTTCGTCCGGCACCTGACCGTCGTCCCGGCCCGCATGGGCACCGACGCCGGCCTGGTGGGAGCCGCCGCGGCGGCCCTGGAGGCCCGGGCGAACACCACGGCCGCCGGCGTCTGACGGCGACGACCGCCGCGGAGGCCCCGCACGGGACCCGCCCTTCTCGGCCGGGTCCCGCACGCAGACTGTCGGGTGCCTCAGCAGCTGAGCTGCGCGTTCGCCCAGTCCGCGTGGTCGGAGTCGGTGTTGTCGCCGCCGTTGGTGACGACGAGCCGGATCACCTGCGCCCCGGTGACGTCCGCCGTGATCGGCTGGGCGGGCATGGCGTTGGTGAGGACGCCGGTCGAGGCGGCCTTGGTGCCGTCCGCCCAGATCTCGAAGGCGACGGTGCCCTTGGCGCCCTTCTCGTCGTCGACGCCGACGTCCGCGGTGACCTTGGTGCACGCCCCGCCGGTGTAGTACTCCACGTCGCTCTGGGCATGGACGCCGAGCCCCTTGGCGTACACCACACCGCCGATGGTGATCGGATGGCCGTCGCCCGCGGCGCTCTCGCCGTTGCTCGTGTTGCGCTCCACGGGACCGTAGCCGTTGGTCGCCGACAGCCAGGGCAGGTCACCGAGGTACGACGTTCCGGCGGGCGGCGGTACCACCACGGACGCGCTGAGCGGCAGGGTGCTGTCGACGCGTTCGCCGGTCGGGGAGCGGTGAGTCGCCTTCAGCGTCAGGTCGTACGAGCCCGTGGGTGTGCCGGGCGGCGCCGTGACCGTCCACGCGGTGCGCAGTGCCCTGCCGGTCGGTACGACGAGGGCGGTCGTCGGGGACTGGGCCCGCACCGTCCAGCCCTCCGGGCCGCTCAGCGACACGCTGACGCGGGTGGCCGGTGTGCGGCCCAGGTCGGTGACCGTGGTGGTCAGGCCGGCGGGCTTGCCCGCCTGGATCAGCGGGCTGCCGCTCAGGCCGAGTTCGACGGCGGGCGGGTTCTCGGCCCAGCGCGGGTCCGCCGACACCCGGACGAGGATCGTGCCGTGGGCCGGGACGGTGGCCGAGATCGCGCCGGCGGTGTTGTAGCTCCGGTGCTGCCACAGGTCGCGCAGGGTGTAGGCGTCCGCGTCGGGCAGTCCCACGGCCCGCGCGGTGGTGGCGATGCGCTGCGGGGCGCCGGTCTCGTTGAACAGGGCCACCGCGCGGCTGCCGTCCTTCATCTCCTTGGCGACCACCCAGCGTCCGCCCTCGGAGGAGACGACGGCGCCCTGCTTGCCCAGGGGGTCCTGGTCGACGGCGATGACCTCCTTGTTGGCCAGGATGTCGAAGGTCGCCGGGGAGGCCTTGCGCAGGTCCGAGCCGATGAGGAGCGGCGCCGCCATGACCGACCACATCGAGAAGTGCGTGCGGTACTCGGTGTCGGTCATGCCGCCGTTGCCGACCTCCAGCATGTCCGGGTCGTTCCAGTGGCCGGGACCGGCGTACGGGGCGAGCGGCAGGTTCTGCTTCAGGATCGACAGCATCGAGCCCCAGCTGTCGCTGATGTCACCGGTGGTGCGCCACAGGTGTCCGACGTCCGACGCCCACTCCCAGGGCTTGTTCTGCCCCCACTCGCAGATGCTGTAGACGATGGGCCGGCCGGTCGCCTCGAGGGCGTCCCGCATGGTGGTGTAGCGCTGCTTGGCGTCCACACCCTGGTTGTTGCAGTTGTCGTACTTGAGGTAGTCGACGCCCCAGTCGGCGAACTGCTGCGCGTCGCTGTACTCGTGACCGAGGGCGCCCGGGAAGCCGGCGCTGTTGCACGTCTTGGTGCCCGCGCTGGTGTAGATGCCGAGCTTGAGCCCCTTGGAGTGCACGTAGTCGGCGACCGCCTTGATCCCGTTCGGGAAGCGGACCGGGTCGGGGACGAGCTTGCCGTCGGCGTCCCGGCTCGGCAGGGCCCAGCAGTCGTCGAGGTTGACGTACTGGTATCCGGCGGCCTTCAGGCCCTTGTCGACGAAGAGGTCGGCGATGCCCTTGACCATGGACTCGTTGAAGTCGGCACGGCAGTGCGTGGAGTTCCAGTTGTTGAAGCCCATCGGCGGGGTGAGGGCGAGCCCGTCGGCGAGGGCGGGCGTCGCCGCGTCTTCGACGGGCGTGGCGCCGGACTGGACGGGGGCCGCGACGACGGGTACGGCCAGTCCGGCCGTACACAGCAGTCCCGCGGTGAGGGTGCCGAGCACTCTTCGGCGGATCGTGCGCGTGTGCGGGTGGCGCATGGGAGCGTTCCTCCGAACTCGCGAGGACGAGGTGGGCAGTGACGTCATGTTCGCATCATTGAAGCGCGCTTACGTTAGAACCTGTCGAACTCTGTTGGAAGGGGCGCGGCCGATCTGTTCGATACCGTTCAAGCGGAGGGTTCCTGTCAGCAACGCGCCGCCGTCGACGGGGTGCGTGACCTCCGCCGGGCCGACGCAGTTGAACCGGCCATGAAGAAGCGCAGCATGCTCGCCCTCGCCTCCCTCGCCACCGGCTTCGTGGTGGCCGCCGTCACCCCCTCGCACGCCGCCGACCGCGGCGCCCTGGAGGATCTGAACGTCAAGGACACCGTGGGCACGATGGACCACCTCGTCAGCCAGGACAGCCTCGACCTCGGCGACGGCCCCCTGGGGCAGGACGCCTGAGGCCGGTCCGGACACGGACGGCGGCGCCGGCGCCCCCTCGCGGGGGTGCCGGCGCCGTGGCGTGTCCGCGCCCTCAACTGGGCCTGGTTTCCGTGGCAGGGTGAAGCGGGCAAGCCACAGGGGGCCAACAGAAGAGGGGGACCTGTGACCGTCGTCTGGATCAACGGCTCGTTCGGTGCGGGGAAGTCCACCACCGCACGGGAACTGATCGACCTGATCCCGAACAGCACGCTCTTCGACCCCGAGATCATCGGCGGCATGCTCACGCACCACCTCCTGCCGCCCAAGCACCTCGCCGAGGTCGGCGACTTCCAGGACCTGCCGATCTGGCGCCGGCTGGTGATCGACACGGCGGCGGCGATGCTCGCCGAGCTGGGCGGCACCCTCGTGGTTCCCATGACCCTGCTGCGTCAGGAGTACCGCGACGAGATCTTCGGCGGCCTCGCCGCCCGCCGGATCGGCGTCCGGCACGTCCTCCTCGCCCCGGCGGAAACGATCCTGCGGGAGCGGATAGCCGGCCGCGAGGTGCCACCCGACCTGCCCGACGGCGAGACGCGGACACGTCAGTGGGCCTACGACCACATCGAGCCCTACCGCGCCGCCCTCGCCTCCTGGCTGACCGCCGACGCCCACCTCGTCGACACCGGCGCCCTCACCCCGTACGAGACGGCCGTCCGCATCGCCGAGGCCGTCGGCAGCGGCGCCGTACCCGTCTGCGACATCGTGCAGACGCCGGAGCCCACCGCGGAGACCGTCGCCTCCGGCGTGCTCCTCTTCGACGAGCAGGACCGTGTGCTGCTCGTCGACCCCACCTACAAGCCCGGCTGGGAGTTCCCCGGAGGGGTCGTCGAACCCGGCGAGGCCCCGGCCCGCGCGGGGATGCGCGAGGTCGCCGAGGAGACCGGGCTGCGGCTGGACGAGGTGCCCCGGCTGCTCGTCGTCGACTGGGAACGGCCCGCGCCGCCCGCCTTCGGCGGTCTGCGGCTGCTCTTCGACGGCGGACGGCTGGACTCCGCGGCGGCCGGCCGTCTGCTGCTGCCCGGGCCCGAGCTGCGCGACTGCCGGTTCGTCACCGAGCAGGAGGCCGCCAGGCTGCTGCCGCCCGTCCGCTACGAACGGCTGCGCTGGGCGCTGCGGGCGCGTGAGCGCGGCGCGGCGGTCTACCTGGAGGCAGGTGTCCCGGTCGGCGGCTGACACCCCGGAAGCGCCCGGCGACGGTGTTCGCGAGGGGCATGCCCCCTTCTCAGCCGGGCGTCCGGTACCGGTCCGCCGATTCCCGCAGCGCCCGGCCGGCCCGTGCGGTCACCGGATCGCCGTGGCCGAAGCAGGCCATCTCCGCGTCGAGCGCGGCGAGCCGTCGGAAGGAGGCGATCGCCTGCGCCCGGTCGAGGTTGAACACGCCGAGCACGACCGCTCCGTCCACCGGCGAGGCGGCGACCGCGTCGCCGGTGAACAGCACACCGTGGGCCGGGAGATGGACGGCGATGCTGCCGTGGGTGTGACCGGGGGCGTGGACCACGCGGGCGCCGCCGCCGAAGTCGAGCACGTCGCCGTCGGACAGTTCGGTCACCTGCTTCGGGCGCGACGGCTCGCCCTCGGGCAGCTGCTCGAGGGCTCTGGCGTGGAGGGGCCGCTCCCAGTCCTCGAAGACCGGCGGCGGCCCCGGCACCTCGCCGCGGACGACCGGCGCGTCCAGGCGGTGGGCCAGCACCTCGGCCCCGCACAGTCCGGCCACCTCGGCCGCTCCGCCCGCGTGGTCCTCGTGGAAGTGGGTGAGCACGATCCGCCGTACGTCGGCGGGGTCCCGGCCCAGGGCCTTGATCGCCTCGGCGATCGGCGCGCCCGCGCCTTTCGCCCCGGCGTCCACGAGGGTCAGCTCGTCGCCGTCGCGCCAGAGGTAGGCCTGTCCCACGGGGAAGCGCAGCAGGTGAAGCCGCGGAAGGAGCTCTACGACGTCCATGCCACGACCCTAGGGAGGGCCCCCAGCGGGGTCGAGGGCCCTCTGCCGTGGGCAGAGCGGAGTGTCGCTCAGCCCGCCGCGTAGTTGCGCAGGAACAGCGCCTCGGCGACCGACAGCCGCTCGAGTTCCTCCGGAGAGACGCTCTCGTTCACGGCGTGGATCTGCGCCTCCGGCTCGCTCAGGCCGATGAGCAGGATCTCGGCCTGCGGGTAGAGTGCGGCGAGCGTGTTGCACAGCGGGATGGAGCCGCCCTGCCCGGCGTACTGCATCTCCTGGCCCGGGTAGGCGACCGCCATCGCGTCGGCCATCGCCTGGTAGGCGGGGCTCGTGGTGTCGGCGCGGAAGGCCTGGCCCTGGCCGATCTGCTCGGTGTGCACCCGGGCGCCCCACGGCGTGTGCGCCTCCAGGTGGGCCTGGAGCAGCTTGGTGGCCTCGACCGCGTCGACGCCCGGCGGCACCCGGAGGCTGATCAGCGCGCGGGCGCCGGCCTGCACGGACGGCGTGGCGCCGACGACCGGCGGGCAGTCGATGCCGAGGACCGTGACCGCCGGGCGGGCCCAGATCCGGTCGGCGACCGTGCCGGAGCCGATCAGCTCCACCCCGTCGAGCACCTTGGCGTCCTTGCGGAACTGCTCCTCGTCGTACTGAAGGCCGTCCCACGCCGAGTCGCCGTCCAGGCCGTCGACCGTCGTGGAGCCGTCCTCGGCGCGCAGCGAGTCCAGGGCGCGGACCAGCGCCGCGAGCGCGTCCGGGGCGGCGCCGCCGAACTGGCCGGAGTGCAGGTTGCCCTCGAGGGTGTCGACCTGGACGCGGACGAGGGTCATGCCGCGTAGGGTGGTGGTGACGGTGGGCAGGCCCACACGGAAGTTGCCGGCGTCGCCGATCACGACGGTGTCGGCCTTCAGGAGTTCGGGGTGCTCCTCGGCGTAGCGCTCCAGGCCGCCGGTGCCCATCTCCTCCGAGCCCTCGGCGATCACCTTGACGCTGACCGGTATGCCGCCGTTCGCCTTCAGGGCGCGCAGCGCGAGCAGGTGCATGATGACCCCGCCCTTGCAGTCGGCGCTGCCGCGTCCGTACCAGCGGCCGTCGCGCTCGGTCAGCTCGAAGGGCGGGGTGGCCCAGGCGGCCTCGTCCAGCGGCGGCTGCACGTCGTAGTGGGCGTACAGCAGGACCGTCTTCGCGCCCTCGGGGCCGGGCAGGTAGCCGTACACGGACTGGGTGCCGTCGGGGGTGTCGAGCAGTGCCACGTCGGTGAAGCCCTCGGCGCGCAGCGCGTCCGCGACCCAGTTCGCGGCGCCCTCGCTCTCGCTCTTCGGGTACTGGTCGAAGTCCGCCACCGACTTGAAGGCCACCAGTTCGGCGAGCTCCGCCTTGGCCCTGGGCATCAGGGAGGCGACGGTCTCGGCGACCGGATTCGACGACATGGGCACGCTCCTTGTGGGTGCGACGTGGTGCCGGTGCGCACCTGGGCGGTACGTCCGAGCACTTCTGTGTTCGAAGATGATCGTGTCAGCGTAGGCGCGTCCCGGTGGGCGGGGCGCATACGCAGCCGATCCTCCCACAGCGGACCCCGGCGACGGCCGCCGTAGGATGCGGGGGACAGCAGCGGCAGCCGGCTTGATCTGGAGCGGTGGACCATCGTGAGCAGCGAGAACTCTTCGGCGGACGACGTGCGGCGGGTGTGGGACGTCGTCGTGGTGGGCGCGGGACCCGCGGGGGCCTCGGCCGCCTACGCGGCGGCGGTCGCGGGACGGCGCGTGCTGCTGCTGGAGAAGGCGGAGCTGCCGCGCTACAAGACGTGCGGCGGCGGGATCATCGGCCCGTCGCGCGACTCCCTGCCGCCGGGCTTCGAGCTTCCGCTGAAGGACCGGGTGCACGCGGTGACGTTCTCGAACAACGGCCGCTTCACCCGCACCCGCCGCTCCAAGCAGATGCTGTTCGGGCTGATCAACCGGCCCGAGTTCGACCAGCAGCTGGTCGAGCACGCGCAGAAGGCGGGTGCCGAGCTGCGCACCGGCGCGACCGTGGTGCGGGTCGAGCAGCACGGCTCGGCGGTGCCGGACCGGCGCACGGTCGCCGTGGTCCTCCAGGGTGGCGAGACGGTCCTCGCGCGCGCCGTGGTCGGCGCCGACGGCAGCGCCAGCCGCATAGGCGCCCATGTCGGTGTGAAGCTGGACCAGGTGGACCTCGGCCTGGAGGCGGAGATCCCGGTGCCCGAGACCGTGGCCGAGGACTGGCGCGGACGGGTCCTGATCGACTGGGGCCCGATCCCGGGCAGTTACGGCTGGGTGTTCCCCAAGGGGGACACGCTGACGGTCGGGGTGATCTCGGCCCGCGGCGAAGGCGCCGCCACCAAGCGGTACCTGGAGGACTTCATCGCCCGCCTCGGCCTGGCCGGTTTCGAGCCGAGCATCTCCTCCGGGCACCTGACCCGCTGCCGCGCAGAGGACTCGCCGCTGTCGCGCGGACGGGTGCTGGTGTGCGGGGACGCGGCCGGGATGCTGGAGCCGTGGACGCGCGAGGGCATCTCGTTCGCGCTGCGCTCCGGGCGGCTCGCGGGCGAGTGGGCGGTGCGGATCGCCGAGGCGCACGACGCGGTGGACGCCCGCCGCCAGGCCCTGAACTACGCGTTCGCGATCAAGGCCGGGCTCGGCGTCGAGATGGCCGTCGGCCGGCGGATGCTCGCGGTCTTCGAACGCCGTCCCGGTCTCTTCCACGCGGCCCTGACCGGCTTCCGCCCCGCCTGGAGGGCGTTCAAGGAGATCACCCAGGGCTCGACCTCGCTGGGCGAGCTGGTCCGTACCCACCCTGTCGCACAGCGCGCCCTGACCGCCATGGACCGGCGGCCCTCGGCGTCGGTCACGCCCGCCGACGAGGACGAGCGGACCGCGCGGGACACGGTCGGTTCGTGAGCGGCGATCAGTCCGTGACGGTGACGGTCAGTTCGTGACCGTCACGCGGAAGACCGGGTGGTTCGGGGCGATGCGGCGCAGTTCGGCCTCGGGGGAGTCGGGGCCGACGCCGTCGAAGAAGACCCCGACCTCGGCCTTCCAGCGCTTGAGGTAGGCGCGCAGCAGCGGCGCCTTGTCGTCGTCGGCGACCTCCGTCGCGGTGAAGACCTCCACCCGCTTGCCCAGGCGCAGTTCGCCGCCGCCCGCCGCGCGCATGTTGTGCGTCCACTGGACGTGGCCGCGCGGCGCCAGCAGGTACTTCTGTCCGTCGACGGTCAGCAGGTTCACCGGGGTGGTCCGCCACTCGCCGCTCTTGCGGCCGCGCACCGCCAGGATTCGGGAACCCCAGACGCTGAGGCCGCGGCGGGCCGTCCAGGCCACCGCGCGGTTGAGGACGTTGACGGTGAACCAGCCGGGCTTGCGGACGTGTGCGGACATGACTTCCTCCCGGAAGCGGAAAGTGTGAGCGGTGCTCTCGCTTTCCTCAGTGTGGCGCAGATCGGTGCGTCAAAGCAAGAGCGGTGCTCTCTTTTGTGTGCAGTGCTCTGGAAACGTGGAACACTGTCCTCCATGAGCACCGCACGAGGCGCCCGAGCCCGGGCCAGGACGGAGATCACCGCCGCGATCAAGGACGCGGCGCGCAGACAGCTCGCCGCGGAGGGCGCGGCGAAGCTCTCGCTACGTGCCGTCGCCCGCGAACTGGGCATGGTCTCCTCCGCGCTGTACCGGTACTTCCCCAGCCGTGACGACCTGCTCACCGCTCTGATCATCGACGCCTACGACTCGCTGGGCGAGGCCGCGGAGGCCGCGCACCGCTCGGTCGCCGACACGGGGCCCCTGGAGCGCTGGACCGCCGTGTGCGAGGCGGTGCGCGGCTGGGCCCTCGCCCACCCGCACGAGTACGCCCTCATCTACGGCTCGCCCGTGCCCGGCTACACCGCGCCGGAGACGACCGTCCCGTCGGCGGCCCGCGTCGGCCTCCTCTTCATCGGCATCACCCGCGACGCCCACGAACGGGCTGCGCTGACCGCGCCCTCGGTCCCCGCCGACCTGCGCGAGGAGGCCGAGCGGATGAGAGCCGACCTCGCGCCCGACCTGCCCCCCGCGGTGGTCGCCGCCCTCATCGCCGCCTGGGCGCAGCTGTTCGGGCTGGTCGGCTTCGAGGTGTTCGGCCAGTTCCACCGGGTGGTGGAGGACCGCGCGCCGTTCTTCCGGCACGCGGCCGTCCGGCTCGCCCACGAGGTGGGCCTGAGGTTCTGACCTCCCTGTCCGGCCGCTGCGGCACGTCGGCGGCCGTACTTCCCGGGGAGTACGAGTGATCACCTCGCCGGAGTGACGCGCGGGCGGCGAGGGGCGTCTAGCGTGGCGGTCATGGAAGAGCAGCGCCTGCGCCCGGGCGGTCCGCCGCACTGGTGGCGGCACGGGCCCCCGTGGTGGTCCCGCACCGACGAGGAGGAGACGCCGGGCGCCCACTGGCCCGTCGTCTCCACCGCGCTGTTCACCGCCTTCGTGCTCATCGGCTCCCATTTCTCGGCCCACAACCAGCACGGCAACCGGGAGGCGCTCGACCCCTACGCGTACACGCTGCTGGGCGTGGCCTGCGGGCTGCTGCTGTGGCGCAAGCGGCACCCGGTGTTCGTCGCGTACGGCACGGCCGTGGCCACGCTGGCCTACTTCGCCGCCGGATATCCGTACGGCCCGGTGTTCCTGGCCGTCGCCGTGAGCTGCTTCAGCGCCGTCGTCGCCGGGCACCGCAGGGCCGCCTGGGCGTCCGTGGGCCTGCTGTGGGCCGGGCACGCGCTCATCGCGCTCTGGCTCTACCGGTGGCTGCCGCCGCCCGGCGACACCGCCTCCTCCTGGGGGCAGCAACTCGTCATCGCCACCTGGGTGGTGGCCGTCGTCGCCGTCTCCGAGCTGGGCCGGGTCCGCCGCGAGCAGTGGGCCAAGGAACGCGCCGAGCGAGCCCAGGCGGCCCGGCGGCGCGCCGACGCCGAACGGCTGCGCATCGCCCGCGAACTCCACGACGTCCTCGCCCACAGCATCTCCGTCATCAACGTGCAGGCGGGCGTCGGCCTCGCGCTCCTGGACACCGACCCGGAGCAGGCGCGCACCGCGCTGACCACCATCAAGGCCGCCAGCAAGGAGGCACTGGGGGAGGTGCGCCAGGTGCTCGACACCCTGCGCGCCCCCGGCGCCGCCCCGCGCGCCCCGGCGCCCGGCCTGGGCCGGCTGCCCGAACTCGTGGACCAGGCGGCGAGAGCCGGCCTCACTGTCGAGGTGGAGGGCTCCCCACCCCGGCTGCCGCCCGGCACCGACCTCGCCGCCTTCCGCATCGTGCAGGAGGCCCTCACCAACGTCGTACGGCACTCGGGCTCCCGGAACGCGCGCGTGCGCCTCGACCACGACGGCGACACGCTGAGGCTGCGCATCGACGACGACGGCCCGGCGACCGGCGCGGACGCGGGCGGCAGCGGCAACGGCCTGGCCGGGATGCGTGAGCGGGCCGCCGCGCTCGGTGGCACCATCGACGCGGGCCCGCGCCCCGACGGCGGCTGGCGGGTGCTCGCCGAGCTGCCGCTGACGATCAAGGAGGAGGACCGGTGATCCGCGTGACTCTCGCCGACGACCAGTCACTGGTGCGGGCCGGCTTCAGGGCACTGCTCGACGCGCAGCCGGACATCGAGGTCGCCGGGGAGGCCGCCGACGGCGAGGAGGCCCTGCGCATGGTGCGCGAACTGCGCCCCGACGTGGTGCTGATGGACATCCGCATGCCGGCGCTGGACGGCCTGGCCGCGACCCGCCGCATCACCGAGGACCCCGGCCTGAAGGACGTCAAGGTGGTCATGCTCACCACCTTCGAACTCGACGAGTACGTCTTCGAGGCGATCCGCTCGGGCGCCTCCGGCTTCCTGGTCAAGGACACCGAACCCGATGAACTTCTGCGCGCGGTACGGGCGGTGGTCGGCGGCGACGCCCTGCTGTCCCCCGGAGTCACCCGGCGGCTGATCGCCGAGTTCGCGGCCCGCTCCAAGGAGCCCGCCACCGCCGACGCCCTCGCCCGGCTCACCGAGCGCGAACGCGAGGTCATGACCCTGGTCGGTATCGGCCTGTCCAACGAGGAGATCGCCCGCCGTCTGGTGGTCAGCCCGCTCACCGCGAAGACCCACGTCAGCCGCACCATGGTGAAGCTCGGCGCCCGTGACCGGGCCCAACTGGTCGTCCTGGCCTACGAGTCGGGGCTGGTCAGGCCCGGCTGGCTGGGCTGAGGCAGCCGCACGCCCGCTGCGAGCCGCACGCCCGCCGGACCGGACTCGGAACCCGGACCGGGCTCGGAACCCGGACCGGGCTCGGTCCCGGACCGTCGTCCGGCCCGGACTCAGCCGATCGCCGAGGTCTCCCGCCACAGCGCGACGAGCGAACCGTCGCCCGTCACGTGCGGCACCGGGACCCGGTTCCACAGCGCCAGGTACAGCAGGTCGGCCGGACCGGAGAGTTCGGCGTCGGGCGCCGCGGAGGCGTCCCGGACCGTGACCGGTGGACCGTCCGAGAGCCGTACGGTCCACACCGCGTCCGCGCTGCCGGCCGTGTCCGCGCCGTCAGTCGTGCCCGTGGCGCGCACCCGGAGCACGCGCGGCTCGGGGGTGCGGACCCGGCTCCTGGAGCGGGCGTGGAAGCCGCGCAGCAGCTCGTCGATGCCGTCGACGGCGAACTCGCCCTCGATCGTGGTCGGCGCGGCGCCGCGCGCCTGCTCCGCGTCGTAGCGGTGGACGGCCGTCTCGTGCGCCTGCCGCCGGGTCCAGAAGGCCAGGGGCGACGGTGGCTCCTGGGGCGCGGGGTGGAACGTCCAGCACTCCACGTCGGCCGGCGCCCCGGCCAGGATGTCCACGAGTCGCCGGTGGCTGTCCCGGTACCAGGCCACCAGCTCGGTGCCGTCGAGCTCGGGCGGGTCCCCGATGGGGCGCGGTGACGTGTGCCCGTCGGCGACGAAGGCGGCGGCCCACTCGTGCACCGCGCCCGTGTGCCCCAGCAGGTCCCGTACCCGCCAGCCCGGACACGTCGGCACGACGGCGTCGGTCCCCGCCTCCTCGGCCGCGGCGGCCAGCAGACGGCCCTCCCGATCCAGCGCCTGAAGGAACTCGGCAGTCTTCATGGGGGAAGTCTGCCGGACGGATCGCGCCGGTGAGCGCAGAGACTGCCGGGTGGGACACGCCGTACGGCACCGGAGCGGCGCGTGCGGGCGAGCGGGGGCCGTCGTCGGTCACCCGCCGGTCGACCGCCTGGTGGTGAATCCGACCGCCGCGGCGACCGCGGCCAGGACGGCGACGCTGGTGAGCGCGGCCGGCAGGGAGAGCCAGTCGGCCATGAATCCGATGGCCGGGGGGCCGACGAGCATGCCGCCGTAGCCGAGTGTGGAGGCGACCGCGACACCGCTCGGACCGGCCAGGGCGCCGGCGCGTTCCACGGCGACCGGGAAGAGGTTGGCGAGCCCGACCCCCGTGACGGCGAAGCCGAGCAGTGCCGCCCACACCGACGGCGCGAGACAGCCGAGCAGCATGCCGGCCGCGGCGGTGGAACCCCCGGCCACGATCGTGCGGGTGCGGCCCAGCCGCTGGAGGAGGGTGCTGCCGGTCAGCCGCCCGACCGTCATCGCCAGGGCGAAACAGGAGTAGCCGGCCGCCGCGACACCCGGCGAGGCGCCCAGGTCCTGCTGGAAGTGGAGCGCGCCCCAGTCGGCCATGGCCCCTTCGCCGTAGGCCGTGCACAGCGCGATGAGGCCCAGGACGACGACGACACCGCGGGTACGGCCGTCCAGGCGCCGCGGATGCGGCGGCTCCGACCGGTCCTGCGCCCGCTCGGCCGGTCGCGGCGGCGGCTGCCGCAGGAGCGTGCGCCCGGCGACGGCGGTGACGAGCAGGCCGATCACCGTCAGGCACAGCAGATGGCGGGTGGGGGTCAGGTGCCCGGCCACGAATCCGCCGACTCCGGCTCCCACCATGCCGCCGAGGCTGAAGGCCGCGTGGAAGCTCGGCATGATCGGCCGCCGCAGCGCGGCCACCAGGTCGACGGCCGCGCTGTTGAAGGCGACGTTGATGCCGCCGTACGCGGCACCGAAGACCAGCAGGACCGCGCCCAGCGCCCAGGCGGAGTGGGTGAGCGGGGGCAGAGCGACGCTGAGGGAGAGAAGGACGGCGCAGACGACGGTGACCGGATGGCTGCCGTACCGGCGGCACAGGCGGCCGGTGAGGGTCATGGTGACGACGGCCCCGGCGGACACCCCGAGAAGGGCGAGACCGAGCGCCCCGGTGGAGGCGTGGGTCTGGTGCTTGACGGCCGGGATGCGGACCACCCAGCCGGCGAAGACGAAGCCGTCCAGGGCGAAGAAGGCGGTCAGGGCGGCGCGGAGTCGTGTGAGGGCGTTGTCCGGCACGGCGTTGTGCGGACGGACTTTGTTTAGAAGCGGCACAAAGTCAGGCTAGGTACGGGACGGGCCGGGGACAAGGGGTGAGTTGCGTGAGGCTGCGGCCGGCCCGTCGGGGCAGCGGGCGTGGGGCATGGCGCCGCCGGGTGTGCACGGTGCTGTGACGCGGATCTGCGCGCGGGCCGCAGGCGCCGACGGGCGTGGACAGCGCTGTGACGCGGATCTTCGTGCGGGGCACCGCGACCGACGGGCGTCGGCCGTGCTGAAGGCGGCTCTGCCGGGGCCGTCAGCCCGTCTTGCGGCCCCACCAGGTGTCCACCCGGGCCCACTCCTCGGCCCACTGGTCGAAGCGGCGGCGGTCGAGCCGGCTCTGGATCAACTTGGCGCCGCCGATGACGAGGCCGGCCGTGGCGGCGCCCGCCCACAGCCCGCCCAGCCCGGACTGGAAGGCGGTGTCGGCCGTGGAGGCGGGCGGCGACGTCAGCGTGCCGTGCCCGTTCGTCCACACCGTGACATGGGAGCCGGGCGTCGCGGAGGCCGGGACCCTGGCCCGGTCCGTGTGCGTCGAGCCGTCCGGTTCGCTCCAGCGCACCGTCCCCCACGCCAGGGCGCTGCTCGTCGGCCGGGCGGAACCCTGCGCCGCCTCGTGGGTGAGGACGGCCGACACGGGCCGGCTCTGCTCGCGCACCCGTTGCGCGCTCTGCTGCATGGCGCTCGCCGTCAGCACCCCCGCCAGCAGTCCGCCCGCCAGGGCGAGGGCCCAGGCGACGAGAAGGATCCACGCCTCCACGACATCACTGGTCCGCCTGAGTGGACTGCGCCGCCACCGCCACAGCCAGACTCCCGCACGACGTGTCACCTTCGACACCCCCTCGTGCCCACCTACGGCCCTTAATCCAAGTGTGCCCCCAGAAGCGATCAGAGGCTCCTGGTGCCGCCGGAAATGCGGGTCACCGGAGACCAGGAGCCGGAAGGGCCGGAGTGGATCGGACGGCACGCCGTCGCTTTTGGACACGGATCGGTTAAGGCTCGCTCACGCATCGGTTGCCGTGCGGTGAGCGCGCCATGATGGGACCATGACGCTCGCGGCGCGTGCCCTCGCCCAACTGGCCACCTGGCCCGACCTGATGGAAGCGGCCCCGAGCTGCGGCACCGGGCAGGCGCTCAGCTCGGCGCACGGGGAGATCGCCCACTTCCACTCCGGCCGGGACGTCGATCTCCACCTCACCGACCGGGCCATACGCCGTCTCGCGGGCGACCTGAAGCGCTTCGCCGCCATCCGCGTCGTACCGGGCTCGTCCTGGGTGACGATCCGCCTGGACGCGTCGGCCGACGTCGATCTCCTCCTGTCGCTGACGAGCGTGGCGCTCAAGGCCCACCAGAGCGGTCCCGCCGAGGACCGTGCGGTGCCCTCCGGCTGCAACGACGGCCGCGGTGTGGGCTTCCTGCGCACCTGACGCCGTGCCCTCACCAGCAGGGGCGTCCTCAGACGGTGAGGACCCGGATGCCCGCCTCCTCGAACCGGCGCACCGTCTCCTTCCCTGCCGCCGAGTCCGTGACCAGGGTGTCCACCGACTCGGCCGGGCAGATGCGCGCGAAGGCTCGCCCGCCCAGCTTGCTGGAGTCCGCGGCGACGACCACGCGTGCGGCGCGTTCGCACAGCAGCCGGTTGATGGCCGCCTCCGCCTCGTCGTTGGCCGCCGCGCCGTGGGTGACGTCGAAGGCGACCACGCCGAGGACCGCCACGTCGATCGTGATCTGGCCGAGCACCCCGTCCGCCAGCGGGCCGATGAGCTCGTACGACTGCGGGCGCGCGACCCCACCGGTCACCACGATCTTGAACTGGGGCCGTACGGCGAGCTCGTTGGCGATGTTGAGCGCGTTCGTCACCACCGTCAGGGCCGGGGAGCCGGAGGCCAGGTCGCCGCGCACGGCCAGCGCGCGGGCCACCTCCGTCGTCGTCGTGCCGCCGGTCAGGCCCACCGCCTCGCCGGGTGCGACCAGGTCCGCCACGGCCTTGGCGATCCGCTGCTTCTCGGAGGCGCGGCGGGCCGTCTTGTAGCGCAGGGGCAGTTCGTAGGAGACGCCGTGCACGACCGCGCCACCCCGGGTGCGGACCAGCATCTGCTGCTCGGCGAGCTGGTCGAAGTCGCGCCGGATCGTCGCGGCGGACACCCCCAGCTCGGCCGCCGCCTCCTCGACCTCCAGCCGGCCGCGCTCGACGAGCAGCTCCAGCAGCGACTTCCACCGGGCATCGCGCGACATCCGCGGCCTCCGTTCCTCGACCCTCCGTGACCCTAGCGCACCCGACTCGGGGCCAAATGCTTGATTCTGCTCGAAAATCACGGTTATCTTGCAAGAACAATCAATCATCGCCCCGGGAGGGTGTGGCCATGAGCCATGTCGAGGACGAGCTGACCAGCCAGCCGGAGTGCTGGACCCGTGTCGCGGCCGACGCCGCCGGACACGGCGGGGCGCTGCCGGCGCCGGGGGAGCGGGTGGCGATCGTCGGCTGCGGTACGTCGTACTTCATGGCGCAGGCCGCCGCCGCGCTGCGCGAGGGCGCCGGGCAGGGCGAGACCGACGCCTTCGCCGCCTCCGAGTTCCCGCACGGGCGCTCCTACGACCGGGTCCTGGCCCTCACCCGCTCCGGCACCACCACCGAAGTGCTCGATGTGCTGGACCGGTTGAAGGGCCGCACACGTACGACGGCCGTCACCGCGGACCCCGGCACCCCGGTCATGTCGGCCGCCGACGACGTCGTCGTCCTCGACTACGCGGACGAACGCTCCGTGGTGCAGACCCGGTTCGCGACCACCGCGCTCACCCTGCTCCGGGCCCACCTCGGCCTGCACACCGACGCGGTCGTGGCCGACGCCCGCACCGCGCTGTCCCAGCTCCTGCCCGAAGGGCTCGTCGACTGCACGCAGTTCACCTTCCTGGGCCGAGGCTGGACCGTGGGCCTCGCCAACGAGGCCGGCCTGAAGATGCGCGAGGCCTCACTCTCGTGGACCGAGGCCTACCCGGCGATGGAGTACCGGCACGGCCCCATCAGCATCACCACGCAGGGCACGGCGACCTGGATGCTCGGCCGGGCGCCGGAGGGCCTCGCCGACCAGGTGCGCGCCACCGGCGGGCTGTGGGTGGACGGCGGACTCGACCCGCTCGCCGAACTCGTCCGCGCCCAGCGGCTCGCCGTCGCCGTCGCCGCGGCCCGCGGCCTCGACCCCGACCAGCCGCGCCACCTGACCCGCTCGGTGATCCTCACCCCCTGACGCCCCGACCCCACTCGGAAAGGACCGGCCGTGCCGCTTGCAGCCACCGGCGAGCTGGTCGGCGGCGCCGCCGCCGCGCGCTCCGCCGTCGTCGCCTTCAACATCATCACGCTGGAACACATCGAGGCCGTCGTCGCCGGCGCGGAGGCGGCCGGTGCGCCGGTCGTCCTCCAGGTCAGCGAGAACGCGGTCAAGTTCCGCGGCGGGCGGCTGCTGCCGCTCGCCCGCGCCGCCGTCGCCGCCGCCGAACGTGCCGCCGTGCCCGTCGCCCTGCACCTCGACCACGTGCAGAGCGACGATCTGCTGCGCCAGGCCCCCGGCGCCGGCTTCAGCTCCGTGATGTACGACGCCTCCCGGCTGCCGTACACGGAGAACCTCGCCGCGACCCGGGCTGCCGCCGCCTGGGCACACGCCCAGGGACTGTGGATCGAGGCGGAGCTGGGGGAGGTCGGCGGCAAGGACGGCCGGCCGCCGCTGGACGCCCACGCCCCCGGCGCCCGCACCGACCCCGGCGAGGCGCACGCGTTCGTCACCGACTCGGGCGTGGACGCCCTGGCCGTGGCCATCGGCAACTCCCACGCCATGACCGAGCGCACCGCGGCCCTCGACCACGACCTCGTCAAGCGCCTGGCCGGCACGCTGGACGTGCCGCTCGTCCTGCACGGCTCCTCCGGCGTGCCCGACGGCGAACTGACCGCGGCCGTCGCCGGCGGCCTCGCCAAGATCAACGTCGGCACCGCCCTGAACCTCGCCATGACCGGCGCGATCCGCGACTTCCTCACCGCCCACCCCGAGGCGGTCGACTCCCGCAAGTACCTCGGCGTGGGCCGGGAGGCGATGGCACGGGAGGTGGAACGGCTCATCGGCGTGGTCGGCACACCCGCCGCGCCTCCCACCGCCCGACGGCCCGCGCCGCCTACCGCTTGACGGCCTTCAGCACCACGAACTTCGGGTCACTGGCCACCAGCCGGCTGTTGCCGAACACCCGGCGCAGCTTGACGTGGTAGCCCAGGTGCCGGTTGCCGATCACCCACAGCTCGCCGCCGGGGCGCAGCGCGCGCCGCGCCCCGGTGAACATCCGCCAGGCCGTCGCGTCCGTGGTCGCCTGGTGCGAGTGGAAGGGCGGGTTGTTCAGCACCAGGTCCACGCTGCCGGCCGGCACCCCGGACAGACCGTCCCCGACCCGGAACTCGGCATGCTCCGGCACCCCGTTCGCCTTGTACGTCGCCTCCGCCGAGGCCACCGCCTGGAACGACTCGTCCGTGAACAGCACCTCGGCCTCGGGGTTCGCCAGCGCCATCGCCGTGCCGACGACTCCGTTGCCGCAGCCCAGGTCCACCACCCGGCGGGCCCCGCGGCCCTCGGGCAGGTGCTCGAGGAAGAAGCGGGTGCCGATGTCGAGCCGGTCGGCGCAGAAGACGCCCGCGTGGTTGACGACCCTGCGGCCGGAGACGGCGCCGACCCCGTCGGGCAGGTCGTAGCTGTACGGCCACGGGTTGGCGGGCCGGTCGCGGGACGGGTCCGGTGTGCACAGGATCAGCCGGGCCTTGCGCTCGGCGAGCGAGGTCCGCGTCGGGCCCAGGATCCGCTCGAACAGCGCGAGCGTGGAGGTGTGGATCTCCTTCACCATGCCGGTGCCGACGACGACCGTCCCCTCGTGCAGCGCGGGCGCCAGCCGCAGCAGCTGGTCCTCCAGCAGGGCGAGGCTCTTGGGGACGCGCACCAGCAGCACGTCGATCCGGCCGGGCGGCGGGTCCTGCGTGGTGAGCAGCCGTACGGCACCTGGCTCGACACCGTTGCGGGCGAGATTCCTGCGCGTCGCCTCCTGCCCGAGGAACGAGTCGGTGATCTGCACCGGACCGTGCTCGGCCAGCGCCGTCACCAGCGCGCCCCAGCGGTCCCCGACGACCACGACCGTGCCGGACAGGTCGGTCGCCTCCGCGGCAAGGTGCCGCAGCAGATACTCGTCGGAGGCGTCCCAGGCACGCAGCCGGTCACGCGGGTCCTCCGGGAACCGGGCCAGCGCGCGCTCGCCCCAGGGGGTCGTCATACCGTCGTTCATCGTCCGTCCAGGCTAGCCGAGGCCCAGCTCAGGCCCGTTCCGGCAGGATGGGACCCATGGACGCCGAGCTGTTCCCCCGGAGCCGTACGGAGATCGCGCCGGGCGCGGTGCACGTACCGGACTGGCTGGACGGGGCACGTCAGCGCGAGCTGCTCGCGGCCTGCCGGGAGTGGGCCCGCCCGCCGGCCGGTCTGCGCACGGTCCGCACGCCCGGCGGCGGCACCATGACCGCCCGGCAGGTCTGCCTCGGCCAGCACTGGTACCCGTACGCCTACGCCCGCACGGTCGTCGACGGCGACGGTGCCCCGGTCAAGCCGTTCCCGGACTGGCTGGGCGAGCTGGGGCGGCGCGCGGTGACCGACGCGCTCGGACCGGCGCCGGCCACCGGGGCGGCGTACGACATCGCGCTGATCAACTTCTACGACGCCGACGCCCGCATGGGCATGCACCGCGACAGCGACGAGAAGTCCGGCGCGCCCGTCGTCTCGCTCAGCCTCGGCGACACATGCGTGTTCCGCTTCGGCAACACCGAGACCCGAGCCAGGCCGTACACGGACGTCGAGCTGCGCAGCGGCGACCTGTTCGTCTTCGGCGGCCCGTCCCGGCTCGCGTACCACGGCGTGCCCCGGGTCCATCCGGGCACGGCACCGCCCGAGTTGGGGCTGACCGGCCGGCTGAACATCACGCTCCGCGTGAGCGGCCTGTAGACGGCCCGGTCCGCGGATCATGGGAGACTCCCCCTCATGAGCGGCAAGGCGGACCCCCGGACGGCGGGGGAAGGGACCACCTCCAGGACGCGGCTGGACCGGGGGCGCGGTGCGCTCGGGCCCGCGTTGGAGCTCGTGCACACCGGGCGCGCCCCGACCCGGGCCGTGCTCACCGCCGAGTTGGGGGTGACCCGGGCCACGGCCGGCGCGGTCGCCGCCGAGCTGGAGGCGCTCGGCCTGATCCGGGTGGACGCCCGCCCGGGCGCGGCGGCCGGCTCGCAGGGACGGCCCTCGCACCGGCTCGCGGTCGCCGAGGACGGGCCCGTCGCCCTGGCCGCGCAGGTGCACGCCGACGGCTTCCGCGCGGCCCTGGTGGGCCTGGGCGGCCGGATCGTGGCGACCGCGCCGGGCTGCGAGACCGTGGACGCCGACCCGGCCAAGGTGCTCGGCTCCGTCGTCGAGGCCGGCGCCGAGCTGCTGCGCGGCACCGGACGCCGCTGCGTCGGCGCCGGGCTCGCCGTGCCCTCCGCGGTCGCCGAACCGGAGGGTCTGGCGCTGAACCCGCTCCATCTGGCCTGGCCCCCGGGCGCGCCCGTGAGGGAGCTCTTCGCCGAGTGCGTGCGCGCGGCCGGGATCACGGGCCCGGCGTTCGCGGCCAACGACGTCAACCTCGCCGCGCTCGCCGAGCACCGGCACGGCGCCGGGCGCGGCGCCCGCGACCTGCTGTGCGTGGCCACCGGGCACCGGGGCGTGGGCGGTGCGCTGGTGCTGGACGGGCGGCTGCACACCGGCAGTTCGGGCCTGGCCCTCGAAGTCGGCCACCTCACCGTCAACCCGGAGGGCCGCCCCTGCCACTGCGGCAGCCGCGGCTGCCTCGACGTGGAGGCCGACCCGCTGGCCTTCCTCACCGCGGCGGGCCGCGAACCGGGACCGGAGGTGTCACTACTGCAGCAGGCCAACGACCTGATCCGGCACCACTACGACGACCCGGCCGTCCGCACGGCCACCGAGGCCCTGATCGACCGCCTCGGCCTGGGCCTCGCGGGCCTGGTGAACATCCTCAACCCGGACCGGATCATCCTCGGCGGGCTGCACCGCACCCTGCTCGACGCCGACCCGGACCGGCTGCGCGCGGTCGTCGCCGACCGCAGTCTGTGGGGCCGCAGCGGCGGTGTCCCCATCCTGCCCTGCACCCTGGACCACAACAGCCTGGTCGGCGCCGCCGAGATGGCCTGGCAGCCGGTCCTGGACGACCCGCTGGGCGCACTGGCCTGAGCCGCCCCGGAAGCGGTCAGGCCCTCCTGTCCGGTGCGGACCGTCCGGCGAGGTACTGCGCCACGCCGTGGCCCAGCGACCAGTCGGCGGGCCCGTTCTCGGTGACGGTGACGAACACGTTGCGGGGCTCGGTCCCGGCGTAGGCCTCGGCGAGTTCGGCGATGCGCCGGTACAGCGCCTGCTTCTGCGCGTCGGTGCGGCCGGAGCGCATGGTGATCGCGACGTAGACGATGCCCTCGTCGCGGTGCACGCCGAGGTAGTCGTCGTAGCGCAGGGTGCCGCGGGTGCCGTCGTGGGCGGTGAGCACCTGGAACCGGTCGTCGGGCGGGACACCGAGCGTCTCGACCAGGGCGTCGTGCACCGCGCGGCCGAGCGTGTCGAGCCGGCCGGCGCCGGCCCCGAGGACGTCGATACGGACCAGGGGCATGGGCGGGGGTTCCTTTCAGGTGGCCGCGGTGCGGCGGGGTCTGGGGACCAGTTCGCCGCCGCAGTTGGGGCAGACGTGGTGCATTCCTTCGGCGCAGGGCACGCAGAAGGTGCACTCGTAGGAGCAGATCCGGGCCGGTGCGTCCGGCGGCAGGGCGGCGGTCTCGCAGCGTTCGCAGTGGTCGCGCATCTCCAGGGCCATGGTCGTCGCCTTTCCTCCTGTCGGTGGCCGGGTCCTTCCATCCTCGGGCCGGGCGCGGCCTCGGGAAGATCGGCCCGGGCCAAGGTTGCGCAGGATCGGGCCGGACGGCCGACCCGGCGCGGTGGGCGGGCCGTGCTCAGCGCCAGTCGGTGGCGAACGCCGCGGCCGGGTTGTCCGTGAGGATGCGGTCGACGAGCTCCGTGCCGAGCTCGGCGGCGAGTCGCGGACGGAGCCGACGCAGCAGGTACGGCATGCCGGGGCCGCCGTCGACCGACCGCGCGCCCGCGACCACCGTGTCGCCGCCGAGCAGCAGCCGGTGGCCGAACCCGGCCTCGGCAAGGGCCCGTACCGCTTCGGGCATGCGCCAGTCGGTGGCGTGGTGGGTGCGGGACGGGCCGTCGAAGGCGAGATAGCAGCCGCTCCGCGCCGCCTCGCGCTGCACCACGGGGTCGGGGAAGCGGTTGAGGTGCCCGAGGATCACCCGGTGCGGCGGCATCTCCGACTCGCCGCACAGCAGGTCCAGTACATCGAGGGCCGCCGTACCCAGCTCCAGGTGGACCGCGACGGGCGCGCCCGTGGCGTGGTGGGCCTCGGCCGCCGCTCTCATCGTCCAGCGGGCGTGCGCGTCCAGGCCGTGGAAACCGCCGGCGACCTTGACGAGCCCGGCCCGGACCCCCGACGGGCCGATCCCCGTGGTCAGTTCGGAGACGAAGACCTCCGCGAGCCGGCCGCGCAGCGCGGCGAGCTCCTCCTGGTCGTAGTGGACCGCCTGGTGCAGCCCCGTCGCGCACACCAGGTGCACCCCGGCCGCCCGGGAGAGCAGCGGCAGGTCGGCGGCCCGGCGCCCCAGCCCGTACGGCGTCCACTGCACCACACTCCGTCCGCCCGCCGCGCGGAACGCGTCCAGTTCCGCCCGCGCCGCCGCCGCGTCGGCCAGTTCCCGGCCGGGCAGCTGAGGACTGTGGAAGAACAGGTGGTCGTGGGCGTCCGTCACGCCCAGCTCCCCGGGGGCGACATCGCCGAGAACCGTACGGACGGCGATCACCACTGGCGCCCCCGCGGCAGCGTCTTCCGCCCGGGCTGGGACACGTGCAGGACCTGGAACACCTCGCCCTCACCCGGGCCCTCGCCCACGGCCGCCTCGGCCGCGGGCTCCCGGTGCGCCCAGAGCGAGAAGCGCACCAGCTCCCAGCGGCTGGTGTCCACCGCCGCTGCCGCGAGCACCGCACCGTCCCGGGCGGCCAGCCGCCGGGTCGCGTCCACCTCCTCCGCCATGAAGTCCGCGAGCACCACGCCCTCGGGGACGGGGCGACGATGCCGTACGGCGACGGCGGCGGACGCGTCCGCGGCGGCGCCCTCCTCGTGGACCAGGCCGGTCCACTGCCGCACCACGGGCCGCCCGAAGTCACTGGCCAGCCCCTGGAAGGCGCCTCCCCACAGGAAGGTGTTCATGCCCTCCACGGTGTTCCACAGGTAGAACGGGCCGTACTGGTTGACCGGCGAGCCGTCGACCCCCCGCTCGCGCATCAGATACGCCTTGAGACCGAGCCCCTCCCAGTCGTCGAGCAGGTGCCCGATCCGGGCCACGCGGCCCCGGATCACCCCCATGTCGTAGTCGGCGGGCAGGGTCAGTTCGTACTGCATCGCGTGCATCGTGAGGGTGGTCCTTCCCCGTCAGGTCTCGGGCCGGTCGGTCGTCGTGGAGCGCGAGGCGAGCAGGGAGAGCAGTCCGCGCACGCCGGTGTCGAAGGCGGCGGGGGAGCCGGAGGCGCGTGCGAGGACGTAGCCGCCCTGCACGGTCGCGAGGATCGTCGCCGCGATCTCCTCGCCGTCGAGCCAGGGCGCGAACTGACCCTGCTCCTTGCCCTCCTCGACGATCCCGGCGAGCCGCTCACGGATCCGGTCGAGCGTCTCGTCGACCGGTGCGCGCAGTTCGGCGCTGGCGACGACGTCCGGGTCCATGGTCAGCCGGCCGACCGGGCAGCCGCGCAGCACATCGCGTTCGCGCCGCAGATACGCCTCGATGCGTTCGTACGGCGTTCCCGGGCCGGCGAGTACTCCCTCCGCAGTGGCGCGCAGCTCCTCGGCGGTGCGCCGTATCGCGGCCAGCGCCAGGTCGTGCTTGCCCTTGAAGTGGTGGTACATGCTGCCCTGCCCGGCGCCCGCGCGCTCCAGGATCGCCTTGGGGCTGGTGCCCACGTAGCCGCGTTCCCACAGCAGCTCGCGGGTGGACTCGATCAGTCGCTCCGGGGTGCTCATACAGCCACTGTACATACTAGTAGGTACAGAAGTCGACAGTACGTCGCCGTCCTCGGGAAGCAGCCCCGGCACGGCCCCGTACTCCCCGCGAGGTACGCGCACTGCCGCTGGCCGTACGACGACCCGGACCCCACCCGGGAGCCAGGCTCGATACATCACCGGACAACCCTTCCGAGGAGATGAACCGAGATGCAGACACTGGCGGACTGGAACGGCCATCCCGGGCCGTGGATCCTCTTCTTCCCGCTGATCTGGGCGGCCGTGGTCGTCGGCGTGGTCACAGTCCTGCGCCGCACGGCGTGGCGCGGTCGCGGCGGCCCGTGGCGCGGCGTGGCCGCCGGCCCCTGGCGCGGCGTCGACGGCCGCCCCGCCGGCGACTCCCCGCTCGCCGTCCTCGGCCGCCGCTTCGCCTCGGGCGAGATCGACGAGGACGAGTACTGGCGCCGTATGTCGGTGCTGGAGGAGCAGTTCGGCCGTCCGGGCAAGGACGGTGCCCTGTGACCGCCACGACCGCCGCCGCCACCGGATCCTCCACACCGGGACCGGCCGCCCGCACGGCCGCCCGGGTCACCGACGCCGTCAAGGTCTACGGCGCGGGCGACACCACCGTACGGGCCCTGGACGGGGTGACCGTCGGCTTCGCCGCCGGACGCTTCACCGCGATCATGGGGCCCTCCGGCTCCGGCAAGTCCACCCTGATGCACTGCGCGGCCGGGCTCGACACGCTCACCTCCGGCACCGCCCACATCGGGGACACCGAACTGAGCGCCCTCGACGACCGCCGCCTCACCCTGCTGCGCCGCGACCGCATCGGCTTCGTCTTCCAGCAGTTCAACCTGGTGCCGACGCTGACCGTGGCGGAGAACATCACGTTGCCGCTGGACCTGGCGGGCGCCAGGGGCGACGCGGAGTGGATCGACGCGCTCGTCGACGTCGTCGGACTGCGCGACCGTCTGCGCCACCGGCCCGCCGAGCTCTCCGGCGGACAGCAGCAACGCGTCGCCGTGGCCCGGGCGTTCGCCGGGCGCCCCGACGTGGTCTTCGCCGACGAGCCCACCGGCAACCTCGACTCCCGCTCCGGCCAGGAGGTGCTGGGCCTGCTCGGCCGCGCCGTACGGCAGATGGACCGCACGGTCGTCATGGTCACCCACGACCCGGTCGCCGCCGCCCACGCCGACGAGGTCCTCTTCCTCGCCGACGGACGCCTGGTCGACCGCATGGAGTCCCCCACCGCCGACAAGGTCCTGGACCGCATGAAGGCCTTCGAGGTGAGGACATGAACACCTCCGTCCGGCTCAGCCTCTCCTCGCTGCGGGCCCACAGGCGGCGCTTCGCCGGCACCTTCCTCGCGGTGTTCCTCGGCGTCTCCTTCCTGGCCGGGACGCTCGTCATGGGGGACACGCTGCGCTCCGGTTTCGACTCGATGTTCGGCAAGGCGACCGGCGGCACGGACGCCGTCGTGCGCAGCGCCGACACCATCACCACACCCGGCGAGAGCCAGGGCGTACGGCAGCCGGTGCACACCTCGCTGGTGAAGACCCTCGAGCGGGTCCCCGGCGTCGCGGCCGCCGCCCCGGACATCCAGGGCGCGGGCCAGCTCGTGGGCAGGAACGGCAAGCCCATCGGCGGCCAGGGCCCGCCCACCGTCGCCGGCAACTGGATCACCGACCCCACGCTCAACCCGTATCAGCTCGCCGAGGGCCGCGCCCCCGCGAAGACCGGCGAGGTCGTCGTCAACCGCGGCACCGCGAAGAAGGGCGGCCTGCGGATCGGCGACACCACCACCCTGCGCACCCCGGATCCCGTCCGGGTGACGATCGTGGGCCTCGCCACCTTCGGCGGCGAGGACGGGATGGCGCAGGTCACCTTCACCGGCATGACCCAGGCGGACGCGGAGAAGTACCTGACCGCCCCGCCCGGCGAGGCGGCGAGCATCCAGGTGCGGGCCGCGTCCGGCGTGAGCCAGGCGGAACTCGTCCACCGGCTGACTCCCGTCCTGCCCAAGGGAGTCGAGGCCATCACCGGTCAGGAGTCCGCGCAGGAGAACACCGACATGATCTCCAGCCAGTTCCTGACCATCTTCACCACCTTCCTGCTGGTCTTCTCCGGCGTCGCCCTGCTGGTGGCGACCTTCTCCATCCACAACACCTTCGCGATCGTCGTCACCCAGCGCGCCCGCGAGAACGCGCTGCTGCGCGCCCTCGGCGCATCCCGCCGCCAGGTGACCGCCTCCGCCCTCGCCGAGGCGAGCGCCGTCGCGCTCACCGCGTCCGCCGCCGGGCTGGCGGGCGGCATCGGGATCGCCGCCGGGCTGCAGGCGCTGTTCCCGGCGATCGGGTTCCCCTTCCCGGACGCCGACCTGGTCGTCAAGCCGCTGTCGATGGTGCTGCCGCCGCTGGTCGGCGTGGTCGTCTGCCTGGCGTCGGCGCTCGCGCCCGCCGTGCGGGCGGGCCGCACCGCGCCGCTGGCCGCGCTGCGCGAGACGGCCGTCGACTCCTCCGGCGCCTCCCGCACGCGCGCGATCGCCGGCACCGGTCTCGCCGCACTGGCGATCGCGGCCACCCTGACGGGCGTCCTGGTCTCCCCGTCCGTCTGGCTGGCCGGCCTCGGCGCCGTGCTCGCCCTCGTCGCCTTCGTCGTCCTCGGCCCGGTCGCCTCCACCACCGTCGTACGGCTGCTCGGCGGGCCGCTCGACCGGCTGCGCGGCGTCACCGGCGCCCTCGCCCGGCGCAACGCCCTGCGCAGCCCGAAGCGCACCGCCGCGACCGCGAGCGCGCTGATGATCGGGGTCGCCGTCGTGTCACTGTTCACGGTCTTCGGCGCCTCGCTCAAGGCCACCATGGACCAGACGGTCTCCCGTTCCTTCGCGGGCGACCTCGCCGTGAGCACGCCGTCCTTCGGCGCCGGCGGCAGCGGGCTGAGCCCCCGGCTCGCGGGGGCGATCCAGCGACTGCCCGAGGTGGACACGGCCGTCGGACTGGGCCGGGGCGTCGCCGAGGTGGACGGCAAGGGACGGTCCCTGACCGTCACCGACCCCGCCGCGCTCGCCCGCACCTTCGACCTGGGCACGGTCCAGGGCTCCCTGGGCGACCTGGGCGCCGACGGACTCGCCCTGACCCGGAACGAGGCCGACAAGCAGGGCCTGACGACCGGCGACAAGGCGCGGCTCACCTTCACCGACGGCAGGACGGAGACCTTCACGGTCCGCGCGGTCTACGGCCGGTCCGAACTCGCCGGTGACTACGTCATCACCCGCCAGGCCTGGGCCCCGCACCGCACCCAGGACTCCGACACGCTCGTCGCCGTCTCCCTCAAGCCGGGGGTGAGCGCGGACACGGGCAAGGCCGCCATAGAGAAAGTCGCCGCCCGGTACGGCAACCCGCAGGTGCAGACCCGCGGCGAGTACGCGCAGTCCTCGGCGGGCGGCATCGACATGATGCTCACCCTCGTCTACGCCCTGCTCGCCCTCGCGGTCCTCATCGCGCTGCTCGGCATCGCCAACACGCTGACGCTGGCGATCCACGAACGCACCCGGGAACTCGGCCTGTTGCGGGCCGTCGGTCAGACCCGCTCCCAGGTGCGGGCCATGGTCCGCTGGGAGTCGGTGCTGGTGGCCGCCTTCGGCACGGCCGGCGGGCTCGCCCTGGGCGCCTTCCTCGGCTGGGTACTGGTGAAGGCGTCCGACGGCGCGAGCGACACGGCGTTCGCCTTCTCCCTGCCGCCGGCGCGGCTCGCGGTGGTGGCCCTCGTGGGCATCACGGCCGGCGCCCTGGCCGGTCTGCGCCCGGCCCGGCGCGCGGCCCGCCTGGACGTCCTGCGGGCCATCGCGACGGAATGACCGCCGCACCGGCGCTGACACGGCACCGCGAGCCGGTCGGTCACGGTCGGTGAGCTGTCCCGACCGCGGCCGAACGGCTGTCCGTGAGCGCGGGCGGCGGAAGAGCCGGCGGCCTCGTCACCGCTGTGACGAGGCCGCCGACCGGGTGAAGAGACGCCACCCGGTGACACGCCGAGCCGACCCGGCAGGCATGTCGGACGTGAACGGGCGGGCGGACGTGAACGGGCGGGCGGGCGCACCATATGCGTACTATCCCGCACGCAGCCCGCCCGGGCACGGGAGGCGTGCCATGGCCGGCGGGGCGGCATGGCGAGCGCGTCCGGTCGGCGGTCTGGTGCGGCGGGCACGGTCGCCCGCCGACGCGCCGATGCGCCGATGCGCTGACGCGCCGACACGCCGCCCGTGGCGATCGGCGGCGCCGCGTACCGTCGCGTACGCGGTGCTGCCGGTCGCCGTAGGGCGCGTCGGTCACCGCCCGGTCAGCCGGGAACGGCGGACCGGGCGGGAGCGTGGGCGGGCGGCCTGGCGCCGTCGAGCGCGGGCTCGGGCGCCGTGAAACGACGCACGGGCTGGTCCGGGGTCGCCAACCGCGGGACGCGTGTCGGCACGCCGACCGGGCCGCCGGAGGTCGGCAGGGTGAACCAGACCACCTTGCCCTGCTCGCCGTCCGGGCGTGCGCCCCAGCTCTCGCTCATCGCGGCCACCATCGCCAGCCCGCGGCCTTCGGTGGCCAGCGGCGCGATCTCGCCCAGGTCCTCCACCACGGGAAGACGCGGATCGTGGTCGCGCACGGAGACCGTGAGCCGGTCGAGCAGCAGCTCGAGCTCGACCGTGCACAACTTGTCGGGCCGGGCGTGCTGGTGGACGTTGGTCAGCAACTCCGTCACACCGAGCGCCGCCCGGTCGATCAGAGGGTCAAGATGCCAGTAGCGCAAGTGCGCCGATACGATTCTGCGGACCTGGCCGATCCGCGACGGCAGGGCTTGGAGCTCCACCGTGCAGTGCCTGCTTGGGTGACTGATCACGGCTGCGACTCCCCGACGTTGAGGTCCGGAAGAACACGACGTTTCGGATGCAGCAGGACGCCTGCGTGACACTGCCGCCTGCTGTCGTGGCCGGCGGGCTGGTTCGCAGCGTTATCGCCGGTAAACCCAGAGTGACGTGAGACCAGCGTGACGCAAGGGGTTCGGCACCGCAACTTCGAGCCACCTTCGCGACCGGCGTCAGCCGCCGCGTCCCGCCGCCCTGCGGACGGCCTCGACGAACCGGCGTGCCGCCGGCGGTCCCGCCTCGCCCGGAGCGGGGTCCGCCGCGCCCAGGGTCAGCGAGTAGCGGTTGCCGTTGAGGTCGGCGAGCGCCCGGTCGGCGGGGCCCAGCCAGGGCCTGGACGCGCGCACCGCCCGCACCGGCGCGCTGTCGATCTCGCTGCCGTAGCTGGTGAGCAACTCCAGCCTGCCGTCGCTGATCCGGATCCGCCCGGCCCGGGTGATCGAGCGCAGCCGTCGGGCGATCCGCACGCCCGTGGCCGTGAACTCCGGTTCCGCCATCGCTGCCGCCCCCTCGTGCGTGCCGCCGGCTCCTGGCTCCGCACCGTCCCGAGCCGACGTGGTCCGTCCGGGATCCCGTGGGCGTCCCGTCGGGCTCTTCGTCCCGCGCGGTGGAGTCTGCCCCCCTTCGGCACGCGGCACCAGTGCACGCGGCCCCTTCCCGGCCGGCGCCCGGAGCATTCGCGCGAATGCGCCCCCACCGATGCGCGCCGTGCGCCGGTGACGCGCCCCTGGCGAGCCGTTCCCCAGGCCCGACTTTGATCCGCCCAAAGTGGCGTTTATGCAGGTGAGAAGCGTGCGGAAGGTGTCTATCATCGGTGGCGTCCGGCCGCGCGACACGCCGTCGGCGCCCAGAGTGAGGAGTCCCGCCGTGAGCACCATCGAGCAGCGCCGGACCGGTGAAACACTGGACCTCGACCGCAGCGACAGCGGCTACCGGGACTGGCTCAAAGAGGCCGTCCGCAAGGTCCAGGCGGACGCCAACCGGTCGGCCGACACCCACCTGCTGCGCTTCCCGCTGCCCGAGGACTGGGGCATCGACCTGTATCTGAAGGACGAGTCGACGCACCCGACCGGCAGCCTCAAGCACCGCCTGGCCCGCTCCTTGTTCCTCTACGGCCTGTGCAACGGCTGGATCCGGCCCGGCCGCCCGGTGATCGAGGCCTCCAGCGGCTCGACGGCCGTCTCCGAGGCGTACTTCGCGAAGCTGATCGGCGTGCCCTTCATCGCGGTGATGCCCCGCACGACGAGCGCCGAGAAGTGCCGTCTGATCGAGTTCCACGGCGGGCGGTGCCACTTCGTGGACGACCCGCGCACCATGTACGAGGCCTCCGCCCGGCTCGCAGTGGAGACCGGCGGCCACTACATGGACCAGTTCACCTACGCCGAGCGGGCCACGGACTGGCGCGGCAACAACAACATCGCCGAATCCATCTTCCGCCAACTGGAGTTGGAGCGTTTCCCGGAGCCCGCGTGGATCGTCGCCACCGCCGGCACCGGCGGCACCTCCGCGACCATCGCGCGCTACGTCCACTACATGCAGTACGACACCCGCATCTGTGTCGCCGACCCGGACAACTCCTGCTTCTTCGAGGGCTGGGCGACCGGCGATCCGGACGTCACCTGCGACTGCGGCTCGCGCATCGAGGGCATCGGCCGGCCGCGGATGGAACCGAGCTTCGTGCCCGGCGCCATCGACCGGATGATGAAGGTGCCCGACGCGGCCGCCGTCGCCGCCGTACGGGCACTGGAAGGGGCCATCGGCCGCAAGGCGGGCGGCTCGACCGGCACCGGACTGTGGAGCGCCCTGAAGATCGTCGCCGAGATGCTGGCCGAGGGACGCCAGGGCAGCGTGGTCACCCTGCTGTGCGACCCGGGCGACCGCTACCTCGACAAGTACTACTCGGACACATGGCTGGCCGAACAGGGCCTGGACAGCGCCCCGTACACGGCCGCGATCGGCACCTTCCTCGCCACGGGGGAGTGGCCCCGCTGAGCCGGACGGCCGGTGTGTCCCGGGCCGGTCAGCGCCCGGACAGGCGCCGGTCCAGGGCGGTCACGGCACCCCGGAAGGCACGCCCGAATCCCACCCGGCCCAGAGAGACGGCGAGCCGGAAGACCGCCGTACCGTCGGCGGCGACGGTCCACCGCACCCGCGTGCCCGTCCCGGCCGGAGCCAGCCGCCACTCCTCGACCAGCGCACGGGCGCCCGGCGCGTTGGTGACGTCGACGCGGTAGGCGTACACCTCGGGGGACCGGGCGACGAGGACCGCCTCCTCGAACCGTGTCCCGCCCCAGAGCCGGATGTCCCGCTTGGCGCCGTCCCCGAGTGGCCGCGCGGAGGTCACCGCCGGGAACCACTGCGCCCAGCCCGGCACGTCCTCGGCGAGCGCGGAGAAGACCCGCTCGGGGGAGGCGGCGACCTCCCGTGCGAAGACCAGCCGTACCGGCGCGGTCTCCACGAAGCCGCTCTCCACGGGACGCAGACGGTGAGCCATGGACAGGGCCCCCTTCACGCACGGCGACAAGGCGGTGGCACGAGCACCGCCGCCACCGTAGCTGATGCCCTCTCAGCCGTCTCCCGCGGGCCCGTCAGCGGTCTCCCGCAGGCCCTCAGACGTCTTCCCCGTCCCCCGGCTCGCCCGCCACCACCAGCCGCAGGTGCTCCGAGATCTCCGCGCGCGCCTCGGCCGGGAGCCCGGCATCCGTCACCAGCGTGTCGATCCGCTCCAGCGTGGCGAAGGAACTCAGGCCCACCACACCCCACTTGGTGTGGTCGGCGACCACCACGACCCGCCGCGCGGACTGCACCAGCCGCCGGTTGGTCTCGGCCTCCGCGAGGTTCGGCGTCGACAGACCGGCCTCGGCCGATATCCCGTGCACGCCGAGGAACAGCATGTCGAAGTGGAGCGCGGCGATCGCCTGGTCGGCCACCGGCCCCACCAGCGAGTCGGACGGGGTGCGCACCCCGCCGGTCAGCACCACCGTCGCCGCGCCCTGCCGCTGGCCCGAGGCGCGCTGCGCGGTGTGGAAGACGTCCGCCACCCGCACCGAGTTGGTGACCACCGTCAGGTCCGGCACGTCCACCAGATGATGGGCCAGCGCGTACGTCGTCGTACCGCCCGACAGGGCGATCGCCGTGCCCGGTGCGACCAGCCGCGCCGCCGCCCGCGCGATGTCCTCCTTGGCCGTGAGCTCCAGACCCGACTTGGCCTCGAAGCCCGGCTCGTGCGTGCTGGCCTCCACCACCGGAACCGCGCCGCCGTGCACCTTCTCCAGCACACCCTGGCGGGCCAGCGCGTCCAGGTCGCGGCGGATCGTCATGTCCGACACGCCGAGCTTCCGGGTCAGCTCGTTGACCCGGACACCGCCACGGCGGCGGACCTCGTCCAGGATCAGGGCGCGCCGCTGCTCCGCGAGGAGGTTCTGATTCTCACTCACGTGGGCTCCGGTTCCTTTCGCCTCACACCGTCCGACACGCCCGGCGTACCCACCCCGACGAGGAGGTTCGCCGTACCGCGGGTGCGCGGCCGTCCCATCCTTTCACGGGTCGCCCACCGTCGCGCCATCGCCTGCCTGGACGCGCACGTGCCGGGACCCGCACCCGTCGTGCCGCGCGCAGCCCTGCCGCGGCCCGCCCCGCAGGCGTCACCCGGATCGTGGAGATTCCGTTACAGGGGGTGTGCGGGCACGCCGGCGGCGGCGATCCTGGAGTCCGCACGGACACAGGCGACGATGCGGCATCACGGGGGAAGTGCGAACAGTGGAACGCGCACAGCTCGACCCAGCGGCGCCCCACCCGGACGTGCCGCCCGGCACGGACCGCGCGCCGGACGCGCCCGCGCCGCCCGCGCGGGCCGGAGCCGCCCTGGAACTCCTGGTCCACGGAGTCGGCGGCACCACACCCGAGAAGATGCTGGACGACCCGCGCACCGTGCGGATCACCGGCGACGACACGGCCGCCGTCTACCGGCGCGCCACCGACGTCGACGCCGAGGCCCGGCCGGACCGGACCCACGGCGGCGGCCGGCCGGTGCCCGAGGCGTACGTCTGGTGCAACCTCACCTCCGGCAACGGCAGCCGGGCCCTGTGGCTGCTGCTGCTTCCGTTCATGGTCGTCAACCTCGCCCACTGGATGCGTCCCACCGCACACGGCCGCCCCCGCACGGTGCGCCTGTACGGACTGCTCGTCCGGCTCACCGGTCTGACCCTGACCGTGCTGCTCGTCGCCGCCGCCTGCGAGGTCGCGCTCGACCTCGCCGTCTGGCAGTGCGCGGGCACGCGCGCGTGCGCCGTACGCCACTCCTGGCTCGGCTTCCTCTCACCGGGCGCCGGCGGCTGGTGGAGCACGCCCGGCCGCCGGCTCGCCCTCGCCGCCCTGGTCCCCACCGCGCTCACCGGCCTGCTGTGGTACCTCTCCCACCGCACCTGGAACGCCTACGAGTCCCAGCAGCCCCTCTCCCGCGAGGGCGAGCCCGAACCCGGGGAGGACGACGACAGCGGCGCCCTGGGCCGCCCCGGCTTCTGGTACGGGCGCCGCCTGGTGGCCCGGCTGCGTGCCGCCCACACCGCCGCCGGCCTGCTGACCGTGGCCGCCGCCGTCGCCGCCCCGGCCGCGCACGCCGACCGGCGCCCCGGCGGCTCCACGACGCTGGACACCCTGGGATGGCTCCTGCTGGCCGCCCTGGCCGGCACGGCGGCCGTCGTGCTGGGTGTGGTCTGCCGCCGGGGCCGCAGCGAGCACAGGCTCGACCGGCACCTGGACCGCCACCTGGTACGCCGGCTGCCCCTCGGCGCACTCCTGCTGCTCGTGCTCGCCGCGCTGTACGCCGGCTGGGCGCGCCCGGAGTGGCACTCGACGGGCCGGCCGGCGGGCGACGCCACCTTCGGCGGCATCGCCCTGGGCCAGGGCCTGCTGGTCGTCGCCCTCGCGGTCACCGCACACCGACTGCACCGCACCCGCCCCCCGGCGCGGAACGCCGGTCCGGCGGCAGACGCCTCCACCGGCCCCGGCGCCGCGCTGCGCGGCCTCGGCGGTCCGGCGGTCGCCATGCTGGCCTGCGCGCTCGGCGGACTGATGTCCGGCGGGGTCGCCCAGCGCGTGTCCGACTGGCTGGACGGCACCGGCACCTCCATCCCGGGCCCGCCGGTCCTGCTCACCTGGCAGGCGTCCGTCATCCCGCCGCTGCTGCTGATCCTGCTGGTGCTCTGCGGCCGGCTGGCCGGGCAGGCCTGGCGCCTGGCCCGCGCCGAACGCCCCCTCGTGGAACGGCAGTACCCGGACGAGCCCAAGGATCCCGAACGCACCCGCCGGATCGCCCGCACCCGCGCGATGGCCACCCTCACCGACGACGGCCCTCTCGTCGTCGGTGTCACCTCCGCCGCCACCCTCCTGCTGGGCGCCGCGGCCCTCGCGGGCGCCCTCGGCACCGACCGGACACCGGCGGGTGCAGCCGCCGACGCGCCGCCCGTCGTCCAGGGCGCCGCCGAGTCCGCCCAGACGCTGGGCTCCTGGCTGATCGGTCTGGGCTTCATACTGCTGGTGACCTGGGGCCGACGCGCCTACAAGGACGCCTCCGCCCGGCGCACCATCGGCATCCTCTGGGACGTCGGCACCTTCTGGCCGCGCGCCGCCCACCCCTTCGCACCGCCCTGCTACGCCGAACGCGCGGTGCCCGACCTCACCTGGCGGATGGCGACCTGGACCCGGGCCACGGGCGGCCGGCTGGTGCTCTCCGGCCACTCCCAGGGCAGCGTGCTGGCCGCCGCGGCGGCCTGGCAGCTCTCACCGTCCGTGCGGGGCCGGGTCGCCCTGCTCACCTACGGCTCCCCGCTGACCCGGCTCTACGGCCGCTGGTTCCCGGCCCACTTCGGGGCGGACGCCCTCGCCGCCCTGCACCGTGACGTCGACTGCTGGCGCAACCTGTACCGGCGTACCGACCCCATCGGCGGCCCCATCGGGCTGTCCGGCGGCAGCGGTCCGGAGGTTGACCACGCCCCGCTGAAGGACCCGCTCGGCTACGGCCGCACCGCACGGCATCCCCTGCCCGCCCCGATCCTCGGCCACTCCGACTACCAGGCCGACCCTGCCTTCGCCGAGGAACGCCGGCGGCTGCTGGCCCGACTGCGCCCGGACCTGCCGGCCCCACGGGAAGAAGGGAAGGAGGCTCAGGGCAGCGAGGGCAGGTCCTCGGCGTAGAGCAGCGTCAGATCGTCGGTGCTCGGGTCGTCGAGCTGGGCCACCCGGCCCGCGTGCCGCTCCACCATCGCCTCGAAGGTCTGGCGCGCGGTGCGGCCGTTGCCGAACGCGGCACCCTTCGGGATCTCGGTGAAGTACTTCACCAGCGCCTCCGCCGTCCCCGAGGCCAGCCGGTACTCGTGCTCCTCGGCCTGCTGCTCCACGATCCGCAGCAGTTCGTCGGGGCCGTAGTCGCCGAAGGTGATGGTGCGGGAGAAACGCGAGGCCACACCCGGGTTGACGGACAGGAAGCGCTCCATCTCGGCCGTGTAGCCGGCGACGATCACCACGACGGCGTCCCGGTGGTCCTCCATCAGCTTCACCAGCGTGTCGATGGCCTCCTTGCCGAAGTCGCGTCCGGCGTCCTCCGGGGAGAGCGCGTACGCCTCGTCGATGAACAGCACCCCGCCGCGCGCCCGTTCGAACGCCTCCTGGGTGCGGATCGCGGTGGAGCCGATGTGCTCACCGACCAGGTCGACCCGGGACACCTCGACGAGATGGCCCTTCTCCAGCACGCCGAGCGAGGCCAGAATCTCGCCGTACAGGCGGGCCACCGTCGTCTTGCCGGTGCCGGGGGAGCCGGTGAAGACCAGATGGCGCTTGACCGACGCGGCCTTCAGACCGGCCCGCTGCCGCCGCCGGCCCACCTCGATCATGTCGGTCAGGGCGCGGACCTCCCGCTTCACGCTGTCCAGGCCCACCAGCGCGTCGAGTTCGCCCAGCACGTCCTTCGCGGTGCGCGTCGGCTGCTCCGGTTCCGGCGCGGTCAGCAGCGGCTCCTGCTCGGTGCTGCGCTGGCCGGGGATGGCGCCCAGCAGACCGGGCGACGGGTCCGGCGTCTGCTGCACGGCCGTCTCCCGCGCCACGGGCGGGCGCACCCCGCCGCTCTGGTCGCTGGTGCAGTCCTCGACCACCGGCCCCGACCCGGCCGCCGCGTCCGGCCCGCCGTCGGCGAACTCGTAACCGCCGCGCGCGCACCGCTCCGTACGGCACTTCCTGAGCGTCGTACGGCAGCCGTCGATCACATGGAAGCCGTAGCCGCCGCTGCCCGTCACCCGGCAGCCCAGGAAGCTGCCGCGGCCGCCGGCGGAGACATAGAAACCGGCCTCGGCGGGGGAGGAGACGGTGCAGCGCTCGATGGTGGGATCGGCGCCCTTGGTGACGATCACGCCGGTCTGCGTGCCGTCCACCGTGCAGTTGTTGAGCGTGCCCCCGCTGCCGTGGTCACGGAACCAGGCGCCGGTGGCCGCCTCCTTGATCCGGCAGTCGTCGAGCTGAGCGGTGGCGCCGTCGCTCACCGACACCGCGGTGTTGCGCACCTGGGACAGGTCGCTGTCGACGACGTCGGCGCGGGAACCCCGGTCCAGGACGAACAGCGCGTCCGGCACGTCGTGCACCCGGCAGGAGTCCAGGACCGCCGTCGCGCCGTCGCTGACCCACACCGCCGGATAGTCGCCGGTGCTGTCGAAGATCTCGCACTGGTTGGCGTCCACCCGCGTGCCGGGGTCCCACACCGACAGTCCGTTGCGCCCGAACCGGCGCACCGTGGTCCGGGTCAGGGTCAGCACCGAACGCGAGCGCAGGTCCACCGCGTTCTCAGGGATGTCGTGGATGCGGCAGTCGGCGAGGGTGAGGACGGCGTCCGTGTCGAGGGTGACCCCGTCCGCGGTGGTGCGGTGCACATCGCAGTCGGTGAGGTGCGCGGTGGCCCGCCCGGTGATCTGCACACCGCTGCCCCGCACCTCGTACACCTCGCAACCCACCGCCTCCAGGGCTGAGTTGTCGCCCGTGACGGTGATGCCCGCGCCCGCGGTGTGGTGGACGCGGCAGCGCTCCAGCCGCGGATGGGCGCCGCCGCGGACCGCCACGCCCGACTGCCCGGCCGCGACGATCTCGCACTCCTCGAACACCCCGCCGCCGCCGTCGACTACGGCGAGACCGATACCCGCCGGGTTGTCGACGGTGCAGCGCCGCACGGTCGGCCGGGCACCGCCACGCACCTCGACGCCCGTCGCGGACCGGGTCACGATCCGCACGTCCCTCAGCTCCGGCGCGCCCTCCTCCACCAGCAGGGCGGGCGCGGCCGCGTCCTGGCCCTCCACATGAAGGTCCTGCACCACCGCCGAGGCGCGCACGGTCAGCGGCACCCCGTCCACCGGGGCGATCCGTACCGACCCCGCGGAGCCCTCGGGTCCCCGGAGGGTCACCGCCCGCTGGACGACGAGGTTCTCGCGGTAGGTGCCCGGGGCCACGGTGAGGACGTCGCCGTCCGCCGCGGCCTCCAGGGCGGCGGCGAGCGACGCGTACTCACCCGTGCGGCGCCGCCACCGCGAAGTGCCGGTGTGCGTCACCTGGACCGTGCCCTGTGCCATGGCGTTGCTGTGCCCCCACCTCGTACTGATGGCGCGTTCACCGTCGGGGCACGCCCCTACGGCTCGCTCGTGCGCGGGTCGTTGCCGAATGCGTCGGCCGGTCCACCGTAGCGTGCGCGCGAGCGGTCGGTTGACCGGAGGCGGCAGGCCGTCAGCTGCCGGTGCCGGTGCGACCCCAGTCCGGGCCCGCGCGGTCCCAGGCCCGGTCCCAGCCCGCGTACCGGCGGCGGAGCAGTCGCCAGACGATCAGTCTGCGTATGCACTCCACCAGTCCGGCGGTCAGCATGGCCGCGCCGAGCCCGGCCAGCACGGCATGGGTGGTGGCCGTGGCGGGGTCCAGGGGGCGGGTCACGGTCCGCCCGTGACCGTCGGTCCACAGCGTGAAGTGGTCGCCGGGGTGGGGGGACTTGAGGTCCGTGGTGACCTGGCCGTGCCGCCGCGTGCCGTCCGGGGCGGTCCAGTCGGCTTCGACGCGGCTGCGTATGTCCCGCCCCGAGGAGATCTCCGGGTCGGGCGCCGGCGCCACCTGACGCACCTTCCTCACCACGGTGGCCGTCACCGTGTGCCGGGTCTGACGCTGGTCCCGCACCGACTGCTGGAGGGCGCCCTGGGCGGCGGAACCGGCGAGGGCGCCGAGCACGGGGGCGGCGACCAGGATCAGCAGCAGGGCCGCCAACGCCACCCAGGACTCGGCCAGATCGGTCGTGCGCCGCAGCGGATTGCGCCGCCAGCGCCACAGTCCGCAGATCGCTCGCATCCGCGGCACCCCCCTTCCCGCTCCGTTGATAACCCCCCGCGGAGCCGCTCACCCGTGAACCCGGCCGAAGAGAGAGCGAAATCACCTCCGGCCCGGAGCTCTCATGAAGCTCTCAGAACATTCCAACGACCGGTCCCCGGCCGGGGTTCCCGGACGGAGGTCCGTCGCCGCCCTTTCGAGGAGCGTTCGTTCGAGGAGCGTTCGTTCAAGGAGTGCTCGTTCAAGGAGCGCTCATTCGAGGATCGTGACCGGGTCGCCGACGCGGATGGTGCCGGTCGCCTCGGGCACCAGGTTCTGCCCGAAGAGCAGTGCGCCGCCGAAGCGGCGGTGGCGTGCGAGGGTGCGCAGAGGCTCCTTGCCGCGCGCGGCGGTGGCCTGGTCGGTGGTGGTCACCACGCACCGGCCGCAGGGCCGGGCGACACGGAAGGCGACCTCGCCGATCGCGATGCGCCGCCAGTCGTCCTCGGCCCAGGCAGGGGTACCGCCCACCACGACGCTCGGCCGGAAGCGGTTCATGGGCAGAGGGCCCTCCTCGGCGTGGTCGCCCTCGGCGATCAGCGAGTTGAGGGAGTCCAGGGAGGCGAGCGAGGTGAGCAGCAGCGGATATCCGTCGGCGAAGCTCACCGTCTCGCCCGGCAGCGCGTAGTCCGGGTCGATGGACCGGCGCGTGGCGGGGTCGTCCATGTGGACGAGGCGGACGCCGGCTCCCACGAGGCCGCTGCACCAGGCGTGCGCGGCGTCGTCGGCCGGGACGGCCTCCACCTTGTCGCCGAAGACGTCCACGGTCACCGTGGCACCCGGCTCCGGGACGGGCACGACGATCGGCTCGCGGCCCGGCGCGGACAGCCGAAGGCCGCCGCCGGGCACGAACTCGGCGACGGCCAACGCGAGATACGGCTGCTGGCGTTGCGTGACGACCTTTCCCCCGTCGTCGATCAGCACCCAGCGACGATCCCCGGCCAGCCCCCAGGGCTCCACGACGGCCTCCCGGAGCCCCAGGGCCCGGAACGCCTTGACCGGGTGGATGTGTATCGAGCGCAGTTCCGCATTCCCCATGACCTCATCCTGCCAGGTGGCACGGACAGGCGAGGAGCGGATCAGTACCCGCGGTACTGCTGGTTGTTGTACGGGTCCTGGTAGGGCGCCGGGGCGGGCCGCGGGGCCGCGGGGCGCATCGCCTCGTAGCCCGTGCCGCCCGTCATCGGGCGCGGTGGCATCGGCTGCTGCGGGGCCGGGTATCCGCGCGGCGCGGTGGCCTGCTGGGGGATGTACGCCGTGGGCGCCTGCTGCAGCGGGGTGGGCTGCGGCGCCTGCGGGTAACCGTAGGAGGGCTGGGACGGAGCCGCCGGGAGGGCGGGCAGCGCCGAGGGGAGCGCGGGCAGGTGGCTGCCCGGCGCGGGCAGGTGGCTTCCCGTGTCGTACGGCGCGGGGACCCGGATCGGGGCGATCTGCGGTGTGCCCCGCTCGGCGACGAGCGAGTCGTAGATCGGGGTGTCCGGGAAGGAGGCGGAGTAGTAGCCGCCGCCATAAGTGGAGCGGGGGGAGGTCATGGCACATAAGTTAAGCCCACGATGTGCTGGTTGGGGAGACCGATAAGAGGGTTGTTTTCCGTGTCCGCAGTGACGCGGAATACCCAATGCGAGCGAACTTGGTGAAAAAGGGGCGTCCCTCCGGGCCAGGATCGTGTAAAGGGCGAGTTCCCGAGGGGTTACCGGAGGTTGCGCACGCGTGTTCCGGCGCTCGCCCGTGGGCGTACGCGCCGCCCGGGCATAGGTTGGGCGGGAGCGAGACGGCGGACTGCCGGACACGGCCGGGGCCGACACACGTGATGGGGGCGAGCATGTCCATGTTGAAGGGGTCGAACACGCCGGTGCCGACCACCACTCTGCGCGTGGAGGTGGGCCGGCGGTCCGGCCCGGGCATCCCCGACGTGGATGCCTCGGCGCTGCTGCTGGCGGGCGGGAAGGTGCGCTCGGACGGCGACTTCGTCTTCTACAACCAGCCCGCGCACCCCTCCGGGTCGGTGCGGTACGAGGGCAAGCGCGACCTCGGCGGCCGGGTCACCGACACTCTCCTGGTCGACCTCCCGCGCGTGGAGCCCTCGATCGACCGGGTCGTGCTCGCCGCCTCGGCGGACGGCGGCACGTTCGGCCGGGTGCCGGACCTGTACATCGAGGTGCGGGACGCCGCCGCGGGCACGCCGGTCGCCCGTTTCGACAGCACCGGCGCGAGCGTCGAGACCGCCTTCGTGCTGGGCGAGTTCTACCGCCGTCAGGGCGCCTGGAAGTTCCGGGCCGTGGGACAGGGCTACAGCAGCGGGCTGGAGGGCCTCGCCACGGACTTCGGCATCACGGTCGACGAGCCGCAGCACCCGGCCCAGCCCATGGCACCGACGCCCTACCCGGCACCGGCCCGGCCCGCGGCACCGACGGCAGCCCCCGCGCCTGCGCCCTCCCCGGCCATGGCACCGCCGCCCGCCGGGCCGCCCGTGCCCCTGCCCCCGCCCGTCGCCCCACCGGTCACCGTGCCGCCGCCCGCCACGGCACCCGCCATGCCCCCGCCGCCGGCCCCCGCGGCGTCTCCCGTCCGCCTCACCAAGGTGACGCTCACCAAGGCCGCCCCGTCGGTGTCGCTGACCAAACAGGGCGGCACCTCGGGGACCATGCGCGTGAACCTGAACTGGCAGGTGCGCAAGCAGTTCGCCGGCTGGGGCAGCAAGCGCGGCCGGGCGGTCGCGATGCACAGGGACCTGGACCTCGACCTGTGCGCCCTCTACGAGCTGTCGGACGGCCGCAAGGGTGTCGTTCAGGCCCTCGGCAACGCCTTCGGCTCGGTGCACCGGCCCCCGTACATCCACCTCGACGGCGACGACCGCACCGGCGCCGTGACCACCGGCGAGAACCTGACGATCAACCTCGACCACACGAACGACTTCCGGCGCATCCTCGTCTTCGTGACGATCTACGAAGGCGCCCGCTCCTTCGCCGACCTGCACGCCACCGTCACCCTCCAGCCCCAGCACGGCGCCCCCGTCGACTTCTCCCTCGACGAGTGCACCGTGCCCTCCACGGTGTGCGCGCTCGCCCTGATCACCCACACCGGAGGTGACCTGGTCGTCCAGCGCGAGGCCCGCTACCTCGTGCCCGCGCGCGGGGTGAGCCCCCAGCGCACCGTCGACCAGGCCTACGGCTGGGGCATGAACTGGACGCCCGGCCGCAAGTGAGCGGCCGACCCTTGCCCGTGGCGGGCTCGCCGGTGAGCGCTCAGCCCTCCTCGGGCACGGCGTCCGGGCGCGCGTAGGTGCGGCCCTTCCAGGCCGCACCCCGGCCCCGGTAGTGCTGCACCGCCGAGTCCACCGTCATCAGCAGATAGAGGAACGCCGTGAACGGCAGCAGCGGAGCGAGCCACAGCGGCTGGCGGTAGTACCGCAGCATCGGCACGTACGTCGCCGTCATCACCAGCCACGCCGCGCCACCGGCCCCTGCCGCCGCCGCGTCGCCCGCCGCCAGGCCCGCGACGAGTGCCACCGGAGGCACCAGGTACACCAGCGCCAGCCCGGCGACCGTGCCGAGCAGCAGCAGCGGGTTGTGGCGCAGTTGCGCGTAGGCGCTGCGCGAGACCATCCGCCACAGGTCGTGCAGGCGCGGATACGGGCGCACGCTGTCCACCCCGTCGGCCAGGCCCAGCCAGATGTGCCCGCCGCTGCCCTTGACCGCCCGGGCGAGGGCCACGTCGTCGATCACCGCGTGCCGGATCGCGTCCGGGATCCGCGCCCGTTCGGCGGCCTCGGCGCGCAGCAGCACGCAACCGCCCGCGGCCGCCGCCGTCCGACCGTGCCTGCGCCCGATCCGGCGGAACGGATACAACTGCGCGAAGAAGTACACGAACGCCGGTACGACCAGCCGCTCCCACAGGGATTCGACGCGCAGCCGGGCCATCTGCGAGACGGCGTCGAAGCCCCCGGTGCGGGCCGCCGCCACCAGACGGCGCAGGCTGTCCGGGGCGTGGGCGATGTCGGCATCGGTCAGCAGCAGGAACTCGGGACCACGCGCGCGTGCCAGGCCGATGCCGTGCCGTACGGCCCACAGCTTGCCGGTCCACCCCGCGGGCGGCTCGCCCGGCGAACTCACGGTCAGCGGCAGCCCGCCGGCGCGCCGCGCCAGTTGCCGGGCCAGCTCACCGGTGCCGTCACTGCTGCCGTCGTCGACGAGGAAGACCTCCGCCCGCCCCGGGTAGTCCTGCGCGAGCAGCGACGGAAGGCTCTCGCCGAGCACCGCGGCCTCGTCCCGCGCGGGCACCACGACGCATACCGTCGGCCAGTCGTCCGGGGCCGGCTCCACCGCGGGTGGCAGTCTGACGTCCGTACGCCAGAAGAAGCCCTGGCAGAGCAGCAGCCACAACCAGGCGGCCAGTGATGCGACGGCGGTCCACACGATCACGCTCACGCCCGCAGTCTGCCCCACCGGGGCGTCCCGTACGACGGGATCGTCTATCGTGGCCGGGTGAAGATCGCGCTCATGGACTCCGGAATCGGGCTGCTGGCGGCCACCGCCGCGGTGCGGCGCCTGCGCCCCGACGCAGATCTGGTGCTCTCCCTGGACCCCGCGGGCATGCCCTGGGGGCCACGCACTCCGGAGGACCTCACCGCCCGCGCGGTGGCCGTCGCCGAGGCGGCCGCCGCCCTCGGCCCCGACGCCCTGATCGTCGGCTGCAACACCGCGACCGTGCACGCGCTGACCACCCTGCGGGACCGCCTCGAACCGGACCTGCCGGTCATCGGCACGGTGCCCGCGATCAAGCCGGCCGCGGCCGGTGGCGGGCCCGTCGCCATCTGGGCCACCCCCGCCACCACCGGCAGCCCCTACCAGCAGGGGCTCATCCGCGACTTCGCCGACGGCGTGCCGGTCACCGAGGTGCCCTGCTGGGGGCTGGCGGAGGCCGTGGAGCACGCCGACCAGGCCGCGATCGACGAGGCCGTGACCGCCGCCGCCGGGCTCACCCCCGACGACGTGACGACCGTCGTCCTGGGCTGCACCCACTACGAACTGGTCGCCGACCGCATCCGGGCCGCCGTGCAGCGCCCGGACCGTCCGCCACTGGTGCTGCACGGCTCGGCCGGCGCCGTCGCCGCACAGGCCCTGCGCCGGCTCGGTGCCCGCCCCGAGCCCGAGACCGCGGCCACAGGCACCGTCACGGTGCTGCTCAACGGGCAGGAGGGCACACTGCCCGCGCCGGCCCTCGCGTACGCGGAGGGCCGCCTGCTCGAGGCCGTCACCCCGGCCCGCTGACGCACGGTCGCGTTCCGGACACACCCGTCGCGTACGCGCCGGTACGGAACACTCCCCGTGTGCGACGCGCTACCCGCAGGGCGAAACCTGAGTAACCTCATTGACATGAGGGACCACTCCCGCAGCGAGGACGGGCCGCACCCCGAGGTCTGGACGGGCCGCGCCACCAACCGCTTCCAGTGGCTGCTGGCGCTGGTCGGCGCCGCCTGCCTGGCCCTCGGCATCGAGCTGGCCGTGGACTCGGCCTGGAGTTCCGGGGTCGCCCCGCTGGTGATGTCCGTCGTGGGCTGCATCGCCGCCGGGCTGCTGGTTCTCTTCGGCACCCTCGCCTTCGTCCATGTCGCACTGAAAGTCGACAAGGAGACATTGGAGGTGCGCTGCGGCCACATCGGCCTGCCGCGCCGGCGCATCCCGCTCGCCCATGTGGCGGGCGCCGAGTTCGTCCCTCACGTCACTCCGCGCCACTGGGGCGGCTGGGGATATCGCTGGCGGCCCGAGAAGGGCACCGCCGTCGTCGTACGGCGCGGTGAGGGCGTCGTGCTGCGCCTGTGGGACGGACACACGTTCACGATCACCGTGGACAACGCCGAGTCGGCGGTACGCGTGATCAAGGACCGCCTGCACCCGCCGGCACGCGGGCGGGTCTGAGCGGCGTCGGCGGCCTCCGTCCGGGTCCGAGTGGCGGCGGCTCCGATCGGGTCTGAGCGACCGCGTCGGGCGGCCGTACCTGAGCGGCTTCGCACACGCGCCGCCGATGCACGACATGCCCGCGCCACCCGGAGAGGCGGACTCGCCACGGCGTCGGCCGGTCCCGCCGGGGCCTGCTGCCGCATCCTCGTCGCACCCGTCCGGTCAGGGCGCCGGCTGGTTCTGTCCAGGCCGTTGCCGCTGGTCCGTCGGGTCGGCCTCGTCACGGTGCCGGCCCGTTCCGTCCGGGCCGCCCCCGTATCGCGTCGGGCCCGCCTCGTCGGCCAGCGGGCGGGCCGTCGCCGTGCCGGCCAACAGACCCGCGCCCACCGACACTGCGGTGAAACTCAGCGCGTCGCCCACGGTGGCGATCACCGCGAGAGCCGTGAGCGCCGCGCCCGCGGTGAGGGCGAGCGGCGTGGGACGCGCGGTCCGCCACAGCGCGTAGAGCAGCCAGCCGTACGCCACCGCCAGCAGCCCCACGCCGATCAGTCCCTGCTCGGCCGCCTGCTGGAACAGCGCCGAGTGCGGCTTGCCGTCGGGTTGCAGCGACTGTGCGGCCGTCGGACTGAAGTCCACGAAACGGCCAGGTCCGGCACCCAGGCCCGCGTTCCGGTGGGCGAGCCGCAGCGCGTCCCGCCACAGCTGGACGCGGTGCTGTGTCAGCCGGCCCTCCAGGACCTCGGCGAGCCCGTCGGGCAGGACCCGCGCGGCGACCGCCCAGCTCGCCCCGGTCACCGCGGCCGCGACGAGGGCGAGACCCGCGATGGCGGGGCCGCGACGGCGCATCCGGCCCGCGGCGAGCGAGCAGAGCAGCACCGCGGTGCAGCAGACGAAACCACTGCCCGAGCCGAGAACGGCCGCCGTCAACGCGATCGCGACGGCCAGCGCGCGCAGCGCCAGCCGTACGGCCGGGGCGGTCGCCGCCCAGGCGGCGCAGCAGGCGGCACCCGCGGACAGGGCCAGCACGGCGGCGGTGGCGCCCGCGTGCCCCAGCGGGCCGGCGAACCGCGGCCCCGGCGCCAGCCCGGGGACCGTCACGGCCAGCGCCAGGCCGGCCAGCGCCCCGGTGCAGGGCGCGGCGACCGGCAGCAGGGCGCCGCCTATGCGTCCGGTCGCGTACCCGGCGGCCACGGCCAGCACGGCGAGCAGCACGCCCTCGGGCCGGCCCTCGTGCAGCGCGCCGGTGACCAGCGACCAGGTGGCGCAGGCTCCCAGCACCACCACACCGGCCGCGTCAGAAACGTTTCGACGCCCGTCGTCCCCGTGTCTTCCGTCGTCCCCGCATCTTCCCCCGTCCGCCCCGCCCGCGGACGTCATCTCAGTGGACCGCACCCCTCGCCCCCCGCAACCCCGGTCGCCCCCGACCCGTTCCCCTGTCCGGCCGGCCCACTCCGGCAACGACAGGCCGCAGACCGGGCCCCCGGCACACCGTAACGGCTGATGACCGGATTGTGGACGTCCCGTGCGGGAACCGGGCGCACTCCTGCTGGTGCCGTGTCCCGGACCGTGGCGTACGCCCCACGGACCGAGCTGTCGAGGCCCAGGTCAACCGCCGTACACTCCCGGGATGACCGTCACCGCAACTTCCGTCGGCGAGTCGGAGCGGCTGAGCCCGCAGTCCGCTCCCGCGCTCTGGCGCGCGAGGCTCGTCCGGCTCGTGCCCGCCGCTGCCGCCGCGCTGTCCGGGCTGCTGCTCTACGTCAGCTTCCCGCCGCGCACACTGTGGTGGCTGGCGCTGCCGGCCTTCGCCGTCCTGGGCGGGGTGCTGCGCGGCCGGGGCTGGAAGGCCGCGCTGGGTCTCGGCTACCTCTTCGGCCTCGGTTTCCTGCTGCCGCTGCTGGTGTGGACCGGCGTGGAGGTCGGACCCGGTCCGTGGCTGGCGCTCGTCGCGGTGGAGGCGATCTTCGTCGCCCTGGTCGGGGCGGGCATCGCCGCGGTGTCGAAGCTGCCGGCGTGGCCGGTGTGGGCGGCGGCCGTGTGGATCGCCGGTGAGGCGGTACGCGCGCGCGTGCCGTTCGACGGCTTCCCCTGGGGCAAGATCGCCTTCGGGCAGGCGGACGGCGTGTTCCTGCCGCTGGCCGCGGTCGGCGGCACACCGGTGCTCGGCTTCGCCGTGGTGCTGTGCGGCTTCGGCCTGGGCGAGGCCGTGAGGGTGGCGGTGGAGGGGCGGCGCACCCGGGCCCTGCGGCGTTCGGCCGCCGCCGCGGCCCTGCTCAGCGTGGCCGTGCCGGTGGCGGGCGCGGTGGCCGCCCGCGGCCTGGTCAGCGACAAGGCCGAGAACGGTGCCGTGACGGTCGCGGTCATCCAGGGCAACGTGCCGCGCTCGGGTCTGGAGTTCAACGCCCAGCGCCGCGCCGTCCTCGACTACCACGCGCGCGAGACGCTGCGCCTGGCGGCCGACGTGAAGGCGGGCAAGGCCGCCCGGCCCGACTTCGTGCTCTGGCCGGAGAACTCCTCCGACATCGACCCCTTCGCCTATCCCGACGCGCGCATGGTCATCGACCAGGCGGCGAAGGCGATCGGCGTGCCGATCTCGGTGGGCAGCGTCGTCGAGCGGGACGGCAGGCTGCTGAACGAGCAGATCCTGTGGGACCCGGCCAAGGGACCCGTCCAGACCTATGACAAGCGGCAGATCCAGCCGTTCGGTGAGTACCTGCCGCTGCGCCCGCTGCTCGGCGCGATCAACAAGGACTGGACCTCGATGGTCCGCCGGGACTTCAGCCGCGGCACCCAGCCGGGCGTGTTCACCATCGACGGCGCCAAGGTCGGCCTGGCCACCTGCTACGAGGCCGCCTTCGACTGGGCCGTGCGCGACACGGTCACCCACGGGGCGCAGATGATCTCCGTACCGAGCAACAACGCGACCTTCGACCGCAGCGAGATGACCTACCAGCAGCTCGCCATGTCCCGGATCCGCGCGGTCGAGCACAGCCGGACCGTCACCGTGCCGGTCACCAGCGGTGTCAGCGCGGTGATCATGCCCGACGGGCGCATCACGCAGAAGACCGGCATGTTCACCCCCGCCTACCTGGTCCAGAAGGTGCCGCTGCGCTCCTCCAAGACGCCCGCGACCGAGCTGGGCATCGCGCCGGAGATCGCTCTCGTCCTCCTCGCCGCGGGCGGCCTGGGCTGGGCGATCGGGGCCGGTGTGCGCGGGCGGCGCACGGAGGCCGCGGAGTCGGCCACGGCCGGGTAACCGCACGCCGGACGTACGCCCCCGGACCGTGCCGCGATCCGGGGATCCGGCCCGGGCCCGTTAGGGTCGCTCCATGGCCACTCCTGACTTCATCCGCACGATCCGGGCCTCCGCCGGCCGACAGCTGCTCTGGCTCCCCGGGGTCACCGCGATCGTCTTCGACGACGAGGGCAACGTGCTGCTGGGCCGCCGCTCCGACACCGGCAGATGGTCGGTGATCGGCGGCATCCCGGACCCCGGTGAGCAGCCGGCCGCCTGCGCCGTGCGGGAGGTCCACGAGGAGACCGCGGTGCGCTGCGTCGCCGAGCGGGTGGTCCTCGTCCAGGCACTGGAACCCGTCACCTACGCCAACGGCGACATCTGCCAGTTCATGGACATCACCTTCCGCTGCCGTGCCGTGGGCGGCGAGGCACGGGTCAACGACGACGAGTCCCTGGACGTGGGCTGGTTCGCGGTGGACGCCCTGCCCGATCTCGACGAGTTCGGGCTGGTGCGGATCAAGCAGGCCCTCTCCGACGGACCCACGTGGTTCGAGCCCATGGGTTTTGAGTGAAGCGTGGGGCCGTGCCACATGTAGCCAGGGAGGGCGCTGCCTGAGGTCAGGGCATGACGTCGTCCAGCGCCCTCCCGGCTCCCCACGCCCCTCGCTCGATCTCGGCGGTCGCACGGCGCTCGTCACCGGCACCTCGCTCGTTCTCGACGGCGGCCGGACCGCCCACCGACCTGCCCGGAGGCCGGCCGCCGCCGAGTTTTCCACAGGGCTCAACGGGCGACGGGCGAATGGTGAATCCTGTGGGCATGTCCACCGATCACGTGCAGTCCGCCGACCGCCCCACCGCCGACGCGGCGACCCCGCGCGGCACCGGCGCCCTGCCGCACGGCAGCGACGGGACCCCGTGCGGTGAGGGCACCGGGTGCCACGCCGGAGCCCCGTTCCTCGAGCTGCTGGCCCGCGGCGCGCCCGCGGACGCCTACGAGCAGCCGGTGCTGCGCGCCCGCGCCGAGGACCGGCCGGCCGACTGCGTCGCCGCGCTCGAGCACGCCAAGCTGCTCGCCCTGCGCGTCCGCGCCGAACTGGACGGACGCCGCCGCCGGGAGGCGGAGCTGTCCGCCCTCTTCGAGACCGCCCACGACCTGGCGGGCCTGAGAGACCTGGACTCGGTGCTGCCGGCGATCGTGCAGCGCGCCCGCTCGCTGCTCGGCACCGATGTCGCCTACCTCACCCTGAACGACGCGGCCCGGGGCGACACCTACATGCGCGTCACCGAGGGCTCCGTGGCCGCCCGCTTCCAGCAGCTGCGCCTGGGCATGGGGGAGGGGCTCGGCGGACTGGTGGCCCAGACCGCGCGGCCCTATGTCACCGACGACTACATGAAGGACGCCCGCTTCCAGCACACCGGCACCATCGACGCCGGCGTGCAGGACGAGGGTCTGGTCGCCATCCTCGGCGTGCCTCTCATGCTCGGCCCGCAGGTCATCGGCGTCCTGTTCGCGGCCGACCGGCGGGCCCGGGTCTTCGAACGCGAGCAGATCGCCCTGCTCGGCTCCTTCGCGGCCCTCGCCGCGGCCGCCATCGACAGCGCCAACCTGCTCACCGAGACCCGCTCGGCCCTCGCCGACCTGGAACACGCCAACGAGATCATCCGGGACCGCAGCGGCGCCATCGAACGCGCCTCCGACGTGCACGACCGGCTCGCCGAACTCGTGCTGCGCGGAGGCGGAGTCCATGACGTGGCCGCGGCGGTCTCCCAGGTCCTCTCCGGCACCGTCGAATTCACCGAGGCCACCGCCGCGCCGGCCGGCCCCCTGGAGGCCTCCCGCGCCGAGGGGCACGCGGTGCGGCACGGCGACGACTGGATCGCCGCGGTCACCGCGGGCGGAGAACTGCTCGGCGCGCTGGTGCTGCGCGGCCACCCCGGCCTCGACCCCGTCGACCAGCGCACCCTGGAGCGCGCCGCCATGGTCACCTCCCTGCTGCTGCTCGCCAGACGCTCGGCCGCCGAGGCCGAACAGCGCGTCCGCGGCGAACTGCTAGACGACCTCCTCGACGCCCGGGACCGCGACCCGCGCCTGCTGCGCGACCGCGCCACCCGGCTGCACGCCGACCTGGACGCCACGCACGTGGTGCTCGCCGCCCGGCTCGACGCCCCGGCCGCCGACGCCGACCAGGAGGCCGCCGCCCGCCGGCGGCTGTGGTCCGCCGCCTCCCACCTGGCCGCCACCCGCCAGGGCCTGGCCGCGGCCCGCGACGGCGGCACCGTCCTGCTGCTGCCCCTCCAGCCCGGCACCACCGCGACGGACCTGGCCCGCCGCACCGCCCACCACCTCGGCACCGCCGTGCACGAGGCGGTCACCGTCGGCGCCTCCGCCCCCGTGGGCGACCTCGCCGCCCACCCCGACACCGCGGCCGCCGCCTACGCGGAGGCACGGCGCTGCCTGGAGGCCCTGCGGCTCCTCGGCCGCACCGGCGACGGCGCCGCCGTCGAGGACTTCGGCTTCCTCGGCCTGCTCCTGGCCGGCGACCGGGACATCGCCGGCTTCGTCGACCGCACCATCGGCCGGGTCACCGCCTACGACGAGCGCCGTGGCACGGACCTCATACGCACTCTGGAGGCGTACTTCACCTGCGGCATGAGCCCGGCCCGCACCAAGGACGAGCTGCACGTGCACGTCAACACCGTCGCCCAGCGCCTGGAACGTGTCGGCCGCCTGCTCGGCGACGACTGGCAGACCCCGGCCCGCACCCTGGAGATCCAGCTCGCGCTGCGCCTGCACCGCCTGTCGGCGCCGCCCCAGCACTGACCCCCGTTGCCGAGAGGGACTTCTGACACGCAGCGGCCTCCGGCGACCTGGCCGAGCAGAGTTCGCCTCCCGCACCGTGAAACTGCCGCTGTCCTGCCGGGAGTTGAGTTCGCTCCGTAGGTTGCCCCCGCAGCTGCGCCACCAAGTGCCCATGGCGCCTGCCTGGCCAGTTGCAGGGTTGGTCCGAACGGGTGAGGGTGGAAAGAGAACACACGACCGAGCGCCGAAAGGGGTTTCATATGCAAGCGAGGAAGGCCGAACTCTACGCGCTCGACCTGACGGAAGCGCGCTGGGTCAAGAGCAGCAAGAGCATCGACAAGACAACGCCTTACTGCGTCGAGGTGGCAGACCTCGGTGGCGGTGCCGTTGCCGTGCGTGACTCGAACAACAGGGACCTGCCGCCACTGCGGTTCACCGCAGAGGAATGGGCTGCGTTCCGAGAAGGTGTGCGCGAGGGCGAGTTCGGCTAGAACGTCTCGCGCTTCACAACGCTTGGCCGGGCCCGGCTTCGCTCGTGCGGATTCCGCCTGAGCGGTTCTTTCGCGAGCATCTGCTCGCGCTCCATGCTGCAGTGCCACTCATCAGAGTGTCTTGTCTCTTGACCATGGGCAGCCATACGTGGCTGTGACACAGGTGTCTTCCATGCGCACATCGACCCTTGTCCCCGGTGTACTCACCGGTCTGGCCCTCGTACTCGGCGGCGCCGCGTTCGCCGCCCCCACCGCCCAGGCGGACATCCCGGCCTGTATGAACATGGTTCAGCAGACGGGCGTCGAAGCGTCGGCCGCCGTCACGGCGGCGTGCACCCAGGGTGTGCACGGCGACCTGCAGGGTTGTGTCGCTGCCCTGACCGGGGTCGGCGTGCCGGGCGGCGCCGCGACCGGCGCCTGCCGACTGGCCGCCAACCCGCCGTGAGGGACAGGCGGTGACCCGTGTGCACAGCGGCCTGCCCCTGCCGGAGGTACGGCAGGGGCAGGCGTGTGACGACGGTGCGGCGCAGATCCTGGTGCCGGTTTCAGCCCTTCACGGCGCCGGTGAGCCCGCCGACGATCCGCCTCTCGAAGACCGAGAAGAAGATCAGCGCGGGGAGCATCGCGAGCGAGGTGAACGCGAGGACCTTCGCGGTGTCCACGGAGTACTGCGAGGAGAAGGCCTGGACGCCGAGCGGCAGGGTGAAGTTCGCCTGCGAGTTGAGGATGTACAGGGGCAGCACGTAGTTGTTCCAGCTGTTGACGAACCCGAGGATGCCGACCGTCACCACACCGGGCAGTGACAGCGGGATCACCATCCGGACGAAGAACCCGAGCCGGCTCGCCCCGTCGATGGCGGCGGCCTCCTCGAGCTCGTTCGGAATGGCCTTGAGGAACGGCACCAGGATGATGACGGTCATCGGCAGGCCGAAGGCGATCTGCGGAATGATCACACCGAACAGGTTGTCGAGGAGGCCGAGGTCCTTGACGACGATGTACAGCGGGGTGATCGCGATGACCAGCGGGAACATCAGGCCGGCGGCGAACAGGGAGTACATCGCGCCCTTGAGCTTGAAGTCGTAGCGGGCGATCACGAAGCTCACCATGAGGCCGAGGATCACAGTGCCGACGGTGCTCGCGAGCGCGACGATGACGGAGTTGGCGAATTCGCCCCAGAACGTCACCGACCTCAGAACGGCGGCGTAGTTGCTGAAGACCCAGGGCTGCGGTAGCGCGGCCGGGTTCGTGGTGATCTGCGAGTTGGTGCGGAATCCGCCGAGCACGATGTAGATCACCGGCGCGACACAGGCCCCGATGAAGAGGAGCGCGACGAAGTAGGTGAAGGGACTTCCCCACTTCTGCGGCTTGTCGCGATGGCCGCGACGGCCGGTGGGCGCCTTCGGCTCGGCTGCGGAGGAGGACCAGGAGTCGGCGGTGGTCGCACTCATCGGTTGGCTCCTTCGGTGACGGCGCCCTGGAGGTCGCGGCGCAGGACGAAGCGCTGGTAGATCAGCGCGACGACGAGCGAGATCAGGAACATCACGACCGCGATGGCGCTGCCGTAGCCGTAGTTGCCCGCGTTGCGTCCCTGGGCGACCATGTAGATCGCCATGGTCGAGGTGCCCGCGGTGCTCGCCACGTACGGACCCCAGATGATGTAGACCAGATCGAACAGTTGCAGCGAGCCGATGATCGACAGGAACGCCCAGATGCGGATCGTCGGCGCCAGCAGCGGCAGCGTGATACGACGCTGGATCTGCCAGTAGGAGGCGCCGTCGATCTGTGCGGCCTCGAAGAGTTCGTCGGGGATCGACTGCAGGCCGGCGAGCATAAGGATCACCGCGAAGCCGATGTACTTCCACGTGATGATGGCCATCAGCGTCCAGATGGCCAGCTTCGAGTTGGAGAGCCATTCCGCTTGCAGGAAGCCCAGACCGAGGTGGTGCAGCAGGTCGTTGACGGCGCCGCTGCTCTGGAGCATCAGGCCCCAGCCGGTGCCGACGATGACCTCGGAGATGATGTAGGGCGCGAAGATCAGGACGCGGATGACCGAGCGGCCGCGGATCTTCTGGTTGAGCAGGAGCGCGAGGACGACCGCCAGCGGGCCCTGGATGACCAGGGAGAGCACCAGGACCAGTCCGGTGTGCCACAGGACTTCATGGAACGCGGGGTCGGTGAGGATCAGCTTGTAGTTGTTCAGGCCGACCCAGTCCGTGGGTGGCCCGTAGCCGTGCCACCGGTAGAAGCCGTAGTACGCCGCGAGCGCGATCGGAAAGATCACGAACGCCAGGAACATGATGATCGCCGGTCCGGACAGGAGCGCGATCTCGAGTCGCATCTTGGCACGGCCGCGGCGGCGCGCAGCCGCGCGCGCCGAAGTCGGGAGCGCGGCCACGGCCGCGCCCCCGACTCTGGGCGTGCCCTGCGACTGGCGGCCGGTGGCCGGGTCAGTACCCAGGGTGTCGCTCATGGTGTGCTTACTCAGCCCTTCGCGGCAGCGGCGTTGGTGGCCTTGACGATGTCCGCGGCGGTGCCCTTGCCGGCCAGCAGGTTCACCACGGCGGTGTTCATGGCGTTGCCGACGTTCTGGCCGTACAGGGTGTCGAGGAACATCATGGAGTAGGGGGCCTTGTTGAAGGCCTGCAGCGTCGAGACGTTGTAGGAGTCGGTGACGACCTCCTGGGCCTGCTTGTTCACCGGGAGCGTGATGAAGGCCTTGGAGTAGGCCTCCTGCTGGTCCTTGGTCACGAGCCACTGGAGGAACTCAAGGGCCTGCTTCGGTGCCTTCTTGGACAGCGAGTACCCGTCGAGGCCGGCCATGATGGCGCTCGGGTCGCCCTGGCCGCCGGTCACTGCGGGGAAGGGGAACCAGCCCAGGTCGGGGAGCGGCTTCTGGTCCTTGGTGAGGCTCTTGATCACACCGGGGTCCCAGTTGCCCATGAGCTCCATGCCCGCCTTGTGGTTGGCGAGCAGGCCCGCCGACGACCCGGCGCCCTGCTGCGACGTGGACGTCAGGAAGCCCTTCTGGAAGGGCTCGACCTTCAGGAACGCAGCCAGGTCGTCGCCCGCCTTGGTCCAGCACGGATCGTTGAACTTGAGCTCCTTGGCCGCCGTGTCCAGGGTGTTCCGGCTGCACTCGCGCAGGGCGAAGTTGTAGTACCAGTGCGCAGCCGGCCAGGCGTCCTTGGCGCCGACGGCGATCGGCGCGACGTTGATCTTCTTCAGCTTCGCGACGTCGGCCTTGAGCTCCTCCATCGTCGTCGGCGGCGCGGAGATGCCGGCCTGCTTGAACAGGTCCTTGCTGTAGTAGATGCCCTCCGGCTGGGTGTCGAGCGGCATGGCGTAGACCTTGCCGTCGATCGAGTACCCCCCGATGGCCGCCGCGCCCGCGTTGGCCTTGTCGGTGTCGGTGAGGTTCAGCTCCTGGAGCTGGCCGGCGTCGACCTCGGCACGCATCTTGCCGCCACCGCGCTGCAGGAAGATGTCCGGCGCGGTGTTGGCGTTGAGCGCGGTCTGCAGCTTGCCGTCGAGATCCTCGTTCTGGATCATCTGGATCTTGACCGTGACGTTCGGGTGCAGCGCGTGGTAAGCCTTCGCCGCGTTCTTCCAGTACACGTCACCGGCCCCGGGCTGCGCGTTCTCCCAGACGGTCAGGGTGACCTTGCCGTCGGCCGAACCGCCGCCGCTGCCGGAGTCGTTGCCGCCGGCACACCCGGTGGCGGCGAGCGCGATGCCCAGGCCGATCGCGACGGCCGTCGCGCTGCGTGCTTTCCTCGTCATCGTGGAAACTTCCTGATCTGTCATCAAAGGCGGAATCGGTACAGATGTCTTGCGCGAAGTAATGGACTGTTGACTGACAAAAGCCTTTTGGGTGCGCTGATTTGGGTGTTCAAGCGGCAGGCCGACCGTGGTGGCAGTGAGGGTCTGGGTGCGCGAGTTCGCGACGATCACTGCAACCCGTGCTTCCCCCCTCCGGGCATGTGTGTGTGGACGTGCCAGGTGGACCGGTGTGACCGTATGGAGTCGTCTCCGTTACGGGGAGGCTTCGATCGCTCGTGAGTATGCGCTGGGCGCAGAGCGGCAGTCAATTGGTTCGTTTACGAAAGTTCGCCGAAAGTTACGACTGCGCGCCGCGAGGGGCTGTCGAAACTTTTCGGCCATCCTCGAGTGAACGGCCCACCAGGCAATCCTGCTTGAGCCGGCGTCGTGGGGATCGTCAGTACCGCGGTCGCGAGGTGGCGGGGCAGTCGCACATTCCGCAGGGGCCGACCACTCGGTCTGTGCGCGAACCTTTCGGTGTTGATCACGAATCGTTGCGAGAGGTATTGACGTCGCTCACGGGTTCCCTATCATCCAAGTTGCTCGACACTTCGACCTCCGTTCGACATCACGAACGATGGCGGTCCACTTGCGCAGCAGGGCACCTCTCGGGACTTACCACACCGCAACGGCCGAGTCGCAAGGAGCGCGCCGAACGATGTACATGTCATGGACTCGTCAATCTCGGGCCGATCCCGGCCACCGTCCCCACCCGCACCCGATGCCACCGGTCCTCCGCACGACAACGTCCTCACCGGCAACGTCCAGGTCAGCGGCACCAACTGGCCGCAGGGCGCCAGGCAGGTCATCCAGCAGGCAGGCATCCAGTCGGCGGTCGGCGGTGGCGACGGCTTCCCCAGCGGCTACCGCCAGCTGGTGATCGGCAACGACAGCCTGTGCCTGGATGTATACGGCCACTTCGGCAGCGCGGGCGCCGCGATCGACCAGTGGACCTCCAACGCGTGGAGCGACCAGCAGTTCAAGTTCGTGCCGGACACCGGCGGTCGGGGGCAGCTGCGGGCGCAGAGCTCCGGACTGGTCGTGGCGGTGTCGGACGGCTCCACGGCGGCCGGCACACCGAACGTCGTGCAGCAGGCCCCGGACGGAGCGGTCGACGCTCTGCGGCTGCCGGTTCAGCAGTCCGAAAGCTCCTGCGCCATCCGGAACAAGAACAGCGGCCTGTGCCTGGACGTCTACGGCTGAGGCAGCGATCCCGGCCGACAGCTCGACCAATGGCCTGCAAGAACACGGCCGGCAGCAACCAGGACTTCACCCCCCCCGCTGACCGCTCGCGGGCTCGTTCACCCCACCCACTGTCCCGCACCAGTGAGGAACGCTGATGAAGAAGTACTCGGCTCCATGGGCAGCGGCGCTGACGGCCGCGCTGGGCATGGGCTGTGCACTGCCCGCGGCGGCCGCCACCGGCACCGAGGCGCCACCCTCCGCCGTGCGGGCTGCCGCCGCACCCGCCACCTTGCGGCTCATGCCGTTGGGCGACTCGATCACCTGGGGCGTCGGCAGCCCGTCCGGGAACGGCTACCGGGGCTCTTTGTGGAACCAGCTGTCGGCCGAGGGGCACGCCCTGGACTTCGTCGGCTCGGGCCGCAACGGCACCATGTCCGACCCGGACAACGAAGGCCACTCCGGCTGGCGCATCGACCAGATAGCGGGCATCGCGGACAACGTGCTGGCCCGTTACCGGCCGAACGTGGTCACCCTGGAGATCGGTACAAACGACCTGAACGGCAATTATCAGGTCCCGACCGCCACCGACCGGCTCCGTGCGCTCATCGACCAGATCACCCGCGACGTCCCCGACGCGACCGTCCTCGTCGGCACCCTGATCATCTCCACCAGCGGCACCGAGGAGGCCAGCCGGCCGGCGTTCAACGCCAAGCTCCCCGGAATCGTCCAGGCCGAGCAGGCTGCCGGCAAGCACGTACGCCTGGTGGACATGAGTGCTCTGACCCCTGCGGACCTGTCCGACTCCCTGCACCCCGACGACGACGGCTACCGCAAGATGGCGGACGCCTTCAACGCCGGGGTCCAGGCCGCGGACGCGGCAGGCTGGATCAAGCCGCCGGTTTCCTCGGGCGGGCAGGTGCGCTCCGGAATCGCGGGGAAGTGCCTGGACGTGTTCGGCGGCAACAGCGCCAACGGGACCGCCGCGGACATCTGGTCCTGCAACGGCTCCGAGTCGCAGCAGTGGTCCGCGCGTTCCGACGGCACCCTGCGGGCGCTCGGCAAGTGCCTCGATGTCACCGGCCGCGGTACCGCCAACGGCACCAAGATCGAGATCTGGGACTGCAACGGCGGCGCCAACCAGCAGTGGCAGGCGTACAACGGCGGTTACCGCAACCCGGTCTCCGGCCGCTGTCTCGACGACCCCGGCGCGTCCACCGCCGACGGTACGCAACTGGTCCTGTGGGACTGCAACGGCGGCGCCAACCAGCAGTGGACCGCTCTGCCGGTCACCTCGGCCCCGTGATCCGACCTCACCGCGGCACCGGCTCGTGATCGGTGTCCGCCCCCAACACACAAAGGAGAATGATCCTTCATGTCCTGGCTCAATGAGGAGCCCCGCCTCCGCAAGGCCCTGGCCCTGCCCACCGTACTGACAGCCGGCGCGGTTCTGGCCCTGGCAGGGACAGTGTCCCCCGCCGCCCATGCGGCTTCCGGCACGCTGGGCGCGGCCGCGGCCGACAGTGGCCGTTATTTCGGCACGGCCGTGGCTGCCGGGAAGCTCGGCGACTCGACGTATTCCACGATTCTCGACCGGGAGTTCAACATGATCACCCCGGAGAACGAGATGAAGTGGGACACCACCGAACCCTCCCGCGGCAGCTTCAACTTCGGCCCGGCCGACCAGATCGTCGGCCACGCCACCGCGCACGGGCAGCGTATGCGAGGCCACACCCTGGTGTGGCACTCGCAGCTGCCCGGCTGGGTCAGCGGAATCAGGGACGCGAACACGCTGCGCAGCGTGATGGACAACCACATCACCACCGAGATGACCCACTTCAAGGGCAAGATCTACGCCTGGGACGTGGTCAACGAAGCCTTCGCCGACGGCTCCACCCAGCACCGCAGCTCGGTGTTCCAGGACGTGCTCGGCAACGGCTTCATCGAGGAGGCTTTCCGCACCGCCCGGGCCGCCGACCCCTCGGCCAAGCTCTGCTACAACGACTACAACATCGAGAACTGGACCGACGCCAAGACGCAGGGCGTCTACGCGATGGTCAAGGACTTCAAGTCCCGCGGTGTGCCCATCGACTGTGTGGGCTTCCAGAGCCACTTCGGCGCCGGCGGCCCGCCGGCGAGCTTCCAGACCACCCTGTCCAACTTCGCCGCCCTCGGCGTCGACGTCCAGATCACCGAACTCGACATCGCCCAGGCGCCGTCGACCGCCTACGCCAACACGGTCCGAGCGTGCATGAACGTCGCCCGCTGCACCGGCATCACGGTGTGGGGGATCAGGGACAGCGACTCCTGGCGCAGCGGGGACAATCCGCTGCTGTTCGACGGCAACGGCAACAAGAAGCCGGCCTATGACGCGGTCCTGTCCGCGCTGGGCGGCGGGGGGAACTCGGGGGGCGGCATCGTGTCGGGCACGGTGTACTCGGTGAGCAATGCCGCCGCCGGCCGGGTGCTGGACGTGCCGGCGGGACAGACGGGGAACGGCACGCTGCTGCAGGTCTGGGATGCCAACGGCACTGCCGCGAACCAGCAGTGGCGGGCGAGCCAGAACAGCGACGGTTCGTACACGCTGACGAACGTCGGCAGCGGCCGGGTCCTGGACGAGCCGGGCGGCCAGACGGGCAACGGCACCCGGATGGAGATCTGGGATGCCAACGGCGGTGCGAACCAGCACTGGCGGGCGAGCCAGAACAGCGACGGTTCGTACACCTTGATCAACGTGGCGTCCGGCCGGGCGCTGGAGCTGCCCGGCGGACAGACCGCCAACGGGACCCCGGTTGAGATCTGGGATGCCAACGGCGGCGCCAACCAGCATTGGAACTTCAGGTGAGGTGATCGGCGCCCAGCGCGCCCTCCTGCCCCCGGATCGCTTCGGAGGACCCGAACGCACACCCGCGCCCGGCACGGCAGCCGTCGCCGGACGCGGGTTTCGGCATGCCGTCACGGCGGTCCGACCGAAGCAAGACATGGGATGTATCGAGCGGCGATTCGGCGTGGCAGGTCTATTGACACGGCGTCAGGCCTGTGGGATCACTATGCGACATGGGATGTCTGAGGCCTTCTGTGGGTGCTCTCGGGCACTCTCACGGGAGCGGTCGACCCCCCTTGTGAGCCCCTTCGGAACAGGCACAGCACTCTCTGTCCCCTTCCCCCACGTATTCAAGGAACAGAATGCAGCCTTCATCTGTTGCGCCCTGGAGATCCGCGGCTCGGAGACCCCGCTTACCGGCGGCGGCCGTCGTATGCGTGCTGGCACTGCTGACCGCGTTGCTGACCACCGCCCCGACCTGGTCGGCCCCGGCGCCGGCGGCACCCCTGGTGAGCTCGGCCTCGGGGCGGTGCCTGGACGTCAGGGGCAACGTCGACACGCCGGGAACGGCCTTGGACATCTGGGACTGCAACGACCAGGCCAACCAGGCCTTCGAGTTCACGTCGGCGGGCGAGCTGAGGACGATGAGCGGCACCCGGTGCGTGGACGCCTCCGACAATCAGACCGCTCCGGGAACCCCGGTGATCATCTGGTCCTGCAACGGGCAGTCGAACCAGATGTGGCGGCAGAACTCCGACGGGTCCGTCACCGGTGTCCAGTCCGGCCTGTGCCTGGACGTCAACGGGGCGGCCACGGCCAACGGCACTGCGGTCATCCTGTGGACCTGCAACGGCCGGAGCAACCAGAAGTGGAGCACGCCGACACCTCCTCCGCCCAGCGGATCGGGCCCGTGCGACATCTACTCCGCCGGCGGTACGCCGTGCGTGGCCGCGCACAGCACGGTGCGGGCGCTCTACCGTTCGTACAACGGCTCCCTGTACCAGGTCCGGCGTTCCTCGGACAACGCGACCAGGGACATCGGCGTGCTGGCGCCCGGCGGCTTCGCCGACGCGGCGGCGCAGGACTCGTTCTGCGCGGGTACCTCGTGCGTGATCACGGTCGTCCGTGATCAGTCCGGGCACGGCAACGACCTGTGGTACCAGGGATCGGCGCAGGTTCCCGGGTCGACCCAGAGCAGCCCCGCGAAGGCGACCTCCGAGTCGCTGACCGCCGGGGGTACCAAGGCGTACTCGCTGTACATCAACCCGGGGAACAGCTACTGGCGGGACGGTCACCTGACGGGCGTCCCGACCGGCAGCGCGCCCGAAGGGGCGTACATGGTGACCAGCGGCACCCACGTCAACAGCGGCTGCTGCTTCGACTACGGCAACAGCGAGACGACAAGGAAGGCCGACGCCGCCGGGGCGATGGACGCCATCAACTTCGGCACCGAGTGCTGGTTCGGCGGCTGCTCGGGAAGCGGACCCTGGGTGCAGGCCGATCTCGAATGGGGTCTGTACTCCGGGGGCAGCCAGTCCTGGAACACCGGCCAGCGGGCATTTCCCGGCAAGTTCGTCACCGCGATGCTGAAGAACAACGGGACGTCGAGGTTCGCCCTGAAGGGCGGCAACGCGCAGTCCGGTGGCCTGACCACCCTGTGGGACGGCGGGCTTCCCGCCGGATACAGTCCCATGAAGAAGCAGGGGGCCATCGTCCTGGGGAGTGGCGGTGACTGCTGCAAGCCCGACGGCGGCGCCAATCTGAGTGCCGGCACCTTCTACGAAGGAGCCATCGTCGCCGGCTACCCCTCCGACGCGACCGACAACGCGGTGCAGGCCGACATCACCGCGGCCGGATACCGCTGAGTTCTTGTTCACCCGTGCGGGAGGTCGTCGGCCTCCCGCGCATCCGGAGCACCGCCACGACACCCGCCCAGGAGCGTTTTTGACATGTCCATTACCTTCGCTGGACGCCGTTTCCCGCGACCGTCCTTCCGCAGAACGTCGGCGCTCGCCTTCGCGGGCGTGCTGCTCGCCGTGACCGTCCCCCTCGTCTCCCTCGGGACGGCGCAGCCCGCCGCCGCGCTCGGCAACGGGCTCGCGCTGACCCCGCAGATGGGATTCAACGACTGGAACGCGTACGGCTGCAATGTCTCCGAGTCGCTGATCAAGTCCACCGCGCAGGCCATGCACACCAACGGCATGCAGGCGGCGGGCTATTCGTACGTCAACATCGACGACTGCTGGATGACCCACAGTCGCGATTCCGGCGGACACCTGGTGCCGGATCCGGCCAAGTTCCCCGACGGCATCAAGGGCACCGCGGACTACGTGCACTCGCTGGGGCTGAAGCTGGGGATCTACGAGGACGCGGGCACCGCGACCTGTGCGGGGTATCCGGGCAGCCTGGGGCACGAGACCACGGACGCGCAGTCGTTCGCGTCCTGGGGTGTGGACTATCTGAAGTACGACAACTGCAACAACACCGGGGTTCCGGCGCAGACCCGGTACACCGCGATGCGGGACGCCCTGGCGGCCACCGGGCGGTCGATCCTGTTCAGCCTGTGCAACTGGGGTCAGGAGAACGTGTGGACCTGGGGCGCGGGCGTGGGCAACAGCTGGCGCACCACCGGGGACATCAGCCCGAGCTTCTCCAGCATGCTGTCGATCTTCCACAGCAACGTGGGACTGGCCTCCTACGCCGGCCCCGGCCACTGGAACGACCCTGACATGCTGGAGGTCGGCAACGGCTCGCTGACGGCCACCGAGAACCGCACCGAGTTCAGTCTGTGGGCCGAGATGGCCGCGCCGCTCATCGCCGGCACCAACATCCCCTCGGCCAGTTCCGACACGTTGTCCGTCCTGACCAACTCCCGGGTGATCGCGGTCGACCAGGACCCGCTCGGCAAACAGGGGACGATGGTGTCCTCCTCGGGCGGGCTGGACGTGCTGGCCAAGCCGCTGGCCAATGGGGACGTGTCGGTGGCGCTGTTCAACGAGACGGGCTCGACGGCGACCATCACCACCACGGCGGCCGCGATCGGGAAGACCGGGGCGTCCGCTTACACCCTGACGGACCTTTGGTCGGGGGCGTCCTCGACCACCTCGGGCACCATCAGCGCTTCGGTGCCGGCGCACGGCACGGTGATGTACCGGGTCGCGGGCGGCACCAGCAGCGGCGGCGGCACCAGCGTGACCGGTGAGCTGCACGCGGTGGGTGCGGGCAAGTGTCTGGACGTACCGGACTCGACCACGACCGCCGGCACCCAGGTGGAGATCTGGAGCTGCAACGGCGGGGCCAACCAGACATGGACGCATTCCACCTCCAACCAGCTCACCGTCTACTCCGGCAGCAGCCAGATGTGCCTGGACGCCTACGACAACCAGACCACTCCCGGGACGAAGGTGGAGATCTGGCCGTGCAACGGCCAGAGAAACCAGCAGTGGACGGTGAACTCCAACGGCACGGTCACCGGCGTCCAGTCCGGCCTGTGCCTCGACGTCACCGGAGCGGCCACCGCCGACGGAACCCTCGCCCAGCTGTGGACCTGCAACGGCGGCGGCAACCAGCAGTGGACGCTGGGGTGAGCCGGGCGCCCCTCCATCGACGACCGTCAGCCTTCCGTGCCACCGCGTGGCGGCACCGCCACAGAGGAGGTCTCCATGCTCAAGCCGGTCACTGATCGCCGACGAAGGCGATGCACAGCCCTGTTCCTGGTCGTCCTGGCGATGGTCGTGGCCGCGTTCGGCACACCGGCGTTCGCCAAGTCCTCGCAGACCGCCACCGTCCATGCGGCGGCCGCGGCCGCCGCGTCGTCGCTTCCCTGCGACATCTACGCCGCGGGCGGCACACCGTGTGTGACGGCGCACTCCACCACCAGGTCGCTCTTCGCCTCGTACAACGGGCCGCTGTACCAGATCCAGCGAGCCTCGGATCACAGCTACCGCGACATCGGGCTGCTCGGCGCGGGCGGGTACGCCGACGCCGCGTCCCAGGTCTCCTTCTGTTCGGGCACGTCGTGCACGATCACGAAGATCTACGACCAGACCGCCCTGCACAACGACCTGCCGATCTCCTGGGGCGGCTACTGGAAGGGGCCAGGACCGAACGGGTCGGACGTGGGGGCGGACGCCATGGCCCTGCCGGTGACCGTGGGCGGCCACCAGGTCTTCGGGGTCAAGGTCACGCAGGGTGTCGGGTACCGGCTCGACCACGCGAGCGGGGTCGCCACCGGATCCCAGCCCGAAGGCATCTACATGGTGACGTCGTCGAACTACACGAACCAGTGGTGCTGCTTCGACTACGGCAGCGGCGAGAACTCCCACACCGACACCGGCAACGCCACCATGAACGCCATCTACTGGGGCAACGCCTGCTGGTTCGGCGGCTGCACCGGCAGCGGCCCATGGGTCGAGGCCGACCTGGAGAACGGCATGTACCACACCAACACCGGCTCCAACAAAGATCCCGGCAACCCCGGAGTGCACTACCCCTTCGTCAGCGCGTGGGAGAAGAACAACGGCACCAGCAACTTCACCCTCAAATACGGCAACGGCGCGAGCGGCGGTCTGACCACCACCTTCTCCGGCCCCCTGCCGAACGGCTACTCACCGATGAAGTCCGACAGCTCGGTCCTGCTCGGCACCGGGGGAGACAACAGCGTCTCGGGCGTGGGCGAGTTCTTCGAAGGTGCGATGACGGCGGGCTATCCCTCCGACGCCACCGAGAACGCCGTCCAGGCCGGCATCACGGCGGCCGGCTACGGCGGGGGAGGCAACAGCGGCACGACCGGTGCGGTGCACGCCGTGGGCGCGGGCAAGTGCCTGGACGTGCCGAACTCGTCCACCACGGCCGGCGCCCAGCTGCAGATCTGGGACTGCAGCGGCGGCGCCAACCAGACCTGGACCCGCACCTCGTCCAACCAGCTCACCGTGTACTCCGGCGGCAGCCAGTTGTGCCTGGACGCCTACAACCGGGGCACCAGCCCCGGCACCAAGGTCATCACCTGGACCTGCAACGGCCAGGCCAACCAGCAGTGGAACGTCAACGCCGACGGCACCATCACCAGCGCACAGTCCGGCCTGTGCCTGGACGTGACCGGCGCCGCGACCGCCAACGGCACCGCTGTGGAGCTGTGGACCTGCAACGGCGGATCCAACCAGCGATGGACGCTGAACTGACCCGTGACAAACCCGCATCATGCGGCGCCGGGGCGGCACGTGACCGCCGCCCCGGCGTGTCACCGCACCGCACCGTCCGCGCGCCGAAGCTGCAGGAGGACCGTATGAGGCTCCCCGCACAGCGGCCGTGCAAGAACGCGCCCGGCACCAACCAGGACTTCATCCTCGGCTGAACACATCTCCTCGGAAGGGACCCTCATCGTGTCGACTCTCCGTCGGCTGCTGAGACGCTCACGCGCCTTGACGGCCGTGCTCACGGGCCTCCTCCTGGCCGCGGGCGGCATCGTGGGCACGGCGGCCGCGCCGGCCCAGGCCGCCACCTCCATCACCATCAACGGCGCGTCCGGCGGACGGACCTTCGACGGCGTCGGTGCGATCAGCGGCGGAGGCGGCAACAGCAGACTCCTGATCGACTATCCCGAGCCTCAACGCGGCCAGGTCCTGGACTACCTGTTCAAGCCCGGCTACGGCGCCTCCCTGCAGATCCTCAAGGCCGAGATCGGCGGGGACACCAACTCCACCTCGGGGGCCGAGCCAAGTCACCAGCACACCCGGTCCGACCTGAACTGCGACCGGGGCTACGAGTGGTGGCTGATGGAGCAGGCCAAGGCGCGCAACCCGGACATCAAGCTGTACGGGCTCGCCTGGGGCGCCCCTGGCTGGATCGGCGGCGGGAACTTCTGGTCCACCGACATGATCAACTATCTGGTCTCGTGGCTGGGGTGCGCCAAGCAGCACGGGCTGACCGTCGACTACCTCGGCGGGTGGAACGAGCGGGGCTACAACATCTCCTGGTACGAGCAATTGCGCAGCGCGTTGAACTCCAACGGCTACGGCACCGTCAAGATCGTCGCGGCCGACTCGGACTGGGCGGTGGCGGGCGACGTCAACTCCGACGCGGCTTTCCGCGCGTCGGTCGATGTCATCGGCACGCACTACCCGTGCGGCTACCGGTCCGCCCAGACCAACTGCTCGGTGCCGTCGGCCGCCACCTCCTCGGGCAAGCAGCTGTGGGCCAGCGAGAACGGCTCGGACGACTACAACGCGGGCGCGACGGCAATGGCCCGTGGCATCAACCGCGGATACATCGACGGCCGGATGACCGCCTATCTCAACTGGCCGGTGATCGCCTCGGTCACACCGAACATTCCCTATCCCACGATGGGTCTCGCCCTGGCCCCGGAGCCGTGGTCCGGCTACTACGCCATCGGCAGGAACGCCTGGGTGATGGCGCAGACCACCCAGTTCACCGCCCCAGGGTGGCACTACCTCGACGACTCCAGCGGCTACATCGGCGGCAACCGGAACAACGGCAGCTATGTGTCCCTGAAGTCCACGAACAACTCCGACTACTCCACGGTCGTCGAGACGATGGACGCCGGCAGCGCCCAGACGCTGAACTTCAACGTCACCGGAGGGCTGTCCGCCACCAAGACCGTCCACGTCTGGTCGACCGACGTCCGATCCGGCAACACGGCCGACTACCTCGTGCACACCACGGACATCACCCCGTCCGGCGGCGCATTCAGCCTGACCGTGCAGCCCGGCCGCGTGTACACCCTGACCACCACGACCGGACAGGGCAAGGGCGCCGCCACCGGTCCCGGCCGGGGCGCGTTCAGCCTGCCGTACGGCGACTCCTTCGACGGCTACACCGCCGGCACCGAGGCGAAGTACCTCATGGACTGGCAGGGCGCCTTCGAGGTGACGGGATGCGGCGGCGGCCGCAGCGGCAAGTGCGTGCGCCAGATGAGCCCGCAGAAGCCGATCACCTGGGACGTGCTGTCCGATCCCCACGCGCTGCTCGGCGACGTGGGCTGGAGCAACTACAGCGTGTCCTCCGACGTGATGCTCGAACAGCCGGGATACGCCGAGCTGATCGGGCGCGCGAACGCGCAGGACTACAGCAGCACCGGTGGGCTGAACGCCTACCACCTGCGGGTGAGCGACACCGGAGCCTGGTCCGTCCTGAACTCCGACACCAACGGCAACGTCTCCACCCTGGCGCACGGCACGACCACGGCGCTGGGCACCAACCGCTGGCACACCCTGGGGCTGACCTTCGCCGGCAACAGCATCACCGCCGTCATCGACGGCTCCACCGTCGGTTCCGTGAACGACTACACCTGGGCCGGCGGACAGGTCGGCTACGCGACCAGCCAGGGGGAGACGGCGCAGTTCGACAACCTCTCCCTCACCCCCGGCAGCGGAGGAACCGGCGGTGGCACGACCGCCCCGATCACAGGGACCGGCTCCGGCCGGTGCGTGGACGTGCCCAACCAGTCGCAGACGAACGGCACCCAGGTCGAGCTGTGGGACTGCAACGGTGGCAGCAACCAGCAGTGGACGTACACATCGGCAGGCGAGCTGCGGGTCTACGGCGGCTCCTGCCTGGACGCCTCGGGCCAGGGCACCAGCCCCGGCACCAAGGTCGACATCTGGACCTGCAACGGGGGCGGCAACCAGAAGTGGACGCTCAACGCCGACGGCACGATCACCGGTGCTCAGTCCGGCCTGTGCCTGGACGCCACCGGCGGGGGAACGGCCAACGGCACCTTGCTGGAGCTGTGGACCTGCAACGGCGGCAGCAACCAGAAGTGGACGCACAGCTGACCCACCCGAATCCACCCGCGCCACTCACTCGGAGAGGCCCCCTATGACATCTTCTTCCCTTCCGATCAGCCGGCGCCGGTTGCTGTCGGCGGCCGGCGCGGCCACGGCCTTCGGTCTGCTGCGGTTCGCTCCCGAGGCGGCCGCGACCGACGGCCCCGGAAGCTATACCGCGACCTGGTCCTCCGTGGACCAGCACCCCCCGGCCCCGGCCTGGTTCCAGGACGCCAAGTTCGGCATCTACTACCACTGGGGCGTCTTCAGCGTTCCCGCGTTCGGGAACGAGTGGTATCCGCGCAATATGTACATCGGCGGCTCTGCCGAGAACCAGCACCACATCGCCACCTACGGCGATCCCTCGGTGTGGCCGTACAACAACTTCATCGACGGTGCCCGCGACAAGGCCGGCAACCATGTGCAGTTCGCCCCGAAGCTCGCCTCCCAGGGCGGCAACTGGGACCCCAACGCCTGGGCGCAGCTGTTCAAGGCCGCGGGCGCGAAGTTCGCCGGCCCCGTCGCCGAACACCACGACGGCTTCTCCATGTGGAACAGCCGCTCCAACCCGTGGAACTCGGTCCAGCGCGGCCCCCGACTCGACCTCGTGGGGCTGCACGCGCAGGCCATCCGCGGGCAGGGGCTGAAGTTCATGGCGTCACTGCACCACGCCTACCACTTCAACGGCTTCTACGACCACGTGCCGTCCCAGTCGGACCCGACGCTGCGCATCCTCTTCGGCCAGCAGGGCTCGGCCGCGGAGAACAAACTCTGGTACGACAAGCTGATCGAGATCGTCGACGGTTACCAGCCGGACCTGGTATGGCAGGACTTCGACCTGGGCCTGGTGCAGGAGTCCTACCGGCTCCAGTTCCTCGCGCACTACTACAACCAGGCGGTCTCCTGGAACCAGGACGTGGTCGCGACCTACAAGGACGGTTTCGACAACAAGGGCGAGGTCTTCGACTTCGAGCGCGGCGGCCCGTCAGGGCTGCTCACCCCCTACTGGTTGACCGACGACAGCGTCTCCTCCTCCAGCTGGTGCTACACGGTGGGCATCGGCTACTACTCGACGCAGGCCCTGCTCCACTCGCTGATCGACCGGGTCAGCAAGGGCGGCAACATGCTGTTGAACATCGCGCCGATGGCCGACGGCACGATCCCCTCCGGGCAGCAGTCGATCCTGCTCGGCATGGGTGACTGGCTCGGTCGCTTCGGGGAGGCGGTCTACGGCACCCGCTCCTGGGCCGGCTACGGCGAGGGGCCCACCAAGATGGGCGGAGGATCGTTCAGCGGACCGGTGGCCGGCACGCCGAAGGACATCCGGTTCACCCGCAGTCAGAACAACAAGGTGCTCTACGCCACCGCGCTGGGCTGGCAGGGCAGCACGATGACCATCACGACGCTGAACTCCAACCAGATCAACCTCAGCAGCCTGACCGGCGCGCAACTGCTGAACAACGCCGCCGGCACCTACATCAACCTGCCCGCACCTACCCAGGACGCCTCGGGACTGCACGTGGTCATGCCCTCGGCCAACCCGCCGTTCAACGCCCTGGCGTACACGGTCAAGCTCACCTTCTCCGGTGAGATTCCCGCCCTGGGCGGGCCGGGTGGCTCCACCACCTGGGTGAAGATCGCCAATGTGACCAGCGGACTGGTGCTCGACAGCGGGGGCGACGTCGCCTCCGGCTCCAACCTCAAGCAGTGGAACTACGACGGGAGCACCAACCTGCAGTGGCAGCTGATCGACCTCGGCAACGGCTACTACCGCATCATGAACCGCACCAATGGCATGGCCGTCGACAGCTGGGGCAATTCCGCCAACGGCGCTCCCGCCCGCCAGGCGGCGTGGAACGGCGGCAACAACCAGCAGTGGTCGCTGGGCAGCCTCGGTGGCAACCGCTACCAGATCATCAATCGGGGCACTGGTACCGCCCTCGACGGCAGCGGCAGCACCGCGGTCGGCTCCACCACGGTGATGTGGACGCCGAACTCCAGCACCAACAACGAATGGACCGTTACCGGCGTCTGAACCGCCCCGGCGACCGACGCTCCCTGTTCATCCCTCGACCACGGAAGAAGGAGTGCATGAAACGCGCACCACTCTTAATGTCCATGGCGGCTGCGATAGTTCTCGTCCTGTCAGCCGCGGGCACCTCGTTCAGCAGCGGACTCGGCGCGCCCCCGTCGGTCACGAGGACCGCCGCCGCGGCGAGCTCCGGCTGTGGCAAGGCCCCGGCACTGACGAGTGGCACACACACGATGCAGAGCGGCGGCCAGACGCGCAGTTACATACTGCGGGTGCCTGCCGGTTACGACAGCAACCACCCCTACCGGCTGATCTTCGGATTCCACTGGCGGGGCGGCACGGCCGCCGACGTCGACTCGGGCGGAACGGACGGGTACAACTGGTCCTACTACGGCCTCAGGCGCCTGGCGGACAGCGCGAACAACGGCACGATCTTCGTCGCCCCCCAGGGCATCGGCAACGGCTGGGCCAACACCGGCGGCCAGGACGTGGCCTTCGTCGACGCCATGGTCAGCCAGATCGAAACGGGTCTGTGCGTCGACACCACCCAGCTGTTCTCCGCCGGCTTCAGCTACGGCGGCGCGATGTCGTACGCCCTCGCCTGCTCCCGTGCGACGGTCTTCCGTGCGGTGGCGGTCTACTCCGGCGCGAACCTCAGCGGTTGCGACGGCGGTACTCAGCCCATCGCCTACATGGGCCTGCACGGCCTCAGGGACGACGTGCTGCCCATCTCGCTGGGACGGGAACTGCGCGACACCTTCGTCCGGGCGAACGGCTGCACCCCGCAGAACCCGCCCGAGCCGGCCTACGGAAGCCTGACGCACGTCATCACCGCCTACTCGGGATGCAAGTCCGGATACCCCGTCGTCTGGGCCGCGTTCGACGGCGCGGGCCACGACCCCGGGCCCATAGACGGTTCCACCGGTGACGGCTGGCGCACCTGGACCTCGGCAGCGGTGTGGCAGTTCTTCACACAGTTCGACTCGAACCAGCCGCCGCCACCGCCGTCCGGCAACCAGGAGATCGTCGGACAGCAGTCGGGGCGCTGCCTCGACATCAACAACTTCACCACGACCAACGGCACGCAGGCACAACTGTGGGACTGCAACGGCGGCTCCAACCAACGGTGGGCCTACACCGCCGGAAAGCAGCTGGTCGTCTACGGCAACAAGTGCCTGGGCGTCGGCCAGTCCGCGGGCAGCGGCACCCCGGCGGCGATCTGGGACTGCAGCGGCCAGGCGGACCAGCAGTGGAACATCAATCCTGACGGCACGATCACAGCGGTGCAGTCGGGGCTCTGCCTGGACGCCGTCGGCCAGGGGACCGCCAACGGGACGAAAGTCCAGCTCTGGAGTTGCACGGGCGGTGCGAACCAGCACTGGCGCCTGGTGAACTGAAACGCCGGGGCCGGGCCCGCACGACACCGTGCGGGCCCGGCCCCACAGAAACCTCAGCACGCCGAGCCGGACCGCGCAGGTTCCCTGCCGTGCTCCTGACGCGGGCGCAGCGGCGTCCGGGACCGCTGCCGGCCGTCCGAACGGTCGGCGGGCCTCACGCCGCCTGCCTCAGCGACATCACCGCCCACGGCGAGAGGTCGACATCGATCTCGAGCACGCCGTTGTCGGGCACAGTCAGCGTGAAACTGCGGAGCGAGTCGGCGACAGTGCGCAAGTATGAGCTGTCCGCCCTGGACAGGTTGAGGGGCGATCCGAGCTGGTGCCAGGCTTCGGCGACGTTACCGTGCTCCCAGTCCATGATCTCGACGAGGAACCGGGTCCCTGGCTCGAGTTCACCGATCGAGTGGCGGATCCTTCGGTTCGGCCCCTTCTCGGCCAGCGCGCGCGTCGCCGGATACGAGTTCGCCGAGCCGACACCCCTCGTGGCCATCTCCTCGGGGTAGTTGAAGAACAGCGCTGACAGAGTCGATGTCCGGCTGTCCCGGGTCACGACGCCGTCGGACGTCGCGAGAAGCAGTCGGTCACCGAGCCGTTGGAGCATCCTGAACGCGTGGAATGTGGGCTTGTGAATGCCGGCCTCGTTCACAAGGCCGAACCCGCCGTGAAACGGTCCGAGCCCGGCCCCGCCCTCCTCGAACACGTCCGTGAAGGTCCAGTAGGAGATCGAGTCGGCGAGGGTGGCACATTTCAGGTACGCCCGCGTGATGTACGTGGCCGCGAAGAGTGTGTCATGGATGAAGTCGCGGGCGGACGGCGAGGTCGACCACTCCGTGATATGGATCTCCGCGTCCGGATATGCGCTGTTCGCCACAAGATCGCGGAGGAGGGTCAGGTCGTCGAACGTCGCATCGGCGTATCGGGTGATGTGGACCGCCTGGCCGTCGGCGCCGTAGGCGAAATCGGTCGGGTACAGGTGAGTCGAGATGAAGTCGACCGGGAGTCTGCGCTTCGCGCACCAGTCGATGAAGTCGTCGATCCACACCGGGCGCCAGTCCAGCACGTCCACGTCGGACGCGCTCGCCGTCCCGTGCATCGCCGAGCGGTCCTCGACCTCGCCCTGGTAGCGGTCGTCGGGCACGAAGACGCTCGTCGAGGGCCCGCCCACCTTCAGCTCGGGATCGATGTTCTTGATCGCCGTCACAGTGTGCTCGTAGAGTTCGAAGTACTCCGTCTTCGTTCCCGTCCAGAAATGGGGAACCAGATTCGGTTCGTTCCACACTTCGAATCGCCATTGGCGTACCTCGGCGAGACCGTATCGGTCGATCCAGTGTTCGATCGAACGCGTCACCAGTTCAACCCAGCGCGCCATGTCCTTGGGCGGGCTGCAGTGAGCACCCCACCAGAACACCGTCTCGTGTACCGTCGCCAACTCGCGTGGCATGAACCCCAGTTCCACGAAGGGACGGGCCCCGGATTCCAGGATGAAGTCGAACACCTTGTCGACGTAGCTGAAGGTGTACATCGGGGAGGCGAGGGGCGTATCCGGGCCGAACCCGTGCCCGTAGCTCTCCCGGTACACGAACATGTCGTCGTGAAAAACCCCGTGGAACCGGATGTAACGGAATCCGCAGGCATCGACAGCCTCGCCGAACTGCTGTTGCCAGTCTGCGCGCAATGCCTCATTCGCCCGTCCGGCGCCGACGCACTCCGACCAGATATGCGGAAGCGGGCTCTCGTCGCGAAGCTCGCCGTCGATCCGGAACCGAGATTCGCTCTGGGCGTCGTTTGTCATCGTCTCACATTTCTTTGCAGGGTCGCTTGTGGAAGACAGCCGGCTCGTCAATGCCGGCCCAAGGTCGATATCGGGCTTCCAAGGTCCGCAGGGCAGGCCCCAGGGGGTGTCTCGCCGATCAGGCCGGGCTGAACGACGAGACACCCCCTAGCCCTTGACGGCGCCGAGCGAAACGCCTGACTGCCAATACCGCTGCAGGCTGAGGAACGCGATGATCAGCGGTACGACTGTCAGTAGCGCGGCCGTGATCACGAGATTCTGGATGAGAGCGCCGTTCCCCGCGGTCGATCCCAGCTTGTTCCATTCGTTGAGTCCGATGGTCAGCGGATACCAGTTGGGATCCTTGAGCATGATCAGCGGAAGGAAGTAGTTGTTCCAGATCGATACGAACGAGAAGAGCAGGACTGTCACGCTCGCCGGCGCGAGCAGCGGAAGCGCGATCTGGACGAAGGTCCTGAACTCGCCGGCGCCGTCGACCTTGGCGGCATCGAGCAGGTCCGTCGGTACGGCATCGGCCGTGTACACCCACATCAGGTACAACCCGAAGGGGTTGATGAAACTCGGTATGAGAACGGCCCACGGCGTGTTGGTGATGCCGAGATGCGCGAACAGCAAGAACTGTGGGATCGCCAGGGCGATGCCCGGCACCGCGATCGATCCCAGGATGACGAAAAGGAACACGCGCTTGCCGCTGAACTGGAGCTTCGCCAGGGCGTACCCGCCGAGGGCCGCCAGGAACGTCGACACGACCGCACCCACGACGACGTAGATGACGGTGTTGAGCAACCACCGGGAGAAAATCCCGTCCTGGTATCTGAACACCTCGACGATGTTGTCCCACAGGGCGAACCTGTGACCGGGCGCGAACCCGAACGAGGAGACGAAGTCGGCTTGTGTCTTGGTTGCGTTGATGACCAGCCACACAAGTGGCAGCAGGCAGTACAGGGCAGACAACCCTGTCATGACCGTGAGCGTCACGCTCTTCTTGGGGTTCTCCACGGTATAGCGGGGACGGCGGTCGCGGGAATGACCCGTCGATGAGCCGGATGTCGCGACGTGGGCTTCGCCGGATTCAGCTCCTGTGCTAGTGATCGAAGGCATTTCTCAATCCTCTGATCTGGACGGCGTAGGCGACCGCGATCGTGATCGCAGCCATGACGAGCGCGAGGGCTGCCGCATAGCCTTGCTGGGATCCGGTGAAGGCCAGGTTGTACGCGTACAGGTTGGGCGTGTAGTGGGTGGTGATGCCGCTGTTGGCCACCATCGACGGCAGGATCTGCGGCTCGCTGAAAATCTGGAACGTGCCGATGATCGAGAAGATGATCGCGATGACCAGGGACTGTCGCAGTGCCGGCAGCTTGATTCTGAGGACGACCTGAAATTCGTTCGCCCCGTCGAGTGCCGCCGCCTCGTACAGTTCGCGCGGCACGGCCTTGAGCACGGCGTAGAAGATGAGCATGTTGAAGCCGGTGAAGGCCCAGGTCACCATCACCCCGATGGAGATGAGCGTGGTACTGGGGGTGAAGGGGTCGAGATCCGTGCCCAGAGCGTCGTTGAGGCTGCCGAGCAGGCCGTATTTGACGCCCAGCATGAATCCCCACATGAGAGTCGACACGACCGCCGGCACCGCATAGGGGAGAAAGATCGACACCCGCATGAACCTGGTGCCGTGCAGACGCCTGGAGTCCAGTGCCAGCGCCAGCACCATGGCGAGGATCAGCATGACCGGGACCTGGACGAGTGTGAACGAGAAGACCCGGCCCACACCGTCCCAGAACTGCGCATCGTGGAACAGCTTGGTGTAGTTGGCGAGCCCGGTGAACGTGTTGCCGCCGATGAGCTTCTGCTGGAAGAGGCTGAGGTAGCCGGCGTAGAAGATCGGCACGATGAACACGAGCATGAACAACAGCCCGAAGGGCGCGATGAACGCCAGTCCGATCTGTTTCCTGCCGCGCTTTCCGGCCGATGCCGGGTGCTGCGCTGTAATGGGCGACGTCACAGCGCTAGTCCACCTCGAAACCCTGCTCGTTGCCATACTTGATCATGCGCTGCTTCCACTCCTCGAGGATTCCCGCGAGCGAGCCCTTGCCTGTGGTGTAGTACTTCGACACGAGGTCGCCGTAGGTCGATCGGGCCCACTCGAAGAACGGCGGGAACTGCCAGCCGCGCGCGACCGACTTCGAGGCTTCTGCCAGCACCGGACCGACCTTCTGGTCACCGAAGTACTTGTTGACCTTGCTCTGGGAGTCCGTGCTCGCCAACACCGACGTGTTCGGCACGAAGGCGCCCGCATCGACGCGGGGCGAAAGGCCGCCGCCGTGCGTGAAGTACTCGAGGAACTTGAATGCCGCGTCCTTGTGCGGGGCAGCAGCCGGGATGCCGAAGCCGCTTCCGCCGTTCTCCGCGCCGACCTTGTCGCCCTTCTGCCACTGCGGCATCAGCGCAACTCTGAAGTCACCGGCGGCCTTGGGCGCACGCTGGGGGAGTGACGCGGTCAGCCAGCCGCCCATGATCTGCGAGGCAAGAGTTCCGTCGTTGAGCGTGCGGTTCCAGTCGTCGGACCACGCTGTGACCTTGGTGTTGAGCAAGTGCTCGTCGAGCATCTTCTGCCAGAACGCCACGGCCTTGGTGGTGCCGGGCTCCGAGAAGTCGATGTGCACCTTGGTGCCGTTCACCTTGAAGGGGCGACCGCCGGCCTGCCAGATGAGCGACAGCAGGAAGAAGAGGTCCCCGGTGTCCTGTGCGATGTAGTGGTCGCCACCGAGCGCGCGCACCTTCTTGGCGTCCTGGTAGTACTCGTCCCACGTGGCCGGAGCCTCTTTCAGACCCGCCTTTTTGAGAGTGGCCTGGTTGTAGAACATGACCGACGGACCGTAGTCGGACGGAAGTGCGTAGACCTTGCCATCGACTGTCACGTCGTTCCACGCGGCATCGACGTAGTCCTTCTTGAGCTTGTCGACGCCGAACTCCCCGAGATTGTCGAGCTTGCCGGGGATGGCGAAGTAGGGCACCGCGAAGTACTCGAACATCGCGAGGTCCGGCACGCCGGAACCGGCCTGGATCGCATTGTCGAGAGCCGTGTACTCGTCGAACGACGAGCCGGCGTTGACCACCTTGACCTTGATGTTCGGGTTCGCCGCCTCGAACCCGGGCACGGCCTTTGCGACGGTGTCGTCCCAACTCCAGACCGTGAGCTTCACCTGCTTGTCGCCGCTGTCCGACGACCCGCTCGAGCAAGCGCCCAGTACGAGCGTCAGCCCGAGCGCCGCGGAAAGGAGTTTTGCCTGCTTGCGGAGCCTCATGAGCCGCCTCCTCCTTGAGAAGACTCGAAACTTTTTCGCATCATTTTCGAAGCAGGTGGCAAGCTACTGGGCCTGATCCGACCACGTCAAGGACTTGGACGAGGTGCGAATGGACGCCAGGTGCGGCACATGTGTAACGTGCGCCCAGGTTCGAAAAAGTTTCGGACGCGGAACGGAGTCATGATGAGTCGGCGGTCTCATTCCGAACGAGCCACCCTCGCGGATGTCGCCCGGCTGGCCGGTGTCTCACCGGCAACCGCCTCGAAGGTTCTCAACGGACGCAGCGACGTGGGGGCGAACACGCGCGACCTCGTCCTCGGTGTCATCGCCGAGCTCGGCTACAAGCCGACGACGGCGCGACGCGATGTGCAGCGGGAGCGGACGCTCGTCACCGTGCTCGACATCGTCGAGTCCCGCTACGCCGGGACGGTGCTCCAAGGGATCCTCGTGTCCGCGACGGCTGCGCAGACCGAGCTCCTCCTGCGCCTCCCGCCCGAGGACTGGACCGGCACAAGCCGTACAGCGGCCCGTGCCTGGATCGCGGAGCTGCGGGCGTCCGGCGTCGTCGGCATCATCGCGCTCGCCGTCGCCGTGCCCGACTCCGTGCTCCGCGCCGCGGAGGACGCGGAGCTGGCGGTGGTGACGATCGACCCGATCGACACCACCGACTCGCGTGTGGTCAGTATCGGTTCCACCAACTGGGCGGGTGGCCGCTCGGCGACCGAGCATGTCATCGGGCTGGGACACCGCAGGATCGCCTGGATCGGCGGCCCGCTGGGTTCAACTCCCTCGGCGGAGCGCTTCCACGGGTACCAGGCCGCGTTGCACTCGGCCGGCATCACGCCGGACGACGTGATGATCCGCCACGACACTTTCTCCGTCGAAGCGGGACTTCAGCACGCCCATGACATGCTGACGCTCGACGAGCGGCCGACCGCGATCGTCGCGGGCAACGACGAAATCGCCGTCGGCGTGCTCGCTGCGGCCAATGAACTCGATATCGCCGTCCCGGGGGATCTCTCGGTCACGGGGTTCGACGACACGCCGCAGGCCCAATGGACAACCCCCCGGCTGACGTCCGTCGGTCAGCCTCTCGTCGGCATGGGCCGAATGGCCGTCGAGACCGCCCTCAGCATGGCGGACGGCGTCCAGCCCGCCTCCCGGCACCTCCAGCTGGCGACCACCCTCAATGTCCGTGACTCCACGGGCCCTGCCACATGACCTGCTCCGCACAGAGGGCGCCGCGAGGTGTCAGAGAGGCGTGATCACATACTCGCCGCCCGCCGTGGTCTCGAACACCGCGAGGGTGCTTTCGGGGCGCTTCACTTCTGTCTCGGCGCCGCCTGTGGAATGCACGGCGACCGGTGCGGCGGTGCGCAGCCGGACGGTGCCGTGCCGGCGCGCTGTCAGGTGGGCTTGGGCGAGCGCGCCGTCGAGCCAGGAGAGGCTGACCGTGAGGCCGCCGCGGGCGAGGAGGCCGGTGACCCGGCCGGCAGGGAGCTGCGGTGGCAGGGCGGGCAGCAGGTGGACCTCATCGGTGTGGGACTGGAGCAGCCATTCGGTCACGCCGGCGGTGGCGCCGAAGTTGCCGTCGATCTGGAAGGGCGGATGGAGGTCGAACAGGTTCGGGGCGGTGTGGTCGGGGGTGAGCAGGTCGCTGAGGAGTTTGTAGGAGCGGGCGCCGTCTTCCGCGCGCGCCCAAAAATTGATCTTCCAGGCCAAGGACCAGCCGGTGCCGTCGTCCCCACGCATTTCCAGAGTCTTCAGAGCGGCCTGGAAGAGTTCCGGGGTCGTTCGCTTGGTGATCTGGTTGCTGGGGTGGAGGCCGTACAGGTGGGAGATGTGGCGGTGCTGCTGCTCGGGCGCGCCCGCGTCCCAGTCCTGCTGCCACTCCTGCAGCTGCCCCAGGGCGCCGATCTTCATGGGCGGCAGTTGGGCACGGGCCTGGCGCACCCGGTCGGCGTACGGGCTGGTGGTGCCGAGCGCGTCGCAGGCGGCGAGGTAGCCGTCGAAGAGGTCACGCAGGATCTGGTTGTCCATCGTCGGGCCCGCACATGCGGACACGTCGGGGTGGTGGGCGTTCTCGGGCGAGACGGACGGGCAGGTCACCAGGTGTCCGCTGGTGGGGTCGTGGACGAGCGCGTCGAGGAAGAAGCGGACCGCTCCTTCGACCACGGGCAGGCGGCGGCGCAGGGCTGCGCTGTCGCCGGTGAAGCGGTAGTGCTCCCATACGGAGGTGGCGAGCCAGGCGCCGCCGGTGGGCCACATCCCCCAGAAGGCTCCGTCCACGGGCGCGGTTCCGCGCCAGGCGTCGGTGTTGTGATGGGCGACCCAGCCGTCGGCTCCGTACTGCACCCTGGCGGTCTTCTGTCCGGCCTGGGCGAGGTCGTCGAGGAGGGCGAAGACCGGATCCCAGCACTCCAGGAGGTTGGTGGTGGGCGCGGGCCAGTAGTTCATCTCCGTGTTGATGTTGATCGTGTACTTGGAGTCCCAGGGCGGGGACAGCTGGTCGTTCCAGATGCCCTGCAGATTGGCGGGCTGTGTACCGGGGCGGGACGAGGAAATGAGCAGGTAGCGGCCGAACTGGTAGTGAAGCGCCACCAGTTGGGGGTCGTCGGCCTGAGAGAACGCGGCCACTCGCCGATCGGTCGGCGCCGCGGCCGCATCCGTGGTGCCGAGGTCGAGCGTGACCCGGCGGAAGAGCGCGCGGTGGTCGCGTACGTGCCGGGAGCGCAACTGCCCGTACGGGGTGTCGGCTGCGGCGTTCAGAGGGCGCTCGGCGCGGGCGCGGTGGTCACCCGAGGCGTCCCGGTAGTCGTTGTAGCTGGTGCCGACGGACACCAGCAGGGTCACCGCGTCGGCCCCGTCCACGGCGAGCGTGCCGTTCTCGCTGCGCACGGTGCCCCCCTCGGCGCGGGCACGGACCAGGGCTCGGAAGCGGACCCGGCCGGCGACCCCCTCACGCGTCTGCCCGGTCCCCTCCAGAGCGGCGGTGATCCGGTCCGGGGACGACGTCTGAGCCTGCTGGGGAGTGTCGAAGGCGGCGGTGAACGACAGGGCACCCGGGGAATCCGCGGTCAGCCGGACCACAATCACCTGGTCGGCGTGGCCTGCGAACGCCTCGCGACGGTATGTCACTCCTCCGCGGACGTACGTCGTGGTCGCCACGGCCGTGTCCAGGTCCAGCTCACGACGGTAGGAGCTGACGTCACCTGTCCCGGGGAACGTCAGGCGCAGGTTGCCTACTGTCTGGTACATCAGCTCCCCGACCGGGATGCCCAGGAAGGTGGAGTTGATCAGGTCCTGGGCGGAGCTCCATTCGCCGGCGAAGATTCGGCGCCGGATCTCGGGGAGGTTTGCCAGACCCTGGGGGTTGGCGGGTTCGTAGGGGCCTCCCGCCCAGAGAGTGTCTTCATTGAGCTGGAGCTGCTCGGTTTCCACTCCGCCGAACACCATGGCGCCGAGGCGGCCGTTGCCGAGCGGCAACGCCTCCAGCCATTGGCCGGCGGGCCTGTCGTACCAGAGGGCGAGACGGGAGGCCTCCGGAGTGGCGGCATCCTCCGCTTCCGAGGTGCTCTGCGGCGCCGCGGCCGCCGCAGCCGCTGGGAGACCGACGGCGAGTGCGGCGGACGTGGTTGCGGAGGCGACGAGAAAGTCTCTTCGTTCCATGGGAATGCCTGCCTTTCGATCGCGGGTTGGGCTGGTCATTCGGGTGCGGCGGCGTGGCCGGCCGGGTTCGGGCGGCAGCGCAGGGGGAGCGCATGCCGGGGAAGGGCGGCGGTGGCTATTCCTGTGCCTTGCCCCCGGTGATGCGGGACAGGGCCAGGGCGATGAGGATGATCGCTCCGTTGAGGGCGCCGATCCACTGCGCGGGGACGCCTCCGAGGGTGAGGACGTTCTGGATCAGGAACAGCAGCAGGATGCCGGTGAACGCGCCGAACACGGTGCCCTTGCCGCCGTTGAGGCTGATGCCTCCGATGACCGCGGCGGCGAACACGGTGAAGATGTAGCCGTTGCCCTGGGCGGAGGCCACCGAGGCGAGGCGTCCCGAGAGCAGCAGACCGCTCAGCGCGGCGAGGACGCCGGCGGTGACGATGACGATCCACAGCACCCGGTCGGTGCGGATGCCGGCCGCCTTCGCCGCGTCGACGTTGCCGCCGATCGCGTAGAGGGAGCGGCCGAAGCTGGTGAAGCCGAGCACCACGATCCCTACGGCGAACAGGATGAGGCAGATCCACACCGAGGCAGGCATGCCCAGCCACTGGGCGGTGCCGAGGTAGAGCATCGAGGGGGGCAGATGGAAGAAGGTCTGCCCGCCGGAGATGCCCGTCAGGATGCCGCGCAGCACGATCAGCATGCCGAGCGTGACGATGAAGCCGTTGAGCCCGAACCGGATGATGAACAGGGCGTTCACCGCACCGATCAGCAGACCGGCCGTCAGCGTGATGGGGACGGACCAGCCGCCGGGCAGCAGTCCGATCCCGTGCGTCGCGCCCGGCGGAACGGTGAGCCAGGCCGCGACCCCGGGGGCGAGCCCGACGGTGGACTCCAGGGAGAGGTCCATCTTCTTGACGATCAGCACCAGCGTCTGCGCGAGGACGAGCAGCGCGATCTCGGACATGGTCTGCAGGACGTTGATCAGGTTGTCGGTCTGCAAGAACACCGGATTGACGATCTGGCCGACGATGGCCATGGCGATGATCGCGGGAATCAGTGCCAGGTCGCGCAGCCGCGCGAAGGCGATCCTGCGTTGCCCCGTCCTCCTGGCGCCCGGCTGCTCGCTCGCGGTGTCCGGCTGCTCGCCGTTGGGGCTCTTCGCGGCGGCGGCGGTCGCACTCTCAGACATCGAGGTCCACTCCTTCCATTGCGGCCACGAGCTCGTGGTCGTGCCAGCCGCCGGCCTTCTCGGCCACTACACGGCCCTGGAACATCACCAGGACCCGGTCGCACATGCGCAGGTCGTCGAGCTCGTCGGAGGCGATGAGCACCCCGGTGCCGGCCTCGGCGATCTCCTCGACCTTGCGCAGGAGGAACTCCTTCGATCGCACGTCGACGCCGGCGGTCGGGTTGATCAGCACCAGCACCTTGGGGTCGTTGGCCATGGCCCGTGCCATGACGACCTTCTGCTGGTTGCCTCCGGAGAGCCCGGAGACGGGCAGCTCCGGCCCCGGCGTCTTGATCGCCAGGTTCTCGATCATGGAACGGGCGAGGGCGTCCCGGCGGCGTCCGTGGATGAAGCCGGGCGGACCGAGCCGCTCGGGGATGGTCAGGGTGCCGTTGTCCGCGATGGACATCTCCGGCACGAATCCCTGGTGGTGGCGGTCCTGCGGGACGAAGCCGGCCCCGGCCCTCAGTGCCGCGGGCACGCTGCCGGGCCGTGGACGAGTCCCGGCGATCCTCACCGTGCCCGTGTCGGCGGTCCGCAGCCCTACGACCGTCTCCGCCACCTCGGTACGGCCGCTGCTCGCCGCGCCGGCAAGGCCGACGATCTCCCCGCCGCGGATGCGGACGGACACGTTCTCGTACACGCCCTGCAGAGCGGCGCCTTCCACCGCGAGCACATCCGGGGATCCGGTGTCCGCGGGGCGACGGCGTGCCCGGGCGGCCTCGGTCGCGCCCTCGCCGGTCATGGCGGCGACGAGTTCGGCGCGGGGCAGTTCGGCCACGGGGGCGGTCAGAATGTGCCGGGCGTCGCGGAACACCGTCACCGTGTCGCAGATCTCGTAGACCTCCTGGAGATGGTGGCTGATGAACAGGAAGGTGACGCCCTGCCGCTGAAGGTCCCGGATCCGGGCGAACAGCCGGTTGATCGCGGATCCGTCCAGCTGCGCGGTGGGTTCGTCGAGGATGATGAAGCGTGCCCCGAACGACAAGGCCCGGGCGATCTCGACGAACTGCCGCTGCTCGACGTCGAGTTCGCCGGCCAAAGTGCGCGCGTCCACGTCGACCGACCAGGTCCGCAGCAGCTCGCTTGCCCTGTCGCGCACTGTTCGCCAGCTGATCAGGCCGCTGCGACCGCGGTCGTGCCGGTTCAGGAAGAGGTTCTCGGCGACCGTCAACCCGGGAATGATGGTGGACTTCTGGTAGACGCAGGCCACACGTTGCCGCCAGGCGTCACGGTCCGCGAGTCGGGGAGCGGGCTCGCCGTCGAACGTCACCGTGCCCTCGTCCGGCGCCTGCAGCCCGGTGAGGATGGAGACCAGCGTGGACTTCCCCGCACCGTTGCGCCCGACGAGCGCGTGCGTCTCCCCGGGGGCGATCGTGATCCCGGCGTCGCGCAGCGCCACCGTGGACCCGAACCGCTTCGTTATCCCCGCCGCCTGGGCGACGGGCGGAGCCGTAACCATGTCTGCGTACCGCCTTCCGGTCAGCCGAGGTTGTTGCCCCAGAGGGATTCGTCGTCGCTCTTGAGGCTGGGGACTCCGCCGTAGGTGCCGCCGTCCGCCGTCACCAGGGGTGCGGAGAGCTGATCCTCCAGAAGGCCGTCGCGAACCTTGATGATCGTGCTGTGGTGGTCGGTCCTGCCCGGCTTGAACGTCCTGCCGTCGATCGCCGCCTTGAGGTAGTAGAGGGCGTACTTCGCGTAAAGGTCGGCCGGCTGGGAGACGGTGGCGTCGATCCGGCCCGCCGCGATGTCCTTGAGCTCCTCGGGAATGCCGTCGTTGGAGACGACGAACACGTGCTTCTTGTCCTCAGGGCCGACCAGCAGGTTCTTCTGCTTGAGCACCTGGAGAGTGCCGGAGAGCGCGAAGCTGGACTGCATGTACACGCCCTTGATGTCGGGATGTGCGGTCAGGTCGGTCTGGAGCTTTTGTGCGGCGACCGCTCCGTCCCAGTTGGTGGCTTCACCGAAGACCTTGATGGCGGGGTAGTTCTTCTTCATGCACGCGTTGAACGCCTCGGTACGGTCGCGGCCGTTGACGGAGGCGAGATCGCCTTGGAGCATGACGACCTTCCCCTTGCCTCCCAGCTTGGTCCCGAGGTACTGGCAGGCCTTCTCGCCGTATGCGCGGTTGTCCGCGCGCACGACCATGTACACATCTCCGGTGTCGGGACGGGTGTCCACGGAGACGACCGGGATCTTCTTCGCCGCCAGCTGCGCGAGGGTGGGCGCGATGGCGGCGGTGTCCTGAGGTGCCATCGCGACGCCCTTGACGCCCTGGCTGATGAACGTCTGGACGTCGGCGGTGAGTTTGGCGACGTCGTTCTGCGAGTTGGTGGTCTTCAGGTCGAGCTCGAGCTCCTTGGCGAACTGCGGGGTGTACTTGATGTACGAGTTCCAGAAGTCGGTGTCGGAGCGCGGGTAGTCGACCCCGATCACCCTCGAACCACCTCCCTGGCCCGAGGCCGACGAACTCCCGCAGGCAGTGAGCGCGGTCATGGCCAGGGCGGCGAGGGCGCCGAAAGAGACGTACCGGGTGGCTCTGAGCTTCATTGCTCGTTCTCCTTGCTGGTGGAGTCGTGCGGACAAGCTGTATGCGAGGGCCGGCTGTGTGGTGTGCGGGGGTCGGGAGGGGGAGCGGAGAGGGAAGGAACGGGGTCAGACGAGAGGGCCCATGGGCTGCCGGATTTCGAGGGCGGGCGGTCCCGCGAACCGGGAAGCGCTCATCCGTCGGTCTCCGCGCTCCACACGGGGCCGTCGGGATAGCGGTGGTCCTCCAGGGACTGCGGGTGCAGTTCGGCGCTGATGCCGGGGGCGGCCGGGGCGAGATAGCGGCCGTCGCGGATGCGGACCGGGTCGGTGAAGTGCTCGTGCAGGTGGTCGACGTATTCGATCACACGGTTCTCGGTGGTGCCGCTGACGGCCACGTAGTCGAACATCGCCAGGTGCTGCACCATTTCGCACAGTCCGACGCCGCCGGCGTGCGGGCAGACCGGGACACCGAACTTGGCGGCAAGCAGCAGGACGGCGACGTTCTCGGTGACACCGGCGGTGCGGCTGGCGTCGAGTTGCAGGACGTCCAGCGCGCCCGCCTGAAGGAGCTGTTTGAACATCACCTGGTTGTGGGTGTGTTCACCCGTGGCCACCTTGACCGGCGCCAACGCCCGGCGGATGGCGGCGTGGCCGAGGATGTCGTCCGGCGAGGTGGGTTCCTCGATCCAGTAGGGATCGTAGGGCGCGAGCGCCGCCATCCAGTCGATCGCCTGATGGACCCCCCACGCCTGGTTGGCGTCGACGGCGATCCTGATGTCCGGACCGACGGCCTCGCGGGCCAGTCGCATGCGGCGCTCGTCGGCCTCGCGGTCGGCGCCGACCTTCAGTTTTATCTGCCCGAAGCCATCGGCGACGGCCTCCTTGGACAGCCGTACCAGCTTCTCGTCGTCGTAACCGAGCCAGCCGGGGGTCGTGGTGTATGCCGGGTATCCGTGCTTCAACAGGTCTTCGATGCGTCGGGCGCGGCCGGGCTCGGCGCGGCGCAGGATCTCCAGGGCCTCGTCGCGGGTGAGGGCGTCCTGGAGGTAGCGGAAGTCGACCAGGTCGACCAGCTGCTCCGGGGACAGTTCGGCCAGCAGCCGCCAGACCGGTTTTCCGGTACGACGCCCGTAGAGGTCCCAGACGGCGTTGACGATCGCCGCAGCGGCCATGTGGATGGCCCCCTTCTCCGGGCCCAGCCAGCGCAGCTGGCTGTCGCCGGTCAGCCGCCGGGAGAAGCCGCGGAGATCGGCCAGTACCTCCTCCACCGGCAGCCCTACGATCAGCGGGGCCAGGGCTCTTACGGCGGCGACCTCGACGTCGTTGCCGCGTCCCACGGTGAAGGCGAGTCCGTGACCCTCGTCCCCGGCGCTCGTACGGATCGTCACATACGCGGCCGAGTAGTCGGGCTCGGGGTTCATGGCGTCGGAGCCGTCGAGCTCCCGGGAGGTAGGGAACCGGACGTCGACGGCCTCGACCGCGCTGATCAGCTCACTCATCGGGCCCAGCACCTTCGGCTCGGAGGGTCGAGTGCTGTCTCGGCGCCATGGCGACCACCCATCGTCGTGTGTCAAAGAGATGTCCTCTCTGCTACCGGCAGACGCTGGACATGGGATGGATTTATAGAGTCGCCCGACCCGCGTGTCCATACCCTTGAGGCAAGAGATGCGCCTTGACTCGCCTCACCTGCACATTTACGTCGATGTGGCGTGCGCGCAAGATTTGCAGTCATCCCATCTCTATCGCGGTGATGGGATGTATTGCTACGCTGCCGCGGCCTGGGCACACGAACAGGGAGCAGCCGCATGTCATTGACCGACAAGGCCATCGACCGGATCAGGGATCTCATCCAGTCCGGCGAGCTGCCGCCAGGCGCCAAGCTGCCGCCCGAGCAGCAGCTGGCCGCGGAGCTGGGTCTGTCCCGCAATCTCATGCGAGAAGCGGTGAAGGCCCTGGTCGTCGCGCGCGTACTGGAGATCCGCCGGGGCGACGGCACGTATGTGACCAGCCTCGAACCCGAGCTGCTGCTGAGCAGCATCGGGTCAGCGGTGGAACTGCTGCGCGGCGACACCTTGCTCGAGCTGACCGAGGTGCGCCGACTGTTCGAACCGGTCGCCACGGGGCTCGCCGCCACCCGGATCTCGCCCGCCGAACTGGCGGAGGTGGAGCGGCACCTGAACGCGATGCGAGCGGCCTGGGACGACGTGGAGCGGCTCAACGAGCACGACGCCGCGTTCCACCGGGCGGTGGTCGCGGCCACCGGCAACGCCACCCTCGCCACCTTGCTGGAAGGGATCTCCGGCCGGACGCTGCGCGCACGCGTCTGGCGCGGTCTGGTCGACGACAACGCCGCTGCCCGCACGGTCGCCGAACACGAGGCGATCTACCAGGCGCTGGCCGCTGGCGACGCCGCGCTCGCCCAGGCCGCTGCGCTCCTGCACGTCAGCACCACCGAGCGGTGGCTGCGTGAGCACCTGGAGCCGAACGGCGGCGTCCCGAGCGGCGTCATGAATGCCTAGGGAACCAGTGCGCGGGCGCCGTGCTGCCGTGGAGAGGCGCCTTGCCGCCTGGACCAGCCGATGGAGTGTCGGAGCCGACTCCGGTGCGTAGGGGCAGGGGCGTTGCCGAGAGGCGTCAGCCGAACAGGCGGCGCTGGATCTCGCGGCGGTAGTCCTCGAGTGTGTTGTCCAGGTGGGCGCAGGCGGCGCCGGCCGCGGCTTCCGGGTCGCCGTCCCGGATCGCCTGGTAGATCGCGGCGTGCTCGACCACTGCCTCCTCGGCATGGCCGCCGACGGTGCCGTGGAGACCGATGGTGCTGGACTGTCGTTGCAACCGGCGGGCCTCACGCACCGACTCGACGAGAAGGGGGTTGTGGGACGCGATGGCGATGCTGAGATGGAAGTCGTCGTCGCCACGGTCGAACAGCTCCCGCTGTCCGGTCACGTGACCTTCCCTGCACGTTTCGGCGGCGGCCTCGATGGCACGCAACTCGGCCGGCGTCGCCCGGCCGGCGGCCAGTCGGCTGGCCGCGGCCTCCTGGACCCTCCGGAATTCGAAGAGCATGTAGACGTGATCGAGGTCGGTCGGCAGGAAGAAGCCGCCCCAGCGTGAAGACCCCAACATGCCCTCGTCGTCGGCCACGTAGAGTCCGCGACCCTTCTGCGCACGTACCCGCCCGAGTGCCGAGAGGATCTTCACGTCCGCACCCGGCGAGAGCCAGGGCTACGCGGTCCTGGTCGTCACCCCCGGCAATGGCGTCTCGCTTCAGTGGCAGGACTCGTCGACCCCTGGCTACCTCGACCAGTTCGCCACATCCGTCGACAAGACGATCACGGCACCTGTCTGGCTGGGCCTCGTCCGACATGGCGACCAGGTCAGCGGGTACTGCTCGGCAGACGGCACGGCCTGGACTCAGGTGGGCTCCGCCGTCACCCTCGCGAAAGCCACCGCCACCCAGGACGCCGGCATGATCGCCACCGCGCACAGCGCCGGCGCGCGGGGCGAGGCCGACTTCAGGAACTTCGACGTGAGCTGGGGTCCGTCTTCACCCGGATCTTGCCCGGAGCAGGAACGACACGAGGGTGACCGCCGCTTCGCCGGAGGCGGCGGTCTTCTCGTGTCTCGACGCCGCGGAAGCCCTTGCGACAACCGACGACCGCCGCCAGGTAGGTGGATCCGAAATTTCGTACACCATTCGGAAAATCGAGTGTCACGGATGACGGAGGGGTGTTCGCCCATGTCGACACCGTCCGGGAAACCGGCCCGCCCGGCATCGAAGGACTGTTCATCCGCGCAGCTGGGCCTTTGAGGTCGGCTTGACCTGCGGCCTTTCATTCATCGCGGCCCCGAATCTTTCGATACTGTGCGCGAATCATGCGAGAGGTATTGACGCCGTTCACCGGTTCCGTATCATCCAGGTTGCTCGACACTCCGACCTTTGTTCGATATTGCGAACACACAGAGCCGCTCCACTTGCACAGCAGGGCACCTCCAGGTCACGCCCACCCCCAATGGCCGAGCCGCAAGGAGCACGCCGAACGATGCGCATGTCATGGCCTCATCAATTCCTTTCCCGTCGTCGCGCGCTGACTGCCGCCACCGGCCTCGCCGCCGGCGCGGTTCTCCCGCTGACGGGAGCCTCCCGCGCCGCAGCCGCCCCGGCCCAGGGGCCGGTCCACGCCACCGCCGGGGAGTACACGAACCCGGTGATCTGGCAGGACTTCGCGGACGTCGACGTCATCCGCGTCGGAAACACCTACTACGCCTCGGCGTCGACCATGCACTACTCGCCGGGCGCCCCCGTCCTGAGGTCGTACGACCTGGTGAATTGGGAGATCGCCGGCCACTCGGTGCCGGTCCTGGACTTCGGCGCCAAGTACGACCTGAACGGGGCCCGTGGTTATGTCCGAGGGATCTGGGCGTCGTCGCTGGCCTACCGCCCGAGCAACAGGACGTTCTACTGGCTCGGCCAGATCGACTTCGCCCGGACGTACATCTACACCGCGACGGCCGTCGAGGGCCCGTGGAACCGGCTGACGACGATCAGCACGCCCTACTACGACGCGGGGCTGCTGGTCGACAGCGACGACACCCTGTACGTGGCGTACGGCAACACCACGATCAGCGTGGCCCAGCTCTCCTCCGACGGCCGCACCCAGGTCCGCACACAGCAGGTGTTCACGACCCCGTCGAGCGTCGGAACCCTTGAGGGCTCCCGCTTCTACAAGATCAACGGGCAGTACTACATCTTCCTGACCCGCCCGGCGAACGGGCAGTACATCCTGAAATCGTCGGGCGGCCCCTTCGGTCCCTACACGATGCGGCAGGTGCTCCTCGACCTGCCCGGGTCGATCCCCGGCGGTGGCGTCCCGCACCAGGGCGGCCTGGTGCAGACACAGAACGGCGCCTGGTACTACCTGGCCTTCGTCGACGCCTACCCCGGCGGCCGGGTGCCCGCACTGGCACCGGTCACCTGGACCTGGGACGGCTGGCCCGTCGTCCAACTGGTGAACGGCGCATGGGGCACCTCCTATCCCAGCCCGGCCGTGCCGCCGGCACCCCGCCAGGTCACCCCCATGACCGGCGTCGACACCTTCGACGGCACGAGTCTCAAGCCGGGATGGGAGTGGAACCACAACCCGGACAACACCAAGTGGTCTGTCGACAACGGTCTGACCCTGCGCACCGCGACGGTCACCGACGACCTGTACTGGGCCCGCAACACCCTCACGCACCGCATCCAGGGCCCCACCTCCACCGCCACGGTCCTTCTCGACCACTCCGCGATGCGGGACGGCGACCGGGCCGGACTCGCGCTGCTGCGTGACTCCTCCGCGTGGATCGGTGTCAAGCGCGAGGGCGGAGCCGCGCGGGTGGTGATGGTCAGCGGGCTGACCATGGACAGCAACTGGAACACCACCGGCACCGGCTACGAGCTCGCGAGCGCGGCCGTTCCGGGCAGCCGCATCTGGCTGCGCGCGAGCGCGGACATCCGCCCCGGCGCGCCACGCCCGGGGACGTTCTCCTACAGCACCGACGGCGTCACGTTCACCCGCCTCGGACCCGACTTCTCCATGGGCAACGACTGGCGGTTCTTCATGGGCTACCGGTTCGCCCTCTTCAACCACGCCACCCGGGCGCTCGGCGGCTCGGTCCGCGTCACGCGGTTCGAGCTGTCCACGCCCTGAACCGAGCCGATCCCGGCCACCGTCACCACCCGCACCCGACCGTACAAGGAGGAGGAGCATGAACCCGCTCAGACGTCGGCCGCCGCCGAGCCTCGGTCGTGGGCCTGCCGGCCGCGACCGTCCTGATGACGCCGGGACCGTGACGGGCTCACCCGACGCCGTCCACGCCGCGTAGCCCGAAGACACCCGGCGCCGCCGGTCTCTCAGAAGGTCTCGCTGGACCGGGAAGCCACAAGGGGTCGGCCCGGAGCCCACGGACCCCTGCGAACCGCACCCCATCGACAGTCCGGACAGCCTCTGGCGGGGCGGGCCGGAATCGCCTACTCATGGATGAAGAGGTCCCATGCGCACAGGAAGTTTCAGCCGCAGACGTCTGTCTGTGTTGCTTGCCGCGGCGGTCGCGGTTCTGGTCACCTTGGCGGCCACGCTCGTCGCCAACCCGGCTCAGGCGGCCACCAGCGGCGCCTTGCGCGGCGTCGCTTCGGGCCGGTGTCTCGATGTGCCGAACGCCAGCCAGACGGACGGCACGAATCTGCAGATCTGGGACTGCTCGGGCGGGACCAACCAGCAGTGGACGTTGACGGACAGCAACCAGCTGACCGTGTACGGCAACAAGTGCCTGGATGTTCCGGGCCACGCCACCACGGCCGGTACCCGGGTGCAGATCTGGACCTGTAGCGGCGGCACGAACCAGCAGTGGCGGGTGAACTCCGACGGCACGATCGTCGGCGTGGAGTCCGGACTGTGCCTGGACGTCACGGGCGCCGGTACGGCCAACGGCACGGCGGTGGAGATCTGGACGTGCAACGGCGGCAGCAACCAGAAGTGGACCGGTCTGTCCGGGACGTCGACCCCGCCGGGCGGCACGTGTGCTCTTCCGTCGACCTACCGGTGGACGTCGACGGGTGCGTTGGCGCAGCCGGCGAACGGGTGGGTCTCGCTGAAGGACTTCACCAATGTGGTGTACAACGGCAAGCACCTGGTCTACGCGTCGAACGTGTCGGGATCGTCGTACGGCTCGATGGCGTTCACTCCCTTCACCAACTGGTCGGACATGGCGTCGGCCGGCCAGACCGGGATGAGCCAGTCCGCGGTGGCGCCCACCCTGTTCTACTTCGCGCCCAAGAACATCTGGGTGCTGGCGTACCAGTGGGGTGCGTGGCCCTTCATCTACCGCACGTCGAGCGACCCCACCAACCCCAACGGCTGGTCCGCGCCGCAACCGCTGTTCACCGGCAGCATCTCCGGCTCCGGCACCGGCCCGATCGATCAGACCCTGATCGCCGACGGCCAGAACATGTACCTGTTCTTCGCCGGTGACAACGGCAAGATCTACCGGGCGAGCATGCCGATCGGGAACTTCCCGGGCAGCTTCGGCTCCTCGTACACGACGGTCATGAGCGACACGACGAACAACCTGTTCGAGGCGCCGCAGGTCTACAAGGTCCAGGGCCAGAACCAGTACCTCATGATCGTCGAGGCCCAGGGTGCGAACGGGCGCTACTTCCGCTCCTTCACGGCCTCCAGCCTGAACGGTACCTGGACCCCGCAGGCCGCCAGCGAGAGCAACCCCTTCGCGGGCAAGGCCAACAGCGGTGCCACCTGGACCAACGACATCAGCCACGGTGACCTGGTCCGCAACAACCCCGACCAGACCATGACCATCGACCCCTGCAACCTGCAGTTCCTCTACCAGGGCAAGTCCCCCTCCGCGGGCGGCCCCTACGACCAACTGCCCTGGCGGCCGGGCGTCCTGACCCTGCAGCGCTGACACTCACCGCCTCGAGGAACCCCAGCCGTGCGTCGGCTGGGGTTCCTCTGCTCGTTGCCGGATTCATGCAGCCTCGCCCAGGAACGGCTGCCGTCACCGGCACTTCTTCTGCCAGGGCAGATGGGGAAGGATGGGCTGTGCCGGTGGGGCAGGGGAGGACGGGTGCTGACGAGTCTGGCGGTCCCTGACGGAGTGTCCGCGTCCGTGCCCATCGGTTTCGTCACCTCCATCGCGCTGCTCGCGCTGTGCACGTTCGCCGCTCTCCGGCCCCCCATGCCGCGGCATTCGAGCCGGTCGAACCTCTGGTTCTGGCTCGGGTATCTCCTCAACGAGCAGCCGTTCCTCGGCCTGGCCCTGGTGGCCCTCAGCGCCTTTCCGGCGCTGACGACCGGCGTCGGTACGCCGGTGTGGTGGCTCACGGTCGCGCTCACCGCCGCACCGGCCTGTGGCCTGGCCGCGATCGCGGTCCGGACCCGCTCGGCGCGAGGCGTCCTGGAGGCGGCCCTGGCGGCCGGACCAGGCATCCGGATGCCCCACAGCCGCCTGCCCCTCCTCCGGATCCTGCTGCTGCCGTTGGTGTCGTGGCGGCCCGGCGTCCGCCGGATCCGCGACCGCCGGTACGGCGACGCACGGACCCAACGCCTCGACGTCTACGTCTCCCGCAGCCGGCCGCACGGTGCCCCGATCCTGCTGTATCTGCACGGCGGGGGGTTCGTCATGGGCAGCAAGCTCCTCGGCGCTCGGCCCCTGCTCTACCGCCTGGCCGACCACGGGTGGGTCTGCGCGAGCGCGAACTACCGGCTGCGGACCGCCTACACCGACTCGCTCGCGGACGTGAGACAGGCGATCGCCTGGCTGCGCGAACACGCCGAAGAGCTGGGCGCCGATCCGTCACGTCCGGTCGTCGCCGGGGGATCGGCCGGAGCCCATCTGGCAGCGACCATCGCGCTGACCGACGCCTCGATCGCGGGCGCGATCGGACTGTACGGCTACTACGGACCGACCGCCGGAGGTGCGTCGGGCGCCCCGGCCACCCCGCACGCCCACCTCCATGCCGACGCGCCACCGTTCCTGATCGTGCACGGCACCCTGGACACCCTGGTGCTGACAGCCGACGCCCACCACTTCGCGGACGAACTCGCCCACGCCTCCGGCGCACCGGTCGCCTTCGCCGAGCTACCCGGCACTCAGCACAACTTCGACTTCTTCCACTCGCTCCGGTTCCATGCCGTCGCCGACGCCGTCGAGGCCTTCGCGGTCTGGGCCGTACGTCGGTGACCCGATAGGTCGATAGGCCGAGGCATCACGGCACACCGGCGGCAGCGACCAGGTGGTCTTCCGGCTGACTGACGGCACGTCAGGTCGCGGCTGCGGAAGCGCTGCGGGGGCCCCTGTTCCAGTGGTGTGTGCCGAGTCACCCATTTCGAGTGCCGCCTGAGTTGTATGCATCACAGCGGAAATGTCCATTTGGCGTCCATGCTCGAAACGGATGGCGGCTCCCGAAGTGGAGCCCATCGGCAACCTCTTGGGCGCGACATTCCAAAGTGACCCATGACACAGAATCCGTGACATTCCTGCTTGTTCCCCCCGGAAAGGTGCCGCATTATGGCCGCTTACCTCTGTCCTCCTGCCGTGATACACGGCGAGCACGCCGTGGAGACCAGCCAGATCGTGGCGGAGGTGCGCGATCGGCATCCGCATGCGGCCTGGGCGCCGCGGATCGACAGCATCGCGGCCGGCACGGGCATCGAGACCCGCGGGTGGATGGTGCCGCTGGAGACCGCCGTCGCGCCCGGCAGCGGTGGCGGCCTGCGGGCCGTCGGCGTCGGCCCGGCCCAAGAGGCGCTGACGCGCGACGGGTTCACCCAGCAGGACGTGGACCGCGTGATCGCCGCACTGGAGGCGATACCCGCGCCGCAGACCGTCCAGGAGCGCACCGCGCCGGCCTGGGAGGCCGTGCAGTCCTACGGGGAGCGTGCGGCCCGCGGGGCCCTGCAGATCGCCGGGCTGGACGCCGCGGACGTCGACTGCCTGATCACCAGCAACTCCACCACCCCGGCGCTGCCGGGTCTGGACATCGCCCTGGCCAACAAGCTTCCGCTCCGCAACGACGTGATGCTGCTGCCGGCCACGCAGTGGGCCTGTATCGCCGGGACCCGCTCCCTGGCGCTGGCGGCGGATCTCGTGGCCGCGGACCCCGACCGGGTGGTCCTGGTCGTGATCGCGGAGGCGCTGAGCACGACCTACCAGCCCGCGGACGACACCCTCGAGTCCCTGATCGTCCGGCTGCTGTTCGCGGACACCGCGGTCGCCGCGGTCGTCACGGGCCGCCCGCGGCGCGAGTCGGTGCTGCGGCTGGACGCCGCCTGGCACCACACCCTGCCCGGCACCCACGACCTGCACCGCCTGGACACACGGGCGGACGGCACCCACTTCGTTATGGACCGGCGCGGCCCGCGCGCCGTGCAGGAGACGGTCACCGCGATGTGGGAGTGGCTGCGCGTGCGCTACCAGGACCACCCCGACGCCTGGCACCCCGACGTGCTGCTCGCGCACCCCGGCGGGACCCGGGTGCTGGAGTACATGGAGCAGACGATGCCCGACGCATGGCCGTCCGGGCTGCTGGACCACAGCCGGGACGGCTACACCACCGGCAACCGCGGCGGCGCCGCCGTGTTCGACATCATGCGGCGGGCGCACGACGCCGGGCAGAAGCCGGGCAGTCGCGCCGTCCTGTACGCGGCGGCGCCGGGACTCAGCGCCACCGCCCTGGACGGGGAGTGGCTGTAGCGCGCGCCCGTGCCGCCCGCATCGGCGGACGGGCCGTCCGTACCACCGGTCACGTCACGTACCGCTGAGGGCACCGTCCGTACCGAAGGCACGTGTCCCCGTGCCCGCGGCCGCGTCACCTCGCGACTTCCGCCCACACCACCTTGCCGGTGTCCGTCCACCGCACGCCCCACCGGGTGGTGAGCCTGTGCACGATGTTCAGGCCACGGCCGCCGTCGTCGAGGAGGCCGCCCCGGCTCACCCGGGGCCTGCCGTTGCCGGTGTCGCCCACCTCGCACACCAGGCCCTGACCGGCCCTGATCAGCCGTACCGTGATGGGACCGGTGGCGAAGCGCACCGCGTTGGTGACCAGCTCGCTGACCAGCAGCAGCACGTTGTCATGGGTGTCGTCCCGGGTGCGCCACTGCCGCAGCAGCGCGGACACCTGGGCGCGGGCACGGGCGGGGGCGTCGTCGCGGGCCGGCAGCCGCCAGGTCGATGTGTCCCCCTTGCGGTAGCCGATCATCCGCGCGAGCAGCAGGGTCACGTCGTCGCGCTGACGCACGGGTGCCAGCACGGAGACGACGTGCCGTGCGGCCTGCTGCAGGGCGTCCCAGGGATGCACCGTGGACACGGCGTCCGCCAGCCTGCCGATGCCCTCGTCGATCGACACGGCCGGATCCTCCACCAGGCCGTCGGTGTAGAGGGCGAGCAGAGAGCCCGGGGGTGCGTCGAACGTGTGCACGTCGAACGGCTCCCGCAGGGCGAACTCGGCGCCCAGGCCGGGGTGGGGGCGGACCGCGAGCGGGCCCGCGCGTCCGTCCGGGGAGACCAGGACCGGGGGAAGGTGTCCGGCGCTGGACAGCGCCACGCGGTGACTGACCGGGTCGTAGAGGGCGATGCAGCAGGTCGACCCGAGGGCGCTGTAGCCGGCCGCCAGCCCGGACTCCGTGTCGTCCAGCAGCGTCACGGTCGCGTCCAGGTGCTCCAGCACCTCGTCGGGGGCGAGCCCCGCGGACAGCAGCGCGCGGGCCTCCGTGCTCAGCTGGCCCATGGTCGCCGCGGCTCCCAGGCCGTGCCCGACGACGTCACCGACCACCAGCGCGGTACGGCCGTCCGGCAGCGGGAAGCTGTTCACCCAGTCGCCGCCGACGCCCGCGCTGTCGGGCGTCGCGGGCTGGTAGACGCTGGCGATCTCGATGGTGTCGCCACCGGTCCGGGGCAGCAGCCGGCGCTGCAACGCCAGCACCTGTGTGTGCTCGCGCTGGTGCTGACGGGCCAGGTCGACGTGATGGGCGGTCCTGGCCACCAGTTCCTGCAGGTCGAACAGCTCGCTGTCGCGGAAGGGAGCGTCCGCCCGCCGCCAGATCTCCGCCACGCCCAGCACGACGGGCGGCGGGCCGTCCAGGACCAGCGGTATGCACGCCACACCCGCCGACCGGTCGCCGGGCACCAGGGCGCGCATCACTCGCGGGCTGCCCAGTACCCGCTCGACCGCCTCCCGGTCGGGTATGACGATGGCCTGCGGGGCGTCGTCCCGCCGTACCGCCTGTGCCAGCAGGCGACTCGCGTCGCCGGGGAGATCGTCGCCGGGAGTCACGTAGCCCTCGGGCCATGCCCGGTCCGGCACCAGCGCCGCCCGCCGCAGCCGGATGCGCCCGTGCGGCCGGTCGGTGACTCCCTCGCCCGTCCACACGGCGAAGTCGAGGTCTACGGCGGCCACGTCTCCCCAGGCCAGCAGGGACTGCGCCAGCGACTGCGCGGTCTCGCCGATGTCCAGCGAGGTGCCGATCGCGGTCTCGGCGGCGTACAGGTGGAGCCTCCTGGCCATGGCGATCACGGAGACGGTCAGGCCCTCCTGAGGCACCGCGGCGGGCAGGATGCTCATCGAGACCACCAGCTCCGACCCGTCGCCGCGCCGCAGGCGCTGGATCCGGGCGACGTGCGCCTCACCGGTCTCCAGGACCTGCCGCAACCGCCGTGTGACCGTCGGTACGTCCCCCGGGGGCAGAAGATCGACGAAGGGATCCCCGGGGAGGGGGTCCAGACCCGCGAACACGGGGGCCTCAAGATTGCAGCGGGTGATCCTCAGATCCCTGTCCAGGTTGACCGCGCCGAGAATCTGATCCTGAGGGCCGGCTGCCGGGTCGTCGGGTGCACGTGGGCGGGCGGTGCGATCGCCCTGCACCTGCTCGTCGGCCGTACCGGGGGCCGCTGCCACGCCGCCGCGCGGGATGTACCGTCCCAGGGCGCTGCTGACCAGGTCGAACGCCGAAGGGGACGAGGACGAGGGTGTGGAGTCCATGCGGCTCTCTCAGCAATCCCCGGCGCGGCGCCGGGGCCGTACTCGGACCCGTGCGGCGGGCCCCGAGATCCCCGACCGCACACCTCATTCAATAACACCAGGGGGTGCCTCGCCCACATCAGCGGATCGCCCGGTGAACACGGACAGTGAGGGAATCCCGAGGCCGGCGCTCAGGCCGTCAGCCCCTGGCGTCTGGTCGCGGGCCAGGCGGAGCTCGAGCGGGCGAACAGCAGGACGGCGTCCTGCGGCGGCTGCTCCGGGAGCAGGGTGTCGGCGAGCGCGTCGCACCTGGCCCGGAGCGAGGAGTGGGCCGCCACCACGCGGCGCAGCTCGTCCGGCGGGATGTGCCGCGGTCGTGCCGCACCGGCGCCGTCCGGGGTTGTAGAAGGCGAGGGTGCTGCCCACGGGCAGGGTGCGTTCGGTGACGGCGTACTCGCCGACGCCCTGGCCAGGGGCGGTCCCGGTGTGATGTCGATCAGTTCGACGTCGTCGTCGGGCATGACCAGGGCTGGCGGTGGGTGCCCGGCGGCGGCCATGGAGCAGCTCCTGGTCACCGGATCGTAGACCGCGTACACACACGTCGCCGGCCACGTCTGGTCGGGCGACTCCTCGGAGTCCGGACCGCGTGGGGCACGGGCGAACCGGCTGGTCAGATCGTGCAGGCGGGCGAGGATCTCGTCGGGCGGCAGGTCGAGCTCGGAGAGGGCGCTGACGGCGGCGCGCAGTTCTCCCATGGCCGCCGCGGCGTCGACGAGGCGGCCGGTGGTGTCCCCGGCCGCCAGTGCCACACGCGGCCCGACCATGGACGGGTCGTGAACACCGGTGTCACCGCTGACCGTGCCGGGGCCGGGGTAGGCCGCGGCGGTGGAGGACTGGCCGGTCGCGCCGAGGCACACGGCCGTCAGGACGGCCGCGACCAGCGCACCGACCCATCGGCGGCGCGACAGGCCGGCGGTTGTGCCTCGCGTTGATCCGAACATGCGGCCTTTCCTTCCCGGGTGTCGGGGCGCGGAGTCACGTGGCGCGCCGCCGCCGCGTGACAGCCGGTTCGGGCGTCCGAACAGCTCGTGTTCATGTCGCGGCCGATTCAGGTGCTGTCCCACCGGGGAATGCGTCATGGCGTGATTGCCGCCGTCGCCCGGGTCGGGCCGTCGCCTGGGTCGGGCCGTCGCCCGGGTCGGGCCGGCGGCAGGGCGCCGGAGCACGGCAACTCGCTCGCGCTACGTGCTTGAGGTGGGGGAACGCAGCGCGGGTGTCGAGCGTGGGAGCGCTTCCAAGGTGGCGGCGCCTGATGCCGTGTCAAGGGTCGGAGAAGGCGGTCACGCATCGGCGACGTCCGGCCCCCGGGCGTGACCCGAACGGCCCTGTCGGGTACCCGGGCGGCCACCGGAGGGTGGAAGTGGTGTGCCGCCGGCACCCAGGTGCGGCATCCCCGCCGCTGTTTCCGATCATGTCGACCAGGAAGGATCCCTGATGTCCGTCGAGACGCGGCAGGCCCCCGCCGGGCTCACGGACGAGGAGCTCGCGACGCTGGACGCCCACTGGCGCGCCGCGAACTACCTCTCCGTCGGCCAGATCTACCTCATGGCCAACCCTCTGCTGACCGAGCCGCTGCGCCCGGAGCACATCAAGCCGCGGCTGCTGGGCCACTGGGGCACCTCGCCCGGCCTGAACCTGGTCCACACCCACCTCGACCGGCTCATCAAGAGCCGCGACCTGAACACCCTGTGCATCTGGGGGCCCGGCCACGGCGGGCCCGCGGTGCTGGCCAACTCCTGGCTGGAGGGTTCGTACACGGAGACCTACCCGGACGTCACCCGGGACGCGGCCGGCATGGCCCGGCTGTTCAAACAGTTCTCCTTCCCCGGCGGAGTGCCCAGCCACGTCGCCCCCGAGACACCGGGCTCCATCCACGAGGGCGGCGAGCTCGGCTACGCGCTCTCCCACGCCTACGGCGCCGCGTTCGACAACCCCGATCTGCTGGTCGCGTGCGTGATCGGCGACGGCGAGGCGGAGACCGGCCCGCTGGCCGCGTCCTGGCACTCCGACAAGTTCCTCGATCCGGTCCACGACGGCGCGGTCCTGCCGATCCTGCACCTCAACGGCTACAAGATCGCCAACCCTACGGTCCTGGCCCGGCTCCCCGAAGCGGAACTCGACGACCTGTTCAAGGGCTACGGCCACGACCCCCTCCACGTCACCGGCGACGACCCGGCGACCGTCCACCGCGCCCTGGCCGCCGCCCTGGACACCGCCGCCGACCGTATCGCCGCGATCCAGCGCGCCGCCCGCGAGGACGGCGTCACCGACCGGCCCCGCTGGCCGATGATCGTGCTGCGCACCCCGAAGGGCTGGACCGGCCCCGCCGAGGTCGACGGCGTGCCCGTGGAGGGGACCTGGCGCTCCCACCAAGTCCCGCTCGCCGCCGTCCGCGACAACCCCGAACACCTGCGGCAACTGGAGACATGGCTGCGCTCCTACCGGCCCGAGGAGCTGTTCGACGAGCACGGCGCCCCCCGCCCCGACGTCCTCGCCTGCGTCCCCGCGGGCGCCCGCCGGCTCGGCGCCACTCCGCACGCCAACGGCGGACTGCTGCTGCGCGAGCTGCCGCTGCCACCGCTGGAGAAGTACGCCGTCGAGGTCGACAAGCCCGGCGCCACCCTGCACGAACCCACCCGCGTCCTCGGCGACCTGCTCGAGGACGTGATGGCGGGCACCGCCGGCCGGCGCGACTTCCGTCTCGTCGGCCCCGACGAGACCGCCTCCAACCGCCTCCAGGCCGTCTACGGCGCCAGCGGCAAGGCGTGGCAGGCCAAGACCCTGCCCGTCGACGAGAACCTCGACCCGCACGGCCGGGTGATGGAGATCCTGTCCGAACACACCTGCCAGGGGTGGCTGGAGGGCTACCTCCTCACAGGCCGGCACGGGCTGTTCTCCTGCTACGAGGCCTTCGTGCACATCGTCGACTCCATGGTCAACCAGCACATCAAGTGGCTGCGCACCACCCGCCGACTCACCTGGCGCGCCCCCATCGCCTCCCTCAACTACCTGCTGACCTCGCACGTGTGGCGCCAGGACCACAACGGCTTCTCCCACCAGGACCCCGGCTTCGTCGACCACATCCTCAACAAGAGCCCCGAGGCCGTGAGGGTCTACTTCCCACCGGACGCCAACACCCTGCTGTCGGTGGCCGACCACGCGCTGCGCAGCCGTGACTACGTCAACGTGATCGTCGCCGGGAAGCAGCCCTGCTTCGACTGGCTGCCCATGGACCAGGCGAGGGTGCACTGCGCGCGCGGCGCCGGGGTGTGGGACTGGGCCGGCACCGAGGACGGCAGCCGCGAACCCGACGTGGTGCTGGCCTGCGCGGGCGACGTGCCCACTCAGGAGGTGCTGGCCGCCGCCCAGCTGCTGCGCCGGCACCTGCCCGAGCTCGCGGTGCGCGTGGTCAACGTCGTCGACATCGCCCGGCTGATGCCCGCCGAGGAACACCCGCACGGCATGACCGACTTCGAGTACGACGGGCTGTTCACCGCCGACAAACCGGTGATCTTCGCCTACCACGGCTACCCGTGGCTCATCCACCGCCTGGCCTACCGCCGCACCGGCCACGACCACCTGCACGTGCGCGGCTACAAGGAGATCGGCACCACCACCACCCCGTTCGACATGGTGGTCAGCAACGACCTCGACCGCTACCGCCTGGTCATGGACGTCATCGACCGCGTCCCCGGCCTCGCCGTCCGCGCCGCCAGCGTACGCCAGCGCATGGAGGACACCCGGCTGCGCCACCAGGCGTGGATCCGGGAGCACGGCGTGGACCTGCCGGAGGTCGCCGACTGGACCTGGGACGGCTGAGACGGCGGAACGGGCTCGGCCCCACGGGCCGGTCCCGTGCCCTGTTGCGCCGGAGGTACGCCGGCCGCCGCGCCGCCGCACCCGTGCCGTGTCCCTGCCGCAGCGACTACTGTGACGGATGAGCGGAACGGCTTTCGGCACGTCACAGGGGCTGGAGGAACAGCGGTGGGAGGCTCCGAGGAGGCCGAGGACGCCCGGGTGCGGCTGCCGCAGCTGCGGCTCGACGAGCTGCTGGAGGAGCTCCAGGCACGCCTGGACGCGGCCCGCGGCACCCGGGACCGGGTGCACAGCCTGCTGGAGGCGGTGCTCTCCGTCGGCCGGGAGCTGGACCTGGAACAGGTCCTGCGCAGCATCGTGGAGGCCGCGGCGACCGTCGTCGACGCCGAGTACGCGGCGCTGGGCGTGATCGGCCCCGACGGCAGGCGGCTGTCCGCCTTCCACACCGTCGGGGTGAGCGAGGACGTCATCGCCCGGATCGGTCCGTTCCCGGAGGGGCACGGGATTCTGGGTGAGCTGATCCGGCATCCGGAGCCGTTGCGGCTGGGGAAGCTGTCCGAGCATCCGTCGTCGTACGGTTTTCCGGCGCATCATCCGCCGATGAACACGTTCCTGGGTGTGCCGATCCGGGTGCGTGATCAGGTGTTCGGCAATCTGTATCTGACCGAGAAGCGGGGCGGGGCGGAGTTCGACGAGGAGGACGAGTCTGTTCTGTCCACGCTGGCGGTGGCTGCGGGTGTGGCCATCGACAACGCCGGGTTGTACGAGGAGTCCCGGCTGCGTGAGCGCTGGCTGGAGGCGAACGCGGAGATCACCCACAGCCTGATGTCCGGGGCCGCCCAGGCGGAGGTGCTCAAGCTGATCGCGGAACGCGCCCGCGAGATCACCGGCTCGGCGCTCGCCGCGATGTCCACCCCCGTGAAGGACACCGACACGCTCACCGTGGAGCTGGCCATCGGGCAGCAGGCGGAGGCCCACCGCGGGCTGGTGCTGCCCGTCGACGGCACCCTCACGGGGGAGGCGTTCACCAGCGGGGCACCGGTGAGCAGCCCGGACATCGCACACGACGCACGCGTCAAGGCCGGACCGCCGCGGTTCGCCGGCCTCGGCCCGGCCGTCGCCGTGCCCGTAGGCGCCGGCGGCCAGGTGCGCGGAGTGGTGCTGCTCGTCCGTGAGACGGGGGCCGGGAACTTCTCCGACACCGAACTGGAACTGCTCAAGACCTTCGCCGCGCAGGCCGCTCTCGCGATGGAGCTGGCCGAGCGGCGCCAGGACGCGGAGCAGATCGCGCTGTTGGAGGACCGGGACCGGATCGCGCGGGACCTGCACGACCTGGCCATACAGCGGTTGTTCGCCACCGGGATGACCCTGCAGAGCGCGGGCCGGTTCATCGACCACGCCGGTGCCAAGGAACGGGTGCTGCGGGCCGTGGACGACCTCGACGAGACCATAAAGATCATCAGGTCGACGATCTTCGGTCTGCGGACGCGTGAGGACGAGGCGGCTCCGGGCCTGCGGGCGCGGGCGGTGCGGGTGATCGCCGAGGCCACGCGGGTGATGGGGTTCGCGCCGAGTGTGCGTATGGAGGGTCTGCTGGACACCCATGTGCCCAGGGAGACCGCGGATCACGTGGTGGCGGTGCTGTCGGAGTCGTTGGCGAACATCGCCCGGCACGCGCAGGCCGACCGGGCCGAGGTGGCGTTGGAGACGGACGGCAGGACGGTGCGGCTCACGGTCACGGACAACGGTGTGGGCATTCCTGCCGGGGGCCGCCGCAGCGGCCTGGCCAACATGACGCAGCGGGCCCGCGACCTGGGCGGCGACCTGGAGTGGACCACCCCCGACGGCGGGGGGACCAGGCTTGTCTGGCACGCGCCGCTGAGCGACGCCGGCACGCCGTCCGGCAACTGACCGCGGCGGATCCCGCCCACGGCACGGCGGGACTCCCGCCCAGGCCACGGTGGACTCCCGACCGGCGCCCGACACCGGACCTGCCGAGGGACCGGCCGCCCGCGTCAGGTCGCACGTCCGGCTCACAAGTCGGGCTCACAAGTCCGCCGCGTGATCGGGCACGTAGGTCCGCAGATCGCGCGGCGGACGCTCGTACCCGGTCGGCTCCGGCCGCGGCGGCAGCTCCGGCACGGGCGGCGAGACGTCGTGGTACGGCAGGGTGCTCAGCAGATGAGCGATCATGTTCAGCCGGGCGCGGCGCTTGTCGTCGCTCTCCACGACGTACCAGGGCGACTCGGCGATGTCGGTGTGCGCCATCATCTCGTCCTTGGCCCGTGAGTACGCCTCCCAGCGGGTGATCGACTCCAGGTCCATCGGCGACAGCTTCCACTGCCGCAACGGGTCCTCCAGACGGCGCCGGAACCGCTCCTCCTGCACGGCGTCGCTCACCGAGAACCAGTACTTGCGCAGCAGGATCCCGTCCTCCACGAGCATCCGCTCGAAGACCGGGCACTGGAGCAGGAACCGGCGGTACTCCTCCTCGGTGCAGAAGTCCATCACACGCTCCACTCCGGCCCGGTTGTACCAGGACCGGTCGAAGAGCACGATCTCCCCGCCGGCCGGCAGCTGCGCGACGTACCGCTGGAAGTACCACTGGGTGCGCTCGCGCTCGGTCGGCTTGGGCAGTGCCGCGATCCGGGCGACGCGCGGATTGAGGTGCTCGGTCAGCCGCTTGATCGTGCCGCCCTTGCCGGCCGCGTCCCGCCCCTCGAACACCACCACCAGCCGGGCATCGGTCGCCCGTACCCACTCCTGGACCTGCACCAACTCCGTCTGCAGGCGCAGCAGTTCCTTCTCGTACGTCTTGCGCGGCAGCTTCGCCGCCTTCTTGTGGGTCATGCCCCAGGTTCGCATCGCCCTGTCACTCGGGCACGGCGAGCGCCGCGCGGCTCCTCAGATGGCACTCGACGTCGACGACGCCCTCCACGGCGCGCACCAGCCGGGCGGCCACCGGCACGAGCGAGGTGTCCCGGATGTGGCCGGTGAGGGTGACGAGGCCGTCGGAGACCTTCACGTGGATCCGTTCGGCGAGGGAGGGGAAGAGAGGGACGACGACTTCCCGCCGGACCTCCTCGGCGATGTCGTCGTCCGTCCGCAGGAAGACCTTCAGCAGGTCCCCCCGGCTGACCACGCCCTCCAGCATGCCCTCCTCGTCGACCACGGGCAGCCGCTTGACCCTGCGCTGGGCCATGGTCCGGGCCGCCTCGGCGAGGGTGGCGTCCGGGTGGACGGTGACGGCGGGGCTGCTCATCAGCTCCCCGGCGGTCAGCGCGCCCGCCTTGGCCAGGTCGGACAGGCGGCGCAGCTGCGTGAACCGGTCGGGATCGCTGTCGCGGAACTCCTCCTTGGGCAGCAGATCGGCCTCCGAGACGACGCCGATCACCCGGCCCTCACCCTCCAGCACGGGCAGCGCGCTGACCTTCCACTGCCCCATGAGGCCGACGATGTCCTTGAACGGGGCGTCGCGCCCCACCGCCACGACGGTGTGCGTCATCACGTCGCTCACGATGTGCGGACTGCCGTCCATGATCTCCTCCTCGGAGTGTCGGTACGGTGGCCGCGCGCGGCCCTCAGGCCGCAACTCGTCACCTGGTCCCGCTGCCGTACGGGGCGTAGAGGTCGAGGAGCCGGACACGGGCCGAGTGCAGCCGGTGCGCGACCACCTTTCCGACCCAGACCGCGACCGCCCGGCCGAACTCGGGATCCGCGGCGCACAGCATCCGCACGGCGTCGGCGTCGAACTCGTAGGCCCGGACCGGGCTCGTGGCCTCTGCGCCCAGCTGCCACACGTACGGCGGGAAGTGCCAGGACCAGCCGAGCAGTTCACCGTGTCCCACGGACTCGATGACGGCGGGGCGGCGCCCGGGGACGTGCAGGTCGAGGGCGACGGTCCCGGTCCTGACGATCCAGAACCGGTCGGCGTGCCGCCCCTCCTCGAACAGGCGGCTGCCGGCGTCGAAGAACACCTCACGGCCCAGGTCCATGAGCCATTCGCGGTGCCGGACCGGCAGTGCCGTGGCCAGAGTGGTGGTGGAGGTCATCGCACCGGCTCCCTTCGTTCCCGTCGGACGAGGCCGTGGGCCTGCTGCTTTCAGGCTCCGCCCGGGCGGGCACCGGTGCCACGGGCCGAACGGACCCGCTTCGGGGACCTTCGGCCCAGGCCGCGGGGAGCCGCAACACGGAAGGACGGCACGGAAGGACGACACGGAAGGACGACACGAAAGGGGCGACGCGAGAAGGGCGCACGGAGGGACGACGCGAAAGGACGGGAAGGACCATCCGCTTCTCGCGGATCCTGATTGCGCGGTGCGCGGCCGGTGCCGCTTCTCCGCGTCTTTCCGGGCGATCCTTCCCGCCACTTTCAGGACACCACACGGACCGCCCCGGCGCCAGGGTCGTTCGGCCGGGCCGGCGCCGATGGGCCGCAGGTCCCCGGAACGGGGGCGGACCGCCCTCGCGCCCGGGCGTGCGGGGTGCGACGGTGGCAGCGGTACCTCCTGCCGAGCGATGTGAGCGACGCGGCAGACCGGCGAAAGGCGGTGGAGACGATGGAACTGCCCCTGGTCGTGGGCGTCGACGGATCGGACGCGAGTCTGACGGCGGTCGACTGGGCCGTGGACGAGGCCGCCCGGCACGGTCTGCCGCTGCGGCTGGTGTACGCCTCGCTCTGGGAGCACTACGAGGGCGCCGCCCCGGGGGGTGGTGCCGACCGTCCCTGGGAGCAGGTGAGGGCGGAGCAGCTGATCGCCTCCGCGGCGGAGCGGGCCCGGCGGCGCGGCCCGGACGTGAAGGTGACCACCGACGTCCTCCCCGAGGACGCGGTGACGGGCCTGCTGGGCGAGGGCAACCACGCCTCCGCGCTGATCACCGGATCCCGCGGGCGCGGCGAGTTGAAGGGGCTGCTCCTCGGCTCGGTCGGTCTGGCCGTGGCGGGCCGGGCCCAGTGCCCGGTGGTCGTGGTGCGCGGTGACGCCGCCGGCCTGGCCGGCACCCACGAGCGGATCCTGCTCGGCGCCGGCCCGCCCGGCACGTGCGGGGAGGCCGTGCGGTTCGCCTTCCGTGAGGCCGAGGCACGCGGCAGCGTCCTCGACGTCGTACGGGCCTGGCGCCGCCCCGTGCTCAGGACGGCCGGCGGCGGCACGGCGGCCGGGGAAGCGGCCCGCGAGCCGGAGGAGCGGGCCGACGCCGAACTGGAGGAACTGCTGAGCGACGCGATCGCCGCCCATCCGGCGGTACGGGTGCGCCCTGCGACGGCCGAGGGGCCGGCGCACCGGGTGCTCGTGCACCGTTCGGCCGCCGCCGACCTGGTGGTCGTCGGGGCGCGGCACAGAACGGGCCACTTCGGCCTCCAGCTCGGCCGCACGGCCCACTCGCTGCTGCATCACGCCCAGTGCCCGGTGGCCGTCGTGGCACAGCGGGCGTGACACCGCGGCGGTGCCGGCCTTCGGAAACGAACATCACCCGGCACGCACGCGCCGGACGGGCCGAGGCGGCGCTGGAGACGGAGGGCGGGACCGTGCGGCCGACGGTCACGGACAACGAGGTGGGCATTCCCGCCGAGGGCCGCCGCAGCGGTCTGGCCGACATGGCCCCGCGGGTGCCTGTGACGGCCCGGGGCGAGTAGCCCGGCCCGTACGACCAGCCCGGCGCCCTACGACGGCAGGGGGAGGGCCGCTGCACCCGAGTGCCGGCCTTCGCATGCTGCGGGCGGTGGGCGTGGGCGGGCGTGGTTCTGGATCCGGGGCCCCGCCGCCTCCGGAGCACCGCTACGTCGACTCCGTGACTGCGTGCGTAGGCCACCAGGCTTCACCGGCCCGCTGCGCGGCCTGCATCTGCCCGCCCTGCGCTTCGAACGGCACACCCAGGTGGCCCTGTTGTGGACCGCGCACGAACGGCGGGCGGACTGGCTGCGGGCGGGGCAGGCACTGGAGCGGGCACTGCTCGTGGCCACCCGGCACGGCGTACGCACCTCGATGCTGCACCAGGCGATGGAGTGGCCCGACCTGCGCGCGGCGATGCGCGGCCCGCGGCGGCGCTGCAGCCCCCATGTGCTGATCCGCTTCGGCTACGGCCCCGACGGCGGCCGCACCCCGCGCGCCCCGCCCGCCCGAAGGGGAACTGATCTCTGCAAGTCCTGCACGGATTTTGCACAGCGCAGGCCATCCGGTTCCCCGGTGCTGTCCGGCACACTCACCCTCGGCTCGGAAGACGGCATCCGTCGGTCCTGGCATCTCGGCCGCAATCCGCTTGCGAGAATTGCGCTAGTCTTGCGTACATGACGCGACGACTTGCTCAAGTGGCTAAGAAGGTGGGGGTCAGCGAGGCGACGGTCAGTCGTGTCCTCAATGGCAAGCCCGGGGTGTCCGAGTCGACCCGCCAGGCCGTCCTCACGGCCCTCGACGTGCTGGGGTACGAGCGGCCCACGCAGCTGCGCGGAGAGCGCGCCCGGCTCGTCGGCCTGGTGCTGCCGGAGCTGCAGAACCCGATCTTCCCGGCGTTCGCCGAGGTCATCGGAGGGGCGCTGGCCCAGCAGGGGCTGACGCCGGTGCTGTGCACGCAGACCAAGGGCGGGGTGTCCGAGGCCGACTACGTGGATCTCCTGCTCCAGCAGCAGGTGTCCGGCGTGGTCTTCGCCGGTGGCCTGTTCGCGCAGGCCGACGCCCCGCACGACCACTACCGGCAGCTCGCCGAGCGGGACATCCCCGTGGTGCTCATCAACGCCTCGATAGAGGGTCTCGACTTCCCCTGTGTCGCCTGCGACGACGCCGTCGCGGTCGAGCAGGCGTGGCGGCACCTGGCCTCGCTGGGGCACGAGCGGATCGGCCTGATCCTCGGCCCGAGCGACCACGTTCCCTCGCGTCGCAAGCTGGAAGCCGCCCGTGCGGTGGCGCGGGCCACGGGCGCGGAGCTGCCCGAGGAGTCCGTCGTGCGGTCGATGTTCTCGCTCGAAGGGGGACAGGCCGCGGCCGCCCGCCTGCTGGACGCGGGCATCACCGGCATCGTGTGCGCGAGCGACCCGCTCGCCCTCGGCGCCATCAGGGCCGTGCGCAGGCGCGGGCTGTCCGTCCCCGCGGACGTGTCGGTCGTGGGATTCGACGACTCCGCCTTCATGAACTGCACCGAGCCGCCGCTGTCCACCGTCCGGCAGCCCATCGAGGCGATGGGCCGCGCGGCGGTCGAGCTGCTGTGCGCGCAGCTCCAGGGGACCCGGTCGCACCCCGGTGAGCTGCTCTTCGAACCGGAACTGGTGCTGCGCGGCTCGACCGCGCCGCCGCCGGCCGGCTGAGCCCGGCCCGCCCTTCCACATCTGCCCATATCTCCCCAGGAGCCGGCCTCGGCCGGGCGCCCTCCCTCGTGGCGCCCGGCCGAGGCCGGCTCCGTTTCGCCGTACTCCCGATACAAATCGCGGTTCCCGAGCCGTAGACGAGTTGACAATCTTCTGGAACTCTCTGAGCGTTCAACGCAAGTTGGCGACATCACTCCGTCGCTAGTCCACGTACCCCACAGAGCCGCGCCTCGCGGCGTGAGACGCGAGGCCGAGAACGAGGACTGATGAGATTCCGCAGACGGGGATCACGGGCGCTGAGCGCCGTGATCGTGAGCAGCCTCCTGGCCCTGGCCGGTCCGGTCGTGACCGCCCGGGCGTCGGGAGGACCGAACATCGCGCTGGGCGACCGGGCCTCGGCGAGCAGCGCCCTGAGCGACTACTCCGCGGCGAACATCACCGACGGCGACCAGGGCACCTACTGGGAGGCCGCCGGACCGGACTTCCCGCAGTGGGTACAGGCCGACCTCGGAACCACGCAGAACGTGGACGAGGTCGTCCTGAGGCTGCCGGCGTCGTGGGAGAGCCGAGCCGAGACCCTCTCCGTACAGGGCAGCGCCGACGGAACCAGCTTCAGCACGCTGAAGACCTCGGCCTCGTACACCTTCAGTCCCGGCTCGGGCAACACCGTGACGGTGGCCTTCCCGGCGGCCCGTACGCGCTTCGTACGCATCGCCGTCACCGCCAACACCGGCTGGAAGTCGGCCCAGTTGTCCGAGCTGGAGGTGCACGCCGCCGACGGCTCGTCGGCGAACCTCGCCGCCGGCCGCACCCTGACCGCCAGCAGCCACACCCAGGTGTACGCCCCCGCGAATGCGAACGACGGCAACCGGGCCACCTACTGGGAGAGCGACAACAACGCCTTCCCGCAGTGGCTCCAGGCCGACCTCTCATCCTCCGTGCGCGTCAACCGCGTCGTGCTGCGGCTGCCGGCCGGCTGGGACAGGCGCAGCCAGACGCTGAAGATCCAGGGCAGCACCAACGGCACCGACTTCACCGACCTCACGGCCTCCCAGGCGTACACCTTCGATCCCGCGAGCGGGAACTCGGTGAGCATCGCCTTCGACGCCACCACCACCCGCTACGTGCGCGTCCTGGTCACCGCCAACAGCGCCCAGCCCGGCGCCCAGGTCTCCGAGCTGGAGGTCTACGGCCCGGACACCGGCGACACCCAGGCGCCCAGCGCCCCGGCCGGACTCGCCTTCACCGAGCCCGCCACCGGCCAGATCAGGCTGACCTGGAACGCGGCCACCGACAACGTCGGCGTGACGGGGTACGACATCTACGCCGACGGGTCGCTGCTGAGCAGCGTCGCCGGTGACGTCACCACGTACACCGACACCCGGCCGACGAGCGAGACCGTGTCGTACTTCGTGCGCGCGCGGGACGCGGCCGGCAACCAGTCGGCCGACAGCAACACGGTGACCCGCCTCGGCGACAAGGGCGACACCCAGGCCCCGACGGCTCCGTCGAACCTCGCCTACACGGAGACGACGGACGGCAGGATCAAGCTGACGTGGACCGCCTCGTCCGACGACACCAAGGTCACCGGGTACGAGATCTACGCCAACAACGCCCTGCGCGACACCGTCGCCGGTGACATGACCACGTACACCGACACCCAGCCCGCGACGAGCACGGTGACCTACTACGTGCGGGCCAAGGACGCGGCCGGCAACAAATCCGTCGCCAGCAACAGCGTGACCCGCAACGGCAGCGGAGGCGGCGGTTCCAACCTCGCGGTCGGCAAGCCCATCACCGCGTCCTCCGTGGTGGACACCTTCGTAGCGGCGAACGCCAATGACAACAGCGTGACCACCTACTGGGAAGGCGCGGCCGGAAGTTACCCGAACACGCTCACCGTCAAGCTCGGCGCCAACGCCGACCTGGACCATCTGGTGCTGAGGCTGAACCCCGACCCGGCCTGGTCCAAGCGCACGCAGACCATCGAGGTCCTGGGCCGGGAGCAGAGCGCCGACGGCTTCAAGTCCCTGGTGGGCGCCAAGAGTTACACCTTCGATCCGGCCGACGGCAACAGCGTCTCCGTTCCGGTGTCCGCCCGGGTGGCCGATGTGCAGTTGAAGTTCACGGCCAACTCCGGTGCCACGGCGGGCCAGGTCGCCGAGTTCCAGGTGATCGGCGTCCCGGCGCCCAACCCCGACCTGGAGGTCACCGGGCTGACCGTGTCGCCCACCGCCCCGGTGGAGTCGGACCCCATCAGCGTCTCCGCCACCGTACGCAACAGCGGTCCGGCCGACGCACCGGCCAGCAGCCTGGCCGTGCGCCTCGGCGGCTCCAAGGTCGCCACCGCGCAGGTCGATGCCCTGGCGGCCGGCGAGAAGACCACCGTCACCGCGTCCATAGGCCGGCGGGACGCCGGTTCGTACCAGCTCAGCGCGGTCGCCGACGACGGTGACGCGGTCATCGAGCAGAACGAGTCCAACAACACCTACACCAGTCCCGATCCGCTGGTGGTCAAGCCCGTCGACACCTCGGACCTCGTGGTGTCCTCGGTGACCACCTCGCCCTCCAGCCCGTCGGCCGGCCAGAACGTCACGTTCAAGGTCAAGCTGAAGAACCAGGGCACCCAGCCCAGCGCCGGGGGTGACCACGGCGTCACGCTCACCCTGGCCGACTCCCAGGGCGACACGGTCAAGACACTCACCGGCACCTACACGGGTGTCCTCGCCGCCGGTGCCTCGGCCGACGTGGACCTCGGCACCTGGACCGCCGCCAACGGCTCCTACACCGTGAAGACCGTCGTCGCCGCCGACGCCAACGAGGTGCCGGTCAAGCGCGAGAACAACACCTCCACCCAGCCGCTGTTCGTGGGACGCGGCGCGAACATGCCGTACGACATGTACGAGGCGGAGGACGGCACTCTCGGCGGCGGCGCCACCGTCGTCGGCCCCAACCGCACCGTGGGCGACATCGCGGGCGAGGCCTCCGGCCGCAGGGCCGTCAAGCTGGACCAGACGGGGGAGTACGTCGAGTTCACCACCCGGGCCGCCACCAACACCCTGGTGACCCGCTTCTCCATCCCGGACGCGCCGGGCGGCGGGGGCATCGACTCCACCATCGACGTCTACGTCGACGGCGTCTTCAAGAAGGCGCTGCCGCTGACGTCGAAGTACGCCTGGCTGTACGGGGCGGAGAGCGCGCCCGGCAACTCCCCGGGCTCGGGTGCCCCGCGCCACATCTACGACGAGGCGCACATCCTCCTGGGCGACACCGTTCCGAAGGGCAGCAGGATCCGGCTGCAGAAGGACGCCGCCAACACCTCGACCTACGCGATCGACTTCATCAACCTGGAGCAGGCCGCACCGGTCGCCAACCCCGACCCCGCCGCGTACGCCGTGCCCGCCGGCTTCACGCAGCAGGCCGTGCAGGACGCCCTGGACAAGGTCCGCATGGACACCACGGGCAAGCTCACCGGCGTCTATCTGCCGCCCGGCGACTACGAGACGTCGAGCAAGTTCCAGGTGTACGGCAGGGCCGTGAACGTGGTCGGCGCCGGCCCCTGGTACACCACGTTCCACGCGCCGTCGACGCAGGAGAACACCGACATCGGCTTCCGCGCCGACGCCACCGCCAAGGGCTCGCTGTTCAAGGGCTTCGCCTACTTCGGCAACTACACCTCGCGCATCGACGGGCCGGGCAAGGTGTTCGACTTCTCCAACGTGTCGGACATCGTCATCGACGACATCTGGAACGAGCACATGGTGTGCCTCTACTGGGGCGCCAACACCGACCGGATCACCATCAGCAACTCGAGGATCCGGGACATGTTCGCCGACGGCATCAACATGACCAACGGCTCCACGGACAACCATGTGACCAACAACGACGCGCGCGCCACCGGCGACGACAGCTTCGCGCTGTTCTCGGCGATCGACGCGGGCGGCGCGGACGAGAAGAACAACGTCTACGAGAACCTGACCACCACCCTGACCTGGCGGGCCGCGGGTGTGGCCGTCTACGGCGGCTACAGCAACACCTTCCGCAACATCCGCATCGCGGACACGCTGGTGTACGCCGGCATCACCATCTCCTCCCTGGACTTCGGCTCTCCGATGAACGGCTTCGGGACCGAGCCGACGACGTTCGAGAACGTGACGATCGAGCGGGCCGGCGGCCACTTCTGGGGCGCGCAGACCTTCCCGGGCATCTGGCTGTTCTCCGCGTCGAAGGTGTTCCAGGGCATCCGGGTCAACCATGTCGACATCGTCGATCCCACCTACAGCGGGGTGATGTTCCAGACGAACTACTCGGGCGGCCAGCCGCAGTACCCCATCAAGGACACGGTCTTCACCGACGTCTCCGTCTCCGGTGCCCGCAAGAGCGGCGACGCCTACGACGCCAAGTCGGGCTTCGGCCTGTGGGCCAACGAGATGCCCGAGGCGGGCCAGGGCCCGGCCGTCGGTGAGGTGACGTTCAACGGGCTCAAGCTGAGCAACAACGCCGTCGACATCCGCAACACCACGTCGACCTTCAAGATCAACATCAATCCGTAGCGGCACGTCGCGGCGGCCGGGCCGTCGGCGGCCCGTGAGGTCGGCCCATGAGACCGGCGTAAGAGGCCGGCATAAGAGGCCGGTGCAAGCTCCTTGCGGAGCCTTGCACCGGCCTTGCGCGCGTTTGGCGTCCAGGCCGACGTGGGGCCCCTGGGCGGCCCTGTGTGACCCCGTCCTGCCGGCCCAGGGCTCTGCGGTCCCGCGGGCTTCCTCGCCCCGCCGCAGCTTTGGCGCTCACGCAATCGACAGGGCTTGTCAAACAATTACGAAATTGACGCGACATCTTGCGTTCATCTGTGGGCGGTGGTTGAGTGTGTCGCGCCCCACAACGCACCGAGTCGCACCGACGGTGGGGCGACCTCGCCGTTCATGCCCGAAGGGGACCACCCATGAGAAGTGCCCGGTTCCGCCGTACCCGCCGCGCCAGCGCGGTCGCCCTCGTCTCCGCGCTCACGTTGACCGCGCTCGCCGCCTGCGGCACCAGCGCGAGCAACAACGGCTCCGGTGGTTCCGAAGGAGGTGGCTCCTCGGACCCGGCCGCCCCGCTGGACCCGAAGACCAAGGTGACCCTGACGATCGACTGCATGCCTCCCGCGGCGAAGGCGGCCGAGCTCAAGGAGTGGAAGGAGGACGTCGCCGAGTTCAACAAGAAGTACCCGAACGTCAGGATCGAGGGCCGGTCCACGCCGGGCCAGTGCCTGGAGCCCCCGCGCTTCACCGCGATGCTGAAGGCCCACTCCCAGCCCGACGTCTTCTACACGTACTTCACCGACCTGCCGCAGGTGCTCGACAACAGCGGCGCCGCGGACATCACCGCCTACGTCAACGACAAGACGGTCCCGCTGCTGAAGGACATCGACCCGAACGTCCTGGCCTCGCTGAAGCACGACGGCAAGCTCTACGGCCTGCCGACCAGCAACTACACCATGGGCCTGCTCATCAACCGCAAGCTGTTCCAGCAGGCCGGCCTCGACCCCGACAACCCGCCGCGCACCTGGGACGAGGTCCGCGCCGCCGCCAAGAAGATAGCCGGGCTCGGCCACGGCATCGCCGGCTACGGCGAGTACAGCGCGGCCAACACCGGCGGCTGGCACTTCACCGCGCAGATGTACAGCCGCGGCGGCGACATCGTGGACCCGACCGGCAAGAAGGCCGCGTTCAACAACGACATCGGCCGCCAGGTGCTGCAGAGCCTCCACGCCATGCGCTGGGAGGACGACAGCATGGGCAAGACCCAGCTGCTGAAGTGGGGCGACCTGCAGAAGCAGATCGCCACCGACAAGCTCGGCATGTTCCTCGCCGCCCCCGACGACATCGCGTACATGGTCCAGCAACTCGGCGCGAAGTATGAGAACTTCGGCATGGGCCCGATCCCGGGCGAGAAGAACACCCTGGCCGGCGGCAACAACTACATGATCAAGAACGGAATCTCCTCCGACAAGATCAAGGCCGCGATCGCCTGGCTGAACTTCAAGAACCTCACCGTCGGCAAGGGCCAGTTCGACTGGGCCCGTACCAAGGCCGACAAGCTCCCCGTGGGCGTCCCGCAGCCCAACTTCTGGCTCGGCGAGTCCAAGAAGACGGACGACGCCTCACGCAGGACCAACGCCACCATGCCGGTCGAGAACTTCAAGACGTTCATGGACAACCCGGTGCCCGGCAAGGCCGAACCGCCGAAGGCCCAGGAGATCTACAAGGTCCTCGACAACGTGATGTCCGGCGTCCTGACCAACAAGGACGCCGACATCGACAAGCTGCTCTCCACGGCCGAGGCACAGGTCGACCAGGTCCTGGCCAACCAGTGACCGGACCCCGGTCGGGGCGGGCCGAAGGCCCCGCCCCCACCGGGCACACCGCGTCCCGGTCCCGGCCGCACGGGACCCGACCACCCGCGACCCCGGCGCGCCGGCGACCGGCAGCCCGGTACCGAGGCCCAGCACCAAGGAGAGACGATGGCGGCCCCCAGTCTGACCCCGAGCACGGCGGCCCACGCCCGCCCCTCACCCCCGCGCGGAACGGCTCCCGCACCACCAGGCGGACGCCTCGCCAAGAGCCTGAGACGCAACCTCACCGCCCACGGCTTCCTCATCGGAGCGGTCGTCTGCTTCGCGGTGTTCTCCTGGTACCCGATGATCAGGGAGTTCCTCCTCGCCTTCCAGAAGACCGAGGACGGCCGTGTCACCTGGGTCGGCCTGCACAACCTCACCACCGTGTACCACGACCCGGCCTTCTGGCAGGCCTGGCGCAACACGCTGCTGTTCACCGTGCTCGCGCTGCTCCTCGGGTTCGCGGTGCCCTTCGTCACCGCGATCGTCATCAACGAGTTCCGCCACGGCCAGGGTTACCTCCGGCTGCTCGTCTACCTGCCGGTGATGCTCCCGCCGGTCGCCTCGGTACTGCTCTTCAAGTACCTCTACGACCCCGGATACGGCCTGCTGAACGAGGTGTTCCGGGTCCTGCACCTGCCCGAGCAGCAGTGGCTGCAGGACCCGGACCTGTCGATGCTGTCCGTGGTCATCGCCTCGACCTGGATGAACATGGGCGGCGCCGCCCTCATCTACCTCGCCGCGCTCCAGGGCATCCCCGGTGAGCTGTACGAGGCGGCCGAGCTGGACGGCGCCGGCCTGTTCCGCAAGATCTGGCACGTCACCATCCCGCAGACCCGGCTGATCCTGTCGCTGATGATGCTGATGCAGATCATCGCGACCATGCAGGTCTTCGTCGAGCCGTTCCTGCTCACCGGCGGCGCCGGACCCGAGGGCTCGACCACCACGGTCGTCTACCTCATCTACCAGTACGCCTTCAACTTCAACAACTACGGTGCCGCGGCGGCGCTCGGCCTGCTGCTGCTCGTCGTCCTCGCCGGGTTCTCGGCGGTGTACGTGAAGCTCAGCCGCAACGACAACGAGTAGCCGGGGGGAGACCCGCATGTCCACACGCACACTCATCTCACCGGCCCAACTCGCCCGCCCCCGGGGCAAGGCCCTGTACTGGACCGTCTTCGCGGTGGTCGTCGTCGCCTTCACCCTGGTGTTCCTCGGACCGCTGTACTGGATGGCCTCCAGCGGTGTGAAGGACGCACAGGAAGTGGTCCAGACGCCGCCCACCCTGGTGCCGAAGTCCTTCACCCCGGGCAACTACAGCCGCGCCTGGGACGTCATGGGCCTGTCCACCCTGCTGTTCAACACGCTCTTCTACGCGTTCGGCGCGCTGGCCTTCCAGCTCGTCCTGGACGTCGCCGCCGCGTACTCGCTGTCCAAGCTGCGTCCGGTGCTCGGCAAGGCGATCCTCGGCATGATGCTGGCCACGCTGATGATCCCGGCCACCGTCCTGGTCGTCCCCCAGTACCTGACCGTCCTGGACGTGCCGATCGTGCACCGCAACCTGCTGAACACGCCCTGGGCGATCTGGCTGCCGTCCGTCACCAACGCCTTCAACATCTTCCTGCTGAAGCGGTTCTTCGACTCCGTCCCGAAGGAGCTCCTGGACGCCGCGTCGATGGACGGCGCCTCCCCGATGCGCATCCTGTGGTCGATCGTGCTGCCCATCTCCCGGCCGATCATCGGCGTGGTGTCGATCTTCGCGGTCGTCGGCGTCTGGAAGGACTTCCTCTGGCCGATGCTCACCCTGCCCGATCCGTCGAAGCAGACCCTCAACGTGGGCATCTACTCGCTCTCCAACGGCGTCCCCGTCAACGTCCTCATCGCCGCACTGACGATCGCCTCGCTGCCGACGCTGATCGTGTTCCTGGTGTTCCAGCGGAACATCATGAGCGGCCTCACCGCCGGCGGCCTCAAGGGCTGAGCGGGCAACCGCCCGCTGCCCCCGCCTTCCCCCTCACAAGCCTTCGCCGCCGGCCCGTCCGACGCCCCGCAGCTCCGGACCGGCGGCGAAGATCCGCCCTGCCCGAAAGGACCTCACGTGGCAGTCCCTCACTCGCCCCGCACCGACGACTGGTGGCGCGACGCCGTCATCTACCAGGTGTATCCGCGCAGCTTCGCCGACGGCGACGGCGACGGCACCGGGGACCTCGCGGGAGTCCGGGCGAGACTGCCCTACCTCGCGGAACTCGGCGTCGACGCCGTCTGGTTCACCCCCTGGTACGCCTCCCCGATGGTGGACGGCGGCTACGACGTCTCCGACTACCGCACCATCGACCCCGCCTTCGGCACCCTCGCCGAGGCCGAGAAGCTCATCGAGGAGGCCGCGGAACTCGGCATCCGGATCATCGTCGACATCGTCCCCAACCACGTCTCCGACCGGCACCCGTGGTTCCGCGCCGCGCTGGAGGCCGGACCCGGCAGCCCGGAGCGGGAGCTGTTCCACTTCCGTCCCGGCCGCGGCGAGAACGGGGAGCTGCCGCCCAACGACTGGCCGTCGCAGTTCTCCGGCCCGACCTGGACCCGGGTGCCCGACGGCGAGTGGTACCTGCACCTGTTCACCCCCGAGCAGCCCGACCTCAACTGGGCCCACCCGGCCGTCCGCCAGGAGCACGAGGAGATCCTGCGCTTCTGGTTCCAGCGCGGAGTGGCGGGCGTACGCATCGACTCCGCCGCGCTGCTCGTCAAGGACCCCGCTCTCGCCGACTTCGAGGAGGGGGTGGACCCGCACCCGTACATCGACCAGGACGAACTGCACGACATCTACCGCTCCTGGCGGGCCATCGCCGACGAGTACGGCGCCGTGTTCGTCGGCGAGGTCTGGCTCCCGGACGCCGAGCGCTTCGCACGGTACCTCCGCCCCGACGAACTCCACACCGCCTTCAACTTCAACTTCCTCACCTGCCCCTGGGAGCCGGACCGGCTGCGCCGGGCCATCGACGACACCCTCGCCGAGCACGCACCCGTGGGGGCCCCGGCAACCTGGGTGCTGTGCAACCACGACGTCACCCGGACCGTGACCCGCTACGGCCGCGCCGACACCTCCTTCGACTTCGCCACGAAGGCCTTCGGCACCCCCACCGACCTGCGGCTGGGCACCCGGCGTGCGCGCGCCGCCGCCCTGCTCACCCTCGCCCTGCCGGGCTCGGTCTACCTGTACCAGGGCGAGGAGCTCGGGCTGCCCGAGGCCGAGGTGCCGCTGGACCGCATCCAGGACCCCATGCACTTCCGCTCCGGGGGCGTCGATCCCGGACGCGACGGCTGCCGCATCCCGTTGCCCTGGAACCAGGACGCGCCCTGGTGCGGCTTCGGGGCGGGGGCCGAGCCCTGGCTGCCCCAGCCCGCGGACTGGGCCGGGTACGCCGTGGACAGGCAGAGCGCCGAGCCGGAGTCGATGCTCAGGCTGTACCAGGAGGCCCTGCGGATGCGCCGGGCCGTCGCCGGCTTCGGCGACGGCCCCATGACCTGGCTGCCGGCCGACAACGGTGTCCTTGCCTTCGCCCGGACCCACGGCCTGGTCTGCGTGGTCAACCTCTCCGGCCGCCCCGCCGGACTCCCACCGCACCGCACGCTGCTGCTGGCCAGCGGACCGCTCGGTGCCGACGGCCTGCTGCCGCCGGACACGGCGGTGTGGCTGCGCACCTGACCGCCGAGCCGGTACGGCGGGGTCTCAGGCCGTGGCATGGAAGGTGCGGAGGGTGTCGACCACCTCGGTGTCCGTGAGCCGGCCGAAGTCCTCGTACCACTCGCCGACCGCGCGGAAGGACCCCGGCTGCTCCAGACAGACCAGGTCGTCGGCCTCGGCGCGCAGCTCGCCTGCCGCGTGAGGGCTGCACACGGGCACGGCCAGGACGAGCCGTCCGGGGTCCTGACGGCGCAGATGGCGCAGGGCGGCGGTGGCGGTCAGGCCGGTGGCGAGACCGTCGTCGACCAGGACCACGGCCCGGCCGCGGGCGTCCGGCACGGGGCGGTCGCCGCGGTACACGTGCTCCCTGCGGTGCAGTTCGTCGCGCTCCCGGGCCACCTCTGAGTCGAACGCGTCCGCGGTCAGCTCCAGGGCGTCCAGGCTGCGGCGGTCGAACACCGCGGGCTCGTCGTCGACGAGGGCGCCGACGGCCGTCTCCGGACGGCCGGGAGCGCCGATCTTCCGGGCCACGAGGACGTCCAGCGGCGCGTGCAGCGCGCGCGAGATCTCGGCCGCGACGGGCACCCCGCCCGCGGGGCAGGTCGAGGACCAGCCGGTTGACGAGATCGCCGGAGTCCGCCCATTCCACGAGTCGGAGGGCCAGTTGCCGGCCGGCGTCGGTGCGGTCACGGAAAGGCACGGTCGTCCTTCTGGCACGCGCGCGCGGGCCGGGGCGCCCGCGGGTCAGGTCTGCTCACTTCTCGCCGCCTGCGGGGTCCCTGCCTGCGGGCTCCCTGCCGGCGGGCCGGTCCTGCCGAACAGCTCCGCGTACCGCGTCGGCAGCCGGGACAGCAGATCGTCGACCCGCCCGCCGGGGACGGCGTCGGCGACGGTGGACAGGACGGCGCACGCGTCCCACTGCGCGGTCCGCGGCCGGGCGCCGGTCTGCTCGGCCACGCGCCAGAGGAACTCCTCGAGGTCGAAGGACTCCGGGCGGCCCCGCTCCAGGTGCAGTGCCTCGTCCAGGGGCGCGGGCAGCCGACCCGCCAGGTCGTCGGCCTCTTCGGGGGTGATCCGGGTGGCGAGCACCCACAGGACGGCCGTGCTGACGTGTTCGGCCTCGTCCCGGCTGCTGTACTCTCCGCGGTCGCGGACCTCGTCCAGGAACTCCTCCAGTTGCACGGCGCCCTCCTGCCGTCCGCCGTCGATCCGCACGCCCGGGCTCCGGGTGCCCGCCGGCCGGCCCGGGAAACGGCTCCCGCCGTGTGGGCCGTACGGGCTCGGGTACCCGGCCGGCACCGGCCCCGGAGGAGTACGAGGACGTCCGGAGGGAGCGGAACGATGCCGACGCGACTGATGGACCGGCAGGAAGTGTTCCGTCTCGTCGAGCAGGAGATGGCCCAGCTGGTCGAGGTGCTGCCCCAGGAGCGGTACGAGCTGGTCCATCTCCCGGGGGCGCTGCGGATCGGGCTGCGCGAACTGGACCGGCAGGCCCGGGAGCGGCTGGACATCGCCCGGCCCGTGATCGTCTACTGCGCCGACGAGTTGTGCGACCTGAGCCCACGGGCGGCGGCCCGGCTCGAACAGCTCGGCTTCCGGCAGGTGTACGACTACGTGCCCGGCAAGGCGGACTGGCTCGCGGCGGGCCTGCCGAGGGAGGGAGAGCTGGCGTCCATACCGCTGTCCGGGGACGTGGCCGACCGCGACGTGCCCGTCTGCACGGTCGACCAGTCGATCGACGAGGCCCTGGCCAGGCTGGACGAGACCGGGCGGCGGGTGTGCGTGGTGACCGACGCCGAGCAGGTGGTCATCGGCCTTCTCCGGCACGAGGACGCCGCCGCCCTCACCGGCGGAGTCGTGGACGACGTCCTGCAGCCCGGCCCGACGACGGTCCGTGCCGACCAGCCACTCGTCCCGCTGCTGGAGCGCATGGCGCGCTCGGGCACGGCGGTCGTGCCGGTCACCGATCCGGAGGGACACCTCCTCGGCCTTCTGGAACGCGAGGACATCGAGCGCGTCGTCGCCCGGCGGGAGGCCGTGGCCGGCTGAACCGGACCGGGACCACCGCGACCGGAAGACCGGAAAGGGACTAGGGGGTGTCTCGCCGATCATGCCGGATCCGGGAGCGGTGCCAGGCGCCGCGAGCCCGGCATGATCGGCGAGACACCCCCTAGCGCACGGGAACGATGGCGACGGGGCAGCTCGCATGGTGCAGTACCGCGTGCGTCACCGAGCCCAGCGGCAGCCCCAGCCGGCCCTCGGCCGGGTGACGCGGAAGCACCAGGAGACCGGCCTCCTTCGAGGCATCCACCAGCGCGGAGGCGGGCGCGCCCGCGGCCAGCTCGGTGACCACGTTCACCCCGGGGAACTCCTTGCCGGGACGGGCGGCCCGGCTCAGCAGTTCGGCGTGGTCGCGCTGCTCCTGGTCCATGTCGTCCACCTGCGGCACCATGAGGCCGGCATGGTGCAGCGGCGTCCAGGCATGGACCAGGCGGACGGTGGCCCGGCGGCGGTCCGCCTCGGTGAGGGCGAACCGTACGGCCGGCTCGTCCCGGTCGTCGCGTATCCCGGCCACGATGTCGCCGCCCTTCGCGGGGTCCGGGGCGCCATGGGTCACGACCACCGGGCGGTCGGCGTGCGCGGCCGCTTTGAGGCTCACCGAGCCGAGCAGCAGTTCGGCGAAGCCGCCCCGCCCGCGGGTGCCGAGCACGATCATGTCGGCGTCCGCGTCCTCGGCCGCGTCGAGGACGGCCTCCGCCGGGTCGCCGTGGACGAGGGCGGTGTCCACCGGCAGCCGGGGATGCCCGGAGGCGACCAGCGCCCGGCAGTCGTCCAGCAGGCCGGTGGCCGCCTCGAAGACCTCCTCGGTGAGGCCCGCCCCGGTCTCGTCGTAGCCGACCTCTGGGCCGGGGCCGACGGAGTGCACGAGCCGCAACGCCCTGCCGCTCGACTCGGCTTCGGCGGCCGCCCAGTCGAGGGCGAGCCGGGAGTGCGGTGAGTCGTCGACTCCCACGAGGACCCTGCCATGGTGTTCGTCGGTCATCGGTGTCGTTCCTTCACGCGGAGCGGGCGAGCGCGGGGATCACACCCCCGGCGAGGACGGCCCGGCGCTGCCGGTCGGAGAGCCGGTGGCGGAGGCGGTAGTGCTCGTCGCGGGTGGTGTTGTGGGCGGTGAGCGTCGAGGGGCCCTGTGGCGCCAGCGCCTCGTGGAGTCCGTCGAGGCGCAACCGGTCGCCGGGCTGGATGCGCGCCTGGTCGGCGGGGTCGTCGAACTCCAGGGGCACGACACCGAAGTTGGCCAGGTTCTGCCAGTGGATCCGGGCGTAGGACTTCGCGATCACCGCACGCAGCCCCAGGAACCGCAGGGTGATCGCGGCGTGTTCGCGGGAGGAGCCCTGCCCCCAGTTCTCGCCCGCGACGATCACATGGCCGCCGTTCTCCCGCAGTTCGGCCGCGCGCCGCGGATAGTCGGCGTCGAGCCGGGTGAGGGTGAACTCGGAGAGCTTGGGGATGTTGGAGCGGTAGGGGAGCGCCCTGGCCCCGGCGGGTGAGATCTCGTCCGTCGAGACGTCGTCGCCTGCCGTCAGCAGGACAGGGACGTCGATGGTGTCGGGCAGCGGATCCAGCTCGGGCAGGGCGGAGATGTTGGGGCCGCGTTCCAGCGAGATGTGGGCGGCTTCGTGGGGCGGCGGCGGTGACTCGAGCATGGCGGCGTTCACCGTGGCCTTCTCGGGCAGCTTCAACTGCGGGTACGGCACGTGGTGTTCGGCCGCCCAGTCACGGGGGTCGGTGATGGCGCCGGTCAGCGCGGAGGCCGTCGCCGTCTCCGGGGAGCAGAGCCAGACCGCGTCATCCTCGGTGCCCGAGCGGCCGGGGAAGTTGCGGGGAAAGGTGCGCAGCGAGTTCCGGCCGACGGCTGGGGCCTGGCCCATGCCGATGCAGCCCAGGCAGCCCGCCTGGTGCAGCCGCGCGCCGGCCGCCAGCAGGTCGAAGGTGGCGCCCGCGCGGGTGAGGTCCTGGAGGATCTCCCGCGAGGTCGGGTTGACGTCGAAGCTCACCGCCGGAGAGGTCTGCCGGCCGCGCACCATGGCGGCCGCCATGGCGAAGTCGCGCAGCCCCGGGTTGGCGGAGGAGCCGATCACGGCCTGCCCGATCGGTTCGCCCGCCACCTCGCGCACGGCGACCACGTTGCCGGGCGAGGTGGGCCGGGCGATCAGCGGCTGAAGACCGGACAGGTCGAGGTCCTCCTCCAGGTCGTAGCGGGCGCCTGGTTCGGCGGCGATCTCGTGGAAGTCGTGCTCGCGGCCCTCGGTGCGCAGAAAGGCGCGCACGGCGTCGTCGGCGGGGAACACCGATGTGGTGGCGCCCAGTTCGGCGCCCATGTTGGCGATCACGTGCCGGTCCATCGCGGTCAAGTGGGCCAGCCCCGGGCCGTGGTACTCCAGGACGCGGCCCACGGCGCCTTTCACCCCGTGCCGGCGCAGCATCTCCAGGATCACGTCCTTGGCGCTGGCCCACTCGGGCAGGGTGCCGGTGAGCCGTACGCCCCAGATCTGCGGCATGCGCACGTACAGCGGCTGTCCGGCCATGGCCAGCGCCACCTCCAGGCCGCCGACTCCGATGGCCAGCATGCCCAGCGAGCCCGCGGCACAGGTGTGGGAGTCGGAGCCGGCCAGGCTCTTGCCGGGGACGCCGAAGCGCTGCATATGGGTCGGGTGCGAGACGCCGTTGCCGGGCTTGGAGTACCAGATGCCGTAGTGCCGGGCGGCCGAGCGCAGGAAGGCGTGGTCCTCCGCGTTGCGCTCGTCGGCCTGGAGCAGGTTGTGGTCGACGTACTGCACGCTCAGTTCCGTGCGCACCCGCTCCGGGCCGAGCGCCTCCAGCTCCTGCATCACCAGCGTCCCGGTGGCGTCCTGGGTGAGGGTCTGGTCGATCCGCAGGCCGATCTCCTCCCCGGCGGCCATGCTGCCCTCGACCAGGTGCTCCTCGATGAGCCGGTGCGCCACCGTCCCGCCCGAACGCCGCTCGGTGACCATCAGGTCAGCCCCTTCCCGGTGTGGGTCCACGCTCACCTCGGTGAGGCGCGCGCGCCGGATTCCCCGGACGTATCCCGCGTACCCGTCCCCGCGCGCCGTACCGCGGTTGGCCGTGATCCGGCCGGGTACCCGGGCGCGCGTCAGGTGGCAGCAGGTGCGAGCGCCTGGAGGACATGCCATGACCGACGACAACTCCCGGCGGCGGACCGAAGGCGACCGGACCCCTCGATGGGCGGCACGGGACGACGACGCCCACCGGACCCGGGAACCGGTGCCGCGGGCGCGCTCCGGCATGATCGGCCGCCGCTACCCACGGACCGGCACCGAGCCGGCCACCGCGCAGAGCCCGCTGGGGCTGCGCCTGCTTCTGTCCGCCGTCTTCGTGCCGCTGTTCTGCGCGGCGGCGGCGTTCTTCGCGCTCTGGGCGGCCGACTGGATCCCCGGCGACAGCCCGGGCCGCGGCGCCCTTGTCGTCATCGCCGCCGTGTGCGCGGCGCTCGCCGTGCTGGCAGCGGTCGATCTGGCGGTGGTGGTGCGCCGGATGCGGCGCGAGCGCGGGACCTGATCGTCACCCGCCCGCGCCGGTCACGGTCACGGGCGGGTCGTCCCGTCGTCTCACGGGCGGGTCGTCTCCGCGTACCGCTGGCGCTCCGCGCACCACTCCCTGGCGATGTCGACGAGCTGGTCGAGCGCGTCAGGTTCCTGGAACAGGTGGGTGGCACCGGGCACCACGCGCACGGCGTGGGGCACGTGCAGCCGGTGTGCCGCCCTCTCGGTCAGCCTCAGCACTCCCGGCTCCTGCCCGCCGGCCACGAACAGCACCGGTACGCGGACCCGCTTGATCGTGTCGGTCCCCGGGTCGGGCAGGCCGCCCCACAGCACCACGGTCAGTACCTGGTCCGGCAGGTCGGCCGCCGCTTCGAGCACCGAACTCGCCTGGGTGCCGACCCCGAACAGGATGACCGGCAGGGCCCGCGTGTCGGGTTGGATCTTGACCCAGTCGACCGTGGCCACCAGGCGGCGGGACAGCAGTGCCACGTCGAAGAGGTGCTCACCGCTCCCCGTGGCCCTGTGCTCCTCCTCCCTCTTGCTGAGCAGGTCCACCAGCAGGGTCGCGATCCCGGCCGCGTGCAGGCGGGCGGCGATCGACCGGCTGTGATCGTTCTGCCGGGAACTGTCGACGCCGTGCGGGAGCACCGCGATCGCTTCGGCCGCCGCCGGAACGGACAGGTCGCCGTCCAGGTTGACGCGATCGGCGGGCACCGACACCGTCTCGGACATCATGGGTCATCACTCCCCGGCCACTTGGCTTCGTGGGCGAACACATCCACTCCGGGCCCGGGTACCCGCCCAGGACGCACCGGATTGCCCTGGTTCGGCACGGGATTCCGGCAGGGGATCGCCGGCCCGGGAATCCGGCAGGGGATCGGCCGGGGAGACGTCACCGCTGGTAGAGCCCGACGAGGGTGCCGCTGGCGAGTTGCCGCTTCTCGACCTCCTCGTGCACCTCGGTGGCGCTGGGCGCGTCGGGGAGGACGCAGGGCTCCTTGAGCGCGTACAGGCGGAAGAAGTAGCGGTGCGGATCGTCGCCCGGCGGGGGATGCGGTCCGCCCCAGCCCCGTTCGCCGTAGCCGTTGACCAGTTCGGTGCCGCCGGGCGGGCACTCGCCGGTGGCGACACCATCGCTGTGGGGATCGATGCCGACCACGGCCCAGTGCACGAAGGTGCCCGAGGGCGCGTCGGGATCCTCGCACAGCAGCACGAGTTCGGCCGCGTCGTCCGGCGCGCCGCTCCACCTCAGCGGTGGGGAGACGCTCTCCGCCTCGAACGCGTACCGGCGCGCGATGAAGGCGTGATCGTTGAAAGCGCTGCTAGAGAGTTCGATGCCAGCCATGCCTGCCGGGGTACCCCTCGGCGGCCGTCCCTACCGGAGGACGCCACCGGGCGCGGCGCATCGCCGCGGTCGCGGCGGTGAGGGGCCGGGGCGGGCCCCTCACCGCCGGGAACTCACAGGTACTTCTTCAGTTCGCGGCGCGCCAGCGACCGCTGGTGGACCTCGTCCGGGCCGTCGGCCAGCATCAGGGTGCGCGCGCCCGCGTACAGCTCGGCCAGCGGGAAGTCCTGGCTGACGCCGCCCGCGCCGTGCAACTGGATCGCCCGGTCCAGGATGCCGACCACCGTGCGAGGCGTGGCGATCTTGATGGCCTGGATCTCGGTGTGGGCGCCCTTGTTGCCCACGGTGTCCATCAGCCAGGCCGTCTTCAGGACCAGCAGCCGCAGCTGCTCGACCTGGACCCGGGCGTCCGCGATCCAGTTCTGGACGACGCCCTGCTGCGCCAGCGCCTTGCCGAACGCCGTACGGGACACCGCGCGCCGGCACATCAGCTCGATCGCCCGTTCGGCCATGCCGATCAGCCGCATGCAGTGGTGGATGCGGCCCGGGCCGAGGCGGGCCTGGGCGATGGCGAAGCCGCCGCCCTCCTCGCCGATCAGGTTCGACACCGGTACGCGCGCGTGGTCGAAGACCACCTCGGCGTGGCCGCCGTGGTAGTGGTCCTCGTACCCGAAGACCTGCATGGCCCGCTCCACGGTGACACCGGGCGTGTCGCGCGGCACCAGTACCATCGACTGCTGGCGGCGGATGTCCGGCCCGTCCGGGTCGGTCTTGCCCATCACGATGAAGATCTGGCAGTCCGGGTGCATGGCGCCGGAGATGTACCACTTGCGACCGGTGATGACGTACTCGTCCGTGCCGTCGGAGGCTCGCTCGATGTGCGTGGTGATGTTGGTGGCGTCCGAGGAGGCCACCTCCGGCTCGGTCATCGCGAAGGCCGAGCGGATCTCGCCCGCCAGCAGCGGCTGCAGCCACTGCTTCTTCTGCCGCTCGTCGCCGAACTGGGCCAGCACCTCCATGTTGCCGGTGTCCGGGGCCGCGCAGTTGGTGGCGGTGGGCGCCAGCTGCGGGGAACGGCCGGTGATCTCGGCGAGCGGCGCGTACTGGAGGTTGGTCAGGCCGGCGCCGTACTCGGCGTCCGGCAGGAACAGGTTCCACAGGCCCTGGCGGCGCGCCTCCGCCTTCAGCTCCTCCACCACCGGCGGGTTCTCCCACGGCGAGGCGAGCCGCGCGCGCTGCTCGTGCGCGACCTGCTCGGCGGGGTACACGTACTCGTCCATGAAGGCCAGCAGCCTTGCGCGCAGCTCCTCGGTGCGCGCGTCGAACGCGAAGTCCATGATGGTCAGCCCTCCTGAAGGCCCTCGTGCAAGGTGGTGAGGCCGTGCCGGATGAAGACGGGAACGAGGTCGCCGATGCGGTCGAAGCCGCGGCCGACCGTCTGGCCGAGCGTGTACCGGTAGTGGATGCCCTCCAGGATCACCGCGAGCTTGAACCAGGCGAACGCGGTGTACCAGTCGACGGCGCCGACGTCGCGCCCCGACCGCGCGGCGTACCGTTCGATCAGCTCGGCGGGCGAGGGGTGCCCGGGGGCCTGGGCGGTGGTGGACACGGGCGAGTCGGGCATGCCCAGCGGGGTGGAGTACATCACCAGCAGGCCCAGGTCGGTGAGCGGGTCGCCGAGCGTGGACATCTCCCAGTCGAGGATCGCCTTGATCCTGTCGGCGCCGTCCACGGTCCCGATCAGTACGTTGTCGAGACGGTAGTCGCCGTGCACCACGGTGGGCGCGGGGGAGACCGGCAGTCGGCGGCCGAGAGCGGCGTGCAGTTCGTCGATGCCCGGCAGGTCGCGGTTGCGGGAGGCGTCCAGCTGCTTGCCCCAGCGCCGCAGCTGCCGGTCCAGGAACCCCTCGGGCCGGCCGAAGTCGCCGAGGCCCACGCCGTCGGGGTCCACCGCGTGCAGCTCCACCAGGGTGTCGACGAGGGACAGCACCGCGTTCCGGGTGCGCTCCTCGCCCAGCGGGGCGAGCTGGTCGGCCGTGCGGTAGGGGGTGCCCTCGACGAACTCCATGACGTAGAACGGTGCCCCCAGCACGTCCTCGTCCTCGCACAGCAGCACCGGGCGGGGCACCGGCACGTTCGTGGGGTGCAGGGCGCTGATCACCCGGTGCTCACGCCTCATGTCGTGCGCGGTGGCCAGCACATGGCCGAGCGGAGGCCGCCGCACGACCCACTTCGAGACGCCGTCCGAGAGCGCGTACGTCAGGTTCGACCGTCCGCCCTCGATCAGCCGGCCGGTCAGGGGGCCGCCCACCAGGCCGGGCCGCTCACGGTCGAGCAGCCCGCGCAGCCGGTCGAGGTCGAGTCCGGGCGGGTGGTCAGGGCTCATCGAACGCTCCTGGGAACGAGACGACAACATCAGGTCCCGACCATCATCCTGACTAGTCGGTATGTCGTCCAGTCCGGGGTGTGTCATGTGCGGCATCTCGCAGCGGTCCGCATCAGCGGAGCGCTGCGGCCACCAGGCCGCGGACGTCCCCGGGCGAGACGCCTCCGCCGTTCACCAGGCGATCGAAGACGAGGCCGTCCACGCAGGTCAGCAGGGTGACCGTACGGTCCTCGGCGTCGCCGACGCCCTGCGCGGCCAGGAAGGCGCGCACCACGTCACGCCCCGCGTTCTCGCGCGGCGTGAGGATCTCCCGCAGTTCGGGATGGTGCACGCTCTCGATGGCGCAGGCGTAACGCGCCAGGGAGCGCCGGCGTCCGTCCCCCGTGAGCCGCCGCTCCATGAGGGCGGTGATCCCGGCCACGAGTTCCTCGGCGTCGCGCGGCACCGGCGTCCTCCTTCCGGTCTCCTCCAGCTCCGCCTGGTCGCGCTCGACCAGGCGCCGCACCAGGGCGGTGAGCAGGGCCTGACGCGTGCGGAAGTAGGCGGAGGTCGTACCCGGAGGCACCTCGGCCTCCCGGTCCACCGCGCGATGGGTCAGCCCGCGCATCCCGCTGCGGGCGAGCACGTCGATGGCGGCGTCGGCGAGAACGGCGCGTCGGTCCCTGGGCACCCCCCATTTCTACACCCCCGTTTCTACACCTGTAGAGAGGCGGGATTAGTCTGCGGCATGGCGCTTCTACACCTGTAGAAGATCCGGAGTCGCGGGTTGCGCATCGGGCATGGGGAGGACGGACATGGGTGACGGCGCGGTGGTTGTCGGCGGGGGCATCGGTGGGCTGGCCGCGGCCATCGGTCTGCGGCAGGCCGGCTGGGAGGTGACGGTGCTCGAACGCGCCCGGGAACTCGCGGACGTGGGCGCGGGCATCTCGCTGCACGCCAACGGCATGCGCGCCCTGGACGCCCTCGGCGTCGGCGACGCCGTACGCGCGGCCGCCCGGCCCCAGTACACCGGGGGCACCCGCACTCCGGACGGCGGATGGCTGGCCAGGATGGACGGAGCCGCGCTCGAACAGGCGCTGGGGACCCCGATCGTCGGCATTCCCCGCGCCGAGCTGCACCGCGTGCTGCGCGCCGCGCTGCCGCCCGAGTGCCTGCGCATCGGGACGGAGGCGGCGTCCGTGGAGCAGGACGGCCCCGGCCGCCTGCGCGTGACCGTCGCCGGGACCACCCCGGTCACCTCGGACATATCGGACCTCTCGAACACCCCGAACACACCGGACCCCACGCACACCCTGGACGCCCACCTGGTCGTGGCCGCCGACGGCGTGAACAGCAGGCTGCGCGCCCAGTTGTTCCCGCACCACCCCGGCCCCGCCTACAGCGGCTCGACGGTCCTGCGCGCCATCACCGAGCACCCCGTCGCGCTGCGCACCGACTTCGAACTCACCTGGGGCCCGGGCGCGGAGTTCGGCCACATCGCCTTCCGGGACGGCCGGGCCGAGTGGCACGCCGTGCTCAACGCGCCGCCCGGCCTGCGCCACGCCGACCCCCTCGCCGCGGTGCGCCGCCGGTTCGCCGGCTGGCACGCGCCGATCCCCGCCCTGCTGGACGCCACCCGGCCCGAGGACGTCCTGCACCACGACATCCACGAACTGACGACTCCGCTGCCCGCCTACACCGCGGGCCGGGTCGTCCTCCTCGGCGACGCCGCGCACGCCATGACACCCCACCTCGGTCAGGGCGCCTGCCAGGCCCTGGAGGACGCGGCCACCCTGGCCGCCGCGCTCGCCACCGCACCGACGGTCGAGTCGGCCCTGGCCCGCTACGACGCACAGCGCCGCCCACGGAGCCAGTCCGTCGCCCGCGCGGCCCGTCAAGCCGGGCGCATGGGCCAGCGGTTGAGCAATCCCCTGGCCGTCGCCGCCCGCAACACCGCCCTGCGGCTCACCCCCTCCGGCGTGACCCTCCGGACCATCCTCCGCCACGCCGACTGGACGCCACCGGCCCGGTCCTGAGAAGACGCCGTGCACCGGCGCGCACGGGAACGGGACCCTTCGGACGTCCCCTACACCTCGCGGCGGTTGTCGCACGTCCGGGACACCGGCTCGGCGCCGGGGGAGCCCGCGGTCACCTCCTCGGAGGCGGGATCCCGGTCGTCGCCGAGGACCTGGTCGCCGTACAGGTCCTCCAGCCAGGTCCGCTGGTAGATCGTGTCCAGGTAGCGCTCGCCGAGGTCCGGGGAGATGGCCACCGCGGTGAGGCCAGGGGTCTCGTTGCGGGCCAGCCAGTCCATCGCACCGCTGACCACCGTCCCGGTGGAGCCGCCGAACAGGAACCCGCGGCGGGCCAGCCGGTGGCAGGCGCGGATGGTGTCCGCCTCCTCCACCCGGATGACCTCGTCGACGTAGGACTCGTCCAGCAGCGGCGGACGCATGCTCATGCCGAGGCCGGGGATCATCCGTCGGCCCGGCTCGCCGCCGAAGGCGACCGAGCCGACGGTGTCCACCGCCACGATCCGCACCGGCCGGTGCCACTCGCGGAAGTAGCGGGCGCACCCCATCAGCGTCCCCGTGGTCCCCGCCCCCACGAACAGCACGTCCAGCTGCGGGAACTGGCGGGCGATCTCCGGCGCCGTACGGCGGTGGTGCGCCTGCCAGTTGCCCGGGTTGGTGTACTGGCTCAGCCACACGTACCGCTCGTCGGAGGCGCACAGCGAGCGGACGTAGTCGATGCGGGCGCCCAGGAACCCGCCGTTGGCGTCCAGGTCGGAGATGACCTGGACCTCGCTGCCCAGCGCCTCCATCAGCAGCCTGGTCGACAGGTTGCAGCGGGAGTCCGTCACGCACAGGAACCGGTAGCCCTTGCTGGCGGCGATCATGCTGAGCGCGACACCGAGGTTGCCGGAGGAGGACTCGATCAGGACCGAGTCCTCGGACAGCAGTCCCTCCTGCTCCGCCGACTCCACCATCTCGATCGCGGCCTTCAGCTTGATCGAGCCGGCGAAGTTGAAGCCCTCGCACTTCAGGTAGAGCGAGCGCCCGAAGATCGGCTGGAGGTCGACGAAGAGCTGGCCTTCGTTGAAGGCGTGGGGGGCGGTGATGACGGGCACGCTGGCCTCCTGATGCCTGGGCCGAGGAGAGGGACGATCAGCCGAGAGGTCGATCACCCGTACCGGCACAGCTCGTGGAAGAAGTCGTCGACGACGCGGAGCCGCCCGGAGCGGGCCACCTCGTCGTGGACGAACTTGCCGACGGCGAGATCGAGGACGCCGAGGCCGAAGGGGGAGAAGATCACCGTGCGGTCGGCCGGCGGCTCCACCCGGCCGGTCAGGACGTCGTCGAGGGTGCCGTCCAGGAAGTCCCGCCCCCCGGTGAGCTGTTCGGTCAGGTGCGGGGAGGTGTCGGCCTTCAGGCAGTGCTCGACGTCGTCGACGAAGTTGGCCGAGTCGAGCAGGATCCGCGGGTCGAGGTCGCGCAGCGACACGTGCAGGACCACCGGGTGGTGCGCGAACCAGGACGGCTCGGTGACGTGCGGTTCGCCCGCGACGGTGGCGAAGACCACCAGGTCGCTGGAGCGGATCAGCTCCTCGGGGCTGTCGTGGACGGTGACCGCACCGCAGGAACCGGGCCCTTCGGCGCCGGCCTGCTTCAGGTAGCCGCAGAATCCGGCGGCGCTGTCGGCGGACACGTCGTACACGCCGACGGCGTCGAAGCTCCAGCCGGTGCCGGTGAGGAAGGTGTGGATGTAGCGGGCGATCAGCCCGGTGCCGAAGAAGCCGACCCGGGTGGGCCGGGTCCGGTTGCGGCTGAGCCGGTCCGCGGCCAGGGCGGCGGAGGCCGCCGTCCGGGTGGCGCTGATGATGGAGCTCTCCAGACAGGCGAACGGGTAGCCGGTGGCCGGGTCGTTGAGGATCAGCACCGCCGAGGCCCGCGGCACTCCGGCCGCGACGTTCTCCGGGAAACTGGAGATCCACTTCAGGCCGTCCACGGCCACCGGGGCGCCGACGGAGGCCGGCAGCGCGATGATCCGGGACGTGGGCCGGTCGGGGAAGCGCAGGAAGTACGACGGCGGGTTCACCGTCCGCCCGGCGCCGTGCAGCCGGTAGGTGGCCTCGACCAGGTTCACGATCTCCCGCTCGCGGCCGTGCAGCGCCTGCTGCACCTGCGCGCCGGAGATCACCGCGAACGACGGCACGGGGGCCGGGCCGGCGGCTGCTGTCCCGGTGGGGGACGTCACAGGAGTCACGGGGGTCACAGGGGTCATCGCCGGGTTCCCTCCGGGGTCGGGCGGCCCTCGGCGAGCAGCCGGGGCTCGGCCATGGCGACCAGCACCTCGCGTTCGCCGGTGAAGGGCTCCCTGCTGTGCGCGGTGCGGATGTTGTCGACCAGCAGCAGGTCGCCGGGCTGCCAGGGCTCGCGCCGGGTGTGCTCCTCGTAGGTGGCGTTGAGCAGTTGCACCACGTCCTCCCCGATCGGCGTGCCGTCCCCGTAGCGGGTGTTGAAGGGCAGCCCGTCCTCGCCGTACTCGTCCACCAGGTACTCGCGCACCTCCGGCGCCAGCGTCCACTGGTTGAGGAAGGCGATCTGGTTGAACCAGCAGCGGCGGCCGGTGACCGGATGCCGCAGGACGGCGGCACGGCGCTGCCGGGTGCGCAGCGACCCGTCCGGCTGCCAGGCGAAGTCGATGGCGTGGGCGCGGCAGTAGTTCTCCACGGTCTCCCGGTCCTCCGAGCCGAACGACTCGGCCAGGGACGCCCCGATCTCGTCGTTGTAGCTGCGGGTGAGCAGCCAGCCCTCGCGTTCGAACCGCTCGGTCAGCTCGGCGGGGAGCGCCCGCAGGACCTCCTCGCCGTCGGCCACCGCCGTCGCCCCGCCCCCCGTGGGCGCGGTGAGACACGCGAACAGCATCAGGCCCGGCACCCGCAGCGCGTAACTCAGCTCGTGGTGCATGCACATCGGCTGGTTGTCCGGCCAGGCCGTGGAGGAGTACAGCCCCGCGCCGTACGACGTCCGGGGAGCGAACACCTCCCGCTCGGCCATGAGCTCACCGCCCAGCCCGGCGAAGACCGCCCGGACCTGCTCCGGCTCCCGCAGCCCCAGGCCGCGCACCAGCACCGCGCCGTGCTCGGTGACCTGCGCGCGCAGCGCCGGACGGTACTCGGCCGCCCAGCCGGCCGCGTCGACCGGGGGTTCGACGTGCAGGACCGGCGGCCGGTCCGGTCGCAGCTCCACCTCCAGCAGTGACGCCGGGGACGAGAACGACATCTCGGTTTCCTTTCGTTGGGCGGGGAGGGCCTCAGGAGGAGGCCAGCAACTCAGCGGCGCCGAGCACGGCCCGCGCCGCCTCGGCCGGCCGGGTGCGGGGGAAGTAGTGGCCGCCGTCGGCGAGTTCACGCAGATCCACGTGGTCGGCCAGGAGCCGCCAGTCACGGTGACGCTCGTGGAATCCGGCGGTGTGCGGATCGTCGGCGGCGACGACCACGGTGACCGGCGCGGCCAGCCTCGCCGCCGGCGGGGAGTCCAGGGCGTCGGCGAAGTAGTGGTGCGCCGAGACGCAGTCGTGCCGGTAGGCGGCACCGATGTGCTCGGCGTGCCGCGCGTTCAGCTCTCCCAGCTCCGTGTAGCCGCTGTCCGCGCCCAGCCGCGCCGCGATCTCGGCGTTGCCGCACCGCGCCAGCTCCGCCGCGGCGGCGCGCCGCTCGGCGGCCGTCCCGGGCAACTGCGCGCCGAGGAACACCCGCACCACCTCCACCCCGCGCCGGGGCAGCCGGCGCGCCGTCTCCACGGCGAGGGCGGTGCCGGAGGAGTGGCCCCACAGCATGACGCGCCCGATCCCCCGCCCGGTGATCTCGGCGACGACCTCCTCGACCACCTGCTCCAACGGCGCGAACGGCTCGTCGGCGGCGGCCAGGTCGTGGCCGGGCAGCTCGACGGCGTACACCGCCAGACCGCTGCCCGCCAGGGCGCTCGCCATCGGCTGGAAGTTGACCGCGTTGCCGCCCGCGTACGGGAAGCACACGAGGGCGCACTCCCGCCGGCCGTCCGCTCCCGCCAGCGGCTGAAGCAGCCCGGCGCGCTGCCGGGCCGTGCCGTCCAGCAGCGCGGCGAGGTCGGCCAGGACCGGATGGCGGGTGATGTCCTTCAGGGACACGGCCCGGTTCAGGGCGATGGTGAGCTTCACCGCCGACAGCGAGGTGCCGCCGGAGTCGAAGAAGTGGTCCCCGCGGCCGATCCGCTCCGCGGGCAGCCCCAGCAGTTCGGCCCACGCCTCGGCCAGCCTGCGCTCGGTCGCCGTGCGCGGGGCGTCGCCGTGCTCCCCGCCGGGCCCCTGCGCACGTGCCGCGGGTTCGGTCCGTGCGGCCTGCTCGGCCAGCGCCGTGAGGGCCTTGCGGTCGATCTTGCCGTTGGCGGTCAGCGGCAGGGCGTCCTGCCAGTGGAAGGCCGTCGGCACCATGTACGCGGGCAGCGCGTCCCCCAGCGCCCGCCGCAGCTCCTCCGTCGCCAGGCGCCGGCCGGAGTAGTAGGCGATCAGATGCGTGCTGCGGCCCGCGAGTTCGGCGACGACCACGGCGCCGTCCCGCACCCCCGGCACCCGCAGCAGGGTGTTCTCGATCTCACCGATCTCGATACGGAACCCACGGATCTTGACCTGGCTGTCCCGGCGGCCCAGGAACTCCAGCTTGCCCCCGGGGTGCCAGCGTCCCCAGTCGCCGCCCAGATACAGCCGCTCGCCCGGCCGGTACGGGTCCTCCCGGTAGGCCTCACGGGTGCGTTCGGGGTCGTTGACGTAGCCGCGCCCCACGCAGACCCCGGAGAAGGCGATCAGCCCGGGCGCGCCCAGCGGCACCAGCGACAGGTGCTCGTCGACGACGAGGACACGGACGTTGTTGACCGGCCGGCCCAGCAGCACCCGTTCCGGCACGGCGTCCATGACCTCGTGGTTGGTGTCGTCGGAGGTCTCGGTCAGCCCGTAGGCGTTGACCAGCCGGATGCCGGGGGCGACGCCGAACCAGCGCTGGACCAGCTCCCGTTTCAGCGCCTCCCCGGTCACCGACACACAGGCCAGGTCGGGCAGTTCGCGCGGGTGCTGCTCCAGGTACGACGCCACCACCTCCAGGTAGGAGGGCACGACCTGCGCCACCCCCACCCGGCCGCGGACCAGCGTGTCCACGAACCGCTCCACGTCCACGACCGCGTCCTGCTCCACCAGCAGGGTCCGCCCGCCCACCAGCAGGGCGGCCAGCAGCTGCCACAGCGAGATGTCGAAGCACTGCGGTGCCGTCTGCGCCACCACCCGGCCGGGACCGATCCCCAGGTCGTCGATCTTGGCGAACAGGTGGTTGAGCATGCCGGCGTGCTCGCACATCGCACCCTTCGGCTCACCCGTGGAGCCGGAGGTGAAGTAGATGTACGCCAGCCCGCCGGGTGCCACCTCCACCCCGAGGTCGTCCTCGGCGTGGTCCTCCGCGTAGGCGGTGTCCACCAGCAGCTTCTCGACGTCCGGCGCCGACGTGGCCACGGCCCGGTCCAGGGAGGCGGTGCTGCCGGGCTCGGTCAGGGCCAGCCGGCACCCGGCCCGCTTCAGTGTCGCCGCGATCCGGCCGGGCGGGAAGTGCGGCTCGATCGGCAGATAGACGCCGCCCGCCTTGAACACGGCGAGGACCGCCGCCAGCCAGTCCAGGTTGCGTTCGGTGACCACCGCCACCACGTCCTCGCGGCCCAGCCCGCGCGCCAGCAGCGCCCGCGCCAGCCGGTTCGCGCGGGCGTTGAGCTCGGCGTACGTCCACGAGCGCTCGCCGTGCACCGCGGCCACCGCGTCAGGACGCTCCCGTACCTGCCGCTCGAACAGCTCGTGCGCCCGCGCCTCGGGCAGCTCGCGGTGCGGTCCCGCCAGTCCGTCGAGCTGCTCGCGCAGCTCCTCGGGCGACAGCAGGCTCTGTCCGACGTGCTCGGCGTCCGCGTCGGCCGTCATCAGCCGCAGCGCGGCCAGGTGATAGCCGCCGATCCGGGCCACCGCATCGGCGTCCAGCGCGTCCGTGCGGTACCGCAGCCGCAGCGCCGCCGGCCCGTCCCCGTCGCTCCAGCGCACGTCCAGCACCACGTCCCCGGGCAGCGCGCCCTCGGCGGCCCCGGCACTGGGGGCGCGCCCGGCGCCGCCGCCCGAGTCCTCGGTGCCCTTGGCGCTCCGGGCGCTCTCGGCGGTCCGGGAGCCCTGGGTGCCGTCGCCGGTGCCCGCGGTCTCCCCGGGGTCGAACAGCACCTCGTACGGCGGCTGTGTCAGCCCCAGTTCGCGCCGCAGTTCGCCGACGGGGAAGTCCCGGTGCGTGAGCAGGTCCGCCTCGACCCGGCGGGCGCTGCGCACCAGCCCGCGCCACGTCGGCGGCGCGACGGTCAGCCGGCAGGGCACCGGCCCGCCCCCGCCCCCCGTGGCGTACCCCGTCACCACGTCGCGCTCACCGCACAGCGCGGCCAGCACCTTGGCGTGGGCGGCCAGCAGCACCGCGCTGACCGGCACCCCGAGCTCCGCCGCCAGCGCGCGCACCGACTCCACCACGTCGGCCGGCACCGGCTCCTCGTGCCGGGCCACACCCGGCACGGGCTGCCCGCCCACCCACCGTGGAACGGCGGTGAATCCACCGGCGGTCAGCACGTCGGCCCAGAAGTCCCGGTCCGCTGCCACGAGCGTTCCCATCGAATGACCCTTCCTCAGTTCGCCGTCGGCGCGGCGGGGTTGCCTTCCCAGTGCGCGTTCGCGGAGACTTCCTCTCCCTTCATCAGGAAGGAGTCGGGGGCCAGCACCGCCGAGTCGCCCACCGTCACGCCGTAGTGGACATGCGCGCCGACCCCGAGGGTGACGTCGGCGCCCAGCGTGGTGCGGTCGGACTTGAAGGTGCCGTCCTCCTGCGAATGGCACTGGATCTTGCTGCCGACGTTCAGCGTGCAGTCGTCCCCGATCGCGGTGAGCGTCCGCTCCGTGATGTAGCAGCCGTCGTCGAAGACCCGGCGGCCGATGCGCACCCCCATCAGCCGCCACATCAGGCTCTTGAACGGCGTCCCGTTGAACAGGGCGAGGTAGTGGTCCGGCACCTTCCACAGCCGCTCGTGCCACCAGAAGTAGGGGTCGTAGATGGAGCACAGCCGGGGGCGCAGCGGGCGGAACGAGGTGAGCATCCGCTCCACCAGCACGTAGTAGCCCGCGCTGAAGGCGACGGTGAGCGCCAGGGAGCAGGCGATCACCACGTGTCCCAGCGTGCCGTACAGGTCGACCGAGGCCAGACCGACCGCCGTGAGCGCGACCGTGTGCAGCCAGCGCAGGAACAGATGGAGCGCCATCGAGCGGGCGTTGTAACGATTCTTCGCGGCGAGGTTGCGGCGCAGTTCCTCGCCGGTGCGCAGATGGTCGAACCGGGTGTCGCGCTCGACCGTGCGGGGGATCTCGAAGCAGGGCGAGCCGAGCAGGCCGACCCCCTCGCGGATCTCGCCGTCCAGGGGAACCATCACCTTGGTGGCCAGCAGGCAGTTGTCGCCGGTCCGGCCACCGGCCGGAAAGGCGATGTTGTTGCCGAGGAAGTTGCGGGCGCCGATCGAGACCCGGGAGACCCGGAAGGACGTGCGGGAGTAGTCCGCGTTGAGGACGGACAGCCCGTCGGCGACCATCGTGCCGCTGCCGACGGACACCAGGAACGGGGTCTCGTGCTGGACCTCGGTGCCGAAGTTGGAGCCGGTCTGCTCGACCTTCGACAGGTCGTATCCGATGCCGCGCAGATAGGGGACGATGTAGGAGCTGTCGCCGAAGAGCCAGGTGAAGAACCGGATGTTCGTCAGGGCGGTCGTCAGCCGGAGGGCGGCGTATCGGAAGCCGTAGAGGGGATAGGTCCGGTCGGGTCTGACCACCAGGCGCAGCAGCCGCGGCACCGTGCACAGGGCGGCCACGCCCAGGACGAGACCGCCGAGGAACAGCACCGAGGCCACGACCAGCGTGTCGGTGACGAACTCCCCGGTCGAGGTGGCCCGCGTCCGCGCGTCCAACCGGTCGCTGAGCGCCGGGACCGCGGCGAACACCATGTACACGCCGCCGACGACGAGCGGCAGATAGATCAGGAGCAGCTGGAGCAGGGAGGACAGCGCGAAGCAGGCCCGCCGCAGGGTGCCGCACCGGGCCGGGGGCACCCGCACGTGGTCGACCTGCGTGGGCTGTGCCGGGGAGCCGTGGCGGCGCTCGCCGGAAGGGATCTCCTCACCCCGGTACAGGGCGGAGGCGTGTCCGAGCTGGGCCTCGTCGCCCATGGCGGTGTCGATGTCGAGCACCGTCTTCTCACCGACGAACACGTCCCGGCCGAGGGTGATCCGGCCGGTCTGGATGCGCCCGGCGTGCGCTCGGTAGCAGAGGAAGTACGCGTCCTTGCGGATCACCGTGCCGGCGCCGATGGTGAGCAGGTCGGTGCAGACCGGCACGGAGCGGGAGAGGATCGTGACGTCCTTGCCGATCCGTGCGCCGAGCGCCCGCAGATACATCACGTACAGCGGATTGCCGACGAAGAGGATCATGGGATTGGCGTGGAGCAGCGCCTTGACGATCCAGAACCGCAGATACGCCAGAGACCAGACCGGGAACTCACCGGCTTTCCACCGTCCGACGAGAATCCACTTGGCCACCACCGGGAAGGCGCACACGGCGATGAACCCGGCGCCGCCGCACACGAGCGACCGCAGATAGATGGCCAGGAGACCCGAGGCCGAGGCGACCCATTCATAGCCCTGGGTGGTCGCCATCCCGATCACGAACGAGTAGCCGAGGAAGATCAGCAGCTGAAGGGTCCCGCACAGCAGGTAGCGCACCGTACCGCCCGGTGCGTCCCGGGCGGGCGGCGGCTCCGGCGCCGACGGGCCCGGCCGTGCCGGAGGCGCGGGGGGTGAGGCGGGTTCCGGGGCGGTGGCCGAGGTGGCGGATCCGGCGGGCGCGGACGCGGGCTGTGCGAGCGCGGCCGCCAGGTCGCGGATCGTGGGGCACCGGTAGATGTCCTTCATGGACACGGACGGCAGGTCCGGCCGCTTCCGCACCCGTGCGCAGAACTGGGCCATCACCAGGGAGTTCGCGCCGAGGTCGGTGAAGAAGTGGCTGTCCGCCGGCACATCGTCGGCGTCCACGAGGTCCGCCAGGATGCCGGCGAGTTCCCGTTCGGTGTCCGTCGGCGTCGGCGCGGTGTCTCCGCGTGGGGCGATGGCGGGTCCGTCCGGCTCGGGCATCAGGATGTCGGCAGACTTCTCCACCATGCGTGCTCCCTGCGGAAGGGCCGAAAACCACCGGCCGGCGTGACCGGTCCCCGAGACCGTGCGCTGTCGTCTGCATCCGTTGTGGCTGAATCCGTTGTGGCCTGATCGCGAAGACTGATCACCAAAGCATGGATCAGTCTTGTGCCGTCAGGGGGCCGTTGCCACTTGTGCCGCCGGCCGGCCGCGGGTCACCGGCACGCCGGTACAGCCCGGCTCGCCGCTTGTTTCCCGGCCCCCGCGCCGGCTGGGACGTGCGGCGGGATCACCCATATGGAGTTCACTCGTCCGGCCCTTCCCGCGCGTCGCGACGGTGCGCGCGGGTGCGGAGGGCGGCCCGATGGGAAACCCTTGTCAGCCGAGTGGCCACAGCCCGTACGGACGCGCACACTGAGCAGTGACGCGGGGCCGCGACTGCGCACGATCGCGGGGCCGCCCGAAGCAGGGCTGTGCCGGCCCGCGGGCCGGACCGTTCGTCGAGGGGGCCTGTATGGCCGTAGAGATACCGCCTCTGATCAAACCCTCACGTCTCAGGCGCCGTGGAGGTCTGTGGGGCGAGTGCCTGGCTGAGTTCCTGGGGACCTTCGTCCTCATCGCCTTCGGATGCGGCTCGGTGGCCACGGCGGTCGCGGCGCTGCCCGGATCGGGCCGGACGGCAGGGCCCACCACCTTCTTCCTGGGGGCCGGGGACTGGCTGCTGATCACCTGGGGCTGGGCGTTCGCCGTGGTCTTCGGCGTGTACGTGGCCGGCGGCGTCAGCGGCGCGCACATCAACCCCGCGGTCACGCTGGCCTTCGCGGTGCGGCGCAGGTTCCCGTGGGTGAAGGTGGTCCCGTACTGGTGCGCGCAACTGGTGGGCGCCTTCGCCGGAGCGGCCCTGGTGTACGCCGTGTACCACGACGCCATCAACACCTTCGACGCGGCGATGAAGGGACCGAAGACCAACGGGCACACCGTCGCCTCGTTCTCCATCTTCGCGACCTTCCCGGCGCCCTACTTCCACGGCGGCGTCTGGGGACCGCTGGTGGACCAGATCGTCGGCACCGCGCTGCTGCTGATGCTGATCGCGGCGGTCGTCGACCTGCGCAACACCGCGGTGAAGGCCAACCTCGGGCCGCTGGTGGTCGGCTTCGTCGTCGCCGCGATCGGCATCTCGTACGGCGCGAACGCCGGATACGCCATCAACCCGGCCCGCGACTTCGGCCCCCGGCTGTTCACGTTCGCCGCGGGGTGGGGCGACCTTGCGCTACCGGGGTCCCTGGCCGGTTCGTTCAGCCACTACTGGTGGATCCCCATCGTCGGGCCGCTGGTCGGTGGTGTGGTCGGCGTGCTCGCCTACGACCTCTTCGTCGGCGACGTCCTCACCGTCCGCGCCCAGGAAGGCGTGCCGCCCGAGCCCGGGCGCACCCGCGTCAGCACGCAGGACGAGGAGTAGCCGTCAGGAACAGGCCCGGGCGCGGGGTCAGCCGTGGTACGTGATGTAGCCGTTGCCGTCCCGGTCGTCGCGGGACCTGGTGTAGGAGTGCACGTCCGCGCGGGCGCCGGAGGGCTTGTAGAGGTAGACGGTGTCCTTGTCGTTGTTCCACATGAAGTTGCAGTTCTGGCGGTAGGCGACGTTCTTGGCGTCGGACTCCGTGCCCTTGCCGCCGCGCAGGCTCACATAGTCGCCGGGCTGGAGGTAGTGGTTGGCGGAGAACCGGTACGTGTTGCCGGCGGCGTCCTTGACGACGTAGCCCTTGAGGTTGACCGTCGTGGAGCGCGAGTAGTTCTTGATGGTCAGGTACTCGCTCTTGGTGTTGCCCGTGCTGCAGCTGTTGGAGTCCCGCCCGGGCGCGTCGTACTGGATGCCCTTGATCTTCAGGGCGGAGGAGTACTCGGCAGCCTGTGCCGGGGCCGCGGCGACGACGGCGACCGCCGCGACGGTGGCGGTGGCGGCGGTGGTGGCGAGCGCGGAGCGTATACGCATGAGGTTCCCCCCTCAGTGGTGCGAACGGAGCGGCAGGAGCTTACCCAAGACGTGATGGTCAGGTGACGGAAAGGTGGGGGAAATGTGTAGGCGATGGGTGTGGGTGCCGGTGTCGGGTGTGCGGCCGTTCGTGTGACGGCACCGCTCGAGGCCCCGTGCCGTGGGCGGCGCGTGTGCTCGGATAGCGTGGCGGTGTGACCGAGACCGACTATCTCGCTGCCGTGCGCGAGTCGTACGACACAGTCGCCGCCACCTACGCCCAACGCGTGCCGGAACCGGCCGCGTTGGATCCGCTGTCCCGCGGCATGCTGGCGGTGTTCGCCGAGTCGGTGCGGCGCGCCGGGACGGGGCCGGTCGCCGACGTGGGGTGCGGGCCCGGCAAGGTCACCGCCCACCTCGCCGCGTCCGGCGTCGACGCCTTCGGTGTCGACCTGTCGTCCCGGATGCTCTCGCTGGCCCGGCGCGCCCATCCGCACCTGCGGTTCGTACAGGGGTCGATGACCGCCCTCGGGATCGGCGGCGGCGCCGTCGGCGGCATCCTGGCCTGGTACTCCACGCACCACACGCCCCCCGCCCACCTGCCCGCGGTCTTCGCCGAGTTCCACCGCGTCCTCGCGCCCGGCGGCCATCTGCTGTGGGGGTGCTACACCGGCGACGAACACCTGCGCCCCGTCCAGGGGTACGGCCACCCCGTGTCCTACGAGTCGTACCTGTCGCCGGCGGAACGGGTGGCCGAACTGCTGGGCCGGGCCGGGCTCGTGGTCACCGCGACCCTGGAGCAGGAGCCCCAGGGGAGGCTGACCCGGCGGCACGCCTGCCTGCTGGCCCGCAAGCCCTGACTGTGCGGGCCCGGGTGGTCACGCCGTTCACGTCGTGGTGAGCACCATACGGAAGCGGGCGGCGCCCGAGAGCATCTTCCGGTACGCCTCGTCGGCCCGCTCCAGCGGTACCGTCTCGGTCATCGGGCGGATCCCGTGCAGAGCGCTGAACGCCATGGTGTCCTGCACGTCCTGCGCGGTGCCGGACGGATGGCCGCGGATCTCCTTGCCGGCCATGATCAGCTGCAACGGGCTGATCCCCAGCGGCTCGGGCGTCGCGCCGATGACGACCAGTTCGCCGCGGTGCGAGAGCCCGTCCACGGTCGCCGCGATGGCCTCGGAACTGCCCGCGGTGGCCAGGACGACCCGCGCGCCGCCCAGGGAGCGCAGCGCCTCGGCGACGGGCGTGCCCGCCGTGCTGTCGACATAGTGGTGGGCGCCCAGCCGCTTGGCGATCTCGGCCTTGTCGGCGCCCCGGGCGATCGCCACCGTCTCCAGGCCCATGGCCACCGCGTACTGCACTCCCAGGTGCCCCAGGCCGCCGATGCCGAGCACCGCGACCAGGTCGCCGGGCCGGGCGGGGCTGCGCCGCAGCCCGTTGAACACGGTCACGCCGGCGCACGCCATGGGCCCCGCGTCGCTCGCCGCCAGCCCCTCGGGGATCCGGGCCAGGGCGTCGACCGGTGCGATCACCCGCTCGGCGAAGCCTCCGTCGTACGCCCAGCCGGGCACCTTCAGGTTCTCGCACACGATGAAGTCGCCCTGCCGGCACGGCGTGCAGTGGCGGCAGCTGCCGCCGAACCAGCCCACCGCCACCCGGTCGCCCTCCTGCCAGCCGAACTCCCGCGCGCCCTCGCCGAGCGCGTCGATCCGGCCGGCGATCTCGTGCCCGGGAACCACCGGGAACCGGACGCCGGGCACCGCCGCGTCCACGAAGAACGCGTCGCTGTGGCAGACGCCGCAGGCCTCCACGGCGATCCGCACATGTCCGGGACCCGGCTCCACCACCTCACGCTCGGCGATCTCCAACGGCCCACCGGCAGCGGTCGCCTGGGCGACTCTGTAGGTACTCATGTCCGACTCTCCCGGTTCGATACGGCGCTCCCGACACGTACCCCCACCCCCAGCACACCAGCCCGAAACGGATTGCGCGCGCCGAGCACTGCCACTGGGGCCGCCTCGGCGCCCGGAGGATTCCTGCCGGTGTCGACCGTCGTGCGGTCGGCGGGTCGGGGGCGCTCATCGCGTGCCGCGGGCGGGGCGGCGGGCGCGCGGTCGGGTCCGGACGCGTCGGACGAGGTCCGCGGCGGCCTGCGGCCACTGCGGGTGGTCGAAGGCGAAGCCCGCCTCGAGCAGGCGGCCGGGCACGACACGTCGGCTCTTCAACAGCAGTTCGGTGTCCGTGCGCAGCACGAAGGCGCCGGTCTCCGCCATCCACGCGGTCGCCGGCAGACCCATCGGGACACCCCAGGCGGTGCGCAGCTCGCGCATGAGGGCGCGCTGCGGCACGGGGTTCGGCGCCGCGAGGTTCACCGGCCCGGCGATGTCCTCCCGGCCGGCCAGGAACTCCACCGCGCGCACGAAGTCGTGCTCGTGGATCCAGGACACGTACTGCCCGCCGCCCGCCACCGGGCCGCCCAGACCCAGCCGGGTCAGCCACAGCAGGACGTCGAGGACACCGCCCCGGTCGGGGCTCATCACCATGGCGGAACGGAGGGCGACCTTGCGGGTGTGCGGGGTGTCGGCCCGCTGCTGCTCACGCTCCCAGGCCTTGGCGATCTCGACGCTGTAGGCCCAATAGCCGGGAACCCCGGGTTCCGACCCGCCGATCACCCCGCTCCGCTCGTCGTTGGGCGCGTCGAAGCGATGGGCGTACACGGTGGCCGTGCTCATCTGGAGCCAGACACGCGGCGGCCGTACGGCGGCGGCGATCGCCTCGCCCACGACCCGGGCGGAGTCCACCCGCGAGTCCATCATCGCCCGGAGGTTGGCGGGGGTGTACCGGCAGCTGACGCTGCGTCCGGCCAGGTTCACCACCATGTCGCAGCCGTCGATCACCCCGGCCCACGGACCCAGGGTCCGCCCGTCCCACCGGACCTGCCTTGGGCCCACGGGGTGCCGGCTCAGCACCACGACCTCGTGCCCGGCGGCGGCAAGCGCGCGCTCGAGCACCGTACCCACCTGCCCGGTCCCGCCGGGCAGCACGATCTTCATCGGACGTCGACCCCCTCTGTCGGTGGGAGCGACTGTAGCCCAGAGAGTTGAACGCGTTCAAAAACGGTCGGCGCGTCCCGCGCGCGGGACGGGGCGGCGGGCCCGCTATGTTCTCTCCGGAGAATCGATCTTCGGAGCCTGCATGCGCGAGACAGACGTACTGGGGGAGGAGGCGGTGACGCCCTCGGCGGTCCCTGCCGCCTCCGTGGCGGCCGACGACGCCTCCGCCCGCGGCCTGCCCCGGTTCTGGCCGATCCTCCTGCTGGGCGCGGCCGTCGTCCCCGGCGGGGTGATCTTCGCCGCCGGGCGGTGGGCGGACGCGCCTGCGCTGCAGGCCTGGCGGACCGTCTGTCTCGCCGTCACCGTCCAGGCGCTGCCCTTCCTGCTGCTCGGCACGGCCCTGTCCGGCGCCATCAACGCCTTCGTACCGGCCCGCGTGTTCAGCCGGGTGCTGCCGAAGCGGCCCGTCCTCGCCGTCCCGGTGGCCGGGGTCGCCGGAGTCGTCCTGCCCGGCTGCGAATGCGCCTCGGTGCCGGTCGCGAACAGCCTGATCAACCGGGGCGTGACCCCGGCCGCCGCGTTCGCGTTCCTGCTGTCGGCGCCCGCCGTCAACCCGGTCGTGCTGACCGCCACGGCGATCGCCTTCCCCGGCAAGCCCGCCATGGTGCTGGCCCGGCTGCTCGCCTCGCTGGCCACCGCCGCCGTCATGGGCTGGCTCTGGCTCTTCCTGGGCCGTGAGAAGTGGCTCCGGCCCACCGTGCGGCACACCGGGCACCAGCCGGGGCACAACCGCTGGACGGAGTTCCGGCGCGGCTTCCAGCACGACTTCCTGCACGCGGGCGGCTTCCTGGTGCTCGGCGCCATGGCCGCGGCCACCTTCAACGTGACGGTCCCGCGCACGGTGCTCGACACCTTCTCCGGCTCGCCCTGGCTGTCGGTGCTGTTCCTGGCGGCGCTCGCCGTCCTGCTGGCGGTCTGCTCGGAGGCCGACGCCTTCGTCGCGGCCTCGCTCACCGGGTTCTCCCCCCTCGCCCGGCTGACGTTCATGGTGGTCGGCCCCATGGTCGACCTGAAGCTGATCGCCCTTCAGACCGGCACCTTCGGCCGCGCGTTCGCGGTCCGCTTCTCCACCGCCACCATGGTCGTCGCCGTACTGTGCAGCGCGCTCGTCGGAGGTTTCCTGCTGTGAGACGCCCCCTTCAGGTGGCCCTGCTCGTGCTCAGCGGCCTCGGCCTGCTGCACGCCTCGCTCTTCACCGACCTCTTCCTGCGCTACGTCAAGGAGGGCATGCGACCGCTGCTGATCGCCTCCGGCGCGGTGCTGCTCGTCCTGGGCGTGGCGGAAGCATGGGCGTCGCGGCCGGACGCGGGCACCGCCCACGCCCCCCACGACGGTCACGGCCACGCCCCCCACGACGGTCACGGCAACGCCTCCCGCCACGCCGTTCACGGTCACGACCACGGCTCCGTGCCCCGCGTCGCCTGGCTGCTGCTGCTTCCGGCGCTCAGCCTGCTGTTCTACGCCCCGCCGGCCCTCGGCGCGTACACCGCCTCCCGCGAGGCCCCCAGGGCCGTCGACCGGCAGAGTCACTTCGACCCGCTGCCCGCGACGTCACCGCTCCCGATGACCCTCACCGACTTCACCCGCCGGGTGCAGCAGGACCGCGAGCAGGCCATCCGGGGCCGCACCGTCCTGCTGACCGGCTTCGTCACGCCGGAGAAGGGCCGCGACACCTGGTACCTGACCCGGATCATCCTCTCCTGCTGCGCGGCGGACGCCCAGTCCGTGAAGGTACGGATCTACGGGACACCGGCGCCGGCCGCCGACACCTGGGTGTCCGTCACCGGTACCTGGCACCCGGGCGGCACCCTGGGCACGACGTCCGCCCAGGCGGCCATGGACGCCCGTGAGATCAAGAAGATCCCGCGACCGATCAACGGCTACACGGACGACCTCCCGCTCGTGCCGACCCGCTGACGGCTCGGGTGACGGCCGGGGTGAGGGCTCACGCCACCGTCACCCACCTCCGCTCGCGTGCCGAGACGGCCATGGCGTCCAGGGCCGTCGCCGCGGCGACGGCGTCGGCGAGGGTCGCGCCGTGGGCGGTGCCCTCCGTGACGGAGCGCAGGAAGTGGTGGGCCTCGATGACCTTCAGGTCGTCGTAGCCCATGGCGTTGGCCGCCCCGGGCTGGAAGGCGGCGTACTCACCGTGCCCGGGGCCGACGTGGAGGGTGCTGACGGGCTGGTCCTGGTACGCGGTGCCGCGGCTGACGCCGAGCTCGCCCATGCGGCGGAAGTCCCAGAACAGCGCGCCCGTGGTGCCGTGGATCTCGAAGCCGTAGGCGTTCTGCTCGCCGACCGAGACCCGGCAGGCCTCCAGCACGCCTCGGGCGCCCGAGGCGAAGCGCAGCAGGCAGCCGGCGTAGTCGTCGTTCTCGACGGGGCCGGACTCACCGCCCGTCGCCCGGGCGTGCCCGGCGGTGGCGCCGGCCGGGCGGGCCCGCTCGGGGACGAACACGGCCGTGTCGGCGGCCAGCGAGTCGATCTCGCCGATCAGGTGGCGGGCGAGGTCGACACCGTGGGAGGCCAGGTCGCCCAGGACCCCGCTGCCGCCGCGCTCGCGCTCGTACCGCCACGTCAGCGCACCTTCGGGGTGGGCGGCGTAGTCGCTGAACAGCCGGATGCGGACATGGGTCACCGCGCCGATCTCGCCGGTGGCGATCATCTCGCGGGCGGCGGCGACGGCGGGCGCGTTGCGGTAGTTGAAGCCGACGGTGCCCTGCACGCCGGCCCGCGCGGCCGCGTCGGCGACCGCGCGGGCGTCGTCGGCGGTGAGGCCGACCGGCTTCTCGATCCAGATGTGCTTGCCGGCCTCGGCCATGGCGACACCGATCTCGCGGTGCAGGAAGTTCGGCGCGGTGATGCTGACCGCCCGCACCCGGGGATCGGCGGCGATCTCCCGCCAGTCGCGGGTCGCGGAGTCGAAGCCGTACCGCCCGGCCGCCTCGTCCGCCCGGCCGGGCACCTCGTCGGCGACCGCGACCAGGTGCGGACGGACCGTCAGTTCCGGGAAGTGGTGGGGCACACGGACGTAGGACTGGGTGTGCACCCGCCCCATCCAGCCGAATCCGACGACGGCGACGCCGAGCGTGTTCACCATGGCAGCCCCTCTTCACAGCCCGTCTTTGGACCGATCCAAAACCTCGCTCACCATGACTGTCGCCCCCGCCGGGTGTCAAGGCACTGATCCCGGCCGCGCACTCGCCCTTTACAAGGGCCGTCCGCTTGTGGAACGGTCCATCGCGTGCGACCCCCGACCATTCGTGACGTGGCCGCGCGGGCCGGTGTGTCGAAGTCCCTGGTCTCGCTGGTGCTGCGCGGCTCCGAGAGCGTGCGTCCCGAGAAGCGGCGGGCCGTCCTCGCCGCGATCGAGGAGCTCGGCTACCGGCCCAACGCCGCCGCCCGCAGCCTCAGCGAGCGGCGCACCCGAACCGTCGGCGTCCTCCTGAACGACCTGCGCAACCCCTGGTTCGTCGAACTCCTCGACGGACTGAACGCCCGCCTCCACGACAGCGGCCTGCACGTGCTGCTCGCCGACGGACGGCTCAACCGGCGCCTGGGGCAGGACCTCACCCGTACGTTCACCGAACTGCGTGTGGACGGCGTGGTCGCCGTCGGCACCCTTCAGGACCCGGCGGCGCTGCGCACGGCGGCCGACCGGGTGCCCACCGTCGTGGCCGGCACCCGGGAACCGGAACTGCCCGGGGTGGACGTGATCGCGGGCGACGACGAGCGCGGTGCCCGGCTGGCCACCGAGCACCTCATCGGCCTCGGTCACCGGCGCATCGCGCACATCGCGGGGCGGGGCGCGGTCGGTGAGCTGCGCCGCCGGGGTTTCGAGGCCGCCATGCGCGAGCACGGTCTGGCGGACACGGCGGTGGTGGAGCAGGGCGACCTCACCGAGGAGGGCGGCTACCGGGCCACCGTCCGGCTGCTGAGCCGCCGGCAGCGGCCGACCGCCGTGTTCGCCGTCAACGACATGACCTGTGTCGGCGCGCTGTCGGCGGCCGAGGAGAGCGGTCTCAGGGTGCCCGGCGACCTGTCCCTGGCCGGATACGACAACACCTACCTGTCCCGGCTGCGGCACCTGTGGCTGACCACGGTGGACAACGCGAGCCACGACGTGGGCCGGCGCGCCGCGCAGCGGCTGCTGGACCGGATCGAGGACCCGGGCCGTCCGCGTACCGTGGACCTGACCGTGCCCGTCCTGGAGGTGCGTGGCACCACGGCAGCGCCGTCCGGCGGCGGCTGAGCCGCTTCACGGCCTCGCGGTGTTCGTCCCGCGCCGCCCGGTGCCGCGCGGCCCACCGGCGCGAAGCAGAAGGGCGCCGACATGGCCGAACCGGGGTCGGATCCGATCACCTGCGGCAGCCCCGGCCGAGGGTCCTGCGGCGGCCCCGGCTGAGGGTCCTGCGGCGGCCCCGGCTGAGCGTTCAGCCCGCGAGGACCTCCGCCCACCGGCTGGTCCCGCCGCAGTCCGCGCGCACCCCGCACCGGGCCGACAGCGCGGTGACGATGTTCAGGCCGCGGCCGTGCTCGTCCGGGTCCGGTGCCGCCGCCGGTCCGGGCGGTGCCGCGGGCCCCAGGTCGCTCACCTCGACGTGGACGGCCCGTCGGCCGTCGACCGGCAGCCGCCACAGGCGCAGCGTGGCGGGCGGCCGGGCGTGCACGAGTGCGTTGGTGACGAGTTCCGAGACGACGAGGAGCACGTCGTCGGCGGCTTCGGCGGGCAGGTCCCAGGCGCCCAGGAGCGCGCGAACGCGATGGCGGACGGCCGACACGGTACCTGGCGTGTCCGGCAGCGGGAAGGCGTGGTCCACCTCCCTGTGAGGCGCGGCCTCGAGCTGCGCTACGGACATGGTGTCCCCTCCTCCTCCGGGCGGCGCTGCCGACCGGGAGCCGGGCGCGACAAAGAACGCTAAGAAACGGATGCGTGCCCGGTCAACGCGCGGCGGTCGGCATTACCGAACGGCACTCCTCACCGGGGCAAACAGGACTAAAATCACCGTATGGCCGGACCCGTCCAGTCCATCGAACGAGCGGCGGCGATCCTGCGCCTGCTCGCCGGTGGGCCCCGCAGGCTCGGGCTCGGCGAGGTGGCGTCGTCCCTCGGGCTGGCCAAGGGCACCGCCCACGGCATTCTGCGCACCCTCCAGCACGTCGACTTCGTCGAGCAGGACGAGGGCACCGGGAAGTACCAGCTCGGGGCCGCGCTGCTGCACCTGGGCACCAGCTACCTCGACGTCAACGAACTGCGCTCGCGCTCCATCAACTGGGCCGACGCGCTGGCCGCCCGCAGCGGGGAGGCCGTCCGCCTGGGCACGCCCCTGGAGGGCAAGGTCCTCATCGTCCACCACGTCTTCCGGCCCGACGACACCCTGCAGACCCTGGACGTGGGCGCGCTGCTGCCACTGCACGCCTCCTCGCTCGGCAAGGTCCTGCTGGCCTTCGGCACCGCCACCCTCGACCCGATGCCCGCGGACGGCCTGGAGGCGTACACCCGCCACACCCTCGTCGTACGGGAGGACCTGGACCGGGCGCTGGCCGAGATCCGCGAGCTCGGCTGGGGAGCCGAGGTGCAGGAGATGAGCATGGGAGACGCCGGCATCGCCGCCCCGATCCGCGGCCACGGCGGTCTCGTGGTGGGCGCGATCGGCCTGTCCGGCGCCGTCGAGCGGATCTGCGATCCCCGGGGCCGGCCGTTGCCCGCGCTGATCGCGCTGCTCCGGGAGGCGGCCCGGGCGATCTCCCGGGATCTGGGGGCGGTTCGCTGGTAGATCCCCGTGGCTCTCCGCTGGACGGTCTCACCGTCCAGGCCTCCCACGTGCGCGACGCATCGGAAGGACGGTCCGAACATGGTTGAGCGGTATGTGATGTCCATCGACCAGGGCACCACGTCCACACGATGCATCCTGTTCGACCATCGTGGGCGGCTGGTGTCCGTCGCCCAGCGAGAGCACCAGCAGCACTTCCCCCGGCCCGGCTGGGTCGAGCACGACGCCCTCGAGATCTGGCGCAACGTCCGGCGCATCGTGCCCGAGGCGCTCGCGAGCGCGGGCGTGGACACCGGGCGGATCGCGGCCGTCGGGATCGCCAACCAGCGCGAGACGACGGTGCTCTGGGACCGGCGCACCGGCGCCCCGCTGGGCCGGGCCATCGTCTGGCAGGACACCCGCACCGCGCCGCTGGTCGAGGCGCTCCGGGACCGGCCCGGCGACGAGTTCTTCCTCGACCGCTGCGGCCTGCCGCCCTCCACCTACTTCTCCGCCCCCCGGATCCGCTGGCTGTTCGACCACGTGGAGGGCCTGGAGCAGCGCGCCCAGGACGGTGATGTGCTGTTCGGCACCGTCGAGAGCTGGCTGATCTGGAACCTGACCGGCGGCACCGACGGCGGCCTGCACATCACCGACCCCACCAACGCCAGCCGCACCATGCTCGTCAACATCCGGACCCTGACCTGGGACCCGGAACTCATGGAGTTCTTCGGTGTGCCGCGCACCCTGCTGCCCGAGATCCGTTCCTCCGCGGAGAGCTACGGCGAGGCCCGGGCGCTGCTTCCCGGCGTCCGCATCACCGCCGCCCTCGGCGACCAGCAGGCCGCCCTGTTCGGCCAGACCTGCTTCTCGCCCGGCGAGGCCAAGTGCACCTACGGCACCGGCAGCTTCCTGGTGATGAACACCGGCACCGACCTGGTGCGCTCCCGGCACGGCCTGATCACCACCGTGGCCTACAAGATCGCCGGCCAGCCCACGGTGTACGCCCTGGAGGGCCCGATGGCCGTCACCGGTTCGCTGGTCCAGTGGTTCCGCGACCGGCTGGGCCTGATCAGCACCGCACCGGAGATCGAGACCCTGGCGCGCACGGTGGAGGACAACGGCGGGTGCTACATCGTCCCCGCCTTCTCCGGCCTGTTCGCCCCGCACTGGCGCAGCGACGCGCGCGGGGTCGTCGTCGGCCTCACCTCGTACATCACCAAGGGCCATCTGGCGCGGGCCGTCCTGGAGGCCACCGCCTGGCAGACCCGGGAGGTCGTCGACGCCATGAACGCCGACTCCGGGCTCGCGCTGCGCGAGCTCAAGGTGGACGGCGGCATGACCTCGGACAACCTGCTCATGCAGATGCTCGCCGACGTCCTCGACGTACCCGTCGTACGGCCGCTGGTGGCCGAGACGGTCTCCCTCGGCGCCGCCTACGCCGCCGGGCTCGCCGCCGGATACTGGCCGGACCTGGAGGTCCTGCGCCGCAACTGGCACCGGGCCGCCCAGTGGCTGCCCGACATGGATCCCGAACGGCGCGCGTGGGAGTACGAGAGCTGGCAGCGGGCCGTCGAACGGTCCCTGGGTTGGGTCCGGGAGCCCGGGCAGCCGCACTGACGGCTTGGGGGCACCCGGCGGAGTGCCGGTGCGGTCGTCGGCGTGGCGCGGGTGCAGGTGTTCGGGTGTGCGGCGGGGTGCGGGTATGCGTCTTGGGCGGGATGCGGTTGCGCGTATCCGGCATGCCGCGCCCGAATCGGCTCCCGGGCCGCTGGTTACTCAGACCCGCGGGGTTCGGAAATGAGCCCCGGGGCTCTCCGCGCCGCGCATCGCGGAGGGCCCGCCCGTGTCGCGGGCGTGCGGTCACGCGTCCCCGTCTCAGCGGTCCAGTTCCTCCTCCACCGGCGGCTTCGGCACCTCACGCAGGTGCTGGGACTGGCCGGGCCTACCGCCCTCACGGGCCTGCTCGGCGCGCTGTGCGGGACTCGTGCCGAGGTCGGAGTCGGGGGCCGTGCGCACCGACCGGGCCACCTCCTCGCGGTTGGCGTACTGCTCGGGCGGAATCCCGCGCAGCGCCTTCACGACCTCCTGCGGGGCACCGGACCGGTCGGCCGCCTGCACCAGATCGTCCTTGCCGGCCGGGAAGTCGACGTCCTTGATGGCTTTCACCACGTCCTGGGCGCTCGTCCTGTGGGCCATGACTCCTTCTACCTCTCCGGATGGGATGCGCATCCTTCGGACGCGGAAGCGAATCCGAATGACCAGGACATACCGGGTATCCGTCGCGGCCTGGCACTCACCTCCCGGTGCCGCCCCGGCGGGCACGGCCGCCTGCGTGCGACTGCCTGCGATGCTTTCGTGCGGGTCCCGAGGATTCCCGTGGCCGGGACGATTGCGCCGCGTGTGGTCGGGTACGCGACCAGGGCCGTACCGGGGGCGGGCGCCACGACCAACTCCGGGCGGGCCGCACGACCGCCGCGACCAGGGAATCTGCCATGGACACACCCGCGCACGACAACACCCCTACGCTCGCCCAGCGGGCGCTGGACGTGCTCGCCGAGAACGCCGAGGACACGGCGGCACTGGACGCGCTCGCCGGGAGCGACGTGCTGATCCCCGTACCCGACGACGTGAGCGACGAGGAGGCCACCAACCCGTCGGCGGTGGCGCTGCCGGTCCTGGAACAGCCGGGCGGCGTGCCGGTGGTGCCCGTGTTCACCTCCGAACTGGAGATGTCGGAGCTGCTGCCCTTCGTCTCCCGCTACCGCCTGGTGCCGCTCGGAGCGCTGGCCTCCCAGTGGCCCGCCGAGGACCTGTCGCTCACCATAGACGCCAGCTCCCCGCACGGACTGACACTCACCTCGGAGGGCGTACGCACTCTGCTGGCCCGGCCACAGGCCTGAGCGGGACCGAGGGAACCCGACAGGACCGACGGGAGCGAGCGGGCGCGGGACGGGCACGGACAGGCTCGTCCCGTCGTCATCGGCCGGCTCGTCCCGTCGTCACCGGCTGCCGCCCAGCGTGCGTGCCAGCGCCGCGCGCTGCAGCGGCAGCACCTCGGCGTGCAGCTCGCGGCCCTTGCGGGTCAGCGAGACCCACACCCCGCGCCGGTCCCTGGTGCACACCGACCGTTCGAGCAGGCCTTCCCTCTCCAGCCGGCCGAGGAGCCGGGAGAGCGCGCTCTGGCTGAGGTGGACCCGGCCGGCGAGGGTGTGCACCCGGTGATGACGGCGCTCCTCGTCCGCCTCCGCCCCGACCCCTTCGGCGGCCCCGTCCGGGCCGGACGCCAGGATGTCGAGCACTTCGAAGTCGCTCGCGCCGAGGCCGTACGGATGCAGCACACGGTCGATCTCGCACATCGTCCGCGCGTGCACCGACAGGATGCCCCGCCACTGTTCCTCCAGCCGGGCGTCGGCCGCGTTCGCTCCCATAGGCCGCATGCTAATGCGATCCATGCGCGTGCATGAATCCGGCGACCGCCGTCCGGGCGGGGCTGTCGCCGAGCCGGGCGGCGCCGCCGGCCTCCGTCACGTACCGGACAAGCGCCGTCGAGTCCCGGACACGACGGGTCGGTCCGCGCCACAGTGGGAAAACCTCAGGACGGGACGGCCTCGACGACAGGAGGCGGAGATGCTGAGGACTCCCGCCGGCCGGACGCGTCTGGTCATCCTGGAGTGGCTCAAGGACCCCGCAGCGCACGTCCCCGCGCAACGGTCACGGCACCGCAACCGCCGTATCGACCCGGCCGAGCACGGCGCGACCGCCGAGGCCGTCGCCGCCGCCCTCGGCATACCCCGGCGCGTCGCCGAGACGCACCTCGCCCTCCTCGCCGACCTCGGCCTGCTGCGCACCCGCCGGATCCGCCGCCGCACCTACTACCGGCGTGACGAGTTCCGCATCGCCGAGGTGGCCCGGCTGTTCGAGAAGGGCTGGTGACCTCGACAGGGTTCCTCGGCGTGACCCGCCCCGCCGCGCGGCGCTACCCTGTTGCCCGGCCGCGGTCACCCTCGCGGCGCGGCGGTGGGGCCCGCCGTACCAGAACCGCGGCACCGTCGCCGCCAACGGTCCCTACTTGCGAAGGCAGCGGCCCCGCATGTCCGCAGGGCCCGGGCGAGTAGGAGACGCACGACGATGACAGCCCCCGAGACCGAGAGCCTGAGCGTCCGGACCGGACGTCCGGCGCGGCGGCACGCCTGGCGCGCCCAGGCGCCGGTCGTCGCGGTCGTGGCGCTCGGCGGCGTAATCGGTGCCTTCGGCCGCTACGCGGCCTCGCTGTGGTGGCCCACGCCGCCCGGCGGCTTTCCCTGGGCGACCTTCTGGACCAACGTCGTCGGCTGCGCGGTGATAGGCGTCTTCATGGTGGTCATCACCGACGTATGGGCCGCCCACCGCCTGGTCCGCCCCTTTTTCGGCACCGGCGTGCTCGGCGGTTTCACCACCTTCTCCACCTATGCCGTCGACATCCAGAGGCTGACCGACTCCGGCCGTCCCGGCACCGGCCTGGCCTATCTCGCCGCGACCCTGTGCGCGGCGCTCGCGGCGGTGTGGCTCGCCGTGACGGCGGCCCGCCGGGTCCTGAAGTGGAGGCAGCCATGACGAGGCTCACCGGCAGTGCCCTGCGCGTGACCGTCTTCATCGGCGAGAACGACACCTGGCACCACAAGCCCCTGTACTCGGAGATCGTGCACCGGGCGCACGCAGCCGGCCTGGCCGGCGCGAGCGTCTTCCGCGGCGTCGAGGGCTTCGGCGCGTCCTCCCTCATCCACACCTCGCGGCTGCTGTCGATGAGCGAGGACCTGCCCGTGGCGATCGTGATCGTCGACACCGAGGAGCGGGTGCGGGCCTTTCTGCCGCAGTTGGACGAGCTGGTCACCGAGGGGCTCGTCATCCTCGACGACTGCGAGGTCATCCGGTATGCCGGCCGTGGCCACGGCGGCACGGACGAGGGCGGATCCGGCCTCGGTGATCCAGGCCGACACGGGCGGGAAGGGTAAGAGATCGTTGTGAACTGGCTGCTGGTGGCCGTGGGGGCCATGGTCGGCGCCCCCTTGCGCTAACTCACCGACCGCGCGGTGCAGTCCCGCCACGACTCGGTCTTCCCCTGGGGCACCTTCGTGGTGAACGTCACCGGCTGCCTGATCCTCGGGCTGCTGACCGGCGCTGTCTCGGCCGGTGCCGCCGGTCCGCACGTGCAGCTGCTGCTGGGCACCGGCCTGTGCGGGGCCCTGACGACGTACTCGACGTTCTCCTACGAGACCCTGAGGCTGACCGAGACCGGCGCCGGGCTCTACGCTGCCGCCAACGCCGCCGCGAGTGTCGTGGCGGGTCTCGGTGCCGCCTTCGCCGGAGTCTGGATGTCACAGGCCCTGTGGTCGTAGGTCACCGGGACTTCACTTTGGCGTAGTAAGAGTGTCTGCAACGCAAGGACCGTCTACAACACTGTCGACCAACTCTTCCCAGAACTGGATCCCATGAGCGCCATCTCCGTCGGTCAGGCCGTCGTCCTCGGAGTCGTCGAGGGGGTGACCGAGTTCCTCCCCGTGTCCTCCACCGGCCACCTCAAGATCGCCGAGGGGCTCATGGACATCCCGGTCGACGACAACTCCGTGGTCGGGTTCTCCGCCGTCATCCAGGTCGGTGCCATCGCCGCCGTGCTCGTGTACTTCTTCAAGGACATCGTGCGGATCGTGTCCGCCTGGCTGCGCGGCCTGACCAACCGCGAGGAGCGCTACCACCACGACTACAAGTTCGCCTGGTGGGTGATCTACGCGACCATCCCGATCGTCGCGGTGGGCCTCGCGGCCAAGCCCCTGATCGAGGGCCCGCTGGCCTCCCTGTGGGTGGTGGCCGGTTCGCTGATCGTCGGCAGCGGTGTGATGTGGTGCGCGGACCAGATGGGACGGCACAAGCGCGGCGAGGACGACACGTCCTTCAAGGACGCGATGCTCGTCGGCACCTCGCAGATCCTCGCCCTGCTCTTCCCCGGCTTCTCCCGCTCCGGCGCCACCATGTCCACGGCGCTCATCCTGGACCTGGACCGCGTTGCCGCCACCCGCCTGTCCTTCTTCCTCGGCATCCCGGCCCTCACCGGCGCCGGTCTGTACGAGCTGAAGGACGCCCTGGGTGCGGGCGTGGGCGCCGCCCCGCTGGCCGTCGGCACGATCGTCTCCTTCGTCGTCGCCTACGCCTCCATCGCCTGGCTGCTGAAGTTCGTCGCCAGGCACTCCTTCAACGCCTTCGTCCTGTACCGGATCGTCGTCGGCGTGCTGCTGTTCGGCCTGCTGGGCACGGGCACGCTCAACGCCTGACCGCGCCGAGCGGCGCGGCGGCCCCGGAATCCCCCGGCGCACAACCGAAAACCGAAGAGGAATGCCCTCTTACACTGAGGGAACGGGTTCGGGCACATGCGTGACGTATGGGGGAGACGATCACTGTGGGGCCAGAGGGAGGGCAAGTCCGGATACTCTCGGAGGACGGCGCCGTCTGGGGCGCCGGGGCGCTGGTCGCGCCGGCCGGTGCGGGGCTGTGCGTACTGACCTGCGCGCACGTCGTCACGGCGGCCCTCGGGCTGGACGACGGGGCACGTCCCGAAGCGCGGGAGGGCGCCGGGCACCTGGTCGTCGACCTTCCCGGTCGCGGATGGTCGGCGCGTGCGGACGTCCTCACCGAGGCCTGGTCACCACCTCCGCCGCTCGACAGTCCTCCTCCGGGGGCGTTACTGACCGACCGCGGTGATCTGGCCGTTCTCGCCCTCCACGACGGCGGGCACCGGCTTCCGCGGGGCGCGGGCCCGCTGCCGGTGGCCGCGCACAGCCCCACGGACGGCCGACGGGTCGCGATCGTGGGTTACCCCCGGGGTGCGCCGGCGGGACTGGTCGCGACGGCGCACCCGACCGGCCGGGGCGGCGCCTGTCCCGAGTGGGTGCAGCTGGACGGCCTGCACATGACCGGGGCACCGGTCGAGAGGGGCTTCAGCGGAGCGGGGGTCTGGGACCCGGCCGACCGGCGTCTGGTCGGGATCGTCACCGCGGCCCTCACCGAACGCACGGCGAAGGTCGCCTGGATGCTGCCCGTGGAGGCGGTCACCAGACTGTGGCCGCCGCTGGCAGCCGCCGTCCGGGCCGCCCCCGCCCGGGCCTGCGACCCGCCCTCCGTCGAGGAGCAGTACGAACTGGCCGACGCCCTGCTGGACGTGCCGCAGATCGGACACGACAGCGGCCGCCTGCTGCGGGCACAGCTGCCCGCTCCCGTCCGGCGCACGGCGCCGGACCATCCCTGGCCTCGGCAGCACCTGCAGGGACTCGTCCAGAGCTGTATGGACCACCGCGGCGGCTGTGCCGCCCTGCGGGCCGCGGTGCTGGCCCTGGGCGCGGGCTCCAGGTCCGCCGAGCAGGCCGTGGCCGTGCTGGACCGGATCTGCTGTTCGGCGGAACCGGCCGCGGGGGGCCTGGATGACTGAAACGGAGGAGCTGGTCGGGGACGAGCCGCGCGAGCTGCCCAGATACCTGGTGGATGTGGTCGAGGACGCCTGTACGCTGCTGGATCCCGTCGCCTTGGGGCAGGTCATCCGCCGGTTCGGCCGGCGCAGCCGGGCAGCGGTGGACAGCACCGTGCCGAGCGGCCGCCGAGCAGTGCTCGTGCAGCTCATGGAGGAGATGTGCGAGGGGCCGGAGAGGCTGGCTCCGCTGGTGCGTCATCTCGAGGTGCGGGAGGGCAACACGACGGTGATCCAGCGGCTCAAGGCGGCGTACGCGGCCTGGGAGGTCGAGCTGTTCACCACCGAGGAGTGGAACGAGGTCCTCGTGCTGCTCGACGGCGTGCGCGTGCCCGACCTGCGTCGCTGGTACGCGGACTTCCTGCACGGCCGGGGGCGTTCGCTTCCGCCGGCGTACTGCACCGAACCGTGGTCCGTCTTCCTGCACGCCGCCACGCTCAACGCCCGCCCGGGGGAGAGCCTTCCCTGCTTCCAGGTGCTGCGGCAGCTGGCCCTCGTCGCGGACGGCGAGCGGCACCTCGCGCTCGCCGACTGGGCGGACGCGCACGACTTCGCCCCGCCGGAACCCGATACCCGCCGCGACGAGCCGGCCGTGAAGACCTCCGAGTCACTCCGGACGGATGTGTGGAGCCCCACGAGCTACCTGGTCATCCGATTACGGCCGCTGCTGGACTCCGAGCGGCCGACGGACGTCCTGCTCTCCTACTGGTGGCGGGTGCAGCCCGGGCACCAGCAGAGGGGCACGGACCGGCGCATCGCCCTGGGACAGGCCGAGAAGACCGTGCGCGAACTGATCCATCGCGCGGAGAGCGACTGGGGATATCTGAAGACGGACATCGCGGTCGAGTTCGTCCTTCCGCGTGCTTTGCTGGACCTGCGCGTGGAACGATGGCGCAAGACGGCTTTCCAAGGAGTGGGTGGGGTGTTGGGGGAGGAACATCACGTCGTTCTGCGCAGTCTGGACCGTCACGATCGACGCGACCTGCACGGCCGTTGGGGAAGCAGATGGCGTGTCTTCAGCGAGGGCAACGCCGGACGTGTCCACTGGTTCCCGGAGGACGGCAGAGCCCACCTGCTGTCCGATCCGCCCCCGGCCGTCGTGGTCCTGAGCTCGGCTCCCGGGAGCGCACGGAGGGCCGCCGGGGCGCATGGACGCACGGATGAGCTCGGGGAGGCGTTGCGGGCAGGGGTCCCTGTCGTGCTCTGGGATCGCAGGGGACCCGCGGACACCGCCTTTCGCGCTCAGCTGCGCGATCTGCTCGCGCGCCATGATCTGCGAGGGTTGCCGGGCGTGGTCAAGGCGTTGCGGATTGCCGCCGCGGACCGCGATCCTGAAGCGAACGCTGTTGTCGGCCGGCATGTGGCTCTGCTGTGGGACGACCCCGACCGTATGCCGGTCGTGCCCGCGCGCAGCAGCCACGAGGCCGCGCCCACGGTCGTGGAGGAGGGCCGGTGACGCCACCTGACGACACGTCCCTGCCGCATCAAGAGCTCCGGCCACCGACCGGCGCCTCAGGGCGGCCGCGCTGGTGGATCTACCGCGGCAGCGGTGAGCCGCTGCACGACACGACGCTCGGCGAACTGCTCCCGCCGCCCCCGCCCTGGCGGGCGTTCGACGGAGGTCCCGTGGTGGATCCACCGCCGGACGACGAGGAGGAGAACGTCCGCCGGCTGGGTGGCCACCAGCCCGCCGGATACGCGCCGCGCGCCGCGCGCACGGAAGCCGACCTGGTCAACGCCGCCCTGCTGCTGCGCCGTCCGCTGCTGGTCAGTGGGCGACCGGGCACCGGCAAGTCGAGCCTGGCCTACCGGATCAGCCGCGAGTTACGGCTGGGCAGGGTACTGCGGTGGCACATCACCAGCAGGACCACCCTCCAGCGCGGGCTGTACGAGTACGACGCGATCGGCAGGATCCAGGACACCGCCGCGCTGCGCGCCGCGGCCGGGGAGGCGCCGCGGGGCGAGGAGGCGCGGACGTCCCCGCCGGACATCGGCGACTACATCCAGCTCGGCCCGCTCGGCACGGCTCTGCTGCCCCACGCGGAGCCGCGCGTCCTGCTGATCGACGAGCTGGACAAGAGCGACCTCGATCTGGCGAACGACCTGTTGAGCGTGTTCGAGGACGGCACGTTCACCATTCCCGAGCTGCGCCGCGCCCGGCGCCGCAACCCCGTCGTCCGGGTGCAGACGGACGATCCGGACGGGGAGGCGGACATCGTCGCAGGCGTGGTCAAATGCCGCGCCTTTCCGGTGGTCGTGATGACGTCGAACAGCGAACGGGAGTTCCCGCCCGCGTTCCTGCGACGGTGCCTGCTGCTTCAGATGCCCGAGCCGGGCGACGAGGACCTCGCGGCCATGGCGGCCGCCCACTTCGGTGACGGACTGGCCGAGGAACGGGCGGGCACCCTGATCGCCGACTTCCTCAGGCGCAGCCGGGAGCGCGGGGGACTGTCCATCGATCAGTTGCTGAACTCCTTCTATCTGGCCGCCTCACGTCCGTCCGGAGACGACGAAGGACTGTTGGGCCTCACCGAGGCGATCTGGCACCGACTCGACGGGACGGCACCGCCGGTGAGGCCGGAATGACCCACTCGGCCGACGAACCACCGGTGAGCGGCGTCTCCTGGCTGGACGTCCGGGACGCCGTGTACCTGGCTGCCTGCCAGGACGCGGCGGCACCCTACCGCGGCTGGTCACCCCCGCGGACCGGTCGCCGCTCCCCGGGCAGCCGTCGGACGCAGCGCGTCAACGGGACCGGAACCGCATCACCCGTCCCCGAACCGGAACGACCGGACCCGACGCCGACGGACGCCGAGCAGAACGGCACCGCCCCGGGCGGCTCCGGCACCGGACACAACGGCGCCGCGCCGGACGGTAGGGGCACCGAGGTGGTCGAACGGGCGTTCCGTCTTCCGGGCGGCGATCCGACGGGGAACACCGACGGCGGGGACGGCCCGCCGCACAGACCGGCCGAACCGGGCGCCCACGAGCCGCTCGAGCCGGAGCCCGTCCATGCCGTATCCCTGCCGCGCGGCGGACTGGCCCTGGCCCGTGCGTTACGGCCACTGCGGCTGCGTCGCCCGGAACCGGATGCGTGGGAGCTGGACGAGGAGGCGACCGCGGACCGGATCGCCGCGGACGGACTGTGGCTGCCGGTCTGCCGGCAGCCGGAGGAGCGCCGGCTGGGCCTCGTCCTGCTGATCGACGGCTCGCCGTCCATGGAGCTGTGGACCGGCACGATCCGTCAGTTACGCGGGGTGCTGGAACAGACGGCGGCGTTCCGGCACATCACCGTGACCTCCGTGGACGTGGCCGCCGCCGGCTCCGTGGTGCGCCGCCATCGGCGCCGGGCGCCCGCCGTCGGCAGCGGGCCGGACGACGTCGTGCTCGTGGTGACGGACGGCTTCGCCCAGGCCTGGCGCAACGGCAACGCGGCGGCGTTCCTGAGCTCGGCCGCCCGCACCTCCCCGACCGCCGTGCTCAGCCTGATGCCGCAGGAGGTCTGGGAGTTCACCCTGCCGACCGCGATGAGGGCGGAGCTGGACACCGTCGCGGCCGCCGCCCCGAACCGGCTGCTGCGCGTCCTGGGCACCAGCGGCCCGGGCATGGGCCTCGGCACGCGAGCGGCGGCCCACGCCGAGCAGGCCGTGCCGGTCCCCGTGCTGGAGATGTCGCCGGGGGCGCTCGGGCGCTGGGCGCGCCTGGTGGCGGCGTCCGGCCGCCGGCACGAGGCCGCCGTGCTCCTCACCAGCCCGCGAGGAGACCTGGGAGTGCTCCGGCAGGAGGCACTGCCCTGGTCGGAGATCCCGGCGACGCGCGCACGGGACACGGTCAGGAACTTCATGGCCAAGGCGTCACCGACCGCGGTGGCCCTGGCGCGCCGGCTGGCCGCCGCCCCCCTCAACCTGCCGGTCATGCGACTCATCCAGAGGTCCCTGCCGGGTGCCGAGGCGTGGAACCTCGCCGAGATCGTGTTGTTCGGCCTGCTGCACCGAACCGATCAGCACGTCGACGCCGAGGACGACCGACAGGTCTCCTACGACTTCGACGAAGGGGTCAGGGAGGAGCTGCTGGGCCTCGGCTCCCGGGCCGAGACCATGAGCGTGCTGCGCCAGGTGGCCGCGCATCTCGGACCCCGCCTTGCCACAACGATCGCGGGCGGGGAACGGCTCGTCGAATGGCGTCTGAACGCCGCGGACCCGCCGGTCACGGCGCGCACCCGCCCGTTCGTGCGCCCCCTGCACTCGGCGCTCTCCGCCCTGGCCGGGCCGTATCTGGCCCGCGCCGGACGTCTCAGGCGGCTCCTGAGCGAACCCGAGAACCCCTCCACACCAGTCGGTGTGACACAGGGTGATGTATCCACTACGGTTGGCGAGCACTCGCCGCCTCCTGTCTCATCCGAGCAGGAGTCCGCCTCGCCGCACGAAGCACCAGGAGGTTCCGTGTCCACCGCGTCGCAGCCCGTCCCGACCGTCGCTCGTACGGATGCGCCGCCGCGATTGTGGGGGAACGTTCCGCAACGGAACCGCAATTTCACAGGACGCGAAGAACTGCTGGAACAACTGAACAGGCGTCTGACCGAGGGGACGACGGCCGTGCTTCCCGAGGCCCTGCACGGCATGGGGGGCGTGGGGAAGTCCCAGATCGCCATCGAACATGTGTATCGACGTAGCCGCGACTATCGGCTCATCTGGTGGATTCCAGCCGAACAGACCAACCTGATCGTGCAGTCCCTGATCGAACTCGGGGAACAGATGAACCTGCGGGCGGGCGCCGACCGAAGCGCCGTACCTGCGGTCTTGGAGGCCCTGCGGGTCGGAGAACCCTACTCGAATTGGCTCCTGGTCTTCGACAACGCGGAGAACCCGCATGAGGTCAGGCAGTTCTTCCCCAACGACGGGCCCGGGCGAGTGCTGGTGACGTCCCGTAATGCCCAGTGGTCGAGCTTGGCCAATTCCCTAGAGGTCGATGTGTTTGCACGTGAGGAAAGCGTCGCGCTCATCAAGCGACGCAGTCCGGAGATTCCGGATGACGCGGCCGACAGGCTCGCCGACTCGCTCGGCGACCTGCCCCTGGCCGTGGAGCAGGCCGCTGTCTGGCTGGCGGAGACAGGAATGCCGGTTCACCAGTACCTCGATCTCTTCGAGACGAAGTACGCGGAACTGCTTCAGGTCGACCCGCCCGCCGACTACGACCTTCCGGTCGCCGCCGCCTGGAACGTCTCCCTGGACCGGCTGCGCGAAGACCACCCGGCCGCTCTGCAGTTGCTGCAGGTCTGCGCGTTCTTCGCGCCCGAGCCGATCGACTGGGACTTCTTCTCCGCCGTACGCGGCGTCGCGGCCCCCGAGGCGCTGCGCTCCGCCCTCGACGACCCGATCAAGCTGGCCAGGGCCGTACGGGAGATCGGGCGCTACGCCCTCGCGCGTATCGACCACCGCAAATCGACGATCCAGGTTCACCGTCTCGTGCAGCGAGTCCTCATCGAGCAGATGAACGGCCACGAGCGAGCCGAGATGCGCCACTGCGCACACGAGATCCTCGCGCACTCCGACCCCCGTAATCCGCAGCGATCCACCATGTGGCCCCGCTACTCCGCACTGCTGCCGCACGTCCGCGCATCCGGCATGGTCGAGTGCCAGGAGGGCTGGGTCCGGGAGCTCGTGCTCAACGAGGCCCGCTTCCTGCTCGCCCGCAGCGACTACGAGTCGGCGCTGGAAGCGGCGGAGGAGGCCGCGGGGCGCTGGCGAAGCCTGCTGGGAGACGATCACGAGCACGTGCTCTCCATCGACCAGGTGCGCGCCGAGGCGCTGCGCTGGCTCGGCCGCTACGCGGAGGCTTACGAGGTCCAGTCGGAACTGGTCGAACGCTGCCGTCGCGTGCTGGGCGAGAGCCACGAGGCGACCCAACGCGCCCTGAGTGTGCTGGCTATCGTGCTGCGCGCACGCGGGGACTTCTACCGGGCCCGCGAACTGGATCAGCAGGCGTACGAGACGACGCTGCGCGAACAGGGCCCCGACGATCCGGGAACGCTGCAGGCCGCGCACAACTACGGCGTGAGCCTACGCCTGGCAGGGGATCTGCAGCAGGCGCTGCGCCTGGACGAGGACACCTATCAGCGCCGGGTGGAGGTCATCGGCGACGACCACCTGCTGACCCTTTTCACCCTTCACCAGCTCTACATCGACCTGCAGGAGCTCGGCCGGTTCCAGGCAGCCCTGGAGGGCCAGGAGGTGCTGCGCGAGCGGGCCGTGCAGATGCTCGGTGACGAGCACTCGCTCACGGTGTGGGTCACGCGCGAACTGTCCGTCACCCGCCGCAAGGTGGGCGACCACCTCGGTGCTCTGGAACTCTCCTCCAAGGTTCTGGAGGTGCTGCGGCGCACGCAGGGCGAGAAGTCCCTCGACACGGCCCGTGCGGCGTTGAACCATGCCACCGACCTGCGGCAGACCGGTGATCTGGCCGGTGCTGCGGCGCTCGGCCGGCAGACGATGATGCACACGCGTGAGCTGCTGGGCGCGGAACATCCGCATACCTACGCCACCGCCACGAACCTGGCGGTCACCCTGCGGCTGCTCGGGCAGATCGAGGAGTCCCGCGCGCTCGACGAGGAGGCGGTGAGCGGTCTGAGCCGTGTGCTGAGCGAACGGCATCCGCGTACCATCCTGGCGCGAACCAACCTGGCCAGCGACCACTTCGCGCTGGGCGAGGTGCGTCAGGCGCACGACATCGACGAGGAACTGCTGCGGCAGAGCGTCGAGGCACGCGGCGAGGAGCACCCGTCGACGCTGGCCATCCGGCTCAACCTGTCCTATGACCTCAAGGGTCTGGGAAGGACGGTGGAAGCGAAGGAGCAGTACGAAAGGGCCCTCGCCTCATTCCGGCGGGTGCTCGGTGCCGATCACCAGGCCACCCGGGACGCGGCCAATGGTATCCGGGCCAACTGCGACATCGACGCGCTGAGCATCTGAGCCCGGCGCCCTCTGGCGCGAACCCAGCCACTCCGCCAGGCTCTCGGGGGGCGGCGGGTTCACGCCCGAGTCCTGGACTGCGTCGTGCAGCGCCAGCACGAGTTCCGGACGTTCCACCAGCAGCCGGGCGGAACTCGCCCGGTGGGCAAGACCGATTCCGATCCATGCCTGGGTGGAGCCGGGCCGGCCCCGGTACCAGTCCAGGGCCGCATCCGGTTCGTCGGCCACCAGGAGGGCGTCTCCGGTGGTCGCTCCCTTGATGCCGAGTGGGTGGGCGTGTGGCTGCCCGACTTCTCGGCGCACGGCCGCGAACGCCTGTCCGTCGGTGCATCGCAGGCGAGCGAGCCATGTGCGGGGCGCCTGACCGCCGGACGGATGGGCGGTGCCGCTGCCCGCCGTGCGTATCCGGGCAGGGGGCAGTTGTGCGGGCGGCGGTTCGCCCGCCAGCAGTCGGCGGGCCAGGAGCGCCGCCTCGTCGGGGTCCACCGCGAGGTGGGCCACCCGCCATGCCGCCTGCTCGTCGTGGTGGACCAGTTCGGCCAGCCGACGTGGTGGCGTCGTGGCGGGCTCCAGCGGGCCGTGCTGGTGGAAGGCCGTGGCGAGCCCTTCGACGACGAGCCCGCCCGCGCGTGTCAGCCCCTCGGCGGCGTTCCGCAACGCGGCCAGGGCTGTTCGTACCTGCCGGTGGTGCAGAGCGGCCTCGAACTCCGCGCGCTCCTTGTCGGCGCCGCGCTGCGTCCGCCAGAACGACATCACGCCGGTGAAGGCGTGGGCGCCGAACAGCAGTCCGCGCAGTGGGCGCGCATCGGCCCGCCAGGGAGCGAAGTAGGTGGGCTCGGGACCCTCGTGGACCGGCACGAACAGCGGGGTGAGGTCGGCGAGGGCGTCGAGAAGCTGGTGACGGGCCTCGTGGATGAGGATCGCCGCCATGGCCGCCGCGTCCAGCGGCAGCGACATCGTGACCGCGCCGTGAGCGTCGGGCACCGTGGCGCTGACGGCGCGCAGCGCGCTCGGGCCGTCGACCGGCACGATGGTACGGATGGCGCCCGCCACCAGACGGTGAGCCTCGGGCTGGTCACGGCGCAGGAGCGCGTCACTCTCAGCGATCAGCTCGTGCCAGCGCTCCAGGGTCTGCGGTGGCAGCGCGATCGGATCAGCAAGCGAGCGGAAGTCGCGGAACGGACTGAGATGGTCGAGTGCGACGGTCCCTGCGCCGTACGGCCCGCCGGAGCGGGTGAGCGGATGCCAGCCGTCGGCGGGGCGTGCCGGATCGTCCGGCAGCCGCACGGAGCCCCGATCGCCGAAGGTGGCTGTGCCGTGGGGACCGGTCTCGAGCGTCGCCACCGCCCATGTGCCGCGGCCCACCGATTCGGTCACACCCAGCGACGGCAGCCACACACGTCCGTGATAGGCCGGGATTCGGACCGTGGCACGGATACCGGCCCGGACGGCGGCGGCACCCGCGAGTGCGGCGAACAGGGATGTCTCCGCCCAGTGCGGCACCCGCGTGCCGGCCGCCGCCGCACCGTGGCGGAGCCTGCGCAGCAGGGGAAACGCCCATGAGCCGACACAGGGATCCCCGAGAACGGCTTCGACCGCCGAAGGGTCGGAGCGCTGGGCGTGGGCGAGTATGTCCCAGGCCGTGGCCGGACGCGTCGGCCCGGAAGCGCCGCGCGGGGGTTTCTCCGCGGGTTGGCCGGGGTGGGCGAGGATCGCGGCGAGGGCGAGCAGGAGCCGGCTGCGCTGGGACGACCGCAGCAACGCGAGATCGGCGTCAGTGACCTGTCCCATGGCGACTGCGGTGACGGTCGACAGCGGCAGCCGGAACCTCTCAAGCGCGCTCAACTGTCATGCGGCGCACCAGTGGACAGCCACGGAGTAGTCCCGCACATGGCGGCCATGTTGCCCTCGCACAAGGGCGCGGGAGAAGCCGCGAGCCCCCCGAGCAGACTGGCGAGCGCCGCCGGGAAGAGGGGCACCTCGCCTAATTCGGCCAGGGGTACGTCCGTCAGGTCGATCAGGTCCGACTGCAAGGTCTCCGCCGATGCCGCTGTGTCCGCCATGTGCTCCATGGTGGCGGAAGGCGGTGCGGCCGGGAAGAGCGCCCAAGGACAGAATCACCGGCTGGATGCTCGCTTTCGCGACAAAACGCGGAGTGAACGCCGTCTTTTCGCTTCGCTTGACAGGAAGCACTCGCCACCCGCACCATCAGCCCGTGAACCTGTCAGACAGCCAGACAGGTGGACCGGTGCCGCGACGCGTCAGCGCGATGGAAGCGGTGCTCACCCACCTGCGGGGCGCCATCGAGCGCGGCGAGTACGCCATCGGGGACAAGCTCCCCTCCGAGGCGGAGCTGTGCCGCACCCTGGCGGTCTCCCGGCCGGTCCTGCGCGAGGCCCTGCGGGCGCTGCAGACCATGGGCCTGACCGTCTCCAGGACCGGCAAGGGGACCTTCGTCGTCGCCAGTGCGGTGGAGGACCCCACCTTCGGCGACTACGCGGCCAGCGACCTGCTGGAGGTGCGCCGGCACATCGAGATCCCGGTCGCCGGCTACGCGGCGCGGCGCCGCACCCCCGAGGACCTGGACCACCTGGTCCACCTGCTGGAGCGGATGGAGCAGGAGACCGACACCACCTCGTGGGTCGCGCTGGACACCCTCTTCCACCTCTCCGTCGCCCAGGCCGCCCGCAACCCGGTGTTCCGACGGGTCATCGAGGAGATCCGCGACGCGCTGGCCCGCCAGTCGGCCTTCCTGAACGAGCTCGGCGGCCGGCGCGAGCAGTCCAACCGGGAGCACCGCGCCATCGTCGAGGCCCTCACCGGCGGCAGCGAGCAGGAGGCGGTGGCCGCGATGTCCCACCACCTCGACCGCGTCGAGACCACCCTGACCGACATCATGCGCGCGGCGCGCCCCGACCAGCCCACCGACGGCGGAACCGAGGCGTGAGCCGCCCCGCCGACCGCACCCCCAGCAGGGCCGGCACGCGAATCCCGCGCAGGCCCACTTCACCCACCCACCAGTGATGCAGGCAGTGATGTACAGCATTTCGCCCGCGGCGGCACCCCTCGTCCGCGACCCCCTCCACGCCCCCGTCGCCCACCTCGTCCGCGGCGGCGTGACCGAGGGCATCCACTACGGCTCCGTCGTCGTCCTCGGCGCCGACGGCCGGACCGACTTCCAGCTCGGCGACATCGAGGCGGCCTTCTACCCGCGCTCGGCGCTCAAGCCCGTCCAGGCCGTGGCCATGGTGCGGGCCGGCCTCCCGCTCGAGGGCGACCTGCTCTCGCTCGCCGCGGCCAGCCACTCCGGCGAGGAACGCCACCTGGCCGGCGCCCGGCGGATCCTCGAACTGGCCGGACTGACCGAGGACGACCTGCGCAACGTCCCCGACCTGCCGTTCGACCCGGCCGTCCGGGACACCTGGGTGCGCGAGGGCCGCGGGCCCTCCCGGCTCGCGCAGAACTGCTCCGGCAAGCACGCGGCCATGCTCTACACCTGCAAGCTCAACGGCTGGTCCCTGGACGACTACCTGGACCCGGCCCACCCCCTCCAGCAGGCCGTCGCCGAGACCGTGGAGGACCTCACCGGCCAGCGGATCGCACAGGTCACGGTCGACGGATGCGGCGCGCCCCTGTTCGCCGTCTCCCTGTACGGCCTGGCCCGCGCCCTCGCCCGTGTCACCACGGCCGCCCCCGGCAGCCCCGAGGCCCGCGTGGCCGACGCGATGCGGGAGCACGCCGAGATGGCCTCCGGCTCCGGCCGGGACGTGGCCGCGCTGATGCGGGCCGTGCCCGGACTGCTCGCCAAGGACGGGTTCGAGGGCGTCCAGGTCGCCGCGCTGCCGGACGGCAGGGCTGTCGCCGTGAAGATAGCCGACGGTGCGAACCGGGCCCGGATCCCGGTCGCCGCGGCGGCCCTGGTCCGGGCCGGCGTCGACGCGGAGCTGCTCACCGAGTTCGCGGGTGAGCCGCTGCTGGGTGGCGGCGTCCCGGTCGGCCGGGTCCGCCCGGTCCGCACGCTGGAGCCACTGACCGAGCCGGCCTGCGCCTGACCACACCCGCACCCCTCCTCTCCGGGCTCTGTCGTCATGTCCCGGTCCGCCAGTCCTCCGGGCGGACGACGGGAGGGGGACGACGAGACCTCGTACCTCCGAAAGAGGCCGCATCCTCATGACCGCCGTCACCCGAAGCGAACACGACCTGCTCGGCGACCGCGACGTCCCCGCCGACGCGTACTGGGGCATCCACACCCTGCGCGCCACGGAGAACTTCCCCGTCACCGGAACGCCGATCTCCGCCTATCCGCACCTGATCGACGCCCTGGCCGCCGTCAAGGAGGCCGCCGCCCTCGCCAACGAGGAGCTCGGACTGCTGGCCCCGGGCAAGGCCGCCGCCATCGTCGCCGCCTGCCGGGAGATCCGCTCCGGCAAGCTGCACGACCAGTTCGTCGTCGACGTGATCCAGGGCGGCGCCGGCACCTCCACCAACATGAACGCCAACGAGGTCGTCGCCAACCGCGCCCTGGAGCTGCTGGGCCACGCCAAGGGCGAGTACCGGCACCTGCACCCCAACGAGGACGTCAACCTCGGCCAGTCCACCAACGACGTCTACCCGACCGCCGTCAAGATCGCGACCGTGTTCGCGGTGCGCGGGCTGCTCAAGGCGATGGCCGTGCTCCAGGACGCCTTCGCCCGCAAGGCCGTCGAGTTCCGCGACGTACTGAAGATGGGCCGCACCCAGCTCCAGGACGCGGTGCCGATGACGCTCGGGCAGGAGTTCTCCGCGTACGCCGTCATGCTCGACGAGGACCGCAGCCGGCTCGCGGAGGCCGTCGAGCTGATCCACGAGATCAACCTCGGCGCCACCGCGATCGGCACCGGCCTCAACGCGCCCGCCGGATACGCCGAGTCCGCCCGCCGCCACCTGTCCGACATCACCGGACTGCCCCTGGTCACCGCGGCCAACCTGGTCGAGGCCACCCAGGACTGCGGCGCGTTCGTCCAGATGTCCGGTGTGCTCAAGCGGATCGCGGTCAAGCTCTCCAAGAGCTGCAACGACCTGCGGCTGCTCTCCTCCGGGCCGCGCGCCGGCCTCGGCGAGATCAACCTGCCGCCGGTGCAGGCCGGATCGTCCATCATGCCCGGCAAGGTCAACCCGGTGATCCCCGAGGTCGTCAACCAGGTCGCCTTCGAGGTGATCGGCAACGACGTCACCATCACCATGGCCGCCGAGGCCGGACAGCTCCAGCTCAACGCCTTCGAGCCGATCATCCTGCACTCCCTGTCGGAGAGCATCACTCATCTGCGGGCCGCCTGCCTGACGCTCGCCGAGCGCTGCGTCGACGGCATCACCGCCAACACCGAGGCGCTGCGCGCCACCGTAGAGAATTCCATCGGCCTGGTCACCGCCCTCAACCCGCACATCGGCTACACCGCCGCCACCGACATCGCCAAGGAGGCCCTCGCCACCGGCCGCGGAGTCGCGGAACTGGTGCTGGAGAAGGGCCTGTTGCCGGCCGAGCGGCTGGCGGACCTGCTGCGGCCGGAGGTCGTGGCCGGCAGCGGCGCACCTCTGGTCTGAGCCGGCCGCGGCGGTGCACCGGGACCGGCCGGAGGCACAATGGTGATCATGCCAGTTCCCCCGTCGTCCTCCCCGACCTTCCAGCCGGTCCTGGAGCGCATCGCCGAGGAGGTCGAGCACACGCCCGGCCGCGGGCGCCCCGCCGACTACATCCCGGCGCTCGCGGCCCGCGACCCGCGCGCCTTCGGCATGGCCGTCGCCGAGCTGGACGGCACGGTGTACGGGGTGGGGGACTGGCAGGAGCCGTTCTCGGCGCAGTCCATCACGAAGGTGTTCACCCTCGCGCTCGACCTGGCCCGCGAGGGCGACGAGCTGTGGGAGCACGTGGGCCGCGAGCCGTCGGGCAACCCGTTCAACTCGCTGGTGCAGCTGGAGTACGAGAACGGCATCCCGCGCAACCCGTTCATCAACGCGGGCGCCCTGGTCGTCACCGACCGCCTCCAGACCCGTACCGGGGACGCGGCCGGCGAACTGCTCGCCCTGCTGCGTGCCGAGAGCGGCAACCCGGACCTCGACTTCGACGAGGAGGTCGCCGCCTCCGAGACCGCGCACGGCGACCGCAACGCCGCCCTCGCCCATCTCATGGCGTCCTACGGCAACATCGACAACCCGGTGCCGGTCCTGCTCGACCAGTACTTCCGTCAGTGCTCGATCGCCGCGTCCTGCGCCGACCTGGCCCTGGCCGCCACGTTCCTGGCCCGGCACGGCGTCCGCGCCGACGGCACCCGGCTGCTGAGCCGCAGCCAGGCCAAGCAGGTCAACGCGATCATGCTGACCTGCGGGACGTACGACGCGGCGGGCGACTTCGCCTACCGGGTCGGGCTGCCCGGCAAGAGCGGTGTGGGCGGCGGCATCATCGCCGTCGTACCCGGCCGGTGCGCGCTGTGCGTGTGGAGTCCCGGTCTGGACGAGCGGGGCAACTCGGTGGCGGGCGTCGCGGCCCTGGACCGCTTCACCACGCTCACCGGCCTGTCGGTGTTCTGAGCCGGCTCAGCCGCGGGCGATCGGCTTGCCCTTGCGCCGCAGGGCGATCACCAGCGCGCCCGCGCCCAGCCCGGCCCCGCCGGCGACCGCGCCCGTCGTGGGCCAGTCCCAGTCCGAGGCGGGCCCCGATGCGGCCGCGTGCGGCGCGGCGGCCGGGGACGCGGCCTGGGCCGTGTGGGCCACCGGGCGCAGCGCGTCCAGGGAGCCCACCGGATCGACGTGCCCGGAGGCGTCGAATCCCCAGTCGAGCAGTGCGCGTGCCTCCTCGTACACCCCCAGTCCGCCGCCCTGCTGAGGGTGCATCACCGTCACGAGGACGGTGCGCCCGTTCCGGTGGGCCGCGGCGACGAGGGTGTTTCCGGCGTTGGTGGTGTAGCCGTTCTTGATGCCGATCAGACCGGGGTAGGGCTTCACACCTTTGGCACCGGTCAGCAGCCGGTTGGTGTTGGCGATCTCGTACGTCGCGCCGCCCAGTCCGGGGAAGGCGGCCTCGGCCGTGGAGCAGTAGCGCGCGAAGTCCGGGTTGCGCAGCCCGGCCCGCCCGAACACCGCCAGGTCGTACGCCGAGGACACCTGCCCGTCGGCGTCGTAGCCGTCGGGGGAGACGACATGGGTGTCCAGGGCGCCCAGTGTGCGGGCCTTGGCCTGCATCTGCCGGGCCGTGTGCTCCCAGCCGCCGTTCAGCGCGGCGAGCACGTGCACGGCGTCGTTGCCGGAGTTGAGGAACACCCCGCGCCACAGGTCGGCCACCTTGTAGGTGTTGCCCGCGACGACCCCCACCAGGCTGCTGCCCTCGCCGATCCCCATCAGCTCGTCGTGGCTGACGGTGTGCTGGACGCCGCCGGGGAAGGCGGGCAGCACGGTCAGGGCGAACAGGGTCTTGAGGGTGCTGGCGGGCGGCAGTTTCACGTGCGCGTTGTGCGCGGCGAGCACCTCGCCGGTGCCGGCGTCGGCGACCAGCCAGGACATCGCGGAGACGTCCGGCGTCTCGGGTGCCCCGGCGTGGAGCCGGACAAGTGTGCCCTCGCGATTCAGCAGGGCCGGCTGGGGCATCGCCGTCTTCGGCCGCCCCTGGGTGCCCGGGTCCGCTCCGGACCCGCCCACCGCGGCCACCGGTGAGGCCAGCAGCAGCATGCCCGCCGCGCACAGTGCGCAGGCCGACAGGGTCGCTCGAGGAGAAAAGCCGATCGTCATATCGCAAAGCTAGGAACGAACCGGCGGAGGCGGGAGCTTGCCGAGGGCCGAACGGGGACCACCGGCACCCGGATGTCCCAGCGCCCGCCGCCATTCGGGTCGCCACGGGCACCCGGCCGATGCCCGGCTAGCCGCTCGGCAGCGTCGGCTGGACGCGGCGCAGGAACGTGGCGTTGTCGGGTGTGTCGCGCAGCCGCTCCAGCAGGGTCTCCAGACCGGTCCGCCCGTCGCGGTCCCGCAGTACCCGGCGCAGCCCGCGGGTCGCCGTCAACTCGGCGGGGGAGAGGAGGAGTTCCTCGCGGCGGGTGCCGGAGGCCTGGATGTCGACGGCCGGGAAGAGGCGGCGGGAGGCGAGTTCGCGGCTGAGCCTGAGCTCCAGGTTGCCGGTGCTCTTCAGCTCCTCGAAGAAGAGGTCGTCGGCGCGGGAGCCGGTCTCGACCAGCGCGGTGGCGAGGATGGTGAGCGAACCGCCCTCCTCGGCCAGGCGGGCCGCCCCGAACAGCCGCTTGGGGCCGTGCAGCGCGGCCGCGTCGACACCGCCGCTGAGGGTGCGGCCCCCCGTGGCGGCCGCGTTGTTGTGGGCCCGGCACAGCCGGGTCAGGGAGTCCAGGAGCACGACGACGTCCTCGCCGGCCTCCACGAGCCGCTTGGCCCGCTCCACGACGAGTTCGGCGAGCGCGATGTGCTGCGCGGCCGTCCGGTCGAACGTGGAGGCGTAGACCTCGCCGCGCACGGATCGCCGCATGTCGGTGACCTCCTCGGGGCGCTCGTCCAGCAGCACGACCATCAGCCGGCACTCGGGGTGGTTCCCGGCGACGGCGGCTGCGATCTGCTGGATCAGCACGGTCTTGCCGGTCCTGGGCGGTGCCACGATCAGACCGCGCTGGCCCTTGCCCACGGGCGCGACCAGGTCCGCCACGCGGCCGGTGAGACCGGCGGCCGGATGTTCCAGGCGCAGCCGCTCGCGCGGGTGCAGCGGGGTCAGATCGGCGAAGCGGCGTCGGCCCCCCGGTTCGTCCGGGGCGCGCCCGCCCACGCGCACGATGCCGGTGACGGAGCGCCGGTCGCCGAGGACGCCCTCGACCAGGTCGCCCCTGCGCAGTCCGTGCCGGCGGATCAGGGCGGCGGAGACCTGGGGGTCGGCGGGGGAGGAGAGGCAGTCCGCACCGCGCAGCCTGCCCTTCCCGCCGGCGTCGATGTCCAGGACACCGGTGACGGGCCGGGCGGCCGGTGACGGCCGGCGCTCCACCGGAGGGTGTTCGAGTGTGGTGGTCATGGATGGTGGTCCTTTCACGGACGGACGACACGTCAGGCGCGTGGGGCAACAGGCGTGTGGGGAAGGGGAGAAGCCGCAGGGCGGAGGCTGCTCGGAGCAGGGTCCGCGGCGGCGCGAGAACACCACCCCGGGTACGCCGGACCCGCGAACGCGGGACACACACGACCGACCGGGTGGTGACAGAAGGCCGACATACCGGACGCGCGATCTGAAGCGGCGTACGGATCGGCCGAAAGGCACGAAAAAAAGAGAACTCGCGGCACGAAAGAAAGGAGAACTCGCACCGGCGCCCGCAAACGGGGCGTACACACGTGCTGATCGCAATGTACCACGGACCTGTCCGTGGGACCACGGGTAAGCTGACGCCGATGTTCAGCCCCGAAGGTCCCACGCTCCGCGAGCTCGCCGTGCAGGCGCTGTCCTCCGTCGAGCGGGGCTACGACCTGCTCGCGCCGAAGTTCGACCACACCCCGTTCCGGACCCCGGACGCGGTGCTGGACGCCGTCGGCACGTTCCTGGACCTGACCGGGCCTTACGACGACGGACTCGACCTGTGCTGCGGCACGGGCGCGGGCCTCGACGTGCTGGCCCGCGTGTGCCGGAGGTCGGTCACCGGGGTCGACTTCAGCGCCGGGATGCTCGCCGTCGCCCGGGAACGGCTCCCGGACGCCGGTCCCCGGGCCCGCCTGGTGCGCGCGGACGCCCGTGCCCTGCCCTTCACCTCCGGCTTCGACCTCGTCGTCAGCCTCGGCGCGTTCGGCCACTTCCTCCCCGCCGAACTGCCCGGACTCTTCGCCGGCGTCCACGCGGCACTGCGGCCCGGCGGCCTGTTCGCGTTCCCGGTCCTCGCCCCGCCCCGGCCGCGCTCGGCCGCGTTCTGGATGCTGCTCGGCTTCGACGCGGTGATGCGGGTGCGCAACGCCGTGTGGCGGCCGCCGTTCGTCATGTACTACCGCGCCCTGCGCTTCGGGCAGGTGCGGCGGGAGCTGGAGCGCGCGGGCTTCCGGGTCGAGCTGTACGCGCTGCCCGGGTTCGGCCATCGCGCCGACGGCAGCCCCCGGGCCCGGATGATCGCGGCCCGCAGGCCGGCCCCGGCGGACTTCTGACGAGCGGGCGGCCGGGCCGGGGGAGGGCGGGTCAGACCGCGGCCGGCAGGGTGAACTCGTAGACGAGGGCGTCCTGGCGGGCGTCCACGATCAGGTCGGTGATCTCCAGCGGGCGTGCGTACTGGTCGTGGACGCGCCGGATCACCCGTACCGAGGCGCCGCTCTCGAGCCGGGTGATCGAGTCGCGGTGATGCAGGGTCAGGCCCGCCCGGCGCATCCAGTCGTAGGTCCGCCGCAGCTGTGCGGCGCCCGAGCCGTCGGCGCGGTCGCGGTAGCGGGCGAGCTCCTCGACCTCGGCGAGGGCGACGGCGGAGAAGGAGGTCACGGCCGTGCGCAGCCCGGTGCCGTCGGCCGCCGCCGACCGGTAGCGGTGCACCAGGGTCGGCCGGTGCGGGGCGAGACCGAGCGCCACGGCGTGCTCCGCGGGGGGCGCCTCCCAGGCGACGGTGGCCCGGTCGAAGGCGTCCGGGTCGGCGGTGCGGACGCCGACCGGGAAGGCCAGCGAGGAGGGTGCCTCGACCGGCAGTCCGGTCAGCGTGGCATGGCTGCCCCGCCGGTCGGTGGAGATCAGCCCGTCGCGGCGCAGCACGTCCAGCGCCTGCCGGACGGTCTCCCGGCTGACCCCGAAGTGCGCGGCCAACTGCCGTTCGCCCGGCAGCCGTTCACCGGGCGGGATGGTGCCGTCGCGCAGCTCTCCGACCAGCTCGCCGGCGACTCTCCAGTACAGCGGCCGTTCCTCGGTCGTTCCTTCCGTCGTCGGGTGGTTCCGGGGGGTGGTGCGGGCCATGCCCCGCCTCCTGTTGATGACGTACCGTAGCCGCTCGGGCTCATTGCGCCACCAGATCTACCATTGGTCTAAACCAGTTCGGAAGTGCGGCCGGGCGGTTCGGCCGAAATCCGTCCGTGATCCACCCCGACCGCACCTACGCGACCTGGACCGGCCGGCCCCGGCGCCCGGCTCAGGCGTACGACCGCAGCCAGCGCAGCTTGGCCGCCTCCTGATAGGGGCCGCCGCCCTCGTGGTCGTTGAAGTCGTACACCTCTATGGTCTTGTCCTCGTGTGCCCAGGCGTTGAACGCGGCGAAAACTGTCGACGGCGGGCAGGTCTGGTCCTCCAGCGCCGCCGAGAAGAGGGCCGGCGCCCGGCCCCGGGCGGCGAAGTGGACGCCGTCGAAGTACGACAGGGTGCGCAGCGCCTCCTCGGTGCGCCCGCGGTGGGTCTTGAGGAACAGGCCGATCTCCCGGTACGGGTGGCGGTCTGTCAGCGTCGCCGCGCGCGGGTAGTCGCACAGGAACGGCACGTCCGGAGCGATCGCGGCCAGATCCGGCACCAGGCCGCCCACCGCGATCGTGATGCCGCCGCCCTGGCTCCCGCCGATCGCCACGGTCCGGGCCGCATCGGTCAGCGGGTGCGAGCGCGCCGCCTCGATCGCGCGCACCGCGTCGGTGAACACCCGGCGGTAGTAGTAGTTCTCCGGCGCGTCGATGCCGCGCGTCATGAAGCCGGGGTACGCCGGTGCACCGCCCACCGGGTCGGCCGTGCCGCCCCCGCCGCCCCAGGCGCTGCCCTGTCCCCGCGTGTCCATCACGAAGTGCGCCCGGCCCGTCGACGCCCACAGCAGGTGCTCGTGCGGGAGGCCGCGGCCGCCGCCGTAGCCGATGAACTCCACGACCAGCGGCAGCGGCCCGTCGACCCGGGTGGGCAGCGTCAGCCAGCCCTTGACCGGGTGCCCGCCGAACCCGGCGAAGGTCACGTCGTACACCTTGACCGTGGTCAGTCCTGTGTCGACCAGGTCGAAGCGGGCGTCCAGATCGTGCGCGCGGGCCTCCTGGAGGGTCTTGGACCAGAAGGCGTCGAAGTCCTCCGGCTCGGTGGACTCGCTGCGGTACTCACGGAGTTCGTCGAGGGGAAGATCGAACAGGGCCATCAAAAACCGCCTTCGCGCACAGAAAACACCGATAGGTGATCACACCGTACGGCGGTGGTCGGAGGACTCGCCAGCCCCTGTCCGCGCAGTGACCGCCCGCGCGCGAGGGCCTGTGTGGGCCGATCGCCGCTGGTCAGAGCGACCGCGCGGACCGGTTTCGTTCGACGGGCCGGACGGCCCGGCGGCTCGGAGCCCGGGCAGGTGGTCGGGTCACCTGTACGCGACCGGCCACCGCGAAGCCCGGTGTGCGGGTCGCAGGGCCCGGTCCCCGTCAGCCGAAGCGCTCGATCCGGATGCGGTCCACGGGCAGGCCCGCGGCGACGAGCAGCCGCGAGGCGTGCTCCGCGAAGCCGTTGGACCCGCACACGTAAGCCTCCCAGCCGCCCGCGGGCGGCCGCGCCACCAGCGGCGCCAGATGCGCGGCCGACAGCCGTCCCACCGGCACGCCCCCGGGCGCGCGGCGCGTGAACACCGGCGTGGTCTCCGGGCCGAACTCCCGGGCGAAGATGAGCTCTTCGGGGCTGCGCGCGGACACCAGCAGCCGCAGCGGCACGGCCAGCTGCCGCGCCCGGTGGTGGCGCACCATCGACATCAGCGGTACGACCCCGGAGCCCGCGCCGAGCAGCAGCGCCGGCCGGTCGCCGGGCCAGGCGAAGAAGCCGCTCAGCGGGCCGCGCACCTCCACCCGGTCGCCGGGGCGGGCCACGGTGTGGAACCAGCCGGAGACCTCGCCGCCCTCGACGTGGTCCAGGGTCAGTTCGATGTGCCCGGAGTCGTCGGGCGCCGAGGCGATCGAGTAGTGGCGCTGCGCCGTGTAGCCGTCGGGCGCGGTCAGCCGCAGCGTCAGGTGCTGCCCGGGCAGGTGCCCCGGCCACGCCGGCACCGCCAGGCGGAAGGTCGCCGCGTGCGGGGTCTCCCGCCGGATCTCGGTGAGGGTCGCGGTCTGCCACCGGGTGGCCGCCTGCTCGCTCACGGCGATACGGCCGGGCACGGCGAACCGGGTCGGGGGCGCGAAGGTCTCAGTCACCGGAGTACCGCTGCTCCTCCCAGGGGTTGCCCCGGGCGTGGTAGCCGTTCTGCTCCCAGAAGCCCGGCTCGTCGTGGTCGAGGACGCGCAGGCCCGCGATCCACTTGGCGCTCTTCCAGAAGTACAGGTGCGGCACCAGCAGCCGCGCCGGACCGCCGTGCTCGGCGGGCAGCGGCGCGCCGTCGTACGCGAACGCGATCCAGGCGCGCCCGCCCCGCAGGTCCTCGAGGGGGAGGTTGGTGGTGTACCCGGTGTGCGAGTAGGCGACGGCGTGTGTGGCGCCGGCGACGGGCCGTACCGCGTCGAGGAAGACGTCCAGTGACACGCCCTCGAACCGCACCCCGAACTTCGACCAGCCGGTCACACAGTGGATGTCGCCCTCGTACGCGGACGCGGGCAGCTGCCGTGTCTGCTCCCAGTCCCAGGTGCGTGGCTCGGCGACCAGGCCGTCGACGCGGAACGTCCAGTCCGAGGCCGCGATGCCGGGCGTGACCTCGGCGGACAGCACGGGCCAGTCGTCGGCGGCGTCGTACTGCCCGGGCGGCAGTCCGGGGTCGGCGACGCGCGGACGCCCGGTGAATCCTCGGGTGACGTTCATGGTGCTCCACCGTACGTGTTCCCCGGGGCGGCCGCGGACCGGCCCTGGCCAGGGCAGTCCTAGGGGTGTTTCCGACACCCCTAGCCCCTGTCCTTCGGCGCCGGGATCCACGCGTTGTAGCGGGTGAGATACGTCGCGAACCGCTGAAGATCCTCCTCCGGCCAGTCCGCCAGCCGCTCCCGGAAGGCCGCCCGGCGGCTCTCGGTGACCTGGGCGAGGATCTCCCGGCCGGTGTCCGTCAGATGCAGCACCTGCACCCGGTGGTCCTCGGGGTCCAGGCGCCGCTCGATGAGGCCGGTCCGCTCCAGAGCGGCCACCTGCCGGCTGACCGTGGACTTGTCCAGCGCGTAGTGCGCCGCCAGGTCGGTGGCGCGGCAGCCGCCCCGCTCCTCCAGATGCCCGAGCAGCGTGTAGGACACCAGTGACAGCTCGGGGTGCATGCGCCCCGCCGAGGCCCGGGCCCGGCGCGCGAAGACCGTCATCTCGCGCTGGATCGTCTCCACGGCCGTCTCGCCTTCGCCCTCGCCCTCGGCCGCTGTCACGGAACACCTCCCAGTCGCTCTGGTTGCATAGTACAACTGGCCGCTTCGGGCCGTGGCTGCCGGCCGTCGCCGGAGGAGACCGAAGGGACCGTCGGCGTCCGCGGGTTGGGGTAGGGTGACCAGCGGTCGCGGACGGTCCGGACCGCGGGAAGCCGAGGAGGTGAGACCCATCATCGCTGTGTCAGCTCGGGTGCTCTCTCCGCACGACCGCGCGGGTCATCGCCGATAGGTGACCCGGAGGAGCGCCCTTCGGCTCCCGAAAGGTCCCGGCTCTCCATGCCCGAACGTCCCACTGCGCGCTCCTCTTCTCCTTCCTCTCCGGATCCGTCCTCCCCTTCCGCCGCCGGCCCCTTCCCGCCGGAGTCGCGTGCCGCGGTCGTCACCGCGCTGCGCACGGCCGGCTGTGTGTTCGCCGAGGACGAGGCGGAGCTGATCCTCGCGGCCGCACGTACCCCCGGCGAACTCACCGCACTGGTGGACCGGCGCGCGTCCGGGCTGCCGCTCGAACACGTCCTGGGCTGGGCCGGGTTCCGTGGCCTGCGGGTGCTCGTGGAACCCGGCGTCTTCGTGCCCCGGCGCCGTACCGAGTTTCTGGTCGAGCAGGCCGTCGCCCAGGCCCCGGACGCCCGCGTCGTCGTGGACCTGTGCTGCGGGTCCGGCGCGGTGGGCGCCGCGCTGGCCGCCGCGCTCGGCCCGGCCGAACTGCACGCCGCCGACATCGCCCCCGCCGCGGTGCGCTGCGCCCGGCGCAACATCGGTCCCCTCGGGGGCCGGGTCCACCTCGGCGACCTGTTCGAGGCGCTGCCGGCCGGGCTGCGCGGCCGGGTCGACATCCTCGCCGCCAATGTCCCCTACGTCCCCACCGCCGAGGTCGGGCTCCTGCCGTCCGAGGCCCGAGACCACGAACCGACGGTCGCCCTGGACGGCGGCGCCGACGGCCTCGACGTGCTGCGCCGTGTCACCGCCGGAGCCCCCGCCTGGCTCGCCCCCGGCGGCTGCCTCCTCGTCGAGACGAGCGAACGCCAGACCCCGGCCGCCGTGGAGGCGTTCACCAGGGCCGGCCTGACCCCACGCCTGGCCGTGTCGGCACAGCTCTACGCGAACGTGGTCATCGGCACGAAACCCTAGGCTCGCCGGACCCGGGCTCGCCGGACCTAGGCTCGCCGGACCCGGGCTCGCCGGGAACGCCCAGGCCCGCCGTCAGTCGGTCGGGTCGCCCGGCGGCGCGAGCGTCTGCGCGCGGGCCACCAGCAGCGCCACGTCGTCGTGGTTGTCCGGCTGGTGCAGCGTGCGCAGCAGCATGTCGCAGAGGTCCTCCAAGGGGCGCCCCGGATCGCCGAGCAGCATCAGCAGCGACTCCAGGCGCTGGTCCAGCGGATGCCGCCGGGTCTCCACGAGTCCGTCGGTGTACAGCACCAGCTGGTCACCCGGCTCCAGATCGATGGTGGTGGTCGAGAACGCCACCCCGCCGACGCCCAGCGGCACCCCGGTGGGCAGGTCGAGCAGCTCCGGTGGACGGCCCGGACGGACCCGGGCCGGGGGCAGGTGCCCGGCGTTGGCGATCCGGCACTGCCGCAGATGCGGGTCGTGGACGGCGTACAGGCAGGTGGCGATGGACTGGTCCAGGCCGTCGGTGATCCGGTCCAGGTGCTCCAGGAGCCGCGCGGGATCCAGGTCGAGCGAGGCCAGGGCCTTGGTGGCGGTGCGCAGCCGGCCCATCGTGGCGGCCGCGCTGATGCCGCTTCCCATGACGTCCCCGACGACCAGCGCCGTCTTGTCGCCCTCCAGTGGGATCACGTCGAACCAGTCACCGCCCACCTCGATCGTGGCACCCGCCGGCTGGTACCGGGAGGCGACCTCCAGCCCGCCCGTGACGGAGGGATGGCGGGGCAGCAGACTGCGCTGGAGGGTGAGGGCGGTGTCGCGGGCGTTCTGGTACCAGCGGGCGTTGTCGATCTGCACGGCCGCGCGCGCGGCCAGCTCCCGGGCGAGCAGGACGTCGTCCTCGCTGAACGGCTCGGGGTTCCGGATGCGTTTGAGGTCCAGCGCGCCCAGCACCTCGCCGCGCGCGATCAGCGGCACGGCCAGATACGAGTGCACGCCCACGCGGCCCAGCAGGACGGCCGCTTCCGGGGACCGGGCGATGCCCGCCAGGTCCTCGTCCTTCACATGCCGCACCAGCACCGGGCGTCCGGTGCGCACGCACTGGGTGACCAGCCGCTCGGGGCCGTACCGGGCGATCTGACCCGGCGGGTCGGCGGCCTCCAGGGCGTCGACGGCGTGGTCCGCCCGGACGGCCAGAGCCCGGATCACCGCCGGCTCGGTGGGGCCCAGGCTGCTGCGCCGGCCCCCGACGACCGCCTCCAGCAGGTCCACGGCCGCCACGTCCGCCAGCTCGGGCACGGCCACGTCGGCGAGCTCCCGGGCGGTCCGGTCCAGGTCCAGGGTGGTGCCGATCCGGGCCGAGGCGTCGGCGATCAGGGCCAGGCGCCGGCGCGCCGCCTCAGCCTCGATGCCGGCCCGGTACTGCTCGGTGATGTCCACGCTCGACAGGGCCACGCCCAGCACCGTGCCGACGGCGTCCTCCAGCCGGTACAGCGAGACCGACCAGGCGTGGTCCTCCTCGGGATCGGCGGGTGTCCGGCCGACGGCGAAGACGTCCACGAGGGGTTGGCCGCTCTCCAGCACCCGCAGCGCCGCGGTCTGCAGCGTGCCGGTGTCCACCTGCGGCAGCACCTCGGCGATGGTCCGTCCGATGTGCGCCTCGGCCGGAACCCCGTCCATGCGCTCCAGGGCCGGGTTGACCGAGACGTACCGCAGCCGGGTGTCCAGGACGGCGAGCCCGATCGGGGACTGCGAGACGATCCGCGCCGACAGCGCCACGTCCCGCTCCAGCCGGCGCACGGTCGTCTGGTCGGCGGCGAGCCCGAGCGCGTAGACGTCGCCGCGGTCGTCCAGCAGCCGCATGTTGCGGAACTCCACCAGGCGGGTACTGCCGTCCTTGTGCCGTATGGGGAAGGCGCCCGCCCAGCCCTGGCCGGTCCGCAGGACGTCGGCGAACAGCTTGATCACCAGGTCCAGGTGCTCCTCGTGGACCATCAGCCGGCCGGCGAGCTGCCCGAGCGCCTCCTGTGCCGAGTAGCCGAAGAGCTCCTCGGCCTGCGGGCTCCACAGCACGATGCGCCCCTGGGCGTCGAGGACCACGGAGGCCACGCCCAGCACGTCGAGCAGCCCGCTGGGCCCCACCGGACCGCCGAACGGTTCCTGGCCCTCGGCCGAGGCAGCCCCGGCTGCTGTCATCGCACGCACCGCCTTCGCCCGTCCACGCGGCCCGCCGTCCCCGGTGCCGACACCCCCTGTTGTACCGCGCCCACGCTCACCTCTCCGAGGGTCTGTCGCCTCTTTCCACCATCCCTCACCACCCGGGTGGTCGTCCCGCCGAGTCGCCCGTAAGAACCGACGGGGGCCCGCATGCTGCGCGATGTCCGGGATGTCCCGCCCGGATCAGGTCCCTGACGGGGAGCACCACCGGTGGCGCTCCGCCGGTGGTGCTCCGCCGGGAGGTGGTGCTTTGCTGAGGGGTGGGGTGGGGCGCGGTTTCGGGGGAACCCTGTGCGGCAGTCGCAGGAAGCCTGTGCGGCAGTCGCAGCGTGGCCACGAGAGGAGCGATCACGATGGTCAGTGAGCCCGAGCACCCCGAATCCGTCTCGGTGGAACTGAGTGGATGCAGCAAGGAAGACGCCCGGATCGTGTTCGACGCCCTGCGCGCCTGCTTCTCGTCGGACCGGCGCGCGGACGACGTGCCCCGCGACTACCACGAGGTACGCCCGACGGTGTGGCTCGGCACCTTCGACGTCGCCGAGCCCCGCGGGACGTGCGATCCCGCGCACCTCGGGGCGTCCGTCACGGCCGACGTGCAGGGCGGCTACTGGGCGATCGACCGGTTCCGCACGACCCTGGACTCCCTGTTCACCGTCCAGGACCTGTGCACGGCGTCCGGCGACCAGGAGCGCGAGCTGCACGTACGCCTGGAGAGCCGCTGATCCGGGCCGCCGGCCGTCCGGAGCCGGGACGGCGGCGGTCGTACGGCCACCGGAGTGACGGCCCTCCGGTGGCCGAGCACGCCCTCCCGGTTGTGCAACTAGTTGCATAAACGCCTCGGCGTCCTCTACAAATGCGGTGACGACACCGCGCACGGAGGGCCCGATGAGCCGTTACCCGCACCTGCTGAGCCCGCTCGACCTGGGCTTCACGACCCTGCCCAACCGCGTCCTGATGGGCTCCATGCACGTCGGCCTGGAGGAGGCCGAGCGCGGCTTCGAGCGGATGGCGGAGTTCTACGCGGCCCGGGCGCGCGGCGGAGTGGGCCTCATCGTCACCGGCGGCATCGCCCCCAACGACGAGGGACGCCCCTACGAGGGCGGCGCCAAGCTCACCACCGAGGAGGAGGCGGCCCAGCACCGGACCGTCACCGAGGCCGTGCACCGAGAGGGCGGAAGGATCGCCCTGCAGATCCTGCACTTCGGCCGCTACGCCTACCACCGCGACCTGGTCGCACCGAGCCCGCTCCAGGCGCCCATCAGCCCCTTCGCCCCCCGCGAGCTCACCGACGCCGACATCGAGCGGACCATCGACGACTACGCCCGCACCGCCCGGCTCGCCCGGCAGGCCGGCTACGACGGCGTTGAGATCATGGGCTCCGAGGGCTACCTGATCAACGAGTTCATCGCGGCCCGCACCAACCACCGCACCGACCGCTGGGGCGGCTCCTACGACAACCGCATGCGCTTCCCGGTCGAGATCGTCCGCCGGGTGCGCGAGGCGGTCGGCGAGGACTTCATCATCGTCTACCGGCTGTCCATGCTGGACCTGGTGCCCGGAGGTTCCTCCCTGGAGGAGGTGATCACGCTCGCCGAGGCCGTCGAGGCGGCCGGGGCCACCATCATCAACACCGGTATCGGCTGGCACGAGGCCCGCATCCCCACCATCGCCACCTCGGTGCCGCGCGGCGCCTACACCTGGGTGACGAAGAAGCTCATGGGCGCGGTCTCGGTCCCGCTCGTCACCACCAACCGCATCAACACGCCGGAACTCGCCGAGCAACTGCTCGCCAACGGCTGCGCCGACATGGTCTCCATGGCCCGCCCGATGCTGGCCGACCCCGACTTCGTGGCCAAGGCCGCCGCCGGCCGTCCCGAGGCCATCAACACCTGCATCGGCTGCAACCAGGCCTGCCTCGACCACACCTTCAGCGGGCAGATCACCTCCTGCCTGGTCAACCCGCGCGCCTGCCACGAGACCGAGCTGGTGCTCTCGCCCACCCGGCGGCGCAAGCGCGTCGCCGTCGTCGGCGCCGGTCCCGCCGGGCTGGCCTGCGCGGTGAGCGCCGCCGAACGCGGCCACGACGTCACGCTCTTCGACTCCGCGAACGAGATCGGCGGCCAGCTGAACGTCGCCCGCAAGGTGCCCGGCAAGCAGGAGTTCGACGAGACCCTGCGCTACTTCCGCCACCAGCTCGACGCGCACGGCGTGGACGTACGCCTCAACACCTGGGTGAGCGCCGGCGACCTCGCCGAGCACGACGAGGTGGTCGTCGCCACCGGCGTCACCCCGCGCACCCCCGAGATCCCTGGCGTGGACCATCCGCGCGTCCTCGGCTACCTCGACGTGCTGCGCGACGGCGCCCCCGTCGGCGACCGGGTGGCGATCCTGGGCGCGGGCGGCATCGGATTCGACGTCGCCGAGTTCCTGACCGACGGCGGCGACAAGACCAGCGAGGACCCCGCCGCGTACTTCCGCGCCTGGGGCGTCGACACCGACTACCGCGCCCCCGGCGGCCTCGCCGCGCCCGAGCGGCCCGCCCCGCCGCGCACCGTCCACCTGCTCCAGCGCAAGACCAGCAAGGTCGGTGCGGGCCTCGGCAAGACGACCGGCTGGATCCACCGCACCGAGCTCAAGCACCGCGGCGTCACCATGATCCCGGGCGTGCGCTACGACCGGATCGACGACAGCGGGCTGCACATCACCGTGGACGGCGCGAGCACCGTCCTGGAGGTGGACACCGTCGTGCTGTGCACCGGACAGGAGCCGCGCCGCGACCTGTACGACGAGCTGGTCGCCGCCGGACGCCGCGCCCACCTCATCGGTGGTGCGGACGTGGCCGCCGAACTGGACGCCAAGCGCGCGATCAAGCAGGGCACGGAGCTGGCGGCGGCCCTGTAGGGGCGCGCCGGGGCAGGGCCGGCCCGTCCCTAGGATGACCCCATGTCACTCCCGCACGCGATCCTCACCGCCCTGCTCGAGAAGCCGTCGTCGGGGCTCGAGCTGACGCGCCGCTTCGACAAGTCGATCGGCTACTTCTGGTCGGCGACGCATCAGCAGATCTACCGGGAGCTGGGGAAACTGGAGGCGGACGGCCTGATCCGCACCCTGCCGGCCGAGCAGCCGGCCCGGGGGCAGCGCAAGAGCTACGAGGTACTGCCGGCGGGCCGGGCCGAACTGGCCCGCTGGACGGCGGCGTCCCAGGAGCCCAAGCCGCTGCGCGACGCCCTGCTGCTGCGGCTGCGCGCCGCGGCCGTGGTCGGCACGGCGGGGCTCGGGGACGACCTCCGGCGCCATCTTGAGCTGCACGAGCGGCAGTTGGCGGAGTACCAGGAGATCGAGAAGCGCGACTTCCCGCCCGGGAAGGACGGCCCCCAGGACCGGCTGCAGCACCTGGTGCTGCGGGCCGGGATCGACCTGGAGACCTTCTGGACCGGGTGGCTCAGACACGCACTGGAGGAGTTCGCCGAACTGCCGGGCGCGGATCCGGCCTGAGACGACCGCGTCTACCCGCCTGGACCCACGTCACCCCGCCTCGACCCACGCCGACCCACGTCGACCGTGTCCTTCCCGGCCCCCGGCCCGCCGCTCACAGCGGGTAGGGCTTCGAACGGCGGCGCATCACCCAGCCGGTGGCGATCATCGCGGCTCCGACCAGCGCTCCGCCCATCGCCAGCACCATGGTGCCGTTGGCCTTGACACCGCTGCCCAGGCGGTCCAGCAGACCGCGCGACGGCCCGGAGGCGGCGGGGGCGGAGGAGGCCGCCGGCTTCGAGTGGGCGGAGACGACGACGGACTGGGTGCCCGCCGTCATGTCGTCGGCGCACACCACGATCACCGTGTACGTGCCCGGGCGCACGCTCCGCCAGACCGCCGACTGGCCGGCGACCGTCCCCGCCAGCGCCGCCCGGCGTCCTTGGGCGAAGCCGGTCTGGCCGGGGCCGAGCAGCGAGGCCGTGCCCCAGGCGCCGTTGACCGGGGTGCACGAGCTGGTGGTCACCGTCACCGTGGAGCCGCTGGTGGTCGCGGAGATCCCCGGCCCGGCGACGGCCGTTCCTGCGGCGATCTGGAGCGTGAGGGCGGCGGCCGCGGCGACGGGCCCCGGGCCGCCGCGCAGGAGGGATCGATCGCGCATGGACTCTCCTCCGGCGGCACGGTCGGCGGGCCGTCACGAGTACCGCCGCGGACGGAAGTTGCCCGTGCCGCCTCCGAGGCAGCCCATCCCCCGTGACGGCCCGCCGCACGCGTACCCCACCCACGCGGCCGACGGCCGAACGGCCGAGCGAGTGGAGAGGGTCTAGGACTGTCCCTGGCCCGTGGTGACCGTGCGGGTGGGCGAGAAGCCGCCCCAGGTGCCGTCGGGGAGTTTGGCGCGGATGCGCACCTGGTGGCTGATCCCGGCGTCCCGGCCCAGGTAGAAGCTGTACGACGCCTTCTCGCGCGGTGCGGTGCCGCCCCAGACGAGGGAGGTGGCCGGACGTCCGTCCAGCTCCACCTGATATTCCGTCACCACACCGTCCGTGCGCGGCGGGACCCAGTCCAGGTCGAGGTAGTAGGCGCCGTCGGTGCGATGCGTGGCGGCGCGGAAGGACGTGGGCGCGGTGCCCCGGCCGTCGTCAAAGCCCGGCGCGGTGGTGAGCCGCACGGGGGCGCTCGCGGGGGAGAGGTTGTCGGCGGCGTCGCGGGCCCGGACGGTGAAGGAGTAGCGGGTGTGCGGCCGCAGCCCGGTGACCACGGTCGCCGTCTGGCTCCCGCCCACGCTGTGGATCTTCGTGGCGCCCTGGTAGATGTCGTAGGAGGCCACGCCCCGGTCGTCCGTCGAGGCGGACCAGGACAGCTGCACGGCCCGGCTGCCCACCACCCGGCCCCGCGGGGCGAGCGGGCGGCTGGGGGCCGAGTGGTCCGCCGCGACCGCGGCGGGTGTCGTCGCCCGCACCTCCCGGCTGCGCGGCCCCAGCCGGCCGCGGTTGTCCCGCGCCCGCACGGTGAAGACATAGGTCGTCGCGGGGCTGAGCCGGGGAACGTCCACCATGTGCTCGGACGCCGGTACCTCCTTGACCTTCGTGGTGCCGCGATACACCTGGTAGGCGTTGATGCCCGACGTGGAGGTGACCGCGTTCCACATGACGTGCACGCTGGTCGCACTGCCGGCCGCGGCGGTCACTCCGGTCGGCGCCCCGGGACCACCGCCCTCCCCGTCGTCCGCGGCGCTCCGGCCGCAGGCCGCGAGCAGCACCAGCGCACCGCACACGGCCACGACACGCCCGGGAACACGGCCATGGCGGGAAACGAGCTCGGGAACGCGTCGCACGAGGTCTGCCTCCCCGTCAACTACGGTGCGGATGGCCGGGACACCGCTCGATCCAATGGTCCGGACCAATATGCCGCGTCGGCCGGAGCGCATCAAGAGGGGCGTCGTTGCCGCCGCTCTCGGGGAGTTACGTATGCTGAAACCTCACCCCGGCCGAACTGCCCGGAGCAGAAGGGGAGTTCGTGCCGTGGGCGCGGACCGCTGTCGTCGCTGATACCGCGCCGGTGCGGGCGACCGGGGGCCGGGCCGGCACGGCTTCGGCCCCCGGCCGTCCGACAAGCGGTGCGGGCGACGCCCCGGCCGGTCACCTAACGTGGGCGCACGATGAATTCACCCCATTTTGGGATGAATGTCGTCCATGTCCCCGAGGAGAGGGTTCCGCATCGTGCGTGTCCAGTCGCTGACGCTCGTCGCGGCGAGCGCCGCCCTGCTGGCCCCGACGACACCGCCCGCCGCCACCGTGCCGGACCGCCCTGCTGAGGAGCCGGTGGCAGCACCTGCCACCGTCACCGTGCCGCACCGCCCTCGCGAGGAGCCGGCGGCGCGGCGCGACGGCGACGTCCGCGCCGCCGACCTGCTGGCCAAGGCGCGCGGCTGCGCGCCGGTGTCCCGCGGCCGCTACCGTCCCGACGCCGGCCGGCCCGCCACCATCCCGGTCTGCGGCCTGCGCGGGGCCGTCTTCTGGAAGTCCGACATGGACATCGACTGCGACGGGCGGCCCACCCGCCGCTGCAACCGCCACACCGACCCGGGCTTCTCGCCCGCCGCGGCCTCCGCACAGTCCGACGGCCGCCGTCTGAACGCCGAGCGCCTGCCCTACATCGTCCTGCCCGCCCCCAGCCGCCTCTGGAACCACCGCGCCCACGGCCTGGGGAGCGGTTCGGTCGCGGCCGTCGTCTACCGGGGCCTTGTTCAGTACGCGGTCGTCGGCGACACCGGCCCCCGGGACATCATCGGCGAGGCCTCCTACGCCACCGCCCGGCGCCTCGGCATCCCCGCCGACCCGCGCGCCGGCGGCACCCGCTCGGGCGTGACCTACATCGTCTTCGAGCACTCCAAGCTGAAGCACATCGAGAACCACGCCGCCGCCGTGGCGGAGGGCGAACGCCTGGCCCGGAAACTGGTGCAGGGCGACCGCCCACGCACCAGATGACCGGGCACGCGCCCGGCCGGGCCGCCGCACCCGCCCGGGCCAGACGCTGTTCACACCCGCACGTCACACCTTCCGGTAGGCGTACGCCTCCGCGGCCGCCGCCTCCACCGCGTCCAGATCCGCTCCCGTGGCCGCAGTGACGACCGCGGCGACCGCACCCTCGACGAACGGTGCGTCGACGAGGCGGGTGCGGTCCGGCAGCTCGTCGCCCTCGGCGAGCAGCGCCTTCACGGTGAGCACCGCACTGCCGAGATCGGTGAGCACCGCGACCCCGGCCCCCCGGTCCACGGAGGCGGCCGCGGCCGAGACCAGCTCGGCGCTCGTACCGACCCCGCCGCCCTCTCGGCCACCCGCCGGGGCCACCGGCACCGCCTCGGCCCCGCCGGCCAGCTCCTTCGCCAGAGCGGCCACCGACGCGGCCACCTCCGCGCTGTGCGACACCAGCACGATCCCGACCAGCTTGTCGTCGCCCATGTCAGGCCTCCGCCGCCTCGGCCAGCCCCGCGATCAGCAGCGCGGACGACGTGGCCCCCGGGTCCTGGTGGCCGATGCTGCGCTCGCCCAGATAGCTCGCCCTGCCCTTGCGGGCCTGCAACGGCGTGGTCGCCTCGGCCCCCTGCTCGGCGGCCGTGCGCGCCGCCGCGAAGCCGTCACGGAGCGCGTCCACCGCCGGCACCAGCGCGTCGACCATGGTCTTGTCGCCCGGAGCCGCGCCGCCCAGCGTCATGACCCCCTCCACACCGGCCCGCAGCGCCTCGGCGAGCTGCTCCTCGGTCACCTCCGGGGCGTCCCCGAGCGCCTTGCCGGTCCGACGCAGCAGCGTCCCGTACAGCGGGCCGGAGGCCCCGCCGACCGTCGAGATCAGCTGGCGCCCGGCCAGGACCAGGATCGCGCCCGGCGTGTCAGCCGCGTCCTTCTCCAGCGTGGCCCGCACGGCCGTGAAGCCGCGCTGCAGATTGCTGCCGTGGTCGGCGTCCCCGATGGGCGAGTCGAGGGCGGTGAGCCGTTCCGCCTCGCGGTCGACGGACGCGGCGGTCGCCGCCATCCAGCGGCGGAAGAAATCGGCGTCGAGCACTGGAACTCCCTTGCGTGACAGGTGTGATGGGCGGAGTCGGGGGAGGGGGGCCGGGTCACACTCCCCAGCGCAGACCCGGCGTGTCCACCGGCGCGTCCCACAGCCGCAGCAGCTCCTCGTCGATCTGGCACAGGGTGACGGAGGCACCGGCCATGTCGAGGGAGGTCACATAGTTGCCGACCAGCGTGCGGGCGACCGCCACCCCGCGCTCGGCGAGGACCCGGTGCACCTCCGCGTTGAAGCCGTACAGCTCCAGCAGCGGAGTGGCGCCCATGCCGTTGACCAGCAGCAGCACCGGATTGCTCGGGCCGAGGTCCTCCAGGACCGCGTTGACCGCGAAGTCGGCGATCTCGCCCGAGGTCATCATCGGCCGCCGCTCCCGGCCCGGCTCGCCGTGGATGCCGATGCCCAGCTCCAGCTCACCGGGCGGCAGATCGAAGGTGGGGCTGCCCTTGGCCGGGGTGGTGCAGGCGCTGAGCGCCACACCGAAGCTGCGCGAGCTCTCGTTGACCTGCCGTGCGATCGACTCCACCCGCTCCAGCGGCTGCCCCTCGTCGGCCGCCGCGCCCGCGATCTTCTCCACGAACAGGGTGGCGCCGGTGCCGCGCCGCCCGGCCGTGTACAGGCTGTCGGTCACCGCCACGTCGTCGTTGACGAGCACCTTGGCGACCTGGATGCCCTCGTCCTCGGCCATTTCGGCCGCCATGTCGAAGTTGAGCACGTCACCGGTGTAGTTCTTCACGACGAACAGCACGCCCGCGCCGCTGTCCACGGCCGCCGCGGCCCGCAGCATCTGGTCGGGCACCGGCGAGGTGAAGACCTCCCCGGGACAGGCCGCCGACAGCATCCCGGGACCCACGAACCCGCCGTGCAGCGGCTCGTGCCCCGACCCGCCACCGGACACCAGGGCGACCTTCCCCGCCACGGGGGCGTCCCGCCGTACGATCACCCGGTTCTCGACGTCGACCGTCAGCCCGGGATGAGCGGCCGCCATCCCGCGCAGTGCGTCCGCGACGACGGTCTCGGCGACGTTGATCAGCATCCTCATGGGTACCTCCCGAAGAGATTAGCAGGCGGGCTCTGGACCTGCGTTTTCCGAGGTCAGAGCGCATAAGGTCAATTTTTGATCTTGGCGGTTCGTGACGGTCCGGGGCGAGTCCTGACGGTAGTGATGCCGACCTGATGCCGGCTGCGGTGACGGCCTGCCAGGCCTGCGGTGATCGGTTGTCGGGCGGCTGCAGTTTCTGATGACGGCAGTATCGACCTTGCGGGAGCGAAGGTCACGCTGTCGGTTCGCGAGGGGCGGCAAGGTGTGCAGAGGCCGGGAAGAGAAGAGGACCATCACAGGCGGCTCGTCACTGCCCAAGGGGCATCGACCGGCAGATTACCCGCTGCACCCCATCCATCGAACGGGCCGGACTCCCCACCTGGCACAAGGAGCCCGATCACGTGGGGAGCGGGTGTTATCGTCCCTCGCATGGCTGAACTGATCGCTCCCACGGGGCAGTTGCATTCCTCGTGGCTCTCGGCGCGTGACGAGTGGCAGCCTGGTGCTCACCAGGACGGGGCGGGCCTGCGTGTGGTTGGTGACGATGACCTCGACAGCCCGGAGGGTTTCGCCTCATGGGTCGAGCGCCTGCGGCAGCAGTCGGACCGGTCGCTGCCTGTCGGGGAAGGACGCGTCCATGCCACCCACTGGTGGATCGTCGACGGTGAGACGTACCTCGGGGCCATCGACCTCCGGCACTATCTGAACGCCTTTCTGCTGGAAGGCGGCGGACACATCGGCTACAGCGTTCGGCCTTCTGCCAGGAGACGCGGGCTGGCCACGTGGGCCCTGGGGGCGGTTCTGCTGAGGGCGCCGGGGCTCGGTCTGGACCGGGTCCTTCTCACCTGTGACGACGGCAACGTCGGCTCGGCGCGGACCATCGAAAACAACGGCGGCGTCCTTGAAGATGTGCGCAGCACCGAAATCGGGGTCAAGCGCCTTTACTGGATCACTCTCGATGGAGCCGGTCACAGCCGTTCGCCGAGGGCCGCGACGAGGACGGTCGCCTCATAGCGAACGGCGGCCAGGCCTCTTGCTTCGGCAATAGCGGCTCCGGCGAGGCACATTGCTTGTCCCGGGGCGGTCACTGGCGCCGGCCGGCACGGTCGCCGGTGAGGCGGGCCTCGAAGCCGTCGAGGAGGGACTGAAGCCCGAAGTCGAAGGAGCTGTCGGGCGCTGCGGCGTACTCTGTGGCGGCCGTGGTGTCGAGTCGTTCGCGCAGATGCGGGAATCGCATGGCCGTCTCGGTGGCGCGTGTCATGGCGTCGGCCATCAGTTGCTTGGCGTCTGCGCCGTTCTTGTTCAGCCGGCGGTTCAGCGAGACCTGTGCGGCGGGGCCGAGCGCGCTGCCGAGCACGAAGGTGAACACGGCGGCGGCCGCCCGGTCCGCGTCGGCGGCGGCGAAGCCTGCCTTTTCGTAGATGGCCAGGCTGAGGTCGTTGTACCGGGCCTGGCCGGGTCCGTGCAGGAAGTGGCTGCCGAACGCCTGGACGAGCCAGGGGTGCCGGGTGAGCATCGCGTGCATGCCGGCAGCTTGGGCGGTGGCGGCCGTGCGCCAGTCGGTGGTGGCGAGGTCGGGCAGCTCGACCTCGTGCCAGATCGCGTCGCTGGCGAGTCGGACCAGGTCGTCCTTGGTCTTGATGTGCCAGTAGACGGCCGTGGCGGCCGAGCCGAGCCGTTTGGCCAGGCTCCGCATGTTGAGGCCGTCCAGTCCCTCGGTGTCGAGCAGCTCGATGGCCGCACGGACGATCCGGTCTGCGGTCAGGGTGTCTCGTGGCATGGGCACCACCTTACTTGAACTTAGTTCACCCATGGGTCTTGCACTTTGTTCGAGCAGCCGCCTACGCTCCTTCTCGTACTTAGTTCAAGTGACCTGGAGGAGGAGCAATGCCGCAGGACAAGCCGCTGTCGGAGTTCGTCGAGTCGCAGGCCATGGAGTTCGGCGTTCCCGGTGTCGCCGTCGGAGTGCTCCTGGACGGCCGGGAGGTCTACGCCTCGCACGGCGTGACCAGCCTCAGCAACCCGCTGCCGGTCGACGAGAAGACACTGTTCCCTCTGGGGTCGGTGTCCAAGACCTTCACGGCGACGGCGCTGATGCGCCTGGTCGCCGAGGGGAAGGTGGACCTGGACGCGCCGGTGCGGAGCTATGTGCCCGAGCTGAAGCTCGCCGACGAGCCGGCCGCGGCGCAGATCACCGTCCTGAACCTGCTCAACCACACCGCGGGCCTGGACTGGAACCTGATCGACGACGGCGAGGGCGACCGCTCCCTGGCCGGGCTCGTGGCGAAGCTGCCCCAGCTGCCGCTGATCGCACCGCCCGGGGCCCGCGCCTCCTACAGCCAGGCCGGATACAACCTGGCCGGACGGATCGTCGAGAAGGTCACGGGCCTGCCCTTCGAGCAGGCCATGGCCTCGCTCGTCCTGGACCCGGTGGGCCTTGCGGACACCGTGTACGGCCTGTCCGAGGTGATGGTCCGCAAGTTCGCCGTGGGCTACAACCGCGGCGACGACGGCGAACTGCGCCCCGCCCGACCCTGGGCGGCGTTCAAGGAGGGCGCGCGCGGCGACAACCCCGGCGGGGGTCTCGCCTCCTCGGTGAGCGATCTGCTGCGCTGGGCACGGTTCCAACTCGGCGACGGCGAGGGCGTGCTGCCCACCGCGCACCTGCACCGCATGTGGGAGCAGACGGTCGGGCTGCGCGCCAGCACGCTCGGCGACGGCTTCGGCATCTGCTGGTTCCTGCACGACCTGGACGGCCTGCACGCAATCGGCCACGGCGGCTCGGGCAACGGCCAGTTCGCCGAGCTGCTCATCGTGCCCGAACGCGACTTCGCGGTGGTCTCCCTGGCCAACGCCGGCCCGGACGGCTACCCCTTCAACCAGTCCGTCGTGCGGTGGGCGCTCGAGCACTACCTCGGCGTCGTCGAGAAGACGGCGGAGCCGGTCCCGTACGACGAGACACGAGCCCGCCAGGTCGCCGGCCGCTACGAGATCGACGCCATCAACCTCGACATCGCCACCGACGGCACCCGCCTCACCCTGGCGGTCGGCATCAAGCCGGAGATCCGCGAGGCATCACAGGAGGAAATGCCCCCGGACTACCCGGCCGCGGACATCGCCTTCCTTCCCGGCGACAGCGACGAGTACATCGTCAGCGAAGGCGGCCTCAAGGGGCAGCGTGGCTACTTCTCCCGCGACGCAGGCGGCGCGGTCACAGGCATCGACCTCGCCGGCCGACTCTTCAGCCGGGTCACGGAGGCACCCTGATCCGACGCAGGCGGGGCGGACCCGAACGGCAGCCCCTTCGTGCACCTCCAACCGACAGAAGTCGGCTCATGGACACGTCCCGTCTGCGCCACAATTCCGGTGCGCGCTCATCGATATGCGCTCCAGCGACCGGCTCCTGGGGAGCTACTGCGGTGCCTACAACACCGTATGCGGCATTGCCGCAGCGCAGTCGGGCGGCCCGCGCTCGGGCGGTGCAACAGCGAAGATCCTTCCGAGGCGCTTGGGGTGCGTTCGCGTTTGCGCCCTTGTGGCCGCGTGCCAGTCCGCTGACCGCCTTGGCATCTCGACGATCAGTTCGTGGTATTCGCCGCGCTTGTCATCGGCGAAGGAGCGACTGGCGTTGTTGCCAAGCTGTTTGAGGAAGACGTCGATCTCTTCCCAGAGGCTGATCCAGTGGTCTTCGAGTGGGTACTGGCTCCGCAGCCACTGATCCAGCGCCCGGCCACAGCGGCCTTTGTGGGGCTGTGAAGATCGGTGACTGTTCGCGCTGCTTGCGCTTCCCGCCGGCCCGGACCCGGGTCTCGATCGTGGGGGCGGCGTCACGCCCCACGCAGAGCTGCCCGATGCGCTGGTCGTAGTCGATCGGCTCAAAGTAGCTGGCCTGGCGAGAAGTTGACCACTGATCCTCATTTCTTGTTACCCCCTGGGGGTATGCTACGGTGCCATCGCCAGGTACCCCCTGGGGGTATACGAAGCGGGAGAGGTGAAACCCATGTCAGCCGTCAATCCCCGGCGCTGGTGGGCACTCGTGGTGCTCGCCGCCGCTCAGTTCATGGTGATCATGGACACGTCGATCATCGGGGTGGCGCTCCCCGAGATGCAGAAGGACCTCGGCTTCTCGCAGGGCGAGTTGCAGTGGGTCTTCAACGCGTACGTCATCGCGTTCGGTGGACTGCTGCTGCTCGGTGGCCGCCTGTCCGACCTGCTGGGCGCGCGCAAGGTCTTCAGCACCGGTTGGGTTGTGCTGATCGCCGGGTCCGTGGTCGCGGCTGCCGCGCAGACGGCCTGGGTGGAGGTCGTCGGCAGAGCCGTGCAGGGTGTGGGCGGTGCGCTGATCGCGCCGTCCGCGATGACCTTGCTGATGATGCTCTTCGCGCACGACCCGAAGGAGCTCGGCAAGGCCATGGCGCTGTACGGCGCGGCCGCGCCCGCCGGCGGCACGGCCGGCGTGTTCCTCGGCGGTGTGTTCACCGAGTGGCTCAGCTGGCCGTGGGTCTTCATCGTCTACATCCCGATCGGCGTCGCCACCCTCGCCGCCACCAAGCTGCTCCCGGCCGTCGGCGGCCGACGCGGTTCCGTCGACGTGCTCGGTGCCGTCGCTGTCACCGCGGGCCTGGCGCTCGCTGTCTTCGCCATCGTGCGCGCCCCGGAGACCGGCTGGACGTCGACCGGCACCGTGCTGCAACTCGTCGGCGCCGCCGTACTGCTCGCGCTCTTCCTCGTGATGCAGAAGTCGGTGCGCGAACCGCTGATGCCGCTCGGCATCTGGCGCGTGCCGCGGCTCGGCTCGGCCAACCTTGCGATGGCCCTGCTCGGTGCCGCCTGGATCCCGATGTGGTACTTCCTCAACCTCTATCTCCAGCAGGTGCTCGGCTACGGGGCCTTCGCGTCGGGTGCCGCGCTGCTGCCCATGACCGGCCTGCTGATGATCTTCATGACCGCTGTCACAGCCCGGCTGCTGGCCAGGTTCGGCGCCAAGCCACTGATCGGCGGCGGCCTGCTCATCCTCGCTGCGGGCCTGCTGTGGCTCTCCGCCGTGGAACCGACCGGCACCTTCGCGGTCGACGTCCTGCCCGCCTCACTCGTCGCCGCGCTCGGCATGTCCCTCGCCTACATCCCGGCGATGATGGCCGCCATGTCCGGCGCCCCGCAGGAGCAGGCCGGTCTGGCGTCCGGCATCGTCAACACCACCTACCAGGTGGGGTCGGCCCTGGGCCTCGCCGCACTGACCGCGGTGGCCACCTCGCAGGGCGCCGGACAGCTGGGCGACCTGCCCGCCCTCACGGACGGCTTCGGCGCCGCCTTCGTCTGGGCCGCCGTGATCGCCGCGGTGGGCGGGATCGTCACCCTGCTGACGATGCGGAGCGAAGCGGCGGCCATGGCGAAGCAGCCCGACACCACGGCGGCGGCACAGGGCGACCGGGCTGCGGCCTAGGGGGCGCGCGGAGACGCCGCTACGGCATCGCCCCGCCCCAGAGCACACCACTGCCGAAGGGCCGTCCGGCTCCGGGAAACCGGGGCACGGGCGGCCCTGATGTCTGTGCGCGCCGCTGCCTCGTCGCGCAGGACGTCGCGTCGTTGTGCGGGATCGGCCGTGGCGGACAGGGACTCCTGGCGGCTCGCCGCACAGGGCTGTCACAAACGGGGACGCCGTCTTGTCTTTACTCATGACAGTCCCTGTATGGAGGAACGCATGAGCGCTGAACACGCACACCTGCCCCCGGGCGTTGAGGTGATCGCGACCCTGCCGGAGGCGGTGACCGGTGTCCCGGCCGGCGCCGAGGCCAGGACCGTCCGGGTCACCCTGCCGCCCGGTGACCCCGGCGCACCGCCGCACCGGCACCCCGGGCCGCTCTTCGGCTACGTGACCCAGGGGGAGATCCTCTTCGAGCTGGAGGGGCAGGCGCCTCGGATACTCAGGGCCGGTGACGCCGTGTTCGAGCCGGGGGGCGACGTGATCCACTACCAGGGCGCCAACAACCTTCCGGACGCGCAGTCAGAGCTGGTGGTGACCATGTTCGCGCTGCCGGGCACCCCCGTTCTCACCGTGGTCGGCGCGGAGGAGCTGGCCGAACGGCAACACCTACGGGTCACCCAGCGATGAAGATCACCAGTATTCCGGCCTGCTCTCTCCGCCGTGGCTGACCTGGGCCCATTCCGGCACTGACCGTGTCGTGCACTGGCTCACGGCGGCACTCGGTGCCGGCTCAGGCCGGATAGGGGTCATAACAATCCAGGGCCGGGTGATAGAGAACCTGCCAAGTGTGGCCTTCGATGACACCGTTCGGCGGCAAGCCGTGGCAGCCCTGGATCCACTCGATCTTCTTCAGCGTGACGGTGTCGAAGTCCCCATCGAGAGCCAGCTTCGGTGGCTGGCCTCCCCAGGCGTTGCTCAGGCACTGCGCCTGCTTGACGGACGAGCCCGTGTCACCGTACGTGAGCGTGGGCCGAAGCGTCGATGACGTGTAGGAGCAGCGATTGGTGGCGGCCGCGGCGGTATGCGGCACTGCCAGGCCGAATGCTGCGGCTGTGCACAGCGCCACGCCCATGGTGATCAATCCGTTCCGACTCATGCCGCTCCTCCCGGCCCGGCCACTTGCTGGGCAAATACGGCGTCAACGGACGATAGGGCCCATCATCGCTCACAAGGGGGGGTGTCCGCGCGTTATGCCCCGTTCAATCGTTGCGTGGGTCTGCGCGTTCCGGTCGGCCGCGCCCTTCACGCCATGAACCGGTCGGCGCCGCGCGGGCGCCACGTTCTGACGTCTCCGGGCGGTCGGCGGGTCCTAGGGTGGCGGAGCAGGGGCAGTCGTCCGATCGAGGAGATCCGATGGGCACCACTCCGACAGGCGTCGTCGAGGCCGCCTTCCGCCACTACCGGTCACAGGACCGGGACGCGGCCTTCCCTCTCTACGCCGACGACTTCACGTTCACCAGCCCGCAGGACGATCACATCGGCAAGTCGGCGTTCTTCGAGCGGTGTTTCCCCACCGCGGACCGGTTCAGGGAACAGCGGTTGCTCCACGTCACGGCAGTGGACGACGAACTCGTCTTCGTCCACTACGAATACGAGCCGGCGACGGGCGGGCGGTACCGCAACATGGAGGCGATCACGGTCCGGGGCGGGCAGATCCGGGAGGTGCAGGTCTTCTTCGGCGGCCGGGTGTGAAGGCGCGCCACCGGCCTGTGCGACCCGTGAACGGGACGGTGTGACGTCCCTGGGTCCCCGATCGCGCTCAGCTCACCGGGACCGGGAAGAGCATGCAACTGCTGGTGGCGTGGGCCAGGAGCCGGTCGTCGGAGTCGCGGAGCTCTGCCTGGGCGAGGGCGGTGCGGCGGCCGCTGTTGAGGACGGTGCCGATGGCGCGGACCTTGCCGGTGTCGACGGTGATCGGGCGCAGGAACTTCAAGGTCAGGTCGATCGAGGTGTATCCCATGCCCCGGGGCAGCACGGACTGCACCGCGCAGCCGGCCGCCGAGTCGAGGAGCGTGGCGTAGACGCCGCCGTGGACGCTGCCGATCGGGTTGTAGTGCTCCTCGCCCGGCACCAGTACGAAGACCGCCCGGCCGTGCTCGGCCTCCTCCAGGGTGAAGCCCAGGGTGGCGGCGATCGGCGGGGCGGGCAGTCGTCCGGCCAGGATCTCGCGGAGGAAGTCGAGACCGCTGTGGTGAGGGACGGCGTCGGCGGATATGGCGGGGTCTTCCCAGCCGAACACACGTGACCTTTGTATCTCCGCTCCCGTCTCGCCGGCCGCTCCGGTGACCGGGGACTTCTTCGATGTGTCGGACATGGGGGCAGCTCCTCGGGGCGGGGCGGGGCGGGGCGGGGCGTGTGTGTCGGTGTGGCGTGCCGGTTGGCGAGGGGGGCGGGGGCGGGGCCACTCGCGGGAGGGGACGGGACGGGCCACTCCTGCTGGGTCGCGCCTCGCCGCCACCGGGTTCAGGGACTGTCCGGGCTGACGCGGATGAGGCCCGGGCCGGCGTCGACGAACGCGTCGCCGATCGGCACGTCGTGGCCGTCGTCGCAGCGGAGCGCCACGTGCACCGGGGCGCCGCAGTTCTCGTGGCGTACGACCACGGGGGGTCCCTGTTCGTCGGCGGCCCAGGTGTCGCCCCACTGCCGCAGCGCCGAGAGGACGGGCAGGAAGTCCCGCCCCTTCTGGGTCAGTTGATAGGCGTACCGGGTCCGCTGCCCGGGTTCCTGGTAGGGGACGCGCTCCAGCAGACCGGCGGCGGTGAGTTCCTTCAGGCGCGTCGAGGCGGCGGGTTCGCCGATGCCCACACGCTTGGCGAAGTCGTCGAACCGGCGTGTGCCGAAGAACGCCTCGCGCATGATCAGCAGCGCCGTCCTGGTGCCGACGATCTCCAGGGTCCTGGCGATGGAGCAGTTGGCCATGGACCAGGCGTCCCGTTCCTTCAGCAGATCGTTCATCTCTCGGCCCTCCACCTGGCTTGCCTCTTATGAAGTCAGCCTATACCGTCGTAGCTAACTTCTGAAAGCGTAAGTCAGCTGGGGTGTGCGCACCCCCGGACCTCCCGAGGGAAGAACCAACCATGGACATCAGCACAGCAACCGCCCTGGTCACCGGAGCCAACCGAGGGCTCGGCAGGGCGCTCGCCCAGGAACTGGTCGCGCGCGGCGCCACGGTGTACGGGGCGGCCCGCCGACCGGACCAGATCGATCTGCCCGGTGTGAAGGCGATCCGGATCGACGTCACCGACCCCGCCTCCGTCGCCGCGGCCGCCGAGGAGGTCCGTGACATCACCGTGCTGATCAACAACGCGGGCAGTTCCACGGGCGCCGATCTGCTGACCGGCAGCTGGGACGACGTCCGCCTGGAGATGGAGACCCACTACCTGGGCACCCTCGGCATGATCCGGGCCTTCGCCCCGGTGATCGAGTCCCAGGGCGGAGGCGCCGTCCTCAACATCCTGTCTGTGCTGTCATGGGTCACCTTCCCCGCTGTGGGCGCCTACTCCGCGGCCAAGTCCGCGCAGTGGAGCCTGACCAACGAGGTGCGTCAGCAGCTCGCACCCCGGGGCATCACCGTCTCCGGGCTCCACGTCGGCTACATGGACACCGACATGGCCCGCCATGTCACCGAGCCCAAGACCGACCCGGCGGACGTCGCCCGTGCCGCCGTGGACGGCATCGCCGCCGGCGCACCCGAGATCGTCGTGGACGACCTCAGCCGCCGGGTCCAGGCCGGCCTCTCCGGTGGCGTCGCCGCCCTCTACCCGCAGCTCGGCTGAGGCGAGGACAGCATGGCTTCCGCTCCTTCCCCCGCCCCGGGCCGGCTCAAGCCGGCCGGCCGGCACACCGGTGTCCGGCTCTCCCCGAACCAGCCCTCCCGGGCCGCCGCCGGCATCACGCTCATCGCGATGTGCCTCGGCGCCATGACGACGTTTCTGCTGATCACCGCATCGGTGTCGGCGCTGTCGGCCATCCAGGACGACCTGCACGTCTCCCCGACCGGCCTCGTCTGGATCCCCTCCGCGTACACCCTGCTCGTGGCCAGTCTGGTGATGTCCGCGGGCACCGTCGGCAATCTCTACGGCCGCAAGCGCGCCTTCGTCACCGGCGCCGCGGTCATGATCACCGGCTCGCTCATCGTCTACGCGGCGGGTTCGACGGGAGGCGTCATCGCCGGCCAGCTCGTCTCCGGCCTCGGCGGTGCTCTCATCCTGCCCAACAGCCTGGCCATCCTGGGAGCCGCTTTCCCCGACCCACACAGGCGCACCGAAGTCGTCACCATCTGGGCGGCCTCCTCCGGTATCGGACTCGCCGTCGGCCCTCTGATCGCGGGCACACTGCTGGACCACTTCCACTGGAACACGGTCTTCCTGTCGACCGCCGTCCTCGCCGTGGTCACGATGGCCGCCGCCGCCTTCGTCGCCGAATCGCGCGGCCCCGGCGGCAAGCTCGACATCCCCGGCCAGGTCCTGGCCGTCCTGGGCATCGCCGCCCTCGTCTATGCCCTCATCGAAGGCGGACACGACGGCTACACCAGCCCCCGCATCCTCGCGGCCTGGATCATCGCGGCCGCGGCCCTGACCGGTTTCGTCCTCGTCGAGCGCGCCGGGCGCACACCCATGCTGGACATCACCCTGTTCCGGTCGGCGTCCTTCAGTGCCGTCATGTTCGTCGCGGCCGTCTCCCTGTTCGGCTTCACCGGCCTGGCCATCCTGTCGGTGCTCTTCTACGAGCGAGTCCAGCATCTGTCCGCCCTGGACGTGGGATGGCGGCTGCTGGCGTTCTTCGGCTGCTACGTCATCGTCAGCTACGCGACCGGACGTGTGATCCGCCGCACCGGCTTCAAGCTCCCACTGACCCTCGGCTTCCTCGTCGGAGCCGCCGCCACGGCCGGACTCACCACGCTGGGTCCGACCACCCCCTATGCCCGGGTGTGGTGGCTGTACGCGCTCTTCGGAGCCGCAAGCGGGATGGTGGCCGCGCCGAGCACCGCCGCCGCCCTGGTCAGCGTCTCCCACGAACGCGCCGGCATGGCCTCCGGGGCCGTCAACGCCTTTCGCCAGATCGGATCCGTCACCGGCACCTCCCTCCTCGGCGCACTCCTCGCCGGCCGGCTCCGGTCCCGGCTGCCGGACAGCCTCGGCGCTCACCACGTCCCCCGGGCAGCCTGGCCCGCCGTCGAACACGCCGTCTCCACCGGCAGCGGCGGCAACCGGGCGGCCCCGCCGAACGTGACCGCCGCGATCGGCGACGCCTTCACCTCCGGCGTCCACGCCGGCATGACCGTCATCGCCGCCGTGTTCCTGTGCGCTGCCCTCGCCTCGGCCCTGCTGATCCACAACCGACCGCACCACACCACCGCCACGACGAGCTGACGCGGAGCTTCGACGCGTGGCTTCCGGGAGCGACGCCGAGGACCATGAATTCAGGAGCGACGCCGACAACCACGGATTCGCCTGCGCAGCGACGCTTGCCGGTGGGGGCGGAAGCCCGGTTGCCGGGGCAGGGCGGCGTCCGGGCAGGCCGACGTCGGCCGGAGGTCACTCGCGTACGCCCGCCAGCTCCACCGCCCTGCGGCGCAGGGAGAGGCCGGCCGGGACGACCGCGGAGATCACGGCGAGAACCGCGCAGGCACCCAGGGCCGCCGCGAGCGTCGCCCACGGGATCTCGATGGACGTCCACACCGAGAGCAGGCCCAGCGCACTCCACATGCCCACCAGGTTGAGGCCGGCGACCAGCGCTCCCAGCAGACCGCCCACCATGACCACCATCAGCGCCTCGGCGCCCACCAGCCGCAGCACCTGCCACCTGGTGGCGCCGACCAGTCGCAGCACAGCCAGCTCGCGGACCCGGTCGGAGGTCGCCATGACCATCGTGTTGGCCAGCGAGATGCCGGTGTAGAGGAGGGCGATCCCGAGGACCAGGAAGAATCCCATCCGGGACGTCCGGTCGGTCTCGGGGTACGTCGCCCGCACCCAGGCGTCCTTGTTGAGGACCACCCCGCCCGACGCCCGCACCGCCTGACGCAGAGCGGCGGCCACGGTGGCCGTGTCGGTGCCGGGCGCGAGGCGCACGTCGACCCGGTCGACGGGCGCCGCGGGGGCGTTGCGCGGGGTGACATAGACGCCGTTGTTGCCGGTGCCGATGGTCATGACCGCGGCGATCTTCAGGGACTTCCTCGTGCCGTCGCCGAGCCACACGTCCACCCGCTCGCCCACGGTGTGCTTCTCCCACTCCTCGTTGACGATGATCGAGTCGTCGTCCAGATCGCTCACCTTCCCCGCGACGAGCGGGAGACGGGCCGTTGCCGCGAGCGGCCGCGGATCGACGGCTCTGGCATCGGACCGGATGAGCGCCACGCCGTCCTCCAGGACGTACACGGCGCTCGAGGAGCTCGGCGAGACCTCTGCACCGGACACGGCCCGAAGCCGTTGCAGCGTCGCCTCGTCGAAGCCGGCGCCGCCCGCCGGGGTGACCACGAAGTCGGCAGCCGTCTGCTCGCGCACCTCGGTGGCCTTCGCCCCGTCGAGGGTGGCAGTCGCGCCGAGCAGCGAGCCGGCCAGCGCGACCGTGACCAGCACAGGCGCAGCGACGGCGGCGGTGCGGCGGACCCCGGCGGCGGCGTTCTCACGTACCAGCATCCCGCCGGCGCCCGGAAGTCGGGCCGGCAGCCAGGCGATCAGCCGGGCCAGTGGCCGTACCAGCACCGGCGCGAGCAGCGCGACCGCGGTGATCAGCAGCATCGGCCGGCTCACATAGGTCTTGCGCTGCAGCAGGTCGCCCAGGTTCGTCACCAGGTCCAGGGCCAGCGTCACCGCGGCGGTGATCAGCAGGGCCGCGCCGAACAGCCGGCGGCTCCAGGTCATCGGCCGGGCGTCCACGGACGCCTCGCGCAGTGCCTCGGTGGGACCGGTACGCCCGGCCCGCCAGGACGCTGCCAGCACGCCGCACAGGGCCACGAACAGGCCCGTCCAGAAAGCCATGTGGTAGGGCCAGGTGTAGTCGCCGATGGTGAACCAGCGGGGCGCGAGGCTCTCGTCGACCGCCCACTCGGCCAGCTCGGGTGCCCCGTAGGAACCGAGCACACAGCCGGCGGCCGAGGCGAGCACACCGACCGCGAGCGCCTCGTGGACGACCATGCGGCGGATCTGCCCCGGGGTCGCCCCGGCGGTGCGCAGCAGCCCGAACTCGCGGCGCCGCTGGGCCACCGCGAACGCGAAGGTCGAGGCCACCACGAACACCGACACGAAGGCGGTGACGCCGCCGGCCGTGCCGAACATGGCGTTCATCGCGGTGAGGGCTTCGCTGTCCCGGTCGGGGTCGGCGTCGGCGTACCGGCGCGCGTCCCCGGTGAGAACCTGCACGCCCTCGCTGCCGCGCACCGCCTCGCGCACGGCCGCCGCATCGGCGTCGACCACGAGCTGGAGACTGCGCGGCGACAGTTCGGCGGCGCGGGCGTCGGTGTAGAACACGGCGTTCTCGAAGCCGAGCCCGCGCACGGTGCCGACGACGCGCACGGTGCCGCCGTCGGTCCGCACCCGGGTGCCCGGACGGGCCCAGTCACCGCTGACGACAACCTCGTCAGCGGCCTCGGGTGCGCGTCCAGCGTCGAGCTCGTACGGCGCGAAGGCCGCGGTGGACCAGGGATGGCCCACCAGATCGGCGGGACCGCCCTCGGCCCGCACGGCGAACGACCGGTCCTCGACGACGGTCCCGAGGCCGCGCAGCCTCGCGACCGTGGCGTCGGGCACGGTTCGTGGCTGCGCGAGCTTCCGGGTGCGGTCGCCGATCGAGGTGGGCACGTCGAGGGTGTCCTGGCCCTTGACGACGACCGGCGCGGCGGCGAACCGCTCCGGCCCCCGGTCGGGTGCGTCCAGCGAGGACGCCAGGGCCAGTCCCATCACGGCGAGCAGCGCCACGCCCAGGGAGAGGGCGACGAAACTACCGACGAAGGTGACCCAGCGGGTGCGCAGGGCGCGCAGCGTGGTGCTCAGCACGGCACCGCCTCGAGCTTGGTCATGCGCGCCGCGATGTCCTCGGCGCAGGCGCCGATCAGCTCACCGTTGACACGGCCGTCGACGAGGAAGACGACGCGGTCGGCGTAGGAGGCGGCGACGGGGTCGTGGGTGACCATGACGATCGTCTGGCCGTCCCGGTCGACCATGCCGCGCAGCAGGGTCAGCACCTCGTGGCTGGTCTGCGAGTCGAGTGCGCCGGTCGGCTCGTCGCCGAACAGCACTTCGGGGCGGGTGATCAGAGCGCGGGCCAGGGCAACTCGCTGCTGCTGGCCGCCGGACATCTCCGTCGGTCGATGGCGCGCACGGTCGCCGAGTCCGACCTGTGCGAGCACCTCGCGCACCTGGGCCTTCTTCGGGCGGCGGCCGGCCAGCCGCAGCGGCAGGGCCACGTTCTGCTCGGCGGTCAGCGAGGGCAGCAGGTTGAACGCCTGGAACACAAACCCGATGTGCTCGCGGCGCAGCAGGGTCAGCTTGGTCTCGCTCAGCCCGGTCAGCTCGGTGCCGCCCACGGTGACCGAGCCGGACGTGGGCCGGTCCAGGCCCGCGGCGCACTGCAGCAGGGTCGACTTGCCGGACCCGGACGGGCCCATCACGGCGGTGAAGGTCCCCCTCGGGAAGGCGAGCGATACCTCGTCGAGGGCGGTGACGTGAGTACGGCCCGAGTCGTACCGCCGGGTCACGTCGCGCAATCCGATCGCGTCGTTCGTCATGTGTCCACCCATCAGCACCTGCTCCTCGGTCCGTCGGCTCGTCGGTGTCTCCACCGAACCGCGCAAGCCCCTCGTGACGCAGTACGGCCAGAGCGAGACCTGGGGTAGGGCCGGCCCTACCCCCGATACGGAGTCCGGACCGATGGCACCGGGCCGGTCGGGCCGCTTACGGTCATGCTCATGCACCCTCGGAATGTGTGGCAGGCCATGTCCCGGCCGGGCTTCCTGTTGTCGGCCTGGCCCTGGCGCTCCGCCGCGTATCTGCTCACCGGCGCGGTGACCGGCGCCGCCGCCCTGGTGGGGATCGTGGCAGTGGCCACGCTCTGCGGTGCGCTCGCCATCGTCCTGGTGGGGCTGCCGTTGCTCGTCCTGGTCGCCCTCAGCGGGCTCCCGGTGGCCGAGGTGGAGCGGCGCAGGCTGCGCCTGATCCACCGCACCCCGGTGTCCGGCCGGCACCAGGTGCCGGCCGCGCCGGGGCTGTGGGCCTGGCTGGTCACCCGACTGCGGGAGCAGACCACCTGGCGGGAGCTCGGGTACGCGCTGTTGTTCGCCGGGCTGCTGTGGCCGGTCGACGCCCTGGCGATCACGGTCGCCCTGCTCTTCCCGCTGTCCATGGTCGCCACCCCGCTGCTGATGGCCACGGTCGGCGACGGCCACGAGGCGAAGGTGCTCAAACAGTGGACGGTCACCACATGGCCGACCGCGTTCGGCGTCGCCGTACTGGGCCTGCTCCTGATGGCCCTGTGCGCCTACGTGCTCGGCGTCACGGCGGGCGCCCGCGCCGAGCTGACCCGGCTGCTGATCGCCTCCCCCGAGGGCGAGCTCAGCGCCAAGGTGGTCGAACTGACCCGCTCCCGCGTCCGGTTGGTCGACGCCTTCGAGGCGGAGCGGCGCCGCATCGAGCGCGATCTGCACGACGGCGCCCAACAGCGCCTCGTGGCCCTGACGATGGCCCTCGGGCTGGCCCGCCTCGACGCCCCTGCCGGCCCGCTCGCCGACCAGCTCACCAAGGCCCACGAGGAGGCGGGCAAAGCGCTCGCGGAGCTACGCGAGCTCATCCACGGCATCCACCCCAAGGTCCTCACGGACTACGGCCTTCAAGCTGCGGTCGCCGACGCCGCCGACCGCTGCGTGGTCCCCGTCGACATCGACCTCGAACTGCCGGGCCGACCGGCCCAGGCGGTCGAATCCGCGGCGTACTTCGTGGTCTGCGAGGCACTCGCCAACGTCGCCAAACACAGCGGGGCCGAGCGCGCGCGGGTGAGCGGCGGTCATCGCGACGGACTCCTGTTCCTCGAAGTGCGCGACGACGGCTGCGGCGGCGCGGACGCCTCGGCGGGCAGCGGCCTCACCGGTCTCGCGGACCGGGTGTCGGTCCTCGATGGCAGACTGGCCCTGACCAGTCCGCCGGGTGGACCGACTCTGTTGCGTGTGGAGTTTCCTTGCGAGTTGACCAAGGCGGCCGATCGCTCCGCGTAGTGGTGGCCGAAGACAGCGTGCTGCTGCGGGAAGGGCTCGTCGGCCTGCTCGGCCGATTCGGCCACGAGGTGGTGTCGGCCGTCGGGGACGCGCAGGCCCTGGTCGCCGCGGTCGAGGAGCATGCCCCCGACATCGTGGTGACGGACGTGCGCATGCCGCCCGGCTTCCAGGACGAGGGCCTGCACGCGGCAGTGCGGCTGCGGGGGAAGCGCCCCACCCTCCCGGTCCTGGTCCTCAGCCAGTACGTGCAACGGACATACGCCGCGGAGCTCCTGGACTCCGGCGACGGATCGGGGGTCGGCTATCTGCTCAAGGACCGGGTCGGCCAGGTCGAGGAGTTCGTGGCGGCGCTGCACAAGGTGGCGGACGGTGGGACGGTGGTCGACCCCGAGGTGGTGCGCCAGTTGCTGCGTCGCCGCCGCGATCCGCTGGAGCAGCTCACCCCGCGCGAACGAGAGGTGCTGGCACTGATCGCCGAAGGCAAGTCCAACGGCGCGATCGCCAAGGAGCTGGTGGTTTCCGAAGCGGCGATCGGCAAGCACATCGGCAACATCCTCGCCAAGCTGGACCTGCCGCCGACGGACCAGACCCACCGCAGGGTCCTGGCCGTCCTCACTTACCTGCGGGCCTGACCCGGACCGGCACGCACCGGGAGCACCGTACGAGGTCGAGCTGGGTCGCCAAGGTCTGCCCGAGCCGTCCCGGCGTGGCGATGACTACGCCGGGGACGGCGCGGACGTCGTCGTCGGCGGCCCCGGCGCCGACACGATCCTGGGCGGCCCCGGCCGCGACGTCCTCAACTCCCGTGACCGGGTGGGAGGCAACGACACGGTCGACGGCGGAGCCGGGGCCGACGTCTGCCGGACCGACCCGGGCGACACCAGGATCAGCTGCCCCTGACACACGCCGGACTGCGTCACGGCGACGGCGGCACGGCGGCCTCGTCCGCAGGCCGTGCAGGGTCAGGGCCGGTAGACCATCCCCGGCTCGGGCTGGGCCGGGGCCAGCAGTTGGGACACCGTGACGATGGTGTAGCCGCGGTCCTCGAGCGCCTTGACGATCCCGGGGACGGCGGGCACGGTCCCCTTGTGCAGGTCGTGCAGGAGGATGATGCCGTCGCGGTGGGTCTGCTCGAGCACCCGCTTGGTGATCAGGTCCGTGTCGGTCGTCTCGTAGTCCTTGGCCGTGACGCTCCACAGCACCTGCGCCAGCCCCAGGTCCTTGCAGATCCGCGCCACCTCGCGGCTGGTGCGGCCCTGCGGCGGCCGCATCAGGACGGGCTTGGTGCCGGTGACCTTCTCGATGGCGTCCTGAGTGTGCGTCAGTTCCGCACGGGCGTCGTCCGCGTCGATCTGCGTGAGGACCGGGTGCGTCCAGGTGTGGTTGCCGATCTCGTGCCCCTCGTCGGCGATACGGCGCAGGATCTCGGGGTACTCGGCGATGTGGCCCCGGCCCTGCACGAAGAACGTCGCGTGCAGATGCTGCTGCTTCAGGATGTCCAGCAGCCTGGGGGTCGTGAGACTGGGGCCGCCGTCGAAGGTGAGGGCCACGCACTTCGCCTTGCGGCAGTCGACGGGGCCCGCCACCGTTCCGGATGCCTTGCTGCGGGCGGCGCGCGGCGAGGTGTGGTCGTACGTCGTGACCGTCAGGGCCACGATCAGAGCGACGGCCGCGGTCAGGGCGACGGCCGTCGCGAGGGCGATGAGGAGGCGGGGCCGTCTTATTCGGGTGCGCAGCGGCATGGGGGGACCTTCCCTGGACCGGATGACTGTCGACGCTCATTACTGACGGGCTTTTCGGCCCTTGGGTTGCCCTGCCGTGCATGTGATCCACATCGGGCCTGAGATCCCGGATGCCGATTCGCCGCTCCGCATACGACCGCGGTCCCCGGAGCGCCGCGCCGGCGCTCGGCGCGGCCGGCCGCGGCCGCCTACGCTGGAGGTGTGGCTCGTTCCAACGACGAGGTCGCCGCGCTGTTCGCCGAATACGCGGACCTGATCTCGATCACCGGAGGAGACGCGTACAAGGCGCGCGTCTACGAGAAGGCCGCCCGGTCGGTGGGCGGCTACCACGCCGACGTCTCCACGCTCGACGTCAAGGGCCTGCAGGAGATCCCCAACGTCGGCAAGTCGATCGCGGAGAAGATCGCCGAGTACTTCCGCGACGGCAAGGTGTCCGCGGTGGAGGAACTCCGGGCGAAGATCCCCGCCGGTGTGCGGCGGCTGACGGCGATCCCCACCCTCGGCCCGAAGAAGGCCTGCGTCCTGCACGAGGAGCTGGGCATCTCCTCGGTCGACGAGCTGGCCGACGCCATCCACGCCGAGCGGCTGCGTGACCTGAAGGGCTTCGGGCCCAAGACCGAGGAGAACATCCTGCACGGCATCGAGCTGTTGCAGGCCTCCGAGGACCGCGTGCTGCTCGACGTGGCCCTGGACCTCGCCGACGACGTGGTCGCCGAGCTGTCCCGGGTGACCGGCTGCCGGCGGTGTGCCTACGCTGGTTCACTGCGCCGCTTCCGCGAGACGATCGGCGACATCGACGTGCTCGCCGCCGCGACCGGGCCCAAGCCGCTGATGCAGGCGCTCACCGAGCTGCCGTACGTCTCGGAGGTCATCGCCCACGGCGAGAAGAAGACCTCGATCCGCACCACCAAGGGCCTCTCCGTCGACCTGCGCGTCGTACCACCGGACTCGTGGGGCGCGGCGCTGCAGTACTTCACCGGCTCCAAGGCGCACAACATCCGCACCCGTGAACTGGCCGTGCACCAGAAGCTGAAGCTGTCCGAGTACGGGCTGTTCGACACCGAGAGCGGCGAGAAGATCGTCTCCGAGACGGAGGAGGAGGTCTACGCGAGGCTCGGCCTGCCGTGGATCCATCCGGCGCTGCGCGAGGACCGCGGGGAGATCGAGGCCGGACTCCACGGCGAGTTGCCCGAACTGGTCGAGGAGTCCGACATCCGGGGCGATCTGCACACCCACACCGACCTCACCGACGGCCTGGCCCCGCTGGAGGAGATGGTCGCGGCGGCCGCCGAACGCGGCTACGCCTACTACGCGGTGACCGACCACGGGCCCACCCTGTACATGCAGCGCATGACCGACGAGCGGATGCTCGCCCAGCGCGAGCAGGTCCGCGAACTCGACGGTGCCTACGGCAAGCGCGGCCGGCGCAGCCGGGGCGGCGGCATGCGGCTGTTGCACGGGGCGGAGCTGAACATCGACCCCGAGGGGGAGGTGGACTGGCCGCAGGAGTTCCTGGCCGGCTTCGATCTGGGCGTCGCCTCGGTGCACTCGCACTTCAACCAGGGCCGAGAGCAGCTGACCCGACGGCTGGTGCGCGCCTGCGAGAACCCGTACGTCAACATCATCGGCCACCCCACCACCCGGATCATCGGCAAGCGGCCGGGCCTCGACGCCGATCTGGACGAGGTCTTCGCCGCGTGCGCGCGCACCGGCACGGCGCTGGAGATCAACGCCCACCCGGACCGCCTCGACCTGCGCGACGAGGACATCCTGCGGGCCAGGCGGCACGGGGTGAAGTTCGCCGTCGACAGTGACGCCCACTCCACTCTGCACCTGGCGAACATGCGCTACGGCGTGGGCACGGCCCAGCGCGGCTGGCTCACCAAGGACGACGTCATCAACACCTGGACGGAGGCGCGGCTGCGGCGCTTCCTGGACAAGGGCCGCACCGGGCGGCGGTCCGGGACCTGAGCCCGGTCAGGTGATCACGTGGAGGTCCCGCCGGCCCGGGCGCGTGAGGCATCGATCTGGGCGTACGCCTGTTCCCGACCCTCCCAGTGGGAGCCCTCGACGCTCTTGCCGGGTTCCAGGTCCTTGTACACCTCGAAGAAGTGGGTGATCTCCAGCCGGTCGAAGTCGGGGACGTCACCGATGTCCTGCAGGCGCGCGAACCGGGGGTCGTGCGCGGGCACACAGAGGATCTTCTCGTCCGGGCCCTGCTCGTCCTTCATGCAGAACATGCCCACGGCCCGGCACTCGATGGTGCACCCGGGGAACGTCGGCTCGCCGACGATCACCAGGGCGTCGAGAGGATCGCCGTCCCGTCCCAGGGTGTGGTCGATGTAGCCGTAGTCGGCCGGGTACTTGGTGGAGGTGAACAGCAGCCGGTCCAGCCGGATGCGGTGCAGTTCGTGGTCCATCTCGTACTTGTTGCGGGACCCCTGGGGGATCTCCACGATCACGTCGAACTCCACGGTGTCCTCCTGACGCCGCGCCGAGCCGCGTCACCGGCCGACGCCGCGGTGAGACCCGTCGCCGCCGTGCCCGGCGCTCACCTCCAGTGTGCTCCCGCGAGCGCCGTCACCGAGCGGGCCCGCCGCGTCCCCCGCCGGGCCGGCGTGCAGGTCGAGGGTCCAGTTCTGGCCGACGAGGTCGTGACCGAAGCTGTGATGGGGTTCCTCGTCGACGAGAGTGAAGCCGTGGCCCTGGTAGATCCTGCGCGCGGACACCAGCACGTCGTTGGTCCACAGCGTCACCTGCCGGTAGCCGGCCTCGCGGGCGAAGGCCAGGCACTCCCCGACCAGGCGGCTGCCCACACCCAGGCCCCTGGCGGCCGGGGTGACGAGCAGAATGCGCAGCTTGGCCACGCCCGGCTCGTCACCGGCCACCAGGAAGACGCATCCCGCGCGTTCGCCGCCGACCTCGGCGATCCAGCCGGCCTCCCTGGCCGGGTCGTGCCCGGCGGCGTAGTCGGCGACGATCCGGGCCACCAGGACCTCGAAGTCGGTGTTCCAGCCGAACTGCTCGTCGTAGACCTCACCGTGCGCCATCACCACCCAGCCCAGGTCGCCGGGACGGTCGGCGCGGCGCACGGTGACGTGCGCCCGGTGGTCCTGCTGCGGCATGGTCGCTTCCCTCCACCCACTGACACAACTGTTTCAGTAACGCTACGCTAGCCCCATGCCCGAGGAAACGACAGCCCCGTCCGCCCGGCAGGTCGAACTGCTGGAGGCCGCCTACCGATACGCACTCGCGCACGGCCTGGCCGATCTGTCGCTGCGCCCGCTGGCCACGGCCATCGGCTCCAGCCCCCGGGTCCTGATGTTCCTCTTCGGCAACAAGGACGGTCTGGTGCGGGCGCTGCTGGCGCGCGCCCGTACCGACGAGCTGGCGATCCTGGACCGCCTCGGGCACGGCGGGCAGCCCGACCGGTCCGGGCAGCCCATCGGACTGGTTCCGGCGGTCGAACGGGTGTGGGCGTGGCTCGCCGCCGAGGAGCACCGCCCGCTGCTGCGGCTGTGGGCCGAGGCGTACGCCCGGTCCCTCGTCGAGCCCGACGGGGCGTGGGCCGGGTTCGCCCGTGCCACCGTCGACGACTGGCTCGCGGTCCTGGCCGCCTGCCAGCCGCGGCCGGAGCGGGACTCCGAGACCGGTGCCGTCCGCCGCACGCTGGCCCTGGCGGTGCTCCGCGGTGCCCTGCTCGACCTCCTCGCCTCCGACGACGAACCCCGGGTCGGTGCCGCGGTACGACACCAGCTCGCCCTGCTGCGCGGCTGACGCAGCAGGGCGAAGGGCGGGGGAGGGCAGGGAGGCGTCAGTCGTGGGGTGAGGCGGCTGCCCGGCCGGTGGGGGTGAGGGTCAGCGTCTGTTCGGCCGCGGTGCGTGCTCCTCCGACGCGGTTGCCGCTGGTGTCGCTCCAGTAGCGGGCCGGTGTGGTCTCGGCGAGCCGCCGTGCGTCGGCGGACAGCCCGATCACCAGGCCGCTGTAGCGGTTGACCAGCCGGTACGTTCCGGTGGGAGTGCCGTCGGCGGTGGTGCCGGGGATCACCCACCACTGCTGACCGACGGAGGGCCCGCCGGTGTGGGCGGCGGTCACGGTGGGCCCGGTGCCCCAGGCGCGCTGCGCGGTGGCGGAGGAGCCGACGCCCAGGAGGCCGCCGGTGGCGGCGTTGGCGATGCGGTACGAGCCGTCGCCGTTGCCGGTGAAGATCCAGGACTGCAGGGCGGAACCGGTGGCCCTGGCCGTGGAGGTGGTGGCGGAGCCGCCGGGGACCTGGGCGAGGACGCGGCCGCCGCCGCTGGTGATGCGGTACGTCCGGCGCGGGTCGACCGGCGTGGCGGGCGCGGAGGTGCCGATCGTGACGTCGACGTACTCGCTCGCCGAGCCGCCCGAGCAGCCGAAGGAGCAGTACGAGCGGAACGACCTGCCCACGATGGTGGAGGAGGTCCGGTTGGCGGGGTCCAGGAACCAGCGGTACCAGGAGGCGTTGGTGTGGCCGCCCGTGTCGCCGATCAGCCGCCACTTCTGCGTGGCGAGGTCGTCGGTGGCGTAGAACTGCTGCGGAGCGTTCCCGCTCTGGTCCACGGCCTGCGGCTCGCCGATGTACAGCCCCAGATGGGCGTCGTAGGTGATGTCCATGACGAACAGGGGCGAGGTCGGGGGCATCTTGCCCGCGGCCACCTGCTGGCTCACCGTGCCGCTGTTCGCCGGGTCGTACTCCTGCTCCGGCGGGGTGTAGCCGGTGGGATGCGTGGCGTCGGCGGGCACCATGTTGCTCTCCTCGCCGCCCGTGCCGGGCTGCGACCAGGAGCCGTCGTACCACTTCCGCCACGAACCCGGCGCCATCTTCCCGGAGATCGGGGCGCGGGCCACATGCGCGTGGAAGGCCTTCCAGCCGCCGCCCTTCTCCACGATCCGCGAGCCGTAGAAGACGTAGAAATAGCCGGAGGCGGTGTCCACGAACAGGCGCGGGTCGCCGTCGCCGTAGTGGTACGTCTGCTGCGGGAACGCGGTGGTGTCGCCGCGCCGCGTGCTGTACGGCGAGGTGATCACGTGGTCCTTGATGGCCCAGGTCCGGCCCTGGTCCTTCGAGACGGCGTAGTCGATGGCGTCGTAGTGGAGCCCGTCGCCGAACGGCTGCGGGGTGAACTCGTTGTGCACCAGGCCGTACCAGTCGCCGGTGTCCGGGTCGACCCACACACCCGCCAGGTCGCAGTAGTTCTTCTGCGCGTAGCCCGAACCGGCCGGGGCGTAGGTGGCCGTCAGGCCGGTGGGGCTGTTGTTGCACCGCGAGGTGGTGTCGTTGTTCCGGTCCTCGGGGTCGGCCGGGTTCACCGCGTCGCTCAGGCGGCCGTCACGGGCGGCGGTGTCGAAGTCCTTGCCGGTGAAGAAGGTCCACTGGCGGCTGTCGTTCGCGCCGTAGAGGGCGTGGGACTGCTGGAAGTGGAAGGTGCCGTCCTTGTCGATGTACGGGGCGGCCGGGGTGTCGTCCGGATGGGTCCAGGAACCCTTCGCGTCGACGGTGACGGTGTATGTGGGGTCGGCGTCGGGCGTCGCGGGCGCGGCGGCCGCCGCACCGCCGCCGAGCACGGCCGGTGCCGTGGCGACGACCGCGGCGACCAGCGCTCCGGCCAGTCTTCTCCGTGGAGTTGACAGTGGAGTTGACACAGGTGCTCCTTACTCGTGACGGGTGGCGCCGGGATGCGCCGCCCCCTGGGTGTGGTGCCTGTGCGGTTCCTGTGGGGTGCGGGGTGTCAGTCGAAGGTCTCGACGTACTCCTCGGGCGGTCCGAGGACGGGCCGGTCGCGCAGGGCGAGGCGGTCGCCGAACCGTTCGAGCTCCAGGACGGTGAGTGTGTTGTCACCGGCGCGCAGCAGCGGGCCGGGCACGTAGAGCGTGCGCTGCGGACCGATCTCCCAGTAGCGGCCGAGCAGGGTGTCGTTGACCCACACGAAGCCCTTGCCGAAGCCGGGCAGGGCCAGGAAGGTGTCGGCCGGCTCGGCCACCGCCAGCCGGGCGGTGGCGAAGCCCGCGCCGCCGCCGGGGGGTGCCGCCGCCGCGGCGCGGGCGGTGTCCTGCGGCCCCCACTCGTCCAGCGGCAGCCGGTACATGCTCCAGCCGTGCACCAGCCGGCGGTCCACGCGCACCCCGCCGAGGATGCCCTTGCCCTGCCCGAGCAACGGGCCGTAGTTGATCCGGCCCTGGTTCTCCACCAGCACCTCCAGCCGGACGCGGGCGCCCGCGCCGGGCACGGTGAACGACGCGGTCTCCCGGTCCAGTACGGCGACGGGGGCGCCGTCGACGAACACCTGGGCGCGGTCGTGCAGGCCCGTGACGGTCAGCTCGTGGCGGCCCGGCGGCAGCAGCGGTTCGGCGGCGTAGAGGACCAGACCGGAGGCCTGGCCGAGCTCCTCGAAGCTCAGCGGCACAGGAGCCCGGACCGGCTCTGCGGCCGAGCGCAGCGCGGGCAGCAGTGCGGCCCGCCGGGTGACGTCGAGGGTGCGGGGCGCCAGCAGCGGCGGATCGGCCGGTGGCGCGGGGATCCTCGCCTCCGGGCCGCCGTACGCGGCCAGTTTCTCCCGCAGGGCGAAGAACTTCGGGGTGAGCGCGCCGTGTTCGGCGACCGGCGCGTCCGAGTCGTAGCTGGTCACGGTCGGCTGAAGGCGTTCACCGTCGTGGTTGGCGCCCGCCCACAGCCCGAAGTTGGTGCCGCCGTGCGCCATGTACAGGCTCACCGAGCCGCCCGCGTCGAGGATCTGGCGCACGGTCTCGGCCGCGCCCGCGGCGGACCGGACGTGGTGCTTCTCGCCCCAGTGGTCGAACCAGCCGTTCCAGAACTCCGCGCAGAAGAACGGCTCGTGCGGGCGGCGCGAGCGCAGCAGCGCCGCCGCCTCGGCCGGGCGTGAGCCGAGCGTGGCCGCGGCGAACTCCCCGGGCACGGTCCCGCCGTCCTGCATCAGCGGCGTCGGCCCGTCGGCCGTGTACAGCAGCTCGGTGATACCGCGCTCGACGAGGGCGTCGCGCACCCAGCGGACGTAGGCGTGGTCGTCGCCGTAACTGCCGTACTCGTTCTCGATCTGCACGGCCACGACCGGTCCGCCCCGGCCGGCCTGGAGCTCGGCGACGCGCGGGATCAGCGCGTCGAACCAGCGCCCCACCGCGTCCAGGAACGGGCCGTGGCAGGTGCGTAGCAGCATGCCCGGGGTGCCGGTCAGCCAGGCGGGCAGCCCGCCGTTGTCCCACTCGGCGCAGATGTACGGTCCCGGGCGCACGACGACGTCCAGTCCCGTCTCCTGCGCCAGCCGGACGAAGCGCGTCAGGTCGCGCGGGCCGTCGAAGCGCACGTCACCCGCGGAGCGCTCGTGGAAGTTCCACGGGACGTAGGTGTCCACGGTGTTCAGGCCGAGCGCCGCCAGCCGCCGCAACCGGTCGGCCCACTGCTCGGGATGGACGCGGAAGTAGTGCAGTGAACCGGACAGCACCCGGTGCGGCCGTCCGGCGCGCAGCAGCGTGCCGCCGGAGCAGGTCAGCAGGGACTGTGCGGGGACCGCGGCCCTTTCCGTGGTCCCCGAAGGATCCGTGGGGAACTCCGGGATGTGATCGATGCCGTCCCGCCGACGGACGTGGCTCTTCACGGCTCCTCCTGGATGCTGGGCGCGGGCCGACGGGCGCAACTATGGCAGAGGATGTTATCGATGCCAACAGATGGAGCGCAGGCAGGACGGAGCCCGAGGGAAGCAGCGGATGCATCCGGTTGTGGGCGATATCATCGAGCCCGGTACGAGGAAGGAACCCATGGCGAAGCAGAAGGGCGCCGAGGGGCGGCCGCCGGGGATGACCGATGTGGCGCGGGTCGCCGGAGTGTCGGCGCAGACCGTGTCACGCGTGCTGTCCGGGCACCCCAACGTGCGGGAGAAGACACGGGCCACGGTCCTGGCCGCGGTCGAGCAGCTCGGCTACCGGCGCAACAACGCGGCCCGCATGCTCTCCTCGGGACGCAGTCGCACGATCGGCGTGGTGACCCTCCGGACCACCTTCTACTCCCGTGCCGCGGTCACCTCCGGCATCGAGCACGCGGCCCAGGCCGCCGGGTACACGGTCAGCACCGCGACCACCGCCTCGCTCGACACCTCCGCCATCGAGGCCGCGCTGTCCCGGCTGGCCGACCAGGGCGTCGAGGGGATCATCCTGTCGGTGCCGCTGACCCACAGCAGTCCGCGGATCGAGCAGTTCACCCGGGCCGTCCCCACCATCACCATCGACGGGTCGCGCACCGACGCCACCGAGGTGGTGGCCGTCGACCAGGCGCTGGCAGCCCGGCTGGCCACCCGTCATCTGCTGGACCTGGGCCACGAGACGGTCTGGCACCTCGCCGGTCCCGAGGAGTGGCTGGAGGCGGCGGCCCGGCGCGACGGCTGGCGCGCCACGCTCGAGGAGGCCGGCCGGCCGGTGCCGCCACCCCTGGAGGGCGACTGGTCGCCCGCCTCGGGGTACCGGGGCGGACTGGTCCTGGCCCGGATCCCGGAGGTGACGGCGGTGTTCGTCGCCAGCGACGAGATGGCGTTCGGTGTGATCAGGGCCCTGCACGAGCAGGGTCGGCGGGTGCCGGAGGACATCTCCGTGGTCGGCGTGGACGACATCGAGCTGGCCGAGTACTGCTCGCCGTCGCTGACCACGGTCGCCCAGCCGTTCGGGCAGATGGGCGCGCTCGCCGTGGCCCACCTGCTGCGGCACGTCGCCGACCCCGGCGCGCTGCCGGAACCGGCGTCGGTGGAGCCGCGGCTCGTCGTCCGGGCGAGCACCGCACCGGCCGGCGCCCCGGCCCCACGGCGCGAGAGGCCGTAGGGGGTGTCTCGCCGATCATGCCGGGCTCGCGGTGGCCGGCACCGCTTTTTGATCCGGCCTGACCGACGAGACACCCCCTGGGACCGGGACGCCGAACCGGTGGATCGGGCGCGTCCGCGCGTCAGGCGCAGTGGAACTTCGCGTCCGCCCAGTCGCCGTGGTCACCGGACTTCGTGCCGTCGGTGTCGGTGACCACCAGATGGACGTGCCTGGCCCCGGTCAGCGGCACATTCACCGGAACCGGGTCGGACTTTCCGCTGACGGTGGGGGAGGACCACAGCGTCCTGCCGTCGGCGACGACCGAGAAGGACACGCCGCCGTAGCCGTTGATCTCGTCGTCGATGCCGACGGTGGCGGTGAGCGAGGAGCACTGTCCGCCGAGCCAGAACTCGATGTCGGAGTTCGCGTGCGCGCCGATGCCCTTGGTGTAGGCGGTGCCATTGAGGGTGAGCGGATGGCCGTCGCCTGCGGCCGACTCCCCGTTGCTGCGGTCGCGTTCGGGCGGCCCCCAGCCGTTGGTGGCGTTCAGCCAGGGCAGATCACTGGCCCAGGTCTCCCCCTCGGGAGGGGCCGGCATGGTGCGCAGCGCGGCCCGTTGCGCGGCGACAAGGTCCTCTCCCGCCGCCCGGTAGCGAGCCGTGCCGGTGAGAACGGCCTCGCCGGGCTGCGCGTCGGCCGGCGGGGTCACGGTGAACTCCGCGCTCGCCCGCTGACCCGGTTCGAGGCCGCCGACGGACCGTGCCGGTGAGACGGTCCAGCCCTCGGGGGCGGCCAGGGAGAGCTCGGCGGTGTCCGCCCCGGTCCGGCCGGCGGTGAAGTCCACCGTGACCTTTCCGGACACGCCGGCACCGAGTTCCTGCGGAGGCGTGAGCGCGACCGTGCCGGTCGCCCCGGGCACCTTGCCGCCCACCGCGCTCGCCGCGTCGAGGTCGATCCGGAAGGCCCGCGCGGTGCTCACGGCCCGCGTCTTGACCTGGACGACCCCGGCCCGGTCGGAGGCGTCGTACCACCAGCCCTCCGCGGCCACGTCGAAGGCGGCCCTGGAGGTGAACCGGGGCAGCGCGCCGCTGTCCAGGCGCACCTGCCGGGGCGAGGAACCGGTGTGCACGGTGAACCGGTACGGGCGGCTCTTCTGCTGGCCGACGAAGTCACCGTTCTCGGCGCCCACGGCGATGCGCACCGCTCCCGCCCCGTGGTCCGGGGCGGTCACCGCCACCTGCTGCTCGGCGTACGCACCGTCCCGGTGCTGCCGGGTCACCCCGTCGTCCTCGTACAGGGTGAAGGAGGTGCTGCCCTGCGGGTAGACGTCCCAGGCGAGCGGGGAGTTCGCGGTGCGGTCCTGGTAGGACCTGACACCCGGCCACATCGGGACCGACGCGCCCGCCTTGACGAACAGCGGCAGGGTGTCCAGGGGGGCCTGGTAGCCGTCGACGGTCGTCGGGCCGTGGTAGATCCGGCCGGACCAGTAGTCGATCCAGTCGCCCTTGGGCAGATAGATGCCGTCGCGCACGGCGGTGTCGCTGTAGACGGGCGCCACCAGGAAGTCCTCGCCGGTCAGGAACTCGTACTTGGCTGCGTCACCGGCCGCCTTGGCGTCATCGGGGTACTCCAGCGCCAGCGGCCGCACCGGGCCGACGCCGGTGCGGTGGGCCTGGGCCGCGTACGTGTACATGTACGGCAGCAGCGATTCCTTCAGCTTGAGGTACTTGCGGTTGATGCTGGTGTACGGCTCCCCGTACTGGTACGGCTGCTTGTCCTTGGCGGCCCAGCCGTCCATGGTCATCACGGTCGGCAGGAACGCCTTCCACTGCAGATCGCGGGTGTACGTCTTGGCGCTGCCGCCGAAGATGCCGTCCACGTCACCGGTCGTGTAGGCCAGGCCCGACATGGTGGCCCCGGCGTACGTGGGTATCTGCCAGCGGATGTAGTCCCAGCTGCCCGACTGGTCGCCGCTCCACTGCACACCGCAGCGCTGCGCGCCGGACCAGCTCTCCGGCGCCCAGGTGAAGCCGCGCGCGTCGCTGTTGTCCTCGATGCCCTGGTACGCCGCCTTGCAGCCGTCCAGGGCGAACTTGTAGCCGTCGCCCACCCAGGCCACGTCCAGTTTCGCCACCCGCTGACCCGCCTTGACCTGGTCGGCCAGCTTGTCCAGGCCGTCCTCGGTCCACAGACCCATCTGCATCTTGCGGTCGACGAGGCCCTCGGCGGTCTCGGCGAGGTTCTCGTAGCCGCAGCCGTAGCCGTCGTTGACGAGCATCCAGCCCAGCGGCATGTCGTTCTCGACGTAGTCGTCGGCGACCTTCAGGGCGTCCAGGGTGTGGCGCTCGCCGCGGTTGGCGTTGTGCAGGTAGCAGTCGGAGTCGCCGATCTCCAGGCCGTAGATCGGCGGCAGCATCGGGCGGCCGGTGAGCTCCGTGTACTGGCCGATGACGTCCTTGGCGCTGTCACCGGCGAAGTAGTAGGCGTCGAACCGGTTCTCCTGCTCGGTGGTGGTGACCGGGTCGGTGAAGGCGTAGGTGCCGGGGGCGTAGGTGTTGCGGTAGACGCCGTACCCGGCCGAAGACAGGTAGAACGGCACCGAGTTGGGGTGGCCGCCCTCGTCCCAGTCGTAGTCGACGCCGACCTTGAGGGTCTTGCCGCGGTGCGAGGTGTTGCCGCTGCCGTTCTGCTCGCCGGTGCCGTAGAACTGCTCGTCGGCGCCGCGCGCCAGGGTCTGGGTGGTGGAGGTGCCGTTCCAGCTGATGCCGCGGGTCTCCTCCCACAGCCGGGTGCCGTCGACGCGGTACAGGGCGAAGCGCAGTGGTGCCTTGTACACCCGCAGGGTCACCTTGTCCGTGGACAGCTCGTAGCGGTCGCCGCGGTCGGCCCAGCGGGTGGCGGGCGGCTTGCCCTGGGGCAGCACGATGTCGTCGCCGACGGGGTCGGTGAACGTGCCGTCGGGTGCCACCTCGATACGGAAGGTGTCGGCGGAGACGAAGCCGACCCGGGCCTTCGCCGTGCCCGCCGTGAAGGTGAAGGAGGCGCCGGAGTGCGAGAAGCCGGTGACCGCGCCGATGACGGTCTCGGTCCCCTCGGTGGTGGCGGTCGCGGCCCGGGCCGGGGGAGACGGCGCGACCGTGGCCGCGAGCACCGCGAACACGGCCGCGGCGGCGAGGACCACCCCTCGGACACCTCGGGATCCACGGGGTCCTCGGGGTTTTTGGGGTCCTTGGGAACGGAAGGCCTTGCGTCTGCGGGGTGGAGCGGTCATGTCGGTCCCTTCGCACACGTCGGGCGGCGGATGCTCGCCTCTGATCACCTGATCTCGGCGAGATTGCTTGAACTTGCTCGATTCAACGAGGAATCGAGCAGGATCAATCACGCGGAGAAGGTATAGCGCACCACCGCCGCCGTGACCAGAGCGCGGACAGAGCGAGGCCGGCCCCGACCGAAGGTGACGGTCGGGGCCGGCCGGGAAGGCGGCGCGGTGCGCTACGGCGTGACCTGCTTGCCGCCGAAGGTCACCACGAGATGGCCGTCGGAGGCGTAGGACCACGCCAGGGCGCCGGAGTACGAGGAGCACCGGGAGCCGTTGGAGCCGGTCCAGAACTGGTCCGAGCTGTCGGTGCTGCCCACGACCTTGTCGTTGGTGCCGCTGACGCCGAACCGGCACGAGGTGTCGTTCCGGAACACGGAGTTGCCGCTCTCCCAGTGGAAGTTGCGCTCGGCGTTGTCGATGCCGACGTTGTCGGTGACGGTCATGTCGCCGGGGTTGCTGCTGTAGGTGAACCCGTCATGGCCGTTGTGGAAGGCGATGTTGTGCCGGACGACATGGTTGACCGCGATCTTCTCGCCGCCGAGCTTGTAGCCGTTGCGGTCACCGCTGGTGTTCTGGGTGCCGTCGGTGAGGGTGCCGTTGTTGTAGGACAGGGAGTACTCGATGGTCACCGGGCCGATGGCGCCCGTGTCGGACTTGGTGTAGAGGTCCCAGCCGTCGTCGATGTTGTTGTGGGAGACGTCGTAGCGGAACACGTTCCCGGTGCCGGTGGTGAGCTTGGCGGCGAACCCGTCGGCGTTCTCGCCGCCGGAGTCCTCGTTGTCGTGCGACTCCGAGCTCAGGACCAGGTTGTTCGACGGCCACTGGCTGCTGGGGGTGCTGGAGGCCATCCGGCCGAGCTGGAGCCCCGTGTCGTGGTTGTACGCCGTCACCGCGCGCTCGATGACGTTGTTGCTGCCGCCGACGTAGATCCCGTTGTCGTCGGCGTGCTCGACGGTCAGGCCGTACAGGTGCCAGTACGAGGCGAAGAGCTGGATCCCGCGGTTGGACGAACTCTCGCTCTGGGCCGAGAAGTTCAGCACCGGAGTCTCGCCCGGGTAGGCGGACAGGGTGGTACGGGCACTGGAGGTCCCGTCCTGGCCCTGCGGGATGGTGATCGTCGACGAGTAGTTGTACGTCCCGCCGCGCAGGTAGATCGTGCCGCCGGGAGCGACGCGGCTGATCGCCGAGGCGAGCGTCGTCGGGTTCGACTGCGTTCCGGCCGCGCCGTCACTGCCGTTCGGGGCCACGTACAACGCGCCGCTCGCCGGTGGCGTCGTGCTGTCGCCGGACACGTCGACGTCGAGGTAGTCGATGTTGGGCAGGCCGCCGGAGGTGGTCGGGCTGAACCGGACGGTGTTGCTGCCCGCCTTCACCGGCACGGTCAGTGTCTGCGTCGCCCAGGTGTTCCAGGCGCCGGTGCCCGCGAACGTCGCGTTCGTGGCCGTCGAACCGTTCACGATGACGTCCGCCGGCCGTGCGGTGGTGGTTCCGTTGGCGATGCGCACCTTCAGTGTCGCCGTGCCGCCGGACAGTGCGACGAGCGCGCCGGCCAGCAGGCCGGCGGACGCGATGACGGGTCTGAGCTGCATCGTTCTCGTCTCCAGAATGGCGGTTCGGCCCTTGAAGGGGGCCGGGTGGCCGGGCCTTGCGAGAGTGGGGGGAAAGCGCTTTCTCCGCACGGTAAGCGTGCCGTGAACGCGTCAATAGACGAGTAGATGATTCATATTCACAGACATGAATATGGGCGGGTCCGGCTGCCGGCACGCGATGGTCGTCAGGCGAGCCGCCGGACCTCGAACCCACCGTGGCCGTCGAACCGCACGCCGTACACCGCGTCGAAGCCGTCGCCGGGCGCGGGGCGGCGCAGCCGTCCGTGCGTCGCGTGGATGCCGACGTCCGGGACCCGTTCGCGGCCCGTGCGCAGGGCGTTGCGGCGCAGCGAACCCGCCAGGTCCGGCGGGAACCAGTAGGCGATGACCGTGGCGCCGTGTGCGTGCCCGGCGTCCACCAGAGGGCGCCACTCCTCCGGGGAGGGGTTGTTGTTGTCGACGGCCACCGAGCGGCCGGCGGCCAGGGCCCCTTCGACCAGCCGCATCTGCCGGGCCTGCTTGCGGCGCGCGCCACGGGGGAACAGGTCCTTGCTCACCAGCTCGAAGCGGTCCGCGAGCCGGGAGCGGTAGAACGTGGACTTGCCCGACGCCTGCAACCCCACCAGCACCGCCAGCTCGGTCACCGCGCTCAGCTCCCCGGCCCTCACGCCCGGCTCAGTCCTCGGCCCGTACCCACGGCTCAGTCCTCGGCCCCCACGCCCGGCTCAGTCCTCGGCCTTCCGCTCCGTAAGACTCCAGGCGTACTGGAGCCAGTCCGCCACCGTCACCGCACCCAGCCCCGCGCACACCAGTCGGGCGGCCCGGGGTGCGCAGGCGTAGCCCCCGGCCAGCGTGGCGGCCACCCAGACGGAGACGCAGAACGGGCACGACACCAGATCACCGACGGCGCGCCGGACGACTCCGTCGCCGCGCGGCTCGTCCATGACCTCGCCCGCCGTGGTGTCGGCCTGGCGACGGGTGAACGGGGCGCGCAGAAAGCTGGTGACCTTGTCCTTGGTCAGCAGCCGGGACGCCTTGAACGTGGCCGCGCCCAGCAGCGCCACGTCCCACGGCGGAACCTGGTCGGGCAGGCGTACGCCGCTCCGCCGGGCCCCCACGGCGAACAGTGCCGCACCCGTCGCGAAGGTCGCCGCGAGCACGGCGTACCCGCCGAGGGGCACGGTGCCCTCGTCGTCGTAGGACCGCTCTGCGGCCGTCATGGCGGGCTTCCTCTCCGATGGCGTGCGGATGGACGGGACCCGGTGAGGTCCGGGGGCGGGGCGGGGCGGGCGCGGTTCGCGTCTCCTGGCCCGAGTGCCCCGCACACCCTTCATCCACGCGTCCGCTGTGGGGGCTCCTCCGGGTCTTGTGGTTCCTCTGGTCCCCCTGGTTCCTCCAGCTCACCTGGTTCCTGGGGCTCCCTGACTGCCCCGGGTTCTCCGGGTTCTCCGGGTTCTCCGAGCTCCTCGGGAGGCTTCCCGTGCTTCAGCAGGTGTCCCGTCCGGTCGCAGAAGACATGACCGACCAGCGCGCCGCCGTAGACGACGAACCCGGCGCCGATGAGCCACGACTCCACCACCAGGATGGTGCCGATGGAGCCGTAGCTGACCGCGTTGGTGACGATGAGCGGGGTGAACACCAGGTAGGAGAAGGCCCGCAGGCCCACCAAACCGGCCATGGTGGCCACGGCACCGGGCAGCAGCAGCCGCCATCGCACCTGGTGGCCGAGGAGGAAGTGCGGCCCCCACCAGAAGAACAGCACACCGATCGCCACGCTCAGCAGCATGCGGTAGTTCCCGGCGAGCACGGTGCGGGTCTGCACCTGGACGTACAGGTAGACCATGAGGACGCCCAGCCAGACGGCCTGCCGCCAGATCCGGTGCCACGGCCCGGCGGGCAGCCGCCACACCCGCTCGTAGGCGTTCTGCACGCCGGCGGCGAAGGACAGACCGAACACCGCGAGCAGGACCGCGCCCCACACGCTGGTGGTGCCGGTCACCTCGCGCGGCGGGCTGAAGACGTCGGAGAGCACCTCGGCCGACCGGCCGGACAGGTCCATGCCGTCCACCAGCCAGAGCGCGAACCCGCTGTGGCGCAGGGGGTCCGCCGCGGCGACGACGATCAGCAGCGGAGCCAGGGTGATCAGCGCCAGAGTGGCGAACCCCAGCGCCCGGTGCATGAGTTCCAGCCGCCTGCCCCGCCGGTAGAGTTCAACGGCCCACGACGGGCGCGTCCTTCGGCGTGACATGGTGACGGCGCCTCCTTCCGGTGCCGCGGGTGACCGGGCGCGGGCGCGTGAAACCAGCCCGCGTACATCATCGCGGCCCGACCGGCCGGGCGCAGCCCGACGGGCCGTCAGTGGCGGCGGCTTGAGCGAGACCTCGCCGGGTACCCGCGGCGCATGACGGTGGGCAGAAGGAGGGCGCGGGGGCCGCGCGGGGCGCGGGTGCGTCGGACGAGTCCGGGACCCGGACGACCCGGACAGGCCCTGCTGCGGTGGATCACCACCACCGATCACAAGGTGATCGGCAACCTGTACATGACGACGGCGTTCTCCTTCTTCCTCTTCGGCGGGGTGCTCGCGCTGCTGATGCGCGCCGAACTCGCGCGGCCCGGTCTGCAGTTGTTCGACAACCAGCAGTACAACCAGCTGTTCACCATCCACGGCACGGTGATGATGCTGCTGTTCGCGACCCCGATGTTCGCCGGGTTCACCAACGCCGTCATGCCGTTGCAGATCGGCGCGCCCGATGTCGCCTTCCCCCGGCTCAACGCCCTGTCGTACTGGCTGTATCTGTTCGGCGGGCTCATGGTGGTGTCCGGGTTCCTGGTGCACGGCGGGGCGGCCGGCTTCGGCTGGTTCGCCTACGCGCCGCTCAACAGCGCGGTCCGCAGCCCCGGCACGGGAGGCGATCTGTGGGTGATGGGGCTGGTGGTGACCGGAGTGTCCACGACGCTGGGCGCGGTCAACTTCGTCACCACCATCCTGTGTCTGCGCGCCCCCGGCATGACCATGTTCCGGATGCCCATCTTCACCTGGAACGCGCTGTTCACCTCGATCCTGGTGCTGCCCGCCTTCCCCGTCCTCACGGCGGCCCTGCTCGCGCTGGAGGCGGACCGGAGGTTCGGCGCGCGGATCTTCGAGGCCGATGACGGCGGTGCCCTGCTGTGGCAGCACCTGTTCTGGTTCTTCGGGCACCCAGAGGTCTACATCGTCGCCCTGCCGTTCTTCGGCATCATCTCCGAGGTCATCCCGGTGTTCAGCCGCAAACCGGTCTTCGGCTACGTGGGCATGGTGGGCGCGACCATCGCGATCACCATGCTGTCGGCGGTGGTGTGGGCCCACCACATGTTCGCCACCGGGGCGGTGCTGCTGCCGTTCTTCTCCATGATGTCGTTCCTGATCGCGGTGCCGACGGGGGTGAAGTTCTTCAACTGGATCGGCACCATGCACCGCGGCTCGCTGTCGTTCGAGACACCGATGCTGTGGTCGCTGGGCTTCATGGTGACGTTCCTGCTCGGCGGCATGAGCGGGGTGCTGATCGCCTCCCCGCCGCTGGACTTCCACCTCACCGACAGCTACTTCATCGTGGCCCATCTGCACTACGTGCTCTTCGGCACCGTGGTGTTCGCGATGTTCGCGGGCTTCTACTTCTGGTGGCCGAAGTTCACGGGCCGGTTCCTCGACGAACGACTCGGCAAAATCCACTTCTGGACGCTGTTCGTCGGCTTCCAGACCACGTTCCTCGTCCAGCACTGGCTCGGCGAGCTGGGCATGCCGCGCCGCTACGCCGACTATCTCGCCGCCGACGGCTTCACCCTGCTCAACACGGTCAGTTCCATCGGCGCCTTTCTGCTGGGGCTGTCCACGCTGCCGTTCCTCTACAACGTCTGGACGTCCGCCCGGCACGGCCGCATGGCCGAGACCGACGACCCCTGGGGGTACGGCCGCTCCCTGGAGTGGGCCACCTCCTGCCCGCCGCCGCGCCACAACTTCACCGCTCTGCCCCGCATCCGGTCGGAGTCCCCGGCGTTCGACCTGCACCACCCGGACATCGTCCGGCGGGAGCGGCAGGCAACGAACAGCCGAGCGAGCAACCAAGCGAACAGCCAAGCGAACAGCCAAGCGAACAGGCGGGCGAGCAGCAAGGCGAACGGCAAGCGGCAGACCGCTGGCTGACGGACCGTAGGAGTGTGTCGTGAGAACCGAGGCCCGGCTCTTCACCGGTGTGGCGCTGTTCTTCGCCGTGACCGCCGCGGGCTACGGCTGGTGGTCCGCCGAGCCCGCGGGCAGCGCCGCCCTGGCCGTCGCCGCCGTGATGGCCGCTCTGGTCGCGTTCTTCCTGAGGGTGCGGCACCGCAGGGGCGACGGCCCGCGCGCCGAGGACCGCCCCGACGCCGAGGTGATCGACGCCGCCGGACCGGTGGGCTTCTTCTCCCCGCACAGCCCCTGGCCGATCGTCGTCGCGCTCGGCGCGGCCGTGCTGGCGCTGGGCGTCGTCTACGGCCTGTGGCTCGCGCTGCTCGGCTTCGGCGTGCTCGGGTGCGGGGTGCTCGGCATGGTGTTCCAGTACCCGGCCCCGGACCCGGACTGGAGCCCGGATCGGGACTGGGGCCCGCGCCCCTGACTTGCGCAACGGCACCGGCGCACGAATGCCAGTGCGCCGGTGCCGGCAAGGAAACCAGGTGTGACCCGCTCCTTATGTGCGGTCGCCCTTGGGCTTGCCGCGCTGGTCCGGGGTGCCGTGCGGCGGCGCGCCGAACGGCTGCGGGGAGGTCGCGGGGGTCACCTGGGAACCCGCCTGTCCCGCGGCCTGCTCCGGGCGCAGCGCCGTGGGGTCGCCCGGGGTGGGCTGGGCGCCCGACCGCAGCTGCTCGAGGCGGGCGGTCAGCACCTCGGTCACCGGAACGCGGTCGGCGTGGGTGCGCTCGTAGGCGAGCAGCTCCTCGACCTCCTCGGCGGACAGCGAGCGCACGCGGCTCTCCAGGGCGCCGAGGGGAAGATGGTCGTAGTCGGGCAGGGGCAGGGTACTGCGGCCGGGATCATCGGCCATGGATCTCACTTCCCTCTGTGCGACGGCCTCACGTGGAGACGAGACGGTCGGCGGGGTCGGCGGCCACCGGGGCCCAGCCGGTACGGCGTCGAACTCACGACGCGCGAGTACCCGGGCCCACCACCACGAACCGACTCACCGGGAACGACCGGACCGCGGGCCGGGTGCGCGAGAGGACGCCCCGCAAGGAGACGGACTCGGCACACCCGGCACGCTTGGCGCACCTGGACTGGCGCACCTGGCTAACCCGGCTCACCAGGCCTCACGAGCGGGCCTGGCGGGTGCGGGAACGGTTCTCCTTGCGGATCGCCTCCAGCAGCTCGCCCTTGGACATGTGCGAGCGGCCCTCGATGTGGAGCTCCTTCGCCATGTCGTACAGGTGTTCCTTGGACGCGCTCTCGTCGACGCCCTCGCCGCTGCGCCCGCCCTGGCCGCGGGGCCGGGCCGACTGGGGGTCCGAGGGGCCCTTGCGACCGCCCTCCTTGCGCTCCCAGTGGTCGCCGACCTTCTCGTACTTGTGCTTGAGAGCGCCGTACGCGACACGGTGCGCCCGCTCGCCCTCGCCGTACTCCTCCACCGCCGAGTCATGGGCCTTGATCCAGGTGCGCTGGGCGTCCTCGGGGGAGCGCTCGAGTGTCGACGGCAGTTCCTGTCGTCCGGGCATGGATCCCACCTCCGTCCTGGTTGATCTCCGGGCCGGTCGAGTGCCCTGCACGAGGCACGGAAAACGGGCGGAGCCCTTGGGAGCAGCGGGTTTGGCGGGTACGGCACCGGCTACCCGCCGAGTGTGACTACGCCATCTACGACACCATCGACGACTTCGCAACAGGAACTCATACGGTTCCTGGAGGACCGGTTCGCCTGTGCGCAGGCGTGCACGGAGTGTGCGCGGGCCAGCGCCCTGCGGGCGAGCCTGGTGGACCCGGGCGGGAGCGAGGAGCAGGAACTCCTGCGGCGCATGGGAATCATGTGCGCGGAGGTCTGCGACACGACCTGCCGGGTGCTGTCCGAGCAGAACACCCAGGACGAGGCCGCCCTCCGCACCCAGCTGGAGTGGTGTGTGAGCGTCTGTCTGGAGAGCGCGCACGTCTTCGACCGGCACCCGGGCGCCGAGCAGGCCGCGGGCGCCTGCCGGACCTGCGCCAAGGCCTGCGGGGAGTTCATCGCGATCCTGAACTGAGCCGGGCGCCGACCGAAGGTCATCGACGCGCTGTCGATGTGCCGAGGGGGACCATGGCCTCCGCCGCCGTCCGCCGCCGTCCTCACCTTCCGGGGGCGTGAGCCTGCGCGAGCCACCGCCGGTCCCCTTCTGTGGCCCTGGGTGACCGCATCACCCGCCTTGCGGCAACGAGTCCAGATCGGCCCGCTCCCAGCCGGCCGAGACCAGCGTGTCCACGGCGGTGGCATCGCCGAGCGCCAGCGCCAGCGCGGCCGCGGCCGCGACCTCCGGATCGGGGTCACCGGCGGCGAGTGCGCGCAGCAGCACGTCGGCCCTCTCGTCCCGCTCCGGCAGCGCGGCGACGAGCAGCGCGCCCGCCGTGCGCGTGGCGGGATCCTCCTCCTCCAGCATGTCGGGGAGTACGGGGATGATCCCCCGGAGCATCTCGCGGGCGACCGCGTGCCAGTGTTCCTCGGCCGCGTCCGTCGCCCGCCCCTCGGCCGTGTCCATCGCCGCGACGATGCGCAGCGCCAGGCCGAGCACCCGGCGCCGGACGTGACAGTGGTGGGCCCCCACTCCGACGGCCGCACCGATCTGCGTCAGATAGGCGAAGGCCAGTACCGCGGCCGAACACAGCTCCCTCCCGGGATCCAGGAGCACGTCCAGTTCGTCGATCGCGCGCCGCGCGTCGTCGGCGTCCCAGGACAGCAGCCGTGCGAGGCGCCGGGGCACGACCTCGGGGTCCGCGTCCGTCGCACAGGCCGCGTTCTCGAAGGAGACCACCCGCAGCATGAGCTCGCGGGCCGGCCAGAGCGCGTCGGCGTCGAGCCGGACGACGGCGTGTCCGCTCGGCCCGCAGACCGTCAGGCGCAGGTCCTCGTCCAGCCGCACATCGGTGATACCGGGGCCGAGATCGAGGTCGGCGCGTTCGCCCGACGCGATGTCCCACAGCGCCACCACGTCGTCGCGCCAGCATGCGGCGAGGGCCGTCCCCGCGGCGGTGGCGGTGAGCGCGAGCCCGGTGAGCTTCGGGCGCCGACGCGCCACCTCGAGCGGCCCGTCGCCGGAGTCCGGCATCCACAGGTACAGCGTCCCGTTCCGATGCCCGCTCGCGATCAGTGCCCCCTCGTCGGGGAGTTCGATGCAGGCCAGGGCCGTCGCGGGCCCGGACGGCGGGCGGGCGACCACCGGAGCGGCGTCGCTGTCGAGCCGGCGCGCCCGCAGGGTGCCGTCCTCGTCGCCGGAGACGGCGATCGCTCCGGACACGGTCCAGGAGCCGGCGGCGTCACTCGCCGAGGACCGCTCGGTGCCGGACTCCACGGTTTCCTGGGACGTCGAGAGCACCGTCCAGCGGCCTGTCTCGTCCGTGTCGCCGGCCCGCAGCGCGATCGGCTTCGGGGCCTCCGTCACCGCACGGGGCGTCAGGATCCGCTCGGACCAGTCGAGTCCCATGCGGGCACCCAGTGCCTCGAGCGCCTGAGGGGTACGTCCGTGCACGGTCAACTCGACATCGCCGTACCCGGTGTCGTGGAACACGAGTGCGTCGGGAGCGCCGTACACGGTGATGTGCTGACCGACTTCACGCCATGGCTCGAAGCCCAGGGTGGGCAGTTCGTCCCGGACCCACGCCACGATCCGCTCGGTGTCGTCGTCGCCGTACACCGTCCAGCCGTAGTACGACGGCAGCCGCTGCACGGCGAGTTGGAGGAAGAACTCCGAGACGGATCCCGCCTGGAGCACCCACTCCTCATCGGAGTCGGTGGCCAGCACTCGTGGATCCGGAAGTCCCGCATCGGCCGCCGCATATCCCCACTCGTTGCAGTACTCGTACTCGGCCTTGAACACGCACACCCGGCGGTCGGCACCGGCGGGCACCAGGGCCGTGTCGTCGGGCAGCCCGCCCGCGACGCCGTAACCGCCCGGGTCGGGCCGCAGCGTCGGCGGGTACTCGGGGTGCGTCCAGTACAGGCGCGGGCTGTGGGTGAAGGAGTTGAACGGCAGCTCCCACCACTCGTCCAGCGCGGCCGGGATCGGCAGGCTCACATCCACGCTCTCGAACGGATCGGCGTCCCCCGCACCCACCGCCTCGCCCTTCAGCCGGCGCAGATATTGCCGGTGCTCGCTCTCGGACCAGCGCTGCCACGGAACGGCGTCCTCGGGAACCTCGTAGCCCCACTCCTCCTGGAACCGGCGCAGCAGCTCCCACCGCGGCGCCGTGTCCGCGAGATGCGCGGCGAACTCCTCCGGAGACATCCGGGCACGGTCCCCCCACCGCGGCATCACGCTCTTCAGGCGCTCCCCGAAACGTCCGTAGTCGATCACTCCGCTCATCGGGGCAGCGTATGGCATGCCCTTGCCATGACTCCGGTACTCCTCCAAGCAGGCGTAGGACCCATGGCCCTCGGCCCGCACCGTCAGCAGGACGCCGACGTCTTCGCCCAGCTCGCGCACCATGTGCTGGGCACCCTCGTACGGCGTCGTCGAGTCGCCGGTGTTGGCGACGACGAGGACCGGGGGAGCGCCCTGCGCGCTGACGTCGGGGGTGCGCCCGCCGCCCTTGAACGGCCGGCCGTAGCAGAGGTGGACGAACGGGGACCAGGCTTCCCCGAAGCCTGGCGAGGCCGCCTCGGTCTTCTTGATCGTTTCCTGGGCCAGTGAATCCGGGGCGCAGGTGGGAGTCGGCGTAGGTGATCGCGAGACCCGCACCAGCAGGCGCCGGCCCCCGGACCGACTCGCTTCGTCCGCGCCCGGGGTACACGCCCCCAGTACGCCCAATCAGCACCAGCTGTCGGCGGCACGCCGAAGCTGTTCAGACATCCACCACCCGACGCAGACGTTTCACCCGATACAGCCGATACATCCGATACATCGACACAGAGGAGCATCCATGCGGTACCGCAAGCTCGGCAGCTCGGACCTTGAGGTCTCGGAGATCTCGCTCGGGTCCTGGCTCACCTACTCCGGCGGCGTCGAGGCGGACGCGACCCGCGCCTGCACCGAGGCGGCCTTCGACGCGGGCGTCAACTTCTTCGACACCGCCAACGTCTACGGCCAAGGCGCCGCCGAGACGGCATGGGGGGAGATCCTCTCCTCCCGCCCCCGCGACTCCTACATCCTGGCCACCAAGGTCTACTTCCCGATGTCGGACGACCCGGCCGACCAGGGCCTGTCCGCGGCGCAGATCGCCAAGCAGATCGACGCCTCCCTCATCCGCCTGAAGACCGACCACGTCGACCTCTACCAGGCGCACCGCTTCGACCCCACCGTGCCGATCGAGGAGACCGTCGAGGCGTTCCAGAAGGTGGTCCAGCAGGGCAAGGCCCGCTACCTCGGCTTCAGCGAATGGACCCCCGAGCAGATCCGGGCCGCGATCGACATCGCCGGGCCCGACCTGTTCGTCTCCTCCCAGCCGCAGTACTCCATGCTGTGGCAGGCCCCCGAGGCCGAGGTCTTCGGCCTGTGCGCCGCGAACGGCATCTCCCAGATCGTCTGGTCCCCGCTCGCCCAGGGCGTCCTCACCGGTAAGTACAAGCCGGGGCAGCCGGTACCGGAGGGCAGCCGGTTCGCCTCCGCGGACATGGCGGTGTCGAAGGACCTCGTCTACAGCGACGCCACCCTTCAGGCGGTCCAGCGCCTCGTCCCCATCGCCGAGGAGGCCGGGCTCAGCCTGCCCACCCTCGCACTCGCCTGGATCCTGCGCCGCGGCGAGGTCGCCTCCGCGATCACCGGCGCCTCCCGCGCCGAACAGGTCCACGCCAATGCGGCCGCCTCCGGCGTGGAACTGTCCGACGACCTGCTGAGCGCCATCACCGAGGCCCTCGGCGACGCCCCGGTCACCGAACCGACCCTGGCCCCCGGCGCCCAACCGGGCGTCCAGCACCGCTGACCCCGTAGCGGCTGGGCTGCCGGCAGGTTGCTGGTTGCCTGTGCGCCCGGGCTCGGGGCGTTCGGCGTGATCTTCGCTCCGAAGGGACGGGGCTGCTGGGTCGTCCGAAGGGGCAGGACTGCTCGTAGGAGAGCGATAGCCTGCCCAGGTGGAGACCATACGCACGGGTGCGGGTGCGCGGGAGAGTGTGGGTGATCCCGGGCTGTTCGGGCCGCGGTCGGTGACGTGGCAGATGCACGGTGATCCGATGATGTGGGTCGCCGGGATCAGGGCCCTGTATCTGCAGGCCCTGCACCCCCGTGCCGTGCGCGGGGTGATGGAGAACTCCGACTTCCGGCGGGACGCGTGGGGACGGTTGAGGCGCACCGCGAACTTCGTCGGGACGACGACGTACGGGACGGCCGAGGCCGCCGAGCGGGCGGGTGCGAGGGTGCGCCGGATCCATCGCATGCTGTCGGCGACCGATCCCGAGACGGGGGAGCGGTACCGCCTCGACACTCCCGACCTGCTGCTGTGGGTGCACTGCGCGGAGATCGACTCCTATCTGCACGTGCTGCGCCGCTCGGGGTTCCCGCTCACCGACGCCCAGGCCGACCGCTACGTCGCCGAACACCGCGTCAGCGCCCGCCTGGTCGGCCTCGACCCGGACGCCGTGCCCGCGAGCCGGGCGGACCTGGCGGACTATTTCGAAGGGGTGCGACCTGAGCTCGCCGCGGGAGCCGACGCCCGCGCCGTGGACGACTTCCTGCTCCGCCCGCCGACGCATCCGCTGCTCGTCCCGGCGCGCGAGGTGCTGTGGCGGCGCGTGGCGCATCTGGCGTACGCCGCCCTGCCACCGTACGCCCACGAGCTGTACGGCAGAGCGGCCCCCGCGCCCCACGTCGTGACCCGCCGGCTGCGGGCGACCGGGACCCTGCTGCGCCGCGTTCCCGCACGTCTTCGCTGGCAACTCCCGCCCAAACACATCCTGCGCGCCATGGCCAGGCTCGGCCCCGAAGCCCGTCCGGCACCGTACAAAGTCGGACGATAGCGCGCCATACTGGGCGAGGGTCTCCCTTGTGGATCAGACCGACGCCGGGACACGGCCCCCGGGCGCGGTCCGCGAGGCGGGCCCGGCCGGGAGGGCGGCGGGGCACACGGTGGCACACGGCGACGGGGGCGGCGGCGCGAGATGGCGGACACCAGGCTGATCCAGGGCCGGTACCGGCTGCTCGACCCGATCGGGCGGGGCGGCATGGGCGAGGTCTGGCGGGCGCGGGACGAGTCGCTGGGCCGGCAGGTCGCCGTCAAGTGCCTCAAGCCGCTCGGCCCGCACCACGACCAGTCCTTCACTCGCGTGCTGCGCGAGCGGTTCCGGCGCGAGGCGAGAGTGGCCGCCGCCCTCCAGCACCGGGGAGTGACCGTCGTGCACGACTTCGGCGAGTCCGACGGCGTGCTCTACCTGGTGATGGAGCTGCTGGACGGGCGCAACCTCAGCCAGCTCCTTCAGGACAACGAGCACCGGCCGCTGGCCGTCACCGACGTCCTCGAGATCGCCGAACAGGTCGCCGCCGCCCTCGCCTACACCCACCAGCAGGGCATCGTGCACCGGGACCTGAAACCGGCGAACATCGTGCGCCTCGCCGACGGCACCGTGAAGATCTGCGACTTCGGCATCGCCCGCCTCGGCCACGACATCGGTTTCACCGCCCGGCTGACCGGCACCGGCATCGCCATGGGCACCCCGCACTACATGTCGCCGGAGCAGATCGGCGGCAGCGAGGTCGACCAGCGCAGCGACCTGTACTCGCTGGGCTGTGTGCTGTACGAGATCGCCACCGGCGCCCCGCCGTTCGACCTCGACGACGCCTGGGCGGTCCTCGTCGGTCACCGCGACACCCCGCCCGCACCGCCCCGCCGCCACCGCGCCGACCTCCCCGAGTACCTGGAGCAGATCATCCTCGACCTGCTCGCCAAGCTCCCCGAGCAACGGCCGCACGACGCCCACGAGTTGACACGTCGTCTCCTCGCCGGCCGGACGGGCCCGCCGTACGTGCCCACGGTGGTCACCGCGCGCCCGCGGCCGGGCCCGCCCGAGCCGACGGGCCGCGAGGCCGGCCGGCTGCCGTCCTGGACGCGTGACATGTCCACCGGCCACAAGGCGGCCGGTCCGGGACCGCACAGCACACCCCCGGACGCGGCGGCGGGTCTGTCCGGCGCGTGGACCGCGCACCCCGCCGTACAGGGCGAGCGCCGTGCCGAGCACCCCGCCACGGGCGCCCGGCCGGACGCCGTGCCGGCCTCCGCGCCGGGTGCCGTGTCCGCTGCCGGGCCCGATCGGCGGCGCACCCCGCCCCCGGAGGCCGTCGAGGCCCTCGACGGCCGCCACCACGAGGCCCTCGGCCTGGGGCGGCTCGGCCGCTGGACGGAGGCGGGCGAGATACACCGGGAGGTCGCCGCCGCGCGCGCCCGGCTCCTCGGCGCCGACCACCCCGACACCCTGGCCAGCCGCTACGAGGTCGCCTTCACCCTCAGCCGCACCGGCCGCGCCGCCGACGCGCTGCGCGAGTACAAGCACGTGGCCGAGGCCCGCATCCGCGCGCTCGGCCCCGACCACCCGGACACGCTCGCCGCCCGGCAGGAGATGGCGTACGTCCTCGGGCAGCTGGGCCGCCACTTCGACGCCCACCAGGTGTACACGGCGGTGCTCACCGCACGCGAGCGCACCATGGGCGCCGACCACCCCGACAGCCTGCGCTGCCGGCACAACCTCGCCTTCAACCTCAGCCGACTGGGCCGCCTCGAGGACTCCTACCGCATGGCCTGCCAGGTGGCCGCCGCCCGCGCCCGGGTGCTCGGCCCGCAGCACCCCGACACCCTGGTCACCCGGTACGAGGTGGCCTACGCGCTCGGGCAGCTGGGCCGCTGGGCCGAGGCACTGCGGACCTACCGGGAGGTCGCCGAGGCTCGCGCCCGGGTGCTGGGCGCCGACCACATCGACACCCTCGCCGCCCGCTACGAGATCGGCATCAGCCTGGGCCGCCTCGGGCGCAGCGCCGAGGCGCTCGAGCTCTACCGCGACCTGATCGAGGACCGCAGCCGCGTGCACGGCCCCCACCACCCCGAGACCCTGCGGGCCCGCCACGGACTCGGGGTCAATCTCGGGCGTCTCGGCCGCTGGGAGGAGGCCCTCGCCGAGTCCCGTGACGTGTGCGCCCTGCGCGAGCGGGTCCTCGGCACCGGCCACCCGGACACCCTCGTCAGCCGCCGCGAGGTCGCCGTCGGCCTGGGCTGGCTCGGCCGCTGGGCCGACGCGCTCACCGAGTACCGCCGGGTGGCCGCCGCCCGCGAGCAGGTCCTGGGCGCCGACCACCCCGACACCCTCGCCAGCCGCAACGACGAGGCGCACTGCCTGGAACAGCTGGGCCGCGGCGCCGAGGCCGGGGAGCTGTACCGCCGGGTGGCCGTGCTGCGCCAGCAGCGGGCTGCGGGCGGTCGCTGAGCCGGGGGCCAACGGGCCAGGTGCGCGCCGGGCCGCGCACCCCTGGCCGAAGTGGATCACTCCGTGTTACCAAGAGCCATGAGCGCACACGAGGCACAGGGCACGTACGACGCCGTCATCGTCGGCGGCGGGCACAACGGGCTGGTCGCCGCCGCCTACCTGGCCCGGGCAGGCCGGTCGGTGCTGGTCCTGGAACGGCTGGATCACACCGGCGGAGCGGCCGTCTCCACCCGCCCGTTCGCCGGCGTCGACGCCCGGTTGTCCCGCTACTCCTACCTGGTCAGCCTGCTGCCCAGGAAGATCCTCGACGACCTGGGCCTGGACGTGCGGCTGCGCCCCCGCACCGTCTCCTCGTACACACCGGTCGAGCGGAACGGGCGGCCCACCGGGCTGCTCGTCGGCGGCGGCGAGGAGCGCACCCGGGCGGCCTTCGCCCGGCTCACCGGCTCCGACCGGGAGTACGAGTCCTGGCAGTCCTTCTACGGCATGACCGGCCGCGTCGCCCGGCGGGTCTTCCCCACGCTCACCGAGCCGCTGCCCACCCGCGAGGAACTGCGCCGCCGCGTCGACGACGAGGACGCCTGGCGGATGCTGTTCGAGGAGCCGATCGGCGTCGCCGTGGAGGAACGCTTCGCCGACGACCTGGTGCGCGGCGTGGTCCTCACCGACGCCCTCATCGGCACCTTCGCCGACGCCCACGATCCGTCCCTCGCGCAGAACCGCTGCTTCCTGTACCACGTGATCGGCGGCGGCACCGGCGCCTGGGACGTCCCGGTCGGCGGCATGGGCGCGCTGACCGACGCCCTCGCGGACGCCGCCCGTGCGGCGGGTGCCCGCATCGCCACCGGTCACGAGGTGATCCGGGTGGCCTCCGACGGCCGCAGCGCCGAGGTCACCTACCGGACCCCGGAGGGCGAGGGCACGGTCGGCGCCCGGCACGTCCTGGTGAACGCCTCCCCGCAGGCCCTGGCCGCGCTGACCGGCGACGAGCCACCGCGGCCCGCCGAGGGAGCCCAGCTGAAGGTGAACATGCTGCTCAAGCGGCTGCCGAGGCTGCGCGACACCTCCGTCGACCCGCGCGAGGCCTTCGCCGGCACCTTCCACATCGCCGAGGGCTACCGCCAGCTGGCCGCCGCGCACGCCCAGGCCGCCGCCGGCGAGCTGCCCGCGGCGCCGCCCTCCGAGATCTACTGCCACTCCCTGACCGACCCCACCATCCTCGGCCCCGACCTCGTCGAACGGGGTTATCAGACGCTCACCCTGTTCGGCCTGCACACGCCCGCGCGGCTCTTCGCCCGGGACAACGACGCCGTACGCGACGAACTGCTGAAGGCCACCCTCGGCCAGCTCGACGCCCACCTCGCCGAACCGCTCGCCGACTGCCTGGCCACGGACGCCGACGGCCGGCCCTGCATCGAGGCGAAGACCCCGCTGGACCTGGAGCGCGATCTGCGCCTGCCCGGCGGCAACATCTTCCACCGGGCGCTGAGCTGGCCGTACGCCCAGGAGGGTACCGGCCGCTGGGGCGTTGAGACGCGCCACGCCAACGTGCTGCTGTGCGGCGCGGGCGCGGTGCGGGGCGGAGGGGTCAGCGGGGTGCCGGGGCACAACGCGGCCATGGCGGTACTGGAGGGGCGGCCGGGACAGGAGGGCTGAATGCCTCGGCCGCCGTGGGGCACTCCGACAGTGCGAAGTTTTCGTCAGCAAGACCGGGCCGCCCGGCGGCGGCCGTACCACCCCCCACGGGAGGCTCCCATGGCCGACCTCAGCCCCATCGACCTGCAGAAGGCCCTCAGCGGCATGGACTACCCGACGGACAAGCAGCATCTGGTCGAGCGAGCCAAGAAGAACAAGGCGAACGAGAAGATCGTCAGCCGGCTCGGCGGCCTCAAGCAGGACCACTTCGACGGACCGAACGAGGTGCAGAAGGCCGTCTTCAACGAGTGAGGCCGTCTTCGGCAGTCCGTCCCAGGTGAGTGGGGCCGTCTCCCAGGGGTGACGGCCCACTCCCGTCCGCGAAGCCGTTCGCCGGACACCCCCTAGTCCTCCGAGGCCGTCCACCCCGTGGCCGTCACCCGTGCCCCGTCCGCCGGGCGGGCCTCGTCGAATAGGACGCGGTCGCCCACGTCGACCCGCTGGGCGTCGACGTAGGCGCCGCGCCCCACGTACAGCCGGTCCGTCGCGTACCGCCAGCGCAGTGTCAGCTGCCGGGCCGCCGGGAGGTCGGCGGTGAGCCGGTGCCAGACGCGGCCGGAGAAGCCGGTGGCGGTGCCCGCCGGGTACTGCTGCGGCTGCTCGCCCCGGCGCGTCGTCGTGAACGGGACCGGCTGCCAGGTGGCGCCCCCGTCGGCCGTGGACTCCAGGAAGAGCAGGTCCGACTGCGGCTCGGTGTCCCACCACAGGGAGCAGCGCAGCCGCGCACCGCCGCCGGAGGTGTCCAGCGCGGGCAGGGCGAGGGTCGCCGTGGTCGCGCTCGCCATGCCGGAGAACCAGGCCCTGCGGCCCCGGTCCGGGCGGACGGCCACGGCCCGCGCCAGGTTGTTGCCGGCCGCGACCCGCGGAGCCGAGCCGGAGCGCCAGGTGCGCACCGGATGAACGGAGTTGCCGAGGACGACCAGGAAGGAGTCGGTCGTCGGGTCCAGGACCAGACAGGTGCCGGTGAAGCCGGTGTGTCCGGCCGTGTGCGGGGTGGCCATGGCGCCCATGTACCAGTGCTGGTACAGCTCGAAGCCCAGGCCGTGGTTGTCACCGGGGAAGGCGGTGTTGAAGTCGGTGAACATCAGCTCCACCGACTCCGGCTCCAGGATGCGGGCGTGCCCGTAGGCGCCGCCGTTGAGCAGCGTCCGGCCGAGTACTGCCAGGTCCCAGGCGCTGGAGAACACCCCCGCGTGCCCGGCCACGCCACCGAGACTGAACGCGTTCTCGTCGTGCACCTCGCCCCACACCAGGCCCCGGTCGAGACCGGACCACGGCAGGCGGGCGTCCTCGGTGGCCGCGATGTCCGGCTTCCAGGAAGCGGGCGGGTTGTACCGGGTGCGGTGCAGGCCGAGCGGGCCGGTGATCTCCTCGGCCAGCAGCACGTCCAGGGTGCGGCCCGTGATCTTCTCCAGGACCAGTTGGAGGGAGATCATGTTCAGGTCGGAGTAGAGGTACGCGGTGCCGGGCGGGTTCAGCGGCGCCTCGTTCCAGATCAGCTCCAGCTTCTGCTCGTACGTCGGCGCGCTGTACAGCGGGATCCAGGCGCGGAAACCCGAGGTGTGCGTGAGGAGCTGGCGGATCGTCACCTCCTGTTTGCCCGCGCGCCCGAAGTCCGGGAGGTAGGAGGCGACCTTGCCCTCCAGCTCCAGCGTGCCCCGCTCGATCTGCTGCACGGCCAGGATCGAGGTGAACAGCTTGGAGACGGAGGCCAGGTCGTAGACGGTGTCCCGGGTCGCCGGACGCTGCTGCTCGGGCGGGAACTCCACACCGGCGTCGGTCTTCTCGTCGTACGACGCGTAGCGCACCGCCATGCCGATCGGCTCGTGCAGCGCCACGGTGCCGCCGCGGCCCGCGAGCAGCACGGCGCCCGCGTACCAGGGGTGTTTGGGGGAGGGGCCGAGGAACGCCTCGGCGTCGGTGACGAGTTGACGCAGCGGGGCGGGGAGCAGCCCGGCCCGTTCGGGCGAGCCGTACCGCAACGTGGGCCGGCCCGCCGGGGAGGCGGGCGGTCCGGCCGCGGCGGCCGGGCCCGCGGGCAGGGCGGCCAGGCCCAGCGCACCACCCAGGAGCAGGGAGACTCGGCCCAGTTGACGGCGGGTCATCCCGCGTCCGTCTCTGTCCGCCGCGCCGTCGGTCATCGTGAGGCCTCCCGTCGTACTGACTGAAAGTATCTTTCGGGACTTGCCGTGCGGGGTGAAACTTTCCTGTCAGAAGAGGCCCTTGTCAACGGGGCATGCGGAGCCCGGCGAGGACGGAACGGAGGAGGGCGAGCTTGGGCCGCGGTCGCGCACCCACACGGTCCTGGCGCTTGACCTCGCTCCGTGACGGGCCGAGGATCATCTGTCATGACGCCTGGACACGGGAGCACGGTCGACGGAGTCCTGCGGCGCAGCGCCCGGCGCACCCCGGCGCGGGTCGCGCTCGAGTACGGCGAGCGCTCCTGGACGTACGCCGAACTCGACGACGCCGTCTCCCGGGCGGCAAGCGCCCTGCTCGACCAGGGGCTCGCCCCCGGCGACCGGGTCGGCGCCTACGCCCACAACTCCGACGCCTATCTGATCGCCTTCCTCGCCTGTGCCCGCGCGGGCCTGGTGCACGTGCCCGTCAACCAGAACCTCACCGGGGACGAACTCGCCTACATCGTCGGCCAGTCCGGCAGCGCGCTCGTCCTCGCCGACCCGGACCTCGCCGGGCGGCTTCCGGCGTCCGCGCGGTCGTTGCCCCTGCGCGACGCCGAGGACTCGCTGCTGGCCGCGCTGCCGTCAACGCCGCCGTACGACGGCCCCGAGCCGCGCGGCGAGGACCTGGTGCAGCTGCTCTACACCTCGGGCACCACCGCCCTGCCCAAGGGCGCGATGATGACGCACCGGGCGCTGGTCCACGAGTACCTGAGCGCGATCACCGCCCTCGACCTGAGCGCGGGCGACCGGCCGGTGCACGCGCTGCCGCTCTACCACTCGGCGCAGATGCACGTGTTCCTGCTGCCGTACCTCGCCGTCGGCGCGACGAACATCGTCCTCGACGCACCCGACGGCGACCGGATCCTCGACCTCGTGGAGGCCGGGCGCGCGGACAGTCTGTTCGCCCCGCCCACCGTCTGGATCGGCCTGGCGGGCCGCCCCGACTTCGCCGGCCGGAACCTCGAGGGACTGCGCAAGGCGTACTACGGGGCCTCGATCATGCCGGTGCCGGTCCTGGAGCGCCTGCGGGACCGCCTCCCCGGGCTGGCGTTCTACAACTGCTTCGGCCAGAGCGAGATCGGGCCGCTGGCCATGGTGCTGGGCCCCGACGAGCACCAGGGCCGGATGGACTCCTGCGGGCGGCCGGTGCTCTTCGTGGACGCCCGGGTGGTCGACGAGGACGGCAAGGACGTGCCCGACGGCACCCCCGGCGAAGTCGTCTACCGCTCCCCGCAGTTGTGCGAGGGTTACTGGGGCAAGCCCGAGGAGACCGCCGAGGCGTTCCGGGACGGCTGGTTCCACTCCGGCGACCTCGCGGTGCGCGACGCGCACGGCTACTACACGGTCGTGGACCGGGTGAAGGACGTCATCAACTCCGGTGGTGTGCTGGTGGCCTCCCGCCAGGTCGAGGACGCCCTGTACACGCACCCGCGGGTCGCCGAGGTGGCCGTGGTCGGCCTGCCCGACGACCGGTGGATCGAGGCCGTCACGGCGTTCGTCGTGCCGCGCGGCGAGGTCACCGAGGCCGAGCTGATCGCCCACGCCCGCGAGCGGCTCGCCCACTTCAAGGCGCCCAAGACGGTGGTCTTCGTGCCCGACCTGCCGCGCAACGCCAGCGGCAAGATCCTCAAGCGGCAACTGCGCACACGGGTCACGAGCGCAGGTCCACGATCCTCCTGATCTTGCCCACCGAACGCTCCAGGGACTCCGGCTCCACGATCTCCACCGCGACCGACACCCCGATGCCGTCCTTGACCGCGGCCGTGATGGAGCGGGCGGCGGCCTCCCGGGCGGCCGGGCCGGTGCCGGGGCGGGCCTCCGCGCGGACCGTGAGCGCGTCGAGCCGGCCCTCGCGGGTGAGGCGGAGCTGGAAGTGCGGGGCGACACCCGGGGTGCGCAGGACGATCTCCTCGATCTGCGTGGGGAAGAGGTTCACCCCGCGCAGGATCACCATGTCGTCGCTGCGGCCGGTGATCTTCTCCATGCGCCGGAAGACCCGCGCCGTGCCCGGCAGCAGCCGCGTCAGGTCCCGGGTCCGGTAGCGCACGACCGGCATCGCCTGCTTGGTGAGCGAGGTGAACACCAGTTCCCCCTCCGCGCCCTCCGGCAGCACCTCGCCGGTGATCGGGTCGACGACCTCCGGGTAGAAGTGGTCCTCCCAGATGTGCAGGCCGTCCTTGGTCTCCACGCACTCCTGCGCGACGCCCGGCCCGATCACCTCCGACAGCCCGTAGATGTCGACCGCGTCGATCCCGAACCGCTCCTCGATCTCCCTGCGCATCTCCTCGGTCCACGGCTCGGCCCCGAAGACCCCGACCCGCAGCGAGGTGGAGCGTGGATCGACGCCCTGGCGTTCGAACTCGTCGAGCAGCGTCAGCATGTAGGACGGGGTCACCATGATGATCCGGGGCTCGAGGTCCTGGATCAGCTGCACCTGCCGGGCGGTCATGCCGCCCGAGGCCGGGACGACCGTGCAGCCGAGCCGCTCGGCGCCGTAGTGGGCGCCGAGGCCGCCGGTGAACAGTCCGTAGCCGTACGCCACGTGCACGGTGTCGCCGGGCCGGGCGCCCGCCGCGCGCAGCGACCGGGCCACCATGTCCGCCCACATGGACAGATCGTCGTCGGTGTAGCCGACCACCGTGGGACGCCCGGTGGTGCCGCTGGAGGCGTGGATACGGCGGATGCGTTCGCGGGGCACGGCGAACATCCCGTACGGGTAGTTCTCGCGCAGGTCCGCCTTGGAAGTGAAGGGGAAGAGGGACAGGTCGGCGAGTGAACGGCAGTCCTCCGGACGTACACCTGCCTTGTCGAAGGACTCCCGGTAGAACGGCACGTTCTCGTACGCGTGCCGCAGCGAGGCCCGCAGCCGCTCCAGCTGCAGCGCCCGCAGCTCAGCCACGTCCAGCCGTTCCCCCGAGTCCAGCAGCTCCGTCGCCTGCGCCATCCGGAACTCTCCCTCACTTACCACGACAATACGGTCGACCGATCATTCGGTCGAGATGCTGGGATCAGTAATCCAGGCCGTCCGGCCCCAGGCAAGACCCGAGGGGAAATTCCCTCGGCGGCCGGCCCTCCCGGCGGCCGGGATCGACGCCGTCGAGCGCGCATGCACCTGCTCGGGGACTCGGCCGGCGGCAGCCTCGCCGCGCCGTACGCGGCCCGCCGCCCCGGGCGGGGGCACGGTTCGCGCTCATCACCACCGCCCTGCGCCCGCTCGGCCTGTGCGCCACGGCGAGGGCCGCCCGGCCGCCGCCCGGCTGCGGCGGGACGAGCCGTGGTCCGACACGGCGGGACCCCGTCGCGACCTGGCCCGCCGGGCCGCCGAGGCATCGACCCGGCGTGGTTCGTGCGCCGTGTCGCCGCCTTCTTCGCGGTCACCGCGCCGCCCTCGGCGAGGTGACCGCCCGGCCGGCGCCGATCCGGTTACGGTGCCCGGCAGAGGACGGGGCACCACGGGCCGTCCGTCCTCTCCGTGCGCCTGGCGGGAGCGGAGCAACCGGCTCCTCAAAGGTCCCCCTCGCGTGGCCTGTCGGCACCCGGGTGCGATCGCTAGGCTGGCCCGCGGACGACGAATCGGGAGGAGCACGGACGTGGCCGAGAGTACTGTCCAGCAGCACCCGCTCGCGGGATGGGACAAGCCGGAGCTGGACCTCAGCAGCGCCGAGTGGCAGTCCAGCAGTCGCGGCCTGGGAGATGTCCAGATCGCCTTTGTCGAGGGATTCATCGCGATGCGCAACAGCGGCCGCCCGGGCGGTCCGTCCCTGATCTTCACCCCGGCGGAATGGGGCGCGTTCGTGTCGGGGGCGCGGGAGGGGGAGTTCGACCTCACCTGACGGGCGCGGATCGGGGGGTGTGCCCGGCGCTTTTGGGGACACGCGATCTGTGAGGGCCTGCCGGGCCGGCACCGTCGCCGGGCCGGACCCGGCACGAGCCCGGCAGCGGGCAGGGTCGCCACCCGGAGGTGAGGAACCATGAGCAGCCCGCCGGTCGTCGCCGCCGTCGACGGCTCGGACGACAGCCTGCGCGCCCTGGACTGGGCCCTGGACGCGGCCCGGCGGCGAGGAGCGCTCCTGCGGGCGGTGCATGTGCGGCAGTACGCCACCTGGGCCCCCGACGTCCTGGTCGCCGGCCCGCCGAACGGCGAGGACGACCCGGTGCTCGACCACGCCCGCACCCACCTGGCCGGGCGCACCGACGACGGCACGCCGGTCGAGTACGTGACCCTGGACGGACTGCCCGGCGCGTTGCTGCCCGAACTGGGCGCCGGCGCACAGCTGTTGGTGCTCGGCTCACGGGGCCGCGGCGGCTTCGCCAGCCTGCTGCTCGGCTCCAACGGCCTGGCCGCCGCCCGGGACGCCGAGTGCCCGGTCGTCGTGGTGCCCCGGCCCGGCCGAGCGGTCCACGACGAGGCGGGCGAGGCACCTACCGCCCCGGGGCCCCGGGTGGTCGTCGGCCTGAACGTCGACAGCCCCGACGAGGCGGTGACGGAGTTCGCCTTCACCGAGGCCGCGCGGCGCGGGGCCCGGGTCCGGGTGGTGGTCGCCTACGCCTGGCCCGCCCGGACCTGGCTCGCTCCCAACGAGTACATCTCGCCGCTGATCGACCAGGGCGAGGTGGAGAACGAGGTCCGGACCCTGGCCGAGGGCTTCCTCGACCCGCACCGCGCCCGGCACCCCGGCGTACCCGCCGACCTGCACGTGGCGCCCGGCGACGCGGCCGGCCACCTGGTCGCCGCCTCCGGGGACGCCGAACTCGTCGTGGTGGGCCGCCACCGCCGTCGGCTGCTCGCCCCGGCCCGCATGATCGGCTCCGTCACCCACGCCGTCCTGCTGCACGCGGCAAGCCCGATCGCGGTGGTCCCCCCGTCACCCCCCGAGGAGTGAACGCCGCACACGCACGGCACACGGTGCCCTGCGCCGAACGGGTTCGGGTGATTTCGGGAAGGGGCTGGAGGGGCTGCCCGGAGGACGCGGAGGGGGCCGGGGCACGTACCATGGCGGCATGTCGTTCCTCCGTCGCCGTAGCGCCACCCCCGCCGGGCCCGACTTCGACGTACTGGCCATGGACCCGGGCGACTGGCCCGGCAACCTCGGCGCCGGGCTGCTGCCCGCGCCGGACGGCACCTGCCAGGGTGTGTTCCTGCGCTACGACCTGTTCGGCGGCCGCGGCACCGCGATGATCATCGGCAATCTCCCCGAGGGCTCCCCGGCCCGGGAGGTCGCCGAGGGCGAGGTGCCCTTCGAGGTGGCCCAGCTGCTGCTCGCCCTGGAGAACGACGAGGAGGTCACCGTCGTCGGCACCGAGGACATGCCGGTGCTGCAGGGTGACAACCTCCTGATCGTGCGCCGGCTGAAGCTCTCCGAGAGCCGGATCTCCTGCGTGCAGTTCGACCGCAGCGACGGCGTCCTGGTCACCATCGCCGCCTGGGACCGCCCGATCACCGACGACCTGTACGCCCTCCTCAAGCCGCTGCCCGCCGAGCTGTTCCAGCAGGGCTGACCGACCGGATCAGGCGGCGAGCGAAGGGCCGGCCCCCGTCGAGCGAGAGGCCGGCCCTTTTCCCCCGTGGTCCCGCGTACCGCGGTCCCTACCGGACCGAGGACTCCAGCTGCACGTCCGCGGCCCGTACGAACTCCACCCGGTGGCCGAACTGGATCTCGTAGTACAGATCCTTGCCGGTCACCACCCGGTGCGAGTCCGTGGTGAAGGTGACCGCGTACAGGTACTCGCCCGGCACCAGGTCACCGACCACGTACTTCTGGCCCGCGAGCAGCTTGTACGGCAGCGGCGACACCGACTGCGCGGGCACGCCCGCCGGATAGGCCTCCTTCTCCGGATACGCCCGCCCGTACACGGGCACACTGTCCAGCCCGGCCTTCGGCGTCACCACCAGCCCCGCCGCGTTCACCGCGGTGGGCTGCTGCGCCGGGTTCTGGAACCAGGCCTTCTGCCCCAGGTACCAGATCGCCGTCCAGTCGCCCTGCCGGTCGGCGACCGCGTACTGCTGACCGGTCTCCACCCGCGAGGCCACGTCGTTGACGTCGATCGTCGAGTCACTGCCGTCCGGCCTCAGCCCGATGTCCTTGATCAGCGGCGAGGAGGTGTCCGGCTGCGAGTACAGCCGCACCTCGCTGGAGCCGTGTGCGGCGCACAGCTCGCCGGACGTCTCGCAGCCCGTGTACTCCGGCTGGTTGGCGGTGTAGTCGGGGCGGATGGTCACCAGCCCGCCGTTCTTGCCGGCGGTGGCCTCGAACGGCCGGCCGAGCAGCTGGAAGTAGTGCTGCCAGTCCCAGTACGGCCCCGGGTCGGTGTGCATGCCGGGGATGGTCCCGGTGGTGGGGCCCGGCACCGTGTCGTGGCCGAGGATGTGCTGCCGGTCCAGCGGGATGCCGTACTTCCCGGCGAGGTACTTCACCAGCCGCGCCGAGGAACGGTACATCGCCTCCGTGTACCAGGCGTCCGGATCGGCGAGGAACCCCTCGTGCTCCAGGCCGATCGAGGCCGCGTTGACGTACCAGTTCCCCGCGTGCCAGGCCACGTCCTTGGCCTTCACATGCTGGGCGATGTGCCCGTCGGTGGAGCGCAGCGTGTAGTTCCACGACACATAGGTGGGGTCCTTGATCAGATTGAGGACCCCGTCCCAGCTGCCCTCGGTGTCGTGGATGACGATGTAGCGGATGCGCTGCGAGGCCGGCCGGTCGGACACGTCGTGGTTGCCGTAGTCGTCGGTGCCGAACTGCTCGTACGGCGCCGGGATCCACTCGCAGGACACCGAGGCCGGGCACTCGGTGCCGGCCGCCGAGACGTTCCGCAGCCCGGTCAGCGCCAGCTGCGTCAGGTCCGGCGCGAGCTGCGGCCGGGCGGCCAGGACGACCTGCTGCCCGGCGTCGGTGGTGCGCCGCTCGCCGGAGCGGATCACGTCGTAGACGTCGTTGGCGTACGCCGCCGCCGTGGCGCTGTCGTCCGCCCCGGAGAACTCGGCCACCGCCCCGTACCAGTCGGCCGGGTTCTCGCTCAGCGGCTCGCCGAGCTTCTTCTGGGCGGCGGCCAGCAGCGCCGCACCGCCCTCGACGTTCGCCGCCGCGTCGCTGCGCAGCCGCTCGGCGGGGATACCGGTCAGCCCGGCCGCCTTGGTCAGGGTCTTCAGCCGGTCGGGCAGTTCGGAGTCCGTCGGCACCTTCGCGTCCGGGTGCAGGGCCGGGCGGGCGCTGTCGCCGCGTGCGTCCTCGGTGCCCTCGCTGTGGTGCGGGGCACGGGCGAGCGCGGTGCGTGCGTCGGTGAGGTGCATCGGGCCGTAGCCGCCGGTCACACTCGGCGCGCCGCCGTGCCCGTCCCAGCGGGACTGCAGATAGGACACGCCCAGCAGGACGCTGAGCGGCACGTGGTACTCGGCGGAGGCGGAGGTGAACGCGTGCTGCAGCCGGCCGGTGTCGTCCGCGGCGGCGCCCGCGGAGGGGGCGGCGCCCAGCAGCGGCAGCAGCAGCGCGGCGGCGGCGACCGCGCCGGCCGCCGTGCGCGCGCCTCCCCCCGCTCTCGGCGCGCGTCCGCGGGCCGGTGCAGGTCTGGGGTGGGTGGCGGGTCCTCGCAATGCAGCCTCCTGGGGCGCTCGAGCGTGGCGGGGCGTGCGGGGCTGGTACCACTGAGACCCAGGGGCTGCGACAGCTCCCGCGGGTTCAGGCGTGATCAGTCGTACCGGCTGCCCGACGATCCGTCAATCATGCGCACGCCACCGTGATTTCCCACGTCAATCGGGGTTCCGGCGAGTTTCGTGACGGCGGGACCGGGGCCTGCGGGGCGTCAGTGGCGTACACCAATGGCCTCGCCACGGGTACTCCGAAAGTGAGACACGCAGGGGAAGCGGAGTGGCACACGAAATGTCACACGACAAAGGTCCGCGGGGCGCCGCCGTGCGGCGGACGCGCCACGGACCTTTGTCCCCGTGTCAGCGAGTGCCGACCGCCGCCCGCACGGCCCGGCGGGCCAGTTGGCAGTCGTCGTGCAGCCGCCGCAGCAGCAGCCGCTGTTCCTCGCCGGACGGCACGGCACCCGGATGGGCCGGGCCCGGTGCGGCCGGGGCCGCGTCGTGCATCGAGCGCTGCACGGCCGTCTCGTACGTACGGATCTCCCGGGTCAGCACCAGCATCAGGTTCACCAGGAAGGCGTCCCGCGCCGCCGGGCCCGCCGCCTGGGCGAGCTGGCTGATCTGCCGCCGCGCCACGGGTGCGTCCCCGAGCACCGACCACAGCGTCGCCAGGTCGTAGCCCGGCAGGTACCAGCCCGCGTGCTCCCAGTCCACCAGCACTGGACCGGCCGGTGAGAGCAGGATGTTCGCGAGCAGCGCGTCGCCGTGGCAGAACTGGCCCATGCCCTGCCGGCCCGCGGCGTGCGCGATGCCGTGCAGCAGCTTCTGCAGGTCGCCCATGTCGCGGTCGGTGAGCAGCCCCAGCTCGTGGTAGCGGGAGATGCGGGCGGCGTAGTCCAGCGGGGCGTCGAACGTGCCCGCCGGCGGGCGCCAGGAGTTCAGCCGGCAGATCGCTCCGAGGGCCGCCCTGATGTCCGCCCGCGGCGGGGTCTCCACCGGGTGCCGCTGGAGCGCGGCCACCCGGCCCGGCATGCGCTCGATCACCAGTGTGCAGTTGTCCGGGTCCGCCGCGATCAGCCGGGGCACACGGACCGGTGGCCGGTGCCGGACGAACGAGCGGTATGCGGCTATCTCGTGCCGGTACCGCTCGGCCCACGCGGGCGAGTGGTCCAATAAGCACTTGGCGACGGCCGTGCTGCGCCCGGTCGTGCCGACCAGGAGCACGGAGCGGCCGCTGCGGCGCAGCACCTGCACCGGAGCGAACTCCGGACAGATCCGGTGCACCGAGGCCAGCGCCGTGCGCAGCTGGGCGCCCTGGGGGCCGGACAAGTCGATTCTCCCGCTGAGCGGTTGTGTGCCGATCCCCGCGGCGCGCCGCGGTCGGCCCGCACCGAGCACGGGGGCCGCCGGACGCGCGGGGTCGAGGTAGGGGCCGCCGACGCCCGGACGGGGGCGCAGCGACCGGGGCGGGGCGGACACGGAGGACGATGCTGCGTACATGACCGAGACAGATCCCTTCGTGTGCCTGCTGCTTGATGCGCGCTGCCCGGCCCGGTGGCCCTGACGCACCCTGGGGAATGCGCCTGTCATATCGACGGGCCACCGGGTCGGGGTGGCGCGTTCCTACCTGACACCCGTTGTCCCGTGGCACACCATCTGGCGCACCCTGGCGAACCCTGGCGAATAGTCGCCCGGCAAGTCTCGGCGGGTCTACTGTCAACTCAGCCGAGTACCTGGGGGCTTGACGTGACAGGACAACCCAACACCCGTCTCGCGGACCTGTTCGGCCTGGCCGGCTGGTCCAAAGGGGAACTCGCGAGGCTGGTCAACCGGCAGGCGGCGGCCATGGGCCACCCCCAGTTGGCGACCGACACCTCCCGGGTGCGGCGGTGGATCGACACGGGAGAGATCCCGCGCGATCCCGTACCGCGGGTGCTGGCGGCCCTGTTCACCGAGCGTCTCGGCCGTGTCGTGACCATCGAGGACCTCGGTCTGGTACGGCACGGGCGCACGGGGAAACGGCAGGGCGACGGGAGTGTGGACCTTCCCGACGGAGTGCCGTGGGCGCCCGAGCAGACCGCCGCGGTCCTCACCGAATTCACGGGAATGGACCTCATGCTCAACCGACGCGGCTTGGTGGGCGCGGGTGCCGCGCTCACCGCGGGATCCGCACTCAGCGGCGCCATGCACGACTGGCTGCACACCGACCCCACGCTCAAGGCCGACGGCCCCCGACTCGACCAGCCCCTGCACGCCGACCCCGCCGGGTACGACCGTTACGACGCCGCTCCCGTCGGGTCGCAGGAAGTCGAGGAACTGGAACGCTCGGTGGAGGTGTTCCGGGCCTGGGACGCGGCCCGCGGTGGCGGGCTTCAGCGCAAGGCGGTGGTCGGCCAGCTCAACGAGGTGGGCGGCATGCTCGCCTACCGCCACCCACCCCACCTCCAGCGGCGCCTGTGGGGCGTCGCCGCCAACCTCGCCGTCCTGGCGGGCTGGATGTCGCACGACGTCGGTCTGGAGCCGACCGCGCAGAAGTACTTCGTCATCGCCGCGCACGCCGCACGCGAGGGCGGCGACCGCCCCCGCGCGGGCGAGGCGCTCTCTCGCGCGGCACGCCAGATGGTGCATCTGGGCCGGCCCGACGAGGCGCTGGACCTGATGAAGCTCGCCCAGTCCGGCTCGGGCGAGCGTCTGCAGCCGCGCACCAAGGCGATGTTCCACACCATCGAGGCCTGGGCGCAGGCGTCGATGGGCAAGGGCCAGGCGATGCGCCGCACCCTCGGGCAGGCGGAGGACCTGTTCGTCTCCGAGAAGGGCGACGCGGAGCCGCTCGACTGGATGCAGACCTTCAAGGACGAGGATCTGTACGGCATGCACGCGCTGGCGTACCGCACGCTGGCCGAGTTCGACCCGGGCGCGGCCGTGCACGCCCAGCACTACGCGGAGAAGGCCCTGACCCTGCGCGTCGACGGGCGCGAGCGGTCGAAGATCTTCGACCATCTCTCCATGGCCTCCGCCTGCTTCATCGCGGACGATCCCGAACAGGCGGCGCGGTACGCCCGGCTGGCCCTGATGGCGATGGGGTCGAACTCCTCCCGCCGCACCTGGGACCGGCTGCGCCAGATGTACCGGCTGACCGCCCAGTTCGCGAGCTATCCGAAGATCCACGAGCTGCGGGAGGAGATCCGGCTGGTCATGCCCAAGGGCAAGGGCAAGAGCCCGGGCAGCGCACTCGCGTAGGGGTCGGTCGGTACCCTGCGACTACGTCGTCACCACCTCTTCGTCGTCACTATGGCTACGTCGTCACTCTGGCGACGAGCACACAGGCGTCGTCCGTGCGCCCGCTCGTGGTGAACTCCTCCACGAGCGTCCGCACGCAGTCCCGCGCGCTGTGCGCCGCGCCGAACCGCGGGGCGAGGGCGAGCAGGCGGTCCACGGCGGCCGTTTCGCTGTGCCCGGGCACCAGTGTGCCGGTGTGCAGCACCAGCAGGTCGCCCACGTCGAGGGTCTCCTCGGCCTGCCCGTAGGCGGCGCCGGGGGTGGCGCCGAGCGGGACGCCCTCCGGCGCGTCCAGGGCCCGCCCCGTCCCGTCGCGGAACAGCAGCGGGGCGGGGTGGCCCGCCCGTGCCCACACCAGGGCGCGGGTGGCGGGCCGGTATTGGCAGCACACGGCGCTGCCCAGGGCCGGCTCGGCGGCGGCGTCCAGTAACCGGTTCAGTCCCGTCAACAGCCGTCCCGGCGCGGTGCCCGCCATCGCCAGGCCGCGCAGGGCGCCCAGCAGCATCGCCATGCCGGAGGCCGCGCCGGGCCCGTGGCCGGCGAGGCCGCCGACACCGAGCAGCAACTCGCCGTCGGACAGCTCCTGCGCGTCGTACCAGTCGCCTCCCACGGGCGCGCCGGCGGAGGCGGGTAGGTGGGAGGCGGCCAGGTCGAGGGCGGGGCGGCCCCGGCGCGGCAGTCGCAGGGTGCCCTGCCACGACGGCAGCACGGCCTCCTTCAGTTCGGCCGCGAGCCGGCGCTCGGTCTGCGCCAGGTGCCGGTGGTGCTGGAGGACGTCACGGGTCTCGCGCACCGCCGACTGGCTGCGGCGCAGCTCGCTGACGTCGCGCAGCACGGCCCACATCGAGGAGGTGCCGCCGTCGGTGTCCACCACGGGCTCGCCCATCATGTGGACGGTACGGACCGTGCCGTCCGGTCGCACGATGCGGAACTCCCCGTCGATGAGCCGGGCGTCGACCAGGCAGTCGGTGATCATCGCGGTGAGCCGGGGCCGGTCCTCGTCGAGCGCCAGGGAGGGCAGTTCGTCGAGGGTGAGGGCGGGGTCGGCGGGGTCGCGGCCGAGGATCTGGTAGAACTCGGCGGACCAGCCGGCCTCGTCCGTCAGCAGGTTCCACTCCGCGCTGCCGACCCGGCTGAGCAGGGAGCCCCGGCGCGCGCCGGCCGGTTCGGCGGATGCGGCGGCCGCCGTGCCGGGTACGGCCGGGACCGGAGGCGGGCCGTCCCGCAGCTGTATCAGGTGCTCGCCCAGATCACGGAGTTGGTGCAGGGCCAGGTCGCACAGCGCGCGCTCCCACCGGTCCCGCGGGTCCGCGGTGTCGTCCCGCGTCTCCTGCCGTACGGCGTCCACCTCGCCCCGAAGCCTGCGTGCCTGCGATATCAGGGCGTCGACGGCGCCGCGTCCCGGCGGCTGGGCGGCCGAGCGGTCCGCGGAGAGAGGGGACGGCATGACGCACTCCGGAAGGGGGGGGGACGAGCGGTGCGGCCAGGGCGGTGTGGGGGACCGCTACGACTGTTGCACAGCGGGCGACGGCCCGTAAGGGATTCGGCAACACACGATACGGTGGTGCAGCTGGCATATGCCACAGTCTTCCCCGAGCGACTCGACCGCTGCCGCGGCGTACGCGATCGGACGGGCAAGTCGTAGGTGGACTACGTGACTTGGTGGATCGTCACGAGTCCGGGTCGTCATTCAAGAAGACGTTCGACGAGTGCCTGTTCTATTCCTCCGGGCCTGGGGCGCCACCCCCGACGTGATAGTGACGTAGGTCACATGAATTGGGGGTCGGCCGGGCGTAATGCAAACGGACCCTGCGGACTCCTAACAACACACGGCAGACCGACACGGCACCGGCCGACCTCCGACCCGCAGGAGAGACCGATCCATGGACATCACCCTCGAGCAGCCCGTCCGCGCCCGCCTGATCACCGCGGACGAGCAGGAACTCGCCGTGCCCGCCACATTCCGCTACGCCTCCGGGGACCCGCTGGCCGTGCACATGGACTTCCCGCCCGAGGCCTCCCTCGACGGCAAGGAGGTCTCCTGGACCTTCTCCCGCTCCCTGCTGGAGGAGGGCCTCGGACAGCCCGCCGGAGCGGGGGACGTGCACCTGTGGCCCTGCGGCGAGACCCGCACGGCGCTCGAGCTGCACTCGCGGTCCGGCATGGCGCTCCTCCAGCTCGACACCCCCGCCCTGCGCCGCTTCCTGCTGCGGACCTACGCCGTCGTCGCGGCCGGCCAGGAGGACGTGTCCGCGGCCGTCGACCGAGGCCTGAACGCCCTGTTCGGCACGGTCTGAGCACAACGGCCGCCACGCGCGGCCGCTCCCGGGCCGCGGCGGACCGGCCGCGCAGACCGGCAACGCCGTCACGCGCGTGCGGTTCAGCGGTCGGTTCGCGCGTACAGGTCCGGGCGCGGGGCGAGGGTGATCTGCACGCGCCCGCCCTCCTCGAGCGAGCGGACCCCGGCCTCGGCGACGGCGGAGGCGGCGTAGCCGTCCCATGTGTCGGGGCCGGTGACGCGTCCGCGCCGGGTGGCGTCCACCCAGGCCTGGACCTCACGGTCGTAGGCGTCGGCGAAACGCACGAGGTAGTCCTGGGGCACCTCCTGGCGGGCGCCGCCCCCGGAGGTGACGGCCATCCCGTGCTCCTCGCCGATGCGGGCGCTGCCCGTCTCGCCCACGGCCTCGCAGCGCACCTGGTAGCCGAAGCCGCAGTTGACGAACACCTCCACGTCCACCAGCGCCCCCCGTTCCGTCTCGAAGAGCACGAACTGCGGGTCCAGCAGGCCCTGCGGCGCCCCCGAGGACGGCGCCGGACGCAGCACGGTCACCGCGGTCAGCTCCTGGCCGAGCAGCCAGCGGGCCGCGTCGATCTCGTGCGACACCGAGCTGTTGATCAGCATGGCGCTGGTGAAGTGCGGCGGCGAGGAGACGTTGCGGTGGGTGCAGTGCAGCATCAGCGGCCGTCCCAGGGCCCCGCCGTCCAGCAGCGACTTCAGCCGCCGGTACTCGGCGTCGTAGCGCCGCATGAAGCCGATCTGTGCCAGCCGCCGCCCGAGCCGCGCCTCCGCCTCCACCACCCGCAGCGCCCCGTCCGAGTCCGGGACCATCGGCTTCTCGCACAGCACCGGCAGTCCCCGCGCGAAGGCCGCGAGCAGCGCCTCCTCGTGCGCCGGCCCGGGCGAGGCGATCAGGACGGCCTCGACCCCGGGGGCGTCGAGCGCGGCCACCGCGTCCTCGTGCACCGAGACACCCGCGATCCCGCCCACCGCCTCCTTCGCCCGTGCCGTGTCCGGGTCGGCCACCGCGGCCACCCTGGCTCCGCTCACCACCTGGTCGAGCCGTCGTATGTGATCGGCCCCCATGTGTCCGGCACCCAGCACCGCCACGCCCAGCAGCTCACCCACGTACGCGCTCCCTCCTGGCCGACGAGTCCCGCCGTAGCGTAGACGCCGGTCAGGAGGGAGCGTGAGGGGTCGGGAGCGCTCTCGATCCGATCGGTGCGCTCTCAGTACCGCAGGACCCCGGCCATGCCCTGCTCCTCGCCCAGGGTGCCGTCCGGGACGAAGCGGACCTCGGCCCCGGTCTCCAGGCACAGCTCGACGATCTCGTCCACGATGTCCTCGCGGGCGTCGAGGTCGCCGCTCGCGGCGGGGATCAGATGGTCGCCGAAGGCGTCGCGCACCGTCACCCGGTAGTTCTCCTCGACGGCCAGCAGCCGCACCCGGCCCTCCCGGGCGGTGCGCCACAGCTCGTCGACGCCGGCCGCGAACTCCTTGCGCCCGCGGGCCGCCGTGAGCTCGCGGACGACGGCCTCGGTCTCCTCGCGCGCCTGGGCCTCCTGCACCGGCCGTATCGCACGCCACACGGCATCGGCGGTGCCGTGCGCCAGCCCGCCGTGCGGCACCTGGACGGCGCACTTGGCGACGGAGCCGAACTCGTCGAGGACGGACAGCGCGGCCGGCACGCCCGTGACGTACAGCGGACGCGGGTGATCGCGCAGGACCGCGCTCATCGCGGTGTCGGCCTCGCGCAGGAAGTGGCGGGTGCGCTCGTCGCGGAACATGCTCGGCGCGTCACCGATCTGCTCCTGGCGCTCGGCGTCGAAGTTCTCCCCGAGGTCGCGGGCCAGCGGGAAACCGCCGGTGCGTTCTTCGATGACCCGCCCGCCCCCGCCGTTCCACAGGGTGATCCGGTCCGCGGAGACCGACAGGACCCAGAAGGGGCGCTCGGCGGCGTGCGCGGAGACAAGGTTGCGGGTGAGGAACGTGTCCGAGAGGACCACGCGCTCCGGCACCGCACGGCCGAGCGACCAGACCTGGTGCTCGCCGGGCGCCGCGAGGATCAGCAGCCCGTCCTCGGCATGCGTCAGGTCCACCTCGGAAAGGGCCTGGTCCAGTTGCCGCACGACGTCGGCGCGCCGCTCCCGGGTGACCGCCGGGTCGGCGTCCAGCTGCTTCTTGGCCTCGGCCACGGCATTGCGCAGCCGGACCGGATCCTGGAAGTTGTCGGGTTCACGGCGGTGCGTCGGCGTCAGCACGGACACCGCGGGGTAGCTGCGGGGGCGCCGCAGCTCGGCAAGGGTCGCGGGACTCAGATCGTGCTCCATGACAGCACCATAGGGCGATTTCCCATACCGGGCATTTGGAGTAATCGGGGCCCTGGTGCGCGGTGGCCGCCCCCGCGGCGCCGGCCGCCGCCGGCTCCCGCCGGGATTCCGTCCGGCTTCCGCCGGACCCCTCGCCGGAGCCGGGATGGAATGCGGCGCGGGATGTGTTTGCCCATGTTGGGTAAGTCTTTGCCCGTGGCCGAATCCCGGAGGGTCGCTCCTGGTGGAGGGCTGGGTCGTAGGTGTCGCGTAAGCAAAGTGCGGCCGAAAGTGCGAGGGTGGCACGGTCGTTCGGGTTACGGCCGCGTTGACCGGCCCGGGCGGGTGGCACAGGCTCGTCATATAGGTGCTCGATACAACTGGTGCGCCAGGAGGTACGACATGTGCGGCATCACCGGCTGGGTCTCCTACGACCGCGACCTGCGTGCCGAGGCCGCGACCCTGGACGCGATGACGGAGACGATGGCCTGCCGCGGCCCCGACGCCCGCGGCACGTGGACGGACGGGCCCGCCGCCCTCGGCCACCGCCGGCTCGCGATCATCGACCTGCCCGGCGGCCGCCAGCCCATGACAGCCGACACCCCGGACGGCACGGTCGCACTGGTCTACTCGGGCGAGGCGTACAACTTCACCGAGCTGCGCGCCGACCTCGTCGCGCGCGGCCACCGCTTCACCACCGACTCCGACACCGAGGTCGTCCTGCGCGGCTATCTCGAGTGGGGCGACACCGTGGCGGAGCGGCTCAACGGCATGTACGCCTTCGCCGTGTGGGACGGCCGCCACGACAAGCTCGTCATGATCCGCGACCGCATGGGCATCAAGCCGTTCTACTACCACCCCACCCCCGACGGCGTCCTCTTCGGCTCCGAGCCCAAGGCGATCCTCGCCAACCCCCTCATCCGCCGCCGCGTCACCCTCGACGGACTGCGCGAGCTGTTCACCTTCGTCAAGACCCCGGGACACGCCGTGTGGGACGGCATGCGCGAGGTCGAACCCGGCACCGTCGTCACCGTCGACCGCACCGGCCCGCACACCCGCGTCTACTGGCGGCTGGACACCCGGCCCCATCTGGACGACCGCGACACCACCATCGCCACCGTCCGCACCCTCCTGGACGACATCGTGCGCCGCCAGCTCGTCGCCGACGTCCCCCGCTGCACCCTGCTCTCCGGCGGCCTGGACTCCTCCGCGATGACGGCGCTGGCCGCCCGTCAACTCGCCGAGCACGGCGAGAGGGTACGCAGCTTCGCCGTCGACTTCGTCGGCCAGACCGACAACTTCGTCGCCGACGACCTGCGCGCCACCCCCGACACGCCGTTCGTGCACGACCTGGCCCGCGCCGCGGACACCGACCACCAGGACATCGTGCTCGACGCCCACACCCTGGCCGACCCCGACGTGCGGGCGAAGGTGCTCAGGGCCCGCGACCTGCCCATGGGCTTCGGCGACATGGACGCCTCGCTGTACCTGCTCTTCCGCAGCATCCGCGACCACTCCACCGTCGCCCTGTCCGGGGAGTCCGCCGACGAGGTCTTCGGCGGCTACCAGCAGTTCTTCGACGAGGAGGCCCGCCGCGCCGACACCTTCCCCTGGCTGGTGCGCTTCGCCCGCGACTTCGGCGACGACGGCGACGTCATGCGGTCCGACCTCGCCCGGACACTGGACCTGCCGTCGTACGTCGCCGAGAGCTACCGCACCGCCGTCTCCGGCATCCACCGCCTCGACGGCGAGAGCGACTTCGAGTACCGGATGCGGCAGATCTGCCATCTGCACCTGACCCGCTTCGTGCGCGTCCTGCTCGACCGGAAGGACCGGATGAGCATGGCCGTCGGACTGGAGGTCCGGGTGCCCTTCTGCGACCACCGGCTCGTGGAGTACGTCTACAACACGCCCTGGTCCCTGAAGTCCTTCGACGGGCGGGAGAAGAGCCTGCTCAGGGAGGCCACCGCCGACCTGCTGCCCAGGTCCGTGTACGACAGGGTCAAGAGCCCCTACCCGTCCACCCAGGACCCCAAGTACGCGCTCGCCCTCCAGGACCACACCAAGGACCTGCTCGCCCGGCCCGACCACCCGGTGTTCGACCTCGTCGACCGCGAGCGGGTGCGCGAGGCCGCGCACCGCGACACGCCCGTCATCACACAGGCGGCCCGGCGCGGGCTGGAGAAGACATTGGACCTGGCCCTGTGGCTGGACCTCTACCAGCCGGAGATCGTCACCGGCTGAGCCGGACCGGATCTGTCACCCGCCGACCCCTCACCCACGACCCCTCACCAAGCTGACCTCACCCGCTGACCGTTGACCCGCCGGCTTCTCAACCGCTGATGTCGGGCCGCGTGTCCGGCGCGCAGGAGCTGCCGCTCGGCGGCAGGGAGCCGTAGAGCAGGAAGTCGTTCACCTTCCGGTGCACGCACCGGGAGGAGGCGTACCCCGTGTGCCCCTCACCCCGGTTGTCGAGCACCACGGCCGACTTGCCCAGCCGCCGCGCGGTCTCCACGGTCCAGCGGTACGGGGTCGCCGGGTCACCGCGGGTGCCCACCAGCAGCATCCTGGCGCTGTCGACGTTCTTGACCTTCTCACGGATGAAGTCGCTGCCCTTGGGGCGGCCGTAGCACATCAGCAGCTCGGTGAGCCGGTACCGGCCGAAGACCGGTGAGGCCGCCTCGTAGTCGGCGCTGAGCCGGCCGAGGTCCTTGGTGAGCTGCGCGGCGCTGGGCCGGTCCGGGTCGTCCGCGCAGTTGATCGCCATCATCGCGGCCGGCGCGTTGTCCGGCGGCACGTCCGCCGTGCCCACCAGTCCGCCGCCGCTGCCCGGCGGCTTCGCGGCACCGGCCCGCTCGGGCGCGTCCCGCCGGGCCTGCCGGTCGCCCGGGGGCGGGGCCATACCGCCGGTCGCGAACGCCTCGACCCCGCGGGTGTCGCCGTCCTGGACCAGAGAGGCGATCGCACGCTCCAGGGAGGGCCACATGGCCTTGCTGTACAGCGCCTGCCCGATCGCGCCCACCAGGTCCTGGCCGGAGAGCCTGCCGCCGTAACCGTTCGGCACCGGGTTCTCGTCCAGCGAGCCGATGAGCTGCTGCACCTGGTCGCCGGCCGCGCGCCGGTCCTGCCCGAACGGGCAGGCGATGTCCTGCACACACCAGTCGAGGAAGTCCTCCAGGGCCGTCTGCTGACCCTCGGCGGCCACCCGGCCCTGCTCCGACAGGGGCTCGGTCAGCGTGTCCACCCCGTCGAGGGCCATCCGCCCCACCTTGTGCGGGAACTCGGCCGCGTACACCGCGCCCAGCCGGGTGCCGTAGGAGAAGCCCAGGTAGTTGAGCTTGCGGTCGCCGAGGGCCTGACGGATCACGTCGAGGTCCCGGGCCGCGTCGACGGTCCCTATGTGCGGCAGGACCGCGCTGGAGTGCTGGGCGCACTCGGCCGCGACCTTCTTCCACTCCTCCAGCGCCTTGCGTGCCGCCGTCGCGTTGCCGAGGTCCGGGTTCGCGCCGACCGAGTCGCCGCCCGCGTCCGAGGAGTCCGTGTCGATGCCGATCCCGCAGCTGACCGGGGAGGACCTGCCGACGCCCCGGGGGTCGAAGGTGACCACGTCGTAGCCGTTGGTCAGGTCCATGAACTCCTTGCCGTCGTCCGCGGCGAGCGCCGGGACGCCCGGGCCGCCGGGGCCGCCGAAGTTGAGCACCACCGAGCCCCGCGACGGGCCGGTGGCCCGGTAGCGGGACAGCGCCAGGTCGAGGGTGCCCCCGCCCGGGCGGGCGTAGTCGATGGGGACGGTGACCTTGCCGCACTGCATGTCCTTGGGGGCGCCCGTCTCGCACGCCGCCCACGTCACCTTCTGGCGGTAGAACCGGCTCAGACCGGGCGGTGCGTCGCCCGCGACCGCCGCCGGCAGCCCCGCGCCGAGCAGGGCGAGCGTCACGGCCCCGACGCCCGCACAGCGCCGGGCCGCGGACCGCGTCGACAGCTTGGCCAGCATCGATGCCTCCAGGGGCGCTCCGCCGCGGACCGGGACAACCCCCTCGAACACCATAAGCGGCCCCCCTGGGCCTCGCCTCCCGGCGCGTGGTGGGTGATCCGGAACGGTCCCCGGGCTGCCGCGGGCGCCTGTGCGAGGCTCCGGGTGCCGTTCGATAAGCGGGCCGCTCGAAGGGGTGAAAGGCCGATAAGCCATAACTCGGATCGGTCACCGGCGTTTTACCCCGTGCGGGCGAGTGCCCGCGATACATGTCTGGAAGGCACAGGACCTATGAAACGGGTTACCCGAAACGGTGTGATCGCCGTCGCCGCCTCCGGCGCGATGGCGATGACAGTGCCGGTGTCCGCCGCGTTCGCCGCGGACGGCGGTGCCACGGCGGACGGCGCCGCGGTCGGCTCGCCCGGGTTGATCTCCGGCAACACCATTCAGCTCCCGGTGCACATCCCGGTGAACGTGTGCGGCAACACGGTGAGCGTGGTGGGACTCCTCAACCCCGCGGCGGGCAACCGCTGCGCCAACGCGTCCGCCGGGAGGGATCGGACGCCATCCGGCGGCGGAGCCAAGGCACGGGCCGGCGGAAAGGATTCGCCGGGCGTGATCTCCGGCAACAGCGTCCAGCTTCCCGTGCACGTCCCGGTCAACGTCAGCGGCAACAGCGTGAACGTGGCCGGCGTCGGCAATCCGTCGGTCGGCAACACGTCCACCAACGGAGACCGCCCCGACAAGCCCGCACCCCGGCCGGTCACACCGCCCGCGCGCTCCACGCCGCACCCGGCGCCGAAGCCGCTGCCGCACCCCGTGACCGCCCCCCTGACGCAGGCGTCGCTCGCCCACACCGGCACCGACCAGACCCTGCCCGCCGTCGCCGCGAGCGCGGCGCTGCTGCTCGGCGGAACGATCCTCTACCGGCGCCACCGCCCCCGGACGCACCGCTGAGGCATCCCCGCCCGCCCTACGACACGGAAGGACCCCACCCGCGCAGAACGCACCGGTGGGGTCCTCCCTCCCCGAGCGGCGGGGCCTCGGTCCAGGTCGCCGTGCGCGGCTCTCAGCCCACGTCGCCGCGCAGGATGCTGTACCGCACTCCGTCGCGCCAGCGGCCGTCCCGGAAGGAGACGCTGCGCAGGACGCCCTCCCTGGTGAACCCCGCCTTCTCCAGGGCGCGCTGCTCCGCGAGGTTCTCGGCCTCGGTGTCCGCCTCGATCCGCATCACGGTGCTGTGCGCGAAGAGGTACCGCACCAACTGCCGCTGCGCCTCGGTCCCGGCGCCCTTCCCGCGGGCCTCCGGCAGCAGCACGATGCCCATGTTCCAGTAGTACGAGGCCGGCGCCGGGACGATCCTGCGCCAGGCGACGAAGCCCAGCCGCTCCGGTCCGCGCACCACCATCAGGTGCCCTGTGTCCTCGGCGAGCAGACCGTTCTCCGCCCACTGCCGGCGCCAGCGGCCCGGATCCCGCCAGCCGTACCACTGGAAGGGCGACGCGGCCTCGGGATCGTGGAGAAAGCGTTCCAGGACGGGCAGGTCCGCCTCGTCCACCGGGCGGAGGCTGATGTCGGCCGAGTTCATGACCGGCCACCCTAAAGGGCTACACCGGCATGCGGAAGCGGCCGATCGGCCGTCACCGTACGGCTTGATCCCGCCGTGGCGCGCCCACCCGTGATCCGGAAGGATGCTGCGCGCACACCGCACGGAAGCACTCACGGACACACGGGAGCACATCCATGGCCTTTGCCGCCCACGAGGACCTCGTCGTCACCCGGGCCACCCTCGAGGACTGGCCGGTGATCAGAGGGTGGGCGGCGGACGAGGGCTGGAACCCGGGGCTGTCCGACGGGCCGGCCTTCTTCGCCCAGGACCCGGACGGCTTCTTCCTGGGCCGGATCGACGGCGAGCCCGTCTCCGCGATCTCGGTGGTGAACCACGGCCCCGACTACGCCTTCCTGGGCTGCTATCTGGTCTGCCCCGACCTGCGCGGCCGCGGTCACGGCCTGACCACCTGGAAGACCGCCCTCGCCCACGCGGAGGACCGTACGATCGGCCTGGACGGCGTCGTCGCCCAGCAGGACAACTACCGGCAGTCGGGCTTCGAGGCCGCTCACCGCACCATCCGCTTCACCGGCCCGGCACCCGCCGCCCGGCCTCCGGCCGACGTCCGGCCGGTCGGCCCCGCCGATCTGGCGGACGTCACCGCCTATGACGCCGCCTGCCATCCGGCGGAGCGCCCGCGATTCGTCGCCCACTGGCTGACGACGCCGGGACACCGCGCCCTGGTCCGCCGCGCAGGCGACCGCGTCACCGGCTACGGCGTGCTCCGCCCGGCCCACGACGGCCTGCGCATCGGCCCGCTGTTCGCCGACACCCCCGAGGACGCACGGGCCCTGTTCGCCGCGCTGACCGCCGAAGCCGAGGGCCGCGAGGTGGCCGTGGACGTGCCCGAGACGAACACGGCGGGCATCGCCCTGGCCGAGGAGGCCGGTCTCGCGCCGTCCTTCGAGACCGCCCGCATGTACACGGGACCGGTACGGCCGTACGCACGCGCGCGGGTCTACGGGGTCACCACCCTGGAACTGGGCTGATCGCACGGCCCTCCGCCCAGGTGCCTCTGGGCCCGGGCGAGTACCCGCCCGCCCCGGCTCGGGTGCGCTCGTGCTCAGTCGCGACCCGTCGCCGCGCTCAGGGCGAACGCGTCCGCCGGCATGTCGATCTGCGCGGTCGTCTACCACTGCGTCAACGTCGGCTGTACCTCCAGGTCTCGGCTATCACCTCCAGGTCGAGATGATGCCCCGGATCCAGCGGGCCGTGCTCGGCGCCGTCGCCGCGTCGGGGGCGCGCCTGGTCGTGCTCGACACGCTGTACCCGTACGGCGAGACCGGGGGAGCGGTGATGACCGAGGACACCCCTTGGAAGGCGACCAGCCGGAAGGGGCGGATGCGGGCCGAGCTGAACGAGGCGTACCTCGCCGCACACCGTGAGGGCCGGGCACGAGTGGTCCTCGGCCGCTCCGCCGACTTCGTCGGGCCGGGCGTGCTCAACTCCACGCTCGCTGACGCCGTCCTCCCGGGCGCGCCGACCGGCGGAGAGGTGCTCGGTCCGGGGGACATCGACCTGCCGCACCGCTACACGGCCGTCGGCGATGTGGCCGCCGGCCTCGCCACGCTCGCGAACGCCCGGACGGCGACGGACGCGTGTGGCACCTGCCGACCGCGCCCGCCGTGACCACGCGCGAGATCCACGTGTTGATCGAGAGGCGGGTCGGGCGGCCGCTGAACGTCGTGGTCCTGCCCGGGGCCCGCCCCTTCGGTCCGTTCGACGCGCGATTCATGGGCCAGTACGCCGAGATTGTTCCACCAGCACACGGAGCCCCAGATCATGGACTCCTCCGCGTTCGAGCGGGCCTTCGGCGCGGCCCAGGCCCCGCTCACCGGCACGATCGACGCCGCCCTGGCCCGGTACGGCCGCGGGCTCGCGAACCGCTGACGGTGCCGGTGAGCGGTGGGCGTGGCCGCGCGGGTCGGCGGCCGCGTCAGCGGTGCGTGGTCTTCGCCCGGTCCAGCGCGGCGACGCCCACCGCGGCGAGTGCGATCTGGATGAGCCACTCGATCCAGTCGACGCCCTTGGTGTCGGCCACCCCGAGCGCGCCCGCGATTGCGGCACCGACCAGTGCGGCCACGATGCCGATGAGGATCGTCCAGAGAATCCCGATGCGCTGACGGCCGGGGACGACGAGCCGTCCCAGGACACCGATGACGATGCCGATGACGATGGCACTGATGATGCCGCTGATCTCCATCTTCGCCCCTCTGTCTCGTTCCCCTGTCGGCCCCGTTGCCGCCCCCGTCGTTGTCCTCGCGCCCATCGAATGCCCCCTGTAACCGGATGCACGCCTTACGGTTGTCGCCCCCGACCTTCTGTTCACCGTCCGGTCATGCCATGTACCTTTCAAGCGTAGTGACGCGTGTAGAACGCTCGGATGCGCTCTACGCGCGCAGACTCGGCGCCCGCACCGCCCCTTCACCCCACTCGGAGGTTCGCCGGATGTCCGGATCCAGAAGATTCCGCAGACTCCGCCGCAGGCTCGCCACCGGCGCGGCCGGCCTCGGGCTGCTCGTCGCCTCGGCGGCCCTGCAGCTCTCCGCCAGCGCCACTCCCGCCCACGCGGCCACCACCCACCGCGTCCTGTTCGACAACGCCCACGCCGAGACGGCCGGCAACGCCGACTGGATCATCTCCACCAGCCAGCCCGACCCGCTCGGCCAGGACTCCTCCCCGTCCGCCGAGACGGACTGGACCGGTGCCCTGTCCTCCTGGGGGGTGGCCCTGCAGAAGACCGGCGGCTACAGCCTCAAGACGCTCCCGTCCGGTTCGAGCCTCTCCTACGGCGGCTCGTCGTCGACCGACCTGTCCAACTTCGACACGCTGGTGCTGCCCGAGCCGAACACGCTGTTCACCAGCGCCGAGAAGACGGCGATCATGAACTTCGTCAAGAACGGCGGCGGCCTGTTCATGATCTCCGACCACACCGGCTCCGACCGCAACAACGACGGCAAGGACTCGGTGCAGATCCTGAACGACCTGATGAGCAACAACAGCGTCGACTCCACCGACCCGTTCGGCTTCTCCATCGACTCGCTCAACATCACCTCCGGCAACCCGGCCGCGATCAGCGACTCCACCGACCCGGTGCTGCACGGCCCCTTCGGCACCGTCACCAAGAGCCTGATCGCCAACGGCACCACCGCCACCCTCAAGCCGTCCGACAACTCCTCCGTCAAGGGCCTGCTCTACCGCACCGGTTACTCCGGCAACACCGGCGCCTTCTTCGTCACCAGCACCTTCGGCAGCGGCCGCGTCGCGTACTGGGGCGACAGCTCGCCGATCGACGACGGCACCGGCCAGTCCGGCAACACCCTCTACGACGGCTGGAACGACTCCAGCGCCACCAACGCCGCCCTCGCCCTCAACGCCACCGCCTGGCTGGCCGGTTCGGGCACCACTGGCGGCGGTGGGACCGGCTCCTGCACCGCCGCCCAGCTGCTCGGCAACAGCGGCTTCGAGTCCGGCAACACCGTCTGGAGCGCGAGCAGCGGCGTCATCACCAGCGACTCCGGTGAGGCGGCGCACACCGGCTCGTACAAGGCCTGGCTGAACGGTTACGGGTCCGCCCACACCGACACCCTCGCGCAGACCGTCACCATCCCCTCCGGGTGCACGACCGCCGCGCTGGGCTTCTACCTCCATGTGGACACGGCCGAGACGACCACCACCACGGCCTACGACACGCTCAAGGCGCAGGTGCTCGACAGCGGTGGCACCGTGCTGTCGACCCTCGCCACGTACTCCAACCTCAACGCCCAGAGCGGCTACACCCGGCGCAGCTTCAGCCTGGCCGGCTACGCGGGCCAGACGGTGACGATCAAGTTCACCGGCACCGAGGGCTCCACCCTCCAGACGTCCTTCGTCATCGACGACACGTCGCTCGACGTCTCCTGACGGCCGGGGTGGTGGGCCGGGACCGTGCCCACCACCCCACGCACCACGCTCCGACCACCCACCCGCCGACGTACCGGAGACACCTCGGCTTGACATGCAGGCAATCGCCTGCATAACTGTGTGTATGCAAGGAGGCGGCGACTCGGGGATGGACAGGGTCTTCAAGGCACTCGCCGACGAGACCCGCAGACGGCTGCTGGACCGGCTGCGCGAGGACAACGGGCAGACGCTGGCCGAGCTGTGCGCGCGCATCGAGATGACGCGCCAGTCGGTGACCCAGCACCTGGCCGTCCTGGAGGCCGCCAACCTGGTGAGCACGGTGCGCCGGGGGCGGGAGAAGCTGCACTACCTGAACCCGGTGCCGCTGAACGACATGCAGGAGCGGTGGATCGGAAGGTTCGAGCACCCGCGCCTGAGCGCGCTCGGCGCCGTGAAACGACGAGCCGAGGAAGCAGTTGAGGAAACCATGACCGACAAGCCGACCTACGTCTACGTCACCTACATCGAGAGCACGCCCGAGGCGGTGTGGGACGCCCTCACGGACGCCGATCTGACCGCCGCCTACTGGGGCCACAGCAACGTCTCCGACTGGAAGCCGGGCTCCCGCTGGGAGCACGTCCGCACCGACGGCTCCGGCATCGCCGACGTGGTCGGCACCGTCGTGGAGGCCGACCGCCCGACCCGCCTGGTGACCACCTGGGCCGCACCCGAGAACGCGGACCGGGAGGAGAGCCACTCCCGGGTCACCTTCGACATCCGGCCCCACGACGACATCGTCCGGCTCACCGTCACCCACGAGAACCTCAGGGACGAACAGGAGCTCGCCGACGTGTCCGGCGGCTGGCCGGCGGTCCTGTCCAACCTCAAGTCCCTGATGGAGACCGGCACTCCGCTCCCGCAGGAACCCTGGCTGATGTCCCGCCAGGACCGTGACTGACACCGGCCCTGCGACCCGTCTTCCGCCGAAGTTTTCGTGTCCTTCCCGTGCCGCTCATGCTGCGCGCACCGCACCGGTCCGCGATACGAGAACGGCCGGCCGTTCCTTGACGGCCGTCCTCGGCGGCTGACACGATCGACGGCATGACGATGCGACTGGACCTCACGCGGCGACGCCATGTCGACCTCGCCCGTGTCTCCAGCGCCTCCTGTTGCGCGGCCTGATCCCTCCTCCCGATCAGCCGCCTTCTTCTGCCCGTCCCGCAGTTTGCAACAGGAGTCCCGCATGGCCATCGTCCTGTCCGTCTCCGGCAGCCCGTCCGTCTCGTCGCGCACCAACCGCCTGCTGCGCCACCTCGACCGGCGCCTTCTCGCGCAGGGCCACGAGGTGATACCGCTCGACGTCCGTACGATCCCCGCCGAGGCCCTGCTCGGCGCGGACTTCCGGCATCCGGCGATCGTCGAGGCCACCGAGCTCTTCGCCCGCGCAGACGGGGTCGTCGTCGGCACCCCCGTCTACAAGGCGTCGTACTCCGGTGTCCTCAAGGCGCTGCTCGACCTGCTGCCGCAGTACGCGCTCACCGGCAAGACGGTGCTGCCGCTCGCCACCGGCGGCTCCACCGCCCACGTCCTCGCCATCGACTACGCCCTGCGTCCCGTGCTCAACTCCATGGGCGCGGCGCACATCGTGCAGGGCTGGTTCACCCTCGACAAGGACATCACCGTGCACGAGGACGGCTCGCTGTCGGTCGCGCACGCCGCCGACGAGGCGCTGGGCGAGGTCGTCGACCGGTTCTCGGCGGTCCTGGGCGGCACGCCGCTGCTGGCCGCGGCGAGCTGAGCCGGGAAGAGGTTCTTCGGGCGTCCTCGGGCGAGGTGCCGATCCGGGCGTGTGCCGTTCGTGTAGGAGGGGGGACAACGGCACGACGCCAAGGAGGACGTCATGAAGTACTACCTGCTCAGCGTGATCCAGCCGAGCGAGGGCGCGCCGCCCTCCGCCGAGGCGCTGGCGGACATCGTGGGCAGTCTGGAACTCTTCCACCAGGAGCTGCGCGAGGCCGGAGCCTGGGTGTTCGCGGGTGGGCTGCACGGCCCGGAGTCCGCCACCGTGCTGCGTCCGAAGGGCGACGAGGTGCTGGCCACCGACGGGCCCTTCACCGAGGGCAAGGAGTACCTGGGCGGCGTGTGCGTGATCAAGGCGCCCGACCTGGACGCCGCCCTGGACTGGGGACGGAAGGCGAGCCGGGCCACCACCCTGCCGATCGAGGTGCGCCCCTTCCTGCACCCGGCCGACGAGCGATGACGCCCCGTCGAACGAACCGCGCGGCGGCGACCGGAACCGGGTCGCCGCCGTGGTCGTCCGCGCTCAGCCCAGCTGCTCGTGCAGGAAGGCGACCGTGCTCCGCCAGGCGCGGTCGGCCGCGTCGGGGTCGTGGCTGGGACGGCGGTCGTTGAGGAAGGCGTGGCCCGCCGGGTACAGGCGCAGGTCCGGAGTGGTGCCGGTCTGCCGCCGCAGAGTCTCGCGCAGCTCCTCGACCTGCTCCGGCGGGATGCTCCGGTCCCGTTCCCCGTAGTGGCCGAGGATGCGGGCTCGCAGCCCGGAGAAGTCGGGCAGCTCGCCCCGGATCACGCCGTAGAACGGCACCGCCGCGCTCACCCGCGGTTCGACGGCCGCCAGGTACAGCACGAAGCCGCCGCCCATGCAGAAGCCGACCGCGCCGACCGTGTCCGAGGTGACCTCGGGCAGCGACAGCAGATGGCCGACCGCGCCGGAGAGCAGTTCGACGCCGCGGGAGACCGGCAGGGCCTTCATCAGGCGCTGCGCCTCCCCGGAGTCGTGGGCCACGCTCCCGCCGTACAGGTCGGGGGCGAGGGCGACGAAGCCCTCGGCGGCGAACCGGTCGGTGACCTCGGCGATGTGGTCGGTCAGCCCCCACCACTCCTGGATGACGAGGACCCCCGGCCCCCGCCCGGACGGGGGCAGTGCGAGATAGCCGTGGGCGGTGGCTCCCGCGCTGGGGAAACTGACGTTCTGGCGGGCGGGGACCTCGGCGGGCTCGGGCTGCTCGGGCACGGTGCTCAACTCCTGTGCGTTCGCTTCGGGCGCCGGGCCGGGTCGGCACGGCGTCATGTGACGGAAGGCCGGACGCCTTCCTTCCGGATCTCTACCGCGTCACCGAGTCCCCTCATAATGGGCATCCGGCGCAGCCGCGAGCAGGTGACCGGCACCGTGCCGACCACAGCTGACTACAATGGTGTAGACGGCCCACCGGACTGCGCGACGAAGACGGGGTGAGGAACGTCCCATGACCGACGCGAAGGACGAACGCAGGCCGGCCGGTGAGCTCGAATCGAGTGTCATGGCCGTCCTGTGGGCGGGCGACGCCCCCCTGACCCCGGGGCAGGTCCAGCTGAGCCTCGGGAGCGACCTGGCTCGCACCACGGTGACCACGATCCTGACCCGGCTGCACGACAAGGGCGTGGTCGAACGCCGCCGCCAGGGCCGCGGCTACGCCTACTACCCCGTCCAGGACGCACACGGACTGACCGCCCGCCGCATGCACTCCGAACTCGACCGCGACACCGACCGCGAGACCGTCCTCGCCCGCTTCGTCGCCCAGCTCAGCCCCGACGACGAGCGCGTCCTGCGCGACCTGCTCGAATCCGGTGAGCGATGACCGCCCTGCTGCTTCTGCCGCTGCTGCTGCCCCTCGCCGCGCCCGTGCTGGCCCGGCGCACGCTCGACCGGCTGGCGCCCGTGGCGGCACTGTGGGTGATCACCGTCTGCGCGCTGGTGCTCGCCGGCTGCTCGCTGGCCGCGCTGGGCGTCTTCGTCCTCACCGGCCTGCTCAAGCTGCCCGTCTTCGCCACCCTGGGCGAACTGGTGCACCCGCTGCCCACCGCTCCCGACCTGGTGGTCCTGCCGGCAGCCGTGGTATCGGTGGCGGCGCTCGCCGGGTTCGCGGGCACGTTCGGGCGCGCCACGCTCCGGGAGATACGGGCCTTCCGCAGCGCCCGCACCGAGGCCGGCCGCAGGCCCGCCGCGGGCGATCTGTGCGTCGTCGACTCCCCGCACCCGGACGCCTACGCCCTGCCCGGCCGCCCGCACCGCATCGTGGTCACCACGGCGATGCTGCGCAGCCTCGACGCCGCCGAACGCGAAGCGCTGTTCGCCCACGAGCGCGCCCACAACCGGGGCGGCCACCACTACTTCCTGGCCGCCGCCGAACTCGCCGCGCACTGCCATCCCGCGCTGCGCCCGGTGCGCGCCACCATCCGCCTCGCGGTCGAACGCGCGGCCGACGAGGCCGCCGCCGCGGCCGTCGGCGACCGCCGGCTGACCGCCCGTGCCATCGCCCGCGCCGCCCTGGCCGGCCAGGCCACCCGCTCGGCGCGCCCGGAGTTCGCCCCCGCCGTCGCCTCCGGTCCGGTGCCGCACCGCGTGAAGGCCCTTCTCGCGGCCCCGCGTGCCGCGCGCCGGGCCGCGGCCTGGATCGCCGCGCTGCTGCTGGCCTGCACCACGGCCTCCTTCGCCGCCTCGGCGACCGGCATGCTCGACGTCCACCACAGGGTGGAGATCGCGCAGGGCGAAGAGTCCCGCTGAAAAGGCTTCAGGCCCAGGACCGACGGAGGTCCGAACCGTCGGACCCCGTCCCGCGCACCCCCGCCGCCGCCCGCCGCGGAGCTGACTGGCGCGCGCGGGGTTTTACGTATAACCTCACCCGTCAATCGCACGTCCCCGAAAGGCCCCGATGAGACGCATCGCCCTGGTCACCCTCGTTGTCGACGACTACGACGAGGCGGTCCGCTTCTACACCGAGGCCCTCGGCTTCCACCTCGTGGAGGACACCCCGCGGCCGGACGGCTCCCGCTGGGTCGTCGTGGAGCCCGGGAGTGAAGCCGCCGGCACCGGTCTGGTGCTGGCCCGTGCCAAGGGCGAGGCCCAGCAGGGCCGCGTCGGCGACCAGACCGGCGGACGCGTCGGGTTCTTCCTGCACACCGACGACTTCGCCCGCGACCACGCCCGGATGACCGCCGCCGGCGTGACCTTCCTGGAGGAGCCGCGGCACGAGCCGTACGGGACCGTCGCCGTCTTCCAGGACCTGTACGGCAACCGCTGGGACCTGCTCCAGCCCGCCGGCTGACCCTTCTGCCGCTTCCTCGAACCACCTGCCCAAGGAAAGACCCGCCATGACTGCTACGCGCGTAGACACCGAAGTGATCCGCCGCCTCCCCAAGGCCGTGCTGCACGACCACCTCGACGGCGGGCTGCGCCCCGCCACCGTCGTCGAACTCGCGGACGCGGTCGGCCACACCCTGCCCACCACCGACCCCGACGAGCTCGCCGCCTGGTACTACGAGGCCGCCAACTCCGGTGACCTGGTCCGCTACATAGCGACCTTCGAGCACACCCTGGCCGTCATGCAGTCCCGCGAAGGCCTGCTGCGCACGGCGGAGGAGTACGTCCTCGACCTCGCCGCCGACGGTGTCGTCTACGCCGAGGTGCGCTACGCCCCCGAGCTGAACACGGCCGGCGGCCTGACGATGCGCGAGGTCGTGGAGACCGTGCAGGAGGGTCTCGCCGCCGGCATGGCCAAGGCGGCCGCGGCCGGGACCCCCGTGCGCATGGGCACGCTGCTGTGCGGCATGCGCATGTTCGACCGGGTCCGCGAGGCCGCCGACCTCGCCGTCGCCTACCGTGACGCGGGCGTCGTCGGCTTCGACATCGCCGGCGCCGAGGACGGCTTCCCGCCCGCCGACCACCTGGCCGCCTTCGAGCACCTGCGCCGCGAGAGCGTGCCGTTCACCATCCACGCCGGCGAGGCGTACGGCCTGCCCAGCATCCATCAGGCGCTCCAGGTGTGCGGTGCCCAGCGCATCGGCCACGGTGTGCGCATCACCGAGGACATCGTGGACGGCAAGCTCGGCCGCCTCGCGGGCTGGGTGCGCGACCGCCGCGTCGCCCTGGAGATGTGCCCGACGTCCAATCTCCAGACCGGGTGCGCCACCTCGATCGCGGAGCATCCGATCACGGCCCTGAAGGACCTCGGCTTCCGCGTCACCCTCAACACCGACAACCGTCTGGTCTCCGGCACCACCATGACCCGCGAGATGTCGCTGCTGGTCGAGGAGGCGGGCTGGACGGTCGAGGACCTGCGCACCGTCACGGTCAACGCGGTCAAGAGCGCGTTCATCCCGTTCGACGAGCGCAGGGCCCTCATCGAGGAGGTCGTCCTGCCCGGCTACGCGGCCGCGCTCTGAAGCAGCCCGCGCACATAGGCGGCCTGTCCGACGTGCTGAAGATCGTCGGACAGGACGCTGACCAGACGCACGCCGAGGGTGACCGGGGGATCCCAGCCCTCGTCCACGACGCGTTCGAGGTCCTTGGCGGTCAGGCCGCGCAGGGCCTGGAGAGTCTGCTCGTGGACGGCGTCGTAGTACCCGGTCAGCAGGTCGGCGGACTCGACGCGCACCTTCGCGACCTTCGCGGCCGTGTGCCCGTAACCGGTGTCGTGGCGCGGCAGGTCCAGGCCGAAACGCTTCTCCCAGCCCTGGGACAGCCATACCTGGTCGAGGCCGAAGGCGTCGGCGACATGGTCGTCCTGGACCCGGGTGAGATGCCAGACGAGCCAGGCGGGGGAGTTGGCGTCGGGAGCCGGACGGGCGTGCAGCTCGTCCGGTCCGAGGCCGTCGAGAACGGCATGGACTTCTTCCTGGATACGGCCGTAGCCGTCGATGAGGATGTCCTTCGCATGCATGCGTCCACCATCGCGCATCGCACGCCTTGACGCGCCCGGAATCCAGCCGGTCGCCTCGGGTGCCGCGCCTCTCGATCCGTCAGGATCCGGCCCTGTCGGCGTCCGCCCTGTCGGCCCCGGCCCTGTCGACTCGCGATTCCAGGAGTGTGACCAGGGCGCGGGCCGCCGGGCTGGTTGCCTGCTCGGGCGGCAGCAGGACGACGGTCTCGTACGGCCGTTCACCCGTGCCCTTGAACGGCAGCGCGGTGAGCGACGGACGCTTGTGCCGGAAATGCCGGGGTACGACCGCGATGCCCAGGTTCTCGTCGACCAGATCGAGCAGACCGTGCACGTCGTTGACCTCCAGTGGCACCGTGCGGTCCACGCCCGCCGCCGAGAAGGCCGCGTCGGTGACGCGGCGCGGACCCCAGTCCGGGTGGAAGTCGACGAAGACCTCACCGCTCACCTCCTCCGGGGTGAGCGGTGCGCCCGCCGCCGCGAACCGGTGGCCGGGATGACACAGCACCGTCATCGGCTCGCCGGCCAGAGCCACCGAACGCAGCTGGTCGGTGTCCGCCTGGGTCCGGTAGGTGAACGCCAGGTCGAGCCGGCCCGCCGCGACCCCCTCCGCGAGCGCTCCCGAGCCCGCCTGCCGCAGCCGGATCTCCACTTCCGGATGGCGCCGCCGGAACGCGGCGAGCAGTCCCGCCACGTCCACCCCCGCGATGCACTGCTCGGTGCCCAGTGTCAGTGTGCCGCGCAGCACACCCTGCACCGCGGCCACCGCCTCGTGCGCCGCCCGGACCTGCGCCAGGATCCGCTCCGCCTCGCCGAGCAGCGCACGCCCGGCCTCGGTGAGCGTCACCCGGCGCGTGGTGCGCACGAACAGCGGGGCCCGCAACTCCCGCTCCAGCGCCCGGATCGACGCCGACAGACCCGACTGCGACACCATCAGCCGCTCCGCCGCCCGGGTGAAGTGCTGGTCCTCGGCGACGGCGACGAAGTGCTGGAGATGGCGCAGTTCCATGATTGAGAAGACTAGTCGCTCAATCCCATCGGATTCTCCTGTTGGACCGCTGCCCGCGGGCGGCGCGAGAGTAGGACACCGAAGAGACCCGAGCAGGACACCGGAAGCCTCGCCGTACCAACCCTTCATGGAGTCGCGTTGTACACCGCCCACCCCGACCGCTACGCCGACATGCCCTACCGGCGCACCGGACGCAGCGGCCTCAAGCTGCCCGCGCTGTCGCTCGGCCTGTGGCACAACTTCGGCCCGGACCGCCCGGTGGAGACCCAGCGGGCCATCCTGCGCCGCGCCTTCGACCTCGGCGTCACCCACTTCGACCTGGCCAACAACTACGGCCCGCCGCCCGGCGCCGCCGAGTCCGCCCTCGGCGAGGCGCTGCGGGCGGACTTCGCGCCGTACCGCGACGAGCTGGTGATCTCCACCAAGGCCGGCTACCTCATGTGGCCCGGTCCGTACGGCGAATGGGGCTCGCGCAAGTACCTGATGTCGTCGCTGGACCAGAGCCTGAAGCGCATGGGCCTGGAGTACGTCGACATCTTCTACTCGCACCGCCCCGACCCGGAGACTCCGCTGGAGGAGACGATGGGCGCGCTGCACTCGGCGGTGCAGCAGGGCAAGGCCCTGTACGTCGGCGTCTCCAACTACTCCGCCGAGCAGACCCGTGAGGCCGCACGGATCCTCGGCGAGCTGGGCACCCCGCTGCTGATCCACCAGCCGCGCTACTCGATGCTCGACCGCCGCCCCGAGGAGGAGGGTCTCCTCGACGCGCTCGACGAGCTCCAGGTCGGGTCCATCGCCTACTCCCCGCTGGAGCAGGGCCTGCTCACCGCCCGCTACCTCGACGGCATCCCCGAGGACTCCCGGGCGGCGAGCGACAGCCCCTTCCTCAGCTCCGACGCGGTGACCGGGGAGCTCGTGGGCAGGCTGCGCACCCTGGACGAGATCGCCAAGTCCCGGGGCCAGTCGCTGGCGCAGCTGGCCCTGGCCTGGGTGCTGCGCGGCGGCCGGGTGACCTCCGCCCTCGTCGGCGCGAGCAGCCCGCAGCAGCTGGAGGACAGCGTCGCCGCGATCCGCAACCTGGACTTCGACGCGGAGGAACTGGCCCGCATCGACGCGGTCGTCAGGCCGTGAGCTCGTGAGGTCGTAGGCGTCGCGTCCGTGAGGCGGCCGCCCACCGGTGCACCGGTGGGCGGCCGCCTCGCCGTTTCGCCCGTCCCCTCGTGCGGGCGGCACGTCCTCAGGCGCCGGCCGGCACCCGGTCCAGGAAGCCGAGCACGGTACGGATACGGTCCTCGCCGTCCAGGGTGATCACGTCGAAACCGGCGACCGGGGCCGAACCGTCCACCTCGCTCACCAGCTCCCAGGCGAAGCGGGCGGTGTCGTGGTGACCGTCCACGGTGCCGGTGAGCCGGAAGACGAACCCGGGGAACTGCTGCTGCGCCGCGGTGATCAGGCCCGTGATCTGCTCGTGGCCGCTGACGTCGGCGAGCGGGTCGGTGTAGCTGCCGTCGGGGGCCCAGGCGGCCGCCACCGCCTTGCCGAGGGCCTCCGCGCCCTTGGCGTTCCAGGCCCCCAGGTAGCGGGCGGCGGCGCTCTCGTAACGGTCGGTCTGTGCGGACATGGGGAATCAGCCTCCATCGAGGGCGTCGGTACGGGGTACTGGTCGGAACCCGGATCTCCGTGGTCGGCGACCCGATGCGACAACCATGCCCGGGGCGCGGGGGAGGGCGCGATTACCGCCGGGGTAATGGTCCGCGTACCGCCGCGGTGACGTTCCGCGCTGTTTCGGCCACAGCGCGCGCTGAATATGCCAGGAGACTGGCCGGAATGTCGTGGTGACTCTGTTTCAGGAGTGAACATACTCGAAGGCCAGGGACGCATCACCGCACAGGAGCCGCATCGGGGAAAGAGGCACGACCAGCAGGCGGACGCCGCCACGGGGGAGGAGCTGTGCACGACGAATTCCTGTGCCATGTCACCGCGTACGGCGTGTGCGACGGCCGTCGTATCGGTGTACCGCTCGGCACCTACCGGGCACCCACCCTGGCCCTGGCCCTGTGGTGGCTGCGCGACCGCGCCTCCTGGATCGCCGACCGGCTCGACCCCGGCCCCGAGACCCCGTACGTGCCCTCGGGCGCGCTCGTCCCGGTGCCGGAGGACGTGCCCGACGTGCCCGGCGTCCTCCGGGCCTGGTGCGCCGACCCGGTCCGTCAGGAACTGGTGGCCGACGAGCTGGCCGGCGGACGGCTGGTGCGGATCGCGGCGGGCGACGACACCACCGAGTACGAACTCCTCGCGGAGTCCGTGGACGCCCTCCGCATGCAGCGAACCATCCCGGCGCTGGTCCTGCCGATGGCCTGACCAGGGCAGGCCCTAGACGTGCGGTGCGCCGCTGTGGTCGGCGGGGCCCGGCGGCGGTGGGGCGGGCAGGCCCTCGGCTGGGTGGGCGACGGGGCGGGTCGGGAGGGCGCCCAGGAAGCCGGTGACCAGCCCCCACAGCGCGGCGAGGCCGAGGGCGCCCCACAGCCGGGGCCGCAGCAGCAGCTCCCCGCTCAGGCCGCCGCCCACGTCCCCGACGCCGAGCAGCGACAGCCCGTAGTGGGCGGAGATCCGGCCCGCGAGGCAGACCGTCAGCACCGTCAGCACCAGACCGGCCGCCATCCGCAGCGCGTGCTGCCACGGACGCACCGGGACGGGGGTACGGGCCGCCGCGAGACGGGCGGCGCCGAGCACCAGCACCGCGTCGACGACCACCAGCCACCACACCCGGCCGTCGTGTTCGGCCAGCGAACCCAGGTCGAGCGTGGACACGTCCGGGGTGCGCAGCACCTCGTCGAGCAGATGCGGTACCGGCAGTCCGAAGGGGCCGTCCACCCGGCCGTTCCAGGCGGCACCCAGGCCGATCGTGAAGGCGAGCCAGGTCAGGTTCGGCAGCCCGAGCAGGATCAGCGCGAACGTCTGCGCCGGGTGCCCGCGCGTCCCCGCCGTCACCAGCGCGACGACCAGCCCCACGGCCACGCACGCGAGCAGCAGGGCGACCATGGCGTACGCCACCGGACGGGCCGACGCGCGAAGCCGCGCCGCCCGCGCCGGCAGCGGGACTTCGCGGGCCACGAGCAGCGCGAGCGCCAACACGCCCAGCAGCCACAGCAGCCCGAATCCGACGGTCAGCGGCACGTGGGTGGTGAAGCCGACCTCGGGCTCCGCACCGAAGAGTTCGCCGATGGCGCCGAGCACTCCGTTGCCGAGGTCGATGGCGAAGGTCTGGCGGGCGGCGAACGCGAGGCCGACCAGTGCCGCCAGCCACAGAACGGTGATCCTGGCGGCCCACCAGCCCACCTCCCTCGCCCGCACCGGGCCCCGCGAGCCTGCCGTGTCCCGTTCCCCGCTCGTCTCCCGTGCCCCCGTCGTCCGTGGCTGCCGCAGCGGGCGGAGGAAGCCGGCGCCGACGACCAGCGCGCCGACGAGGGTGACCGACAGCGGCATCACCGTGACCCCGGCGTGCGTCTCGGCCAGCGTGCCCGCGTTGCCCGAGAGTTCCATGCTGCCCCCGACCGACGTCACCACGGTCGCCGCGACGACCCGTGGGAAGGCGTTGTCGGGCAGGTCCGCCGCCCCGGCCGCCCACAGGCCCAGAGCGGCGACCACACACATGGCGAGCAGCCCGGCCAGCACCGTGGCGAGGGCCTGCGCCCAGCCGTGGCGGGACCGGCCGTGACGGGCGGCCGGTGGAGCGGAGGGGCTCGGTGGGCTCACGCTGTCACGCTAAGCAGTACGAGGGCGGTACGCCCGTCGGGAGGTCCGTCCGCGACCGCCTGCCCGCCCCGCACGGCGCCGCCCGGCGGGGACTGGCGGGCGGCGCCGTGGGTATCAGGACAGGTGCAGCAGCGTCCGGTCGGACCGGCCTCAAGAGAGAAACGCATGATCGAGCAGTCGGACGGGGCAGTGATACCCGCTGGATACGACGTACCCGTGGAACCGCTTCGGCGGGCCACGCACTACACCGGTGAACCCGGTTGCATCGCCGACGCGCGTTCCTTCGCCGCGCACTTCATCGACCAGCTCAGGACCGAGTGGTGCGCCGTGATCGGCCGCCGCTCCGGAGAGGCCCTGCTCCTGGTGGTGAGCGAGCTGGTCACCAACGCCGACCGGCACAGCGACGGGCCGTACATCCTGGAGTTGGAGGGGACGGACGCCGCCGTGAGCGTGTGCGTCTACGACAGCAGCGCCGCCCTGCCGCTGCGCTTCCCCCGCGACCCCCGGCGCATCGGCCGGCACGGCCTGGAGATCGTGCACGCGCTGGCGGCCGAGGTGACCGCGGAACGCGTCCCGGTGGGCAAGCGGGTCCGGGCCCTGGTCCACCTCGGACCCGACTGAGCCCGCGCCGGAGAGTTCAGCAGGGCTCGCCCAGCATGCCCTCCCGCAGTTGCGTGAGGATCCGCTTGATCAGCCGGGAGACGTGCATCTGCGAGCAGCCGAGCCGTTCGCCGATCTCCGCCTGGGTGGCCTCCTCCACGAACCGCAGGTGGATGATCTGCCGGTCTCTCTCGCCGAGTTCGGCCACCAGCGGGGCCAGCGAGTGGAAGTCCTCGACGAGCCTGATCCCGTCCTCCTCCACGCCGAGGAAGTCGGCGAGCACCGCTTCGCCGTCCTCGGAACCGTCACCGGTGAGCGCCGCGTCCAGCGAGGCGGAGTGGTAGCCGTTGGACGCGATCTGGCCCTCGATCACTTGTTTCTCGGTGAGGTTCATCAGCGTCGCGAGCTCTGCGACGGTCGGCTCGCGGTCCAGACGGCTGCAGAGCTCCTCGCGTGCCTTGGCCAGCTCCACGCGCAGCTCCTGAAGTCGCCGCGGCACATGCACCGACCAGGTCGTGTCCCGGAAGAACCGCTTGATCTCGCCGACGATGTAGGGCAGCGCGAACGACGTGAACTCCACCTCGCGCGACAGCTCGAACCGGTCGATGGCCTTGATCAGGCCGATCATCCCGGTCTGGACGACGTCCTCCATCTCGTCGCCGCGGCCCCGGAACCGGCCGGCCGCGAAACGCACCAGCGACATGTTCATCTCGATGAGGGCGTTACGCGCGTACTGGTGTTCGTGCGTGCCCTCTTCGAGCTCGGCCAGGCGACGGAAGAAGAGGCGGGACAGCTCGCGTGCGTCGCGGGGTGCGACGGACCGGGGATCCGCGACCGCCGGGAGCGGTGTGCCGCCCGTCCGGTTCTCCGGGGTCTCCTCGACCGCTGCCTCGGACCGGATCACGGCGGTGTCCATTGCCCCTCCCACGAAAAGTCACGGTTCGGTGAAGGGCGGGTACCCAGGGCAGCGCAACCCATGCGCCCCGCCCTTTCGCCCCTTTGCGTGCCTTCCGTGCCGGTGATTCACCCAGGGCGGAATGCCGCCCCCTTCCACGGACGTCCCTGACTCATAGTCTGAGGTGGTGAGCAACCAAGCGCCGAACCCAGCCCGCGTCATCCCGCTGCGTCCTCCGGCCGTGCGCCCGGCGAACACCCGCCGGCCGGCGGCTCCTCGCGAACCCCTGTGGCGCGACCTCGTCGGCGACGTGCTGCGCCGTGAGCGGCTCGCCCAGGAGCGCACGCTCAAGCACGTCGCCGACGCGGCCCGCATCTCCATGCCGTATCTCTCGGAGATCGAGCGCGGCCGCAAGGAGGCCAGCTCGGAGGTCCTCGCGGCCGCGGCCCAGGCCCTCGGCCTCGGCCTGGCCGACCTGCTGTCACTGGCCCAGGGCGAACTGCTCCGCCTCACCAGCCGCACCGCGGCGCCCAGCCGTCGAACGTCGACCTCCCGCATCGACGGCCTGTGCCTGGCCGCCTGACGACCCGGTGACGGTGCCCGCCGGCCGACGGCCGACGGGCCTGTCGTCGACGGGCATGCCCCTGGCCGAGGCACGGCCCCGCGGATGTCAGCGTCCGAGGTGCCGGCCGACCAGGTCGCGGAGTCGACCGATCCATGCGTCGCGCTGGTCCGCGCGCCGGGCGTCGAGTTCGCACGGGTAGGACATGCCGTCGTGCAGCCGGACGGTGACGGTGAAGCGTCCTCGTCGGCCGGGCGTGCAGATGACCGCGGAGATCTCCGGCCAGTCGAAGTCCGCCTCGACCGTGTCCACTTGCAGGGTGACCCCGGTGGTGTCCGCGGTGATGCTCGCCGACCGGTCCCCGATGACGAGGGGCTGCTGATGCTCCGGGGGCGGGGCCATGGCCGCGGGCGGGAAGCGTGGTGGGGTCGCCGGCTGCGTCGGTGCCGAGGCCGGCGGGGGGAACGCGGGTGGTGGGACCGCGAGCGTCGGTGTGTAGGCCGCGGGTGTGCTGTGCGGGGGTCCTGTCACCAGGTCCAGCAGCGCACCGGGTGTCGGACGGGCGCTCGGATCCTTGTGCAGGCAGGCCGCCACCGCCTCGCGCAGACCGGCGGGAACCTCGGACAGGTCCGGGGGTTCATGGACCGAGCGGTACATCAGGGCCATGGACGTGCCCTCTCCCCACGCGCTGCCCCCGGCGGCGGCGACCAGCACGGCGCCGAGCGCGAACACGTCGCTGGCCCCGGTCACGTCCTGGCCCAGGGCCTGCTCGGGGGAGAGGTAGCCCGGGGTGCCGAAGGCCGTGCCGGTCGCGGTCAGCCGTGACGACTCCAGCGCTCGGGCGATGCCGAAGTCGAGCACGCGAGGGCCGTCGGCGGCCATGATGATGTTGCCCGGCTTGAGATCGCGGTGGACGAGCCCGCAGGCATGGATCGAGGCCAGCGCCTCGGCGAGGGCCGCGGCGAGCGCGCGCAGGTGCGGCTCGCTCATGGGCCCGTTCGCGGCCAGTTGCTCGGCGAGCGTCGGGCCCGGGATGTAAGCCGTCGCCAGCCACGGCGGGTTGCCGTCGACGTCGGCGTCGACCACAGGTGCCGTGTGGAACCCGCCCACCGTGCGTGCCGCTGCCACCTCCGCGCGGAAGCGCTCACGGAAGACGGGGTCCACGGCCAGTTCCGGCTTGGCGACTTTCAGCGCGACAGCGCGTCCGCCGCGCGTGCGCGCCAGGAAGACCGTGCCCATCCCGCCTTCGCCGAGCCTGCGCTCGACGGCGTACCCCCCGATGTGATGCATGCGCCAAGTATGACGGTGCCACCGCACCGGTCACACCGCCTGCCCCTGATCACCGCCACCGACCCCGTCCTCGACGGAGGAGTCATCGGCGTCGAACTGCTCCTGACCGTCGCTCAGCGAGGGCGGGGTGGGGTGGGGCCGGCGGGGGCGTGTCTCAGGGCACCGGGGTCAGGCGTCGGCTCAGCACCTCGTCGGCCAGGCCGTAGGCCACCGCCTCGTGGGCGGTGAAGACCTTCTCGCGGTCCATGTCGGCGCGCAGGGCCTCGGCGGCGTGTCCGGTGTGCCGGGAGAGCACCTCCTCGACCTGGGAGCGGATCCGGACCATCTCCTTGGCCTGGAGCGTGAGATCGGAGACCGTGCCCTGCCGGCCACCGCTGGCCGGCTGCCCCAGCAGCACCCGCGCGTGCTCCAGCACGAACCGCCGCCCGGGGTCCCCGCCGGCCAGCAGCACCGCCGCCGTGGAGGCCGCCTGCCCCACGCAGAACGTGGAGATCGGCGACTGCACGAACGTCATCGCGTCGTAGATGGCCATGAGCGAAGTGAACGAGCCGCCCGGCGAGTTGAGGTAGAGCGAGATCTCGTGCTCCGGGTTCGCCGACTCCAGATGGAGGAGTTGCGCGATGACGACGTTGGCGACGCCGTCGTCGATCTCGGTGCCGAGAAAGATGATTCGCTCGTTCAGCAGCCGGCTGAACACGTCGTACGACCGCTCGCCCTGCGCGGTCCGCTCGATCACGTACGGAACCGTGTACGACCCCATGTCACAACCCCATCCGTCGGCGCGACGTGGCCGGGCGGACGTCGGCCAGCGACTCCACCACCCGGTCCACCATCCCGTACTCCCTGGCCTGCTCGGCGGTGAACCAGCGGTCCCGGTCGCCGTCCCGTGCGATCGTCTCCTCGCTCTGACCGGTGTGCTCGGCGGTGAGCCGCTCGATGGTCCGCTTGGTGTGCTCCAGGTTCTCCGCCTGGATCTCGATGTCCGCGGTGGTGCCGCCGATCCCGGCCGACGGCTGGTGCATCATGATCCGCGCGTGCGGCAGCGCGAACCGCTTGCCGTGGGTCCCCACGGTCAGCAGGAACTGGCCCATGCTCGCCGCGAATCCCATCGCCAGCGTCGAGACGTCGTTCGGGATGAGCCGCATCGTGTCGTAGATGGCCAGGCCCGCGGTGACGGAACCGCCGGGGCTGTTGATGTACAGGCTGATGTCGGTGCGCGGGTCCTCGGCCGACAGCAGCAGCAACTGCGCGCACACCCGGTTCGCCGACACCTCGTCGACCTGGGTGCCCAGGAACACGATCCGCTGGGTGAGCAGTTGGGCCGCCAGATGGTCGTCGAAGCGGCTGGGCGGTGTGTCGCCCTCCTCCGCACGTGGCTGCGACGCGGTGGTCAGTGGAGTCATCGGGTCTCCTCGTCGTGGCGTGAATGCCGTCGACTCCACTGTCGGCCGCGGAGAGGCGGCCGAAGCCGTTTCTCTGCCCGTGGCAGATTCGCCACGGGCAGAGCGCCCCGGAGGAGCCCCCGGGGAGCCCGCCGAGGCGGCCCCGGGCCGCGGACTCAGCCCTTCGCGCGCAGCTGGCGGAAGAACGCCCGTACGTCCCCGACCAGCAGGTCGGGCTCCTCCATCGCCGCGAAGTGCCCGCCCCGGTCGAACTCGGTCCACCGCACCAGGTTCTCCGTGCGCTCCGCCTTGTGCCGTAGCGGCACCTGGATCTCGGCCGGGAAGACGGCGAGCGCGGTCGGCGCGGTCGACGGCTCCGCCGGCGCGGCGGCCCGTCCCGAACCGGCGTGGGCCCGCTCGTAGTAGATCCGGGCGGCGGAACCGGCGGTCCCGGTCAGCCAGTACAGCATCACGTCGGTGAGCAGCAGGTCCCGGTCGACGGCCTCCTCGGGCAGCTCCTCGGAGTCGGTCCACTCGCGGAACTTCTCGACGATCCAGGCGAGTTGACCGACGGGCGAGTCGGTGAGCGCGTACGCCAGGGTCTGCGGGCGGGTCGAGTTCAGGATCGCGTACCCCGCGCCCTCCCGCTGCCACGCCTCCCAGCGGCGCCACGAGGTCAGCGTGCGCGCCCGTTCCTCGGGGCCGAGCGCGGCCAGCTCCGCGTCGGTCGGCTCGGCGGTCTGCTGTGCCCCCGGCAGCAGGTTGAGGTGGACGCCGATCACCCGGTCCGGGTGGGCGCGGCCCAGCTCCCGGGAGATCGCCGCGCCCCAGTCGCCGCCCTGGGCGCCGAACCGCTCGTAGCCGAGCCGCCGCATCAGCTCGGCCCACGCGTCCGCGACCCGGCCCGCCTCCCAGCCCCGGTCGGTGGTCGGTCCGGAAAGTCCGAAGCCCGGGATGCTCGGTACCACGACGTGGAACGCGTCGGCGGGATCGCCGCCGTGCGCGGCCGGGTCGGTGAGCGGTCCCACGACGTCGCGGAACTCCACGATCGACCCCGGCCAGCCATGGGTGATGATCAGCGGGGTGGCGTCGGGCTCGGGGGAGCGGATGTGCGCGAAGTGGACGTTGGCGCCGTCGATGGTGGTCGTGAACTGGGGCCACTCGTTCAGCCGCGCCTCGGCCGCCCGCCAGTCGTAGCCGTGCCGCCAGTGCCGCACGAGGTCGCGCAGGTAGTCGACGGGCACGCCGTGGTCCCATCCGGTGCCGGGCGGCTGCTCCGGCAGGCGGGCGCGGTCGAGGCGGTCGTGCAGGTCGTCGAGGTCGCTCTGCGGGATCGCGAGCCGGAAGGGACGGATGCCGTCGGTGGGCGGCGGTGGCGTCGTCATGGCCGGGATGTTAGTTCGGGCAGGCCGGGGGGCCATCCGGATTTCTTCGCCACTTCTTTGGCGTCGATTTCCGTGCGAGCGATGAGTTCCGCCGCCGGGACCGGTCGATACAGATGACCGTGCCCCACACCCAGGAGGAACCCGTGGCCACCGAAGGATTCACCACCTGTCTCTGGTTCGACGGCCGGGCCGAGGAGGCCGCCGAGTACTACGTCTCGGTCTTCAAGAACTCCAGCATCGACCGGATCGCCCGCTACACCGAGGCGGGGCCGGGGCCGGCCGGCTCCGTGATCACCGTCGAGTTCACGGCCAACGGCCAGAGGTTCGTCGCGCTGAACGGCGGCCCGGAGTTCAGGTTCAGCGAGGCGATCTCCTTCCAGATCTTCTGCGCGGACCAGGAGGAGGTCGACCACTACTGGGCCCGGCTCACGGAGAACGGCGGAGAGCCCGGCCCGTGTGGCTGGGTCAAGGACAAGTACGGCGTGTCGTGGCAGGTCATCCCGGACGGGCTGATCGACATGGTCTCGGACCCCGACTCGGAGAAGGCGGCCCGCGCCACCCGGGCGATGCTCGCGATGGGCAAGCTCGACATCGCCGCCCTGAAGAAGGCCCACGCGGGCGAGTAGCGGGCGGCCGTGCGGCCGGCCCACCCGACCGGGGGAGTGGGCCGGCCACCCGGCCGTCGGACGTCCGGCCGGACGCCCGTGACGGCGGACACCCGCGACGGCAGTGGTGGCGCCGGCCTCGGCGCGCGACCCGCTCAGCGGGTGGCTAGCGTGAGAAACGGGGAACCACCGAGTCAGCGAACGGGAGAGGACCCCGGCCATGGCGGTACGACCTGAGGGAACCCCCTGCTGGGCCGACGCGATGTTCACCGACCTCGAGGCTGCCAAGATCTTCTACGGCGAGGTCCTCGGCTGGACCTTCGGCGAGTCGTCCTCGGAGTACGGCCGCTACACACAGGCCTACGCGGACGGCAAGGCGGTGGCCGCGGTGGTGCCGCCGATGCCCGGGCAGGAGGGCCAGTCGCAGTGGTGCCTGTACCTGGCCTCGCCCGACGCGGCAGCCACCGCTCGCAGGATCGGCGAGCAGGGCGGCGAGGTCCTGATGGAGCCGATGCGGGTCGGCGACTTCGGCACCATGTGCCTGGCCCGCGAGCCCAGCGGTGCCGTGTTCGGGGTGTGGCAGGCCGACGCCCACGAGGGTTTCGAGGCGACCGGGGTGCCGGGCGCCTACTGCTGGGCCGAACTCGTCACCCGCGAGCCCGAGCGGACGGACCCCTTCCTCACCTCGGTCTTCGGGTACACGGCGAAGCAGCTCCAGGACGACGCGATCGACTTCCGCGAGTTCCACGTCGGCGGCGAAGCGGTGCTCGGCCGCATGAAGATGACGGACGACTTCCCGCCCGAGGTGCCGTCGTACGTCAACGTGTACTTCATGGTCCCCGACTGCGACACCGCGGTGGCCGCCGCCACCGAGCACGGCGGCGTCCTCCGCTTCGGACCGATGGACAGCCCCTTCGGCCGGTTCGCGTCCCTCACCGACCCCCAGGGCGCGCACTTCACCGTGATCGACGCCACCACGACCCAGGGAGAGAAGCCCGGGTCCAAGGAGATCCCGTAGGGGCGTGCCCCGGCCCCGGACCGCTCCTGCCGCAGGGGGGCTCTCGGGCGTTGCGGGGGGCTGTGGGTGGGCGTGGCATGATCTGGGGCATGCGTGAACGAGTGGTGGCCGCGTGCGACGGGGCCTCGAAGGGGAATCCGGGACCCGCGGGCTGGGCGTGGGTGGTCTCCGAGGACGCCGAGACCGCGGCCCGCTGGGAGGCGGGCCCCCTCGGCACCGCGACCAACAACGTCGCCGAGCTCACCGCGCTGGAGCGGCTGCTCACCGCGACCGACCCGGCCGTGCCGCTCGAGGTCCGGATGGACTCGCAGTACGCGATGAAGGCCGTCACCACCTGGCTGCCCGGCTGGAAGCGCAACGGCTGGAAGACCGCCGCCGGAAAGCCGGTCGCCAACCAGGAGCTGGTCGTGCGGATCGACGAGCTGCTCGACGGCCGTGCCGTCGACTTCCGTTACGTACCCGCCCACCAGGTCGACGGCGACCCCCTGAACGACTTCGCCGACCGTGCCGCCAGCCAGGCCGCGACCGCGCAGCAGCCCGCGGGCAGCGCGCTCGGCTCCCCCGAGCCGCCGGCCACGCCTTCCGCCCCGGCGTCCGCCGGGCCGCGTCGCCGCACGAACGGGACCAGGAACGGAACCGGGACGACGCGAGCGCGCGGCGGTGCCGCGGGCTCCTCCTCCCGCACGATCAAGGCGAAGTTCCCCGGCCGGTGCGTGTGCGGCAGGTCCTACGCGGCCGGCGAGTCCATCGCCAAGAACGACCAGGGCTGGGGCCACCCGGAGTGCCGCACGGCGGCCGCCGGGCAGGGGGCCTGACACCCCCCAGGGGGTGTCTCGCCGATCATGCCGGGCTCGCGGCGCCTGGCACCGCACCCTGATCCGCCCTGATCGACGAGACACCCCCTAGCCCCTGCCCGGGTGAGGGGACAGGGGCGGCCGGGTGGCCGGTGCCGCGGGTGCCCGCCACGGGTGCCAGACTGACCGCATGGACGAACGTGAATTCGGCAGGTCGCAGCAGCACGCCTCGGTCATCGGACTCGGCACCTGGCAACTGGGCGCCGACTGGGGCGACGTCGACGACAAGGAAGCGCTCGCCGTGCTGGAGGCCGCCGCCGAGTCGGGCGTGACCTTCTTCGACACGGCCGACGTCTACGGCGACGGGCGCAGCGAGTCGACCATCGCCACCTTCCTCGGCTCCCGGCCGGACCAGCACGTGCTGGTCGCCACCAAGATGGGCCGGCGCGTCGAGCAGATCCCGGAGAACTACGTCCTGGACAACTTCCGCGCCTGGAACGACCGTTCGCGCCGCAACCTCGGCGTCGACCGCATCGACCTGGTGCAGCTGCACTGCCCGCCGACCCCCGTGTACTCCACCGACGCCGTGTTCGACGCGCTGGACACCCTCGTCGAGGAGGAGCGGATCGCCGCGTACGGCGTCAGCGTCGAGACCTGCGCCGAGGCCCTGACCGCGATCGCCCGGCCGAACGTGGCGAGCGTGCAGATCATCCTCAACCCGTTCCGGATGAAGCCCCTGCGCGAGGTGCTCCCGGCCGCGCGCGAGGCGGGCGTCGGCATCATCGCCCGCGTGCCGCTCGCCTCCGGGCTGCTGTCGGGCAAGTACACCAAGGACACGGTGTTCCCCGCCAACGACCACCGCACCTACAACCGGCACGGCGAGGCCTTCGACCAGGGTGAGACCTTCTCCGGCGTGGACTACGCGACGGGCGTCCAGGCCGCCGCCGAGTTCGCCGCCCTCGCCCCCGAGGGATACACCCCGGCCCAGCTGGCGCTGCGCTGGATCATCCAGCAGCCCGGCGTCACCACCGTCATCCCCGGCGCCCGCTCCCCGGAGCAGGCCCGCGCCAACGCGGCCGCGGGCAAGCTGCCTGCGCTGACCGACGAGACCCTGGCGGCGATCCGGGACCTGTACGAGCGCCGGATCAAGGACCAGGTGGAGGGTCGCTGGTGAGTCCCGCCCACGCGTAGGGGGCAGGATTCCCGCTTCCCGGGGCACCCGTGAGGACAGGGAAGTCCGGGGATCGTCCGGGAAGAAGGCCGCGGGAGGCGGGAGGCGACGTGACGGCGACGGAAGGCGGCGCGGCGAAACGCCGGGGGCGTGACGAGACCGAGGACGAGCGGGCCGACCGCATGTGGGGGGAGCTCATCCAGGAGGTGCGGGTGGCCCAGACCGGTGTGCAGATCCTCTTCGGCTTCCTGCTCACCGTGGTGTTCCAGCCCAAGTACGACTCGCTGACCCACACCAACCAGGTCATCTACATCGTCACGGTCTTCCTCGGTGCCTCCGCGACCGGCGCGCTCATCGGGCCGGTCTCCCTGCACCGCCTCGTCTCCGGACGCCGGGTGAAACCCCAGGCGGTGCGGTGGGCGTCCCGGATGACGTTCGTCGGACTGGTCCTGCTGCTCGCCACGATGACCGCCGCGCTGCTGCTGATCCTCCGGGTGGCGACGCACGGCGGTCTCGTGTCCTGGCTGGTCGTTCTCGTCGTCGCCTGGTACCTGCTGTGCTGGTTCGTGCTGCCGCTGTGGGCCCGGCGCCGGTACACCTCCCGATGAAGGGGTGCCCGCGGTGCGCTCAGCCGAAGGCGTCGCGCAGCGCGGGCAGCAGGGTCTTCGCCGACCAGTCCAGGAACGGCTCCTGCTCCTCGCCGCCGATCTGCACCAGCGCCACCTCCGTGAACCCGGCGTCGACGTAGGGGCGTACGGCCGCGACGAACGCCTCCGGGTCCTCGCCGCACGGGATCGACTCGGCGACGTCGTCCGGGGTGACGAACTGGGTGGCAGACTCGAACGAGTCCGGGTGCGGCAGCTCGGAGTTGACCTTCCAGCCGCCGCCGAACCAGCGGAACTGCGCGTGCGCGCGCTTGACCGCCGCGTCCCGGTCGGTGTCGTAGCACACCGGAAGCTGGCCCACCCGCGGCTTGCCCTCGCCGCCGTGCCGGTCGAAGGCCTGGAGCAGGCCGGCCTTCGGCTCGGTGGCGATGACCAGGTCGGCGAGGTGGCCGGCGATCCTGCAGGACTGCTCGCCGGAGACGGCGACGCCGATGGGCGGCGGGGTGTCCGGCACGTCCCACAGCCGGGCCGACTCCACGTCGAAGTGCGCGCCGTGCCGGGTGACATGGCCGCCCGCGAACAGCGCGCGGATGATCTCGACGGCCTCCTCGAGCCGCTCGTGACGTATGTCGACGGACGGCCAGCCACCGCCCACCACATGCTCGTTGAGGTTCTCGCCGGAGCCCAGGCCCAGCCGGAACCTGCCCTGCGACAGCAGCTGCACCGTCGCCGCCTTCTGCGCCACGATCGCCGGGTGGTAGCGGAAGGTCGGACACGTCACGTACGTCATCAGCGGGATGCGCGAGGTGGCCTGCGCGGCCGCCCCGAGGACGCTCCACGCGTACGGCGAGTGACCCTGCGCGCGCAGCCACGGGAAGTAGTGGTCCGAGATCACCGAGAAGTCGAAGCCCACCTCCTCGGCGCGCACCACATGCTCGACCAGCTCCCGCGGACCGGCCTGCTCGGTCATCATCGTGTATCCGATTTGCACCATGACGGCCGAGTCCCCGGCTCACCTGCGCGAAAACGGGAGATCCGCTGGGGCTGGGTGGGAAATCAGCCGGAGGCGTCAGCCGGTGGCGGGCCGGAAGCTGCTGAGGAGCACCTCGAGTGCCCGCCGGTTCGCGGACGTGCCGTAGGCGTCGGCGGGCGTCGTCCAGCGCAGCGAGAAGCCGCGCCGGCCGCCCAGGAGGACACCGCGGCCGAAGGTGTGCACGCGCCGGTCCGGGGTCCCGGACAGCCACTCCATGTCGGCGGCCCGGCGCCCCTGGTAGGTCGTCGACCGGATGCCGCCGATCCGCCGGTAGCCCTGCTGCCGCTCCAGGCCGGGCTCGACGTCGTCCCGCCACACCGTGACCGGGTCGGGGCCGACGTCCTCACTGTGCGTGACCGCGAGGGTCCGGGTGTCGCCGGCCGCCCCGAAGACCACGCGGTACGCCCGGTCGGGCGCGCGGGTGGTGCTCAGCCGCTGCCACCCGCTGGGCAGGGCGACCGAGAAGCCCTCGGGGGCGTGGTAGACGCGGAAGCCGGACGGCGGGACGGCCGCCGTGGCCGACGGGGACACGGTGGCGCGTGGCGGGGTGGAGCCCTCGGCCGGGCCGCCGGGCGCGGTGGCGGGCGGCGGCCCGGAGGTCCCGGACGCGGCCGTGGAGCCTCCGCCCCCGGCGCCGGGGAGGTGGTGGGTGACGGCCAGCACGGCGACGGCGACGGTGACGACGGCGAGGGCGGTGCCGGTGACCACGGCCCGGCTGCCCCAGGCCCGGCCCGCCCGCCAGGCCACCGTGTACGCGCCGCGCAGCCGGGGGCGGGGGACCTCCGCCACGACGGTGTCGGGATCCTCGTTCAGGACCCGGGTGAGCGCCTCGCGGACCACGGGACGGGTGAGCCGCTCCCGGGAGTCCTTGCGCAGCAGCCCCTGCACGGCCCGGGTGAGCGGCCCGGCCCGCAGCGGGGTGCGCAGCGGGAGCCGGTCCACGCCCCTCAGCGTGGCCTCGGGCCGGCCCCGGTCGCGGTACGGCGGGCGCCCCTCGACCATGCTGTACAGCAGCGCGCCGAGCGCCCACAGGTCGGCGGCCGGCCCGATGCGCTCGTCACGGGCCTGTTCCGGGGAGGCGTACGACGGTGCGGTGATCCGCGGGGCCAGGGTGGCGCCCGCGAGACCGAAACCCGTCACCACGACCCCGCCCCGGTCCCGCACGAACACCTGCCCGGGGCCGAGTTCCCCGTGGGTGAAGCCCTCCGCGTGGGCGGCCTCCAGTACGTCGAGGACCTCCAGGCCGATCCGGGCCGCCCGCACGTAGGTGAACGGGCCCTGTTCCACGAGGAGTTCGTCCAGGGGAGTGCCGTCGATCCACTCGGTGACCGTCCACAGCGCGCCGGACTGCGCGACGGCGTCGACGACCGCGGGGACCCGGCCCGGCCGCAGCAGCACCATCCTCTCGGAGGTGCGCATCACGCGGGCGGTGATGCGGCGGGCGGTCTCCGCGTCGGTGCCCTCCGGCAGCCCGATCCGCGTCAGCAGCCGGGGGCGCTCCGCGGTGACGTCCTCGCCGTACCAGCAGACGTGGTTGGTTCCGCGGTGGACGACCTGAAGCAGCCGGTACCGTCCGGCGACCAACTCGTGTGCGGACGGCTGTGCCTCGGCCATGGTCATCCCTCGTCGTACCCCCGGCTCTCACCTTTCCCAGTGGTACGGGGGCCGGGACGGGGTCCGTTCAAAGGGACCACGGCCTCGCACGATTCCTGTCTTTCGGTCAAAGTCTCCCGCGCGGACGGGAGTTCACCGCAGCCCGAACCGCTCCGCCCAGGAGACGATGTCGGCCGTGGTCGCGTTGCCACCGCAGACCACCAGGCCGAGCCGGGCGCCGTCGCCGACCCGCTCGCGCACCAGCCGGGCCGCCGGCAGCAGACAGCCCGCGGCGGGCTCCGTCCACACCTTGGCGTGCTCGGCGAGGTCGAGACACCCCTGGACGGCATCCCGGTCCGGGACCACGAGCACCTCCTCCACCAGGGCGGAGACATGGTCGTACGTCAGCTGCGACACCGCCGGGGCGCTCAGCGTGGTGCTGATCGAGGACACCGTCACCGGCACGGGACCACCGGCCTTCAGCGCCGCCGACATGGCCTCGGCCCCCTCGGTCTCCACACCCCAGACCCGCACTCCGGGGCGCAGCGCGCTCAGAGCGACGGCGATGCCGGCGATCAGTCCGCCGCCTCCGACGCTGACGAGCACATCGGTGAGGTCGTCGGCGTCCTGGGCCAGCTCAAGGCCGACGGTGCCCTGCCCGGCGACCACCACCGGGTCGTCGAAGGGGTGGACGAGGGTGAGTCCCTCGTCGCGCAGGCGTGTCGCCGTCGCGAACGCCTCGGCCATGCCGTCGGTCAGCCGCACCGACGCCCCGGCCGCCTCCGCGATCTCGACGGACCGGGCCGGCGCCGTCCTGGGCATGACCACGGTGGCCTTCACGTCGAGGGCGGCGGCCATCACCGCCAGCGCGATGCCGTGGTTGCCGCCGCTGACCGCGACCACGCCCGCGGCCCGTTCCGCCTCGCTGAGCGCCAGCAGCTTCGCCGTCGCGCCGCGCGCCTTGAACGAGCCGGTGCGCTGCAGCAGCTCCAGCTTCGCGGTCACCGGGACGCCGAGCAGCTCGGACAGGCCGGGGCTCGGCACGGTGGGGGTTCGCACGACGTGTCCGGCGATCCGCTCGGCCGCGGTTTCGATCTGCGAGATGCCGATCAAGGCAGTTCACCCTTCCGGCGCGGGGTGAGGGTCCGCACCGCCTCGACCCTCACCCCACGAGGCACCGCAGGTCAACACGTTCGCCGGGCCGGCTAGAGGGCCATGTCCCGCCCGGGTCGGTCAGTGCTGCTGGGGTTTCTGCGGGGTCGCCTCGCTCGGGCGGACGACGACGTGTCCCTGGCCCTGGAGCATCAGCTGTACGGCCTCGCCGGAGCCGCCGCGCAGCATCGAGCCGATGGACTGCGAGCGGTGCAGGGACGTCTGGAGCCGGGCGGTCCAGCCGACGACGGCGTCCGTGTCGACGTACACCGGCTGCTCGGGCGTGACGGGTATGACGAGCGGATTGCCCTCGCACACCAGGCCCAGCCGGCCCTGCCCGGTGAAGACGCTGTTGAACAGCCCGCCGCCCGCGATGCCGGACCCCTTCACCGTCTTGATCTGGTACGACAGCGAGGCGTCGAAGCAGAGCACGTTGCGGCCGTTGACGGTGAACTCGTCACCCGGGTCGACCTCGACGATGAAGCAGTTCTGGGCCTCGTGCGCGAACCAGGCCTCGCCCTGTCCGCGCACCGCCATCAGCGGCAGCCCCTCTCCGGTGACCGCGCGCTTGAGCATGCCGCCCACGCCCTGCCCCTTGCGTTCGAATTGCAGACTGCCCCGGTAGGCCACCATCGCGCCCTGCCGGGCGAGCATCTCGCCGTTCACCGTGTACCGGATGCACTTGGCGTTCTCGACGGACATGCCCGGCGCGATCGCGGGGCCCACCATGTGCTCGCTGGAAAAGAGATCACCCTTCATGCGGGCATCCTGGCCCGGAAGGGAGCGTTCCGCCAAGATCACCCTGCCGTGCCCGGTGTCTTCGCGAGCTTGCCGCAGAAGGCCGACTCCAGCGTGCCCAGCATCGTCCCGTACACCGCGTCGTTGTTGGAGGTGTTGGCGACCGCGGTGAGGCTGCGCAGGCCGTCCTTGCTGGTGAACGCGTAGGAGTAGTAGCCCTGGACGGTGCCGGTGTGCCCGTACACCGAGACCCCGCAGGACAGGTCGCGGCGGCGCAGTCCGAGCCCGTAGGCCTGGCCGGTGCCCGCGGGGACCCACCGCTCCATCTCGTCCAACTGTCTGGTGGGCAGCAGCGCTCCGCCCAGCAGCGCCGAGAAGAAGGTGTTCAGGTCGCGGGTGGAGGAGATGAGGGCGCCGGCGCTCTGGGCCCAGGACATCGTCTGGTCGGTGGCGTCCACCAGGGCGGCCTTCGCGTCGTCCGGGGTGAGGTAGCCGCGCGCGTGTCTGCCGGGGATCTTCGTGTCGGGGTGGACGTAGACGGTGTCGGCCAGCTTCAGGGGCTTGATGATCCGGTTCTCGTACTCGGTGCGCACCGGGTGGCCGGTCAGCTTCTCGATGAGCAGGCCGGCGACCACGAAGTTGGTGTTGGAGTAGTCGTAGGCGGCTCCGGGCGCGTGGGTGAGCGGGTGTTCCAGCGACTTGGCCACCAGTTCGCGGTAGGTGAAGACCTTGGTGCGCACCGCCTCGAAGCCGGAGACGGTCCGCTCGAAAAGGTCGTTGGTGTAGTCGTACAGCCCGCTGCGATGGCTGAGCAGGTGCCGCACCGTGATCCGGTCGTCCGGCAGCAGTCCCGGGAGGTAGTGGTCGACGGACGTGTCCAGGTCGAGCCTGCCCTCGGCCGCCAGTTGCAGCAGCACGACCGCGGAGAAGGTCTTGGTGACGCTGCCGATGCGGAACCGGTCGGCGGTGTCCATCGCCTCCCCGGAGCCCCGGTCGGCGACTCCCTCGACGGCCTTGTGGACCGTGGCGTGGTCGTCCCAGGACGTGCGGTGGTCGTCGATCCGCGCCATCGCGCCGGGCGCGCCGTGCGAGAGCGCGGTGCGCAGCAGGCCGCTGAGCGCCGCCAGGTCGGGGGCCGCCGGTGCGGTGGGCGCGGGGGCGTTCGGCCCGGTGTCCGGCCGCCCGCGGTCCACCGCGTACGCCGGGCCCGCGAGGAGGCCCAGCACCAGCGATCCGAGCACCGCGCCCCTGCACATCGTTCGTGGGCCCATGCGTGTCCTTCCGTCTGTGTCCATGCCTGGTTCGTACGAGATCGATCACATTTGGCCAGCGCAACCTTCTCGCACCGCGTCACATCTCCACAGGCGACACACAGTTGGGCATCCGCCGATCACCGAGTGGGGCGGATGGGCAAAGGGCCCTCATGGACTGTGCGGAACGACTCGTGCGCGCTTTGCGTGTCCATGACAAATTCAGATCGACAAATGTTCCGCTCCGGGGCGCGACCAGTCGCGCGAGGGCCGGACCTGCGAGGGGAGGCCCCGCTTCTCGGCGGGGCATCCCCCCGTGCGGCTCAGCGGAGCGTGTCCGCCCAGTTCGCCGGGACGCGTCCGGCCGGGCCCGGCACCGGCTGGTCGACGGGATGGGCCTGCGGGGGAGCGAGTTCGGGTCCTGAGTCGTACAGCTCCTGCGTGGCGTAGTTCCAGAACCAGCCCTCGCCCGGCTCGTAGCTGCGGATCACCGGATGACCGGTGGCCCGGTAGTGGGCGGTGGCGTGCCGGGCGGGCGAGTCGTCGCAGCAGCCGATGTGGCCGCAGGCGGCGCAGCGCCGCAGATGGAACCACCAGCCGCCGGCCGCGTCGCACTCCGCGCAGCCGCTGCCGCTCGGCGCCACGCCGGGGTCGATTCCGCTGTCGCTGCTCATGCCGGCTCCTCGGGGATCAGACTCGATGATGTGTCGTCGTCGGCGGCGGTCAGCGGCAACAGCACCTGGAAACGCGTGTCGCCCGGCACCGACTCCACCCGCAGGGTGCCGTGGTGCTTGTTGACCACGATCCGCCAGGAGATGTCCAGCCCCAGCCCGGTGCCCTCACCGACCGGTTTCGTGGTGAAGAACGGATCGAAGATGCGCCCGCGGATCTCCGGCGGGATACCGGGCCCGGTGTCCCGGAACTCGACCAGGAGCCGGTCGCCGTCGCGCGCCGTCCGCACCGTCAACGTGCCCTCACCGCCCACATCCTTGACGGCGGAGACCGCGTTGTCGATCAGGTTGGTCCACACCTGGTTGAGCTCGGCCGGATACGCGGGGATCCTCGGCAGCGTACGGTCGTAGTCCTTGACCACCTCGATGTGCGGGCCGATCTTCGCGGACAGCATCAGCAGGGTGCTGTCGAGGAGTTCGTGCACGTCGGCGACCTGGTAGGGGGCGCGGTCCAGCTGGGAGTACTGCTTGGCGGCGTCCACCAGGTGGGAGATGCGGGTGGTGGAGTCCGCGATCTCGTCCATCAGCAGCTCGGTCTCCACCGTGTAGTTGAGCCACCCCACGGCGCCCGGCAGGATCTCCTCGTCGACCGCCACCGCGACCTCCTCCAGCCAGTCGACGTCGAGCCCGGCCTGCACGAAGGTGGGCGCGAGCTGCCAGGCCTGGCCGATGCCGTGGTCCTCCAGCCAGTCGGTGAGGGCGTCCTCCCGGTCGGAGGCCTCCAGGGGGCTGAGCGACGGCGCCTTGGCGACCCGCTCGGCGGTGCGCTCCTGGATGTCGATGAGATTCGCCAACTGCTCGCGGGAGAAAGGGCCTTCGCTGATCACGGCGAGCTTGCGCCGCATCTTGGCCACCCGCTCCCGCAGCGTCTCCGTGGCCCGCACGGCCGCCGCCGCGGGGTTGTTGAGCTCGTGCGTGAGACCGGCGGACAGCGAGCCGAGCGCCAGCAGCCGCTCGTGCTGCTCGGTCACCGCCTGGCTGCTCTTGTACCCGAAGAAGAGCCCCTCCAGCAGATGCACCGCCATCGGGAACCACTCCCGCATGACGCTCGCGAACGTGTCCGCGGGCAGCACGAAGAACCGCGTCGGCTCCGTGACGCGCATCGAGTTCTTGTACACCTGGCGCACCCGGTCGCCGACGTACGCCTGCGTGGCGCCCGCGTACACCCCGGGCTGCGAGGTCCGGGTGACCTCCACGTCGTCGCCGCCGATCCGGCGGGAGAGCACCACCGTGCCCTCGATCATCACGAAGAAGCAGGTGGCCGGCTCGCCCTCGGTGTAGACCGGGCCGGGCTCGAACCGCTCCACCCGTCCCGCGGCGCACAGCCGGCCGAGCTGCTCCGGCGACAGCTTCTCGAACAGGAACAGCGAACCGATCTCCCTGGGGCTGCACGGCACCGGCTGCCCGCTCATGACTGCTCCAGGTAGCGGTGGACCAGCATCACGGCCATGGCTCCCTCCCCGACGGCGGACGCGACACGCTTGGCGGACTCCGCCCGCGCGTCGCCCGCCACGAACACACCGGGCACGTTGGTCTCCAGGTGGTACGGCGGCCGGTCCAGCTCCCAGCCCGCCGGCGGTCGCCCGTCGGCGGTCAGGTCAGGCCCGGCCAGGATGAAACCGCGCTCGTCGCGCAGCACGGCGTCGCCGAGCCAGTCGGTCAGCGGGGCGGCGCCGATGAACACGAACATCCACTGGGCGTCGACCTGGTGGGTGTCCCCGGTCACCGTGTGCCGCAGCGTCAGCCGCTCCAGATGCTCCGAGCCATGGGCCGCGTCCACGACCGTGTGGCTGCGCACGGAGATGTTCGGCGCCTCGTCGATCTGCTGGATCAGGTAGTACGACATCGACGCCGCCAGGTCGGGACCCCGCACCAGCAGCGTCACCGACTTCGCGCTCCGGGACAGGTACATCGCGGCCTGCCCCGCCGAGTTGGCGCCGCCGACGATGTACACGTCCTGCCCCTGGCAGGAGGCCGCCTCCGTCAGCGCCGAGCCGTAGAACACGCCGCAGCCGGTGAGATCCGTGCAGCCCTGGGCGTCCAGCTGCCGGTACTGCACCCCGGTCGCCAGGATCACGCTGTGCGCGGCGATCGCCGACCCGTCGGCGAACCGGACGATCCGGGCGGCGCCGTTGACCTCGAGTCCGGTCACCTCTCGCGCGGTCAGGATCTCGGCGCCGAACCGGGCGGCCTGCCGCCGCGCCCGGCCGGTGAGCTGGGCACCGGAGACACCGTCGGGGAAACCCAGGTAGTTCTCGATCCGGGAGCTCTGCCCGGCCTGCCCGCCGGTCGCCGACCGCTCCACCAGCACCGTGCGCAGCCCCTCCGACGCCCCGTACACCGCCGCGCCGAGCCCGGCCGGGCCGCCGCCGATCACGACGAGGTCGTAGAAGTCGGCCGCCGGTGTCGTGGCCAGTCCCACCCGGGCCGCGAGCTCGGGCGCCTCCGGCTCCACCAGCGGCGTGCCGTCCGGGGTGACCACCAGCGGCAGCCGCCGTCCGTCCTGCCCGGCCGCCCTCAGCAGCCGCTGCCCCTCGGGCTCGTCGGAGGAGTACCAGCGGTAGGGCACCTGGTTGCGCGCCAGGAACTCCCTGACCTCCGACGACCGCGCCGACCAGCGGTGCCCGACCACCTTCGTGCTGGGCACGGGCCGGTGGTCGCTGGTGCGCCACGCCCGGAGCAGGTCGTCCAGGACCGGGTACAGCTTCTCCTCGGGCGGATCCCACGGCTTGAGCAGGTAGTGGTCCAGGTCGACCACGTTGATCGCGTCGATCGCCGCGTTGGTGTCGGCGTAGGCGGTCAGCAGCACCCGGCGCGCCCCCGGGTACACGTCCAGGGCCTGTTCCAGGAACTCGATGCCGTTCATCCGCGGCATGCGGTAGTCGGCGAGGATCACCGCGACGAGGTCGCCGCGCAGTTTCAGTTCGCGCAGCGCGTCGAGCGCGGACTCGCCGGACTCCGCGCGCACGATCCGGTACGACTCGCCGTAGCGCCGCCTGAGGTCACGGGCGACGGCACGGGAGACCCCCGGATCGTCGTCAACGGTCATGATGACGGTCCGCGCAGCCTCCGCGGCCTGTGCCATGTGTCTCCCACCCCGGGCGGTCGGATCGGCGGCACGGTGTGGCTCCGGGTGCGTCACCGCGCCGACTCCCGCCCATCGTATGTTCGATCGTCCCGCTTCGCTCGGGTATGAGGGAGACGGCGGGGGGACGGCCGTCGGCCCGCCGCGGGATGGTGTGCGCGCAGTGGGGAAGACTGGGGCTCACGGACTGGCACCGACACAGGAAGGTGGGCGGCATGACGCGGCCGATCACGGCAGGGGTGGACGGTTCGGAGGAGAGCCTCGCCGCGCTGGCGTGGGCGGGCCGGGAGGCCGAGCGCCGCCGGCTGCCGCTGCGGGTGGTGCACGCCTGGCGTTTCGAGGTGCACGACGCCTTCGACCTGGGGGACCGGGACGCGCAGCAGCAGTTGGTGCGCGACGCCGCGGCCGAGGCGCTCCGCGACCTCACCGAGCGCCACCCGGACCTCAAGGTGACCACGGACGTCGTGGAGGACAGCGCCGCCCGGGCACTGGCCGCCGCGGCGGCGGACGCCGAGATGCTCGTGCTCGGCTCGCGCGGACGCGGCGCCCTGATCGGGTTCCTCCTCGGATCCGTGGGCCGGCAGGTGATCGCCGAGGCCGTACGGCCCGTCGTCCTGGTGCGCGCGGGGGACGAACCCGCCGCCGAGGCCGCCGGACGGGAGGTCGTGGTCGGCCAGCACGGCACCCCCGAGGACAGCGCCGAGGCCCTGCGGTTCGCCTTCGAGACGGCCGTCGCGCGGGGCGCCACCGTCCGCGCGGTACGTGCCTGGACCCTGCCGCCGGTGTTCGGCTACAGCCCCGGCTCGCTGAAGCTGCTCGACGAGGCCGGCGGCCTGGAACCGTACGAGGCGAAGGGGCTGGCCGACGCGCTGCGGCCGTGGCGGGAGCGCTTCCCGGACGTCCCCGTCGTCGAGCAGGTGGAGATGGGCAGCGCGGGGCAGGTGCTGCTGTCCGTGGCCGGACGCGCCCAGCTGGTGGTCGTGGGCCGCCGCGCCCGCCGGACCGCGGTCGGCGCGCGGATCGGCTCCGTCGCGCACGGCGTGCTGCACCACGCAGACTGCCCGGTCGCGGTCGTCCCGCCCGCCTGAGCCCTCACTCCGGCGGCGCCGGCTCCAGCGTCGCGCGCGCCTTCGGCAGGATGTTCCTGACGTAGTCGGCGACGGCCGTGTCCAGGCCGATGTCGTGCTGGGCCCGCTCGGACAGGTACCAGCGGTGCTCCAGCAGCTGGTGGTACAGCTCGGCCGGGTCCATGGTGGCGCGCAGCTCGCGCGGCACCGCCCGCACGGTGGGCCGGAACACCTCCCGCACCCAGCGGTGCGCCAGCACCTCCGGGCGGGCCGCCAGGGGGTCGCCCGGGGCGTAGTCGTCCTGGGTGGCCATCCAGCTCTCCAGGTCGGTCAGCAGCCGCCGGGCCTGGTTCTCCTCGGTGTCCAGGCCGGTCAGGCGCAGCAGCTGCCGCTGGTGGTGGCCGGCGTCGACGACCTTGGGCACGAAGGTGACCGTGGAGCCGTTCGAGGCGTGCTCGATCTGCATCTCGGCGACGTCGAAACCGAGGTCGTTGAGCCGTCGTATCCGGCGCTCGATGTAGTGGTACTTGCCCGCCGGGTAGACCGAGGTGCGGGTCAGCTCCTCCCACAGCCCGCGGTAGCGGTCGCAGATCTCCGTGCCGAACTCCACCGGGTCCACCGAGGGGTGCAGCGCGCCGGAGGCCTCCAGATCGAGCAGCTCGCCGCTGATGTTCACCCGGGCGAGATCCACGTCGTACTCCCGCTGCCCGGTGCTCAGCCGCGGGTGCAGCTCGCCGGTCTCGGCGTCGACGAGATAGGCGGCGTACGCGCCCGCGTCGCGCCGGAAGAGCGTGTTGGACAGCGAGCAGTCGCCCCAGGCGAAACCGGCCAGGTGCAGCCGCACCAGCAGCACGGCCAGGGCGTCCATCAGCCGGTGCATGGTGGCCGGGCGCAGCGTCGTCTCGAACATCGACCGGTACGGCATCGAGCCGCCCAGGTGCCGGGTGACCAGCACCGGCTCCAGCGAGGCGCCCGCCCGGTCGGTGCGGCCGGTGACCACGGCGAGCGGGTCCACCGCGGGGATGGACAGCCGGTCCAGGTCGCGCAGCAGCTCGTACTCGCGCAGGGCGGGCCGTTCGGCCAGCTCCTTGACGGCGATCACCTCGTCGCCGGCCCGGGCGTAGCGCACCACGTGCCGGGAGATGCCGCGCGGCAGCGGCACGAGGTACTCCTCGGGCCACTCCTCGAGTGGTGTGTCCCACGGCAGTTCGAGCAGGAGCGCGGGATGCTCCGGGTTGGTGGCGCTGATCTGCAAGGCCATGGCGGAGAGCTTAGAGCGCGTGTTCCCGTGCCCGCCGCGCGGCCTGCCCGACCGGTCCGCGGTGCACGGGCCCGTGGCCGGGCAGCAGCACGTCCGCGGGGAGGTCCTCGAGGATGTCCAGCGAGGCCAGTGCCCGGGCGCGTTCGTGGTGGAACATGTCGGGCAGCAGCTGCGGGCCCCGGATCCGGGAGGTGGGGTGGCCGCTCACCAGGGCGTCGCCGGAGATCAGCACGCCCGCGTCCGGCAGGTGGAAGGAGGTGTGGCCGCGGGTGTGGCCCGGTGTGTGCACGGGCACGGGCCGCCCCGGCAGGTCCAGCGCGCCCGCCGCCGGGAACGGCTCCGGCGCGGCCACCGGCAGATGCGCGGTGCCGCCGACGCGGAGCGAGTGCACCGCCCACGGCAGCACGCCCGGCCGCCAGCCGTTGCGCAGCACCGTGCCGACGGTCACCTGGTGCAGGAAGTCCCGCCGGGCGTGCGGCACTTCGGCCTCGTGCAGCTGGACGGGGGTGCCGTAGGTGGCGCGCAGGAACTCGGCGGAGCCCAGGTGGTCGTTGTGCGCGTGCGTGATCAGCACGGCGGCCACCGCCTGCGGTGAACTGCCCACCGCGGCGAGCGAGTCGAGGAGCTGCTCCCGGTCGCCGGGGTAGCCGGTGTCGATCAGTGTGACCGCGTCGCCCTCGGTGAGGATCACCCAGTTGGTGTTGCTGCCGTGCACCAGATAGGTGCCGTCGGCGACCTGCTGCACGTCCGCCCGCATCGATCTCCCCGACATCCTCTGTTGGCTGCCCGACGGGGACAGCAAACCAGACCGGACGGGGACTCGGCACGGCGGGGAGTGCCGAGCCTCAGTCGGCGGTGGCGAGGAACTGGGTGACGGCCAGTGCCGCGTACAAGGGGTCGGCGGTGACGAGCTCTCGGTGGGTGCCCACCACGCCGTACGGTGCCGGCGTCCATGACCACGTTCCTCGTCGGAAGGTCGCGCGGCCGCGGCGGCCGGATCTGACACGGGCTGGTCGTCCTGCCGTGGGCCGGCCTCAGCACCTCTCAGCGCACCCCCGCCGGGCGGAACTGGATGCTGATGCGGGGTTCCGTGGCCCGGGTGCTCTTGGGCACGCAGTGCTCCCAGGTGCGCTGGCAGGAGCCGCCCATGACGATCAGGTCGCCGTGGCCGAGCGGGCGCCGGACGGTGGCGCCGCCGCCTCCCGCAGGACGCAGCAGCAGGTCCCGGGGCGCGCCGACGGAGAGGATCGCGACCATCGTGTCCTCGCGCGCGCCGCGCCCGATCCGGTCGCCGTGCCAGGCGACGCTGTCCCGGCCGTCGCGGTAGTAGCAGAGCCCGGCCGTGGTGAACGGCTCGCCCAGCTCGTGGCCGTAGTGCCCGGAGAGGGCGTCGCGGGCCTCGGTGAGCACCGGGTGGGGGAGCGGATCGTCCGCGCCGTAGAAGGCGAGCAGACGGGGTACGGCCACGACGTTGTCGTACATCGTGCGGCGCTCCGCGCGCCAGGGCACCTCGGCGGCGAGCTGTTCGAAGAGGTCGTCGGCGCCTTCGAGCCACCCGGGCAGCAGGTCGATCCAGGCGCCGCGGCCGAGATCGGTGCGGCGCAGTCCGTCGAGCGGGCCGAGCCGGAGATCGTCGGCCTGGTCGAAGAGGGAGCCCTGGAGGTGGTGCCCGGTCATGGCTCCAGCGTACAACGTAATCGAAAATCTGTTCCTATTGGCTGGTCCGAAGGCGGGCGGTCGACCCCTGTTTGATACAGCGCTGTATCGGATACATTCGCGTATCGAAAACGGGTCGGACACGTTGGACCGGAGAAAGGGATCGGACGCCATGGACGCGGACGTCATCGTCGTCGGAGCCGGCCTCGCGGGGCTGGTCGCCGCGCACGAGCTGACCAGCCGGGGCCGCAGGGTCGCCCTCGTCGACCAGGAGAACGCCGCCAACCTCGGCGGGCAGGCGTACTGGTCCTTCGGCGGGCTGTTCCTCGTCGACTCCCCCGAGCAGCGGCGCCTCGGCGTCAAGGACTCCTTCGAGCTCGCCTGGAACGACTGGCAGGGCAGCGCGCAGTTCGACCGGCTCGACGACGAGGACTCCTGGGCGGTGCGCTGGGCGCGCGCCTACGTCGAGTTCGCGGCGGGGGAGAAGCGGTCCTGGCTGGCCGGCCACGGCATCAGCCTGCTGCCCACGGTGGGCTGGGCCGAGCGCGGTGACCTGAGGGCCGACGGCCACGGCAACTCCGTACCCCGCTTCCACATCGCCTGGGGCACCGGCACGGGTGTCGTCGAGCCGTTCGCCGACCACGCCCGGCAGGCCGCGCGCGACGGCCTGCTCACCTTCCACCACCGGCACCGGGTGGACGAACTCGTCGTCGAGGGCGGCGCGGCGCGCGGAGTGCGCGGCACGGTGCTCGCCGAGGACGACTCGCCCAGAGGCGTCGCCTCCAACCGGGACGCGGTCGGCGCGTTCGAACTCACCGCGCAGGCCGTGATCGTCACGTCCGGCGGCATCGGCGCCGACCACGACATCGTCCGCCGCTACTGGCCGCAGCGGCTCGGCACGCCACCGTCCGACATGGTCACCGGCGTCCCGGCCTACGTCGACGGCCGGATGCTCGACATCAGCTCGGCGGCCGGCGCCCGGCTGGTCAACCGCGACCGCATGTGGCACTACACCGAGGGCGTGCGGAACTGGAACCCGATCTGGCCCGGCCACGGCATCCGCATCCTGCCCGGCCCGTCCTCGATCTGGCTCGACGCCCTCGGCCGCCGGCTGCCCGACCCGTGCCTGCCCGGCTACGACACCCTGAGCACCCTCAGGCACCTGCGCACCACCGAGGACATCGCCGGCCACGACCACTCCTGGTTCGTGCTGACCCGGAAGATCGTCGAGAAGGAGTTCGCCCTGTCGGGCTCCGAGCAGAACCCCGACATCACCGCCAAGGACCGCAGAGCCGTACTGCGCGATCGGCTGCTCGGCAAGGGCGCGCCCGGGCCGGTGCAGGACTTCCTGCGGCACGGCGCGGACTTCGTGGTCGCCGACACCCTCGACCAACTCGTCGAGAAGATGAACAAGCTGACCGACCAGCCGCTCCTGGACGCCGCCGAGGTGCGGCGTCAGGTGGAGGCCCGCGACCTCCAGATGGCCAACCCGTACAGCAAGGACGCCCAGGTCCAGGGCATCCGCAACGCCCGCCGCTACATCGGCGACCGCCTCGGCAGGGTCGCCGTCCCGCACCGCATTCTCGACCCGGCGGCCGGTCCCCTCATCGGCGTCAAGCTGCACATCCTGACCCGCAAGACTCTCGGCGGCATCCAGACCGACCTCGACTCCCGCGCCCTCGGCGCGGACGGGCAGCCCATCGACGGTCTGTACGCCGCCGGCGAGGTCGCCGGCTTCGGCGGCGGCGGCGTCCACGGCTACAACGCCCTGGAGGGCACGTTCCTCGGCGGCTGCCTGTTCTCCGGCCGCGCGGCGGGCCGCGCGGCGGCCGAGCAGACGGCCTGAGCGGCGCGTCCGCGGGCGGTGGCACCGGGAACCTGACGAGTTCCTCACAACCGTCGGCCATGGTCGACGCATGATCACTCGCAGTCCCCGTGTCACCCTGCTCGCCGTGTGCCTGCTGCTCACCGGATGCGGCGGCGGTTCCGTGGCGGTGTCCGACACCCCGTCCGACATCGCCACCGCACCGGCCGGTGCCCCCGCGCCCCGCCCCGAGTTCTCCGTCGAGGCGGCCCCGCAGCGGATACCCGGCCTGGGTCCCCGGACCCTGGCGGCGATACCCTCCCGCTCCCGGCAGGTCGTCGTGGTGACCGGACGCGGCCGCGACTCCCCGGACTCCACCGTCGTGCTGTACCAGCGCGACGGCACCGGCTGGCGGGCCGGCGAGAGCTGGCCCGCGCACAACGCCCTCAGGGGCTGGACCGACCACCACCTCTCCGGCGACCTGCGCTCGCCCGTCGGCGTCTACACCCTCAGCGACGCGGGCGGCCTGAAACGCGACCCCGGGACCCGGCTGCCGTACCACCACTCCGCAGGGTTCACCTCGCCCGGCACCGGATTCGAAGGGGAGTCGCTGGCGGGGTCGTTCGACTACGTCGTCGCCATCGACTACAACCGCCGTCCGGGCACCTCGCCGCTCGACTGGACCCGCCCGCTCGGCGCGAGCCGCGGCGGCGGCATCTGGCTGCACGTCGACCACGGCGGCCCCACCCACGGCTGTGTCGGCCTCGCCGAGCGGCACATGAAGGAACTGCTGCTGACCCTCGACCCGGCCCGGCACCCCGTCGTCGTCATGGGCGACGCGGCGTTCCTGGCCCGCTGACCATAGGATCCGCCGCGTGTGCGCACATGTGCTGGTCGCCGAGGACGACGAGATGCAGGCCGAACTCATACGCCGCTCCCTGCTGGCGGAGGGCCACACCGCGACCGTGGTCCACGACGGCCGGGCCGCCCTGGACGCGGCCCGGCTGCACCGCCCCGACCTGGTGGTCCTGGACCTGATGTTGCCGGTGATCGACGGTTTCGGGGTGTGCCGGGTGCTGCGCCGGGACGACGACGTCCCGGTGCTGATGCTCACCGCCCGCTCCACCGAGGACGACGTGCTGCTCGGCCTCGAACTCGGCGCGGACGACTACATGACCAAGCCGTACAGCCCGCGCGAGCTGATGGCCCGGATCCGCACCGTCCTGCGCCGCAGTGGGCGGGACGGCGACCGGCGCGCGGATCCCGTCGTACGGGCCGGGGGCATCGCCGTCGACCCGGTGCGGCACGAAGTACGGTGCGAGGGGCGGCCGGTGGAGTGCACCCCGGCCGAGTTCGAGATCCTGCTCGCCATGGCCGGCGAACCCGAACGGGTCTTCACCCGGCGCCAGCTGCTCCAGTGCACGAGGGGCCTGGACCGGGCCTCCACCGAACGGGCCGTCGACGTGCACATCATGAACCTGCGCAAGAAGCTGGAGGCCGATCCGCGCCGCCCGGCCCGTCTGCTCACCGTGTTCGGAGTCGGTTACAAACTGAGCGGGGTCAGGGCATGAGCGGGCACCACGCGCCGAGCGGGGGCAGGGCATGAGCGGCGGCATACCGCTGCGCAAGCGCCTGCTGGTCCGGCTGCTGATCGCCTCCGTCCTCATCGCCCTGTGCTCCGTCGCGGCGACGGCCTGGCTGGCGGTGGAGACCACCACCCGTGCCCTGCGCGAGGAGCAGGGCCAGGACCTCGCCGACGACATGGCCATCCTCGCCCGGCTGAGCGGCTACGCCGCCACGCACCCCGACTGGAAGGGCGTCGAGCCCACCGTGCGGGCCCTCGCCGCGCGGACCGGCCGCCGGATCGCCCTGACCACCACCGACCGCTCCCCCATCGCGGACTCCGCACCGCACGGCAGTCCGCTGCCACCGAGCGCCGCCGCCACCATCGACCCCCTGCACACCGACACCTACACCCAGCGCGGCGCACAGCTCGGCGGCCTCGACCCACGGGCCGTCGGTCCCTTCCTGCTGCCGGCCGCCGAACGGTCCGGGCTGGACCTGCTGGCAAGGAAGCGGCAGAGCTGCTTCCGCAGCCACGGCCTAGACACCACCATCCGGCGCACACCGAGCGGCCGCCCGTTCCTCACCGACACCGACACCGACGCGACGGGCCCCGCCGCCGCCACGCCGATCGAGTGCGCGGACGGCCGGCTCAACGCACCGACCCCCACCGAGCGGAAGGCCCTCGACGCGCTCGCGCGGCAGGCCCGTACCTGCCTCGGCCGCGAGGGCCTGGACCCGGACATCCCGCTGTTCGGGCTCTTCGACCCCACCGACAAGAGCCTGGGCAGCCGCGTCATCGTGGCCAAGTACGCCAGGTCGGGAGAGCTCGCGGCTTCGAAGAAGGCGCAGGACTGCGCCGACAGCGCCCGCCGCGCACAGCTCGACCCCTATGTCGCCCCGGTCGCCGAACTGTTCCTCGGCGGTGGGGACCGCACCGAACCCCGCTTCGTGATGTCCTCGGCCAACAAGGCCAAGATCGTCGGCGCGGCCGGTCTGGTGCTCGCCGTCACCGTCGCCGTGACGGCCGTGGTCGCCACCCGGCTCGTACGGCCCCTGCGCGCCCTGACCGAGGCAGCCCGGCAGCCGCCCGAACTCCACGTCCGGGTCCCGGTGACCACCCGGGACGAGACGGGCCTGCTCGCCGTGGCGTTCAACGCGCTCACCGAGCGCCGCGAGCGGCTGGAGGCCCAGCGCAAGGCGATGGTCAGCGACATCGCCCACGAACTGCGCAGCCCGCTCACCAACATCCGCGGCTGGCTGGAGGTCGCCCGGGACGGCCTCGTGGACCCCGACCCCGCCCTGCTGGCGTCCCTGCACGACGAGGCGCTGGTGCTCCAGCGGATCATCGACGACCTGCAGGACCTGGCCGCCGCAGACGCCGGCACCCTGCGCCTGCACCGGGAACCACTGCGCGCCCGCGACCTGCTCGACCAGGTGGCCGCGGCCCACCGCGTGGCCGCCGGCACCGCCGGTGTCGCCCTGCGCACCCGGGCGGACGGCGAACCCTGGCTGGACGCCGACCCCGTACGCATGCGGCAGGCGCTCGGCAACCTGGTCTCCAACGCCCTGCGCCACACACCCGCCGACGGCACGGTCAGCGTGGCCGCGCGCCTCGACGGCGACGAGGCCGTCCTCGAGGTCACCGACACCGGGTGCGGCATCGACCCGGCGGACCTGCCGCATGTCTTCGACCGGTTCTGGCGCGCGGAGAAGTCCCGCAGCCGCCGCACCGGCGGCAGCGGCCTCGGCCTCGCCATCGTCCGCCACCTGGCCGCCGCCCACGGCGGCACGGTCACGGCGGTCAGCGAACCCGGGAACGGAAGCGTCTTCAGCCTGCGGCTGCCCGCCGCCCCGCCACCGCCGGAGAGCCGGGTGACCTCTCCAAGCGGCCGGGGCGAGTGATTCCGGATCTGTGCCGCGCTGATTCCCGCGGCCCGAGCGCGGGTACCCCGAGCGCCTGAGGCACGAGGGAGATCACGGCATGAGCGCATCGGACGAGCTGCGGGTCGTGCACTCGCTGGCCGCACTGGCCGCCCTCGTCGAGCGGGACCGGGGTCTGTACGTCCGCTGGTCGCGCGGCCCCGGGACCGACATGGGCGCCACCTCCAGCACCGACGCCCTCACCGGCGTGTCCATGCCGGGCCTGTCGGCCAATCCGCTCGACCTGGAGGAGTGGTGGCAGGACCGGTCCGTGGAGCTGTGGGTGGCGCGCCGGCTGTACGACTACGCGCATCTGCCGCACGACAAGGGTCCCGGGGTCCGTCCCTGGGTCCTCAGGGGCCGGGAGACGGGCCGGGGCCCCGACAACGAGCCGCTGGTGGTCGACGTGGAGCCGCTGTGCTGGATCGCCTCCGGCGTCATCGAGGAGGCGCGGGCCGCGGTGAAGCGGCAGGAGGCGGAGTGGGGGACCATGCGCCGCTCCGGAGACTGACCGACCCGCACCCGGCGGTCACCTCGAGCGGCGACGGGCCGTGGCGCGACGCCGTTTGAGCCCGCGGCGTTCGCTCTCGGTGGTGGCGCCCCACACGCCGATGGTCTGGTCCGTGCTCAGCGCCCACTCCAGACACCGGTCCTGGACGGGACAGCGTCGGCACACCGCCTTGGCCTGTTCGATCTGCGCCAGTGCCGGGCCGGTCGTGCCGATCGGGAAGAAGAGGTCGGGGTCCTGCCCGCGGCATGCGGCGTGGTCTCGCCAGTGGTCCATGAGAAGTCACCTGTGATCGGAAGTCGTCTGTGCTCCGTGCCCTGAACATGTGCCTGTACATATACCTGTCCGGCATCGAGTCACCTGCCGCCGCGTGGGTGAAACGGCCCCGCACAGCGGGTCCTGCGATAGTGAACCCCGGACAGCAAGATGTAACGACCAACCAGGGACCCCGTGGACACCAGCGACACCACTGACACCACCGACACCTCGGACCACTCCGGCGACCGCCCGGAGCCCGCCGCCGGAACCGGCCGGCGCGGCTGGCGCCGCTGGGCCATGGACACCCGCCCCCTGCGGCGGCCCGCCTACCGCCGCCTGTGGTCGTCGACCATCGTCACCGCCGTCGGCAGCCAGCTCACCGCCGTCGCCGTGCCCAAGCAGATCTACGACATCACCGGCTCCTCGGCGTGGGTCGGCTACGCCGGCCTCGCCGGGCTGGTGCCCATGGTCGTGTTCGCGCTGTGGGGCGGCGCGGTCGCCGACACCGTGGACCGCCGCAAGCTGCTGCTGGTCACCAACAGCGGTATCGCCGTCACCTCGCTGCTGTTCTGGCTGCAGGCGGTGACCGGCCTGGAGTCGGTGGCGGTGCTGATGGTGCTGCTCGCCGTGCAGCAGGCCTTCTTCGGCCTGAACTCCCCGGCCCGCAACGCCTCCATCGCCCGGCTGGTCCCCGAGGAGGAACTCCCGGCGGCCAACGCGCTGGGTTCGACGGTCATGCAGACCGGCCTGGTGGCCGGGCCGCTGCTGGCCGGCGCGCTGATCCCCGTCATCGGCCTGCCCGAGCTGTACCTGATCGACGCCGTGGCCCTGTGCGTCACCGTGTGGGCGGTGGTGCGCCTGCCGTCGCTGCCGCCGCTGTCCGGGTCCGCCGCCCGCCGCGCCGGGGTGCGCGAGATCGCCGCCGGGTTCCGCTACATATCCGGTCACAAGGTGCTGCTGCTGTCCTTCCTCGCCGACATCATCGCCATGGTCTTCGGCATGCCCCGCGCCCTGTTCCCGCAGCTCGCCGCCGAGACCTACGCCCCCTACGGCGAGGGCCTCGCGCTGGGCCTGCTGTTCGCGGCCATCCCCATCGGCGCCGTGGTGGGCGGGTTGTTCTCCGGCACCTTCTCCCGGGCCCGCCGGCACGGCTGGATGGTCATCGGCGCGGTCACGGCCTGGGGCGCGGCCGTCGCCGGGTTCGGCCTGAGCCGCAACCTCTGGATCGCCGTGGCGTTCCTGGCCGCCGCCGGTGTCGCCGACATGGTCTCCATGGTGTTCCGCGGCGCGATCCTGCTGTCCGCCGCCACCGACGAGATGCGCGGCCGGATGCAGGGCGTCTTCACCGTCGTGGTCGCGGGCGGCCCGCGCCTGGCCGACGTGCTGCACGGCACGGCCGGCTCGGCCTTCGGCCCACGGGCCGCCGTCGCGGGCGGCGGGCTGCTGGTCGTCGCCCTGACGCTGGTCCTGGCGGCCGCCGTACCGGCGCTGCGCCGCTACCGCGTCTGAGCCCGAGGCCTCGCCGACGAGTCAGAGGCCGCGCCGGGGGATCGTGTACTGCTCCAGCAGCCTTCCCCGGGTCGTCTCCAGCCGGTTGGCGAGGACCTCGGCGACCGTCCGCACCAGCGACAGTCCGAGCAGCGGGTCCTCCACGCTCAGTGCCAGCACGGCCGGCCCGTCGAACTCGTAGGCGCGCACCGGGCTGAAGGCCTCGGCCCCGAAGTCCCACTCGTAGGGCGGGAACAGCCAGGACCAGCCGAGCAGGTCGCCCGCGCCCAGACTCGCCACGGTCACCCGCCGAAGGGCGGTGACCTGCTGGTCGAGGTGGACGGCGCCGGAGCGGATGACCCAGAATCGGTCGGCCGTGCCGCCGGCCTCGAAGATCCTGGTGTCCTCGGGGAAGGAGACTTCCTTCGCCAGCTCCATCAGGCGTTCGCGCTGCTTGTACGGGAGGGCGGTGAGCAGTTTTATCGCTTTGGTCATGACCGGAGGCTCCTCGCCGGCGTTCGCGGTTCCGCGCATGTGCCTAAGCCCATTTCAGCCGCTGCGCGCGCCCCGGGCACCTCGGCGGACCCGACTTCTGCCGGCGCAGCGCCGGGTACGGCGTCGCGCGGGCATGAAAAAGCCCTGGCTGGACGGGGGAAGCCAGCCAGGGCCGTATGCGGCGGTGTACGGAGGACGGTTCGAGTCGACCCCGTCACCGCGTATGGATGAACCGTAAACCATCTCGGCTCGGTTAACGCAGCCGAAACCGGCTCACGTGACGGGATTCACTCGCTCGGCGCCCGCCCGTCAGCACTCCCCGTCGTGCCGGCCGGGAGTGAGGATCTCGTCCAGCACTCTCAGCACGGTCTCGTAGGACACCACGCGCACCGCTGCCTCGCGCGCCCCGTCCGGATCGGTCGGCCCGAGCCTGTCGCGGCGGGCGCGCCACCGGTGCTCCTCCTCTTGCGCGCAGCACCTGGCGCGCTGCATGCGCCGCAGCAGCTCGTCTGAGTCCACGACTTCGGTCATGCCGTTCACATACCCGCGAGAGGCGCTGCGATGGCTCTCGCGCGCCGCCCGCTCGCCGGGAACCGGGGATGTTTGGCGTGGCCCGGAGAGGCTAGCCGAACACAAGAGGCCCGCGGAGCCGCACGGTACGAGGCTCTCGACCGACCCGCCGACGGGTCGGCAGCCGGTCCGGCCTTTTTCTTCATCGTCCGGGGAGTTCACCATCCAGGGAGCGAGGAGATGTGCGAGAAGCACAGGACCACCCCCACCCCCGCCGCCGCACCGCCGTCCGCCGTGGACCGGACCGGACGGCAGCCGAGGCCGTGCAAGCCGGCCGATGTCCGACGCGCGGTGGAACACGCGATCAGCGAGTGCTGCCGGGCCGGCCGGCCCTGCGACGCGCACGCCGTCTCCGACGCCCAGCTCGTCGCCTCCGAACTCACGACCAACGCCATCCTGCACGGCGGCGGCGTGACCGACTTCCATGTGGACGTGGTCGGACCGGACGTACGCGTCTGCGTCAGCGACCGCAGCGACCGGTTGCCGGTGGTCCAGCCCCCCGTGGACGGGCAGGGCCGGCGCCGGGTGGGCGGCCGCGGCTGGCCGATCGTGTGCCGGCTGGCGCGCGACGTACAGGTGTGCGACCTGCCCTCCGGCGGCAAGTGCATCAGCGTGGTGGTGCCGCTGATCTGATCCGGCCGGACACGACTCCTGCGGCCCCGTCCGAACCAGTAGCTGCACACCGGCAACTCCTCCGAACCCGTCCGACCAATTGATCCGATCCGGTCCGACACGGCGCCGCAGCACGTGGCCCGCCGCGAAGCGGCACCGAATGCGGCGTTTGTTCCTCCCACTCCAGGGCAGACGAAACCTCGTGCTTCGGACCGGAGGCGCGCCAGCGGGAGCGGTACGGCTGGCCGGAGGCCTCCAGGTCACCCCGACAACGTCCCCCCTTCCGCGGTCATTACCTGAAATCGTTCAGGAGCGATTCCGCATGCTCATTGATACGTCGACAAACCGTCACGGCGCCCCCGAAGACAATGCCGCTCCCGCCCGGCGGCCGCACGACGACGCACCCGACACCGCAGCCCTCTTCCGTCGCCTCGCCGCACTGGAGGACGGTCCCGAACGCGACTCGGTCCGCGACACACTCGTGACCGCGTGGCTGCCCATGGCCCACCGCATCGCGGGCCGCTTCCGCGACCGAGGAGAGTCGATCGAGGACCTGCGGCAGGTGGCGGCGCTGGGGCTGGTCAAGGCCATCGACCGGTTCGACCCGGAGCGCGGGGCCTTCGAGAGCTACGCCGTGCCCACCATCACCGGCGAGGTCAAGCGGCACTTCCGGGACCGGATGTGGGCCCTGAGGGTGCCCCGCCGCGTTCAGGAACTGCGCAACAAGGTGCGGGTGGCCCGCCGTGAACTCACCCAGAACCCCGGCAGCCCCGAACCCTCGGTCGCCGCAGTCGCCGCCCACACCGGACTGACGGAGGAGGAGGTCAGCACCGGGATGGAAGCGCTGGAGAGCTTCAGCACGCTCTCCCTGGACGCCGAGCTGTCCACCGGCGCCGACGGCTACAGCCTCGCCGACACACTCGGCTCCGCGGACACCTCGTACGACGTCGTCGTCGACCGGGAGTCGGCGAAGGCAGGGCTGCGCCGGCTCCCCGAACGCGAACGCGCCATCCTCTACATGCGCTTCTTCGAGGACATGACGCAGAGCCGTATCGCCGACCGGCTGGGCATCTCCCAGATGCACGTCTCCCGGCTCATCAGCCGCAGCTGCGCGCGGGTGCGCGACGAGGTGCTGGCGGAACGGGCGAACCGGCGCGGCGGCGGCAGCGGGTCACCGCCGGCGTCCGCCTGAGCGTCCGGTTCGCAGGTCCTCGGTTCAGAAGTCCGTGGACAGGCCGCTCGCTTCGGCGATGCCGCGCAGCTCCTCGGTGTCCCGGTGCCGGTCGCGTATGTAGTCGGCGATCTCGGTCAGACGGGCCGGGTCCGAGGCGGTCGCCGCGTCGGTGACCACCCGGACCGGGCCGGTCTCCTCGATGTCCAGGACGACCAGCTCGTTGTCCAGCCGGCCGGTGACCGCGGTGGCGATGACCAGGGCGGCCTCGTCCCGGATCTCCTGCGGCAGGCCCTGGGTCTGGGGGCCCTCCAGCGGGAAGTCCGCGGTGGGCACTCCCTGCTCGCCCTGTTCGTGGATGGCCCGCAGGACCGGGGCGACGACGGCGAGCAGGCGTTCGTAGTCCTCTTCGGGCAACCGGATCCGCAGCAGGTCGAGGTACGCCTGCACGGCCCGGTCATCGGGCGGAAGCTCGTCTTCGTTCATCTGCTCCGTGTTCCCCGCCCTGCGCCGGTCAGACGTGACCCGGAAACGTTCAGCGCCGCGGGCTCGGCACCGGGACGCGCAGGGGGCGGGCCAGGCCGACCACGGACTCGTCCAGGCGCTGCAGATGGCGCAGCACCCGGTCGGTGACGCGGCCGTAGCGAGGGGTGCCGGGGGTCCCGTCCGCCCCCAGCAGGGAGGCGATGCTCGGGCCGGTCTCGATCGCGGCGGTGGCGCGCTCGTCGGCCACATGGTCGATGAGCACGGCGATGTTGCCGGTGATGCGAGCGCACACCTGACGCAGCCGCGGATCCGCGGCGATCGAGGGGTGAGTTGGCAGCAGCTCGGCGGTCGCCGCCAGCGAGCGGGCGTGGTACGCGCAGGTCTCCAGGAGCGCGAGCAGGTACTGGGCCGTGTTGCGCCGCGCCCGCAGCGGGGTGATCGGGTGCGTCAGCGGCTGCACCGCCGACCGCAGGTCGCCCAGTGCCTGGTCCAGGTCGCGCGCCTGGTCCAGCAGATCCGCCGCCGGTCCGCCGCTGAGCTGGTCGACCGCGGCCCCGGTGACGTCCGCGAGCCGCTCCAGCACGGTGACGAGCAGCTCGTTCGTACGGCGGTCGGTGCGCACCGGCAGCACCACCGCCGCCGCGATGATCCCGCAGGCCGCGCCCAGCGCGGTCTCCTCGATGCGCAGCACCAGCACCGCCAGGCTGTAGGTGTGCAGCAGCGTGTACAGCAGACCCAGTGCCGCGGTGACGAAGAACGACATCAGCGTGTACGACAGCGGCGCCGTGTAGAACATCGCGAACACGAAGAGCAGCACCAGTGCCAGCGCCGTCCAGGTGTGCGGTCCGACCAGCCCGGCCAGGACGATACCGGCCACGACCCCGAGCACGGTGCCCAGCAGCCGGCGGTAGCCCTTGACCAGGACCTCGCCCGTGGAGGAGGTGTTGAGAAACACGATCCAGCAGGTCAGCACCGCCCAGTACCAGCGCTGGGCGGACAGGAACTCGCCGCCGACGATGGCCAGCGCCGAGCCCAGCGCGACCTGCACGGCCGCCCGAGTGGTGGGCCGCCGCAGCCCGGTCAGGGGCTCCTCCTGCTCCCGCTCGCCCTCCACGGAGCCGGCGATGGAGGCGTTCTCGGCCTCCAGTTCCTCGCGCGAGCGGACGGTGGCGGGTGCGTCGTCGGACTCGTCGTCCGGCGCCACGGCCAGCGCGATCCTCAGTCCCAGCACCGCCCGGGCGGCCTCGCCGATGCCGCGGAAGACGTCCTGCACGGCGGGCGGGGCGGGTGGCAGGTTCTCCTCCTCGCGGTAGCCGATGAGCCGGTTGCGCACATGGACCATCGCGGTGCCGCCGCCCTCCCCGACGGGCCGCAATGCGAGCATCCCCAGCGCCCTCAGGTCGCGGCGCAACGTGCCGGTCGCCTCGTCCCGCACCGGCAGCCGGCCGCCCGACGGGACGGGAGCGCCCGGCAGGTGGAGGGTGAGCGTGTCGGTCCGCTCGCTGCTGCGGGCGCTCAGCAGAAGCAGCCCCAGCCGCTCGGCGGCGATCTCGGCGTCCGCGATCCGCCGCTGCAGCAGCCGGGCCACAGACGCGTCGGAGGTGCCCTCCTCCAGCCGGCCCTGGATCATCATGGCCGTCTCGTGCAGCCGGGCGGTGCCCTCGCGCACGGACTCCAGGGCCTTGCCCGCCTCGTCGGGACCGGCGTCCAGCAGCTCCAGCTGCGCCGACACCAACTGGGCCAGGCGCACCCGGAACGCCTCGCGCAGCCGTTGCAGAATGCCCGCCGGAGTCTCGTAGACGATCACGAAGCGCACCAGGGCGCTGGCGGCGAACGCGATCGCGACGACGCCGTACAGACTGGGCAGCGTGGCCGCGGTGGCGCCGACGAACAGGGACATGAAGTAGATCTGGAAGCCGATCAGGCCGAGCGCGTTGCCCCGGTCACCGAACCGCCGGCTGTAGACGGCGCAGAAGATCAGGACGACGAAGAAGGCGTCCCCGGCCACCACGTGCTGGTTGAGCAGCGCCGCCAGCGACACGGACGCCAGCGCCACCGGCAGGCCCAGGGCGAGGGTGACCGCCTGCCGGGCGCGCTGCTTCTCCCGGATGGCGAAGGTGGCCGCCATGGACGCGATCGCCCCCGCCACCAGATGCGCGACCGGTGCGCGCAGCGCCGTGAGCACGGCCAGTGTCAGCGCGATCGAACCCGCCGTCCGCGAACCCGCGGCCAGCCTCAGCAGCCCCGGGTCGGATGCCGTGACGCGATCCCGCAGCCGTGCCCAGACCGACGCCTTCGCCGCACTCACGCCGCCGTACTCTCCCGTTGCCGGTACTGATCAGGTTGGCCCCTCGCCACAGCATCGCACGCCCGGCCGCCGGGCCCGGCTCGGGCGTGGGTGCGGGGCGCCGGGCCCGTGCCGGGTCAGCCGGTCCTGGGGCGGGTACGTTCGACGTGCTCGCGTACCTGCTCGTTGGACATGTACGCGTCCGTGTACTCGAAGTCCTTGAGCTTGGCGGGCTTGCGGGCCTGGAAGCCGGTGCGTACGAAGTCGTCGCCGGCGACCGCGTTGAGCATCCAGTTCGTGGCGACGCGGGCCTTGGCGACATTGGTGCGCAGCGCCCCCAGGTGGTAGCCGCGGGCCACCACCTGGGCGGGCACCCCGTGCAGCTCGACACCCAGCGGCTTGGCGACCGCGTCCGCTCCGCCCAGGTCCACCACCAGGCCCAGGTCCTTGTGCTCGTACGGCCGCATCGGCAGGCCCCGCAGGGTCGCGATCAGGTTCTCCGCGACGCGCTTGCCCTGCCGCATGGCGTGCTGCGCGGTGGGCGGGCACACCGCGCCGTCGCCCTTGGCCAGGTCCGGCACGGCCGCGGAGTCGCCGAGCGCGAACACCCCGTCGTGGCCGGGCAGACACATCTCGGCGGTCACCGCGAGCCGTCCCTTGACCGTCTCCGCGCCGAGGGTGGCGATGAGCGGGCTCGCCGCCACCCCCGCCGTCCAGATCAGGGTGTGGGTGGGCACCACCCGGCCGTCGGTGAAGGTGACCTCCTCCGGGCCGGCCTTGGCGATGGACACACCCAGAGAGATCTCGATGCCCCGCCGGCGCAGGTCCTCCTGGGCGCTGCGGCCCAGCTTCTCGCCCAGTTCCGGCATCAGCCTGGGCGCGATGTCGATCAGATGCCACTTGATCAGCGCCGGATCCAGCCGCGGGTAGCGCTTGACGGCGGCGTGCGTCAGACGCTGCAGGCAGGCGGCGGTCTCGGTGCCGGCGTACCCGCCGCCGACGACCACGAACTGCAGCCGCGCGGCGCGTTCGGCCGGGTCGTCGCTGGCGTCGGCCAGGTCCAGCTGGGTGATGACGTGGTCGCGGATGTAGGCGGCCTCGGCGAGCGTCTTCATCCCGAAGGCGTTGTCCGTCAGACCGGGGATGTCGAACGTGCGGGTGATGCTTCCGGGGGCCAGCACGATGTAGTCGTACGGCTCGTCGACGATGCGGTCGGTGATGGTGCGGATGACGCACACCTTCGCCTTCAGGTCCACGCCGATGGCCCCGCCCGGGATGATCCGGGTGCGGTACTTCTCGCTGCGGCGCAGCGAGATGGCGATCGACTGGGGCGTCAGCACGCCGGAGGCGACCTGGGGGAGCAGCGGCAGGTAGAGCTGGTAGGCGAACGGCGTCACCAGGGTGACGTCGGCCTCGCGAGGGGCGAGCCTGCGCTCCAGGCGGCGCACGCACCCCACGCCGGCGAAGCCTGCGCCCACCACCAGGATCCTGGGTCGTGTCACGGTGTTCATCCCTTCCTGTCGAGCACCACCATGCCCGTCGAAGGCCGCAACCGCACCAGAAGCGGCCGTACCCGGATGTATTACCCGACTTACCCAGCCTCGTCCCCTGCTTCCTCTTCCCCGTCGGCCAGGGGGAGCGGTTCCCGTTCCCGGTCGACCAGGGCGAGCGCCTCGTCGACGGTCTCCGAGACCGGCACCGTGATGCTGACCCCGGTCAGGTCGAGAACGCGCCGCACGGCCGGCGCCGGGGCGATGATGTGCACACTGCCCGGGCGGTCGCGCACCTCCTGGTACACCCGCAGAATGATGTTCATGCCCGATGAGTCCATGAACGGGACGCCGTCCAGGTCGAGCAGGAAGTGCCGCCGGCCGTGGTGGAGCTGGTTGGCCAGATGGGCCTGCAGCTCGGTCGCGGTGTCGACGTCCAGATGGCCCTCGGCCTTGAGCAGGGCGACGTCCTCCCGGGGCACGGTGACCTCGACGGACAGCGGGTTCTGGGCAATGGGCACGAGTACCTCCAACGAGTGCTGATCGCACCCGCGTGTACCCCCGGACCGAACGGTCATGCGCGGGCGCACACGCCCGACATCGCGGGGGAGTTGGAGCCGGAGAGCCCGGGAACCGCCGGTGCTCACCACGGCAGGAACACGTGCACGTCCTTCCCGCTGTCGTTGACCACGACGCTGACCTGGTCGCTCAGCGTGTGGATCAGATGCCAGCCGATGCCTCCGCCGCCGCTGCTGGGACGGAAGGGGCGGGGGGCGGGCGGGGTGGTGCTGGTGTCGCTCAGTGTCACATGTACGCCGTCGAAGGTCCGGCGCATGCGCAGCACGAACGGTCCGGGCGCGTACTGCACGGCGTTCGCGGCCAGTTCGGTGACCACCAGCAGTATGTCGTCCCAGTGTTCGGGGGCCGTCGGCAGCGAGGTGCGCGCGAGATCGTCGAGGAACTCCTCCGCGGCGAGGCGCGCACCGGTCACATGGTGCAGCTCACCGGTGAAGTGAGCGGTGCGGCTCGGAATCCCCTCGGTAGCCAGTGTGTCGTCCCCAGGCGGCTCGGTTGCCATCTCGCCTTCCCCGCCCCGCGCGCGCGGAGCTTCGTCGTTCTTTCTTCCCTCCCGTCCGTCCCCCTGTCTAGTTCCCGTGGGTGTGGAGGCTACGCGTCGGCCTGTCGTGGGGCTCGTGTCTCAGCGGAAGACGTTGTCGGAGTCCTCCCAGTCGGCCGTCGGATCCTCGGCCGGGGGACGGCGCCGGCCGGGGGAGCGGGCCTGGTACATGGCGTCGATCTCGAAGGCGTAGCGCTCCACGATGGCGTCCCTGCGCAGCTTCATCGACGGTGTGAGCAGCCCGCCGGCCACGTCGAAGGGCTCCGGCAGCACCCGGAAGACTCGGATGGACTCCGAACGCGACACGGCGCTGTTGGCGGCCGCCACCGCCCGGCCGACCTCCTCGCGCAGCGCGTTCTCCTCGCGTGCCTCGCGGCCCGGCGCGTCGCCCTGCAGCGCGAGCGCCGCCCGCCAGTGCGCCAGGAACTCCGGGTCCAGGGTGATCAGCGCCCCCACGCACGGCCGGTTGTCGCCCACGACGACCGCCTGGTGGACCAGCGGATGCATTCTCAGGCGCTGCTCCAGCGGGGCCGGGGCCACGCTCTTGCCGCCGCTGGTGATGATGACGTCCTTCTTGCGCCCGGTGATCGTCAGATAGCCCTCGGAGTCCAGGTGCCCGATGTCGCCGGTGGCCAGCCAGCCGCCGCGCAGCACGGCGCGGGTGGCGGCCTCGTCGCCCACGTACCCCTGGAACACCGACGGCCCCCGCACCAGGATCTCCCCGTCGTCGGCCACCTGGATCTCGGTGCCCGGCAGGGCCTGGCCGACGGTGCCCGACTTCTCCCGGCCCAGCGGCTGCATGGTGACGCCGCCCGCGGTCTCCGTGAGCCCGTACCCGTCGTGCACATAGACGCCGATGCCCTCGTAGAAAAGGGAGAGGTCCCGGCTGAGCGGAGAGCCTCCGGAGGTCGCGCGCCGGACCCTGCCGCCGAGCGCGGCCCGCAGCCGCCGGTACACCGTCCGCTCGTACAGGGCGTGTTGCAGCCGCAGGTCGAAACCGGGGCCCGGGCCCCGGCCGAGCCGCTGCCGCTCCAGCGCCGCCGCGAAGTCGCGCGCCGTCCGGGCCGCCCGTTCGAACAGCGCGCCCCGGCCCGTCTGCTGCGCGGTGCGCAGAAAGTTCTTGTACAGCTTCTCGAAGACGGACGGCACGGCGTAGAAGTACGTCGGCCGGAAGGAGCGCAGCGCCGAAGCCAGCGCCGCCTCGCCCAGGTCAGGCTCGTGGCCCAGCAGGATCCCGCCGCGGACGCAGAGGCCCTGGACCATCAGGCCGTACACATGGGAGAACGGCAGGAACGCGAGGACGGAGGCCTGCTCGCCCGCAGGTGCGGCGGTGTGCCCCCAGCCCGCCAGCAGCGTGTCGCAGGGGCTCGCCAGCGCCCGGTGGCTCAGCGCGCAGCCCAGGGGGCGGCCGGAGGAGCCGGAAGTGTAGGCGATCGCGGCGGTGGCGTCCGGCAGCACGATCCGGCGCAGCGAGTCGACCGTGGTCGGGGGCACCGGCACGCCCCGCGCCACCAGCTGCTCCAGCGCCCCGGCGTCCAGCTGCCACACATGCCGCAGCAGGGGCAGCGATGCGCACACGGAGCCGACCGTCATCACACCCTGCTCGTCCTCGACGGCCACGGCCACGCATCCGGCGTCCCGCAGGATCCACTCGACCTGGTCCCGGGAGGAGGTCGGATAGATGGGGACGACCTCCGCCCCGACCGCCCACAGCGCGTAGGAGAGGACCGTCCACTCGTACCGGGTGCGCGCCATGACCGCCACCCGGTGGCCCGGCGCGATCCCGGACGCGACCAGTCCGCGGGCCAGGTCGGACACCTGGTCCCGCAGCTCCACGGCGGTCACCTCCTGCCATTCGGTGGAGCCGGCGGAGGCCCGGCGCGCGAGCACCGGAAGGAGGGGACGCAGCTCGGCGGTCTCGAAGACGCTGTCGGCGAGCCCGCCGGTCAGCGAGGAGACGGCGGACGGAGCGAGGGCGAAGTCGCGCATGCGCTGCTCCTGGTGTGTACGGAGAGTGACTCCGCAGGTGAGTGCCGTTGTCGGCGCGCGTCGAATCTAGCCGAGGTCAGCGCGGCCGGGGACCCGGAACGGCGATGTGGCTGTTTTGTGATCCGGGCCTGTTCGGGGAAACCCGTCGGGCATGAGTTACGTCAATCCAGATCCCGATCCCGAACGGACCCCCGGCCTGGAACCCGGGGGTGGGGTCCCGCCCGGCGAGACCCCGCCCGCGGAGAGCAGCATGCCCGAGGCGGGGCCCCGTCAGCCGGACAGCACCTCCAGGGGGTGGGCCAAGGCCCCGCTCGCCGTCATCATCATCCTCGTGCTGGTGCTCGCCTTCGGCTTCCTGGCCTACGCCCTGGGCCTGATCTTCTGACTCAGGCCTGGGTGTGGCGCACGCACGCGGTGACGACGTCCCGCAGGTTCCCGGTCCGCTCCATCACCTCGCGCTGGACCCGAGCGCCGTTGCCGCGGCGCAGCAACCGCCGGGTGGCCTCGCGGGCCCGGTCCAGGTCGCCGCTGTCGGCGAGCGCGTCGCCGACGTGGTCCAGCAGCGCCCGCACCACCGCCTCCGCCGGCAGCCGGCGCATGGTCAGCGGATGCAGCAGCTCCCGCTCCAGCCCCGCGCGGGCGGACTGCCACGCGGCCAGCCGCAGCAGGGTCACGCTGTGGTCCGCCGGCTCGTGGCCCGCCCGCCACTCACGGGCGGCGGTCTCCACCAGAGCGCGGGCGAGGGCCGCGACGAGCTGGGCGGTGTCGGCGTGCAGACACACGTCCGCGACCCGGATCTCCACCGTCGGATACCGTTCGGACAGCCGCGCGTCGAAGTAGGCCATCTTCTCGTCGAGGATCACGCCGGTGGCCACCATGTCCGCCACCCGCCGGTGGTAGCGCTCGGCCGACCCGAACAGCTCGGTCGGCCCGGCCGACGGCCAGCGGTCCCACACCCGGCTGCGGTAGCTGTCGTAGCGGGTGTCCTCGCCCTGCCAGAACGGTGAGTTGGCGCTGATCGCCAGCAGCACCGGCAGCCACGGCCGGATCCGGTCCACGACCGCGACGCCCTCCTCGTCCGACTCCACGGCCACATGCACATGCATTCCGCAGACGAGCTGTTCCCGGGTGGCGATGGCGTACTGCTCGGCCAGCCACTGGTAGCGGCGGTTGATGCTGATGGTGGGACTGACCGGCAGCGGGGAGGTGGCCAGCGCCGCTACCGCGCAGCCGATCTCCCCGGCGTGCCGGGCGGCCTCCTTGCGGCAGCGCACGATCTCCGCGCCGAGTTCCGCCATGTCCGTCTGCGGATGCGTGGCGAACTCCAGCATCTGGCCGTACAGCTCCTTCTCGAACACGTCCTGGCCCGCGTCGGCCGCCTCCGCGTGTGCCAGCACCGCCGCCGACAGGGCCCTTGGCTCACCGCTGTCCGGGGCGACCAGGAGGAGCTCCTCCTCCACTCCGACGGTCCGCACCTCTCGCCGCCCTTCCGTCTCCGCACCCCGACACCGGCCGGACAGCCGGGTCGTAGGACCCGGCTGCCCAGGGACGGCCCCCGGACACATGGGGCGCGCCACGCGCGTCCGTTCCGGCCCGGGGGCGCGGGCGCGTTCAGGCCGGATACGGCGTCAGCCAGACCGTGGCCAGCGGCGGCAGCGTGAGCCGGATGTGCCCGTCCTCCGGCTTGACCGGGTCCGGGTTGGTGACGTCGCTGCCGCCGTAGCGCGCGGCGTCGGTGTTGAGAGCCTCGCACCAGGCGGTGACGTCACCGGGCACGGCCAGGCGGTAGTCGTGGCGTACGACCGGCGAGAAGTTCGACACCGCCAGCAGCGGGGCGCCCTGGGCGTCGTGGCGCAGGAAGGCGTAGACGTTGTCGTCGGCGGCGTCCACCGCCACCCAGCGGAAGCCCTCCGGCCGGGTGTCGCGCTGCCACAGGGCTGGCGTGGCCCGGTAGAGCGTGTTCAGGTCGCGCACCAGGTCCCGCACCCCGCGGTGGTCGCCCGCCGCGCAGTAGCCGTCGTCGAGCAGCCACCACTCCGGCCCGTGCTCCTCGGAGAACTCACCGCCCTGCGCGAACTCCTGCCCCATGAACAGCAGTTGCTTGCCCGGGTGGGCCCACATGAAGCCGAGGTACGCGCGGTGGTTGGCCCGGCGCTGCCACCAGTCGCCGGGCATCTTCGACACCAGCGCCTGCTTGCCGTGCACCACCTCGTCGTGGGAGATCGGCAGCACGTAGTTCTCGCTGTAGGCGTACACCATCGCGAAGGTCATCTCGTGGTGGTGGTACTTGCGGTGCACCGGCTCCTTGCTCATGTACTGCAGCGAGTCGTGCATCCAGCCCATGTTCCACTTCAGCCCGAAGCCCAGCCCCCCGCAGTCGGTCGGCGCGGTCACCCCGCCCCAGGCGGTGGACTCCTCGGCGATGGTCACCACCCCCGGGGCCCGCCGGTAGACGGTGGCGTTCATCTCCTGGAGGAACGCCATGGCGTCCAGGTCCTCCCGGCCGCCGTACACGTTGGGCGTCCACTGGCCGGAGTCGCGCGAGTAGTCCAGGTAGAGCATGGAGGCCACGGCGTCCACGCGCAGCCCGTCGATGTGGAACTCCTCGCACCAGTAGACGGCGTTCGCGACCAGGAAGTTGCGCACCTCGGTGCGGGCGTAGTCGAACTCGTACGTCCCCCAGTCGGGGTGCTCGGCGCGCTGCGCGTTCCCCGGCTCGTACAGCGGGTCCCCGTCGAAGCGGGCCAGCGCCCAGTCGTCCTTCGGGAAGTGCGCCGGCACCCAGTCCATGATCACGCCGAGGCCGGCCCGGTGGCAGGCGTCCACGAAGTACCGGAAGTCGTCCGGGGAGCCCAGGCGGGAGGTCGGGGCGTAGTAGGAGGTCACCTGGTAGCCCCAGGAGCCGCCGAAGGGGTGCTCGGCGACCGGCATCAGTTCCACATGGGTGAAGCCCAGGTCCTTCACGTACGCCGGGAGCTGCTCGGCCAGTTCCCGGTAGCCCAGCCCCTTGCGCCAGGACGGCAGGTGCACCTCGTACACCGAGAACGGCGCCTCGTGCACCGGTGTGTCCCCGCGGTGGGCCATCCACTCCGCGTCGCCCCACTCATGGTGCGAGGCGGTCACGATCGAGGCCGTGTCCGGCGGCACCTCCGTGCGCCGGGCCATCGGGTCGGCCTTGAGGAACCGGCCGCCGTACTGCGAGGTGATCTCGAACTTGTACCGCGTGCCCTCGCCGACGCCCGGCAGGAACAGCTCCCACACCCCGGCGGCGCCGAGCGAGCGCATCGGGAACGTGGTCCCGTCCCAGTAGGTGAAGTCCGCGGCCACCCGGACACCGCGGGCGTTCGGCGCCCACACCGTGAAGCGGGTGCCGGTCACGCCCTGGTGGGTCATCGGCTCCGCGCCCAGCGCCTTCCACAGCTCCTCGTGCCGGCCCTCCCGGATCAGGTGCAGGTCGAGCTCGCCGAGGGCGGGCAGGAAGCGGTAGGGGTCGTGGACCTCGTACTCGTCCTGCCCGTAGGCGACCACCAGCGTGTACGCGGGGATCCCGGCCAGCGGCAGCACGGCCGAGAACAGGCCGTCGCCCTCGGAGACGAGCGGGACGCGCTCGCCGTCGGCCACCACGCTCACCGCGTCGGCGAACGGACGCAGCGCCCGGAAGGCGATCCCGCCCTGCACCGGATGCGCGCCGAGGAGCGCGTGCGGATCGTGATGGGCGCCGGACAGCAGGCGCTCACGGTCGGCGGGGTCCAGGGGCGGGGCCGCCTGGGTCCGGGTCCGGGTCCGTGCCGCAGTGGGCGGGACGGGGCCGGACGGCTCGGGAAGTGACGTGTCGCGCAGTGCCACCGGTTCAGCCTCCTCTCACGGCGAGACGTTCGATCGCCGCCATCGGTACGGCGAGCCAGTCGGGGCGGTGCCGGGCCTCGTACAGCACTTCGTACACGGCACGGTCCGTCTCGTAGGCCCGCAGCAGGGCGTGTTTCTTACGGGGATCCCAGCCGGCGCGGGAGGCATAGCCGGCGCAGTACGCCTCCCGGCAGCGGCGCGCCCACTCCGGCCGCCACGGGCGGCGCTGGCGGGCGGCGTAGTCGAAGGAGCGCAGCATCCCGGCGACGTCCCGCACCGGGGACTCGGGGAGGCGGCGCTCGGCGAGCGGACGGGACGGCTCGCCCTCGAAGTCGATGACGAACCACTCGCGACCGGCCCGCAGCACCTGGCCGAGGTGCAGATCGCCGTGGATGCGCTGGGCGGCCGGCCCGGCGTCGCAGCTGACCAGCGCGGCGAACGCGGTCCGCAGCCGCGCCGCGTACGGCCTCAGCGCGGCCACGCTGTGCGCCGCCGCCTCCAGCCGCTCGGCCATCGCGGTCGCCGTCCGGGCGACCTCCCGGTGCCCGCTGGTGGGGAAGGCCTCGGCCAGCGCCAGGTGCACCTCCGCCGTGGCCTGTCCCAGCTGGTGCGCCTGTGCGGTGAAGTCGTCGCCCGTGGCCAGCGCCCGCAGCGCCAGCGTCCAGCCGTCGGCCGCGTCCGGCAGAAAGGGCTGGAGCACGCCGAGGGTGGCCTCCTCCGGCCGGGTGGTGCGCAGCCAGGCCACCGGGGCGGGGACCCGGCTGCACCCCTGCCGGGCCAGGGCCCACGGCACCTCCAGGTCCGGGTTGACGCCCGGCTGGATCCGGCGGAAGACCTTCAGGATGAACTCGTCGCCGTACACGATCGAGGAGTTGGACTGCTCGGCGTCCAGCAGCCGCGGCACCAGGCCCCCGGGGATCAGCACGGACGGATCGACCTCGAAGCGCAGGGGGCCCGATGTGCCGGGGTGGCGCAGCCGCTCCAGCAGCAGCTGCGCAGAGCGCGGGTCGCACAGCGCGTCGTAGACCGCCAGCCCGGCCAGCGGCCCCTCCTGCGGACGGCCGATGAAGGCCCGGTGCAGTCGCGGGGCGAGCTGCTCCCGCACTCCGAGCAGCAGTTGGTAGCAGTCGGCGGGCGGGGGCGCGGTCGTGCCGGCCGGGGCGGGGACACCGCCGTGGCCGGCGGGGACCCCCGCGTGTTCGGTGTGGACCAGCAGATGCAGACAGCCCGGGAACAGCTCGGTCATCGACAGCAGCCGCAGATCGGTGACGGGCCGGTCCTTGCCGGCGAACCAGCGCTGGCGCGGCAGCCATTCGCGCAGCAGCGACCCGAGCGAGGCCATGGGCCCGGCCAGGCCCGCGGTGCTCGGTTGCAGGGATGCGGCCCTCTGCATGGTCACGCCTCCTCCTCTCTCGGCCGCAGGCTCAAACTCGTCGGCCGATCCGGGATGCGACCTTGGTGAGCCGGAACCAGTAGAAGCCGTGTCCCGCCAGGGTCAGCAGATAGGGGAGTTCGCCGATGGCCGGGAAGCGGACCCCGCCGATGAGCTCGACCGGGTGCCGTCCGTCGAAGGCGCGCAGATCCAGTTCGGTGGGCTGGGCGAAGCGCGAGAAGTTGTGCACGCACAGGACCAGGTCGTCCTTGTACTCGCGCAGGAACGCGATGACCGCGGGGTTGGAGGACTGCAGTTCGGTGTAGGAGCCGAGTCCGAAGGCGTGGTTCTGCTTGCGGATCTCGATCATGCGGCGGGTCCAGTGCAGCAGCGAGGACGGCGAGGACATGGAGGCCTCGACG
>NZ_BNBC01000003.1:0-43073 GCF_014654675.1 Streptomyces spiralis
GGCCAACTACGCCGCCCACCGCTACGGCTCCATCGACAACGTCAACTCCGCCTACTGAGCCAAAGGCGCCCCAGCACAGCACCGCAAGGCCGGTGCCGGCAGCAACAACCGCTGCCGGCACCGGCCTTCGCCACATCCACAACCAACACGGCGCAGCACCACACCCCGACAACGGCCCTGACAAGTCGGCCGCAGGTCTCTTTCCCCGCTGCCGCCGGTGCCGGCCAGAGCCGCCCGATTCCCTACCGGGTTGATGCATTCCGATATAGGCATATGATGGCTGCCATGGCACGAGCAGCGACGACGTCGGACGCGTTCAACGCGATCGCCGAGCCGCAGCGCCGGGACATCCTGGCGCTGCTGCGGGCGGGTGAGCGGCCGGTGACCGACCTGGCCCAGGAGCTGGGGATGAGCCAGCCCCGGGCGTCCAAGCACCTGCGGGTGCTCCGGGAGGTGGGGCTGGTGCGGGTCCGCGAGGCGGGCAAGCAGCGCCTCTACGGCCTGGACGCCCGCGGGCTGCGGCCGATCCACGAGTGGGTCGGCGGATTCGAGCGGTTCTGGAACGAGAGTTTCGACCGGCTGGACACCTACGTGCAGGACCTCAAGCAGACACGGCAGGAGGAATGACCGATGGCAAGGGCAAGGCAAGAACCAGGGGCGGAGCCGGCGACGGCCGACCGGGAGATCGTGATCTCTCGGGTGATCGACGCCCCGCGGGAGCTGGTGTTCGAGGCGTTCACCGAGGTCCGGCACCTGTCGCAGTGGTGGGGTCCGGACGGGTTCACCACCACCACGCGGTCCTTCGAGTTCCGCGAGGGCGGGGAGTGGGACTTCGTGCTGCACGGGCCGGACGGGACCGACTACTCCGAGTGGATCCGCTGGCTGCGGATCGCCCCGCCGGAGCGGATCGCGCTGCTGCACGGTGAGTCCCGCGACGACCCGAACGCCTTCGAGTCGGTCCTGACCTTCGCGCCGGACGGCGCGGCGACCCGGATCGTGATGCGCACGGTGTTCCCCACCAAGGAACTGCGCGACGAGGCGGCCGAGAAGTACCACGCGGTCGAGGGCGGCCGGCAGACCCTCAGCCACCTGGCTGCCTACGTCACCGACCTCGCGCGGAAGGGGGCGGAGGGCTGATGGCCGGGAAGGTGTTCTTCAGCGTGACGATGTCGCTGGACGGCTTCATCGCGCCCGACTCCGTGCCCGTTGACGACTTCTTCGCTCCCGATAAGCGGGACGACCCGGACGTCCAGCGCTGGATGGCACAGTGGACGGAGCTGCAGCAGTGGGCCTTTCCGCTGCGGTTCTTCCGGGAGAACCTGAAGCTCGGCGAGGGCGGCGAGGAGGGCCGCGACAACGACATCGCGCGGGAGACGTTCGAGCGCACCGGCGCGAGCGTCATGGGCAGGCGCATGTTCGACCTCGGCGAGCAGGCATGGCCGGAGGAGGCGCCCTTCCACACCCCGGTCTTCGTCGTGACGCACACCAAGCGTGACCCGTGGGAGCGGCCCGGTGGCACCACGTTCCACTTCGTCAACGACGGCATCGAGCACGCCCTCGACCAGGCCCGCAAGGCCGCCGGCGACCGCGACGTCCGTATCGCCGGCGGCGGCGCGACGATCCTGGAGTACCTGAACGCCGGCCTGGTCGACGAGTTCTCGATCACGCTGTCACCGGTGCTTTTCGGCGCCGGCGCCCGCCTGTTCGACGGCGTGGACGCGACCAGGGTCGCGCTGGAGCCGGTCCGTGCGGAGCCGTCGTCACGGGTGACGCACCTGACCTACGCCGTCCGCCCACGGTAGCCGCGCCACCACTCCACCCCAGCGATCCGAGCACCCACGGCGCGCACGCTTGAACCAAGCTTCAGCGGCCGACGGCATCGATCTCGATTGTGAGGAGGCGCAGAGCATCCCGGTGTCCACGGTCTGTCACTTCCCAGATGACGTCGACCTGGACGTTCTCGTCATGACGGCCGTCCGCCGAACTGCCAGTTGTGCACCTCGATGTCGGCGTATCGGTCCGGAGTCAGGATGGCGCATGCCGTCTCCGGGTCCGGTGCCCGGAGCAATACCGCCGTGCCCAGCCAGGTGGCACCGTCGTCGGACAGCAGCGGCCCGTAGGCGATCAACTCCTCCCTGTCGGGCGGCACCGCGAGGTCGGCGGCCTGCCCCGTGCCGAGGCCGAGCACCAGATATCTGTTGCCGCCGGTCCGGCCGCCGGGGAAGTCCCACATGGTGCGCCCCAGCGTGTTGCGCCACCGTCGCAGCAGCACGTCCCGGTAGACGCCGGCCTGGTAGTTGGGCTCGTCGAAGGCGAACGCGCGGGCAGCGGCGGGATCGGGCAGGTCCACGATGTGCACGCTTCCGGTGGGTGTGCCGCCGCCGTCGGCGAGGGTCGGGCCCCGGGCGATCATCTCCTTCGCGTACCGGTCCATGTAGGACCAATGCTCTTCCAGTAGCTCGTCACGCAGCGGCAGGGAGCCGGGCCGGTCGCGGTGGTAGCAGAGGAACTCCATGCCCATAGGGTCCCTTCAAGGAGGTAGCCGGGGCGAGCGAGTTTCACCGCGCTGACTGCTCGGCAGTCTCAAACAGAAGCACGCGTGCCGACTCCGCATAGCGGAGCTTCGCGGGTGGCGGTGACGTTGTGAGTGGCCCGGGTGGTCCGCAGCTTGCCGGCCGGGCCGTGTCGACGGCGGTCTTCTGGGTGAACGGCAGGCAGGGTTGGCCGTGTTCGGCCAGCGGCTGCGGCGGGCGAAGTCGGACTCCATTCTCGTGCCGTAATGGCCGAGAAACCGCGGTACCACGGGCGCGGCCGCTTCTGTCGAACCTCTACGTCGGCGCCCGGGGCGAACCCCGTCAGTCGCAGATGGCAGGCTGACGGTGTGCTGATCGAGGGATACAACGGCGGCCCGCTGGTCGCCGGAGAGCCGCTGGTGGACCGTCCGGGCTTCTGGTCGAACCACTTGTGGGGCCCGTGTTGCGCTGATGCGGGTGCTGAGCCGGAATGGTTCGGCGATGACGGAGCCGATGTCGACGCCATGTCCGAGGTCCTCATGGACCCGGCGCGGTGGCCGGTGTTCCGGGTGCCGATCGAGGGCGGATACGAGGCCACGGTGGTCTACCGCAACCTTGCCGGCGACTACGGAATCGACTACCTGTTCACCCATCCGAGCTGGAGGAGTGCACGCCAAATCGCCAGCTGGGAGGGGGGTTTGAACGGGAACACACTGACGTGGCGAGAGCTGATTCGCATCGTCGACAGTCCGAGCTCCGTAGCCGGAGGGATCGAGGACACCTCCGCCCGCCTCCTGCTGCTCCTTCCCTTGCTCACCGAGCATGCCCTGCCGGACGGGGCAACGGCGAGACTCAGCTCCGCCCTGGAAGCGGTGGGAACCCCGCAGGACACCGCGCCGATCACGGCACAGCACCTGCTCGAGCACTCAGCCGGCAGCGTATGGCATGACCCCACGTGGGGCTCGCCACTCAGTGGCAGTTCGGGCCCACCCAGCGCTACTGGAAGCGGAGTCCTGGCACGCCTGGGCATCACCTGAGGGATCACGTGCGGAACGACCCTCAGTTGCATACGGCGGGCCGGGCCCCGTGTCGGGCCTCAGCGCCGGGCCAGCGCCAGCACGCTCAGACCGAACATCAGGACACCCAGGGGAAGATGGACCGACGGGACGTGCGCGATGCCGAGCACGACCTGGACGGAGGCGAGTACGAGGAAACCTGTCGCGTGCCAGACGGGTCGGGGCGAGCCGCCGCCCGGCTTCCACGCCAACACCGCCGCGAGCACGTACAGCATCGACGCCCCGTACATCACACGGGCTCCGACACTGTGCAGCGTCTCTCCGTAGGACGAGGTCAGCAGCAGTCCGGCGGAGACCGCCTGAAGGAAGATGGTCAGAGTCTGCAAAGCGATCGCCATCCGCAGGAACGAGGAGCCTCGCCGTGCGTTCGACTTAGCCGTCACCTGAGTGGCCATGGCACAGTCCCCTTTTCCGCCGTCGGGCAGTGGATCGATAAGGTCTCACCAGCCCGACGACGCGGGCCTGCGAAAGGTAAGGCGAGGGGGCGACCGGAAGCATGGGGACTGTCGGGACCAGGACGGATGAGATAGCCGGCGAGCGACGCCAACTGATCAATGTCGCCTACCGGTTGCTCGGTTCGGTGACCGAGGCCGAGGACGCCGTACAGGATGCCTACGCACGCTGGTACGGGCTGCCACGAAGCCGGCAGGAGGAGATCATCTCTCCCGGCGCCTGGCTGACGACGGTGACCAGCCGTATCTGCCTGGACCTGCTCGGCTCGGCGCGGGCCCGCCGTGAACGCTATGTCGGTGCGTGGCTGCCCGAGCCGCTGCCCGACCGCACCGAGTGGGACCACGCGGGCGGCGCCGACTCCACCGGACCCGCAGACCCCGCCGACCAGATCGTCCTGGACGAGTCGGTGGCCATGGCCTTCCTCGTCGTCCTGGAGTCGATGACGGCCGCCGAGCGGGTGGCGTTCGTCCTGCACGACGTCTTCCGGTACCCGTTCGCCGAGATCGCCGACGTCCTCGGAAGGACACCTGCGGCCTGCAAGCAGCTGGCGGCCTCCGCGCGGCGGCGAGTGAGCGTCGCGCACGCTCCGGTGACGGCGACCGGCCGGGCCGACGTGGTACGGCGTGTCAAAGAAGCATGGGAGACCAAGGACATCGCGGCCCTCGTCGGCCTCCTCGACCCGGCCGCCGTGATGACCGCCGACGGCGGCGGCATGGTCGGCACCGTGCTGCGCCCGGTGGAGGGCGGCGCGCGCATCGCCCAGTACATGGTCGCCATTGCGGACAAGGCTCCGGGGCTCGAACTGCTGGAGCGGACGGTCAACGGGGTGCCGGGCCTGGTCGCCCAGCGTGCCGGCGTCGTCATGACCGTGGCCTCGTTCGACATCTCCGACGGGCGAGTCACCCGGATCTGGGCGGTCCGCAACCCGGAGAAGCTGCGGCCGTGGGCGCGGGAGGGCTAGGACCTGCTGGGAAAGTGCTGGTTGCTGGTCGCAGCCACTCAATGAGGACCGTCACGGCGGCGTGCAGTTGCGATCGGACACCGGCCTCTGTCCAATTCGCGGAGCCCGCGCCAGGCGGTCACCCCGGAGCGGCCAACCGCTGAAGCGTGGACGTCTGTCCAGCCAACGCCCTTCCGGAGCACGGCGACGTGTACCGGTACCTGCGCTGAAGAGGCTCAGGCAGGCTCTGCCCTCCCGACGGCGGTGCGTGGATCAGTCCTCGCCCGGTCACATCATGCCGGCCGCCGTCAGAGTCCGAAGGCGGTGGCCACCTGCTCAGCGAGATCGTCTTCCGTCATCGTGGTATCGACGTGGATGGTGCGCAGTTGGAGACGCTCGGTTTCCTCCTCGAGGCGTGTTGTGAACATGCGGTCACGTTCGGCGACGTTGCGACCGGCCTGTGCAGGATCGCTGGTCTTCCACACGAATCCTTCCCCTGGTACCGACCGACTCTGGATGGCGGCCTGGCGGAAATCGGGTGTGGGAAGAAGCCAGACGGCGTGCTCAGGAGCAGCGAGCAGCGGCTTCACGAGGTGGGGCAGCAGCCGAAATCCCTCGACGATGACGCATGGCTCCTGCGGCAGACGAAGGAGATCTTCGATGATCAGGCCGAAGCCCTCGCCTTGAAACCAGTGGAACGTCTCAAGCATGACCTCCGGAGTCCGGCTCACCCATCGCTCGTCCATGTCCATGGCGATGAACTTGTGCAGGTGGGGAGCCTCTTCGGGGGTGGTCCGTCCCGCGTGATCCCGCATCACGTCGTCGGTCGCGTAGACACGCCAACCGTAGCGATCGGCGAGTCGGCGGGCGATCGTCGACTTGCCTGCACCACTTCCCCCACCCAGCCAGAAAACGTTCCGTAGCCGGGCCGGAAGCTCTGCGGCGTCGGCCGGGTCTTCATACTGTCCGAGCTGCATTTCTCTCCGATCCCGTGGACGACCAAGGCGAGCCTCAGTGCGGTCATCGTGGTTGGCGGTCGTCGTGGTCGGCGGCCTTCTCCTAAACTACCGCCCGTCGGCGCCAGGGCCGCCCGGGTCTGACCCACGACCGCCGGAGAGTGGTCGGGCAGCGGGAGACCGCAGCGGTCCCCGCTGCCGAATGTGATCACCGGCCGGGCCGGGGCCCGATCGATCAGCCCCGGGTCACCGGTGCCTGCAGTTCCGTCACCCAGTCGTCACGATTTTCGGGACACTCCAGGTTGATCTCGCAGGGGTAACCGGTCGACTGGTAGCCGTTGGCGTCGATCCAGCGGGCCAGGGCCTGGGCGGTGGGGAGCACGGTGTCCATCGAACCGCGGTGCACGATGGTCGCCGCCTGGTCGAGGCCCGGCAGGTCGAGGATCCGGAAGGCGCCGTCCTGGAGAGGGGCGGAGACCTGGACGGCGGCGTGGACTCTGATCCTGCCGCCGCCCTCCGGGGCGTCCTCGTAGTACGCGACGCCGGGGCCCGTGGGGGTGACACCTGCCGAGCCCAGGCACCGGAACAACTCGTCGTAGAGCGGCCCGATGACCGCGCCGATGTCCTCGGGCTCGTAACTCGCAGCGGTCGCGGTCAGTTCCGCCACCCGGACGGCAGGGACGCTCTTGATGACAACGTCGTTCGTGGACATGTGTCCCTCGCTCTCGATCGCTCGGAGCCTCGCCTCGACCTGGACCAGCCGTGCTCCCGCGGCAGCCATCGCGGTCTCCAGTTCGGCCCGCCGCAGCCGCAGCATGCCGCGGAGTTCCTCAAGGCTGACCTTCTCGTCCACGATGTCCTGAACCTGCTGGAGAGTGAATCCGAGATCCTTGAGCGCGATGATCCTGTTGATGCGGGCGAGCTGGGCAGCGGTGTAGTAGCGATAGCCGCTGGCGGGGTCGACGTGGGCCGGGCGCAGCAGTCCGATCGCGTCGTAGTGACGCAGCATCCGGACCGAGACGCGGCCGTGGCGGGCGAAGTCTCCGATGGTGAACATGATGTCTCCGAGTTGACCGCCTGACACGGTGTGAGGGTCAAGAAGCTACTCGGCGGCCGGGACAGCGGGAACTCGGGCGCTTCATCCGCGCAGCTGCATCGGGTTGCCCACGAGCGAGCAGTCCGTGACGAGACATCGCCACGACGCCGCCCCGGTCAGCACCTCCCTGCCCGGGGTGGTGCACACCGTCGCCAAGTTGGCGCACTGGCCGTCGCGAGCGCGCCGCTGGTCTTGTGCGCAGGCTTCGTGGTGGCCGGCGCGACAGCGAGGTTCCTGCGGACCGAGAGTTCCGGCCCGGTGACGTTCGTGGTCACCGGCGACGGAGGCCGGGCCGCCGAGGACCTGGCCTGCGCCGAATACATCGGCCGAAGTCTCGCCGGCTGCGATGCCGAGGCGGCCCCATATCTCCACCGCGCGAGGAATCCCTGGGCGGCCGCCGATCTGAACGGGCGTACGAAGTGGCTGGCAGCCTCGCCGAGGGTCGACGAAACCGTGGGCAGGCCCGGGCTCCGGGCGATCACTCGCTGAACAGCCATGAGGCGGTCGGCCGCAAGGCTCCAGGCAGGGCCCCCAGACGAGCGCCCCGACGGTGCGAAGCCGCCGGGGCTGTGCATGAGAACCGGGCGTGGACTGCAGAGTCCGGCAGGGCACGGCCGTCAGTCCTTGACGAGTTCGTCCCAGTCGATGTGGTGGCGGTGGACGGGGGCGAACATCTGCTCCGGGGTGGGGAGGACCGGCCTGTCACCCGCCTGTCCCGCCTTGGCCTTGTTCTTGGCCGCGGCGTCGCCGCCGATCATCTCGACACGGGGACGGCGCAGCCGCTCGTACGCGGTGAACGCGGCCTCGGGTGTGGGCAGATCGCGCAGACACCGGGCCAGCTCGACGGCGCTCTCGATGGCCAGCGACGCACCTTGGCCGGAGCTGGAGGACGGGGCGTGGGCGGCGTCGCCGATGAGGACCATGCGCCTGCGGTGCCAGTGCGGCACGGACGGCATACGCTCCATCGGGCCGACCGCGAGCAGGTCGCCGGGCTCGGTGTGCGCGAGCAGTGCCCGGCCGGGTGTGTGGCCGGCGTACAACTCACGCAGCTCGGACAGCCATTGGGCGGCCGGTACGCGGCGGACCGCGGCCGAGGTCATCGGCTCGGCGCTGGGCATCCCGGCGAACCAGACGATGCGACCGTCGGGCATGGCCCAGTAGCCGATGAAGGTGCGGCCGAAGGCGAAGTACATGCTGCCCAGCTCGGCCTCGACCCCGCTGCCGACCGCGTAGCCGCCGAAGCTGAGCACGCCGCCGTACTCGGGTTCGGGAGCGTGCGGGTCGATGAGCGGACGGACCGTGGAGCGGATGCCGTCCGCACCGATGAGGACGTCGGCGGTCGCGCTGGTGCCGTCGGCAAACGTCGCGGTGACCCTGTCGTCGGCCGGTTCGGCGGCCACGAGCCGCTTGCCGTACGCGAAGTGGATGCCGGCCGCCCTCGCGTGGTCGGCGAGCCCGCGGAACAGGTCGGCGCGCGCCAAGGCCCGGGTGGCCGGCAGGCCGGGGAAGCCGTGGAACTCGCTCAGGCGGTTTCCGTCGCCGTCGGCCATCACCACACCCGGGACCGGCTGTCCGATGGCGTCGATGACCGTGTCGGCGCCTACGACGCGCAGCGCGTCGATGCCGTTGGGCGCGAGGCTCAGCATCGCGCCGACCCCGTCGGCCGCAGACGGGTGCGACTCGAAGACGGTCGCCTCGATGCCTGCCTTGCGCAGTGCGAGCGCGGTGACGGGACCGGCGATGCCGCCCCCGATGACCAACGCCGTTCTGACCTTGCTCATGGCCCCTCCCTGGATCGGCGCGATGGAGAAATAGTTGCAGTGCAACTAGTCTCTGGTCAACTAGTCTCACCGTGGTTACGATGACGTCATGAGCAGTCCCGTACGCAGCTCCCCGCTGGCCCTGACCGTGCTGGCCCTGCTGCACCACAAGCCGCTCCACCCGTACGGCATCCAGCGGCTGATCAAGCAGTGGGGCAAGGACCAGGTCGTCAACGTCGGCCAGCGCGCCGGGCTTTACCGCACGATCGAGCGGCTGCGAGCAGCCGGCCTCATCACCGTCGGCCACACCGAACGCGACCAGCAGTACCCCGAGCGCACCGTCTACGAGATCACCGCCAGCGGACGGACCGTCACCCGACAGTGGCTGGAGCAGATGCTCGCCGTGCCGAAGCAGGAGTACCCCGAGTTCCCCGCGGCGCTCTCCTACGTGCTGATGCTCACGCCGTCCGAGGCGCAGGAGATCCTGCAGCAGCGCCTCGACCATCTCGAGAGGACCAGAGCCGCCCTCGACACGACCCTGGCCGCCGAGACCGAGCGCGGCCTGCCCCGGGTGTCCACCCTCGAACTCGAATACCTGCGCACGGTCACGGAGGCCGAGGAACAGTGGCTGCGCTCCGTCGTCCAGGACCTGGCCAGTGGCCATCTCACCTGGCCCGCGGAGATGCCGACCGCATTCGACGAATCCTCCACGTCCACGTGACGGTTCAGACCGCCATGCTGCCCCGGTTCGGTATCTCGGGAAGCAGGCGGTCCAGAATCGCGGCGCCGAGGTAACCGAGCGCAGCCATGTGCTGGATCGCGGTTCCCAAGCGCTCGCGGCCCCCATGGCCGAAGACGGACTCGACGACCGGCAGGCCTGCCACGCGCTCATCCTGTTGATCCGGACCGCCGGCGCATGAACGAGGTCCTGACGATGGACTTCGAACCGTTGCTGCCGCTCCTGACAACGGGCAAGCGGGAGGACAGGGAGCCTGATGGCTTCGTGGCAACGGCTTGCCCACCAGGTGGTGGGGTAACCCCCACTCGGAATGGGGGGTGCGCAGCAGTGACCGGCATGGCCTGAGGCCGCATGCTGGCACCCTGATTACGGCATCACCCACCGACCCGCCGTATGCGGACGCGATCTGCCAGTCCCATGCCGAACGGGCAGCCTGGTCACCGAACGTTTCCCAAAGTTTGGTGTCAATCTGTCAACCGGCGCATCGTGCTCCCCTGCGGCTCGAACGGCTTTGAAGGATTCTCTGTGCTCCGCCACCCAGTCCCACCGAGATCCCCAGGATTCTCCGGTCGCGCAGTCGTCATACTCGCCGCTTTTGCTGCGGTCCTCCTCGCGGCTGTCTTTCTCGCCCCGCAGTCGATGGCGGCGAACCACAGCTCGGAGGATGGCTTCGTTCACCAGCGCAACCTCATCAGAGCTGCAAATGAAGCTTTCGTGGGATACTGGGATTCCGGTGATCGGGCATTCACCCCCGATATGCAGCGGGTCGTCGACTACTGGTTCCGGTTCCATGCGATCAAAGCAGGGATCTCAATAGTTCTGCTGATCGTGCTCGTCGCACTCAGTCACCAGGCCTGGAAGGCATACGTGGGGGCCGGCGGATCCGGGAGGGGCAGGAGGGCCGGTCTCGCATCGGCCGGCGCTCTCGCCCTGATCCTCACAACACTGGCGCTGTTGCTGGTGGTCGCCAACGTCCAAGGCGCTGTAGCGCCTTTCACCTCGGTGTTGACGCTCATGCCCGTCGGCGCGTCCCACGGACAGCTCGCCGGGACACTGGCACAAGTCCGGGAGCGTCTGACGGACTCACAGAACACGGGTGACCGCACCCCGCCTGCCATCGACGTGATGATCAGCGACTTTGCCCTCTATCACGAAGTGGTAGTCGTGATGTCGGTGATTTTGGCCATCATCTTCATCGGCCTCAGCGTCGTGCTGTGGAAGAGGTTTGCGAGAACAGGACCATCCGCCCGGCGAACGAGAAGCACACTGGGATGGTTCGGGGCTTCGTCGACGGTCTTCTCGCTGTTTGCGATCATCCTCTTCATGGCTAATCTTTCGAACACGGTCAACCCGACAGAGGGGCTCCTAGGCTTCTTTGCAGGCAGCTTTTGATAAATCCTGGTGGACGAGGTGGGGACAGTCTTGCTCCCGTCGAGGTGTCCGCACACCGTCGATCGGGGAACGCCGAACATGTCGGCGATCTGCTGGACGGCCTCCTCCCACTCGTCGCGGCCCGGCCCGCAGTCAGCACAAAGGCCAGGGGCGAGGCATTCGCAAGGCTCCCCCATTGACTCCCCCTCGAGCTGGCTGCCACAACTCGGGGTACGGGCCGTATCCGCCGTTCGGCAGATACGGCCCGATGTACCCGCACCCCGGACCACGAGCCGTTCCACGCCCTAACGGGCGAGGAACGAACCCAGCACCGCGCTGAGTTCGGCGGGCGCGTCCATCGCGATGAGGTGGGCGGCGGTCGCGAACTCAACCAGGGTGGCGTCGGGGATCTCGGCGGCGTAGCGGCGGGCGATGTCCTGGAAGTCGCTGACGTCGAGCTTGCCGACGCCCACCAGTGTGGGAACGGAGATGGCGCCCAGGTCACCGGTTGCGGGACCTTGGGAGTGTTGCCCCACGACGGCCTGGTTCACCAGCGATGTGCGCAGGGGGCCGCGAAGTTGGTCGGTCAGCCCCTCGGCCACGTCGTCCCAGCTGCGAGCGGGTCCGCGCAGCCACATATCCAGGTTGATCCGTACGGCGGCGTCCACATCGCCCGCCTCCAGAGCCGCCGTCTCGGCCTCGTCGTACGCGATCATGTCTGCGGACCAGTGGTATCGCGGCCAGGGTGCGGTGAGCATCGCCAGCGAGTGCACCCGGTCCGGGTGGGTGAGAGTGAAGTCCAGGGCCACGCGGCCGCCCCAGGACGCGCCCACGAGCCGGACGCGTTCGTGGCCGAGGTGGTCGAGGAGGCGGCGCAGGTCGTCGGTCTCGCGGAACGGGCCGGTCGGGACCGCGGATTCACCGAAGCCGCGCAGGTCGTACCGGATCACAGTGTGCCGTTCCGCGAGAGCGGGCACGACCGCGTCCCACATGCGGTGATCGGCAATGCCGGCGTGCACGAGCACGACGGGCGCGCCGTCACCGGCTATGTCGTAGGCAAGTTGTCCAAGGTCATCGTCGAGCATGAGCATGTGCGGATGATCGCAGGGCCGCAGCACATGGGCCAACGGAATATCGCGTCCGATCAATCTGCGGGGTCGGCTCTCGCAGGAAAGTTGCAACCGGGTTGAGCCCGGCACCCGGCCGGGTGACTAGGGCCCGCCTTCAAACGGTGGCGCGGTTCACCTGCTGAGGCTTGCCTGGCGTAGGACGCGGGGTGTTGACACGTGGCCATCTCGAAGAACCGAGGCTTCTACAAGCACGGCGACATCGGCGGGCAGGGAACGACTGGCGCCGCTCTCGGCCAACCATCGGGCTGCGGCCACGGTGCCATAGGTCGACCAACCGCCGATCAGCACGACGCGCTTGTCCGGGTTGAGGGGGTTCACTGCTCGGACGATGTAGCCGCAGTCACGTACGACCTCGCCGTTCGCTGCATCTCCTGTGTAGGCCGTCCCCTCCCAGGTGATCGCTCCTTCGCCCAGCCGGAACGGCAACGCCTCCGTCATGGCCTCCAGGATGCGGCGGGCTGCCTCGTTGTTCTTCGGTCCGCCCAAGATGAGCAGGTCGTGCTCCATCTCGTTGCCCGGCAAGTGTGCCGACAGGCGGACCTTCTCCAAGTCGAGGTCCCGGTAGGCGTGGGTGAGAGAGGGGACGAGCACGGACAGCGCCCGGACCTGTCCCAGGCCGGCTACGGGGCGCTGGTAGCGGCCGGTGTCGATGTATGAAGTGTCCAGCACTATGGAAAGCCCGCCTGCGTTCAGGTAGCGCCACGTGCGACGCGCGGGCAGCCGCTTGACCACGAACCAGCGCACCAGGGTGCCGATCCCGGTGAGTACGGCGGCCACCGCTGCACTGAGAATCTGCGAGCCCACAGCCCCCGCAATAACATTCATGGAGATGTCCCCCTCCGCGCGCCCAGGCCCCAGCGGTTCGCGAATTGCCGGGGTCACGCCCATTGGATCATGGGTCGTGCGGCATGCCCTACGAGGCGTGTTCATCCGCGCGGAGAGACTCTTGGTGAGGGGTTGGTCCGCCCGGGCAGTCGTGTGAGTCAGGGGAACGGCCTCTCAACGTCGCTTGTGTGGACCCAGGTTGAGCAGCACTTTGCCGAACTGGTGGGAAGTGAGCGGCGGCGCGGGCAGCGGGTGTGTGGCCGGGTTTGTGCGGAGGGCGTCGAGGAGCAGGGTGAGCGGGCGGAGCCAGGCGTCCGGGGCGACCGTGGTGAGCGCCGGAACAGCCCGGCCCAGTGCCGCCAGGGTGAAGAGCAGGTCCTCGGTGGTGAGGTCCGGGCGGATGGTGCCCTGCTCCTTTCCGCGCCGGATCAGTTCGTCGATGGTTTCGCGGTTGTGGGCGTGGATCGCCTCCAGGGAGGTGACACCTTCCAGGTTCGTGGTCATGAGGTCATTGGCGCCGCGGTCCGCGGCCAGGCCCGCGAACACTGTTCGTAGGTACTGCGTCAGTCCCGCCCATGCGTCCTCGGCGGCGCGCGCCCGTTCGCCCGCCGCTGCGGTCTCGGTGAGCGCGTCCCGGAAGACCTCGTCGACGAGCGCGGCACGGGTCGGGAAGTGGCGGTAGAGGGTGGCGTTGCCCACGCCCGCCCGCCGGGCGATCACATCGAGCGGGGCGTCCAGGCCTTGTTCGGCGAAGACCTCGCGGGCCGTGTTCGCCAGCAGCTTCCGGTTACGCAGGGCATCGCGGCGCCCTACCGGCGAACGGTCGCCCATCACGTCTCCCTCTTCTCACCACGTACCGGGGAGCTTTCCCCGGTACGGATGCTATCGTCGGCCGAGTAAGCGGGGACCAGTCCCCGTTTTCTTTCCCGCGGGCGGGCCGTCCGCGGTCTTTCACGGGGAGGGGGAAGCATGCCCGGCACCGCTCTCGTGCTCGGCGGTGGCGGACCGGTGGGCGGAGCCTGGTTGACCGGGGTGCTCGCCGGGCTCACCGAGGCCGGGATCGATCTCGCCAGTGCCGACGTCGTGATCGGCACCTCCGCCGGTGCCGTCTTCGGATCCCGGCTCCGGTCCGGCGTCCCGGCCGCGAACCTGTACGAGCGTCAGCTCTCCGGAGCAGACGCGGTGCGTCTGCCGGTGACAGCCCGCCAGACGGCGAGCTTCCTGTGGGCGGCGCTCGGCTCCCGCGATCCCCAGCGGTCCATCGAACGTCTCGCCCGAGCAGCACTCCGCGCCCGGACCGGCCCGGAGTCGGACGTCTTCGGCACGATCGGTGCGCTCCTGGGCGACGTACACGACTGGCCCGAGCGGGAGCTGCGGATCACCGCGGTCGACGCGCGGACCGGACGACTCGAGGTGTTCGACTCACGCTCCGGAGTGACTCTCCTCGAAGCGGTCGCGGCGAGCTGCGCCGTACCCATCGTCTGGCCGCCGGTCACCGTGGCGGGCCGGCGCTGGATGGACGGAGGCAGCCGTTCGACCGCCAACCTCCAGCTCGCACGCGGCTACCGCCGGGTACTGGCGGTCGTGCCGATCCCCCAGGCGGTCGGCCCGCATCCGAGCGCCGCGCAGCAGGCCGCGGAACTGTCCGACGACGGAGCGCGTGTCATCCTGCTGTCCCCGGACCGCGCAGCACGCCGCAAGATGGGCCGCAACATGGCGGACGACACACGCCGGCCGGCCGTGGCCCGCGCGGGCCACGCCCAGGCCAGTGCACTGGCCCCTTCCGTGGCCGACGTCTGGCAGGGGTGACGTGCGTCGAAGCGCACGTTGTCAAAGCCTCGTCGGCCTCGGGAAGTTGATGGAATGATCCTCACCGCGGCCGTTGGGACAGCCTTTCCGTGGCTCAGCAGGCCGTCGAGCGGTCCCACCCGAAGTTGACGCGGTGGTCTGACACGCCCATCTGCGCAGCGTCCTTCTCGTGAAGGAGGAGAATGAGCGGCATGGTCATGGTGAAGGACCTCGATGTCCGCGGCATGCAGCACTGTGAGACGACGGCGCTGGGCGTGCTGCTGCGGCACGAGGGACTCGACTTGTCCGAACCCATGCTGTTCGGGCTCGGCTCCGGGCTGTCCTTCATCTACTGGGACAGCAAAGGCATGGGCTTTCCCTTCCTGGGAGGCCGGGTCAAGCCGTTCGAGCTCACCAGGAACCTGGCCTCCCTACTCGGACTTGAGCTTCTGGTCGGGGAGACCACCTCACCGCGCAAGGCGTGGCAGAACGTGGCGGCACCCATCGACGCCGGTCGGCCGGTCGGTCTTCAGCTCGACAGCTACCACCTGGACTACTTCAGCACCAAGGTACATTTCGGCGGGCACGTCGTGGCCATGTACGGCTACAACGAACAGGACGCCTACCTGGTGGACACCGACCCGCAGGGCGGAGCCGTCTCGACCAGCCGCGCCAGCCTCGCCAGGGCCAGAGCCGAGCGTGGCCCCATGACCGCCAGGCACCGCTCTTTCACCATCACAGCGCCCACCCGTCCGACGTCGCCGACAGACCGGATCATCCCCGCGATCAAGACCTGCGCCGACGTCTTCCTCAACCCGCCCATCGCGAACCTGGGTCACCGGGGCATCGAGAAGACCGCCAAGCAGGTGCCGAAATGGCTGCAGCGCAGCGGCGATCCGCGGGAAGACCTGCCACGGGCCGCAGCCCTCATGGAGAGGGCCGGCACGGGCGGGGCCCTCTTCCGCAATCTCTACCGGGACTTCCTCGCCGAGTGTGCCCAGCTGATCGACAACAGCCACCTGCGCACCGGCCACAGCCTGTATGCCGAGGCCGCCACCCTCTGGACACAAGTGGCCGCACTCATCGCAGCAGCAGGCGAATCCGGGGACGCGAAGAACCTCGTACAGGCCGGCTCCGTCCTCCATGAGCTCTCGCGTATCGAACACGCTGCGATGCGGGCACTCAGCATGCTCTAGACACCGTCCTGGCGATCACGAACGAAGCCAGATCATGAAGGCCCGCTGTTCCGGGCGTGAGCAACATCGTCAGCGGGCGGCAGCGGCCTCCCAAGGCGCGTCCGGAGGCACTGACCGCTGAATACGGTGGAGGGGCCGGGCCGGTTGAGGGAGAGGACGCGAAGACGTGGATGTGTATGAGGCGGTGGACAGTCGCCGGGCTGTGCGAGCGTTCAGCGATGAGCCGGTGTCCAAAGAAGTGCTCGAACGAGTGCTGGCCGCGGCGACGCGTGCTCCGTCGAGCGGGAACCTCCAGCCGTGGCATGTATATGTCGTGACCGGTGAGCCCTTGGCCGAACTGAAGAGGCGCGCGACGGCCAGGGCACTGGCGGGAGATCCGGGTGATGACCGGGAGTATCCGATGTACCCGGCCGAACTGACCTCACCGTATCTGGACCGCTTCTCCGCCGCGGCCGCCCAGCGTTACAAAGCGCTGGGAATCGAGCGCGACGACCCCGACAGGCCCATGAAGATCGCCGCCTTGAACTCAGAGGGGTTCGGGGCGCCCGTCGTGCTGTTCTGCTACCTCGACCGGACGATGGGGCCCGGACAGTGGGGGGACGCCGGGATGTACTTGCAGACGGTCATGCTGTTGCTGAGGGCGGAAGGGTTGCACAGCTGCCCCCAGGTGATGTGGACCATGTACCGCAAGACTGTCAGCCAGACAGTCGGAGCCGATGACAGGTTCGTATTGTTCTGTGGCGTCTCGGTGGGATTCGAGAAGGAAGGCGCGCCACAGATACGTACCGGGCGGGCGGACATGACGGAAACGGTCAGCTTCATCGGAGTGTGACCGCTGGGCGGTCGAGACCGCTGCACGCTGATCCAGATCGTACCGACCCCTACCGGTTCCAGGCCGCCGAAACCGAACGTCGCACCAGCAACACCCGGTCACTTTGTCCTCGATCGCCGGGCCAGTCAGGTCAGCAAGGCGGCCGTGAACGTCTCGCGGCGGTCCGCCAGCCAGGTCTGCATGCGGTCCCAGCGCTCCCATCCACCGCGCTCGGCCAACGCCTGGAGATAGACCGGGTCGCCGTCAGCCACACGGGCAGCGACAAAGGCCCGGCAGACCTGCGTGGCCTGCTCGATGACGCCGGGCAGGTCGGCGCGGTCCCGCGGTGACAGGCCATAGCTGTCGGCAAGGATCCGCAACCGTGCGGGTGTATCCAGCCCGGGGGGATGGAGGGCAGCTGCGGATGCGGGGTCGATCATGGGCACCCAGTAGCGGGCGGTCATGGCGACGTCCCACAGGGGGCGACCCGGGGCCGCCAGGTCGAAATCGATCAGGGCGGCGGCACGGCCATCGCGGAAGACGACGTTCTCCAGGCACACGTCGTTGTGGCACAGCATCGTCCCTCCCTCCGGGTCGGCCAGGTCTCCAGGCCACCCGGCACGCACATCGATCTCGACAGTCGTGCTGGCCTCATGCAGGCGCCGCAGCAAGCTCCCGACCGATTCCAGAGCGGTCTTCGTCATCACCCAGTCCGGAAAAGGCGGCAGAGCAACCTCGCCCGGAATGAACGTCAGCTGCTCACGGCCGTCATCAGTGCGACCGACAGGGACCGGCGCCGCGTCGAAGCCGTGTTCCTTCAACGCAAGGAGATAGCCGTGCAAGGCGCGCGCGTTGCGCGGCGCCGGGCGCTCCACCAACGACCCCCGGCGGAAGACTGCCCCCACATTCACCATGCCGCCGACCAGCGCCTCGCCCTCATCCGTCACAACGATCACGCTACCGCCCGACCAGCCCACCGGGGGGCCACACCTGAACTCGGGTCGAACACCGGCCGACCGAAGAGCCTGTCAAAGCCGTCTGACTCGCTGGAGAGCGGACTCGGGCCAACGGTGTGCCGAGCCGAGGATAAGGTCGGCGGATGCGCCAGTTCACAGAGGCTGAAGCCTTGTCGGGGATCGTGCACGAGGCACTGGGGACGGGGGTCCATGTCGTCGGAGTGGACCGGTTGCGAGGCGGGAGCAAGAAGGGGGTCTACCGGGTTCATGTGGACGGATCGCGTCCCACAAGCGTGATCATCTACAGCTGGGCCGAGGCCGAGAACTTCTGGCCGACTACGGAAGGCAGCGACGCGGCCGATCCGTTCGCTCCCGCCTCCGGGCTCGTCCCCTTTCTCGCCGCTCAGCGGCGGCTGGACCGCCTTGGGGTGCGGGTTCCGGGGGTACTCCTGGCTGACGACAGCCGACGCCGCTACCCGGCGGATGTGGCGGTGGTTGAAGACGTTGTCGGCGGCACTCTGGAAGCACTCCTGAAGAAGGATCCTGCGCGCGCATCAGGTGCTTTGAGTGAGTTGGCAGCAATGCTGGAAGTGATGCACCAGCAGCGCAGTCAGCAGTACGGCAGGGTGGACGTGTTGGAACGCGGCGACGAAGCGAGTGGCGTTTCGTGCGAACAGCTGGTGTTTGAGCGTGCCCTCGGGGATCTCGCGGAGGCGGCCGAACGCGACCCCAGGATCGGATCAGCCGCGGCCCCCTTGCACGATCGCCTGCAGGAGCTGGCCACACGAGTGTCTCCGCGCACCGAACACGGACTGATCCACGGCGAACTCGGACCCGACCACGTCTTGGTCGATGCTTCCGGACATCCCGTCCTCATCGACATCGAGGGCCTGATGTTCTTCGATGTCGAGTGGGAACACGTTTTCCTGCAGCTTCGCTTCGGCGAGCAGTACCCGGCCTTGTCCCGCCCCGGACTCGATCCGGCACGGCTCGACCTCTTCATGCTCGCGATGCGTCTCTCACTGGTGGCCGGCCCCCTGCGCCTCCTCGACGGCGACTTCCCACATCGCGCACCGATGCAGGAAATCGCCGACCACAACGCGAAGGAAGCACTGGCCCTGCTGGTCCAGTAGCACGGCGAACATTCGCCGGCCATTACCGACGTCAAGCCGCAACTCGGACATGAAGATCACGACATCGAGGCGGTCACGTTGCCGACCTGGCCCCGCAGGATGCGTTCGAACCAGTCCGCAGTCAGTTCCGCGCATCGGCCAGGTGAACCGGCCACGTGGAGCGTCCCCGCCGCGGACCCCTGAAGGGGAATGTACATCTGGTTGTGGAGTTCGGTCCCAAGCACTCCCTGCCCGTCGAAGAACGCACCGAAGACGTGGGAAATGACATTGGTTCCAGGCATCACGGCATGGACCAGGGCCAGCAGATGCGCGAATCCCGTCTCCTCGGGGCGCAGGATGAGGGTGTCGTCGGGGTCGCACGGCCAGGTGACGGCCCGCTCGCGCAGTACGGACACGAACCTGCGCCATACGCCATCCAGCATCTCGAATGCGTCCTCGTCGGCTTCACCGACCGAGAACCAGGGCACGTACAGGCGGTGGTCCATGCCCTGCACCGTAGCTGACAGGTGACTGTTCAAGGCGACGCTACCGGATGCCTCGATGAAGATCGCGATCTACAGCTGGAGTACTGGTCAGGGTCTCCGCGTTCATGGGCGCCTTCCACGGTCTGGTGCCCTGAGTCCCGTCAACGCGCCGCGCGTTGGCAGATGAGCCAGTAGATGAGCGCCGCAGGTGGCGAGACGCACAGCAGGACGATCACCAGACGAGGATCGATCATGAGTGCGTGACGCAGGCTGTTCCGCCGGCGGTCCTGGCAAGATACCGGCATGGAACGTGTACTTGGAATCGGTGGGTACTTCATGCGGGCCGCCGACCCGGCGGCCCTGAGTGCGTGGTATCGCGATTGTCTGGGTCTGGACGCCGATGAGAACGGTCTGTGGCGTCAGGGAGCCGGGCTGACGGTGTTCGCGACATTCGAGTCCGGGACCGACTACTTCGGGTCCCGCACCCAGCAGACCATGCTCAATTTCCGGGTCCGCGACCTGGACGCGATGCTCGCCCAATTGCGCGCCAAGGGAGCGGACGTGGCCGAAGAGACCCAGGACATGGAGGGTGTCGGTCGATTCGGCTGGGTCACCGATCCGGAGGGCAATCGGATCGAGCTGTGGCAGCCTGCCTGACGGCGCGCAGGCGGTGACATTCCGGCGGCACACCGGGGTGTCGAGGCGTGACCGTTGGGCAGGCCCGCGCGGCCATGCCCCCATGGCTCCTTGCGTGAGCGACCTGGCTGATCACCTCTCCGCCGACGACACTGAGCACCACCGCACCGCCGAACCACCCGGCATGGCGCATCAACTGCCGCCGCGTCATGTCCTGTTCCCCGACGCCATGCTCCTGGGCGTCCTCGCCGGGCCCGCTGTCCCCACTGTGCCCGCTGTATCCGCTGTGCTCGCTGTATCCGCTGTGCTCGCTCACTGCGTCACCGTCACAGTCGCCGTCATGAACGGATGGATCGTGCACAGATACTTGTACGTGCCGGGCTTGGCAAAGGTGTAACTGAACGTGTCACCGGTGTTCATGGCCTTCGAGTTCAGCGGACCGCCGGATCCGTCACTGGTGACCGTGTGTGCTTCGGAGTCCTGGTTCGTCCAGGTCACCTTGGTCCCGGCCTTCACCGTCAGCATCGCCGGCGAGAACGTGAAGTTATTGATCACCACCGCGGTCCCGGAGGCCGGCGCGGGTGCCGATACAGCCGCGCCTGCGCTCCCCGCGGCCGCCGACGGCGACATCTCCATACCGGGCATCGACGACGACGCGGTACTGGAAGCGCCCGGCATACCCGGCAGGCTGCTGCCCGGCGACCCCTTCAGCCCGGCATCCGCCTTGTTCCCGCCCGAACCACCACCGCACGCGGACAGCGGCCCGAGAGAGCCGACGACTGCGAGGGCGACGACACCGGTACGCAGCTTGCGCGTCAGCGGATTGATGCCCCGGGCGCAGGACGCCCGCAGCGGCAACGGCTCCTTCGGGGGAGTGGAGCCGAATGTGCGCGATTGCATGACTGGGATTCCTCGTGTTCGGCCACCCGGCAAGGGGTGGGTGCCTTCCACCGCCAGGCGAGCGGCCCGGCAGTGTCTGCAGAGGAATAGGAAGGCGTGTTACACGCCGGCCCGTACTCGGCCTCCCGCACGGCGCCCGTCGTCGCCCCGGCTCACGAGCACGCGCCGAAACCCGTGCCGCTATTTTCTTCACGCACACCCTCGCCGGTGACGCCACGCTGATCGCCGTATCGCTGTGGGTCGCCGTGCAGGGACTCGTGACCCGCGAACTCGCCGACCGCCCTCGGCGACACCGCGGCCGTACACAAGGGTGGCTTCGTTCACTTCAGGCAGCGGCGTTTGTGCCCCGGTTTGGACAGCACTTGACGATCTTGTGGCCTGCGGATGTCAACGGCGTCAGAACGGGCGTTCGGCCGTACCCAGGACGACGAGTTCGGTGCTCTCCAGCATCTCGGCAAGCGTCTGGGGCGCCCGGCGCATATGGCAGTAGTCCCACTGCGCGCGGCGGATCACCTGGTCCGGGTGACTGAGGGCGGCCAGCACGTCCCAGTGCAGGGCCTGGGCCCAGACGTAGCCCGGCTCGCCGTCGACGTCCATGTCCTCCGCATCGATCGGGGTGTCCGCGAGCGCGGAGGCCAAACGGTGGAGGTCCACCGGTCCGGCGGCGAAGTCCAGGAACGCAGCGGGGTCCGCGCCCTCGGGTGTGTCGTTGGCGGCCTCGTCGTCCCGGCCCGGCCAGGAGTCGTAGCGGTGGGCGCGAACCCCGCCGCACCAGACCTCCAACTCCAGCCGGTCACCGTCGTACTGGAAGGCGGCCAGCACCGGAGCGCCCAATTCCGCGCTGATTGGCCCGGCGAGCGCGAAGACATTGTTCTCGTCGACGAACCGGTCCGGATGGACGAGGCAGAATCTCGGCCCGGCGGGGATCGCGTAGCCCGCCGCGCAGACCTCGCGCAGGACGGGGGCCGCCTGTTCGAGCGGCACCGGAATCAACATCGTGCCGTACGTGGTCACGGCCTCACCTCCTGGACCGCAGTGACCCTACGCGGTGGTGACGCTGCGCGGCCAACGAAATATGCCCACTTCGGATGCACTCCTCGCTGCTCCTCGACCAGACGGCAGGAAGATCCCCGTGACCGCGTGCCACAGCTTGCGCGGCGCACCCAGGTCCGCCCGCAAGGTGCCGTCGATCACGTGCTGTACGGATCCAGTGCCGTCGACCGCGGCGGCAGTTTCTTGCACGGTTTTCCGGCCAGGCCGAGCCCACTGCCTTGCGAACCGTCCGCCATGACACGCTGTGCTTCCGCTCGACCTTCGACTCAGAACCAGCAGACGGCCGCCGGCTCAACGCGGCCCACCGGCACAGCTCTCAGCGCAACCCTACGCAGAAGAACCGGCGAGGAACGGGGAGATCAGGCCGTACACGATCTCGGGTTGCTCCAGGTGCAGATCATGACGGGTTCCAGGAATGCTGACGGACACAGTAGGGACGCGTCGGCGCATCAGATCATCGACCCGCGCAGGCGAGATGAAGCTCTGCTGGGCGAGGATGAGCAGAGTGGGGCAGGTGATGCGCTCCCACTCGTGCGCGAAGGAGTGCTGCGCGGCATCCGCCACGGACCGGACCATCACGTCCCGGTCGAAGCGGGGCCACCACTGCCCACCGCGTTCCTCCAGGCCATCCGCCCAGCCCGTGCCGATCACTCCGCCGCCGAAGAACTGGACCGCAGCATCGCGCGAGGGAAAGGGGGCCGGCCACGAGTCGAACCACCGGCGGATGTGAACCGGCCATTCGGGGTCGGGGCCGCTCACGTCGGCTTCGATGACCACCAACGCACGGACCAGCTCAGGATGCCGCGCGGCGGCCAAGATGGCCGTGTGTCCGCCCAGCGACTGACCGACCAGAACAACGCGCTCCAGGCCCAACTGATCTGCCACGGCGACGACGTCTTCGACGAAGGCGTCCCTGGAGACATCAGCAGGGAAGCGGTCGCTGGCGCCTTGACCGCGTTGGTCGACTGCGACCACCCGATATTCCGGGCTCAGGGATCCTGCCAGTGCATCCCACTCCCCCGCATGACCGGCCAGTCCATGCAACAGCACCAGCGCCGGCCCGTCTCCGTCCCAGTCCCGGCAGACAAGCCGCACGCCTTCCCGCTCGACCACACGCTCGGTCCACATCACCTCGGCACCCTAGCGCGCGATGATCTCCGTACGACAGCTTGGGCAGGCCTCGCTGCCGTGTTCCAACGAACCATCAACTGGAGAACCAGAAGCCGCAGCGGAAGGGACATCCGCTCGTGCGGACGCCCCAATCACTACGACAGCCTGTCGGGTCACCGCCGCTCAGCCGAGAACGGTCATTCGCGCACGCCCCGCTGGCTCGGCCCGTAACAGGCGCTTGCCGCTCCTGTGATCAACGCCCAGTAGCGGTCGCCGAATGACCAGTGCCACCACTCCGTCGGGTAGTTCACCAAGCCGGCGGCCGTCAGCGCTCGGCCCAGAATCTCTCGGTGGGCGCTCGCCCGCTCGCTGATCCCGGCGGCGTCGGTGTAGCAGGCGCCGGCGCTCTCCTCCGGCGTCGCGTTCATAGGCGTACCCATATCGAGCTCTCGGCCGTCCGCATCCGCGAGTGTCAGATCCACCGCCGCTCCCGCGCTGTGCGGCGCGATCTCGGGGGGTGACACGAAGCGGCTCGCCGCCGACCGGATCTGCTCGTCAGACCATCCAGGGTGCTCAACTCGCAGTCTCGCCGCATACCTCTCGAAATACCGGCGCTGCAGCCCCGGGGGACGATAACCCTCGACCACCAAGAACCTCAGGCCGGCCGGCAACTGCGTCTGCGCCTGACGCAGACGCTCCAGGACGCCTTCGCGCAGGTAGAAGAAGGCGTCCGAGTCGTTCTGCTTCCGCAGGTCCACAAGGAGCGGACCGCCCCTCCGGATGTCGATGAGCGGCTCACCGCACTCGTGCACGGGGATGGCCGCGACTCGTGGATCCGACATCAAGATGATCTCAGTCATCCCGCGATGATCTCGCAGGTGCTTCTGGAGCCCGAGTTCACCTGGTTCAGCAACGAGGACCTGACCGCCATCGGGGACGCACTCGGACATCCAGTGCAGCAAATCAGGGCCCACATCTGACACACCTCAGCCCGCGAGGCCCGATATCACGAGTTCAAGTTCAGTTGCCGAGGGCACTTCTGGAGGACCAGGGGCCGTATGGTCCCGCGCACTGGACCAGGGCCAGGGACGGATACTGGATTAACGTGGCATTCCCGAAACGGACTTGGACCGCCTTGTCCACGCCGCACTCCTCGCTCACGCCGCTGACTCAGACCATCAATTCGGTGGCGAGCGGTGTTGCCGCACACGAGGATGCCCGGATGGAATCAATTGAGCGCATGAATGAACCAGAGGTAACTCGGTGGACGCAGGCGACCGTCTATCCGGACATGTGGGTCGATCCGGACGAGGATCCGCGCGAGAGCGATGCCGAGAGCGTCGATGAACGCAGTACGCTGCTCGACGGTCTGCGTCACTACCGCCTCACCATGGAAATGAAATGCGCCGGCCTGGACGCCGAACAGATGGCCGTGCGCGCCGTACCGCCGTCCACGATGTCCCTGCTCGGGCTGGTGCGGCACATGGCCGAGGATGAACGACACTTTCGCCGGTTGGCCGGTGAGGACTCGCCCAGGATCTACCGCACCGCCGAAGACCGCGACGGCGACTGGAACGGCGCGACCGCCGACCCGGCGGTCGTGGAGGACGCCTGGCGTCAGTGGCGGGCCGAGATGGAACTGACCGACCGGTTCATAGCCCGCTTCCCCGACCTCGGCACCCGACCTGGTGGGGACGCCCAGCTTCGCGACATCTTGGTGATGCAGATCGCCGAGTACGCGCGGCACTGCGGCCACGCCGACCTCCTCCGCGAGCGGATCGACGGCCGAGTAGGCCAGTGATCACGGCCGGTTGTGCGTACGGCGGCGACCGCGTCCAGGTCCTGGTGGGTGTGTCGTGACGGGTCGGTGACCTGGGAACAGTGCTGCCGCGGCAGGCCGTTGACCCTTCCGTGTCGAGCACACCTCCGAGTCCGGGCCAGAAGTGTCTCCTGGCCCAGCGCGGTTACGGCCGCACCGACGCCCCTGCGGACGTCAGCGGCTGCAGCCTGCGCAACAATCAGAGCGTCCAGGAACTCCTCCACGCGAGCGACCTGGTCCTTGAGCAGGTATCCCACACCCTGCGTGTCGGAGCTGAGGAGTTCGATGGCGTAGCGCTTCGGGCCGCCCGGCCTTCGGACCACGGCACCGCCCTCAGGCCAGCCGCCGCAGGCCGTTCTCGAGGAGGTCGAAGGCGTGCTGCGCGTCGGCGACCGCGCCCGGGTAGCGCGCGTCGGCGGATTCGCCGAAGGCGAGGCGGTCGGCGTTGTCGGAGGCCAGGGCCCACTGCACACCGACGATCTGGACGGCGGCCAGACGCGCCGTCAACTCCGTGGTGTCTGCGGTCTCCTGGAGTGCCTGGGCGAGCGCACGCTCGGCGCCCGACCTGAACCGATCCATCCGGGCGACCAGGGAGGGCGCTGCGAGGATCATCCGGTGCACCCGGCGCACCTGCGGGTGGTCGTTGAGGCCGGTGATCGGGTCGCGGTCGCGGAGGCCGTCGAGGAAGTGCGCGCGCAGCGCGGCCAGCGGGGTGGTGCCGGGCGGACGGGCCCGCACGACGCGGGCGGACTCGGCCTCGTGATCGGCGAGGCGGTGCACGACCAGGTCTTCCTTGGAGGGGAAGTAGGCGAACAGGGTGCGCTTGGAGACCTCTGCCGCCTCGGCGACCTGAGCCACGGAGGTCTCGTTGAACCCGTGCTCCAGGAACAGGTGGATCGCGGCGTCGGAGATCGCGGCGCGGGTGCGCTGCTTCTTGCGCTCGCGCAGCCCTGGCTTTCCTTGCTGTCCTGGCTGTCCCGGCTCCGACCTGCCTTCCACGCCCGCCACGGTAGCAAAGTCTCCCAAGTGGATTTCTGCACCTGGTATACATTTGCACTCAGGCGAGGAAGAGGAGAGTGCGCCGTGGTGGACGAAGTCACCGGGATCGAGGCCATCGAGGCCGAGGTCGTCGTCGTGGGGGCCGGGCCGACCGGGCTGATGCTGGCCTGCGAGCTGGCACAGGCGGGTGTGGACACGCTGGTCCTGGAGCAGCTGGCGCAGCGCGTCGAGCAGGTGAAGGGCGGCGGGATCCAACCGCGCACCGCCGAGCTGCTGGAGATGCGCGGGCTGCTGGAGCCGCTGGAGAAGCGGGCTCCGGTGCGCGGTGCGGTGGGCGGGCACTTCGCGACACTGCCGGTGCCGCTGGACTGCTCCCCCTGGAATACCCGGCATCCTTATCCGATCGGGCTCGCCCAGTGGGAGATCGAGGAGGTGCTGGAGGAGCGCGCGACCGCGCTCGGCGCGCGGATACTGCGCGGCGCGGCGGTCACGGCAGTGACGCAGGACGCCGACGGGGTCACCGCGGAGACGGCGGACGACCGCCGGGTACGCGCGGGGTGGCTGGTGGCCTGCGACGGCGGGCACAGCACGGTGCGGAGGCTGGTCGGGGCGTCCTTCCCCGGGCGGCCGGGCACCCGCCCGGGGGTGCTGGCCGACGTACGGCTGTCCTCGGTGTCGGAGTTGGTGCCGCGCGAGATCGGGCACATGAACACGATGATGCGCCAGGCGGGCGGCTACTGGGCGATGACCGTCCCGATGCGCGCGGGCTGGTACAGGTTCACGTTCGGGCCGGTCGGCGAGGGGGCGGTGGATCGCGACACCCCCGTCTCCCGGGAGGAGATCGCCACCGCCCTGGAGGCGCTCTACGGGCCGGAGACGGTGCTCGCCGAGGTGAAGAACTCCTCGCGGTTCACCGATGCCACCCGGCAGGTGGAGCAGTACCGCCAGGGCCGCGTGCTGTTCGCCGGCGACGCCGCGCACATCCACCCGCCGCTCGGTGGCCAAGGGCTCAACCTCGGTGTCCAGGACGCGTTCAACCTCGGCTGGAAGCTGGCCGCGACAGTCCAGGGCCGCGCCCCCGAGGGCCTGCTGGACAGCTACCACACCGAGCGGCACCCGGTCGCCGCGCAGGTCCTGCACCACACCTCGGCGCAGCGGGTCCTCGCCGATCCGAACCCGAGCGAGGACGTGGCCGCACTGCGTGACATCGTCGTCGACCTGCTGCGGCTGCCCGACACCAACCGGCACCTGGCCGGCCTGGTCTCCGGCCTCGCACTGGCCTATCCGCTCCCCGGCGACTCCGGCGACTCCGACGGCTCCGACGGCTCCGACGGCGACGGCTCCGGCAGCCACCCGCTGACCGGGCAGCGTGTCCCGGACGTGGAGCTGATCACCGCGGACGGCGACCTTCCGGTGCGCCTTTCGGCGCTGTTCCGCGAGGGGCATGCGGTGCTGCTCGATCTGGCGGGGGACCTACCGCAGGGACTGCGGCTGCCGGAGCGGGTCGACGCCGTCCGGGCCGGGTACGCCCTGGGCGCGGAACCGCTGGGCGCCGACGTGCTGCTGATCCGCCCCGACGGCTACGTCTGCTGGGCCGCGACCGGCCCCGCCGACCCCGACGCCCTGCTCGCCGCGATCGCCCGCCACTTGGTCAGGCCGGACGCCGCTTAGGCCACTGATGGCGCCACCGATCAAGGGCTGCCCACGTAACGGGGTGCCACCGGCGGTGGCAGCGTGCCGTGGGCGGTGATCAAGACGATCTCCGAGTCCGCGCGGCAAGCGGCTTGCCGTCTGGCACGCGCGCGGGTGCCGGCACTCGGGGGCTTATCCGCTCGGCGATGAGACGCCGGTAGTTCGGGCACTGGGTGAAGTCCTCGTGCTCGCAGGTCAGGCCGCCCTCGATGAATTCCAATGAAGCCTGGGCCGCCGCGATTCTCGATCGGAGCTCCTCGGCCTCGTGACGCAGGATCTCGTGCCGGGTCGTGCGGTCGACGGTGGCGGACAGGCTCCTGATGGTGTCCATTCCGAGACCGGCCTCCTTGCAGAGGAGGATCACCGCCACGCGGGTGAGGTCGTCGGCGCCGTAGCGGCGGCGTCCGCCCGCGTCCCGACCGGGGTGCAGCAGGCCCATCGACTCCCAGTGCCGCAGGACGTGCGTGGCCAGGCCGAACCGTGCCGCGAGGGCGCCGATGCTCATCGCGCCGGCGCCGGCGTCTTCGCTTGACTTCATGCCGACATTAAGTCGCAGCCTGACGTCCATGTCCAAGAACCAGGAAGCGGTGGAAGAGCACCGCGACACCAAGGCCCTGCTGTCCCTCCTCGATGCGGCGGACCGGTTGCCGAGCGCCACCCGGCTGCGGGCTCGCTCCTACGAACTGCTCTCTCTCGTCCCGGGCTCGACCGTCGTGGACGTCGGCTGCGGCGCCGGACGCGCCGTCGCCGAGCTGGCCGAACGCGGGGTCCGAGCGGTGGGCGTGGACCCGGACCCGTGGATGCTGTCCGCGGCCCGGGAACGGTGGTCGGCGGCCGAGTTCCGGGAGGCGGGCGCGGAGGATCTGCCGTTCGCCGACCGAAGTGTGCACGGCTACCGCGCCGACAAGGTGCTCCACATACTTCCGGAGCCGGGACGCGCGCTGGCGGAAGCGCGGCGCGTCCTCCGCCCGGGCGGCAGGATCGTCCTGGTCGGGCAGGACTGGGACGCGGTCGTGATCGACTCTGATGACGCGGCCCTCACCCGCACGATCGTGCACGCCCGTGCCGACCTCCTGGGCGCGCCTCGCGCCGCCCGCCAGTACCGCAACCTGCTCCTGGACGGCGGCTTCGACGGCGTCACGGTCGAGGTGCACACCACCGTGTTCACCGACCCCGCGATGCTGTCGCTGCTCACCAGGCTCGCGGACCCGGCCTGCACGAGCGGTGCCGTCAGCCGTGACCAGGCGGACCAGTGGCTCGCCGAGCAGCGCCGACGCGCCGAGGCCGGCCGCCTCCTCATCGCCATCCCGTTCTTCGTGGCCGCTGCCTCCGTCCCCGCCCAGGCCCAGGACCTGTCCGACGGGTCACGTCATCGACCCCGCACCCGACAGCACTGTCACCCGAATGGCCCAACATGACGTGCCACCCACATGGGTGAAGATCAAGCTGACTAGTGGCCCCAACCGAGGCAATCCGTGAAAGGGGAACCACATGCGCATTCGACGAATCCTCGCCGCCGTCATCGCCACGGCAGCCCTCGCCGGACTCGGCCTCACAGGCGCCGCCACCGCCACCGCCGCCACACAGGGTGCCCGATCCAGCGTCACCCCTTCTGAGTGCAAGCAGGGCGGCGGAATGCCCGATCTGATGGACAACCTCTGCAAGGGCGGTATGCACGACGGGCAGGCGATCGACTAGACGCCACAAGGCGCCCCGCAGTCACGCGCCGCGGGGCGCTCCCGCGCGAGCATAGCCGGGAGAGTCGCAGGGACTGTGCCGACCCGTCGGACACACCAGATCCTTGCATCTGCCGTCCCGCTTCCGTTGGTGGAAGACGGTTCACGACCATCATCGCAGGTGGTCGGCGGACGGCACGTGGGAGAAGATCCTGAGGGCCGTCCGGGCCGATGCCGATGCCGGAGGCCGGATCGACCGGAGCATGGTCAGCGTCGACTCCACGACCTGCCGCGCTCATCGGCACGCGGCCGTGACGCGCCGACCGATGGCTGTCGTTGGCGCGTGCGGTCGGCGTCGGGCGATCATGGTGCATGACTCGCGCTGTGTCGACGCCGCCCGTCATCGCCTCCGGCCTGCTCGGTGGCTCCCCCCAACCCGTGCTCCCCCCGCCACCGGGGGCTTGCTGCTGCGCCCCTGGGAGGAAGCCGACGCACCGGCGTTCCTGTCTGCCTACCAGGACGATGAGATCCGCCGCTGGCACACGCGTCGACCCACCACCGATCTCCAGGTCCGGGAATGGTTCGACACATATCGCCAGGACTGGAAACACGAGAAGGGGGGCCACTGGGCGATCACCCGCGACGGCGTCGAGGTACTCGGCCGGATCGCACTACGTGGTCTGAACTTCGACGACGGCACGGCAGACGTGGCCTACTGGGTGCTCCCGGCCGCCCGCGGCGCCGGTGTGGCCTCGCGCGGCCTGTCGGCGCTCACCGCCTGGGCCCTGGACGAGGTCGGCTTCCACCGGCTGGAGCTGGACCACTCGACCCACAACCACGCCTCGTGCAGGGTCGCCACCAAGTCCGGTTACCTCCTGGAAGGCACCAAGCGCAGCGCCGCCGTGCATGACGACGGCCGGCACGACATGCATCTGCATGCCCGCATCCGAGGCGACTGAGCCCGGCCGCCGCGCTGTCTCGCCGAGGGACCCCGTTGTCGTCCCGGCCACCCCTCGACCGTGCGTCCCGCGGGCCGTGGGAGGGGTGTACTGCCGGTACACCCCTTGCTGGTGACTCGCTGCCCGCGCGGAAGAGCGGTTGTCTGGAAGACGTGGCACCCCGGCCACCCCGGGCGTGCCCGGGCCCGCCCGTGTGCGGGCGCGGACGGCCCGGCCTTCTCTCGCGGCCCGGGAGATGGGCGCGCAGCGGATCATCGCGATGAGCCGGCACGAGCCGCGGCAGCAGCTCGCCCGGGCGTTCGGCGCCACCGACATCGTCACCGAGCGCGGCGAGGAGGGCGTGGCCCGGATCAAGGAGATGACCGGCGGGATCGGCGCCGACTCCGTGCTGGAGTGCGTCGGCACCGCGCAGTCCATGCGGCAGGCCCTGGCCTCCGCCCGGCCCGGCGGCAACGTCGGCTTCGTCGGCGTCCCCCACCAGGTCGCCATCGACGGCCAGGAACTGTTCTTCTCCCACGTCGGCCTGCGCGGCGGCCGCGCCCCCGTACGCCGCTACCTGCCCGACCTGATCGACCGCGTCCTGACCGACCGGATCAACCCCGGCAGGGTCTTCGACCTCACCCTCCCCCTGGAACAGGTCGCCGAAGGCTACAAGGCCATGGACGAACGCCGCGCCATCAAGACCCTCCTCACGCCCTGACCCCGCCCCTGCCCCGCCTCCGCCCCACGCAGGACCGGCGCCTCACCGCGCCTCCGTTCGCTCCCCCGCCAAGGACGCACCATGACCACGTTTCGCCCTCGTCGGCGCGGACCCCGGCCTGTGGGCCGTACCCCGAGCCGGCCGCACCTCGATCGCGTTCGCAGCCGAGAGTGCGCACGCGCGGATGCCGCATGAGGTGCTCGCCGAGGAGCCCATCCCCATCTCGCCGAACGATGCCCCGTGCCGCCCCGGCAGCCGCTCTGCTGCCGGCCATGACGGGCTGCTCCACCAACTCACCGGACGCACCCTCGCCCTCCGGGCCGGCCTCGTCGGCGGGGCGGCAGGAGATGTCGGCGTCCAGCACCCCGTCCGGCTCGGACAGGAACACCGCCATGGACATCCGTGTCACCCTCGACGGCCGAGCCGTCGACGCGACCTTGAACGACAGCCCCGCCGCCCGTGACCTGGCCACTCTGCTCCCGCTCACCCCGGACCTGAAGGACTTCCACGGGACGGAGCGGGTCGGCTACCCGCCGCGCGAGCTCACCACCGCCGGTGCCCCTGAACCGTCCGCGGCCAAGCCCGGAGATCTCGCCTACTACGCACCGTGGGGCAATCTCGCCCTCTTCTACCAGGACGGCCCATCCGCCACCGCCGACCTCCTCGTCCTCGGCCATCTCGAGGCCGGTGCATTGCGAATGCCCGCCGCGAGTGCGAGATTGTCTTGATCGTGGGCGCGGTCGACAATGGCCGACCATGACGTCGGACGGTTCCACAAGACGCACCATGACCCACGCCGTGCGGTCGTCGCCGCCTGGTGTGCGGCGGTTGCCGCGACATGCGGCTGTCGTGTGCGTGGTGCTCGGAGTACTGCTTGGCAGCGGCGCGTGTGGGCCGGCGAGGCCAAGCACGAGGCACGGGGTGGAGTTGACCGTGCCGAAGGTCTACTACCTCCGTCCGCCCGGTGACCGGACGGGCCAGCCGGACAAGGTCGGGTTCAAGGTCAAGGTCGATGGGGTGAGTCGGCCTGGCGGTGAGCAGACGGCGCCGGAAGGGCCGCGAGCGAGGCTCACCATCGACGCGCGAGGGGCGGACAAGGTCGTCCGGCTGGAGTGGCGCAAGGTCCCCTACTGTACGGGCGACACGGCCGGTGTCACCTGCTCGATGGGGCCGGGCCCGAACTTCGGTCCCGTGTCCGTCACGGACGAGGTGACCCCGATCGCGGCCGAGGGGAGCAAGGCCGGCGACACCGGCCTCATCCACTACCGGCTCACCACGGCCGACGGAACAGTTCGCACGGCAAGCACACGCGTGGTCGTCGGCGAACCCGTGCTCGAACTGTGGCACCGCGAGAACGTGACGGCCGCTCCAGGTGGTCGGGTCACGTTTCCGCTGACCATCCGTAACACCGGTGAGGTCGCCGTGCAGGGCGTCGGCTTCGGGATCGACGCCCGGGCGATGGCTCCCCGGCAGCGGTACCGCAACTGCCGCTACATGGGCTTCTACAAGGGCCGTGTGGCGGTGTGCCGTTTCCCGGACCTACGTGTCGGCCCCGGTGAGACGGTGACGTTCACGCCGGCACTGGAGTTCGACGCACCCGCGAAGCAGGTGTCCTCCATGGTCCGCGAGTCGGTGTGGCCGCTGGTGACGGGACCGCGGCCGGACGACGGCTGGCCGACACAAGGGGACATGGGCCATGGCGACGAGCTGACTCCTCACGACGTCTCCCGGTCGCCCGCCGGTCAGGGCACATTCAGCGGCGCGCACGTGGCGTGGACGAACGTCAGGCTGGGCATGGGCATGGGTGCCGACTTCGCCGCGATCGGCGCCACGGTACGCGGCAAGCTCGGCACCGAGCAGCGGATCAGCATCGGCGCCCGTAACAACGGGCCGGGTGAGCTGGGGCCCGGCACGGTGTTGCGCATGGTATTCACCGTCCCTCTCGGCTCCCTGGTGGTGAAGCAGCCGATGCGGGCGATCGACGACGATGTGTACGAGCCGCTCTGCGAGCACGCCTTCGACACGCAACAGCGCGACACCTACACCTGCGAGCTGGCCGCCACGCCCGAGGGCGAGACGCACACCCTCGACTTCACCCTGAGCCTGAACGAACCCGGGACCGGCCTGGTTCAGCTGACGGGCTCCCCCTCCGACAACCGTCCCGCGAACGACACGGCCCATGTCACCATCGCACCCTGAGGGCGACCGAAACCCGCCGCCCAGCCGCGGCGGGTCAGCCGGTCACGCGGGCACTGACGGCCTACGACCACTCATACGACCCACTCATCAGCCGGAGAACCTTCTCGCGAGGTCCCGGTGCCACTCCGCGGACCTGGCCGCCTGATCGCTGGAGATGTTCACGCCGGGCATCCGGCTCAGACGCTCGGCCTGGTCCGCGAAGCGCAGATACTGCCGGTGTGCGTGTTCCCGGCATGCCGGACAGGTGACCTTTTCGGGCCGGTAAGAGGTCATGGCGTAGGGCACCTGACGCCCGCACACGGTGCACCCCCGAGCCGGAACGGACGGTCTCCTGCCCGGTCAGGGAACCGTTGACCTGTCAGAGAGGCGTACGGCCAGAGCTGCCACGTCGTCGTCGAGTCCACCGCCACTGTGCTGGAGGAGATCTCGATGAAGCCTGTCGAGCAGTGCCTTGGGTCCGGCTGCGTTGTGCCGACGCATCCAGTCCTGCAGCGAAAAGAATGCGCCTCTGGGGCTCCGGCTCTCGATGACACCGTCGGTGTAGAAGAGGAGCTGGTCACCGGGGGCGCAGGCGACCGTGTCCGTGGTGTAGCGGGAGCCGATGAGTGCCGCGAGGTTGAGGCACGGTGAGGCAGCGGTGGGATCCAGGACGAGGAGCTTGCCGTGGCGCAGGAGCAGTGGTGGGGGATGCCCGCAGTTGAGGAGCTTGATGTGGCCGCCCTGGTGCGGGAACTCGGCGAGCACCACGGTGATGAACTGCTCCAGGGATTCCTCGGCGGGGAACGTACAGCTGTGCCGGGTGCTGCTGGCGTCCAGGCGGCGGACGATCCCCTCCAGGCTCGGCTCGTCGTATGCGGCTTCCCGGAAACAGTTGACCACCGCCGCGGCCGCTCCTACGGCCGGCAGGCCCTTGCCCCGTACGTCGCCAAGGATCAGTCGCACGCCGTAAGGAGTGACGAGGGCTTCATAGAAGTCCCCGCCGATGTGGGCCTGTGCGGCGGCTGCGAGGTACATCGACTCGACTTCGACGGAGCCGACCCGGTGCGGCAGGGGACGCAAGAGCACCTTCTCCGCCGCGTCGGCGACGAGGCGGAGCTGGACGAATGCCTGTTCCCGCTGGATCCGGACCCGGCAGGCGTATGCGGCAGCCACTGTGACCGCGGCGATGGCTCCCACGGTGAACCAGGTGCCCAGATCGGGGTAGACAAGGCTCAACGCGATCATGATCAGGATGCAGGCGCCTCCCAGCAGCACCGTGGGCAGCACGGGCCAGGTGGAGGCAGCGAGGGCAGGTGCGGCGGTCAAGAGGCGGCTGAAAGAGATCTTTCTCGGCGTGACGAACGCCAGGGCGGTGACGACCACGGTAAAGATCACCGGCGAGAGCAGCGCGGCGCCCCACCGCCCGCGGAGAGGGCGAGGGGGCCGCATCCACCCAGTCCAGAGCATGGAACGTACCATATCGGTAAATAATGGACATAGGGATCAAGCTGGGCCAGCTCATCGGACCCCCAGGCGGTGACGCCGCCCACGGAAGACGTTGCCGACGGTCAGCGGGTGCGTACCGCCGTGACGGTGAAGCGTTCGACGTCGGCAATGTGTCCGCCGGTGACCGCGACCACCGTGAGCACCGGGTCACGGGCGCCCGTGAAAGACACCGGGACGCGCCATGGCTGGTCGGTGCCGCCCGCCGCGGTGCAGCACGGGGAGGTGCCCAACGGCGCCGCGGACGAGGGCTGGCGGACCTGGACGCGGATGTTCTCGTCCACTCCGGTGATCCGCCCGCCGGTGACCATCGGGGAGCGCACCAATGACCCGTACGCGGGCGTGGTCAGGGAGAACGTCGTGTCGTCGCTGCCCACGACCTCCCACGGGGCATCCGGGCCGGTGCCGTACCGCACGAGGTGAAGCACCGCTGCCGCGCCTCCCCCGGACCCCGTCCGTGCGACGCCGATGCGGGCGTGCCGACCGCTGACGGTGCGTGAGGAGACCCGGCCGATCTCCTCGAAGCCCAGATAGCCGCGGGTGAAGGAGAGGGCGGTCTGCTCCGGGTCGAGATGCCAGGGCTGGTGGCCGCCGGAACGGTAGGCACGCTGCCACGCCTGAGCCTGGGCGAGAGTGGCGAACGGCCACATCGGCTGCAGGCTCCACGAGCCGAGCGGCGGCGTGCCGAGCGGTGCCGTCGTGGTCGGCGGACGGGTGCCTGCCGGAGCGTCCGCCGTCGGTGCCGGCGAGTTCGAGCGTGTGGGTGTGTGCGACAGCGGCGGCGCGGATGTCCCCGGCGCGGTGGACGGCGATCCCGACGCGTTCGGAGACCCGCCAGAGCCGCTGCAGCCGGTCAGCGCCAGGCCGGCCACGATCGTCGCGGCGGAAATCCGGAACAGGAGCCAGTTGTTCATGGGTGCTCCAGGGAAGGTCGAACTGACCGCAGACGCATCTGCCCCGCCATCGTCCCACCGGACCGGTCCACGTCACAGAGGTCGTCGCGCGGTAATCGCACGCTGTCCCGAGGTGACCGCCGCCTCTCCGATGCTGCGATGATGCGATGCGAGGCCCCGGTACGGCCAGGCGTGTGGCCGGTCGGGCCGCCTCTACGCCCCTCCCGCCACCGCCCCTTTCCGGAGTCCACATGGCCCTCGATGTCGACGCTGTCCGCGCGCGGATCCCCGCCCTGAAGTCCCACTCCGCACGCTTCGACGCGCCCGGGGGCACCCAGACGCCCCAGCCGGTCATCGACGCGATCGCCGACGCGCTGGCGCGTCCCCTGGCCAACAGGGGGCAGACCAACGAAGGCGAGCGCAACGCGGAAGCCATCGTCACCGGCGCCCGGCTCGCCCTGGCCGACCTGCTCGGCGTCCAGCCGCGCGGCATCGTGTTCGGCCGGAGCGCCACCCAGCTCACGTACGACCTGTCGCGCGCGCTCGCCAAGGACTGGGCCCCGGGCGACGACGTGGTGGTCACGCGGCTCGACCACGACGCGAACATACGTCCCTGGATACAGGCGGCGGAGGCGGTCGGCGTCGCGGTCCGCTGGGCGGACTTCGACCCGGACACGGGCGAGTTGCACCCCGGGCAGGTGGCGTCGGTGCTGTCACCACGGACCCGGCTGGTCGCCGTCACCGCGGCGTCGAACCTCATCGGGACCCGGCCGGACGTGCCCGCCATCGCCGAACTGGCGCACCAGGCCGGTGCGCTGCTCCATGTCGACGCGGTGCACTACGCCGCGCACGCCGCCGTCGATCTGGCCGGCCTCGGTGCCGACACGCTGGTCTGCTCACCGTACAAGTTCATGGGTCCGCACCTGGGTGTGCTGGCGAGCCGGCCCGCGCTGCTGGAGACACTGCGGCCCGACAAGCTGATGCCGTCCACCGACGCCGTCCCGGAGCGCTTCGAGCTGGGCACGCTGCCCTACGAGTTGCTGGCCGGTGCACGGGCCGCCGTGGACTTCATCGCCGACCTGGCGCCGGACGCGGCCGGCACCCGCCGGGAACGGCTGCTGGCGGCGTTCACGGTGATCGAGTCCCACGAGGAAGCCCTGCGTGAGCGCCTGGAGCGAGGGCTCGCGGACCTGGGCGGGATCACCGTGTACTCCCGGGCCGCGCGGCGCACCCCGACGCAGCTGTTCACGGTGCGGGACCGCAGTTCGGCCGATGTCTCCCGGCACCTGGCAGCGCACGGCGTCGCCGCACCGGCCGGATCCTTCTACGCACTGGAGGCCTCTCGACGGCTCGGGCTCGGAAGCGAGGGCGCGGTGCGTGTGGGGCTGGCCCCCTACACCTGCGACGAGGACATCGACCGGCTGCTGACGGCACTGGGCAGCATCGAAGGTCGGTAGCCGGCCAAGAAGTGTCCGCCCGGCCGGCCCCTGAGCCCCGTGCCGGGACCGGCTGGGACCGGGCCGTGCTGCGACCGGCCGCACGCCATGCAAGGCAGGCATCAATCGGCTTGACCTGGCCACGGATGAACGCTGCACTGTGGCGGGACACCACGAGTCGTGGTGCCGGTATCCCGGGGAGGCAGCGGCAGCAATGGAGATCCGTCCTACGACCGATCAGGACCTCGACGTCTTCGTCGACACACTCCACGCCGCGTTCGGGCGCTTTCCGGAAACCCCGGCCGAGGGCGGCGGCGGGGTGTGGTGGTCGGCGCTCGAGATGGAGCGCAACCTGCTCGCCGTGGCGGCGGACGGACGGCCCGTCGGCACCGCCGGTGCGTACTCCTTCGAGCTCACCCTGCCCGGTGAGATCCTCGTCCCGGCCAGCGGGGTGACCGCCGTCGGCGTCCTGCCCTCGCACCGACGCCAGGGCGTACTCAGCGCGATGATGCGGCATCAGCTCAGCGAACTACGGGCCCGAGGGGAGTTCCTCTCCGTACTGCTGGCCTCCGAGGCCCTGATCTACCGCAGGTTCGGCTACGGACCGGCGACCTACACGCAGCGGCTGACGGTGCCGCGCCACCAGGGCGCCCTGACTCTCCCCAGGGCGCGCGGAACGGCCGACGGCCCGGCGACCGGCTCGGACACCGGCACGGTCGAGGTCCTGCGGCGTGCCGAGTGCGGCGGGATCCTGGAAGAGGTCTACGACCGCTACCGCCGCGCACAGCCCGGCGCGCTGTCCCGGCCGCACCGCTGGTGGGCCTCGGGTGCGGGGCAGCCCCCGATATCCCCGGCGCCGCGCTACGTCGCTGTCCACCGTGACGCCGACGGAGTACCGGACGGGTACGCCAGCTACTCGGTCGGCGAAGCCAATACCTTGACGGTCGACGAGACCATCGCCGCCGACGACGCCGTCTTCACGGCCCTGGCCGGGTTCGTGCTCGGACACGACCTGGTCGCCGAGGTCGTGTTCAAGCACTTTCCGCCCCAGCATCCGCTGCGCTGGCAGCTTGCGGACTTCCGCGCCGGCCAGGTGGGCGGCGACACCGACTGGCTCTGGGTGCGGCTGCTGGACGTACCGCGTGCGCTGACCGCGCGCGGCTGGTTCACGGACGGCGAGCTCGTCCTCGACGTCGACGACCCGTTCCTCGGCGAGCACGGCCGCTATCTGCTGACCGTCCGGGACGGCAAGGCCGACTGCGTCCCGACGGGCCGGGAGCCCGACCTGTCCCTGGACGTGAGCGACCTGGGCTCGATCTACCTCGGCGGCACCGCACCGAGCACGCTCGTGCGTGCCGGACACATCCGGGCTCACCGCCCGGGCGTGGCCACCGTCGCTGACGCCCTCTTCCGCGCCGAGCGCTCACCGCACTGCCTGCACTGGTTCTGACCGCGCGTCCGCCGAGAAGGAGCCGTCGAGATCGAAGCCGCGCACGGACCCGGTCAGCCGGGCGGTGCCGTCCGGCCGGCGGCCGTCGCGATCGTTCGGGCCACCGTCCTCGGGCGGGACAAGAACGGGGAGTGGCTGGAGTCGGGCAACTCCTCGATGCGGTCGGCACGTTGGGCCAGGCGGCGCTGGACGACGGTGGGCGTCGCGTTGTCGCGGCCGGTCAGCAGGTGCGTCGAGGGCAGGCCGCGCCAGGCGATCGCGGTCGGCGCCTGATCGAGGACCGCGGCGGACATCGGACGCAGATGGCGTACGGCCTCGTCGGCGGCCGCCTGGGCGAGGTCCGCACAGAACAGCAGCGGGGCTCGGTCGGGCCTGACCGTGCACGAGCACCGCGGTGTCCACCATACGTCCCCCTCCTGGCCGTCCCCCTGCCTCGGCCGTGTGCCGGGCTCTTGCATGGTGGCACCAGAAGGCGTGGGGCGTACCGGTGCGCAGGCACGCCCAACCGGTGAAGGACGCGCACCACTTGAGCGGTGCGCGCCCTCACGCCCATGGTGGGGGGCCTTCAGCCGAGGCGGCCGCCGCCGTCGACGTGCAGGACCGTCCCGGTGACGAAGGGGCTGGAGATCGCGTACAGAACGGCCTGTACGAGATCGTCGGGGGTGCCGGTCCGTCGTGCCGGGTTGCGCTCCGCGACGCCCCGCAGGAACGCGTCCTTGCCCTCGCCGAGCGTGTCCCAGGCGCCTGAGTCGACGATGCCCGGCGACACGGCGTTGACCCGGAGCGGGGCCAGCTCCACCGCCAGGGCCTCCACGAGGAAGGACAGTGCGCCGTTGGTGGTGGCCATCACCACGCGCTCCGGGGCGGGCCGCCAGGCGGCCACACCGGAGAAGAAGGTGAAGGAGCCGCCCTCGTTCATCTGTCCCGCCAGGTGCTTGGCGAGCAGCAGAGGACCGATGACCTTGGCCGCGAACGCGCGCTGCACCATGGCCAGTTCCAGCGAGGCCAGCGGGCCGTTGGCGGGCATGGCCGCCGTGGACACCAGATGGTCGAAGGGGCCCGCCTCGGCGGCCAGCGCGGCGATCGAGTCCTCGTCCGCGAGGTCGACCAGCCGAGTGCGCGTGGGTCCGGCCAGACCGGCGGCCGTCGCGGCCAGCTTCGAGGCGTCGGGCCCGGCGAGGACCAACTCGGCCCCGGCGGCGGACGCGGTCTGCGCCAGATGCCGTCCGACGTGCGAACCGGCGCCGACGACGATCAGCCGTCGTCCCTCGAGAGCCTTCTTGGCCAGTGCATCGGTGAACATGCGATGTCCTTCGTATGAGTCCCGCCGTCCCGTCCTGGGCCGGCTCCCGCTCATGACTCTCGGACACCCACCACTCATTGGTCCAAGACTTGATTTCTGGAGATGCGATAACTTTTGTGCATGGCTACGCTGCGTCAGTTCGAATACCTGGTGGCCGTCGTCGACACCGGCTCCTTCACCCGTGCCGCCGAGCTCCTACATGTCTCGCAGCCCGCCCTGTCCCACCAGGTGCGCGTACTGGAACGGGACGCCGGAGGCCCCTTGCTCGAACGTCTCCCGCGCGCCGTCCGGCTCACACCCATGGGCCGCGCCATGCTGCCGCACGCGCGTGCCGCCCTGGCCGTCGCCCGGCAGGCACGTACCGCCGCCCGCCGAGCCGCCGGACTCGAGCGCGGCGAGATCCAGGTGGCCGCCGTCTACTCGGTCACGCTCGGCGTACTGCCTCCCGTCCTACGTGCCTGGCACAGGCAGCGACCGGAAATCCGCGTCCGGCTCCGGGAGTTCGCGCACGACGACGCACTCGTCGACGCCATGACCGAGGGCCGCGCCGATGTCGCGGTCGGTCCCGCCCCGCGCTCCTGGGACGGCCCCGTACGGGAGCTGGGCACAGAGGAGTTCGTCATCGTGACCGGCGAGGACGACCCGGCCGCCACGGGCAGCGAGAGCCAGGTGCAGCTCCCGGCCCTCGCGGACCGCGACTGGGTGCACTACGCCCCCGGCAACGGGCTCGCCGAGTTCCTCGACCGCGTCTGTGCCGCGGCCGGATTCCACCCGCGCGCCGCCGTACGCGTCGAGCAGACCGCCGCCGCGCCCCTGCTCGCCGCCGCCGGCCTCGGCCCCGCGCTCGTCCCCGCGAATCTCGTACCGCCCCGCTTCAACGGGCGCATCCTGTGGCCCGACCCGCCGGTGCGCCGCGTACTGGCCGCCTACACCCGCCCACACGCCGACCCGCTCAGCACCGCCTTCCTCGACGCCGTCGGCCGCGACGCCCTCCTCATGCCCGAGCATGTCCGACGGCACCTCGGCGCGGCACGACGTCCCCCTCGTGCACGAAGACAGTCACGGTGAACACGGCCGGCACACGTGTGGCTCCGCCGCACCGGCGCTAGCCACCACAAGAAGCCCGCACTTGTCGTGGGTTCCGCCGGCACAAGGCGGCCTGGTCCAGGCTCACAGCACCCCCAGCCCCTTGGCCAGACTCGACAGCCCGCCGGCCAGCGCGAGCAGCAGGACGAATCGGCGGGCCCGGTCCTCCAAGACGCGCTCGGCGAGCACTCTGCCGACGACCGCGCCCATCGCCATCGCGGCGACGGCCGTCGCCCACCCCGTCGAGCCCAACCGAGGAACCCCGTTGGCCGCTATGGAGAAGACGTTCACGACGATGCCGTAGAACTGCGCGTTCGGCACGAACTCGCGGACGGTCCAGCCGGCGTTCATCGCGTAGAGGGAGAGCGGCGGGCCGCCCAGCCCGGCCGAGGCGTTCATGAACCCGCCCGCCGCGCCCGCGGCCACCGCCCCTTGGGTACCGGTCAGGGCGGACACGCGCAGGCCGCGCATCACCAGCAGCACGGCCAGGGTCACCAGGAGGCCCATCCCGACGAACAGGACGGGGTGCGGAAGTTGGGAGGCCACCCATGTCCCGGCCGGGACGGCGCACACGGACGCTGCGACCAACGGCGCCATCGCCGTGAGCCGCACCCGCCGCCAGCCGCCGGCGAGCCCGACGGCACTGATGGCACCGGCGGCGCAGTTGGCCAGCGCGACACCCTGGGACGGACCGAGCAGGAGTACGAGCCCGGGTACGGCGACGAGCGCGAAGCCCATGCCGGTCAACCATTGCACACAGGCGCCCATCATCACGATGCCCCCGAGGAGCAGCTGTGCCGTCCCACCGCTCATGCACTGTCGCGGGTGCGCAGCAGATTCACGACCGTCACCCGCAGCACCGGCTCGCCGCCCTGGTCGAGGAGCTCGGCGAGCGTGCGCACGATGCCGCGCCGCGGGTCGGAGCGGGAGAGCCGGGTGTCGAGGGTGTGCAGGCGCAGGCGGAGCCGGTCGCCGGGGCGCACGGGCTTGAGCCATCGCAGTTCGTCCACGCCCGGGCTGCCGAGACTCGCGACCGTCGAGAGGTAGTGCCTGGCGAAAAGCTGCATCATCAGGGCGACGGTGTGCCACCCGCTGGCAACCAGCCCGCCGAACGGCCCCTCCCGCGCCGCGACTGGATCGACGTGGAAGGACTGAGGGTCGTACTGGGAGGCGAAGCCGACGATCTCCTCCTGGGTGACCGCGACGCTGCCGTACTCGTAGGTCGCGCCCGCCGTGTAGTCCTCGAAATACCGGTCGTCGATGGGCGCGGTGAAGGTGTCCGTGCGCTGATCGTGTTTCATGTCTCAAGAGCCCCCTCGACGTCCATGGGCAGTGTCTACCAGGCGGCTGTAGACACTGTCTATGTTCTCGGGAGTCAGGGGCCCCGCGACCGACCGCGTACCCGCCGCCCGCTAGCATCCCTGGTCATGGCGAGGCGGGGATGGCGGCTGGGTGTCACGGCTGGGGTGGCGGTGCTGACGGCGTTCTGCGCCTCCGGCACGCAACCCTCGGGGGCCATCGGTGCGGCGTCGGACCTCGGCCCCCTCCCGGCCGACCGCTACGCGTACACACCGCAGGACTACCAGCGATCGCAGCGGGCATCGGCGTTGCTGGTCCGGCAGTGCATGGCGGACCGCGGCCATCCGGGCTTCCCGCTCGACCCCCGCTACCCCAGCGACCCCGTCGTCGCCATCGCGGTCGGCACCGACTACGGCGTCCTCGATCTCGACACCGCCCGCCGCTGGGGCTACGGCTGGGACCCGGCAAAGCCCCTGGTGCCCCGGCCGAAGGGCCGCCGGATGACCGACGCCGAGTACGCGGACTGGCCGGACTGCAACGCCGAGGCGAACCGGCGGCTGATGCGCGGCATCGACCTCGAGCGGGACTGGCTCTACGCCGGCAGCCGGGCGGTCGAGGTCGACAAGGCGGTCAAGCGCGACCCGCGCCTCCGGGCGGCCTGGGACGTGTGGTCCCGCTGTGTGGCGGAGCAAGGATTCACCCGCTATCCCGACCCCGCGGCGGCGTACACCGACGACGCCTGGCATCGGGGCAGCGACGGTAACACCCGGCATACGCAGCGGGAGCGGGACACCGCCGTCGCGGACGTCACCTGCAAGCGCCGCCACCGTACGGCCGAACTCTGGCACGCCGTACAGGCGCAGAAGCAGGCGGCGGACATCGCACATCACCGCGACCGCTACGCCGCCGGGCTGAAGGCGCTGCGGACGTACCGGGCCAACATCGCCGAGGTGCTGCGGGAGTTCGGCTAGCGGGGCGGCCGACTCAGCACCGTAGGCGCAGAGCCTGCGCGCCCGGCTCAGCCGAGGAACTCCTCGACGAGCTTGGCAAGTTCGGCCGGCTGCTCGACCCGCGCCACGTGGCCGCACTCCAGCTCGGCGTAGCGGCTGTGCGGGATGCCCGCCGCGAGCTCGCGCGAGTTCTCGGCGGGGATCAGCGCGTCCAGCGCGCACCC
>NZ_BNBC01000003.1:43101-335477 GCF_014654675.1 Streptomyces spiralis
GATGACCAGGGTCGGGGCCTGGATGCGGGGCAGCGCGGCGCGGATGTCCACCTTCAGGTCGGCGTCGATCTGGCGGAGCAGGTTCGCGCTCGGACGCATGCCGGTCGCCAGCTCCTCCACGGCCTCGCGGTCGATCGAGTTGAGGTAGGAGCGGCTGAAGGCCGTCAGCATGGCGTAGCGCGCGAAGGCCGTCGGGTTGTCGGCCAGCGTGCGCCACACGCTGAGGCCGTTCTGGATGTACGGGTCCTCCGGACTGCACCACCCGGAGAGCGTGATCAGGCGGCGCACCAGCTCCGGGTGCTGCGCGGCGAGCAGGGCGACGACGGGTGCGCCCAGCGAGTAGCCCAGGACGTCCACCGGGCTGCGCCCCAGGTCCGCCACCACGGCGGCCAGTTGGGCGGCGAGCACTTCGACGGTCAGCTCGCCGCCGTCGTCCTCGGCCGCGTCGCTGCCGGACAGATCCGGGAGGACGACGGTGTGCGCGCCGGTGAAGTACCCGAGCGCCGACTCCCAGGTCACCGACCCCCTGCCGGAGCCGTGTACCAGCACGAGGACGGGACCCGAGCCTTCCAGGCGGTAGGGGATGCGGGCGCCGTCGACGGTCACTGCGGGCATCGTTCCTCTTTCCGTAGAGGGTGGGGTCCGTGGAACACCGCCAACGATGCGATGCTCCGGCCCGGATGAGGAGCGGACCGCTCTGCCTAGGACCGGCGATCCCAGGGTCCGCAGGTTCTCGTGGCCTGCCGGTGCCGGATCATGGGGGCATGCCGAGCGAACTGAACCGCCGTGAACTCGCCGACTTCCTTCGCCGGTCGCGGGAGCGGCTGCGCCCGCACGACGTCGGGCTGGCCTCCGGGCCCCGGCGACGGACGCCCGGGCTGCGCCGCGAGGAGGTGGCCCAGCTGGCCGGGATGTCCGCCGACTACCTGATGCGCCTGGAGCAGGCACGCAGTCCGCAGCCTTCCACCCAGATGCTCGGCGCCCTGGCACGCGCGCTGCGGCTCACCGAGGACGAGCGCGACCACCTGTTCGTGCTGGCGGGGCACCGCCCGCCGGAAGGCCGCCGGGCCGGCAGCCATGTGCGTCCCGGGCTGCTGTACCTCCTCGACCAGCTGGCGCGCACTCCCGCGCAGATCCTCGGCGACCTGGGCGATCTGCTGGCGCAGAACGCCATGGCCGAGGCCCTGTTCGGCTGTGTGTGCACCGTGGAGGAGCCCGACCGGAACGTGGTGTGGCGGTGGTTCACCGACCCCTTCGTCCGCGAGGCGTACCCGGAGGACGAGCATGAGCGGCGTGGCCGGCTGGTCGTCGCCGACCTGCGCACGGCGGTGGCCCGCCGCGGATCCGGCGACGCCGAGGCGGCGGCGCTCGTCGCCCGGCTACGGGAGGCGAGCGAGGAGTTCGCCGCAATATGGGACCGCCACGAGGTGGCCGTCCGGCGGCAGAGCCGGCTGCGGGTGCGGCACCCGGAGGTCGGGCTGATCGAGTTCGACTACGAGGCACTCCTCAGCCCGGCCGAGGACCAGCGGCTGCTGCTCTTCACACCCCCGCCCGGCACACCGAGCGCCGAGGCCCTCGACCTGCTGCGCGTCGTCGGGCCCGAGACGGCGCACCGCAGCCACCGCTGATCAGGACCCGAGGGCCCACCTGCGGGGGTGGTGCGCGTGAGGAGCACCGCGTCGGTGCCGCCCACAGCCGTCCCCCAAACGGGCGAACGTTGTCCGATGCGGGCACTAGTGACATGGACGCGCACAGTTGCTTGGATGTGACAAGCGCTTTCCGGCCGAACCTTGGAGCGTGCCCGTGCAGCCTTCGCGTCGTGCTCTGTTGTCGGTGTTCCCCGCGGCGACCCTGCTGGCAGCGGCCCAGCCGCTGAGAGCATGGGGCGTGCCCCGGCCGGACGGGACCGGCGCCGACGCGGCCGCCGACCATGCCGTACTGATCGGTAACGTCGTTGCGATGTTCGCCGGCACCGCGGATTCCAACGCGCGGCCCGAGGTGGGCCCCAAGCTCGCGTCCATCGACTCGACCGCCCGGGCCCGGCTGACCGCGATGGACGGCGCCGGGCAGGGCGAGCTCTTCCGGGGCGTTGCCCTCGGCACGAGTGACGCGAACCTGACGACGTCGTTCCAGTACCTCTACGAGATCGCCCTCGCGACCCGCACGCCCGGCGCCACGGCGTCCGATCTCCGCGACAACGTGACCGTCCAGAGACGGGTCATCGACGGCCTGGCGCGGCTCTACGACGACTACTACGGCACCCAGTCGAAGGGCTACTACGGCAACTGGTTCAACTGGGAGATAGGCATCTCCTCCCACGTGAGCAAGACCCTCGTCCTGCTCGAGGACCAGCTCGCGGAACACCGGCCCGACCTCACCGCCGCCTACGTCGCCTCCATGGACGCCTATCTGCGCAACGGCAAGAACGGCGACGTCGACCTCGACTCACGCTTCCACACCGGCGCCAACCTCGCCGACATCACGACGAACCGGATCCTGCAGGGGGCCGTGCTCGACGACGGCGCCCGCATCGGCAAGGCCATAGCCGACCAGCTGACCGTCTTCGCGACCGTCGACCCGTATCACCCCCAGCACGGCGTCACCGACGGCTTCTACTCCGACGGTTCGTTCGTCCAGCACGCCTCCGTCGCCTACACCGGCTCCTACGGCACGGGACTGCTGACCCGCGTCGTCCAGACCCTCAAGATCCTCGAAGGCACGAGCTACGCCCAGGACATCGGCGGCCTCGTCGACACCGTGCAGCGATGGGTGGTCGACGGCTTCGCTCCGCTGATCTTCGAGGGCTGGATGATGGAGATCGTCAAGGGCCGCGCGGTGTCCAGGACCGCCACCGGGTACGACTCCGTCGCCTCCGTCGTCGAGGCCGTCGTCGACCTCTCCGGCTATGCGACCGGTGCCGACGCCACGGCACTGAAGGGCTACGTCAAGCACATACGGCAGACGTCGAAGGCCGTACTCGACCCGAAGAGCTTCGTCTCCCCGGTGAGCATCGCCCGCTACGCCGCCCTCTTCGCCGACACGTCGGTCCCGGCGAAGGACCTCAACCCCGCCGAACGGAACGTGGCGTTCAACGCGATGGACAGGACCGTCCACCGTCGCCCCGGCTACGCCTTCGCCCTGGCCCGCAGTTCCACGAGGATCAGCAAGTACGAGTACATGAGCGGCGAGAACCTCATGCCGTGGTTCCAGGGCGACGGTGCCCACTACCTCTACCTCTCCGGTCAGGACCAGACCCAGGCCTTCGGTGTCGACTACTTCACGGCCGTCTCGCCCTACCGTCTCGCCGGCGTCACCGCTCCCGTGGAAAGCCGCAAGACGATTCCCGAGCTCTACGGCACTCAGTGGTACGACAACCCGGAACGCGGGTTCACGTCCTCCTCCGAGTCGCAGAACACCTACGTGTATTTCCCCCGCGGCACCAACACCTTCTCCGGCGGCGCCGGCCTCGGCGCGTACGGCGCGGTCGGACTCGTCCAGGCCGACGACGCCGCGTACGCCGCGAAGCAGGCCGGCGACCTTCCCGACGACTTCGTCGCCTACCGCAACGCCCAGGCCACGAAGTCGTGGTTCATGTTCGACGACGAGATCGTCGTCCTCGCCGCGGGAGTGGGTGACGCCGCGGGGCGCCCGGTGACGACGACCATCGACAGCCGGATCGCCGGCCCGTCGGACGTCGTCACCCTCACCGGGGAGCTCCGGAACGGCAGGGCCTGGTCCGGCCCGGGTACGGCCCCGCTGGCCTGGCTGCGTTATGCCGATGCCGGCCAAGGCACCGCGGTCGGATACGTCTTCCTGGACGAGCAGCAACCGACCGTCGCGCTCGATGCGGTCAGCCGCAGCCGCCGTATCGTCCGCGCCTCCAATCCCGACACCGTGGTGAGCAAGCAGGTCTTCTCCGTCTCCGTCGAGCAGGCGGCCGGCGCACCGTCCACCTCCATGGCCTACGCCCTCGTCCCGAACGCCTCCGAAAGACGGTTGAGGTCGTACGCCCACGGACCGGTGTCCGTGCTGGTCAACACCCCGGGGATCCAAGCCGTGCAGCATGCGGGACTGCGCATCGTGGCCGTCAACGTCTTCGCACCCGGGACACATCACGCCGGGCCGCTTTCGGTCGACGGCCCGGCATCGGTGATCCTCCAGGAGGCGCGCGACGGCACCACCAGGGTCGCGGTGTCCGACCCGACGACGGAGCGGGATGCGGTCTCGGTCACCGTTCGCGGCCGGACCCTGAAGGCGCTCTCGGTGGACGACGGGGTCAGCGTCAGCCCGACCCGCGGCGGGACGCGCATCGACATCACCACGCGTCACTCCTACGGCCGGAGCTTCACGGCAACGCTGCGTCAGCATCGTGCGCCCACCCCGCTCACGGCAGCCGACCCGACGGCTACGAGTTGAGGTCAGCCGCTGGTTCCGACATAGAACCTCGTGAGCGCAAACAGGATCAGGAGATCGAGTGTCATCATGGGAATGGACCACGCCGGATAGTGCGGCACGAACATGAACTGGGTGATCAGGCTGATCGCTGCCACCGCGGCGCCGGCGCCGCGCCCCCAGCTCTTGTCCGCCAGGACCCCCAGGCCAGTGACGATGAGCACCACTCCGACGACGAGGTGTATGACGCCCCAGCTGGTCAGGTCGAACCAGTAGGCGTAGTCGGACGGGGTGACCAACAGGCTGTCCTGTGCAATGCCGGACACGCCCATGAGGATGCTGAGCGCCCCGCTGAGCGTCATCATGCCCGCAGCAGCCACCGAGGCGCCGCGCGGCGTCTTGACGCCGTCTCCTGGCTGCGTCTTGCCGGATATCGCTGTCATGAGCATCGTCTCCCTCCGAGCGCGGGTCAGCGACGCGCAGGGCACGCACGAAGCCGGCCACGCCTCCCTGCCAGGATCGGCGCAATCATCCGGTGCCGCGACCGCAGTCGAAGGAGGTGACCACCCGGCATCGGCTCCACCACCGCCCCGGAGAAGACCGCCGCTCATGAGGGGATGATCTCTTCCGGCTGGGCGCGGGTCGTGTCGACGCGGTCGAGCTGCCGCAGTGCGAGCAGCCCGCCGACGCCCGGAACGACGGCCAGGACCTTGGCGGTGGTCCGGGCCTGCTCGAGGCGCCAGGTCGCGATCACGACGTACAGGTAGGCGCAGCCATGGGTGGGGCCCGTCAAGGACGAGACGGGTTCGAGGTGGACGGTGAACAGGTTGGACAGCATCACGATGAGCGAGATCAGCTCTGCGTGAGCCGCGATGCGCAGATGGCGCGGAGACCACGGGTGCACGGTCACACCCCCGTCGTGGAGCCGGGACGGATGATCATCAGAACGGTGACGGTGGCCCACAGCAGATTGAAGATGCCGGTGAGCATGGCGAGAGGCCGCTGTGCCAACGGGGTCCGGGCTGACGACGACGGCGAGGCCGAACTCCCCGTTTCGGCCAGTGCGCGGTCCTGAGCAGGCAGGATCAGCAGGGCCAGGACGCCTGCGGCCGCCGCGGTCAGAACGATCGAGGTGATCAGCCAGGCGTCGCCGAGGACACCCAGACTGCTGGCCGTGGCCAAGCCGAAGAGCGGGACCGCGATGCCGATGCCCGCGTAGACCCGGCAGATCCGGTGCAGCGTCCGCAGGGTCGTCAGGGCGTCACCATCGCTGGAGTCGCTCAGGGCCCGGCGCAACGTCGCCGGGAACATGCTCGCGGCGACGGTGACCGGACCGACGGCCACGATGGCGGCCAACACGTGCAGGGACAGGAGGAGCTTGGTCACGCCTGGTGCTCCGGGGCGGTCCGACGCTCACCGATGACCTTTGAGGAAGGCAGCCGGCCGGCCTTGGACGTGCCCTGGAGCGTGTCGCCCTCGACCGTGACGTCGAACGCCAGGTTCAGCCGCATGGGCTTGGTGACGGTCTGCTTCCAGGTGAGCCGGTCGCCGTCGAGGGCGATGTCGTGCAGTGGTACCACCTCGCCGGCTCCGTGGGCGACGCCGGTCAGGATTCCGTCCTGGTCACGGAGTTCGACCGCGGCCTTCATCTTGCCGATGGGGGTGGAGATGGACAGGTTCCAGGTGCCTTCGACGGACATGCTGATGTTCTTCCTGACTGTGCGATGTGGACGGTGGGGTGAATGACCGGCGCCGGGAAAGAGCGCGGGCGGAGAGTTCAGAGGAGGGCGGGGATAGGGCCCTGGGCGCGCCAGACGGTGCCACGGCGCTCGTGAGCGAACAGTTCCTCGACGGCGTGCGCGACGCGGGGACCCACTTCACGCTCCAGCAGGTAGAGGCCCAGATCGAGTCCGGAAGTGACACCGGCGCCGGTGATCAGGTCGCCGTCGTCCACGACGCGGGCGCGGATCGCACGGGCGCCGGTGGCGTCCAGCAGGTCCAGGCCCATGTGGTGCGTGGTGGCGTGGCGTCCTTCCAGCAGACCCGCCAGGGCCAGGACGAGCGAGCCGCCGCAGACGGTGGCCACCGTCATGTCCGGGTCGTCCATCGCCTGCTTCAGGAGCGCGGGCAGCTCGGTGGCCAGTGTGCGGCCGAGAAGCACCGGGATGAACTCGTCCTGCTTCCATTCGCCGGCACCCGCGCCCGCCTCCTCCTCCGGAACCTCGCCGGGTTCTCCGACCCGGCCGGAGGCACCGGGCAACAGGAGCATGTCCGCGCGCTCGAGGTCGAGGGCAGCGGTGGCGCGCAGCGTCAGCCCTCCGGTGCCGCTGGTCACCTCGCGGGGCCCCTCCGCGGAGACCAGCTCCACGGTCACCGCACCCTCGGTTGCCGTGCCGCCGGCGTACAGCACCTCGTAGGGGGCGATGACATCGAGCGGGTCGAAGCCGTCGAACAGGACGACCTGGATGTGCATGGGTGTTCCTTCGGATGTCGATTTCTCTCGGGCGTTCCGAAGTCAACCCGCTGTGACCGTGACGGCCCAGTGGCACGAGTGACAGGTTTCAACGGGATAATGCCAAGCGGTTCCCGGCAGCTCGGACCTGCTGTGACATGGACTTGCCCCGGGTACCGGTCCGGACCCGTCGCACCGACGAGGAGGTACGTTCCGGCCATGCACACCGTCGCCGTACTCGCTCTGGATCAGGTGATCCCGTTCGACCTGGCCACCCCGATCGAAGTCTTCTCCCGGACCCGCCTGCCCGACGGGCGCCCCGGCTACCAGATCCGGGTGTGCGCCGAGTGCGACGAGATCGACGCCGGAGCCTTGACTCTGCGAGCCCCCTGGGGCCTGGACGGCCTCCAGGACGCGGACACGATCATCGTGCCGGGCGTCTCCGATCCCATGGCCCCGCTCCCCGCCGTCGTGCGTGACGCGCTGCGGTCGGCCGCAGCCGACGGCACCCGGATAGCCTCCATCTGCACAGGCACCTTCCCGCTGGCCGCCACCGGACTTCTCGACGGGCTGCGCGTCACGACCCACTGGCGTGCTGCCGGGCTTCTCGCCGCCACCCATCCGGACCTCAACGTCGACCCGGACGTGCTCTACGTCGACAACGGCCAGTTCCTCACCTCGGCGGGCGCGGCCGCCGGCATGGACCTGTGCCTGCACATGATCCGCCGCGACTACGGTTCAGCCGTCGCCGCCGACGCCGCCCGTCTGTCCGTGATGCCCCTCGAACGGGAGGGCGGACAGGCGCAGTTCATCATCTACGATCACACCCCCACGCCGCGGGGCTCCGAGCTGGAAGTGCTGCTCGACTGGTTGCGGGAGAACCTCGCCCGTGACCTCACCCTGGCCGACATCGCCGGACAGGCCGGGACCAGCACCCGAACCCTGATCCGGCGATTTCGCGACCAGACCGGCACCACGCCGCTCCAGTGGCTCCACCGAGCCCGCATCCGCCAGGCACAGCACCTGCTCGAGACCACGGAGCACTCCGTCGAGCGCATCGGCGGCCAGGTCGGCTTCGGCTCCCCCACGGCCTTCCGCGACCGCTTCAAACGCACGGTCGGCGTCAGCCCGCAAACCTACCGGCGCACCTTCAGCTGAGCTCTCGGCCACGCCGACCGCGTCATTTGGCCGGCGGCCGGTCATACGCCATCGCAGCGAGTGGTGGCCGCCGGGTTCTGCGCCCGGTCAGCGGACCGGCGGTCCCTGGTACGCACCGGCCGCGGGGCGTCGCTCCGGGATCGGGAAGCCGAAGTAGTCGTGACGGCCCGCGTCCGGCACGGGCGCACCCAGGCCGAGAGCGGAGGAGGCTTGGGCGATGCGGTAGGAGTCCGGGTCACCGGCGTCCGCGCCGGCCAGGGCTGCGATCAGCTTCGGGTCGGCGGTGCTGCCGCCGGGATTCGTGCCGCTGCCGTCGGTGTTGGCGGGCACTCCGCCCGGGATGCCGTACAGGACGTTGTGGTCGAAACGCAGGTCCGGCGTGGGGTTCTTGAAGCGGTAGCCGTCGGTGGCGGTGTCCCCCGGACCGGCGAAGATGTTATTGCGGACCGTCAGTTCGTGCCGGGTGGTGGCCGGCGAACCGGCGTCGTCCTGCACCAGGTAGGCGGGGACCGATTCCTTGTTGAGGAAAGTGTTGTTGTAGATCTGCGTGTTGAGGATCGGACCCCAGCAGTTCTGCAGCAGCCGGGCGCCGTCGTTGTGGCTGATGTTGTAGCGGGCGACGACATCGACGGTCTTCGCGCCGCTGTACGGGCAGTTCAGCAGGAAGCCGCCCTTGTTGTCGTGGCTGTAGTTGTACTGGAACACGGTGTGGTTCGAGGCGCCGTCGGCGTCGAAGGACATGCCGTCAAGGCTGTTGCCGCCGCCCGACACCTCGTTGTACTGGATGAGGGTGTCGTCGGTGTTGAACGTCCAGATACCGGCGTTGGCGACCTTGGAGCGCAGCTGGAACCCGTCCACCCGGTTGTGCTCCACGACCGCCCCGGAGGTGGTGTCGAGCTTCATCGCGTCACCGGCGATCGACGTCAGCGTGTTGTGGTCGATCCGGACGCGGGTGCTGGGCGTCCACGGGCCCGGGTACGCCGTGGGGTCCTGCTGGTTGCCCACCAGGTCGCGGCGGGAGAACGTCGACTTGAAGTAGATGCCTTCCCGGTCCACGTCCCGGATGTGGTTCCCGGTGATCCGCAGGCCGTCGAACGCGCTCGCGGTCGTCGTGCCGGCGACGTCGATCTGGATACCGCTGGAGCCGGTGAGCGTCTTGAAGTCGCCGCCGCGCACCGCGTGCACGTCCAGGCCGGAGAGCACGTAGTGATGGCCGATGCCGTAGTCGGCCAGCTCCAGCCGCACGCCGTTGCGCTCGGTGCCGGGCGTACCACCGGAGTTGGTGATCTCGAGATCGCGGACCTCGACGTACTCCATGTTGCGCAGCAGCACCGTGTCGTGCGCGCCCCCGCCCTCCAGATGCGGCCGCGTACCGGTGCCGTAGGCGCCGATGCGGATGGGTGCGGCGGCGGAGCCGGCGCCGGACGGGGCGAGGGTGCCGGTGCAGGTCGTGCCCCGGGCTATGCGCAACTGGTCGCCGGGGCCGTAGCGGTGCGCGCCGGCCTGCGCGAGGGAGTTCCAGGGGTGCGCATGGCTGCCGTCGCCGGGTCCGCTGTCCGCGGAGCAGTCGAGGTAGTAGCGGTGCCCGTCAGGGGCGGCGGATGCGAGGGCGGGGGACGCGGTGGCGGCCAGCGCGACTCCCACTGCGCCGGCGAGCACGGCGCGGAAGCGGGCACCGGAGGGGCGGTGGGGCATGTGAGGTCCTCTCTGGGGAGGGAGCGGCGGAGCTCGGCCCGAGCGGTGCCTCACCGTACGGAGACCGACTGATCTCGGTCAAGCAATATGAACAGTTCGCTCACATTGTGATCGAATGCTCAAAAAGGGGTCCCGAAATCAATTCACCGCCCGTCTCCCGTGCCGACGTGACGGGACGCCTGCCTACGGCGTGGTCATGGGCTTCAACCAGGAAACAACAATTCCCCACAGCCCAGAACGCGCCCCTCGATCCCTCCACTGCTTGATCCCGACGGCTCCGACCCAGGGCTGACCGAGGCCGCTGGTCTGAACCAAGAGGTCTAGACATCATGTTCGGTCCTGTGCAACGGTGATGAACAGGCCGCCACTTGCTCAGAACTGTCCGGCAACTCGACAGAGCCCGAGGAGGCTTGACGCGCCGCCGGAGACCCGGCCGCCCGTTCCGGCGCCGGCGGACGGCCGTGCCGTGAGACCCGGTGTCGGCTGCGCGGATCCAGACCTGGACGGCCCGACGGGCCGTCCACTCCTGCAACGGATCGGAGACCTGTGAAGAGATCTCGTTCCCTCATCAGCACATCGGTGCTGGTCGTCGGCCTCGCCGCCGGCCAGCTCGGTCTCGGACCGCTCGCCCACGCCGAATCCGCCCCCGAGGCCACGGCCGGACAGGTCCTCCCCGTGGTCTCCCCCACACCGCAGTCGATCGCCAGAGCGGGCGCGGACGCCGAAGTCACCGAGCGTGCGGTCGTCGTCGCGGACGACCACACCGACCCTGCCGCCCGTGACCGCCTGGCGAGCGAGTTGCGTGCCCACGGCGCCGACCGGGTCGACGTCGTCGCCCCCGGCACCCGGATACCGTCCGGGCTGCTGACGGTGCGTCTGGGACCCGGCGCCCGGGCCGACATCGCCGCGGGCCTCGACGGCACGACCACGCCCGGCCAGGCCGAGGGCTACGCGCTGCGGGTCACCTCGGACGGCTCACAGAAGCAGGTCGCTCTGGGCGGCACGGATGCCTCGGGTCAGTTCTACGCCGTGCAGACGCTGCGGCAGTTGTTCGTCCGAGCGGACGACGGCTGGCGCATCGCGGGAGCCGAGGTCAGTGACCACCCCTCGATGCCCCTGCGCGGAACCATCGAGGGCTTCTACGGCCAGCCCTGGTCCCCGGCCGAGCGCCTCGACCAGATGGACTTCTACGGCGACGTCAAGGCCAACACCTACGTCTACGCTCCCAAGGACGACCCGTACCACCGCGACAAGTGGCGCCAGCCGTACCCGGCTGACAAGCTCACCGAACTCGGGCAGCTGATCAAACGGGCGGCCGCCAACCACGTCCGGTTCACCTTCGCCGTCTCCCCCGGCGGCTCCATCTGCTACTCCGACCCCGCCGACCGGACGGCGCTCAAGGCGAAGCTCCAGGCCGTCTACGACCTGGGCGGGCGCGCGTTCTCCATCCCGCTGGACGACATCAGCTACACCAAGTGGAACTGTGCCGGCGACCAGACGGCATTCGGGGCTCCCGGCCGCACCGCCGCGGCGAAGGCCCAGGTCGACCTGCTCAACGACGTCCAGCGCTCCTTCGTCGCCACCCACCCCGGCACACAGCCGCTGCAGATGGTGCCCACCGAGTACGGAGATCTGACCGACACCACGTACAAGCAGACCATGCGGGCCACACTCGATTCCTCGGTCGTCGTCATGTGGACCGGCACCGACGTCGTCCCGCCCGCCATCACCAACCAGCAGGCGGACGCCGCCTCCCAGCTGTTCGGCCGCAAGGTCTTCGTCTGGGACAACTACCCGGTCAACGACTACGGCCACACCAGCGGCCGGCTGCTGCTCGCACCGTACGACAAGCGCGAGGCCGGGCTGTCCGAGCACCTCAGCGGCATCGTCGCCAACCCCATGAACCAGCCCTACGCCAGCAAGATCGCCGTGTTCGGCTCGGCCGGCTTCGCCTGGAACGACAGTGCCTACGACGCGAACGCCACCTGGCTGCAGGCACTCGCCTACCTGGCCGGTGGCGACCGCGAGGCGGCCGGGGCCCTCCGCGTCTTCGCCGACCTGGAGCACCTCGCCCCCACCTTCGGGGCGACGCCGTGGCAGCCGCAGGCTCCGGAACTGAGCGACCGCCTCGCCCGGTTCTGGACGCAGTGGAAGGCCGGGAAGCGGACCTCGGCCCTGGCGGACCTGCGAGCGTACGCCGTCGCCATCGCACAGGCCCCGGCGGAGATCCGCGGCGGCGCCGTGCAGGCGGGATTCGTCGCGGACTCCGGGCCCTGGCTGGACGCCACCGCGCTGTGGGGCAGGTCGGCGGTGTCCATGGTGGACGCCCTCGCCGCCCGGGTCGACGGTTCGCCGGACCGGTCGCAGGCCCTGCTCGAGGAGTCCCGCACGCTCCGGCAGCAGGCCGAGGCCATGCGCGTCGACCCCTCGCGCAACGCCTGGGGGAAGGCACCGGTCAAGGTCGGTGACGGTGTTCTCGACACCTTCCTCGTGCAGGCCGACACGATGCTGCAGCTGTGGGACTCCGCGGGCGGTGGCGAGAACCTCGCCCTGGCGGGCACCGCGAGCGCGTCCAGCGTGGAGCAGGACCTCGACCGGCTGGCCGCCCGCTACGTCAACGACGGCTCCACCACGACCCGCTGGGCCTCGGGATACGGCGACGACGAGTGGGTCCAGGTCAAGCTCGCCGCACCGGCGAAGGTCGCCGCGGTGACTCTCGCCTGGGAGGACGCCTGCGCGACCGAGTACCGTATCGAGACCTCCGCCGACGGCGTGCACTGGACCACCGCCGCCACCCGGACGCCGACTGTCTGCGGTACCGATGTCATCCGCCTCACCGGCGACCAGCCCGTCGACCACGTCCGCATGCAGGGCGTCAAGCGCCGCACCAGCTGGGGCTACTCCATCTACGAGATGGGGATATACGGCACTGTCGTGAGCAGCTGAACGCGTCAGGCCTCGCGGGGGCGGGACTGCTCTTCGCGACAACCATGACAAGGGGCGGACGGTCTTGCCGACCGTCCGCCCCTCGGCTGCCGGCGAGCCGGCGCAGCCTGCTTGAATGTCCCGGGGTTCGAGCAAGGGCGCGGACGGGTCCGCGCGCGAGGACGGTGGAGATGGACAGCGACCTGCACATCCGCATCGACGCCGTCGACCTGCCCGGCCTCACCTGCCCGCCCGGAGCACCCGCCGACGGCCATGTGCAGACGTACCGCAACGTCCACGTCGCCGTGCAGCGCCGGGCCCGCCGTGACGACCTCCTCGACATCCAGCCCGGAGACGCCACGTCCGCGACCTGGACACTGCCGTGCACCACGACCGCCGTAGCCACCGGCACCGACGTCAAGGGCCCCTATGTCCAGGGTCGCGCAGGTGAACGCTTCGTCCACCTGTCGTGGGGCACCGTCGACGAGCCCGGCACCTTCACCATGTTCCGTCGCGCCAAGCTCCTGCTCGGCGCCGTTCCCGCCGACGTACTCGACGCCGCGGTACGCACCGGCCTGCTCGTCGGGCGCCTCGGCCTGACCGACGCACACGGCTGCCCCCTGTGCGCACGGGTCGTTCCTCCGGCCATCACCTGGACCGCCGAACCGGCCGTCTGAGGGCGGTCACGGTCACGCGACGCTCATCGGGAAGCTGTCCGGCCGGAGAGGGAACGCGCACCGACCTGGGCAACCACGGCTCCAGGCGCCTACGCGGACATGGGGGATGGGCAGGCACACCTATTCGCATGATACATCCCACTGAATGAGCGTCAGGGGAGCTATGCGGAAAACACCCGAGGTTGCTCAGGATGCCGAAACAGTGGGTGCATATCGTCGACCGGGCGTGGCAAGGGACAAAAACCGAGAACGGCCACCATCTTTCTTGCACGGGTGGCCTGCGCCGGCAAGGAGGGAGCGACGTGGGTTGCTCGCACACCGTAGGATGCCCGCTTTTCCCCCTGCTCAGGGCGAGTTTGCAAGGCTGGCGAGACCACTACTGTGACAGCGAGGACCAGTGGCGCGAGTGCGCGCGCTACCAGATGGCCCTCACCGGGGAGCGCGTGCCCATCAGCCTGCTGCCCAACGGCGCCCGCGCCCGGCACCTCGAAGACATGGCCGGCACGGGCCGGTCCGGCGCGGCCGAACCGGGGCAGGCGCCCCGGCAGGCCCCGCCGGACCGGCCCGATGCGTGGTCACCGGACACCGGGTCCTGGTCACAGCCCGCACCGGCCCGGCCACCTGGGCCGTCCGGACCCATGATCGGGACGCCGCGGCCCATGGCCTGGATCGGGTCGGCACCCCCGTCGGCCCCGGTCTGGCCTGACAGACCGTCAGTGCCCGTACACGTGCCGAAGACTTCGGACCGCCCCGCTCGACACGCGCGGCAGGCGCCGGGCTCGAAGCGCGGCTGGTGGAATCGATTCGCCGAGTGGATGAAAGGTCCCGCATGACTACCTACTGGCCCTGGTGGGCGGGCGCCGCCGGCCTCGCTCTGGCCACCATCAACTACACCCTCATCTCCGATCGGTCCTTCGGGGTGTCCTCCGCGTGGGACCGTGTGCTGCACTGGCGCAGTGAACGCCGCCTCGAGCGGATGGAGGAGGAGTTCACCGACGAGCAGGCTCTGACCGAGGCACTCGCCGCGGCCACGGCGGAACACTTCGGCACCGCCGCCGGCACGTCCACCGTGCCCCCGGTTCCCTCCGGGCAGCCACGGCCGCTCGGAACGGAGACCGAACCGGCGGCGAGTGGGCGTCCCGCGGCGACGAGCCTGCGCCCGGCCCCGCTCGTCACCCAGGCGGCCCTTCTGGTGTCGATCTTCCTCGGTGGGTTCATCGCCGCGGTCACCTCCGGGCGGTTCCATCTCCGATACGACATGGGCCCGGGTTTCAAGAACCTGGTCACCGCCGATCCGATCACCATGACGGCCCTGCTGTTCGTGGGAGGCGTACTGGTCGGCTTCGGCACCCGGCTGGCCGGGGGGTGCAACTCCGGACACGGACTCAACGGCTGCGGCCGGCTGCGCCCGGTCAGCATCGTCGCTACCGCCGTGTTCTTCTCCACTGCAGTCGCGGTGTCGTTCCTGCTGTGGAAGGTGATCTGATGCGTACCCGAGGCGCGATCCTGCTGGCCAACATCATCACCGGACTGGTCCTCGGCTTCACCGTCGCCAACATCGGCTACGGCGACTACGCCGAGCTGAACCGCATGTTCACCTTCCAAAGCATGCGCATGTTCTACTCCTTCGCGGGTGCCGTGGTGATCATCGTGTGCGCGTTCGCCGTGCTGCGGGTCCCCCGCACCCCGGGGCGCATCCACGCCGGCGTGGTGCCCGGTGCGGTCCTGTTCGGTACGGGCTGGGCGATCTCAGGCGGATGCCCGGCCATCCCGATCACCCAGGTCGCCGGCGGATACCTGCCCGCCCTGGTCACCATCGCCGGCATCACCGTCGGCATCCGGCTGTGCCGCTGGACCAACGCCCGCTACTTCCACCTCGACCGCGGCTCCTGCGGCCTGTGACCGACACGGCGTCGTCTTCGCGGGGCAGCGGGAGCGCGCGTGGGGAATGACGGGAGCAAAAGTGTCGTTGGCACCTGTCATGCGCGCTCCTTCCCCACGGCCCCCGGCTCCTCGCATGCCGCTCGCCGTCTACGTCCTCGGTCTGTCCGTGTTCGCGCTCGGCACGAGCGAGTTCATGCTCTCCGGGCTGCTGCCGCCCATCGCCGAGGACATGGACGTGTCCATACCGCAGGCCGGCTTGCTGATATCGGCGTTCGCAATCGGCATGGTGATCGGCGCGCCGCTGCTCGCGGCGGCGACGCTGCGCCTGCCCCGCAAGACGACGCTCGTCGCCCTGATCTCGGTGTTCGGCCTCGGCCAGGTCGCGGGCGCGCTGGCGCCGACGTACGAAGTCCTGTTCGTCTCGCGGGTGGTGAGCGCCCTGGCGTGTGCCGGTTTCTGGGCGGTCGGCGCGGCCGTCGCCATCGCGATGGTGCCGGTGACGTCACGGGCCCGGGCGATGGCGGTGATGATCGGCGGGCTGTCGATCGCCAACGTCCTGGGTGTGCCGGCCGGTGCCTTCCTCGGCGAGCACCTGGGGTGGCGGTCGGCGTTCTGGGCGGTGGCCCTGGCGTCCGCGATCGCGCTGGCCGGTGTGCTGACCCGGATCCCACGCATCCCGCTGCCCGAGCGGCGCCCGGCGCTGAAGGGCGAGCTGGCGATCTACCGGGACCGCCAGGTCTGGCTCTCCATCGGGGTGACCGCGCTCGCGGCAGGCGGGGTGTTCTGCGCCTTCTCGTACCTGGCGCCGCTGCTCACCGACGTGGCCGGGCTGGCGGACGGCTGGGTGCCGACGGTGCTGGCGCTCTTCGGCGTCGGGGCGCTGGTCGGTACGACGATCGGCGGCCGGGTCGCCGACGCGCACCTGTTCGGCGTGCTGCTCTCCGGCATCACCACCTCCACCGTGCTGCTGGTCGCCCTGGCGCTGTTCGCGTCGAGCCCGGTGGCCGCGGTCGCCCTGTCGTTCCTGCTCGGCTTCTCCGCGTTCTACACGGCCCCGGCGCTCAACGCGCGCATGTTCAACGTGGCGGGCGCCGCGCCCACACTGGCCGGCGCGACCACGACGGCCGCCTTCAACCTGGGCAACACCGGCGGCCCCTGGCTCGGCGGCACGGTGATCGACGCGGGTCTCGGCTTCGCATCCACCGCTTGGGCGGGCGCGGCCATGGCCTCGGTGGCGATCGCGCTGGCGGCCGTGTCGCTGCGCCTGCACAGCCGGTCCCGCGTCGTACGGACCGGCGCGCCGCGCGGCGTTCGTGCGCGGGCCACGTCCGGTGGAGCGGACGTCGTGGAAGACGACGGCGCGCCGGCGCCGGCGGCGTGCATCGCCGTGTCCGGCGCCGACGGCGGCGACGAGCGGGCGGTTGCGGGGGTGCCCCGCCGCGACTGACGGAGGCGCGCCGCCGGTAGGGAGCGGATCGCCGATACCACGACTCCGGCACGAGCACCGCCACCACCCCTGCCACCGCCACTGTCGCTGTCTCGGCCACCGCCGACGGCGCGGCGATGGCGGGCACAGATGAGGGCGGTCACCGTACCGAGCGCCCCTTGAGCGCGCAGCAGGCCGCTTCGGACGCGCTCCACCGGAAGCGCCCTGAGGGCGCCGGGCAGCCCTCCGCCCTGGGGAGCGGGCCGCCCGGCGCGGACGTGTCCTTCTGTGTCAGTTCTGCCGCAGGGCCGGCATCGGGAGCGGGATGTTGTAGGCCGTCGCGCCTGCGCCGACGCCGCCTTCGCAGGTGTTGGGCGGGGTCGTGCCGGTGCCTCGGGTGGAGGGGCGTTCGGCGGCCCAGAACATGTAGCCGAGCATGCCGGAGGTGGTGCCGGCGCCGTTGGGGGCGACGGTCCGGGTGAACGAGCCGGTGGAGTTCTGCAGGGAGTTGGCGAAGTCCGTGCACTCGGGCAGCGACTTGCTCTGGTCGCTGATGTAGACGGAACCGGTGAACTTGGCCGGTGCCAGCGGTGGCACGGGCGGCGAGTACGTCGGCTTGCCGTCGACGTGCTCCTGCCAGTTGGCGATCGCCGAGCTGGTCGAGGGCTGGCGGGAGGGGACCATCGCGTTGGCGTAGTCGAGCACGGGGGTGTCCGTGCGCAGCCAGTCGGCGGTGGCCTTGCGGTCGAGGTCGATCAGCCACCGGTCACCGGCGGCGACGTCGATGGTCAGACGGGCCGTCGGGTCGGCTCCCGTGGCGTCGTAGGGGTGCACGGCCCGGTAGGCGCTGATGAACGACTGCAGGCCGGTGAGGTCCGGGCCGCTGTTCTGCTCGTAGTCGATCTCGATGCCGACGCCCAGGTCGCTCGCCAGGGCAGCGGCCCGCTGTCCGAGCAGGGTGGGGTTCTCGGCGAGCGCGCTGTCCCAGGAGTCCGTATAGGTGATGCCGCCGATGGAGAGCATCACGCGGATCCCGTGGGAGGTGAAGTACTGCACGATGTCCTTGGTCATGCCCCTGGGCACGCCGTTCAGCGTGGTCGCGTCGGTCGTGCCGTGCAGCAGTTTGAGGGGCTCGACGAAACTGAGCACGACCAGGTTGACGGAGGGCCGGCCGTCCCCGCGGTCGATCAGCCAGTGGTTCTGCGCGTCGAACTCGGCCACCGTGCGGACGGTGCCCCAGACACAGGCGTCGTTCGAGCAGTGCCAGGCGCCGTAGACCTGCGGCGGGGTACCGGTCGCGGCCGAGGCGGAAGCAGCGTGCGGGACGAGCAGGGCACCGAGCAACCCGAGCGCGACGAGCAGACGGTGGCGGAGTCTGTGGCGCATACATGCCTCCGGAGAAGGAGCGGCCTACGGGACGCGGGAGGTGGCGCGGGCAGCGTGGCAGGTTCAGACCAATCCGACAAGAGGGCGGGCAACCGGAGGCGGCACGGCAAGGACCCTTGCATCACCCGGTTCTTGGGGTGGCGTTCGCTTCGCTCCGACTCCTGGTGCTGCTGCTCGGGCCGCTCTACTGTCCTCTCTCATGACGTTTTCGATCGTGGCCCGGTCCGGTGAGGCCTTCGGTGTCGCAGTGGCGAGCAAGTTCTTGGCGGTCGGTGCCGTGGTGCCGGCGGCGGAGGCCGGGGCAGGGGCGGTGGCCACCCAGGCAGCGGCGAACCTGCGCTACCTCCCGCAGGGACTGGCGCTGCTGCGAACGGGCGTGCAGCCCGCGGACGTGGTGGCGGGTCTCGTGGCCATGGACCGGGATCGCGCGCACCGTCAGCTGGGGATCGTGGGCTCCCAGGGCCTCGGAGCGACCTACACGGGTGAGGAGTGCCTGGACTGGGCCGGTGGGACGGCGGGCGACGGCTATGCGATCCAGGGCAACATCCTCACCGGGCCGGAGGTGATCGAGGCGATGGAGTCCGCCTGGCTCTCCTTGCCGGACGTTGCGTTCGACCGGCGGCTGCTCGCGGCGCTGGAGGCGGGCGACGCCGCGGGCGGTGACCGCCGGGGCCGCCAGAGCGCGGCCCTGTATGTGGTGGCTCCGGGTGCCGGGTACGGCGGCGGCAGCGATGTCGCCTGCGACCTGCGCGTGGACGACCATGCTGACCCGGTAGCGGAGCTGAGGCGCCTGCTGGACGTTCACGAGCTGTTGTTCGGCAAGCCCGACCCGGACGCCCTGCTGGAGCTGTCGGGTGACCTCAAGGAGGAGGTCGAGAACCTGGTCACCGCCCGCGGTCACGCCTCCCTGGAGGTGTGGGCGGGGGTGGAGAATCTCGAGAACCGTCTGGTTCCCGGCAAGATCGACCCGGTGGTGCTCGCCTGTCTTCGGAACGGCCATGCCCACGACGAGGCCTGACCCCGGCACGACTCCCGGCTGCGGCAGACCTCCTCCCCCGCATGCTCGCGGCCGAACGTGTCACGGGTGGAAGTGCGTGAGGGACTGGGCGACGCACGCCGGTTTGGCCGCCCCTTCGAGTTCGAAGATGAAGGCACGGTGCATCTGGACACCGCCACGCTTCACCTCGTGCACCTCGGTGATGGAGGCGTGCAGGCGGATACGGCTGCCGAAGCTGAGGATCATGTAACCGTGGGCGATGGTCCGGCCGTAGGGTCCGTACGCGGCTCGCCCGGTGTCGGTGTGGATCCACTGGTGGTCGCCGGAGACATCGGCGAAGGTGTCGATGAGTTGCTGCGTGACCTCCTCCCATGCGGAGTGGCCGAGATCGCGACCGGCAAGCTGCTTGATCTCCGGGATGCCGTGGACCGGTCACTGTCATGCGTGATGTGTCTCCTCGTCAGGCGCCGCGCCCGGTCGAAGGGGGCGGCGCCGGCGGGTGCGTGTGTGCGGTGGGTGGGTCAGGCCGGCACGGCGACCGTGGCGGGAGCCGGCTCGTCCAGGGCCCGCTCGTCGTGGTTGAGGCGCTTGAGCAGCAGAAGCATGCAGCCGAGGGTCAGGGCGACCTGGAAGACGACGTATCCGATGACGACGCTGATCGATCCGGTTCGGTTCAGCAGGAACTGGCCGATGATCAGGGTGGTACCGCCGAGCAACGTGCCGCACGGCTGGTAGCACAGGGAGATGCTCGTGCAGCGCAGGCGGGCCCCGGTGAGGGCAGGGTGAAGTCGACGTCGCCGGACCAGCCGTTGTACCCGACGTACAGCGCGCTGCTGGGATCGGAGAACTCCGTGCCGTCGATGCGCCAGGCCAGCGCGTGGTTGCCGGGATCGGACCAGTACGTGGTGTCCGGGGCGCTCCCGGCCGGCGTGAACCACTGGAGCCGGCCCATGCCGTTCCCGTTGGTGTCGGAGGCGGTGTAGAAGGGGGCCGGACGCAGCGCGGGGTGGGCCTTTCGGAAACCGAAGACCTCCCCGCTCGTGGCCTCAGGGGTTCAATCGGGCCTCGATGCCGTCGAGCAGAAAGGTCAGGCTGATCTCGAACTGCTCGTCCATATCGGGCCCGGAGGGTGCGCTCATCCAACGTGCGAGCAGCTCGCAGCCTGCTTGTTCGGCCAGCCCTTGAGCTGCGGTGACGGCCTCGGTGAGCCGCTGCGGGGTGTCGAGACCGAGCCGACGCCGCATCGCGTGCTCCTCGGCCACCTGTTGTGCGCTGCCCAAGGCGTGACGGTCGAGGACCGCCGCGTAGGCGACGGCCTGGCCGAGTGTGGCGCCTTGGCCCGCGAGGACACGGAGCTGGAACTCGGTGCGGCGCATCGTGTGCGGACCCAGCGGGGGGCGGGTCGGGGCGAGCTGGGCGTACCACAGGTGCCGCTTCGCCATCTCCCAGGTCTCCATGACCACCGCCCGCAGGTCTGCCCGCCAGTCGGGCCCCGGCACCGGGGGCAGCGCGATCTCCGCGGTGGCGGCGTCGAGCATCAGATCGACGAGTCCGTCCTTGCTGAGGACATGTCGATAAAGCGACATAGGCGTGTAGGGGCCCAGCCGTCGGGCCACCGCGGACATCGTCAGCGCTTCCGCGCCGCCCTCGTCGGCGACGGCCATGGCCGCTCGCACGATGTCCTCGCGATCCAGCGGGCTGTGCCGGCGCCTGGGCGCGGGCTGGGTCCAGATCAGCGATACACCGGGCTCCCCGGCCGGCTGTCGTACCTCGTCCACGGCTTCAGTTTACGTCATCAGCTAAAGTATATGGCGTATACGCAAGCGCGAGGAGAGTGTGATGGAGAGGGAAGCGACGCCGCCAGGGATCCGGCTGGGTATCTGCCGCGGAATCAGCTACGGACTGTTCGGTGCGCCGGACGCCTTCGTGCCGCAGATCCGGGCACTGGGTGGCACGCTCGTACGGGTCTATGTGTACTGGGGCCAGGTCGAACCACAGCCCGGCCGCTACGACTGGACGGCGGTGGACGCCGTCCTCGACCAGCTGGACCCGGCCGCCGAGACCTGGATCACGGTCTGCTCCAGTTCGCCGTGGGCCACTCGGACCCCCTCGAAGTTCTTGCCGTCGTCCCCGGCGAACGACAGCGCGCACTACGCACGCTTCATCGATCGCCTGGTCTCCCGCTGCCGGGGCCGTGTCGAGTACTGGCAGTGCGACAACGAACCCAGCAACACCGGCCTGCTCTGGGACGGCACCGCCGACGACTACGTGGCGCAGCTCGCTTCTTTCGCCCGGGCCGTGCGGGAGGCCGAGCCCGGTGCCCGCGTCGTCCTCGGCGGCTGCGGTTACGACGTGCTGTCCAGCCCACAGGACAGCCCCGCCCGGGCCTTCTTCGACCATGTGGTGGAGCAGGCCCATGACGACTACGACCTGTTCTGCGTGAATCTGTACGGCGATCCGCAGGACATCCCGGCGTACGTGGAGGATGCCCGCGCCATGATGCGCAGGCACGGCTATGAACGCCCCGTGGTGGCCGGGGAGTACAACGGCCCGACACTCTTCGAGTTCCCCGAGGCGCAGGCCGCGTTCCAGCAGGAGATGATCGCGGCCTTCACCGCACCCGCCGCGGGTCCGGATGAGGAGCCGCCGGACCGCCGGACCATGCGCGCCCTGTACGAGCGTGTGGCTGAGCTCCCGGACACCCTGCGGATGTTCCTGGCGGACTGCCCGCCGGAGCTGGCCGCGCGGCGGGACCGCATCAACTGCCGCCAGATCGTGACCCGCAACATCCTCGCCCTGGCCGCCGGCGTCAGCCGAACGGTCTGCTGGAACCTCGCCCCGGAGATCCCCGGCTACCGCGACCGGCTCAACCTGATGGACTTCCTCTTCGGCAAGCTGGCACTGCTCGACTACGACGGCACGGACCTGACACTCCGCCGCCCGTCGGCGGACACGTTCGCGCTCCTGGCCGGGCAGCTACAGGGTGTCGCTCATGTGCGGCGCATCCTTGCCGAGCATCGTCCCGATCTCCGCCTCTTCCAGGTGGAGCGGCAGGGGCACGGTCCCCTGGAGGTCATGTGGAGCGCCGGTGACGTATTCGCCGGCGAGGAACAGCCCGTCACGAGCATCGAGCGTCCTTGGCCATACGCGGCCGCCCACGCTGTCGACGCCTTCGGCACACCGGTGCCCGTGGAACGCGACGGCGCACTGGTCCGCCTCCCGGTCTCGGTGACACCGGTGTTCCTGTCCACTGAGCCGACACCGGAGCCGACGGCGATCACGGTCGACCGACGCGCGGGAACCACTCGGTGACAGCGGCCGACGAGAGCTCGATCTTGCGTTCCTCGGCCGTGAGGCCGCGGAGTGTCCGGAGTCCGTACAGAGCCAGGAGCGGTTTGACGATCATCCACTCGCCGGGGCGGTAGTCGTCCGCACGCACGAGTCTCTCGGCAAGGTCGGGGCGCTGCCGCCGCAGGTACGCGCGGGCCTTGAGCGCGTGAGCCGGCTGAGAGGCGATCCTGATGCGGGCGACGCCCTCGAGCAGCGGAGCCACGTTCGTGATGTTCTCCCATGTCGTCCTCGATCGGTCTTCGAGGAGCACTGTGCCGTCGAACCCGAGCACCGATTTGGCGTAGTCAGCCATCAACTGGGCCTCAGTGGCGCCGCCGCCGGCCGCACCGCCGCTGAAGATCACACGTGTGTCACGCGCGCTCTCCGCGGCGATGGAGCGGATTCCCGCCCGGACTCGCCAGCGGTTGATGAAGTTCGCCGTCGCTTGAGGGTTCCGGAAACCCAGCACGACCACGGCCTCGGACGCGCCCCCACTCTCCGCCGTCCTCCCCACGAGAGTTCGGGACCAGCGCCAGTTCAACCACTCGCCCCAGGCCAGGGCCGCTGCCCCGGCTACCGCCAGTACGGTCCTTCGTCGCATGCGGCGACTCTAGGGGGCGTGTCGAGTCGTGATCAATCAGGTCTGGCAGGCGGGGAGCGCACGGGCGCAGCCGGCGCGTCGAGGCCGCCGTCGGTGCGAGAGGGGGAAATACCGCGGCGTCGATCAAGGTTGGATGCGGAGAAGTCAACTGTCCGACCTCTGGAGCGCACATGACCCGCTCGTTCCTCTTTCTCCTCGCCGGCGCGCGATCGGACGGCAACACCGAACAGCTGGCCCGAGCCGCGGCGGAACAGTTGCCGAGCGCCACCGAGCAGCGATGGCTGGACCTGACCCAGCTCCGCCTTCCCGACTTCGTCGACGCGCGGCACGCCGACGCGCCCTGGCCGGAGCAGGAGAACGAGGAGCTGCTGCGGCAGGCGACGCTCGCCGCCACCGACGTCGTGATCGTGTCCCCGTTGTACTGGTACTCCCTGTCGTCGTACGCCAAGCGGTACCTCGACTACTGGTCGAAGTGGCTGACCACCCCGGATCCGGGCTTCAAGGCGAAGATGGCCGGCCGCACCCTGTGGGGCGTGACGGCGATGGCGCACCGCGAGGAGGTGGTGGCTCAGCCGCTGGTGCTCAGTCTGCACCACAGCGCCGCGTACATGGGCATGCGCTTCGGCGGCGTGCTGCTCGGCAACGGCTCCCGGCCGGGGCAGGTACTAGACGACGAGCGGGCCGCCGTCCGGGCCAAGACGTTCTTCAGCAGGGAAGCCCCGCTCGTCCGCTTCCCCTACGAGGAGGACTGACGGGCTCACCCGCCCCGCCCGGTCGAGCGCGTCCCACCGGAAACGAAAGCCGCCGAGCGCTGACCCCGCCCGGCACCCCTGGTTATGCTGCCGACGAAGCGTTCAGCGAAGCGCTCAAACGAACAGCGGGTTGTGAGGGGGCCATCAGCATGCGCGAACCGGTCGATCTCAGGCGCCAGCGGATCCTCGCGGCGGTGCGGTCGCGGGGGGCGACCCGGGTCAGCGATCTCGCCGAGGAACTCGCAGTGTCGGTGGTGACCGTCCGCAGGGACGTGGAGGAGCTGGCCCGCGAGGGCAAGCTGCGCCGCGGTCACGGCGTGGCCCGCCCGGTGCTGCCCGAGACGGAGCAGGTCGCCGCACCCGAGCCGCCGCCGGCCGACGGCGGTCCGGTCGCGGTCGTGGTGCCCGAGCGCCACGCGTATCTGTACGAGGCGCTGCACGGCGCCCGGACCGCGTTCGAAGAGGCCGGGATCCGTATCGCGCTGCACATCGCGCCGACCGGCCCCGGGGCCGAACGGTCTCTTGTGGAGCGGGCGTTGGCGGACGGCGCGCGCGGCCTGCTGATCGCTCCGCGCTGGCGCACCCGCGCCACGGAGGAGGAGGACTACGCCTGGCTGTCGCGCCTGGAGGTGCCCGCGGTGGTGATGGAGCGCAGGCCGCGGCGCGGCAGTGCGCTCCACGCCGTGGACACCGTCTGCACGGACCACTGGTACGGCATCCATCTCGCCGTCGGCCACCTCACGGAACTGGGACATCGGCGCATCGTGCTCGCCGCGCGCGACGACAGTCCGACCGCGCGCGCCATTCGTGCCGCCTTCACCGAGATCGCGGCGGACCACCCGGACGTCGACAAGTGGCTCGTGACGCTCAGCTCGCCGGGTGCGGCGCCCGACCCGACGGCCGGGAGCGCGGCGGCGCCGGTCGAACTCCACTCCTTGATTGCCGAGTTGGGAGCGACCGCGGCCGTGCTGCACGGCGACGTCGACGCTCTGATGCTGGTGCAGTCACTGCGCGACAACGGCGTGCGGGTCCCGGAGGACTGCTCCGTGGTCGCCTACGACGACGTGGTCGCGGCGCTCGGCAGCACTCCCCTGACGGCCGTGTCCCCGCCGAAGGCGGACGTCGGCCGCGCGGCGGCGGAGCTGCTGCTGCGCCGGCTCGACCTGCGGGACCCCGGAGGGGCGGCCGCGCCCGTGCGGCGGGTGGAGCTGCTGCCGGCGCTGAAGGTGCGTGGTTCCACGCAGGCACCGAACACGCCGTCGAGTCCGGAGCCAACCGCCGTCCCGGAATGAGCGTTTGACCGTTTCATTTTCTTCTGATCGATCTATTGACCCGATCGGTTCAGTCGATCAGTATTCCCGTGACTCGAACATGCAGGAGCCGCAGGAGCCGCGGGAGGCGCCCATGCCTGGTCGACAGAGCCGTCGATCCGTGCTCGCCGCGATCACCGCGCTGCCGCTGACGGGTGCCCTGGGCGCCTGCAGCGGGAACGACAGCGCATCCGCCCGATCCGGGAGCAGCAGCAAGTCCGGTACCAAAGGCACGACCACCATCACCTTCTGGTCCGCACTGCGCGGCAGCCAGCAGGTGGTGGACGCGTTCAACAAGACCCACGACCACATCCAGGTCGACTTCGAGCAGATCCCCTCCGGCACGCAGGGTGGATATCTCAAGCTGAGCAACGCGGCACGCGCGGGCAACGCACCCGACGTCGCCACCATCGAGTACCCCCAGCTCCCGGGCTTCGCGATCGACGGCGTCGCCCGCGACATCACCTCGGTGATCAGCGACGAGCTGAGGGCCAAGCTGCTGCCCCAGTCACTGGGCCAGACGACGTTCGAGAAGCGCACGTACAGCGTGCCGCTCGACCTCGAGCCCATGGTGCTGCACTACCGCAAGGACCTGTTCGACAAGTTCGGCTTCGACGTCCCCACCACCTGGGACGAGTACGCCGAGCTGGCCCGCCGGGTGCGCCGCACAGGAGGGGGCCGCAGGATCGCCACGTTCCCCACCGACGGCATGTCGCAGATGGCCGCCTGGTGCTGGCAGGCCGGAGCACAGTGGTTCGACATCTCCAAGGGTGCCTGGAACGTGTCCATGGCGGACGCCCCGACCCGGAAGGTGGCCGCGTACTGGCAGCGGCTCATCGACGAGGGCCTCGTCTACTGCAACTCCTCCACCTCCCGCCTCTACGACGCGCAGATCGGCAACGGCCTGGTCCTGACCCGGCTCAGCGGCGCCTGGGACGCGGGCGCGCAGATGAACGCGCGCCCGGAGCAGAAGGGCAAGTGGCGCATCGCCCCGCTCCCCCAGTGGACCCCCGGCAGGCCGGCGCTCGGCACCCACGGCGGCTCGACGTTCGCCGTCACCAAGGACAGCAAGCACCCCGAAGCCGCCATGGAGTTCATCGAGTGGCAGGTAGCGCACCCCGACGCCCTCAGGGCCCGGCTGTCCAGCGGCGCGAGCAGCCAGTACCCGGCCGCGACCGGACTCATCCCCGTGGGACGCGCCGCCTTCGACCGGTCGTACTACGGCGGCCAGGACATCTACCGGCTGTTCGAGGAGGAGGCCCACAAGATCCGCGACGGCTGGGTGTGGGGCCCGCGCATGACCGCCACCGGCTACGTCATGCAGGACGCGTTCGCCCGTGCCGGAGCCGGCTCGGGCACGATCCTGTCGGCCATGCGCGCCGCGCAGGACGGCACGATGCCCGACCTCAAGGCGCTGGGCCTGACCACCACCCAGCACTCGACGTGAACGCCCGCACCCCCGAGAGGCAGGTGACCCCATGACCGCGACAGCCCACGTCCGAACGGCGCAGGCCGCCCCGCCGCAGGCGGCGGACGTCTCCCGGCGCAAGGCACAGCGTTCGGCACAGCGCCGCCGCAACGGCGCCGCGGGCGTTCTGATGGCGCCCTTCTTCCTCCTTCTCCTTCTCGTCTTCCTGATCCCGGTCGGCACGGCGGTGTGGCTGAGCTTCTTCAGCGACGACCAGCCGGGCCTCGGTTTCGGCCCCGAGCGCACCGTGTTCGTGGGGTTGCGCTCGTACGCCGCCGTGGTCACCGACCCGACGTTCCTGTCCGGGCTCGGTACGGTCGGGCTGTACTGCGTGATCTACATCCCGCTGATGGTGATCGGCTCCCTGGCGCTCGCCCTGCTGCTGGACTCCGGTGTCGTCCGGCTGCGCTCCTGGGCCCAGTTGGGCCTGTTCCTGCCGCACGCGGTGCCCGGCATCATCGCCGCCCTGATCTGGCTGTACCTGTACACGCCCGGCATCAGCCCGGTCATCGAGGCCCTCGGCAAGGCCGACATCACGGTCGACTTCCTCGGCCTGCACACCACGCTGCCCTCCATCGTGAACATCGCCCTGTGGAGCAACCTCGGCTACAACATGGTCGTCTTCTACGCCGCCCTCCAGGCGGTCCCCCGTGAGGTGCTGGAGGCGTCCGTGGTCGACGGCGCGGGACCGGTGCGCACCGCACTCCAGGTCAAGGCGCCGCTCGTGCGCTCCTCGATCGTCATGGTCGCGATGTTCACGCTGATCTGGGCACTGCAGCTGTTCACCGAACCGATGCTGCTCCACCAGTCCTCGCAGATGATCAACACCCGGTTCTCGCCGAGCATGTACATCTACGACGCGGCCTTCAGCCGCAACAACTACTCACTCGCGGCCGCCGCGTCGGTGATCCTGCTGATCATCACCATCGCCATCTCCTACGGGGTCACCCGCTGGACCAACCGCGTCGAGAAGGCCGAGGAGCACGCCCGATGAGCGCCATGGACTCCACCTTGCTGCGCCCGCGCCTGCTGGGCCGGGCGACCGTCAACGTCGTCGTCGCGATCTCCGCCCTGTACACGCTGCTGCCGGTGCTGTGGCTGCTGCTCGCCGCGTCGAAGTCCCGCGACGCCCTGTTCAGCAGCAGCATCCTGTCGTTCAGCGACTTCTCCCTCGTCCAGAACCTCAAGGACCTGTTCGCCATGGACGGCGGACTGTACGGGCGGTGGTACGGCAACAGCCTGCTGTACGCCGTCCTGGGCGCGGCGCTCGGCGCGCTGATCAGCATCGGCTGCGGGTACGCCTTCGACAAGTACCACTTCCGGCACAAGGAGAAGCTGTTCGGCCTCGTGCTGGCGGCCGTGATGGTGCCGCAGACGGTGCTCGCGCTGCCGCTGTACCTGATCGCGTCCGAGACCGGGGTCGTGAACACCTTCTGGTCGGTGTTCATCCCCGTCCTGTTCAACCCGTTCGGCGTGTACCTGGGCCGCATCTTCGCCCAGGGCTATGTGCCCGACGAGGTTCTCGAGGCGGCCCGGGTCGACGGCGCGGGCGAGCTGACGACGTACGTACGCGTGTCGCTGCGCATGCTGGGCCCCGGCCTGGTCACGGTCTTCCTCTTCCAGCTGACGGCGATCTGGAACAACTTCTTCCTCCCGATGGTGATGCTCTCCAACCAGGACCTGTATCCCGTGAGCCTGGGCCTGTACCAGTGGAACAGCCAGGCGTCCGTCTCGCCCGAGTACTACCCGGTGGTGATCACGGGCTCGCTCCTGGCGGTCCTCCCCCTCATCCTCGCGTTCGTCCTCCTGCAACGGTTCTGGCGGTCCGGTCTGACGGCGGGGGCGGTCAAGTGAGCAAGCCACGCGCGGCGCTGGCCATGTCCGCCGAGGCGGCTGCCGCCGTCTTCACCCCGCGCGCGCTGGCCGCGCTCCGGGACGTGTGCGACCTGGCGCCGCTGCCCGTCCTCGACGACCTGAAGACGGCACGCGCCAAGGGCGTCCTCGCCGATGTCGAGGTGCTCGTCACCGGCTGGGGGTGCCCGCCACTCGACGCCGGCGTCCTCGCGGCAGCACCCCGGCTCAAGGCCGTCGTGCACGCGGCCGGCTCGGTGCGCGGGCACGTCACCGACGCCTGCTGGGACCGCGGTATCGAGGTGTCCTCAGCGGCCGCGGCCAACGCGCTGCCGGTCGCCGAGTACACGCTCGCCATGATCCTGCTGCACGGCAAGCACGTGCTGGAACGGGCCCGCGACTACCGGCGCACCCGTGAGCGCGACGACTGGCTCCGCACCTCGCAGGGGCAGGTGGGCAACTACCGCCGCACAGTGGGCATCCTCTCCGCCTCCCTGATCGGCCGGCGCGTCATCGAACTGCTGCGCCCCTTCGACTACGAGGTGCTGCTGCACGACCCGTACGTCACCGTGGCGGAAGCCGCCGACATGGGCGTGGAGCGAGTGGACCTGCCCGATCTCTTCTCCCGCAGCGACCTGGTGAGCGTCCACACGCCACTGCTGCCCGCCACCCGCGGCCTCGTCAGCCGTGAGCTGCTGGGCGCGATGCGCACGAACGCCGTACTGATCAACACCTCCCGCGGGGCGGTCGTCGATCAGGACGCGCTCACCGACGTGGTGCGCGCGGGCCGTATCCGGGCCGTGCTCGACGTGACGGACCCCGAGGTCCTGCCCGCCGACCACCCGCTGTGGGACTGCCCGAACGCACTGATCACCCCCCACCTAGCCGGTTCCCAGGGCAGTGAGTGGGAACGGCTCGCCGACTCGGCCGTCGGCGAGGTGGCCCGCTGGGCCGCGGGCACGAAACTCGCCCATCCCGTACGACGCGAAAGGCTGGCGTTCCTCGCATGAGCATCCCCTTCGACCTGCCCGCCGAGAACCGGGAGCTGAGCCCGTACACGGGCTACACCCGGGCGCATTGGGAAGCCGTCGCCGACGGGCTGCTCGGCGCCGCCTGGCGCTGGGCGACCCCCGGCGGCGCCCTGCTGGACCTGCCGGGCCGTCCCTCCCGGTCCGGTGTCCGCTCGGACGGCCTGGAGGGCTACGCCCGTACGTTCCTGGCGGCCGGCTTCCGCGTCGCGGGCGCCGGCGGCAAGGACGGGCACGGCTGGCTGGAGCGGTACGCGGACGGACTCGCGGCGGGCACCCGCACACCGGGCCGCGACGACGCCGAGTCGTGGCCGCTGATCCTCGACCACCATGTGCAGGGCCAGCCGATGGTCGAGTCGGCGTCGGTGGCGCTCGGCCTGTCCCTGACCCGGCCGTGGCTGTGGGACCGGCTCGACGGCGACGTCCAGGACCGGGCCGAGACGTGGCTGCGCGGCGCCGTCACGCACACCCCCGCGCCGAACAACTGGTACCTCTTCCCGTTCATGGTGGCCTCGTTCCTGGAATCCGTCGGCCGCGGCGACCGGGCGACGGCGCGGGCCATGGAGCGGGCGCTGGACCTGATGGAGACGTGGTACCGGGGCGACGGCTGGTACGCGGACGGCGACGGGCGGGCCTTCGACCACTACAACGGGTGGGCGCTGCACCTGTATCCGCTGCTCCACGCCCATCTGTCGGACGACTCGGTGCTGTCGGGCCGGTTCGGGCCGCGGCTGCGCGAGCATCTGGAGGGCTTCTCCCTCCTCTTCGGCGCCGACGGGGCGCCGATCCACTTCGGGCGCTCGCTGACCTACCGGTTCGCGGCGGCGGCCGCGGTCGGCGTGGGTGCCGTCACGGGTCACACACCGCTGTCCCCGGGCACGTCACGCCGTCTGATCAGCGGCAGCCTGCGCTACTTCCTCGACCGGGGCGCGGTGACGGACGAAGGGCTCCTCAGCCTGGGCTGGCACGGCCCGCACGCCGCCACGCTGCAAAGCTACTCCGGCCCCGCGTCCCCGTACTGGGCGTCGAAGGCCTTCGTCGCGCTGCTCGCGCCGGAGGACCACCCGCTGTGGACGGCGACCGAGGAGCGAGCCCCGAGCGAGGGCCCCGACCGGGTGCTCGCGCTGCCCGCGCCCGGGCTGTTGGTGCAGTCGACCGGGGCCGACGGGATCGTGCGTCTGCACAACCACGGCAGTGACCACGTCCGGCCGTACGAGGGCGAGTCCGCGGCGGAGGACGACCCGCTGTACGGCCGCCAGGCCTACTCCACGCACACCGGCCCCACGTCCCGGGACAACATCGCGGACAACCATCTGTCCGTGGAGGTCGGCGGCATCCCCAGCGCGCGGCGGCGCGTCCGTCCACTCGGCGCGGGAGGGGGCGACGGGTGGGGCTGGGCGGCCTCCTGGCACCGGCCGGTGTTCGACTCGGGGCCGCCGATGGTGCCCGGGCTGCGCGTCGAGAGCGTGACCGTGGCGCGTGGGCGTCACGAACTGCGGATCCACCGCGTGGTCGGGGCGCCGTACGGGGCACGGGTCACGCTCACCGGGTGGGCCACGCAGGCGCTCCGCTCCGATCTGGTGGGGCTGCACGGCTGGGGTGAGCCGGATCAGGTGCGTGCGCCCGAGGGCACGGCGTACGAGCCGTGGGTGCGGATCCCCCGGCTCTCGGCGGACGTTCAGGGCACGGCGGTGTTCGTCGCGCTGGCCGGCTTGGGAGCGGACGCCGATGCCCCGCCACTCGCCGACGCCGTCGCCGAAGTGATTTGGGCGGACGGGGAGTTGCGGGTGCGCTGGGCCGACGGCCCGCAGACCGTCGTGACATTCGAACCGCTGCGCGTCACGACGGCACAGATCTGACGGAGCCGCCTGCGCCCCACCGCGGGGGCGTGGCGTGGCGGGATGCGGCCGGGGCCCGGGCGCACGGATTCGGACAGGCGCGCCCGGGACACGACCGCGCGAGGCGGTGGTCGGCGGGCCGGCGCCGGCCGGCGCTCCGGGGCATCCCGGAGACCGTGGTGGCGGGCGCCGGCCCGGTGGGTCAGAGGTGACCGCCTGGTGTCACCGTGAACGTCGCCGGACCGGCCGGCAGGTCCACCGTGTACTGGCGCAGGTAGGTGTCCAGGAACGGTGACCGGGCGCCGGGCGTGGCGACGTCGTCGGACGGGTCGTCCAGGGCCAGCCTGAGTTTGGCACCCTTGACGTCGATGGTCTGGCCCGACGGCGTGTCACGCCAGGAGCCGGTCTGGATGGAACCGATCTCCACGGCCAGAACGTGCCCGGCCGCCAGCGTCCAGTCGGTCGCCTTGAGATCGACGGTCATCCGTCCCGAGTCCAGCAGGGAGACCTGCTCGTCGAACATCACGGCAGTGCCGTCCGGGGCGACGTCGTACAGCTTGAGCATGACGTTGCCTTCGCCCTTGGCGGTCAGGGAGATCTGCGGAGTGCCGGTGACGCGTACGTTGAGCGCGGTCGGCTTCGACCACACGAAGAAGCTCGAGGTGACCTCGCCGGCCTTCTGGAGCTTCGCCAGCCCCTTGGCCAGCCCCTGGGGAGCGGGCTGATCGGTGTCCGGCGCGTTCTCCATGTCCCAGCGGCCCGACGGCTGTGCCTGCCGCGGCGCCGGGTCGACGTTGATGCCCAGGGCCTGGCGGGCGGAGGCTCCGCCGTCGTCGATGTAGGAGCCGTTGCCGAGGGGAAGGGTGACGGACCGTTCGACGACCGGCCAGGTGCGCTGGGCGCGCCAGGCGCCGGTGGAGTCCTCGACGGCGTAGGCGGGGTAGCGGACCGTCGGCCTGATGTGCTTGAGGTACTGGTCGTAGAAGGAGAGCGTCTCGTCGTACCAGCCCTCGCGGCCCATGGCCAGACGTCCGTCACCGACGCGGTCGCCGCCGCGCACGTGGTCCCACTGGCCGAGCCACCCGCGCTCGGGGCCCCGGTGGTTGTCCAGGTACTCCTGCATCTCCTCGGGCTTGGTGTTGTTCTCGATGAAGCCCTGGGTGACGAACAGCGGCGTGTCGGTTCCCCTGGCCATCCTCGCCAGGTCGCGCGCCTTCCAGTACGGGTCCGACCGGTCGGATATCCGGTACCCGGCGGAGTTCTCGGTGAGGCACTCCGGGTGTGTCTCCTCCCAGCGGGCGTTGGCCTGGTAGTGGGGGTCGTCGTCCGGCATCGGGGGCATGGTGGCGATGCCGTTGTAGGCGTTGGCGGTGCCGGTGACGTTCGGGCGGGGCACGCCGTTGGAGTAGATGTACGGGTACATGTCCCACAGCGGTTCCTGGGCGACGACGGCCTTGAGCGCGTCCTGGTCCAGGTCGTTGCCGATGAGGCCGGTGACGGCGTCGTACGACTTGCCGTACATGCCCACCGCGCCGGTGGACCACGGCTGGTGGGCGGCCCAGGACACGGCGGCCCTGACGTCCGCCTGTTCACCGGGGCCGCCCCAGTCCAGGCAGCCCGTGGAGCCGCCGAAGCCGCGCAGGTCCACCATGACGAAGGCGTATCCGTGGTGGAACAGGTCGGTTCCCTCGATGAAGTCCCCGAAGCGGGACGAGGGTCCCGTGTGTGTCCATCCCTCGGGGCCCGTCTGGCCGGTGTGCCCGAAGTACGGGCCGATCGACAGGATGACCGGCACCTTCTGGCCCGCTCTCATGCCCTCGGGCAGCAGAACGTCCGCGTGCAGTTCGGTGCCGGAGTGATCGGAGGACGGGAAGTAGTGCTGGGTCCACACCGAGCCCTCGGGGACACGGTCGTTCTGCTCGTGCGTGACGGGGTCGGTCGCGGTGGCGACCGCTGTCGTCTCGGCGTGTGCCGCGGCGCCGGGTGTGGCGGCCGCGGGGCCGGTGAGCGCGCCGGTCAGCGCCAGGGTGATGGCGAGCGCGGACGCGGCCCGGACAGCCGCGCGACGTCTGTTCACATGCTCCTCCCGAAAATGGCGAGTTACGGGGTGGTGCAGGTGGTGCCGGTGGTGCCGGTCGAACAGCGGCCCCTGGCCCGGTGTGGCGTGCGCGGGCCGGCGCCGGGCGCACGAACACACCCGGAAGCAGCGTGAAACAGGTACGGGCGCGAGCGGGAGCCGACGGACAGCGAGCCTATGATCGTGACGGAACACCGTCAATGCGGCGTCATGTCCCTTGTGTTACTGATGCGGTGGCCCGATGGTGGGCCGCGTCGGCGTCGGCGCGCGGCCGCGTCATGGTGCCGGGCGGCCGGAGTGAGCATGCGCAGCGGGGCGACCGACGGCCGGCGCCCGGTGCTTCGCGCGGAGTTGCGCTGTGAGCACCGGGCACCGTCTGTGGCGTACCGTCAGAAGTGCATCGCGGCCTTCTGTTGTGAGTCCTGGACCGCCGGGGCGGTGGCCCTGCGGGTGCGGTAGAGCGCCCCCACACATACCAGGCCCAGGGCGAAGACCGCCGCCGACCACCAGAAGGCGGTGGTGAAGCTGTGCAGTTGCGCCTGGGCGAGGACGCGCGGGGTGGGTGTCCTGCCGTTGAGGTAGTGGGTGGCGGCGCTGGTCGCCAGGGTGTTGAGGAGTGCCGTGCCGATGGAACCGCCGACCTGTTGCATGGTGTTGACGGTGGCGGAGACGACTCCGGCGTCGTTGGGTGCGACGCCGGCGGTGGCGGTGTTCATGGCGGGCGGCATCACGTGCCCCAGGCCGAGGCCGAGCACCAGGAGCGGCGGCAGCACATAGCCCGCGTAGGAGGTGTCGAGCCCGATGCGGGTCAGCCAGACCATGCCCGCGGCCGCCAGGGCCAGGCCCACCGGCACCACGACCCGCGGGCCCAGGCGTGGCAGGGTGACGTTCGCGGCGATCTGCGCGGACACGATGAGGGCGGCGATCATCGGCAGGAAGGCCAGCCCGGTGGACACGGGGCTGTAGTGCCGGGAGACCTGCAGGTAGTAGGTGAGGAAGAGGAAGATGCCGAACATGCCGGAGGCGGCCACCAGCACGGCGACGAAAGAGGCGGCGCGGTCACGGTCGAGCAGGATGCGCAGCGGCAGGAGCGGATGGACGGCGCGCGTCTGCCACGCGGTGAAGGCGGCGATGAGGCAGGCGCCGCCCGCGAGGTAGCCCCACGTCATGACGGAGTCCCAGCCGTGGGGCTCGGCGTTGGAGAGGCCGTAGACGACGCCGAACAGGCCGGCGGAGACGAGCAGGGTGCCCGGCAGGTCCAGGCGGGCGCCGGGGTCACGCCGGGTGCGCCGGAGCAGGACGGCGCCGCCGGCCAGGGCGAGTGCGGCGAAGCCCAGGTTCACGTACAGGGTCCAGCGCCAGCTGAGGTGCTCGGTGAGCAGGCCGCCGAGCAGCAGGCCTATGGCGCCGCCGGTCCCGGCGATCGCGCCGTAGACGCCGAAGGCCTTGGCGCGTTCCCTGGCCTGGGTGAAGGTGGTGTTCAGCAGCGACAGGGCGGCCGGGGCCAGCAGAGCCCCGAACATGCCCTGCAGGGCGCGCCCGATGATCAGCATGCCGAAACTGTCCGCTGCTCCCGCCAGGGCGGAGGCGGAGGCGAATCCGGCGACTCCGATGAGGAAGACAAGCTTGCGGCCCATCAGGTCGGCCAGGCGCCCGCCGAGCAGCAGCAGACTGCCGAAGGCCAGGGAGTAGGCGGTGACCACCCACTGCCGGTCCGAGTCGGAGAAGCCCAGGTCGTGCTGGGCCGAGGGCAGGGCGATGTTCACGATGGTGGCGTCGAGGACCACCATCAGCTGGGCCAGGCCGATGACGGCCAGGATCCACCAACGGCGGGCGGCTGACGGGCCGGGGCCGTCGGTGCCGGCCATGGGGGGCCGTGGCGCGGTGCTGGGCATGCGAGAGGACTCCTGGAGATGGAAGTGCACGAGGAGGAGCGCTGCGGAGCGTGAGCGCGCCCCTAGAATGAATTCAACGAGCGTTGAGATCTTTATTCTGCGCCCGATGAATTACTGCTGTCAACCATCCGGATCCCCCAGGAGGCCCCGCATGACTCCCGCATCCCGCGCCGGACGGCGCCCCGGCGACAGCGGCACCCGGGAGGCCATCCTCCACACCGCCCGCCGCCACTTCGCCGACCTCGGCTACGACCGCACCACGCTGCGCGGCATCGCGGCGGACGCCGGCGTCGACGTGGCGCTGGTGTCCCACTACTTCGGGCCCAAGCAGCGGCTGTTCGCCGAGGCCGCCCCCCTGCCCCTGGAGCCGGAGCCCCTGCTCGCCGACCTGCTGGAGGGCCCGCGCGAGACCATCGGCCACCGGCTGGCCGCACGCGTCCTGAGCCAGACGGAGACGGCCGAGGGACAGCAGAAGATCACCGGACTGATCCGCGCGGCCGCCTCCGAGGAGCTGGCCGCCCGGCAGATCCGCGAGCGGGTCACCGAGGCCCTGCTGCTGCCCCTGGCGGAAGGCCTCGGCTCACCGGACGCCCGGCTGCGCGCCGCGCTGGCGGGCTCCCAGATCGTGGGCCTGATGATGACCCGGCACATCGTGGGGGTGGAACCTCTGGCGACCAGCAGCGCCCAGACCCTGGCCGCGGCCATCGGACCGGTCCTCCAGCACTACCTCACCGGACCCCTCGCGGGCCCGGTCACCACTCCCTGACGGCCACCCGAGCACCGGTGCCGCGTGCCGCGTCCTGCGCGTGTGCCGACACGGAAGGGACGCCGTGTCGGCGCCGCGCGGCCGGCAGCCGTTCGAACTGACGTGGGCTCAGCCCGGCGAGAGGGGCCGGGACCAGGGCCGTCCAGGACGGCCCGAAGGCCGTCACCCCACCGGCCGCAGCGGGACCGTGCCGAAGATCGCCGCTGGTGGAACGATGACCGTCATGACAGGTCAGGTCTGGGTGTCACTCATATCGTTGGGCGGCGTCGTCCTCGGCGGCGTGTTGTCCTACCTCGTTCAGCACACGACTCAGCGATCAGCGGAGCGTTCCGAACAGCGGCGCCAGCGGATCGCGTTGTCGGAGGCCCGACGCGCGGAACGCCTGGCGCTGCTGGAGCGGTTCATCGAGGTATCGGCAGAGGCGGAACGATGCGCCTACACCAGGCCGTCCCAGTGGGAGGACACCGATGAGTGGTACCTCACGACCCGGGACGTCATGTACAGGTTGTGGGTCGCCGACCGTCTCCTGCGCATCCAGTTCCCCCGACCCGTGCACGACGCCGCACACACGCACTTCCTCGATCTCAACAGGACCGTGTGGCACGGCCTGCCCGACGGCGAGAGCGTGCGGGACCACCTGGAGGGCAACCGGTCGGCGTTCCTCGACACGGCCCGCGAGGCCATGGGCTGACGCGCCACTGGCATCGGTGTCGCGCGTGGACCAGCGGGCCACGGGCGAGTGACCGACGCGAGAAGGGCCCACCTCCGGCCGGGTAGGCCCAGTGGTGGCCGCGGATACACGAAGTTAACTTCCCCGACCCGGGCATGAGACCGGTCCGGTCGACGATCGCCATACCTGTCGAGCGACAGGTATCCGTCGACGGATCGGAGGTGCGGCGATGAGCCGGCCCCAACTCCCCCCAGGGCCAAGTCTTCACGGCGGCGCCACGACCAGCACCGCTCCCCCCGGCTATCAGCAGGAACTGCGCCGCGCGGTGGGCGGCTTCGCCTCCTTCGCCGCCGGCTTCTCCTTCGTTTCCATCCTCACCACCGTCTTCCAGTTGTTCGGGCTCGGCTTCGGCCTCGGCGGTGCGGCGTTCTTCTGGACGTGGCCGCTGGTGTTCGCGGGCCAGCTGCTGGTCGCGCTGTGTTTCGCCGAACTGGCGGCCCGCTGGCCCATATCCGGGGCGATCTACCAGTGGGCGAGCCGGCTGGCCGGCACCACGGTGGGCTGGTTCGTGGGCTGGATCATGATCATCGGGCAGATCCTCACCGTCGCGGCGGCCGCGATCGCCGCCCAGGCGGTGCTGCCGGGCATCTGGTCGGGCTTCCAGATCGTCGGGGGACCGGGCGCCGATCCATCGGTCGGTTCCCCGACCGGCGCGCGGAACGCGGTCCTGCTGGGCTGCGTGTTGCTGCTGGTCACCACGGTGGTGAACATCCTGGGCATCCGTCAGATGGCGGCCGCCACCAGCTTCGGCGTCACGGTCGAGATCATCGGCGTGGTCGCGCTCGTGCTGGTCCTGTTCTTCCTGCCCGAGCGGGGGCCGCAGGTGGTGGCCCACCACACCGGCTGGGCCGGACACAGTGGATACCTCGGGGCGTTTCTCGCGTCCTCGCTGATGGCGGCGTACGTCATGGTCGGCTTCGACTCGGCGGGCGAGCTGGCGGAGGAGACCCACAGCCCGCGCCGAACCACTCCCCGCACGATTCTGCGGGCACTGACCATCTCGGGCGTCGGCGGGGCGCTGCTGATCCTGTCGGGGCTGATGGCGGCGGGCAGCCTGACCGACGGGAAGCTGGCCGCGGGCGGTCTTTCCTGGGTGCTCACCGACCGGCTCGGCGGGGTCGTGGGCCGACTGCTGCTGTGCTGTGTGGCGGTCGCGGTGTTCGCCTGCACCCTGGCCGTGCAGACCTCCGGAGCCCGGATGATGTACTCCATGGCGCGCGAGGGTGCCCTGCCGTTCCACCGGCACCTGGCGAAGGTCTCGGCCCGCACCGGTACGCCGATCACCACGTCGATCGTGGTGGGCGTCGCAGCCGCCGCCGCGCTCGTCGTGAACATCCGCCAGTCGGCGATCTTCACCGCGCTCTCCAGCCTCTGCATCGCCATGCTGTACCTGGCGTATCTGGGGGTGACACTGCCGCTGCTGGTCAGCCGGATCCGGCAGCGGGCCGCCGGCGGGCTCCCGGAAGGCGTCGACGAGACCGGACGGCCTCTGTTCTCTCTGGGCCGGTGGGGAGTGGCGGTCAACGCGGTCGCGGTGCTCTACCAGGCCGGTATGACGGTCGATCTCGTCTGGCCTCGCGCGGAGATCTACGACCTCACAGGCGGCACCTGGTGGCTCCGGTGGAGCGCCCTGCTCTTCATCGGGCTCAGCCTCGCCGCCGGAGCCGGCTACTTCCTGGCCCGCGGACTGCACCGCCGTATCGAACTGCGGCACGTGCCCCACACGCACACCGAGCCGCCCCGCGAGGCCGAGGCCGTCGCCGAGCCCGCCTGAGGCGGCCGGCGACGCGAGCCGCGGCACCCGACCACGTACCGACGAAGGGACGACGGGACATCCATGACCACCGCAGAGAGTTCGACGGCCGGCGCGCCGCACGGCCGGTACCCCGCCGGGCAGGGTTCCGCCCGCGCCCGTGATCTGCATCTGACCGACAGCGTCCGCAGCGCCCGGCAGGACGCCCGTGCCCAGGGCGGGCAGTCCGGGCAGTGGATGCCGTACCTTCCGGCGTCCGGCAGCCCGTACTGCCCGCCGGAGGTGGATCCGTCCGCCCTGGTGTGGGCGGAGACGGTGGCGCCGGGCGGTTACACCCACAAGGTGCTCGCGCGCGGCACCCGGCTGCGCTTCGACGACCCGACCGGCGACGCCTGCGCCCACCTGCTGCTCTTCAACGCCCTGGAACCGATCGAGCGGCTCAACGTCGCCGACACCCAGAAGATCCCCTGGCAGGCCTACCTGGGCCAGAACCATCCGCTGCTGTCCGGTGACGGCCGGGTCCTGGCCGTCGTCAGTGGTGACTCCTCCGGCCGGCACGACGCCTTCTGCGGCACCACCACCGACGCCTGGAACGAGCGCAAGTACGGTGACGCCCGGCCCGAGGGGCCGTCCCCGTCCGGCCGCGGGCTCTTCCTCAAGGCGGCCGCCAAACACGGGCTCAGCCGACGCGACCTGCCGCCCGGCGTGTCCTTCTTCCAGGGCGTACGCGTCGAGTCGGACGGCACCCTCGGCTGGCAGGGCAGCGCCGGACCGGGCACGCATGTCGAACTGATCGCGGAGATGCCCCTGTTGGTGCTGGTCGCCAACGTCGCCCACCCGCTGGACCCGCGCCCCGGCTACGTCGTCGGCCCGCTGCGGGTGCACGCCTGGCGCGGCGCCCCGACCGGCCCCGGCGAGCCGCGGTTCACCGCCACGCCGGAACTGCACCGGGCGTATCTCAACACCGTCGACTACTGCGAAGCCAGGGGGCTGTGACATGGCGACCACACGGACCGGGAACACGCCGGTCACCCGTCCGACCGTCCCGGGCGGCCCCGTCGCCTCCACCGTCCCCGTCGGCGCGGTGTACGCGGAGGGCACCCGCCTGGAGTGGGGAGCGAGCCTGGTCGAGGGCTCCGTCGTCCTCGACGAGACGGTGGCCCCCAACGCGCCCTGGTCGGCGGTGGTGCGCCAGGGTCACGTCCTGACGATCGTCGACGTCGGCGGCAACCAGTCGGCCGACTGCCTGCTCTACAGTGCCGACGATCCCGAGGAGCGCTACAGCGTCCCCGACACCCTGTCCTGGCAGGGCAACGCCTATGTGCGCACCGGCACGGTGCTGCGCAGCAACGAGGGCCGGCCGCTGATGACCGTCGTCGCCAACGAGATCGACCGCCAGGACACCATCGGCGGCGCCTGCGGCAAGGAGTCCAACACCCTGCGCTACGGCCACCACGTGATGTTCCAGCACGGCTGCCGGGAGAACTTCCTCGCCGAGGCCGGCCGGCGTGGCCTAGGGGTGCGTGACCTGGTCTCCAACCTCAACTGGTTCATGAACGTGCCGGTCGAGGCGGACGGCGCGCTGGGCATCGTGGACGGCATGTCGGCGCCGGGCCGCCGGGTCGCGGTGCGCGCCGAGCGGGACGTCCTGGTGCTGGTGTCCAACTGCCCGCAGATGAACAACCCGTGCAACGACTTCAACCCGACCCCGCTGCGGATGCTCGTCGTGGACCCGACACCGGCCGCCCGCGAGACACGGCTCGCACCGCCCGTCGGCGACGCGCGGTCCGCGGCGGCCGCCGGCACTCCGGAGGGAGCCTCATGACCCGTCCCACCACCGTGCTCGTGGCCAACCGCGGTGAGATAGCCCGCCGCGTGATCCGTACCGCCAGGAGGATGGGGCTCGCCACCGTCGCCGTCTTCTCCGACGCCGACCGGGCCGCTCCGCACGTCCGCGAGGCCGACCACGCGGTCCGCCTGGGTGCGGCACCGGCCCGCGAGTCGTACCTGCGCGGCGACTCGATCATCGAGGCCGCGCTCGCCCACGGCGCCGGGATCGTCCACCCCGGCTACGGCTTCCTCTCCGAGAACGCCGCCTTCGCCCGCGCCGTGGAGGAGGCGGGGCTCAGGTTCGCCGGGCCGACCGCCGACCAGATCACCGCCTTCGGCGAGAAGCACACCGCGCGCGCCCTGGCCAAGGCGGCCGGGGTGCCGCTGCTGGCCGGGACGGAGCTGCTCGCGACCGCCGAGGAGGCGGTCACGGCGGCCGCTTCGATCGGGCTGCCGGTGATGGTCAAGGCCACCGGCGGGGGCGGCGGCATCGGCATGCAGGCCTGCGCCACGGCCGACGAGGTGCGCGAGGCCTTCGCGCGGGTCGCGGCGCTCGCGGAATCCCACTTCGGTGCCGGCGGGGTGTTCCTGGAGCGCCTGGTGCGTCCGGCCCGCCATGTCGAGGTGCAGGTCTTCGGCGACGGCACCGGCCGGATCGCCGTCCTCGGCGACCGGGACTGCTCGCTGCAGCGCCGCAACCAGAAGGTGATCGAGGAGGCCCCCGCCCCGGCCCTGCCCGCGCAGGTGCGCGCGCTGCTTCACGACTCCTCGCGCCGGCTGCTCGCCTCGGTCGGCTACCGGGGCGCGGGCACCGTGGAGTTCGTCTACGACCCGGTGCGCGAGGAGGCCGCCTTCCTCGAGGTCAACACCCGCCTCCAGGTCGAGCATCCGGTGACGGAGCAGGCGTACGGCGTCGACCTCGTCGAACTCATGCTGCTGCTGGCCCGCGACGGCAGGGTCGAGGACGCGGTGTTCGAGCGGGAGTGGACGCCCACCGGACACGCCGTGGAGGCCCGCGTCTACGCCGAGGACCCCGGGAAGGACTCGCTCCCGTCCTCCGGTCTGATCACGCAGGCCGCCTTCCCCGGCCAGGGCGCGGAGGCCATGCCCGGCGTCCGCGTCGACGGCTTCGCCGAGACCGGTCTGGAGATCTCGCCGTACTACGACCCCATGCTCGCCAAGGTGATCGCCGAAGGCCCCACCCGTGACGCCGCCTTCGACCTGCTCGGCCGGGCCCTTGCCGCGTGCCGGGTGGACGGCATCGTCACCAACCTGGGTCTGCTGCGCGCGCAGACCGTGCGGGGCGAGGTTCGCGAGGCGGTGCACAGCACCGGCACGCTCGACATCGTCCGCGACCCCGAGCCGCGCATCGATGTGCTGGTGCCCGGCGCGATGACCACCGTCCAGGACCTGCCCGGCCGGCTCGGCCACTGGCACGTGGGCGTTCCGCCGAGCGGTCCCTTCGACCCCGTCTCCTTCGCCGAAGCGAACCTGGCGGTCGGCAACCCGGAGACGGCGCCCGGCCTGGAGGTCACCGCGGGCGCGCTGACCCTGCGTTTCTCGCACGCCACCGTGGTGGCCGTCACCGGCGCTCCCGTCCCGGTCACGGTGGACGGCCGACCGGCGGCCCTGTGGGAACCGGTGCCGGTGCCGGCCGGCGCCGCCCTGGTGCTCGGCGCCTGCCAGGGACCCGGCCTGCGCAGTTATGTGGCCGTCCGGGGCGGCCTCGACGTACCCGCGTACCTGGGCAGCACCTCGACGTTCACCCTCGGTGGATTCGGCGGACACGGCGGGCGGGCGCTGCGCGCCGGAGACGTCCTGCGGCCCGGAACCGCCCAGGGCGCGGGCGGCGGTCCCACCCCGCCGCAGCGCCGGCCCGCGATCGTGGCGCACTGGCGGATCGGGGTGACCGAAGGCCCGCACGCGGCGCCCGAGTTCTTCACCCGCGAGGACATCGACACCCTCTACGCCACCGACTACCAGGTGCACCACAACTCGGCCCGCACCGGCATCCGCCTGATCGGGCCGAAACCCCGGTGGGCCCGCCAGGACGGCGGCGAGGCCGGACTGCACCCCTCCAACATCCACGACACCCCGTACGCGGTGGGCGCGCTGGACTTCACCGGCGACACACCGATCATCCTGGGCCCCGACGGGCCGTCCCTCGGCGGGTTCGTGTGCCCCGCCGTGGTCGCCGACGGCGAACTGTGGAAGCTCGGCCAGCTCCGCCCGGGCGACAGCGTCCGCTTCGTACCGGTCAAGGAGGACGAGGCGACCGGCCTCGATGCCCGCCGGTCCTCTCCCGCGCTGATCAGCGCGGGCGGTGACGGCGACGACGGCGTGCTCGGCCGTTCGGAGGCCACCGACGTCCGGCCCGCCGTCACCTACCGCCGGGACGGAGCCGACAACGTCCTGGTCGAGTACGGGCCCATGGTCCTGGACCTCGGCCTGCGCATGCGGGTGCACGCCCTGCAGGAGACCCTGGCCGCGCACGCGCCGGACGGCATCGTCGACATCACCCCGGGCATCCGCTCCCTCCAGATCCACACCGACGCCCGCCGCCTGAAGGCCCGTGACCTGACGGCCCTGCTGCGTGAGCTGGAGGAGGAGGTCCCGCCCAGCGACGAGCTGGTGGTGCCCTCCCGCACGGTGCGGCTGCCGCTCAGCTGGGACGACCCGGCGACCCGGCTGGCCATCGAGCGGTACATGGCCGGGGTGCGCGACGACGCCCCATGGTGCCCGTGGAACATCGAGTTCATCCGCCGCGTCAACGGCCTGGACACCGCCGACGACGTCTACCGCACCGTCTTCGACGCCTCCTACCTGGTGCTCGGTCTCGGCGACGTCTACCTCGGCGCCCCCGTGGCCACCCCGCTCGACCCACGGCACCGCCTGGTGACCACCAAGTACAACCCGGCCCGCACCTGGACCGCGGAGAACTCCGTCGGCATCGGCGGCGCCTACCTGTGCGTCTACGGCATGGAGGGCCCCGGCGGGTACCAGTTCGTCGGCCGTACCGTGCAGATCTGGAACCGCTTCCGCAGGGGCGGCCTGTTCCAGGACTCCCCCTGGGCGCTGCGCTGCTTCGACCGCATCCAGTGGTACCCCGTCACCGCGGAGGAACTGCTCGAACTGCGTGCCGAGACCGACGCCGGCCGCGGTGACTTCCCGGTCGAGGAGGGCATCTTCTCGACCGCCGAGTACAACGCCTTCCTGGCGGCCGAGGCCGACTCGATCGCCGCCTTCCGACGGCGGCAGAGTGCCGCGTTCGAGGCCGAGAAGCAGCGCTGGCGGGCCGCGGGCGAGTTCGACCGCGACGACGATCCGCAACCCGTCACCGCCGCCGCTTCCGCTGCGCTCGCCGTCACCGTCCCGGACGGCGCGGTCCCGGTCACCGCGCCGTTCACCGCCACCGTCTGGCAGCTCACCGCCGAACCCGGCGCCACCATGGCCGACGGCGATCCGATCCTCTCCCTGGAGGCGATGAAGATGGAGTCCACGGTGCACGCCCCGGCCGCCGGAACCCTGCTGGAGATCTACGTCAAGCCCGGCGAGCAGGTCGCGCCCGGCCAGGTCCTCGCGGCGGTCCGAGCATGAGCGTCATGACACCGGCCGCACGCGTGGAAGCCGCCTACGACCGCATCGCCGACGCCGGCCGGCCCGAGATCTGGATCCACCTCAGACCGCGCGAGCAGGTGCTCGCCGAGGCGGCCGGGATCGACCCGGCGCTGCCGCTGGCCGGTCTGGTGGCCGCCGTCAAGGACAACATCGACGTGGCCGGTCTGCCCACGACCGCGGGCGCGCCGTCGTACGCGTATGTCCCCGGGGCCGACGCGCCGGCGGTCGCGCGGCTGCGCGCGGCCGGCGCGGTGGTGCTCGGCAAGACCAACCTCGACCAGTTCGCCACCGGCCTGGTCGGCACCCGCAGCCCGTACGGCGCGGTACGCAACGCCTGGGACGCGGACCGCATCTCGGGCGGCTCGTCCTCCGGCTCCGCCGTCGCGGTCGCGCTGGGCATCGCCGATCTCGCCCTCGGCACCGACACGGCCGGCTCGGGGCGGGTGCCCGCCGCCCTCAACGGCATCGTGGGCGTCAAGCCCACCAAGGGACTGGTGCCGACGACCGGCGTGGTCCCCGCCTGTTACACCCTCGACTGCGTGACCGTGTTCGCCCGCGATCTGCGACTGGCCCGCACGGCCGCGGAGTTGATCGAGGGCCCGCACCCGGCCGACCCGCTCTCGCGCACCGGCACCCCGCTCCCGCCGCCTCCGGCGCGCTCCCGGATCGCCGTCCCGGCCCCGGAGCACCTCCAGGACATGGCCGACGGATGGCACGAGGCCTTCGACGCCGCGGTCGCCCGGCTGGCGAGCACCGGCGCGGAGATCGTCGAAGCCGACGTCACCCCGCTGCTGAAGGCCGCCGAACTGCTGTACGGCGGCGCGTTCGTCGCCGAGCGGTACGCCGCCGTGGGCGCGCACCTGGAGAAGCACCGCGACCTGATCGGCAGGGACCTCGACCCGACCGTCGCCTCCATCGTGCTGGCCGGCCGGGAGAAGACCGCCGCCGACTGGGCCGCCGACACCGCCCGCCTCGCCGCCCTGGCCGCCGCCGGGCGCGCGGTTCTCGACGGCTGCACGGCGCTGCTGACCCCGACCACCACCCGGCACCCCACCCTCGATCAGGTGGCGGCCGACCCGGTCGGCGCCAACGCCCGGCTGGGCCGCTTCACCAACTTCGCCAACCTGCTGGACTGCGCCTCGCTCGCCGTGCCCGCGGGATTCGTGGACGGCCTGCCGTTCGGCGTGATGTTCACCGGGCCGGCCTTCTCGGACCGCAGGCTGGCCGCCCTGGCCGAGCGGTTCGCCAACCCGGGGCTCGACCTGTTCGTGGTCGGCGCCCACCTCACCGGGCAGCCGCTCAACGCCCAAGTGGTACAGGCGGGCGGCACACTGGTGGGCCCGGCGCGTACAGCCGCCGGCTACCGGCTGTACGCCCTGGCCACCGCGCCGCCCAAGCCGGGTCTGCTCCGGGTCGCCGGGAACGGTGCCGGTGGTGCGGAACCGGGTGTCGAGGGCGAGGTCTGGCGGCTTCCGGCGGCGGGATTCGGGACGTTCATCGCCGCCGTTCCCCCGCCCATGACCATCGGCACCGTGGAACTGGCCGACGGACGGCACGTCAGCGGTTTCCTCGTCGAGGCCCACGCCGTCGAGGGCGCACCCGAGATCACCCGATTCGGCGGCTGGCGGGCCTATAAGGCCTCCGCATGACCGAAGCCGACGGCGCGGGCGCCCTGGCATCTGAGTGGCAGGATGGGCCCATGACGACGACGCGTCCCCGTCAAGGCAGGCCCCGGCACACGCCGCCCTCCGATCCCGGCACCCCCGCGCGGGAACAGATCCTCGACGCCGCCGGGGCGCTCTTCGTCGAACGCGGGATCGCCGGCACCAGCACCCGGATGATCGCCGAACACGTGGGCATCAGACAGGCCTCGTTGTACTACCACTTCGCCACCAAGGAGGACATCCTCGCCGAGCTGCTGGCCACGTCCGTACGGCCGAGTCTGCGGATGGTGGAGCGGATCCTGGCGCTGGTACCCGAACGGGCCGATCCGGCCGCCGCGCTCTACGCGGTGGCCGCCATGGACGTACGCACCCTGTGCCGCACCCCGTACAACATCGGCACGCTCTACCTGCTCCCGGAGGTGCGTGCCGAACGGTTCGACGCCTTCCGCGTCGAACGGGGCCGGCTCCAGGCGAGCTACGGCGCCCTCGGCGCCCTGGCGGCAACCGATGACGTCGCGCGGAGCCTGTCCGCCGAACGGATCGGCGAACTGCTGATCCAGCTGGTGGAGGTCGTCATCCAGATACGGCACTCGCGTGAACCGGACCCGGCCGACACGGACGCCATCGCGTCGTCGTGCCTGCGGCTGTGCGGACTCGACGAGCGGGCGGTGGCCATGGCGAGGGGCGAGGCGGGAATCCTGCTGAGCGGCCTGGATGCCATGTGATGACGGGCAGTCCAGCCCGTGAGGACGGTCATGCCGGCTGCCACGGGCGGAGCTTGTCGGGGTTGCGCACCGCCCAGATGCGCGTGATCCGGTCGTCGCCGGCGACCTCGAACGCGAACACCGTCTCGATCGTGCCCCCGGACTCGACCACCAGGCCCGGCAGACCGTTCACCGTGCGCTCGAGAATCGTCCGGGGCGGCGCGAACCGGGCGATCGTCAGGTAGAGGCGGGCGATCTGCTCCGCGCCCTCGATCGGCAGCAGGTGGGCAATGGCGCGGCCACCACCGTCGGCGATCGCGGTGGCGCTCGGGTCGAGCAGGCCGAGCAGGGCCTCGATGTCCTGCGCCTCCCAGGCCGCCTTGAACCGCCGGACGACGCTGGCCTGCCGGGCCGCGTTCGGGCTCGCCTCGGCCCGGGCGGCGGCGATGCGACGACGCGCCGAGGTCGCCAGCTGACGGCACGCCGCCGGGCTGCGGCCGACGATCTCGGCCACCTCGGCGAACGGGTAGCGGAAGACGTCGTGCAGCACGAACGCGACACGCTCGGCCGGGGTCATCGACTCGAAGACGACCAGGAAGGCCATGGTCACCGACTCGTCGAGGGTGATCCGGTCGGCCGGGTCCACGCCGGCGCCGCCCGCCGCCCCGGCGATCCACTCGGCCGGGTCGGGCAGCGGCTCCGGGATCCATTCTCCGAGGTACGTCTCCCGCCGGGCGCGCGCCGAGCGGAGCACGTTCAGGCAGATACGGCTGGCCACCTTCGTCAGCCAGGCGCCCGGGGACTCGATGGCCTCCTGCTGCGCCCGGGACATCGCGTACCAGCGGGTGTAGGTCTCCTGGACGACGTCCTCCGCGTCGGCCAGGGACCCGAGCATCCGGTAGGCGAGATTGAGCAGCTGTCGCCGCTCGCTCATGATCGCGCTCAGGCCCGGGTCCCGCTGCTCGTCCGCCTGCGGCTGTGCCTGTTCCGATGGGGTGGTCATTCGCTCTCCGGCTCCCTCGTTCACGTTCCCTCTCCATTACGACGCATCAGAGCGGCGAAATGTGAGGTCGGCGGCTCGCCTCACATTCGGCGGGGCTGCGTTGTCGGACCGGTGAACAGGAGCACACCATCCAAGGACAGGACGCTGAGCATGAACGACTTCCAGGAGATCGCCGACCGCGTCGAGATCGAGGCGCTGCGCGGCGAGTTCACCGACGCGGCGATGATGCGCGACCGTGCCCGCCTCGCCGCGCTGTTCACCCCCGACGGCGTTCTGCGCATGCCCAACGTCCCCATCGAGCTCATCGGCCGGCAGGAGATCCGGACCGGAGGCGAACGCCTGCAGAGCCAGTGGGACTTCTTCGTGCAGAACAGCCACCCGGGCACGATCCGGATCGACGGCGACACCGCCACCGGGCGCACCTACATGCAGGAGGTCGCGCGTCTGCTCGACGGCCGCTCGGGCCTGAACTTCGCCATCTACCACGACACCTACCGGCGTACGCCGCAGGGCTGGAAGTTCGCCGAGCGGGTCTACGAGGTCAGGTACGTCGACACCACCCCGCTGGGGGGTTCGGCGCCCGGCCCCGATACGCAGGCGCACGGCACCGGCGAGGCCGGGGACGCCGGCCAGGCACCGGACGCCGGTGAGGCGGACGCATCGACCACGGGGGCGGCCGGCGACTTCGGCGCACCGGCGTCCGCCGAACGCCTGGACCGGACGATCGAGGCGCTGCGCGCGAACGGCTTCACCGCCGAACTGCTCGACGACACCGCGGCGGCCCGCGCCCGCATCAAGGATCTGATACCGGAGGGTGCCGCCGTGTTCACCGGGGCCAGTGAGACGCTTCGGCTCTCCGGCATCGCGCAGGACATCGAGGCGGGCGACCGCTACCAGGCCATCCGGCCGCGCGTGCTGAAGATGGACCGCGCCACCGAGTTCGATGAGATCCGCCGGCTGGTGGCCACCCCCGACGTCTTCGTCGCCAGCGTCGCGGCCGTCATCGAGACCGGCTCGCTCGTCATCGCCTCGGGCAGCGGCAGCCAGCTGCCCGCCTCCGCCGGCGGCGCCGCACGGGCGATCTGGATCGTCGGGGCGCAGAAGGTGGTGCCCGACCTGGGCACCGCACTGCGCCGGGTCGAGGAGCACGCCCTTCCGTTGGAGACCGAGCGCGCCCAGGCGGTCTACGGACAACCGAGCGCGGTCAACCGTCTGCTCGTCCTCAACGCCGAGCCACAGCCCGGGCGCGGCACGGTCCTGCTGCTGCGCGAGGCCATCGGATTCTGACGTGGCGCGCGGCGAGGACGTCACTCGTCGGACGAGGTCGCCCCTGTGACAGGCAGGCCCAGCCGCCCGCTCTGCGGAGCTGGGCCGGTCACAGCAGGAGGCCGGCCGACTCCTCCAGAAGACACGTCGCCCGGCGGGCCCGGCGCACTGTGGAAGGGAGGTCCGGGCGCCGACGCCCCCGACTGGCTCCACCGACACGGCCGGCGACCTCGACTGCACGATCGCGCCCAACTCACCGCCTCCTACGGCCGCTCCACCCCCGAGCAGCAATCCGGCAGCGGCTTCATCACGGCCGTTCGCGCGGGCCACGGACCATCTCCGGGATGGAGGGGGCTCGTAACGGGGTTCGGCTGTGCCCCGCATGCTGGAACGCTGGTCACCGGTTACATGCTGGTCCGGTCCAACCGGTGGCGGCCACCACCTCTTGTGCGATGTCCACGACGGACCGTCCGTCCGTCACCACCCGCACCGCCTCTGCGGGAGCACGCCGGTCCAGGAGCCGTGCTTTGCGGATGCTGCCTTCCAGCTCATACTCCAGCTCCGAGCCGAGTTCACGTCCCTTCAGCCGCTCGAGGGCGGTGGCGTCGGAAGCGGTGAGCAGGACTCGTGTGATCCCCACGTCGGCTCCCATGGCGCGCTCGAACATGCCTGTCGCCTCAGGCAGCACACTCACGGTGTTCGTGTAGATCAGGCGTCGATACCCGCGTCGGGCGAAGTTCGCCCACACCGCGGTCAGATTGCTCTCGGTGATCTCCGCACGGTGCGGATCCCCCTCGGGCGCCGGATGCACCTGGCCCATGAAGTCACCCTCGATGATCGCGTGAGAGACCTCGAAGGCGCGCAGCAGCGCCGAGACCTCCCACCCCACCGTCGTCTTTCCGACGCCGGCTCGCCCTCCGATGAGCAGCACTTCTGCTTGATCCATGCCCGCAGAATACTACCACCGGGTAATATATCGTCGGAATACCGAAATCCACATACGCGCCGGCAACAGCACGCCACCTTGACTGGGGGCATGACCTAATGATGGCAGCCGCAGGACTGCCGCTTTCCGAAGTGATCGACCGGATGGTGTCGCTGACGTTGACTGGAAAAGCCGGTGCATGATGACTTCGTCTTTCTGGACGAGTTGATACCCGGCGTACGTTGGGATGCCGAGTACGCCACATGGGACAACTTCACCGGCAAACCGGTGGACGGATACCTGGCGAACCGAATCGTCGGCACGAGGGCTTTGTGCGCGGCGCTGGAAAGGGCGCGTGAAGAGGCCGCGTCCCTCGGCTTCGGTCTGCTGCTCTGGGACAGTTATCGGCCGCAACGCGCCGTGGACTGCTTCCTGAGCTGGTCACAACAGGCGTTGGAGCCGCGCACCTCGCGCTTGTCGGTGGAGGAGGCGCCGTAGGAGTACCACGCGTGGGCCCCGACTCGGACCAGGACGGTGGCGGCGACCAGGTCGCCCTGGTGACAGGCCAGGTAGAGCCTGATCCGCTCGGGGTCCTCGGCGCTCAGCGCCGCGAACATGGTCTCGAAGTAGCGCAGCGGCCGGGGTGTGAAGCGGTCGCGCTCGGCGGTGTGGACGTAGAGGTCGTGGAACGCCTTCAGGTCCTCACCACCGGACGTGACCGCACCGACCGTGACCTCGACGCCCTCCTTGGCCGCCTTCTTGATGTTGCGGCGCCATTGCTGGTTCATGCCCCTGAGCAGGTCTCGGTGAGACGCCTGATGCCCGGGGCGGCGATGCCCTCCTAGACCTGGTCGGCGCTCCAGGTGTTCGTGCGCACCGGCGGTCCGAGCCGGATCGCGAACGCGCCGTGTGCCTTGTGATGGGCCGCCAGCGGGTCGAGCCACGCGTCGATCTCACCGGTCCAGTCGATGACCGGGCCCTCGGGCAGATAGGCCAGCGTGCAGCGCTCGAGCCGCGGCACCGGGCGGTGCAGGACGAGCGCGGCGCCGACCAGGTGCCGACCGTGGTACCAGCCGAGGGACTCGCTGCGCCACTCGGTCTTGACGCGGCCCCATGCCGGGGTCTGCAGGAAGCTGACCGACCGCTGTGCCCGCACGAACGCCAGTTTGCCGGCACGTATGCGGTTTTCGATATGCGGACGATAGGTTCCGGGCCCGTGCCTCACGCGTGCGTCCCGGTGGCGGGACGGTCGCAGCGTGGGAGGGAATTCGTCACCTGTCGGTGTGCGGGACTGCCGCCGGTAGTTCCACGGTGATGCGGATCCCGCCCGCGGAGCGCGGGGTGAGGGTGAGGGTTCCGTCGTGTGCGCGGGTGATGGTCTTGACGATGGCCAGGCCCAGGCCGACGCCCGCATGATCGGTGTGAATGCGCTGGGTACCGCGCTGGAATGGTTCGGTGAGTGTCGAGACCAGTTCCGGGGCGAGTGTCTCGCCGGTGTTTTCGACAGTGAGGACCACAGTTCCGGGGCGGAAACCGGTGCTGACCCACACGGTGCCCTTTTCCGGCAGGTTGTGGATGATCGCATTGTGCACGAGGTTCGTCGTCAGTTGCAGCAGGAGCGCTTGCGATCCGACCGTCGGGGTGACGTCGCCGCAGGTCTCGATGGTGACGCCGTGCTTTTCCGCGAGCGGGAGGAGTGTTTCGGTCGCTTCTTCCGCTAGCAGCGACAGGTCGACGTGTTCTCGGGCGAAGGACCGCTGGTCGGCGCGGCTGAGCAGGAGCAGTGCCTCGGTGAGGTCGATCGCCCGGGTGTTGACGGCGTGCAGGCGGTCGATGAGTTCGCCGGTGGCGCGGCTCGGATCGGTGCGGGCCACATCGAGAAGTGTCTTCGTGATCGCCAGCGGCGTGCGCAACTCGTGAGAGGCGTTGGCTGCGAATCTCTGCTGTTCGGCGACGTGCGCCTCGAGCCGGGCGAGCATCGTGTCGAAGGTGTCGGCGAGTTCGCGGAACTCGTCCTGGCGGCCAGGAAGCCGGATCCGGTGGGAGAGCGATCCGTTCGCGACCGTACGGGTGGCGTGCGTGATGCGGTCCAGCGGAGCGAGCATGCGGCCGGCGAGGATCCATCCGCCCAGGAGACCGAACATCAGGAGGAACATCATTACGACGGCTGCCAGTGGTGCGAATCCGCGCACGAAGGTGGTGCCCGGCGTCTGTCTCCACGCACCCTCTGCGGTGGTTCGCAGCCATCCCTGTTGCAGGAGAAACACCCCAATGGCGGCGAGCAGCAAGGCGCCCGCGACCATGAGGAATCCGGCGTAGCTGAGAGTGAGCTTGAGGCGAACGCTCAGACCAGGCGGCCTATCCACGGTCCGCTTCCTCACGCCCGGAGCCGGATGCCGTGCCGATGCGGTAGCCGACGCCGGGCACGGTGGCGATGATCCAGGGCTCGCCGAGCCGTTTGCGCAATGCCGAGACGGTGATGCGCACGGCGTTGGTGAAGGGGTCCGCGTTCTCGTCCCACGCGCGTTCCAGGAGTTCCTCGGCACTGACGACGCCGCCTTCCGCGGCGACGAGGACTTCGAGCACCGCGAACTGTTTGCGGGTGAGCGCGACGTAGCGGCCGTCGCGGTACACCTCGCGGCGGAACGGATCCAGGCGCAGGCCCGCGATCTCCCGCACGGGCGGCCTGGTGTGCGCACGTCTGCGGTCGAGTGCTCGGAGCCTGAGCACGAGCTCCTGGAGTTCGAAAGGCTTGGTGAGGTAGTCGTCGGCACCGAGGCCGAAACCGGAGGCCTTGTCGTCGAGACGGTCGGCCGCGGTGAGCATGAGGATCGGCATGCCGCTTTCGGAGGCGACGATGCGTTTGGCGATCTCATCGCCGGAAGGCCCGGGAATGTCACGGTCGAGGACGGCGATGTCGTAGGTGTTGACGCTCAGCAGTTCCAGAGCGGTGTCGCCGTCACCTGCGATGTCGGCCGCGATCGCTTCCAGGCGAAGGCCGTCGCGTATGGCTTCCGCCATATAGGGTTCGTCCTCGACGATCAACACACGCATGCATTTGATGCTACAAGCCGGCACATATCGTCGGCGTATCGAAAAATTCATACGCTCCGGCAACATCACGCTGGCTTCACTGGCGGCATGCACCGTCCCGCACCATCCGCGCGAACAGCGACCCACCGGATTCGCCGGCTCCTTGCCGTCGGTCCGACGGTGGTCGTGGCAGTGATCACCACAGCCTGCGTCTCCCAGGACTCGAAGCCTTCGGCTTCCCCGCCCTCCGCCCCGACGTGGCTGTCCGGGCACGGCGCCACGTTCGGACTGTGCCAGATCCACCGCAACGAAGCCTGGCACTACGAACTGCGCCCCGGAGGGATCGTTCACGGCTGCCCGAACATGTACGCCGACCCCACCCAGGACCCGAGGATGCAGCAGTGACCGGCAGTGAGCGAGGAGTGACGAAGGTGCAGTCGGACACGGCGGAGGCCGGGCGGGACGGCGCCGACCGACCGGAAGCCGGCGCCGGTGCCGGGCGCGCAGGCATCCCCCGGGATGCCGACGCCGACGCCTGGACCTGGCGTGCGGGCATCCGCGGGGCGGTACGCGCCGCCTCCCGGCCGGGCCCCTGGAAGCGCGGCCGGCTGCTCGCGGCGCCGGCGCTGCTCCTGGGTCTGCTCATGCTGCTGCACGCGCAGATCACGGACCGCGGGGGCCTCGGCAGCCTGGTGGAGACCTTCCTGCCGTGGTTCGGCCTGTTCGTCCCCGTACTGCTGGCCGGGGCGCTGTGGCGTCGATCCGCCTCCGCGGTGGTCGCGCTGCTGCTGCCGGTCGTGGTGTGGCTGAACCTCTTCGGCGGGCTCCTCGGCGACAAGTCCCACCCGGGCGGCGACCTCACCGTGGCCGAGCACAACGTCGGCGACGCCAATGCCGACCCGGCCGGCACCGCTCGCGGCCTGGCCGACTCCGGTGCGGACGTGCTGGCCCTGGTGGAGCTGACCGAGCAGGCCCGGGGTACGTACGAGAAGGAGCTGGCGACGGCGTACCCGTACCACACGGTGCTGGGCACGGTCGGGCTGTGGAGCAAGCTGCCGCTGTCGGGCACCCGGCCGGTCGACATCAAGATGGACTACGGACCGCTGGCGGAGACCAAGCCGGCCGACGTCAAGCTGGCCTACAACCGGGCGCTGCGCACCACGGTGGCCACGGACCAGGGTCCGCTGGCGGTGTATGTGGCCCACCTGGGGTCCGTACGTGTGTTTCCCAGGAATGGCTTTTGGACGGACAGCCGGGACCGCGGCGCGACGGCGCTCGGCGAGGCCCTCGCCGCCGAGCGGAACAAGCGGGTGGTGCTGCTCGGCGACCTGAACGGCACCATGGACGACCGCGCGTTCGCCGGCATCACCTCGCAGCTGCGTTCGGCCCAGGACGAGGCCGGAAACGGCTTCGGCTTCACCTGGCCGGCGAAGTTCCCGGTGGCGCGGATCGACCAGATCCTGGTCCGCGGGGTGAAGCCGGACAGCTCCTGGGTGCTGCCGGCCACCGGCAGCGACCACCTGCCGGTGGCGGCCAGAATCAGCTGGTGAACACCGCGCAAGGTGCCGATTCCGACCGGATCCCCGACTGGGCCGGGGCCACCCGCGCCGGGCGGGCGGGTCAGGAGGGTGGGCATCCGAACCAGTTCACCGTGCCGTCGCCGGAGGTGTAGCCCAGGCATCGGATGGTTGTGTCGTGCAGGGTCTCGGTCCCGTCGATCGCTCCGTCCAGCGTGTCCCCCTTGTAGTGCCTCTGTACGAGGGTGTCGATCTCGACGGTGTACCAGCGGTGCCCGTCGGACGGGATGCTGCAGCGGTAGCCGGTCAGGTTGCGGCTGGGCCCGTCGCTCCACATGTCCTGTTCGGCGCGGTCGCAGTGCGCGCCGCCGAAGGCCCCGGCGGTACCGGCGCCGGTGCCGAGCAGGGCCGCGGCCCCTATGGTCACCGCAGCGGTGCCGCCGAGCATGCGCTTCAGAGTGAGGCTCATCGCTTGATCTCCTTCTGCCAGGTTGGTGACGGCACGGAGTCGCCATGTCACCTTGGTGCGATGGTCACACCGGTCCGGTGGGTCCGGCCTGCCGGCCGGTGGCGCAGTCCCCCGACCCGGTGGCGTCGGTGATGCCGATGCAGCAGCAGCGGTCGCGCTCCGGACCGGTCCGCGGCGGGCCTGGGGCGATGCGCGGGCATCGCCCACGCATCCGGGGGAACTCAGGACAGAGGAGGGGGAGGGCCAAGGTGCTTTCTTCGGGAGGCGGGAGGCAGGCCATGGCGGGCTCGGTCGGTCCGCAGGAATGGGTTGCCAGGGTTCTGGACGCCCTGGGTACGGGTGCCTACCTGTCGGACGAGCGGGGCTCGATCGTCGCGGTCAACACGCACGGCGCGCAGCTCCTGGCCCGTGCCGCCTCCGATCTGATCGGCCGGGACGCTCACGACCTGCTGCATCGCAACAGCCACGGGGAACCCGTGCCGAGGACCCAGTGCCGGATCCGGCAGAGCGTCCTCGGCCGACGCACGGAGCAGGGAGGCGACGAGTGGTTCCAACGCGGCGACGGCACGCTCCTGCCAGTGGCGTGGCTGGCCACTCCCTGCGAGATCGGTGTCCACCCGTCGGCCACGCTCGTCCTCTTCCACTCCGCCGGACGCGCCGGGCGACCCGCCCAGCGGCCACCGGCGGGCGGACGGCTCTCGGAGCTGGAACGGCTGGCGCTGCTCGCCGAGACGACCACCCTGCTCACCTCCACCCTGGACATCCACGAGGCGCTGCGCCACCTGATCGACCTCGCCGTGCCCCGCCTCGCCGACTGGGCTGTCATCGACCTGATCCGCGAGCGGGACGAGGTATGGCGCTTCGCCGTCGCCCACGCCGAGGGCGGCACCGTGGTGTTCCGGGAGGACCTCCAGGGGCCCATGCCGCCCGTGCCGCAGGAGTCCCCGATGCCCCTGTCCCGCGCCCTGCGCGGCGTCGCGTCGTCCTTCGCCGGGCCTGAGACCTATCAGGGGCCGCCCGACTCCGGTATCGCGGTCGAGCAGCGGCGCCTGTTCGAGGCGACCGGCATGCACTCCGCCGTCGTGGCCCCCATCCGCAGCCTGCACGACGTGCTAGGCGCCCTCACCCTCGGCCGCGCCGACCAGCCGGAGCGGTTCACCGCGACGGACACCGCCCTGCTGGAGGACATCGCCCGCCGCGCCGGCCTGGCCCTGGAGAACGCCCGCCTCTACCAGCGCCAGCGCAAGGTCGCCGAGACCATGCAGCGTCATCTGCTGCCGAAGCTCCCGGGTACGCCCGGCCGTAACATGACCGCCCGCTACCTGCCCGCGCCCGACGCCTCCCAGGTCGGCGGCGACTGGTACGACGCGTTCAACCTCACGGACGGCGCCACCGCCCTCGCCGTGGGCGACGTCGTCGGCCATGACCTGGACGCGGCGGCCGGCATGGCACAACTGCGCAACATGCTGCGCGCGTACGCCCTGTCCCAGCAGAAACCGCCGAGCAAGATCGTGGAATGGCTCGACCAGGCGATCCTGGACATCGCGGAGGTCTCCATGGCCACGCTGGTGTTCGCCCGCATGACGGACAACGCGACCGGCCGGTGCGAGCTGTCCTGGACCAACGCGGGCCATCCGCCTCCGCTGCTGGTCACCCACGACGGCGAGGCCCGTTATCTCACCGACGGCCACGGGGTCCTGCTGGGCGTCGCGCCCGAGCAGGTCCGCCCCGACGCGACGGTGGAGCTGCCGCCCGGCGCGACCCTGTTCCTCTACACCGACGGCCTGATCGAGTCTCCCGGTCACGCCTTGGACGAGGGCCTGGAGCGCCTGCGCCGGCATGCGATGTCCTTGGCCCACCGCCCCCTGGATTCCTTCACGGACGAGTTGCTGGCACGAGCACGCCCACCCGACAACGAAGACGACGTGGCCATACTGGCCGTGCGACACATGACCGACTCGTGTACTTGAGGCTCTCGGGCAGGAGGGCTCTCGGGAACCGGCGAAGGCTGCACGGCACTCATGTGTTCGTCCGCGAACTCGTCACAGAACCCCGCGGATCCGCATGGCGCCGAGCCGGGCGGCGCGGACGAGGGAGACAACGGCTGCCCCCCGTCGTCTCCCTCGTCCGCGCCCGCGGAACCCACGCTCGGCTCCCGAGGGTTTGCGCAGCCGCGCTCGGCCCCGGGATCGGCGCAGCCGCGCTCGTCGGTCAGTGCAGCAGCGGGGGGTTGGCGTTGTGGACCAGTTCCAGGGCCTGCTGCGGGAACCACTGGCCGGCCGCCGGGTCCTGGTAGCCGCGCTCGGGGTCGTCGGGGCCCGCCGTGCCTCGGGTGCACTGCCCGTCCGACTCACCGGGGATCTTCACCCACAGCTTGGCGTCGGCCAGCGGGTCCCCCGTGCTGAGGGTGGGCCTGGCGCCGGTGCCTCGGCCGGGCGGGTTGCACCAGTCCTGCGGGTCGGAGTAGACGCCGGCCGGCGGGGTCCACGGGCCCTGGCCGTTGCGGCTGGTGTCGGTGACGAAGTGCTTCATGGCCGACGGCGCCGCGTGCACATGCGCGTCGAGCCACGCCTGGGCGTCGTTCACCGCCCACCACTGGTTGGGGCAGTCGGCCGCCGGGCCGCCGGCCGACACGTAGCTCAGGCAGGACGAGATCAGCTTGCCGTACCAGGCCAGTTCGCTGTCGGACCGGTAGTTGGAGACGTTCAGGAAGAAGCCGGTGGCGTCGTCGATGCCGCCGGCGACGAGACGGGGCACGATGTCGTTGACGCTGTGCCAGCCGCTGTGCCCGGCGTCCAGGTAGACCTTGGTCCCGGCCAACGGTTCCAGGGCGTCCACCGCGTAGTGGATCTCCGTGTAGCGCTCGGTGGTTCTGCTGCCCTGTGCGTCGTCCTGGCCGCAGTCCGAGGGCAGCAGCGCGAGCGAGTCCGGCTCCAGGATCACGGTGGCGGGCAGGCTGCCGATGCCCGCGCGCACGGCGTCGATCCACGCCTCGTACTGCGGGGTGTCGGCGGCGCCGCCGGCCGAGTACTGGGCGCAGTCCCGGCCCGGGATGTTGTAGAGCGCGAGCACCGGCAGCGCGTGGTGCCGGGCCGCGTCCACGACCGTCTTGTGCACCGACGCCCGCACCTCGTCGGGCGTGCCGTCGCCGTACCACACGGCCTGTGGGGTCAGCGTCATCGCCAGCACGCCGGCCGCGTCCTTCAACTGCCTGTGCCGCACCAGGTCCAGGATCTGCTGGTCGGCGTCCGGGTTCGCGGGCGGGGTGTACAGGGCGGCGGGCGGCGCCGAGTGCGCCGGCGCCGCGGCCTGCGCGGGAGCGGCCGCGAACGCGGTGGCGGCCAGTGCTGCGGTCGCTGCGGCTGCGGCGACGGTGCGTGGCAGCGGGGCTCCGCCGGTTCGGCCCGTTCTGCCGGGTGTTCCGGTGCTTGCGGCACGGTCGCGTGCGGTCATGCGGATGGCTCCTCGGGTGTGTGGGGTGGCCGTGCACGTTCACGGAAGTTCTGGGAGCGCTCCCATGAACGGCACCAAGGAATTAACCCCTCATACGGGAGCGGCGTCAATCCCCCCGACGAGCTTCGAGAAATGAAGGAACACGGCATGACGGGAACTCAGGAAGGCGACGGTGACACGCCGTTGCCGCGGGGAGGTACGGGTCCTGTACACATGACTGACGAGAAGCTACTCACCCACCTCGCGGCGATCGTCGGGCGCGAGCTACCCGGCCCGCAGGTACTCCGGCGGCCGGCGGGACGCCGACGTGGCCGTGATCGGCGACGAGAAGGCGGTCGGAGCCGAGGCACGGTGTTACCGCGACGCCGGCGCCACCGAGGTCGTGTTCTCGGGCACCGAGATCGCGGGCGAAGCGGACCGCCGGCGCGCACCTGGGTGCTCCTCGGCGGGCCGGCCTAGTGAGTCCATCGGTCCGGCGGACCGCTTACGCGAGGCGGTGGAGCAGCACGATCGATGCCCATCGGGTATCACAGGCGCCGGAAGAGGTCTTGGACGCGGGTCCGTCTCCGGGCGCAGGCTTTTCAGGGAAGCCACCAGCCTCGACGGACAGGAGCCACGACCATGAAAATCTTCCTCACCGGTGGATCCGGATACCTCGGCAAGGCCACGATCAGCGCGCTGACCCGCCACGGGCACACGGTTGAGGCGCTGGCCCGCAACGACCGCGCCGCCGACATCGTCAGCTCCCTGGGGGCGACGCCGGTGCGCGGTGGGCTCGGGGACCTCGGTGTGCTGAACGCGGCTGCGGCCCGCGCGGAGGCGGTCGTGCACCTGGCGCAGGCCGAGACCGGGGAGGAGGACCTCGCGGCCGCCACCGCCCTGCAGGACGGCATCGGCCACGGCACGTACGTGCACACCGGCGGCACTTGGGTCTACGGCGACACGGACGGTGTCGTGGACGAGACCGCCCCCTGGAACCCGCCGTCCCTGGTCGCCTGGCGCAAGCCCGTCGAGGAGACCGTCCTGCGGCGTGCCCAGCAGGGTGGCCGACCCGTCGTGGTGCGGCCCGGCCTGCTCTACGGCGGCGAGAACCGACTGATCGACATCTTCTACACCACCCCCGGCAAGGAAGCCGGCGCCATCCCCTGCATCGGCGACGGCGCGAACCACTGGGCGCTGGTGCACGTCGACGACATCGCGGAGCTGTACGTCGCCGCTCTCAAGGCCGAGCCCGGTTCGGTGTACGTCGGCGTCGGCGGCGTCAACCCCACCGCCATGGAGTGCTCGCTGGCCGTCGCCCGTTCCGCCGGCCTCGACGGCAAGGTCGCCTCCCTCACGCTGGAGCAGGCCCGCGAGCAGATGGGCCCGATCGCGGACGCCTTCGCCCTGGACCAGCAGCTCACCCCCGCACGCGCCGAAGCCGAGCTCGGGTGGACCCCCGCGCACACCGACCCGCTCGCCGTCCTCGCCGGCGGCCGGTGAACCGGCCCGGACAAGGGTGCGGCGCCGTCTGTGACGGCTCGCCGCGCCCAGGGCGGTAGATTCGTGATCAACTGCCCCGGTCGTCCCACGGGGCGATCGAGGAGTCGTTCCGAACGGCCGACCGCCCAGGAGGTCGTCGCCTCGGAGAAAGTGAGCGGTGAGTCCGGGTGGATCTCGATCTGCGCAAGCTCCGGTATTTCGTGGCCGTGGCCGAGGAGCTGCACTTCGGGCGTGCCGCCGAGCGACTGCACATCGCCCAGCCGGTGCTGTCCCGGCAGATCCGAAGCCTGGAGGACGACCTGGGCACCGAGATCTTCGTACGTGACCGGCGCGGCACGCTGCTCACACCGGCCGGAGAGCAGTTGCTGGAGGACGCCGTCCCACTGCTTGCCTCGGCCGAGGCGCTGGTTCGGCGGGTGAAGACGGCGGCGCTGGGCACCCCCACGCTGACCATCGGCTTCATGCCCGGCATCACGGTCACCCCTGCCACGGCCGTCTTCACCACCCGTCACCCCGACGTCAACGTACGTCTGCTGCGTACCAGCTGGCACGACCAGGTGGAGGTACTGCTGGACGGCCGGGCGGACGTCGGCGTGGTACGGCTGCCCATCGACCAGCACGGCCTCGAGGTGCGGCCGCTCTTCCAGGAGCCCCGGGTCGTGATGCTGCCCGCCGGGCACCGCCTGGCGGACAAGGCGTCGGTGACCGTCGGTGACCTCGCCGCCGAGCACCTGCTCCAGGATCCCGACGCCGTACCCGAGTGGCGTGACGTCGCACTGGAGTTGCGCGGCGATCGGCGACCCGAGGTGCCGCCGATCCACCAGGTGGAGGAGAAGCTGGAACTGGTGGCCTCCGGAGCCGGCATCTGCGTGATCCCTCTCTCCACCGCCGGCTTCTACACCCGCCCGGACGTGATCGCCCTGCCCGTGGAGGGCATCGGACCCAACAAGGTGGCCCTGGCGTGGGTGGCGTCCCGCCGCTCCCCCCTCGTCCGCGACTTCGCCGAGGCCGCTGCGCAGACCCTGGGCCGGCCCGCGGAACGCCCACCAGCGCACTGAAGCACGCACGAGACGCCCGCCGTGGGTCGGCCCCGGCAAGGCGGCGGACTGCGTGTGACCGGCAGGTGATCACGTGCCCGGCGACCGGCGACCTCGCGGCCGCCCACGGCCTGCTGTGACCCGGGCGCCCGGCGGACGCCTGCGGCCGAGGGTCCGAGTCCCGCTGCCGCAGGCGTCCGTGAGCCGTGGAGCTAACCGCACGTCAGCGTCGGCATCGCCCAGTCGCCGTGGTCGCTGCCGTTGCCGTCTCCGGCGTCGCCGACCTTCAGGTCGACGACCTGCGCGCCGCTGACGTCGACGTCGATCGGCACCGCGGCCTGCCTGCCCCGGATCGTCGGCGTGGTGATCAGGGTCTTGCCGTCGGCGATCACGGAGAACGTCACCGTCCCCGCGCCGCCGGTCTCGTCGTCGACGCCGACGTCCGCCGTCAACCGCGAGCACTTTCCGGCGAGGTAGAGCTCGACGTCACTGACCGAGTTGGTGCCCAGGCCCTTCGTATAGCCGGCGCCGGCGATGCTGATCGGACGGCCGTCCCCGGCCGCCTGCTCGCCGACGCTGCTGTCGCGCTCCACCGGGCCCCACCCGTTGGTGGACGACAGGAACGGCAGGTCGCTCACGGAATTCTGCCCGGTCGGCGGGGCCGGCGGGATTCCGCTGACGATGCGCTCGTCACTCCCGGCGGCCGGCCGTCCATTCTGCACGAAGTGCACCGTGGCGGTGAGGGCAGAGGCGGATGGCAGCTTCCCGTCCGGTGGCTGCACCTTCCAGGTGAAGGTGGCCGACTCGCCGGGGACGAGGCGGTCCACCGACTCAGGGCTCGTGGCGCTCGCGCTCCAGCCCTCGGGCAGGGTCAGCGAGGCCGTCAGCCGGGAGGCGGAGGGCCCGTCCTCGGGCAACCGCACCGTCGCCTCGGCCGTGAAGGCCTGTCCCGACTCCGCGGTGTTCGGCGTGCCCAGGGTGACGTCCGCTCCGGGCCGCTTCGGCATCTCGTACGTACGGTGGTCGTAGCGGGGGCTGTGGTTCTGGGCCACCCGCAGGGAGGAGGCGTAGGTGCCATAGTCGGTGAGCGACACCTTGCCGAGCCCGCCGGTGCTGCCGTCCAGGTTCCACACGGCGATGGCGATGCTGTTCCGGCCGTTCGGATCCAGGATGCCGTTGGGCACGGGGAACGTGTGCTGCGGTCCGAGGTAGTTGACGTAGTTGCCGACCTGCCAGCCGTTCACGAAGATCGTGGCGCGGTACTTGCGCGAGGGGTCGTCGGTGAACGTCAGGCCGAGCGAGGTGTCCTGGCCGTGCGGCAGGTCCAGGTCGACGTCGGTGCGGTACCACGAGACGCCGGGGCGGGTGTCGGTCGTCGGCAGGGACACCCGGTTCCAGTCGTCGTCCGGGTAGCCCGGCAGCGACCAGCCGGCCCGTTCGCCGTACAGGCCGCCCGTCGAGAGCGGGCCGCGCACCGGGTCCTGCGGGTCCTCGCCGCCCCGTACGCCCTGCAGCCGCCAGGTGACCGGGGTCAGCGGCGCCCCGACGAGGGAGGCGCTGGTCAGGCCGCGCGCGGTCTTGTTGCCGTTGGTCGAGTTGTAGTCCTCCTCGTGCCCCATGTTCACGGTCAGTACGGAGATGATGTTGTCGCCCTTCGGCTTCACCAAATCGGCCGGGAAGGTGAGGTCGGCGCTGCCGGTCGTGGAACTGCCCAGGAAGGTGCCGTTGAGCCAGGCGGAGAACGCCTGCGCCTTGCCGCCGGAGTCCGAGACGAGGTGGATGCCGGTCTCCTTGCCGGTGGCGCGGAAGCGGCCGCGGTACCACGTGTTGCCGGTGTGGAACCCGTAGTCGTCCGCGTAGAGCACCGGCAGCGAGTTGACGCCGGAGACGCTGTTGGTGGTCGTCCTGTCGGCGACCTGCCAGCCGGTGTCGTCGAAACCGGGGGCCGCTTCGGGGGACTCCTCGGCGTGCTTCCAGTTCGTCAGCTCGGGCAGGTGGACGGGGGCCGCGACCGGGATCGTGCCGGTGAGGCTGCCGGTGTCGGTGGCCCGGGTGTTCAGCGCGTGGCCGTTCCAGGTGACACGGTCGGCGGAGGTGAACACCTCGATGTTCTTGTCATCGGCGTTGTCGCCGGTGAGTGCCACGGTGTCGCCGCCGTCCAGGCTGGTCGCGGTGCGCAGCAGGTGGGTGCCGCGTACGAGCACCGGGCCGGTGGCCGTGTCCTGGCGCCAGAAGGTCTCCGCCGTCGCCTTGTCGCCGACGAGCAGGAGCATCGGGTGCTTTCCGCCGCCGCTGATGCCGATGCGGATCAGGCCCTTGTGCGTGTAGTTCAGCCGCAGGTCGCCGGTGGCCGCGTCCCAGGTGGTGGTGACCGTGCCGCCGCTGGTGGTCACGGTGGGCTTGGAGGAGTAGCGCAGCACGGTCTCGCCGTCGCTCCCGGAGTCGCCGTAGAGCACGGCGACGTCCCGGTCGCCGACGGCCGCGTGGGTCATGATCTCCGACGTCGAGTACTGCAACTGCGAGTCGCCGAGCCGGTGGTTCGCCACGATCACGTGCGAGTCGCGCCCGTCGAGTGTGATCGCCGTGCCCGGCTGCTGCGGCACGACCGGATAGGTCGGCGTCGCGGCGGCGGCCGTCGGCACGTCGATGGCGTCGATGGACACGTAGTTGTCCGACGACCCCGAGCCGTGGCTGCCGGTGACGACGATCTTCAGCGTGTGCGCTCCGGGCGTCAGGCCGGTCTTCTGGAAGATCACCGCCTGGTTCTCGCCGCCGGAGTCGTCGACCGTGGCCGCCTTGGTGCCGTCGAGGTAGACGTCGGCGTAGCCGTGGTTGTCGGTCTTCGAGCCGATCCAGCGGATCGCGGTGCCGTCGAAGGGGACGGTGACCGAGTCACCGGCCTTGTTGGAGAAGGACTCGGTGTGCTTGTAGTCGCCGCCGGTGTAGCTCTGGTCGGCCACGTGCGACCACGAACCGGTGTACTGCAGCGCGGAGTCGGCGTCGTCCCAGGTGTAGGTGGTGTCCGTGGACGGCTGGGCGTTGAGGTCCAGCGAGATGTGGGTCTTGTCGACCGCCGTGGACGTGGAGTTCCCGTGCCGCAGGACGTGGAACTGCGTCCTGGTGTCGGGGTTCATCCGGGCGGTGTCGACGACGGCCGGGTCGTCCGGTGGCGCGGCCTTGATCGCGTCGGTCTTGGTGAGCGGGGCGACCGACTGCGTGAAGTACCCGATCAGTTTGTCCTCGTAGTACTTCGGGTCCAGCTGTCGGTTCTCGCGGATCGCGGCGCCGTAGTCGTAGGAGGTGTAGTTCTCCGGCATGCCCAGCCAGCCCCAGTTGGTGCCGCCGTAGGTCATGTAGAAGCTCTGCGCGGTGGCGCCGACGGCTATGTTCTGCTTGTAGAACACGTTGGCGAACTGGTCGTTGATCAGCTGGGCGCACTTGTCGTAGCCCGGCCCGCCCCAGGGGTCGAAGGCGCCGCCCTGGAACTCCGGCGAGTACAGCGGCTTGCCCGCCGGATGGTCGTAGGAGATGTCGGGGACGCCGTTCCACTTGGAGGGATTGGAGCAGTTGAAGCCCTGCGGGTAGGAGTCCGGGCCGTCGACGTCCAGGGCTCCTGTACCGGAGTTGAAGGTGCCGTTGTTGTTGCCGGTCAGCGGTACGGTGATGCCGTCGGCGCGGGCCTTGTCCTCCAGGTGCTCCATGTAGGAGCGGCCGGCGGCCGAGCCGTTGTAGTACTCGTTCTCGACCTGGTAGGCGATGACCGACCCGGTGCCGTTGGTCATTTGATGGCGGGCGATGATCCGGTCGATCTGTGTCAGCCACTCGTCCGCGTACTTGAGGAACTGCGGGTCGTCGCTGCGGTTGTGTCCGGCCTTGGTGGTCATCCACCCGGGCAGGCCGCCGCTGTCGACCTCCGCGTTGATGTACGGCGCCGGGCGCGCGATCACGTAGAGCCCGGCCTCCTCGGCCATGTCGAGGAGCCTGTCGACGTCACGTACCCCGCTGAAGTCGTACACACCCGGCTTCGGCGAGTGGTACCCCCAGTCGAAGTAGAGGGAAGTGGCGTTGAACCCGGCGGCCTTCATCTTCTGGAAGATGTCGCGCCACAGGTCAGGACTCGGGAGCCGGAAGTAGTGGAACTCCCCCGACCACAGGTAGGTGCGCTCGCCGTCGACCAGGAACGAGTAGCCGTCGAACGTCACCGTGTGCGGCCGGGAGTCGGCGGCGGGCGTGGCGGCGGCCGCCTGCCCGCGGGCGTCTTCCGCCGCGGCGGGCGCGATCAGGCCCGTGGACAGCGCGATGGTCGCTGCCGTCGCGAGGATCCCCCTCCACCACCGCCGGCGGCCGGGTCTCGCATCTCTTCGACCGACCCGTTCTCTGCGCACTGCGGCCTCCCTGCCGTCCGACCAATCAACTTCAAACAGACTCAGTCAAAGTCGAACAGTAAGCGCGTGCGGGGCACTTCACAATGGGGCGGACCGAACGCGGATCCGGCCAGAACCCCGATGCGACCGATCACGAGCAACTCCCCGGTGCCGCACGGCCGTTGACCGAACGTCCTTGAGGCTGCTTCACTGAGGCAGTGGCTCAGCCACTGAACCAGTGAGTCGTCGCGCCACCGACAGTAGGTCTGGAGGTCCTCCGTGGCAGTGGAGAGCATTCCCCGTCGATCCGTGGTCGACCTGCTGGAAGCCAGGCTGCGCGAGGACATCCTCAGCGGTACACACGAACCCGGCTCCCTGCTGCCCCCCGAGCGGGAGCTGGCCGCCGGGTACGGCGTGACACGCACGACCTTGAAACACGCCCTGACCCGGCTGGAGAAGGCGGGGCTGCTGAGCACCCGGCACGGTATCGGCACCCGGATCCTGGACTATCTGCGGCTCGGCGGCGCCGAGTTGCTCCCGATGCTGGCGGCGCAGGACCCCGCGTGGCTCAGGGAGATCTTCGAGGTTCGACGGCACATCGGGACGCTCATCGCCGGCCGCGCGGCGGTCCGGCGGACAGCACGGCAGGCCCGGCGTCTGGAAGAACTTCTGCACCGAGTGGGCTCGGCCTCGGACGCGGACGCCGCCCAGCTCGCCGACGTGGAGGTGCACCGGGAACTGGCACGGGCCACCGGGAACCGGGTCTATCTGCTGCTCACCAACACGCTGCTCAACGCCTACCTCCCGGTGCGGGGAGCCCTTCGGGCACCGTTCGAGGACGCGGCGGAGGCGTCGAAGCGGCTCGCGCCGGTGGTGCACGCCGTGGTCGGCCACCGGAGCGAGGAGGCGCAGCGCGCGGCCGGAGCGTATCTGCGCGACACCGAGAAGATCATGTTGAGCTCACTGAATCACGCCCGGGCGCGCTCGGCCCACGACGACTCCGCATAGGAAACGACTCCGCACAGGAAACGACTCCGCACAGGGAACGGCGCCCCACAGGGAACGGCTCCGCACAGGAGGGGAATGCTTCCGGGCTGTTCCCGACTCGCTCCCACATATGTCATGTTCCCGTCAAGCGCATCCACCATCACACGCACGACACGCCGAATAGCAGAAGGAGCATGATGAGCAGAGCAAGCAAGCGGCGCCGCGCCCTGATCAGCGTGATGCTGTCGGCCGTCATCGCCGGCAGTGTCCAGCCGGCGATCGCCTCGACGGCCGCGAATCCGGGCAGCCAGGTCCCGCCCTCTCCGCACGCACAGGTCCGAGGTGTCGAGGAGTCGGTCGCGCGGTCGTTCTCCTCCTCACTCCGCGATCCGCGGTGGCGGGCGCAGGTGCGCTCGGCCGCGCTCGGCACACGAGAGGTGGATCTGCAGGCGCTGGCCGGCCAGGCCGTCGATACGGCGGGCGGCCGTCTGCGGGCTTCGGTCTCCGCCGCCGACCGACGAATCACGGCCCTGAAGGGGCTGCCCGAGTCGACGGGATCGCTGTTGCGTGTACGTCTGGGTGCGCCCTCCATGCGCGCGCGACTGCGTGCCGACACCACCCCCTGGGTCGCCGTCGCGGCAGCCGACGACCACGCCACGACTCTCACGGCCTACGACAGCCAGGGCGGCCGTCACACCGTGGACACCGCCCGGGTACCCGAACGTCCGCTCTACGTCCTGGACATCGACGTCTCCAAGGCTCACCGGGCCGGGATGGCAGTGCTGCGTGACGCGCTCGCCGCGGGCGGACTCGACCGGCTGCCGGACAAACCCGTGAGCACTCTCGACGCGGCGGGCTGGTGGGCCACCAAGGTCACCGGCGTCGAGGTGAAGGACGACGAGGAGCCCTGGTTCAAGGGCGGAGCCGAGATGTTCTCCCTGGTGACCGGCTTCGGTCTGGACGGCAAAGTGCGCGTCGACTCGGTCGACATGCCGTACCTGGACGACGACAACACCGTCTACTACCCGAACCAGATCCTGGTCAACTGGTCGAACTACAAGTACAACCTCGCCGACGTCGTCATGATGGAGGACGACGACGGCACCAACTACAAGGCGCTGGCCCAGGCGCTCACCACGGCCCTGCTCACGGTGACCGACCAGGGAACCTACATCCCCCTGGTGAACGCGCTGCTGAGCGCGATGCCCGACTCCTGGTTCACCGATGACCCCGACTACGTGGACTCCTGGTACACCCTGTCGAAGAACTCCACCGGCCGGCTGAACGGCGCCGCGGGCAACGGCTGGATGACGGTCGAGCCGTACTTCGTCGAGGAACTCTGACGGAGCCCGCGGCATCGCTTCCACCTTCGCGGCCTGTCCGGCGGATCTCGCCGGACAGGCCCCTGGTCCTGTGGAGGGCTCAGCGCTTGAGGGTGAAGGTGAAGCCGTCGGAGAGCTTGCCGCTCAGCCGCACCGCCGAGACGAGTCTCCCCTCCGTGATCAGCCTCTCGACCTCGGCCCGCGCAAGACCGCAGCCTTCGGCGATCAGGCGCACCGGCCGCACGGGGATCCGCGCCGCGAAGCGGACCGAGACGTCGATCACCTCGCGGTCCAGGTGATCCGATCCGCCGGTGTCGAGACGCCAGGCGCCCGCCCAGTCGAGGGCGATGCGGTTACGGCGCCGCAGGACCGGATCCTGGAGCAGCTCGGCTGCCAGCCCAGGATCGTTGTCGTGCATCCGGTCCAGCAGCTCAGGTCGGACGGAGCGCACATTCGTCCGCTCCAGGACGGTGAGCTTCGCCGTGTCCCCGCAAACGGTGCAGAGCACCAGGAGCCAGGCGTCGAGAAGCTTGTGGTTCGCGTTGACGCGAAACTTGCCGTTGGCCCGGAAGCGCTCCGACGAGCACGTGTGGCAACGGCGGAGAACGGTCGGCAGGCAGGTGGGCATGACCACCCAGCTATTGAGCACAGAAGTACACCGGTTTCAGTGAGAAGTCCGCAGCAGGAAGCAGCGCGGCGCACATGCGCGACGCGCGACGAATCAGCGCTCGGGAGGTCTCACAGGGTGTACAACGGCACGTCCTTCACCAGACGACTGGGCTCGGCTGCACGGTAGCGGCGCGCAGCCGCGGTGCTCCACCGGTTTTCGAGCGACCCGGTCATGCCCTTGAGGCTGCGTCACCCGCAGGCCGTCGACCTCTACGAGGTACCGGCCTCGCCGCCTGCGGCCCGTGCCGTGTTCTCTCGGCGGGCCACCGCCACTCCGATCGCGCCGACGATCAGCAGTGCGACGACGGTGCCGAGGGTGAACGCCTCGAAGGAGGTGCGGGAGACGCCCCAGACGTCGTGGAAGACGTAGTCGATGCCGAAGAGCTGTTCCAGCACTCCGGGGAAGAGCGCCGACCACGACCCGATGAGGATCCAGGCGTAGACGAGCGCTCCGCAGAGCAGGAAGCCGCGCGTGCCGAAGGGGACGCGATAGGGCCGCGGGACGTCCGGACGGCGGATCCTGAGCAGGACCAGTGCGGGGATGACGACCAGGTAGGACAGCAGCAAGGTGGTGACCGCGACGGTGAGCACCACGGCGAACACGTCGGCCGCGTCGCCGTTCGCGAACCGCATGGCGGCGAGCATGAACACCGTGGCGACGGCTCCGGAGAGCAGGTTGGTGCGCACCGGCGTGCCGAGCCGCGGATGGAAGGTGCCGAGGGCGCGGGTGAAGAAGCCGCCGTCGGCCGCGGCCATGGCCTGCATTCGGTCGCTGACGATCATCCAGGCGCTGCCCTGGGTGAGCAGGGCGAAGACGAACATGACCGCGGTGGTCTTCAGCAGGGGGCCGGCCGCACCGCCGTAGACGCCGAAGACGAGGCGGGCGCCTTCCATGAAGCCGCCGATGCCGGTGACCTGGTGGGCGGGGACGACGGCCAGAAGGGCGAGGACCGGGAGCAGGTAGCAGCAGGCGGCGACCGCGGCGGAGCGGCCGAGGGCGGCGGGCACGTCCCGTTGCGGGTCGTGCATCTCCTCGCCGGCGGCGTTGGGTGCTTCGAAGCCGACGTAGGCGAACAGCAGGATCGGCACAAGTGCGAGGAAGCCTGCGGTGGTCGGGGTGAAGCTGGTGTCGGTCAGGCCGTGGAAGCCGTGCCGTACCCCGTAGAGCATGGCCGTGAGGGTGAACGCGGCGAGGGCCAGGACCTTCATGGCCGCGCCCGCGGTGGTGATCCATTTGCCGCGGCGCAGGGAGACGACGGCCGTGAGGATGGCGATCCAGACGAACAGGAGCTTGAAGGTGTAGTCGGCCACCGTGCCCGAGCCCAGGTGGAAGACGAAGCCGTCCCAGGTCTGCGCGGCGAGGAAGACCAGTGAGCCGCCCAGCCAGATGGGGTTGGTGACCCAGTACATGAGGGTGGTGAGTGCGGCCGCCGGACGGCCGAGGGCGAGCTTGACCCAGACGTACGGGCCACCTTCCTGGGGGAACGCGGCGCCGGTCTCGGCGAACAGCAGGGCGTAAGGGACGAGGAAGAACACGGCGATGGCCGCGGTCCAGGTGGCGGCCTCTCCGCCGCCGGTGGCGATCTGCCCGACGGTGTCGAAGGAGATGACCGCGGCGATGGCCATGGCGGTGATGTCGAAGCGCTTGAGGCTGCGCTGCAGGGCGCCCGCCTCGGGCCGGGATGCGCGTGGTTCGGTGGTTGAGACATTGGAGGACACGGGCAGTTCCTAGGGAGGGAGAGGAGTGACTGCGAGGGGGCGCGTGCGGTGCGCCGCTACGGTGTGGGGTCCGTGTCGGGTGGTACTGGGCCGGGTCCTGCCCGGGGGGCCCGGTCGGGGCCGGGCCTCCCGGGAAAGGCGTCAGGCGGCCCGGATCTCGCCGGTGGGCTCGGTGCGCTCCAGGACGCCGCGCAGGGCGGAGGCCGCTTCCTTGGCCTCGGCCTCGGTCATGATGAGCGGCGGGGACAGCACCAGGCTGTGCGCGGAGTCGCGCACGATCACGCCCGTCTCTCGGCGGATGACGTCGTGCGGCATCCGGTCGGGGTTCAGGGGCAGGGGTGCGCGGGTGGCGCGGTCCGCGACGAGTTCGACGGCGAGCATCATGCCGACGGAGCGGATCTCGCCCACGATCGGCAACTCGCCGAGCTGCGCCTGCAGTTCGGCGTGCAGGAAGGAGCCGATGCTCGTCGCGCGGGCGAGGAGGCCCTCCTTCTCGATGATGTCCAGGTTGGAAGTGGCCACCGCGGTGGCGACGGGGTGGCCGTTGTAGGTGTAACCCATGGGGAAGCCGTGGTCGCGCAGCATGACCTCGGCGACGTGGTCGCCGACCAGGAGGGCGCCGAGCGGGACGTAGCCGGAGGTGATGCCCTTGGCGGTGACGATGATGTCCGGGGTGACTCCGAAGTACTGGGCGGCGAACCACTTTCCGACGCGGCCGTAGGCGGTGACGACCTCGTCGAAGATCAGCAGGATGCCGTGCCGGTCGAGGACCTCGCGCACGCGGGGCCAGTAGTCGGCCGGCGGGACGAGCATGCCGCCGACGCCCATGATGGGTTCGCCGATCATCGCGGCGATGTTGTGCGGGCCGATCTCCTCGATGCGCTCCTCCAGTTCGCGGATGAGGAAGTCGGTGACCTGCTCCGGGGTCAGCGGCTGGTCGCCGTAGAGCTCGCGGCGGTACGGCCACGGGGGCGTGAGGTGGGAGACGTGCGGCATCATCGGGGCGAAGCCCTCGTGGTAGAGGGGGAAGCCGGTGGCCGAGCCGCCGCCGTAGCCGATGCCGTGATAGGCCTTGCTGCGCGCCAGGATCCAGGTCCGGCTGCTCTCCCCGCGCCGGTGGTGGTAGTAGCGGGCCATCTTGATGGCCGCCTCGTTGCCCTCGGAGCCGCCCGAGGTGAAGTAGACGTGGTTCAGGGGGTCGGGGGCGAGGGAGGCCAGGCGCGCGGCCAGTTCGATGGCGCGCTCGTTGGAGAACTCCCAGAAGCTGGTGAAGTACTCCAGCTTCTTCATCTGCTCGTGCGCCACGTCGGCGAGTTCGGTGCGGCCGTGGCCGATCTGGGCGAGCCAGAGGCCGCCGGTGGCGTCGAGGTACCCACGGCCCTCGGTGTCCGTGAGGCGGCAGCCGGATCCGGAGGTCATGACGACGCGCTCGGTGGCGCTGCCCGGCAGGTACGGGTGGATGATGTGCGCTCGGTCCAGCCGGGTGAGGTCTGCGGCGTCGAGGGTCATCGGTGGTGCGTCCTTTGTTCGGTACCGGAGGTGGGCGGGGTGGTCGGGGTGGTCGGGAGGTCTGTTGACGTCCGCTCGGTCAGGAGTGCGCGATCCAGGTCGTCTTCAGTCCGGTGTACTTGTCGAAGGAGTGCAGGGAGAGGTCGCGGCCGTGGCCGGACTGCTTGAAGCCGCCGAAGGGGGTGAGCGGGCTGAGCGCGTCGACGGTGTTGACGGACACGGTGCCCGCGTGCAGGGCGTCGGCGACGCGGTGGGCCCGTCCGAGGTCCCGGGTCCACACGGATGCGGCCAGTCCGTAGGCGGAGTCGTTGGCGAGGCGCACCGCCTCGGCCTCCTCGCGGAAGGGCAGTACGGTCAGCACGGGGCCGAACAGTTCGTCCCGGACGAGCGGGGCGTCGGGTCCGAGGCCGGTGACGACGGTGGGGTCGAGGTAGGCGCCGTCACGGTCGGGGCGCGTGCCGCCGCACACGAGCGTGCCGCCCGATGAGCGCAGGGCCCCGAGAATGCGTTCGACCTGGGCCTCGTCGACGAGCGGTCCGAGACGGGTCGCGGGGTCGAGCGGGTCGCCCGGCAGCCAGCCGCGGGCGTGTTCGGCGACCGCGGCCGTGAACTCCTCCGCGACCGAGGCCTCGACCAGCAGGCGTGTGTTGGCGGAGCACACCTGGCCGGAGTTGTAGACGAAGCCCCAGGCGGCGCGCTCGGCGGCGGCCTCGAGGTCGGCGTCGGCGAAGACCACGTTGGGGCTCTTGCCGCCGGCCTCCGGCCACACCTGCTTCATGTTGGACTCGGCCGCGTAGGCGAGGAACCGCTTGGCCACGGCGGTGGAGCCGGTGAAGACCAGGGTGTCCACGTCCGGGTGGAGGCCGAGCGCCCGCCCGGTCGTCTCCCCCGGGCCGGGTACGACGTTCAGCACACCGTCGGGAAGGCCGGCCGCCGAGGCGAGTTCGGCCAGCAGCAGCGCCGACAGCGGGGACTGCTCGGCCGGCTTCAGGACGACGCTGTTGCCCGCGGCCAGGGCGGGCGCCAGCTTCCAGCTCGCGATGTCCAGGGGGAAGTTCCAGGGCACCACCGCGCCCACGACGCCCAGCGGGGCGCGGCGGACGAGGGCGAGGTTGCCGGGCGGGGCGGGGGCGACCTCGTCGTAGAGCTTGTCGGCGGCCTCCGCGTACCAGGCGAAGACGCCGGCCGCGCCGGGCACGTCGGTGCCGTGGGACTCGGCGATCGGCTTGCCCATGTCGAGGGTGTCGCAGAGGGCGAGTTCCTCGCTGTTCTCCTCGATGAGACGGGCGAGGGCGAGCAGGACCCGCTTGCGCTGCGCGGGCGCGGTGCGCGACCAGCGGCCGTCCTCGAAGGAGGTGCGGGCCGCGGTCACGGCCCGGTCGACGTCGCCGGCCGAGCCGGCCGCCACGTGGGCGGTGGTCTTGCCGGTCGCGGGGTTCACGGTTGGGATCCACCGGTCCTCGGTGGGGTCGGTCCACGCTCCGTCGATGAACAGGCGTGTGCGTGGCGTGAGGTCGGCGGCGCGCTGCCGCCAGTGGTCGTACGACTGCATGTGTGTGGCCTTCGATCGCGTCGTGGGACGTGGGCGAACCGGTGCCGGTGCGGATCAGGTGCGGCCCGGGCCGCCCGAGGGATGCCGTCTCAGGTCGGCGGGCGCGTCAGGCGCGAGGGGCTCGGCAAGGAGCGCCTGGGGCGATTTCTTTGAGTCGAGATTCAAACAATAGGGGAAGCAGCCGTCAATGCTTCTGGCGGGAACTTCTTGCGAAGACTGATACGGATGACAGAGAATCGATCTCCATGGGGAAAGCCGGAAGACCACGCAACCAGACGGCACGTAGGCAGGCCCTCGTCTCCGCCGCGGGGCAGGCGATCGCCGAGCGCGGGCTCGAGGGCCTGCGCATCAAGGACATCGCGGACGCGGCAGGCGTCTCCCAGGGCTCGGTCCTGTACTACTACCCCGAGCTGGACGACCTCGTCCTGGAGGTGCACCGGGGCGCCGTCGAGAGCTACCTGGCCTCCCGGCAGCGGGCCTACGAGGAGGCCCCTGCCGAGGATCCGGCAGCGCGGCTGCGGGCCCTGCTGCACAGCGGTCTGCCGAGCATGACGGACGATCCGGTCCACGGGCTGCTGTACGAACTGCACCGGCGCGCCGGCCGCAGCCCGGGCCACGCCGAGCTGATGACCTCCCTGTTCGCCCGGGAGGTCGCGCTGTACACGACCGCCCTGGAGGTCGGCGCCGCGACCGGTGCCTTCTCCCTCGCCGCGTCCGCGCACGATCTGGCGCACAGTCTGGTGGCACTGGAGGACGGCTACGGCCTGCACATCGTCAGCCACAACGCGGCGCTGCGTCCCGACAGGGCCCGTGAGCTCCTTGTGGCCCATGCGCGGGCGGTGACGGGCCGCACGGATCTCTAGGGGGTGTCTCGTCGATCAGGGCGGATCAGGGAGCGGTGGCTGGTGCCGTACATCGCAAGGCGGAGGAGGGAGTCGATGCGGAGCATCGGCGACCGACGACAACGCCGCGAGGTGCGGTGCCAGGCGCCGCGAGCCCGGCATGATCGACGAGACACCCCCTAGGAAGAGTCCCGCCGGCCACCGCCCGGGAGCTGACCCGTGGGTGGCTGCCGGCTCAGTCCTCGGCGGGCGGCGCGGCGATCTCCCGCAGCAGGTCCATCACCGCGCGGGCGCGGGCGGTCTGGTTCATGCCCCGCACCGAGGCGATCTTGACTTCGAGCGGGGGGCCGCCGTCCCGGAGCTGGAGTTCCGCGATCTCGCCGCCGCCGTAGGTCTGACTGGTCGCCGGCCGCTGGTTGAGCACGGAGTAGCCCAGTCCCCGGGCCACCAGGGAGCGTACGGTCTCGTAGCTCTGGGTGCGGTAGCGGACATCGGGCGCGGTGCCGGTGGCGGCCACCAGCGAGCGGAAGTAGTCGCGGCTGTGGGGAAGATCCAGCAGGACGAGCGGTTCCCCGGACAGTTCGGCCAGCTCCACACTGCCCCGGCCGGCCAGCGGGTGATCGGCCGACACGATGACATAGGCGGGAGCGACGGCGATCGTCTCGCTGATCAGGTCCGGCTCGGCCGACAGACCGAGACCGTAGGTGAGGGCGAAGTCGATGCGTCCCGTCACCAGGGCGTGGACGAGCTGGTCCGTCTCCGCCTCCACCACGTCGATCTCGATGCCCGGATGGCGTCTGGTGCACTCGCTGAACAGGGGCGGCAGATAGGAGGGGGCCAGGGTCACGAAACAGCCGACGGCCACCGGCCCGGTGATGGTCTCGCCGTCCCCCCGGGCCTCCCGTTCGACCTCACGGGCGCGGGCCAGCAGATCCCGGGCCTGCTGGCGGAGCCGCTCCCCGGCGGGTGTGAGGGTCAGCCCCCGGCCCCGGCGGCGGATGAACAACTGCACCTGGAGGTCCCGCTCCAGGTTGTGGATGGCCGCGGAGACGGCGGACTGGGCGATGTGCAGCTCCGCCGACGCCTCCGTCATCGACCCGCGTTCGGCCGCGACGAGGAAGTAGCGGAGCTGAACGAGTGTGAAACCCACTGGTGACGTCATGCGTGACCCTAGTGCCCGGTGACCGTGTCCGCGCCGACCCTATACGGCGCTGGTCAGCGCACCTCCGTGCCCGCCGCTTCCCGCACGTCCTCCGGGCGCAGCAGGGCGGAACCGGCGGTCTCCCGCAGGGACAGTGCGGCGACCAGACCGCAGGCGGCGAACACCATCAGGTACGGTCCGGGCACCAGGGTGCTGCCGGTGGCGGAGATGAGCACCGTCATCAGGTACGGCACGGTGCCGGCGAACAGGGCGGCCGTGACGTTGTAGGCGATGGACAGACCGCTCTGACGTGTCCTGGTGGGGAAGGTCTCCGCCGACCACACCGCGTACGTGCCGAGGATCGCCGCCAGGATCACGCCGAGCAGCAGACCGGCGACCCAGGTCCCGGCGAGCCCGGTCCGCATCAGGAGGAAGGCCGGGGTGGAGACGACCAGCAGGGCCGCCGTCGCGCCGACGAACACCGGCTTGCGTCCCACCCGGTCGGACAGCAGGCCGAACAGCGGCACGAGCACCAGCCCCAGCAGCGAGATCACCGTGGACAGCAGGGCGGCGCCGTCGGCCGAGTGCCCCAGGTGGTCGGTCTCATAGGTGACGAGGTAGGTCAGCACGGCGTAGAAGGGCACGTGCATGGCCGCCATCAGGCCGGCCGCCTGGAGCAGTTGCCGCTTGTGGGAGCGCAGCAGCTCCCGCACGGGGCTGCGCGGGATCGAGTCGCCGGCCTCCAGGGCCCGGTACTCCGGGGTGTCCTCGATCTTGTTGCGGATGATGAATCCGATGACACCCAGCGGCGCGGCGACGAGGAAGGGGATGCGCCAGCCCCAGGAGACCAGCTGGTCCTCGTCGAGCCCCGCGGACAGCAGCAGGAAGACGAACGAGCCGGCGAGGAAGCCCAGCAGGGACCCGACCTCCAGCCAGCTCACCCCGAATCCGCGGCGGCGCCGGGGCGCGCTCTCCGCGAGGAAGCTCGCCGCGCTGCCGAACTCGCCGCCCGCGGCGAAGCCCTGGATCAGGCGCAGGACCACCAGGAGCACCGGCGCGGCGATCCCGATCGAGGCGTAGCCCGGCAGCAGACCGATCGTCAGGGTCGCGCCGGACATCATGAAGATGACCAGCGACAGGGTGCGCTTGCGGCCGATCCGGTCGCCGAGCGGTCCGAACACCAGGGCACCGATCGGCCTGATGCCGAACGACACGGCGAACACCCCGAACACGGCCAGCAGTCCGGTGGTGCTGTTCTCGGCGGGGAAGAAGACGGTGGCGACGGTACCGGCGAGATAGGCGTAGGCAGCCCAGTCGAACCAGTGCACGAACACGCCGATGGCTCCCGCGGCGACGCTCCTGCGCAGCGCGACCACGTCGGTGGCCGCCGCGGCTTGGGTCGTCGTGGCGGCGATGTTACTGGTGCGCATACGCGCCTCCTTGGGGAGAGGGATGGAGAATCCGGTGCCGTGGCTCAGACCGTGGGCCGTCCGGTCAGGGAGGCGGGAGTGGTGAGCTCGCGGAGTTCCGCCTCGGTGAGCAGCTCGCGCTCGCGTATGAGGTCGAGCGCGGGCCGGCCGGTGTGGTGCGCCTCCAGCGCGATGGCGCAGGCGGTCTCGTAGCCGAGTGCGGGGCTGAGCGCGGTGACCACTCCGGTGGAGGCGGCGACGGTCTCCGCGAGCCGGTGCCGGTTGGCGGTGATGCCGCGCACGCAGTGTTCGGTGAGGACGTCGATCCCCGCGGTGAGGTGGTCGAGGCCGGCGCTCAGGCTCCGGTAGATGACCGGCTCGAAGGCGTTGAGCTGGAGCTGGCCGCCCTCGGCGGCGAGGGTGACGGTGACGTCGTTGCCGATGACCTCGAAGGCGATCTGGTTGACCGCCTCGGGGATCACCGGGTTCACCTTGCCCGGCATGATGGACGACCCGGCCTGCCGTGCGGGGAGGTCGATCTCGCCGAGGCCGGCCTGCGGCCCCGAGGAGAGCAGCCGCAGGTCGTTGCAGATCTTGGACAGTTTCACGGCGATGCGCTTGAGCACGCCGGACAGCTGGACGAAGACACCGACGTCCTGGGTGGCCTCGATGAGGTCGGGTGAGGACACCAGGGTCGCCATGCCCGTCAGCCGGCGCAGGTGCTCGATGGCGCGCTCCCGGTATCCGGGGCGGGCGTTGAGTCCGGTGCCGATCGCGGTGCCGCCGAGGTTCAGCTCGTGCAGCAGGTGCCTGGCCTCCGACAGCCGCTGCTCGTCCTCGGCGAGGGTGGCGGCGAACGCCCCGAACTCCTGGCCGAGCGTCATGGGTACGGCGTCCTGCAGCTGGGTGCGCCCCATCTTCAGCACGTCGGCGAACTCGGCCGCCTTGGCCGCGAAGGCCTCGCGCAAGCCGGCCAGGGCGACGAGCAGTTCGGCGATGTGCGCGTCCAGCGCCAGTTTCACCGCGGTCGGATAGACGTCGTTGGTGCTCTGTCCGAGGTTGACGTGGTCGAGGGGATGCAGGACCGCGTACGCGCCCCGGTGGCGTCCGAGCAGTTCCAGCGCGCGGTTGGCGATGACCTCGTTGGCGTTCATGTTGGTCGACGTGCCCGCGCCGCCCTGGATGAGGTCGACCACGAACTGCTCCCGCAGCGCGCCGTCGCGGATCTCGGCGCAGGCGTCCTCGATCACCGAGGCCAGTGCGGGGTCCAGGGCGCCGACCTGAGCGTTGGCGCGGGCCGCGGCCTGTTTCACCGCCGCCAGGGCGGCGATCAGGTGCGGCCTGGCGGCGAGTGTCTCCCCGGTGATCGGGAAGTTGGCCACCGCCCGGGCCGTGTGCGCGCCGTAGTAGGCGTCCGCCGGCACGTCGACGTCGCCGAGCATGTCGTGCTCCGTGCGCGTGCGGTGCTCGTGGTCCGCCGGGGCGGTGCGCCGGCGGCCGGAAGTCAGGGGCATCGGTGTCCTCGGGGTCGTCGGGGATCGAGGGGGCCGGGGGCAGCGGACGGAACGGTCATGCCGCCGCTCCCCCGGCCGGCGCGCCGCGGTCTCCCCCGGCCGGCGCGCTGCGGTCCACGCCGGTCCAGGCCAGCGCGATCGCCCCGTCGAGCAGGGCGCGCTGTGCCGTCCCGCCCACGCAGTACGCGGCGAACTCGTGCTGGTGGTTGGTGGCGGGCAGGGAACCGATGCCGATGTAGGGGTGGCTGGCCGGCACCACCTGCGAGACGTTGCCCATGTCGGTGGAGGCGCGATTCATCCGGGCGGCCTGGCCGGGCGGTGCGAACTCCCGGCCCAGGGCGAGGGCGTTCGCACGGTAGTGGCCGAGGGCGGTCTCGTCCGTGCGGAACTCCGCGTACGGCTTGCTCTCCGGCTCGATCTCCAGCTCGCAGCCGGTCGCGAGGGCACCGGCCTCGAAGGCCCGCATGACCCGTGGTTCCAGCTCGGCGAGTTCGGCGAGCGTCTCCGCCCGCACGTACCACCGGCCGGCCGACCGATCCGGGATGGCGTTCGGGGCGTCCCCGGCGTGGGTGACCACGCCGTGCACCCGGGCCGAGGCCGGCAGCTGCTGGCGCAGCAGGCCGATCGCGACCTGGGCCACGGTGAAGGCGTCGGCCGCGTTGACCCCGGCCTCCGGATAGGCCGCGGCGTGCGCGGACTTCCCGGTGTAGGTGACCTTGGAGTGGCTGACCGCGAACGGCCGGGCCTCGGCGACGTCGACCGGCGCCGGGTGCACCATCATCGCCAGGTCCACCCCGGCGAAGGCACCCCGGTCGAGCATCTCGATCTTGCCGCCGCCGCCTTCCTCTGCCGGGGTGCCGTAGACCTCGACGGTGAGGCCGGCGTCGTCGGCGACGGCGGCCAGGCCGAGCGCGGCGCCCACCGAGGACGCCGCGATGAGGTTGTGCCCGCACGCGTGGCCGAGGCCGGGCAGCGCGTCGTACTCGGCGCACAGCGCGATCCGCACCGGCCCGCGGCCGAACCGTGCGTGAAAGGCGGTGTCGAGTCCCAGGTAGGAGGAGGTGACGGCGAATCCGGCGCGGTCCAGCAGTTCTGGTACGGCGGCGGCGGCCCGGTGCTCCTCCCAGGCGGTCTCCGGGTCGGCGTGCAGCCGTTCGGAGAGGCCGATCAGCTCCTCGGCACGACGGTCGACGGCCCGCCGGGCGGCCTCTTTCAGCGCGCCCGTCACAGGTCGCCCGGGACGCCGTAGGAGGGAGCGGAGGCGGGGTCGAGTCCGCGCCGCACGTAGTCGTCCCGCTGCGGCAGCCAGACGTCGAGGAGTCCGCCGAGCCGGTCCACGGGATCGTCGGCCCAGTCCACCCGCAGGTCGGTCACCCGCCAGTCCACGTCCGCGACGACCGCCAGGCCCGCGGAGTGCAGCGGCCCCTCCTCGCCGCCGGCCGCGACGCCGGCCCTCAGTGCGGCGAGCAGGCGCTCCTCCAGGTCCCCGGAGGCCGCGGCATAGGCGTCGAGGAGAACGCCGGGGATGTGCTCGCCGGCCAGCATGTTGCCGGCCGCCACGGCACCGTCGGCGGTGGCCGAGGCGTGCTTGCCGAGCGTCCGCGAGCCGCTGTACGCGAACCCGGGACCGGAGCGGCCCAGCACCGTCAGCTGCCGGTGGGCGATGGTCTTCGCGTTGCGCGCCGCGCCGATGACGTCGGCCAGGGCGCGTTCCGCGTCGCCGTGGTCCGCCAGCCCGTCCAGCAGGCTCGCGCCGAGCGTGGGGTCGGTGACGTTCTGCGAGGCCGCCGCGCCGAGTCCGGGCCGCAGATGGGCGACCCGGGCCGCGACCGCCGGGGACGAGGAGCTGACCACGATGCCGAACCGCTCGCCGTCGCGCACCACCAGGGACATGGTCATGCCCGGTCCTCCTCGGGGATCACGGCGATCGCGTCGATCTCGCACAGCCACTCCGGGCGGGCGAGGGCGGAGACCACCAGGCCGGTGGAGATGGGGTGCACGCCCTTCGTCCAGCGCCCCACGGTGCGGTACACCGCCTCGCGGTAGCGCGGGTCGATCAGATAGATCGTCAGCTTGACCAGGTGTTCCATGCGGCTGCCCGCTTCTTCGAGCAGCATCTTGATGTTGGCCATGGCCTGCTCGGCCTGCGCCTCGGCGTCGCCGATGCCCATGGACTCGCTGGTGTCGAGGTCCTGGCCGATCTGGCCCCGGACATACACGGTGTCGCCGGCGACGACGGCCTGGCAGAGGTCGTTGTCGAGGTTCTGCTCGGGATAGGTGTCGCGCGTGTTGAACGGGCGGATCCGGGTGTGCCCGCCGGCGACGATCGGGGCCTTGGCCTGGCGGCCCCCGCTCGTGGACGTCATCCTCTGCTCCTCAGTTCTTCCCGGTCGCCTGCGCGGCGACGGGTCGGTCGGTGGTGCCGTACGCGAGGTAGCCCCGCTGGGTCGCGATGTGGTCGGCGACATGCCGGGCGTCGTGCCACACGCCCCAGATGAAGCTGGAGCCGCGGCGGGACAGCCAGGGCAGGCCCAGGAAGTAGACGCCGGGCTCGGAGGACACTCCTCGCCGATGGCTCGGGCGGCCGTTCTCGTCGAACGCGTCGACCTTCAGCCAGCCGTAGTCGGCGGCGAAGCCCGTCGCCCAGACGATCGAGGTGACGCCGGCCTCGGCCAGGTCCAGCTCCAGGAGGGGACTGGTCACGCAGTCCGGGTCCGGCCCGAGGACGTGGGCCTCGGGCTCCTCGGGGAGGTCCAGCCCGTTGCGCTCGACGTACTCGTCGGCCGCCTTCAGGAAGGCCAGGTACTTGTCGTCGCCGAGCGCGATGTTCGTGGCGAGGTCCGGCGCGAAGCGCAGGACGCCGGCGTCGTAGGACGCGGTCATGCCGACGAGTTCGATGCCGGCGCCGGCCAGGGCCCGGAAGTCCACGGTGTGGCCGCCGCGGGCGCCGCTGACCGCGATGGTGACGTGTTCGGCGCCCTGGGGAGGCGTCTCCGTGTCCCAGATGCCGAGCACACCGAGCCACCAGCAGAAGTCACGTCCGCGGTACTGGCGGGGAGGACGGTCGTGCGGTCCTACGGAGAGGAGGACCCGGCGACCGGAGCGGCGCAGCTCGTCGGCGATCTGGACCCCCGAGGAGCCGGCCCCGACCACGAGGACCGCGCCCTCGGGGAGCTGCTCCGGGTTGCGGTACCCGCTGGAGTGGATCTGCACGGGCACGGCGCCGTCCGGGACGATGGGCGGGATCACGGGCCGTTGGAACGGTCCGGTCGCGACCACGACGAATCGGGCGTCGACGCAGCCCTCCGACGTCTCGACCCGGAAGCCGGGCCGGCCTGCGTGCCGGCGCACTTCGGTCACCTCGACGCCGCAGCGGACCGGGGCACCGACCTTCTCGGCGTACGCGACCAAGTAGTCCGCGACCTGTTCCTTCGAGGCGAAGGCATCCGGATCGACGTCGGTGAACTCCAGTCCCGGGAAGCGGTCGTGCCACGCGGGCCCGTTGGCGACCAGGGAGTCCCATCGCTCCGAGCGCCAGCGCTCGGCGATGCGGTGCCGCTCCAGGACTATGTGCGGTATGCCATGGGCTCCCAGGTGCTCGCTCATCGCCACGCCGGCCTGACCGGCCCCGACGACGACTACTTCGGTCTCTTCACTCGGCATTTCAGCCTCCACTCAGGCGGTAGTCCATCCCGGTGTCGCGTTGACTGTGCTACCGCGCGAAACATCCTCGGAGGCATCCGGAAACCTGTCCAACAGATGTTTCCGTTATGAGTGAACTGATTTTCCGATGTGGCCGCCACACCCCGCCGATGCAACCGTGCGGCCCGAAGTGTGGGCGGTGCTGATGGTGGTCATGCGTCGCGCCGGCGCAGCAGGAGTGCGGCGAGCAGCAGCGATGTGGCTGCCCATGCGGTGAGGACGCCGAGGCCGGCCCATGGGCCGATGGGCTCGGAGTGGGCGGTGGCGGTGGCCTGGACGGCGAGTCCGGCCGTCATGGGTGCGATCTGCTCGATGTGCCGCCGCAGCGGGTCGGCGAAGGCCTGGGCAAGAAGTGGCGGCAGGTAGAGCACGCCCATGACGACGGCGATCGCCGGGGCGGTGTCGCGCACGACGGTAGCGACGCCGAGGGCGAGCAGGCCGATCAGGACGAGGTAGCAGACGCTGCCGATGGCGGCCCGCAGGGTGGGGCCGTCGCCGAGGGAGATGAGCGGATAGCCGTGCGCCGGATCGAGCCCGGCCCCCGGGAGCATGAGCCGGCCCACCAGCAGGCACCCGGTGACTGCGAGGACCCCCGCGGCGAGGGCGAGCGCAGTGGTGGTGGCCGCCTTGGCGGCGAGCAGGACCAGGCGGCGCGGCACCGCGGCCAGGCTGACGCGGATCATCCCGGTGCCGTACTCCTCGGAGATGGTCAGGACGGCGAACACCGCGACGACCGCCTGGCCGAGGTAGATGCCTCCCAGGGCGACCTTGGTGGGATCCTCCTGCCCGCTGTGCGCTGACACGTGGGTGGCGGCGGCGATGCCCGCACTGAGAGCGACGGTCACGGCGACGGCCCCCGCGAGCAGCCACGCGCCGCCGCCGGCGGTCCGCGTCTTGGTCCACTCCGCTCGAAGCGCTGCGATCATGCGTCCCTCCGGCGCAGCACAACAGCAGCGATCGCCAGGGCGAGCGCGGCCCAGGCGGCGAGGACACCGAGGCCGGCCCAAGGGGCGAGCGGGTAGTAGCCGTTGCCGAAGGTGTATGGGTAGTCGACCAGCGCCGATCGCGGCAGCGCCTGCAGCACCGACAGGCCCGCAGCCGGGGAAAGGCGGTACAGCCACGTCACGGCGCCACCGGAGCCGAGGGAGCCGATGAGCGAGGGCAGGACGAACACCAGGATGCCCCCGGCGACCGCGGCGGCGCTCTTGCGGGTGATGGCGCCGACGGCGAGCACAGCGATGGCGGTGATGGCGGACAGGGCCGCGGTGCCGGCGATGATGCGTACGACGGTCAGGGCGCCGGCCGGGAAGACGTACGCCCCGTTGGCGTGCAGGACGTGCTCGCCGAGGGGGATGGAGGCCGCCGCGGCGACGGCGGCGATCACGAAGGCGACCGCGCCGATGACAACGGCCTTGGCCGCCAGCACGCGGCCCCGGCCGGGGATGGCGGCGAAGGTGATGCGGATCAGGCCGCGGCGGTACTCGGCGGTGATGAACATGGCCGCCACCACGATGAGCACGATCAGCGCGACGGTGAGCCCGAAGGGCTGGCTGCTGGCGGCCGTGTTGGCGCCGAGGAGCCCTTGGACGACGGCGGGGGCAATGTCTCCGGAGCCGCTGACGACGAGGGAGTCGCCGGCCCGGTGGTAGCCGCCGGAGCGCAGCGTCGGGTAGAAGTCCTGCTCGCCGGCTCCGATGTTCTGACCGCGCCAGGCGCCGGGCGTGGCGTGCCCGGAGATGACGGTGTGGTCGAACGTGGCTGTGGCCAGGGTGCGCGAGCCGTCGGCCGAGGATCGGAAGGAGACCGGCGAGGTGACGAACAGCCCGATGTGGACGGTGGCCGGCAGCCCGGCCAAGTGCGCGGTGCCGATGCGCGTCCACGTCGTGCCGTCGGCCGAGTCGTACCCGGCGAGCGTGTTGCCGGTGCGTGTCAGGCGCAGCCAGCGCGGCGCGCGTCCGGGGCGGCCGGCGTGGTCGTGACCGTAGTTGTACTGGAAGCGGTCGCCGTGGCCGCCCGTGGCCATCACCGCGGCGTACGCCGAGCCCTGCCGGGTGCTGGGGCGCAGCAGGATCCCTGCCTTGGCCCAGGGGGTCAGGCCCGGGCGGGTCTGCCGCGCCTGGGACGGGGCGACGCTGGTCGGGGCGGTCGAGGTGACGCCGGTCAGCGTGGTGATCCGGGTGGTGATGGTGCCGTCGCCGGTGAGCTGCCGTCCGACGGTGTAGTAGCTGTCGGCGACCGCCTGGCCATCCGGTCCGGTGGGCACGAAGGCGTGGCCGGGCGTGCAGTCGCCGGTGCCGGTGCAGTAGTCGGTGTGAGTGCCATTGGCGACCAGATAGGTGAAGAGGACGCACAGCACGGCGGCCATGACGGGGGCGATCACCCAGCCTCGTACGGTACGGAACTTGGTCCACTCGGCCCGCAGCACGGCCGTGAAACGGGCCCGCTCGGGCGTGCCGGCCGCCGCGGGTGGGGCGGTGGTCGTGGTCATCGCCGTACCGCCGTTCCGGTGCGGAACTCCGTCTCTTCGTTGGTGAGCTGGAAGTAGACGTCCTCCAGCGTCGCCCGCCGGGTGCTGACCTCGGCGAAGGCCACGCCGGACCGGCCGAGGGCCTCCACGACCTGGCGGGCGCTGAGGGCGGAGATGCCCAGGGTGCTGTCGTCGAGGACCGTCGTGGCGCCCCCGGCGCGCTGCAATACTTGGGCCGCCTCGGCCGGCGCCGGCGTCTGCAGCAGCACCTGCTCGCCGGTCAGCAGCTCCTCGATGGCAGCGTCGGCAAGGATCTTGCCGCGTCCGATTGCCACGATGTGGTCGGCGATGCCCTGCAGTTCACTCATCAGGTGGCTGGAGACGAGCACGGCCCGGCCCTCGGTAGCGAGGGTGCGCAGCAGAGCGCGCATCCAGACGATCCCCTCCGGGTCCATGCCGTTGAACGGCTCGTCCAGGATGACCACCGGCGGATCGCCGAGCAGCGCCGCCGCGATGCCGAGGCGCTGGCGCATGCCCAGCGAGAAGCCGCCCGCCTTGCGCCGGGCCGCCGCGGTGAGGCCGACCTGCCCCAGCACCGAGTCGACCCGGCCGGCGTCCAGGCGCTGGGAGCGGGCCAGCCACAACAGGTGGTTGCGCGCGGTACGGCTGGGCTGGACGGCGGCGGCGTCGACCAGCGCCCCGACGTGGCGCAGCGGGTGGTTCAGCGCCTGATAGGCGTGTCCGCCCACCCAGGCGCGGCCCTCGTCGGGTTCGTCGAGGCCGAGGATCACCCGGATCGTGGTGGACTTCCCCGCCCCGTTCGGGCCGATGAAGCCGGTCACCTTGCCGGGCGGGGCGGTGAAGGACACGCCGTCGAGGGCGAGCGTGGGTCCGTACCGTTTACGCAGACCGGTGACTTCGATGGTTGCCTCGTTCACGGGCTCGTCCGTCCTTGTCTCGGCGACAGCTCTCGACGTAGATGTACGACACGGCCGGTGTCAGCCCGGTGTCGGCTGCCGACACCGGGCTGACACCGGGGCCCTGGCATGGTGGGGGTGAAGGCAGCCGCCCGGACCGAAGCGGAGGACGTTCGTGAGAGTGCTAGTCGTCGAGGACTTCGAGGTGCTGGCCCGCTCGATCGGCACCGGCCTGCGCCGCGAGGGCATGGCGGTGGACGTGGTCCTGGACGGCGGCGACGCGCTGGAGCACCTGGCGATCACCCGCTATGACGTCGTGATCCTGGACAGGGACCTGCCCGGCGTCCACGGCGATGAGGTGTGCCGGAGCATCGTGGCCGACGGCTGCGGCAGCCGGGTGCTGATGCTCACCGCGGCGAGCACGCTCAAAGACCGCGTCGACGGCCTCGGCCTGGGCGCCGACGACTATCTGCCCAAGCCGTTCGACTTCCCCGAACTCGTCGCCCGCGTGCGCGCCCTGGCCCGCCGCTCCACCCCGGCGACGCCGCCCACCCTGAGCGCGGCGGACCTCACCCTGGATCCGGCCCGGCGCGTCGCGTTGCGCGCCGGGCGGCGCCTTGAGCTCAGCCCGAAGGAATTCGCCGTCCTCGAATGCCTCCTGGCCTCCGGCGGCCGCGCGGTCTCCGCCGAAGAGCTCCTCGAACGGGTCTGGGACGAGCGGGCCGACCCCTTCACCACCGCCGTCAAGACGACCATCCGCCGGCTGCGCGCAAAGCTCGGCAACCCGCCGGTCATCCACACCGTCCGCGAAGGCGGCTACCGGATCGGACACGCCTGATGCGCCCGTACGAGAAGGTCATGTCCCTGCTGCGCCGCAGGCGGCGGCCCATGCTCCGAGCCCAGCTCACCCTGCTGTATTCGGGGTTCTTCCTCGCACTGCTCGCCGCCGTGCTCCTGGCAACCAACCTCCTGTACGGGCACACGGCAGCGCGGGCCCCCGCCGGCGCCCCTGCGGGTGTCGACCACGTCGGCGGCAGCCGCCACTTCGACCTCGCCCCCGCCGCCATCGGGCTGGCCGCCGCTGCCGTTGCGCTCGCCGGAGCCTGGTGGCTGGCCGGACGGTTCCTGCGGCCCCTGCGTGCCATCGCCACCACCGCCCAGGAGATCTCCGCAGGCAACCTCGGCCGCCGCCTCGACCTCGACGGCCGGGGCGACGAGTTCACCGACCTGGGCAGCACCCTCGACGACCTCTTCGCGCGTCTGGAGGCGTCCTTCGAGGCCCAGCGCCACTTCGTGGCCAACGCCTCCCACGAACTGCGCACCCCGCTCGCCGGACAGCGCGCCCTCCTGCAGGTCGCCCTCGCCGACCCCGAAGCCGGCATTGAAGACCTGCGGGGGGCCTGCGAAGAAGCACTGCGCCTCGGCGATCAGCAAGAACGCCTCATCGAGGCGCTGCTCACCCTGGCCACCGGCGAACACGGCGTCGAGGAGTGGGAATCGGTCGATCTCGACCAGATCGCCGCCACCGTCATCGCCGGCCGCAGGCAGCAGGCCGAACGCCGCGGCATCACCATCGACGCCGCGCTCGGCCGGGCACTTGCAACCGGCGACCCCCGGCTCATCGAACGGCTGGTGGTCAACCTCGTCGACAACGCGCTGAGCCACAACACCCCTGGCGGGCACGTCGAGATCACCACGGACCTGGTGGGAGACGAGGCCTGGCTCGCGGTCAGCAACACCGGCCCGGACATCCCCCCTGCCGAGGTCGAGCGGCTCTTCCAGCCGTTCCAGCGGATCGCCAGCCCGCGCGTGCGCCCCGCCGGCGGCCACGGACTCGGCCTCGCCATCGTGCGCGCCATCGCCCAGGCCCACGGCGCCACGCTGACCGCTCGCCCCGGCCTCGAAGGAGGCCTACACGTCGAAGTGGCCTTCCGCTGACCCGTCACCGCGTCGAACTCCCTCTCAGGGACCACAGCATCGCACGGCCCCACATGGCACCCCGTTCGGGTCCCCCAGTACTCCCTTGCCGCACAAGCTGATCTGCCAGGAGTTCCGTACCTCCTGTTCAACGAGGGGTTGCCGCCGGCGGAAGGCCCCTAGGCTGGTGAAGATCCCTCTGACCCAGCTCAGGGGCTGGCCCTGACCGGCGACTTCGAGGGCGTGGTCGGCTTCGGGGCCGCGTTCCGCGCCCACCCCCGTCTACCACGCCTTCACGCTCCACAACCCGGAGCGCCTCGTCCTGGACGTCAGGCACGCCGACCGCTTGCGTGACGCCGCCGTCGGTGAACGGCACACCCGTCCCGCGGCAGCCTGCGCCGCCCCGCGTCACTCGTTCTGCCGTGCGGACGCGGGGCGCCGGGCCGGTTTCCGGGCGCTGTGCTCGAACGGCGTGCTGGGCCGCGGCCTGCGGCCGGAGTCGGGGTGGCCGGAGGCCACCAGGACGATCTCGGCGTACAGCGGCCGCTGACCCCGGCAGCATCCTGCACGCCGTGACGTCGTTACTGCCGTGTGCTGATGCTCATCCGTCGCCGTCCCGGTATTCCGTGCAGGCGTCGACGAGCCAGGTGGCCAGGTAGGACGCGAACGAGGAGCGGACCAGCAGCCAGACGCTGGAGGCCGCCTCACCGCGTACGACCAGGGTGACCGGCGCCTGCGCCAGCAGCGTGTTCAGGCACGAGCCGACGGGCGTCACCCGCGGATCCAGGTCGACGGCGCAGCCCTGGGCGAGCACCGTGCGGACCAGATGCCCGGACAGCGCCAGGGTCGTGCGCTGGGCCGAGACGTCGGTGACGGTGGCGAACTCGTCGCCGATGGCCGCCCGCAGCCGGCCGATGAGGTCGTCGGCCGGCCCGTCGGGGGCGACCAGCAGGCATTCGTCCGGGCCCATCCACAGCGCCTTGACGTCGCCCGACATCTCGGCGCTCACGGGGCCCGGCAGCGTGATGTCCAGGGCCGCCTCGACGGCCTTGGCCGCGGTGCTGCCGGGTTCCACCCGCAGGGTGAGCTGGGTCAGGCAGGGCAGTTCCCGGACCTGCACCCCGGTGGGCAGCTGCGCCAGGGGGTCCTGCCACGCGGCGAGCGGGCTGAAGCGAGTGGGCGTCTCAACCGTCACGGCGAGTTCCCTCCTTGTCGAAGAGCACGGGGTCGGTCACGGTCACCGGGATCGTCCGGCCGTCCAGCGGGACGTAGAGGGTGTCGCCGATGCGCTGGGTTCCGGAGCGCACCAGGGCCAGGGCGAACGTGCGCCGCAGGGCGTCGCTGCGGTAGCTGGAGGTGACATGACCCAGCATGGGGACCGGCGGTGCCGGGATGTCGCTGGTGGCGATGATCTGGGCGCCTTCGGGCAGCAGGAGCTGCTCGTCGGCGGGCAGCAGGCCCACCAGCTGCTTGCGGTCGTCGCGTCGGTTCTCCCGGCGCGAGAAGGACCGCTTGCCGATGAAGTCGGGCTTCTTCTTGGACACCACCCACGACATGCCCAGGTCCTGGGGCGTGATGGTGCCGTCGGTGTCCTGACCGATGATCGGGTAGGCCTTCTCGGCGCGCAGCACGTGCATGGTCTCGGTGCCGTACGGGGTGATGCCGAAGGGGCTGCCCGCCTCGAACAGGGCCTTCCAGACGGTGATGCCGTGCCAGGCGGGGACGTTGATCTCGTAGGCAAGTTCACCGGAGAAGCTGATGCGGCACACCCGCGCCGGGATGCCGGCGACGTCCGCGGCGCGCCAGGACATGAACGGGAAGGCGTCGTTGTCGACGTCCAGGCCGGGGGCCACCAGGGCGAGCACGTCGCGGGAGCGGGGGCCGACCAGGGGGATGGTGACCCAGTGCTCGGTGACGGAGGTGAGGTGCACCCGCAGGTCGGGCCACTCCGTCTGGAGCCACTCCTCCATCCACTCGAGGACCTTGGCGGCGTTGCCGGTGGTCGTGGTGAGCAGGAACTCCTGCTCGGCCACCCGGATGACGGTGCCGTCGTCGAGGGCCATGCCGTCGACGCCGCACATCACGCCGTAGCGGATCCGGCCCACCTTCAGGGTGCTCATCATGTTCGTGTAGAGCCGGTCCAGCAGTACGCCGGCGTCCGGGCCCTGCACGTCGATCTTGCCGAGGGTGGAGCCGTCCATCATGGCGACTCCGGTGCGGGCGGCCCGGCACTCGCGCAGCACCGCCTCCTCCATGGTCTCGTCCGCCTTGGGGTAGTACCAAGGGCGCTTCCACTGGCCGACGTTCTCGAACAGGGCGCCGTGCTCGACGTGCCAGGGGTGCAGCGCGGTCACGCGGACCGGGTCGAACAGCTCCCCGCGGTTGCGGCCCGCGAACGCTGCGAAGGCCACGGGGACGGCGGGCGGACGCAGGCGCATGGTGCCGAGGTCGGCGACGTCCACGCCCAGCGCCTCGGCGACGATGCCCGACGTCATCACGCCGGAGGTGCGTCCCTGGTCGTGGGCGGTGCCGATCGTGGTGTAGCGCTTGACGTGTTCGACCGACCTCAGGCCCGCCCCGGTCGCCCGCAGTACGTCGGAGACGAGGGCGTCGCGCTGCAGGTCGACGAACTGGTGGGCGCCGTCCTGGCCGTCGCGCGGGCTCGGGACCCGCCACAGCACACGGGTGGGCGCTGCATCCGGTTGCGGACTCGTGGCCGGCAGGGCGATCGTCGGGCCGGTCGTGCCGAGCGCCGACAGGGCCCGGCGGGCGGCGTCCGCGCCGTCGGCGAGACAGCCGGCCAGGGTGAACGTCCCCGTGGCCGATCCCGCCGTGCGGACTGCGTCCAGGTCCTGGGCGGGGACGAAGGCGCCGATCGCGGCGTCGTAGCGGAGGCTGCCGCGGGCCTGGCTGAACAGGGCCACGGCCGGGTTCCAGCCGCCGGAGACGAGCAGCAGATCGCAGTCGATGCCCTGCCGGTCGCCGAGTCGGCCCTGGCCGAAGGGGGCGACATGGGCCCGCGAGACGTGTTCGACGCCGCTGGTTCCGGTGACGACATGGCCCGCGCGGATGTCGATGCCCCGCTCGTCGCAGGCGGTGCGCCAGTGGGCCGGCACGTCGTCGCGGGCGTCGATCACCGCGGCGACGCGCACGCCGGCGTCGGCCAGTTCGAGCACTGCCGGGTAGGCGCTGTCGTTGGTGGTGAACACGACGGCCTGCCGTCCGGGCAGGACGCCGAAGCGGTTGAGGTAGGTGCGCGCCGCACCCGCGAGCATGATGCCGGGGCGGTCGTTGTCGTCGAAGGCGACCGGACGCTCGTAGGCGCCCGTGGCGTACACGACCTGTTTCGCGCGGATACGCCAGACGCGCTGCCGTGAGACATGGGCGGGCGCCGCGGCACCGAGGTGGTCGGTGCGCTTCTCCAGGGCCAGGACGAGTCCGTCGTCGTAGTGGCCGAAGGCCGTGGTGCGCCGCAGTACCCGCACGTCGGGGCAGGTGTCGAGTTCCGCGACTACGGCGCCGACCCACTCGGTGGCGGGCCGGCCGTCGAGCAGTTCCTGGCTGCCCAGCAACGAGCCGCCGGGCTGCGGGAGTTCGTGGACGAGGATCACGCGGACGCCGGACCGGGCGGCCGCCAGGGTGGCGGCGAGACCGGCGGGGCCGGCGCCGACGACCAGCAGGTCGCAGTGGGCGTGCATGGTGTCGTAGCGGGCCGGGTCCGGCTCGCCGCTCAGGCGGCCCTGGCCGGACAGACCACGGGCGACGAGGCCGTCGTAGAGCTCCACGGTGGTGGCCGTGAGCATGGGCTCGGGGAAGGGGGCCTCGATCTGCACGAGGGCGTTGGGCTCTTCGACACCTGCGGCCAGGACACCGCGCGGCCTTGCGTACTTGCTGCTGCCGGCCACGTGGTGCACCCCGTTGGCGAGCAGCGCCGAGGCGAGGGTGTCGCCGGGGTGGCCGGCGTAGGGGCGGCCGTCGAAGGTGAACGTGAGGGTGGTGTCGCGGTCGATGTGACCGTGGCCGCGGGCCCGGAACGGGTTGGTCATCAGCTGACCTCCTGGCCCTTGCGCTGGTGTGCGGCAGGTGCGGTGCCGGTGGTGAGGGGGTGCTGGGCGCGGATGTCGTGGACCGCGAGGAACTCGTGGGTGACGGTGTCGCGCAGGGCGTTGAACCAGCGTCGGCAGCCGGCCGCGTGCACCCACCGCTCGGCGAAGGGGCCCTTGGGGTTGTCGCGGAAGAAGACGTACTGGGCCCACTGCTCGTCGTCGAGCGCGTACGGGTCCTCGGGGTAGGCGATGTGCGCCTGCCCGCCGTAGTGGAATTCGATCTCTTCGCGCTGACCGCACCAGGGGCAGGTGATGAGCTGCATGTCGGTCTCCTTGGCTGGGGCGGTGGTCAGTGGGCGACGGCGGCCGCGCCGTGTTCGTCGACCAGGGCGCCGGTGGTGAAGCGGTCGAGGCTGAAGGGGGCGTTGTAGGGGTGCGGTTCGCCGGTGGCGACGGTGTGCGCGTAGGCCCAGCCGACTCCTGGTGTGGCCTTGAAACCGCCGGTGCCCCAGCCGCAGTTGAGGTACAGGTTCTCGACGGGGGTGAGGCCGACGATGGGTGAGGCGTCCGGGGTGACGTCGACGATGCCGGCCCAGGTGCGCAGCATGTGGGCGCGGGCGAAGACGGGGAAGAGCTCCAGTGCGGCGGCCATCTGGCGTTCCAGGATGTGGAAGGAGCCGCGCTGGCCGTAGCCGTTGTAGCTGTCGATGCCGGCGCCCATGACGAGTTCGCCCTTGTGGGCCTGGGAGACGTACACGTGCACGGCGTTCGACATCACCACGGTCGGATGCACCGGTTCCAGCAGCTCCGAGACCAGTGCCTGGAGCGGGTGGCTCTGCAGCGGCAGCCGCAGGCCGACCATGGCGGCCAGCACGGAGGAGTGGCCCGCGCCCGCGAGGGCGACCTTCCCGGCGGCGATACGGCCGCGGGTCGTGCACACGCCCGTCACCCGGCCGTCCTGGACGTCGATCCCGATGACCTCGCAGTCCTGGATCAGGTCGATGCCGTAGGCGTCGGCCCGGCGTGCGAAGCCCCAGGCGACGTAGTCGTGCTTGGCGATGCCGGCACGCGGCTGGTAGGTGGCGCCGAGCACCGGGTGGCGCACGTCCGGCGAGGTGTTGACGATGGGACAGACCTCGGCGACCTCCTCCGGCTCCAGCCACTCGGCGTCGATGCCGTTGAGCTGGTTGGCGTAGACGCGGCGCTTGCTGTCGCGGACGTCCTGGAGGCTGTGGGCGAGATTCAGGACGCCGCGCTGGCTGAAGAGGATGGGGTAGTCGAGGTCCTCCTCGAGGGTCTCCCACAGCTTCAGCGAGTGCTCGTAGATGCCGGAGCTCTCGTCCCAGAGGTAGTTGGAGCGGATGATGGTGGTGTTGCGGGCCATGTTGCCGCCCGCGAGCCAGCCCTTCTCCAGCACGGCGATGTCGGTGATGCCGTGGTTCTTGGCGAGGTAGTAGGCGGTGGCCAGGCCGTGCCCGCCGCCGCCGACGATGACGACGTCGTAGGACGGCTTGGGGTCGGGGTTGCGCCACAGGAAGTCGGGGTGGTCGGGCAGGACGTCACCGGGTGTGGCCTGAGCGTTGTCGTACGGGTGCATCACTGAGCGCCTTCCTGGGCCGCGAACTGCGGGTCGACGGGGTACAGCGGGAAGCGCTCGGTCAGGATCCGGACGCGTGCGCGCAGGGCGGCGGCCACCCGGTCGTCGAAGCCGGGCAGAAAGGCCGTCGCGATGATGTCGGCGACCTCCGTGAACTCCTCGGCGCCGAAGCCGCGGGCGGCCAGGGCGGGGGTGCCGATGCGGACCCCGGAGCTGACCATGGGCGGGCGCGGGTCGAAGGGGACGGCGTTGCGGTTGACGGTGATGCCGATCCGGTGCAGCCGGTCCTCGGCCTGCCGGCCGTCGAGCTCGGAGCGGCGCAGGTCCACCAGGACCAGGTGCACGTCCGTGCCTCCGGTGAGCACGCTGACGCCGGCGGCCTTGGTGTCCTCGGCGAGCAGCCGCCGGGCGAGGATGGCGGCGCCCTCCAGGGTGCGGCGCTGACGGTCGGCGAACTCCGGCTGGGCGGCCATCTTGAAGGCCACGGCCTTCGCCGCGATGACGTGTTCCAGGGGGCCGCCCTGCTGGCCGGGGAAGACGGCGGAGTGATCTTCTTGGCGAGGTCGGCGGTGGACAGGATCACCCCGCCGCGGGGGCCGCCGAGGGTCTTGTGGGTGGTCGTGGTCACCACGTGGGCGTGCGGCACGGGCGAGGGGTGCAGGCCCGCGGCGACCAGGCCGGCGAAGTGGGCCGCTCGCGGGTCGGGGGTCTGGACAGTCATGAGGACTCCCTCGAACGAAACCGGACGACTAGTCGTCGAGTGATGGGAGACTGAAAGGCGACTGATATATCAATGGCTCCGTTGCGATACGCTAGGAGAGTGGATCGGGCCACGTCAAGGGAGGGATGTGGGTGTGACGTCGTCGACCTTCGCCGCCGAGAGACCTGGAACGCTGGCCGACCAGGCCTATCGCTCCATCGCGGACCGTCTGGTGACCCTCCGGATCCGTCCCGGCGAGCCGATCAACGACGACCGGATCGCCGCCGAGCTCGGCTTCGGGCGCACCCCGGTCCGCGAGGCACTCAAGCGGCTGGAGCACGAACGCCTCATCGTCGCCTACCCCCGGCGCGGAACCTTCGCCACCGAGGTGCAGATTGCCGATCTCGGCCACATCTCCGAAGTACGCCTGCAGCTCGAGCCCCTCGCCGCGGGCCTGGCCGCCGAGCGGGCGAGCGACGCCGACCGCGCCGAACTCACCCGCCTGCTCACGCGGCTGGCGAAGTCGTCCGACAGCGACGACGACCTGATCCGGCTCGACATGACCCTGCATCGAGCGATCTACGCCGCCACCCGCAATCCCTACCTCGAGGACACCCTGATCAGGTACGACAACCTGGCCACGCGGATCTGGTGCCTCTTCCTCGACCGGCTGCCGGGACTCGCGGGGCATGTGCACGAGCACGGACCGCTGCTGCGCGCCATCGTGGACCGCGACGCGGAGAAGGCCCGAGCGCTGGCCGCCGGCCACGTGGAGGGCTTCGAGACGGCGATCCGCGGCGTCATCTGATCACCGGCGCGGGCGAGAACGGTTTCTGCTGGACGACCGGAACGAAGGGGGCGATGGATGCGGGTCGATCAGATTTGGCGGTATCCGGTGAAGTCGGTGGGCGGTGAGCGGCTGACCGACGCCGCGGTCGGTGCGCTGGGCATCGAGGGGGACCGGAGCGTCGCCGTTCACGACGAGCGGGACGAAGTCACCTGGGCCGGAGCGATTCCGGCGCTCATGCGGCTGCGGGCGGTCGCCGTCGGGCCGGGCCTGGCCGAGCTGATCCTGCCGGACGGCCGGCGGTTCCGCTCCGATGCGCCCGACGCCGCCGACCGGCTCAGTGCCGCGGTCCAGGCCAAGGTCACCCTGGCCGAGCACCGGCCGCCGCACCCGCCGCACGCCGCGCTCCATGTGATGACGACGACGGCGCTGCGCAGCCTGGGAGCGGCGCTGCCGGACAGTGCGCTGGACGCCAGCCGGTTCCGGCCCAGCCTGGTGCTCGACGACGTCCCCGGCGAGGTGGACGGCGACCGGGCGGGCGGGTACCCCGAACACGAGTGGATCGGCCGCCGGATGGCCATCGGCTCACTGCGGTTGCGTTTCACCGAGGGATGCGACCGCTGTGTGATGATCACCAAGGAGACTCCGACCGTCCCGCACGACCGCTCCGTGCTGCGCTGGGTCGCCCGCGAGCTGGGCAACACCCTCGGCGTGTACGCGGCGGTCGAGACGCCGGGCCGGGTCCGTGTCGGCGACACGGCGCGCTGGCTCTGAGGGTGGGTCCGACTTCCCTGTGGGCCCGGGCGGCAGGCGCACGCCGGGCCTCCTCAGGAGGTGGCCTCGTCGAGGAGTTCCAGTACGTGCCGGTAGGGGCGGCCGGTGGCGCGCGTCATGCCCATCTCGCAGGTGCGGTTGCAGGAGGCGTACGCGTCGTACGCGCCCGAGGTGATCTCGGCCGCCTGGGCTGCCGTGGCCGCCGCGGTGATCTCCGGGTGGAGCAGGCCGCGGTCGCCGGCGAACGCGCAGCAGCCCCAGTTCTCGGGAACGGTGACCGTGTCGCTCACGGCCGCGGCCACGGCGCGCAGGGAGCCGTCGATGCCCAGGTGCACGGTGGAGCAGGTCGGGTGCAGGGCGAGGCCGGCCAGGCGGCGGGGTTCGGGCAGGGCGGGCAGCAGGTGCTCGGCGGTGAAGACGACGCTGTCGACGAAGCGCAGGGAGGCGAAGCGGGTGCGGTCCGGTTCCGGGACCGCGTCGAGCAGTTGCTCCAGACCGTGGGTGCACGAGGAGGCGTCGCAGACCACGGGCAGCCGGCCGTGGTCGCTCGCCTCCCACAGCGCCTCGAGCGTGCGGGCGGCCATCGTGCGGTGCCCGGCGGTGTACCCCTTGGACTGCCAGGGTGTTCCGCAGCACAGGCCCGCCAGCCCGCTGGGCACGGTGACGGGAACGCCTGCCCGTTCGCACAGCCGTAGGAAGGCGGCCGCCGCGCCACCTGTTTCCCCGGTGGCCGCCTCGGGGGCGAAGACGCTGCCGATGCAGGCGGCGAAGAACACCGCGCGTGCCGTCGCGGGCCGCCGGGGCGCGGGGCGGGGCGGGCCACCGCGCGGGATGTCGTCGCTCCAGGCGGGCACGAGTTCCCCCGCCCCGAGCCGCCGCACGGCCCCGGTGGCGGCACGCAGCGCGGGGGCGGGCAGGGCGTGGGCGGTGTCCAGCGCGGCGCGCACGCCCTTGACCGCCGTGCCCCAGTGCCGGGCCGCGGCGTTCCCGGCGCGCTGCGCGGTGGCGCCGTGGCGTTCGGCGCGCAGGCGCTTCATGACCGCGCCGGTGTCGATGGTGACCGGGCAGGCGGTGACGCAGAGGCTGTCGGCCGCACAGCTGTCGACGGCCGCGTAGGCGTAGTCGGCCTCCAGGACGCGGCGGCGTTCGTCGTCACCGGCGGCGGTGGCCAGCGCGATCTCGCGCTGGAGGGCGATGCGCTGACGAGGTGTGGTGGTGACGTCCGCGCTGGGGCAGACGGGCTCGCAGTAGCCGCACTCCACGCACGCGTCCACGGCGGGGTCGACCTTCGGGACGCTCTTGAGGCTGCGCAGGTGCGCGGCCGGGTCGTCCTCCAGGAGCACACCGGGGCTCAGGACGCCGTGCGGGTCGCACAGGCGCCTCAGCTCGCGCATCACGTCGTGCAGTTCGTCGCCGTACTGGCGGCGGACGAAGGGGGCCATGGCGCGGCCGGTGCCGTGCTCGGCCTTGAGCGTGCCGCCGGCGTCCAGGACCAGGTCGACCATGGCGTCGGTGAACCGGGCGTAGCGTTCGGTCTCCTGGGCGGAGTCGAAGTCCTGGGTGAGCATGAAGTGCAGGTTGCCGTCGCGGGCGTGCCCGAAGATCACCGCGTCCTGGTAGCCGTGCCGGTCGAAGAGGCCGATCAGGCCCTCGCAGGTGCCGGTCAGCCGTTCCATCGGCACCGCGATGTCCTCCAGGAGCGCGGTGGTGCCGGGACGGCGCGCGCCCGCGACCGCGGTGTACAGGCCCTTGCGCAGATGCCAGAGCCGGGCCCGCACGCGCGGGTCGCGGACGAGTGCCGTGCCGGTGACGGCGGGCAGGCGGTCCAGGACCGGCTGCGCGGTGGCCACCCTCTCCTCCAGCAGTTCGGCACTGTCCTCGGCGAACTCGACCAGCAGGGCGGCGTGCCGTTCGACGCGCAGGCCGCGCAGTTCGTCCACGGGATCCGGGGACTGCTGGGCCACGCGCAGCGACGCGGCGTCCAGGAGTTCGGCGGTGCGGGCGCCCGCGGCCAGCAGTGCGGGCAGCGCGTCGGTGGCGTCGGCGAGTCCGGGCAGCACCAGCAGGCCCGTGGCGGTGTGCGGCAGGAGGGGGACCGTACGGAAGACGGCTTCGCCCACGAATCCCAGGGTGCCCTCGCTGCCGATCATGAGGTGGGCGAGGATGTCGGCCGGCTCGGAGTGGTCCAGGAACGAGTTCAGGCCGTACCCCATGGTGTTCTTCATGGAGAACAGCCGCTCGATGGTGGCGCGTGACGCGGCCGAGGTGCGGACGCGGTCGCGCAACCGCAGCAGTCCCGCGTGCAGTTCGGGCTCGCGGGCGCGCAGCGCCTGGTCGGCGTCGGGGGCCGCGGTGTCGACCACGGTGCCGGAGGGCAGCACGAACTGCAGGGACTCCATGGTCCGGTAGGCGTTGTCCTGGGTGCCGCAGTTCATGCCGCTGGAGTTGTTGGCCACCAGGCCGCCGATGGTGCAGGCGGACTCGCTGGCCGGGTCGGGGCCGAGCCGGCGGCCGTACCGGGCGAGGCGCGCGTTGGCCTGCCGTACCGTCAGGCCCGGTTGCAGCCGGATGCGCCGGCCCTCGTCGAGGATCTCGGCGGTGCGCCAGTGGCTGCGGACGTCCACGAGGATGCCGTCGCCGCCCGCCTGACCGGCCAGGCTGGTGCCGCCCGAGCGCAGGGTCAGCGGCAGTCCGGCCGCGCGTGCCCCGGCCATCAGGGCGCCGACCTCGGCCGCGGACGCGGCGCGCACGACGGCCCGCGGCGTGAACAGGTACGGCGACGCGTCGTGGGCGGCCGCGATGCGGCGGGGCAGCTCGGTGCTCACCCTGGCCGGGTCGCTGACGCACCCGGCCAGGAGTTCGGCGAGACCGGCGGCCGGGGCGGGCGGTGTGGCGGCGGTGCGGCTCATGGGTCCTCGGTGCTGGAGTGGGAGGTCAGGGGGCGATCCGCAGCAGGCGCGGCGGTCGTGCGGCGGGTTCGGGCAGACGCAGGGGCGCCCGGCCCGGGGTGATGCTGCCCAGCAGTGTGGCCCGGCGCGCTCCGGTGCCCGACGTCAGTGTGCCGGGGAGGCCGTGGGCGGTGAGGAAGCCCAGGATCGCGAAGGCAAGGGCCTCCTTGGCGTCGGAGGGCAGGCCCAGGTCGTCGCTGGGGCGCAGCGGCACGCCGGGCAGTTCTTCGGCGATCATGCGCATCAGCACGGGGTTGCGGGTGCCGCCGCCGGAGGCGACCAGCTCCGTGACCCCGTGGGCGCGGCAGGCGTCGGCGACGGTGACGGCGGTCAGCCGGGTCAGGGTCGCGAGTACGTCGTCGGGTCCGGGGGCGGGCGTGGGCAGTGCGTCCAGCGCCCTGTGCAGGTAGGGCAGGTGGAAGTGTTCCTTGCCGGTGCTCTTCGGGGCGGGCCTGCGGTAGTAGGGGTCGTCCAGCAGGATGCGGAGCAGCTCGGGGTGGGTGTGGCCGGCGGCGGCCCGGCGTCCGTCCTCGTCATAGGCGGCGGCGCCGTCGGTGAAGTGCCGTACGGCCGCGTCCAGCAGGGCGTTGGCCGGGCCGGTGTCGAAGGCCAGCGGCTCGGCTCCCTGCGCGAGGACGGTGACGTTGGCGATGCCGCCGAGGTTGAGGGCCGCGGGTGCGCCGGGGAGGGCGCGCAGCAGGAGGGTGTCGGTCATGCCGACCAGCGGGGCGCCCTGCCCGCCCGCGGCCACGTCCCTGCTGCGCAGGTCGGAGACGACCGGCAGCCCGGTGGCCTCGGCGATCCAGGCCGGCTGGCCGAGCTGGAGCGTGCCGCGGACGGTGCCGTCCTCGACCCAGTGGTGCATGGTCTGGCCGTGGGAGACCACGAGGTCGGCGTCGCCGTCGCACAGGTCGCGCAGGGCGCGTTCGGCGGCGTCGGCGAAGGCCTGTCCGATGCCGGTGTCCAGGGCGCACACGGCCTGGGTGGTCGTGGTGGCCGGCGGCAGGGTGGCGGCGATCAGGTCCCGCACCTCGTGCGGGTAGGGGACGGACAGATGGCCGAGGGGACGCAGCAGCAGGGTGTCGCCGTCCAGGGTGAGGTCCGCGGCGGCGGCCTCGATGGCGTCGTAGGAGGTGCCCGACATCAGGCCGATCACACGCACGGCGTCTCCCGGTGTACGTTCCGCCACGCCGGCGGGGTCGGTTGCGGCACGGTTGTTCTCCTCCAGGTGTCGGTGCGGGGCCGCCGTGGTGGCGGCCCCGCACCGGGTGGTCACTCCTGGCCGGCGGCCACGACCCGGTCGGGGCCCAGGCCCGGCTCGTCGTCGCCCGCGGGGATCTCGGCGATCTCGGGGGCACGGTGGAACAGGCTCATCAGGCCACCGACGACCAGGGTGATCAGCACGCCGAGCGGCACCAGCCACTGGGCGGCGATGGCCGTCGGCACGGTGGCACCGGCCACGGTCACGTCGATCTTCACGTCGCGCACGATGTACGTCATGACGCCGACCGTCACCAGGAACGCCACGATGGAGTCGATCTCGTTGGCCCGGCGGACGAGCCGGCCGAGCAGGAACGCGCCGAGCAGCGCGCCGTAGGTGTAGCCGGCGATGGTCAGGCCGGTGAGGTAGACGTTGCCGGTGCTGGTGCTGAAGGCGCAGGCGAAGATCGCCATCAGCACCGCCCACACCAGCGTCATCACGCGGGCGAGCTTGAGCAGGAACTCCTCGGAGGGCGTGCCGCGGAAGAAGCTGTGGATGATGTCGGCGACCGTCGAGTTCGACATGGAGTTCAGCGCCGAGGACAGCGAGCCCATCGCGGCGCCGAGGATGCCCGCGACGAGCAGGCCGGAGATCACCACGGGCAGCCCGTGCAGGATGAAGTTCGGGTAGAGGTTGTCGGAGCTGGTCAGGCCCAGGTCCTGGAAGCTCTTGCCCTGGTTGTACGACCACAGCAGGGCGCCGACGAGGGAGAAGGCGGCGAACTGCAGGGTGACGAAGACACCCGAGGCGATCATGGCCTTCTGGCCGTCGCGCAGCGAGCGGGTGGCCAGGACGCGCTGGACGATCAGCTGGTCGGAGCCGTGGCTGGCCATCGCGAAGATCGCGCCGCCGATGATCGCGGTCGGCAGGGCGAACGGGCTGGTGAGGACGTGCGCCAGATCGAAGTTCGTGTCGAAGAGCTTGAAGTGGCCCGTGTGCAGGGCGCTGGAGAATCCGTCACCGCCGACGTGGCCGGAGAGCACGGCGATGGCGAGGATCGCGCCGCCCAGGTAGAGGCCCATCTGGATGGCGTCGGTCCAGATGACCGCCTTGATGCCGCCGAGGTAGGTGTAGACGACGGTGATCAGGGTGAGCACGATGATGATGACCCGGTAGCTGGTGTGCACGCCGAACTCGTCGAGCAGCAGCTTGATCGGGATCGCGGAGGCGAACAGCCGGACGCCCTCGGCCAGGAGCCGGGTGAAGACGAAGGTCACCGAGGCGAGACCCTGGAGTTTCAGCCCGAATCTGCTGCCCAGGTACTGGTAGGCGCTGACGAAACCGCCCCGCTTGTAGAGCGGGATCAGCACGGTGGCCACCACCACACGGCCGATGACGTAACCCAGCGCGAGTTCGACGTTGCCGAAGCCCTGTCCGCTGTACGCGCCGCCGGGGACGCTGATGACGGTGAGCACGCTGGTCTCGGTGGCCACCACGGAGAACGAGACGGTCCACCACGGCATGTGTCCTTCGCCGACGAAGTAGTCCTTCGACGTCTTCTGGCGGCCGGCCAGGCGCAGTCCGATCATGGCGATCGCCACCAGATAGACGACGACCACCACGAGGTCGAGTTGGCGCACGCTCACTCCTAAGCAATGGCCGACGGGTTCGCCGGCCGGGTGGGGACAGGGGACGGGGTCGTCGTCCGTCGCAGGCGGACGACGTGTGGTTCGTGGGGTGCCGACGTGTTCAGAGCCAGCAGGCGTGCGCCGTCCAACGGGTCCCCGAGCGGGGGCCGCAGGTGGAGGGGGCGCGGGGAGGCGGCGAGTGCCGAGCGCAGCGGATCGAGGAGCGGTTCGCCGAGGCCGGTGAGCCCGCCCGTGATGGTGACGGGGAGAGCGTCGCCGCCGATGCGGCGGGCGGCGGCGACCACCGCCTCGCCGAGCGCGGTGGCGGCGTCCTGGATGATCGCGGCCGCGGCGGCGTCACCCGCGGCGGCCGCGCGGGCCACGTCCGGGGCGAAGGAGGCCGCGGTACGGGCCGGATTGCCGTCCCGGCCGACGGCCGAGGGCAGCCGGTCGGGATCGCCGAAGCGCTCCACGGCGGCGGCCAGCAGCGCCGTGTCCGGTCCGCGTCCGTCGTGGGCGCGGAGTGCGGCCCGCAGTCCGGCGGCGCCGATCCAGGCACCGCTGCCCTCGTCACCGAGCCAGGGGCCCCAGCCGTCGACGCGGGCGTAGGACCCGTGGTCGCCGATGCCGACGGCGACCGAGCCGGTGCCGATCGCGAGCACGACACCGGTGCGGCCGCCGAGGGCGCCCGCGTGGGCGGTGACGGCGTCGCTGGTGACGGCCACCTCGTCCGCGGGCAGGTCGTGCAGGAGCAGGCCGGCCAGTTCGCGGGCCGCCTCCGGTGCGGAGGCCGCCCCCGCCGCGCCCACGCAGAGCGCCGCGAGCCGGAGCTGTGGCTGCCCTTCCAGGAGCGGCAGGACGGCGGCGCGCACGGCGTCCCGGGCCATCGCCACTCCGTTGTCGGCGGCGAGCCCGGGGGCTCCGGGTACGTCGTGGATGTCGCGGGCGGGGCCGGTGCCGTCGTGCCACAGCACGGCACGGCAGCCGGTCTTGCCCAGGTCCACCGCCACTGCTGCTGTCATGCGCCACGCCTTCGTGTCTTCGGGGATCCGCCGCGTCCGACGCGGTCACCGGACGGCCGGCTGACGCCCGAGGCCGGTGACCGGCGCGGATGCGGTCCAGCGAGTATCGGAAGGCCAACATCGGGATGTCAATAAGTAACTTCATGCAATTCGGTACGTAACTTTTTGACGTGGCGTCCGGCGCATGGTTAACGTGTCGCCCAGCCACTGTGAAGGGAACCGCCGATGGCCCGCCAGGAACCACCCCGTGCACCAGCCCAGTCGGCGCAGGACACCTCCCCCGCCGCGACCCTGGCGCGCATCCACGCGGCACTGCCGTCCCTGCCCCCTTCGGAACGCCGGGTGGCCGAGGCCGTCCTGACCGATCCGGCACAGGCGTCGGAACTGTCCATCAGCGCGCTCGCCGAGCGTGCCGCCACCTCCGTGGCCACCGTGATGCGCTTCTGCCGGACCATAGGGATCGGCAACTACCCACAGCTGCGCCTCACCCTGGCCGCGGCCGCGGCCCGCGAGAGCGCCCTCGGCGGGGAACGCCCCGCGCCGAGCACCGACATAAGCGCCACGGACACGCTCAGCGAGATCGTCAGCAAGATCATCTACAACGAGGTACGCGCTCTGGAGGACTCCGGGGAGGAGCTGGACGTCGAGGTGCTGCGGGGCGCGGTCGACGCCGTGGCGGCGGCCCGGCGGATCGACATCTTCGGCGTCGGCGCCAGCGCGTTCGTCGGCCAGGACCTGCACCAGAAGCTGCACCGCATCGGCCGCATGGCGTTCGTCTGGACCGACCGGCACGCCGCCCTCACCGCCACCGCTCTCCTCGGGCCGGGCGACGTCGCCCTGGCCATCTCCCACTCCGGGGAGACCGAGGACACCGTCGAACCGCTCCAGGCCGCCGCCGAACGCGGCGCCACCACCATCGCCCTCACCAACGTGCCGCGCTCCAGCCTCGCGGAGAGTGCGGACCTCGTGCTGACGACGTGCGCCCGGGAGACCCCCTTCCGCTCCGGCGCGACCGTCAGCCGCATCGCCCAGCTCGCCGTCATCGACTGCCTGTTCGTCGGCGTCGCCCAACGCTCCTTCGACGCCACGACCGCGGCGCTGGAGAAGACGTACAGGGCCGTGTACCGCCGCAGGCGCCCGCAGTCGCAGCGCCGCGCCCCGGCCGGCGACTGACCCGCCGGCCGGCGACACCCCTGAGCACCACCCCGAAAGGACGACCGCTTCCGTGGACCTCAGCACACTCGGCACCGAAACCCGCAACGAACGGACCGCCGAACTCGACCGCATGCCGGTCTCCGAACTGCTCTCGGTCATGAACGCCGAGGACCAGACCGTCGCCCTGGCGGTGCGCGACGCCCTCCCGGAGATCGGTGCCGCCGTCGAGGCCATCACCGAGTCGCTGCGGCGCGGCGGACGGCTGATCTACCTCGGTGCCGGCACCAGCGGCCGCATAGGCCTGCTGGACGCCGTCGAGTGCCCGCCGACCTTCGGCACCTCCCCCGACCAGGTGGTGGGCCTGCTCTCCGGCGGCCCGAGCGCCTTCGTCACGGCGGTCGAGGGGGCGGAGGACGAGCCCGAGCGGGCGGTCGCGGACCTGGACGAGATCGGCGTCGACGAGCGGGACACGGTCGTCGGGCTCGCCGCCAGCGGCCGTACGCCGTACGTCGTCGGCGGCCTGAGGCACGCCGCCGCCAGGGGCGCCGCGACCGTGTCGGTCGCCTGCAACCGCGACGCGCTGATCAGCCGTTACGCCGACATCCCGATCGAGGTCCCCACCGGCCCCGAGGTCCTCACCGGATCGACGCGCCTCAAGGGCGGCACCGCCGAGAAGATGGTCTGCAACATGCTCTCCACCGCCTCGATGGTGCGTGTCGGCAAGGTCTACGGCAACCTCATGGTCGACGTCCGGGCCAGCAACGACAAGCTCGTCGACCGGGCCCGCCGCATGGTCGTGCAGGCCACGGGCGCCGACCCGGAGACCGCCGCCGAGGCCCTGCGCGCGGCCGGCGGCCACGCCAAGACCGCCGTCGTCATGCTCCTCGCCCAGTGCACGGCCGCCGAAGCCGCCCGGCGCCTGGAGGCGGCCCACGGCGACACACGGACGGCCATCGGCCACCCCTGAGCGGGCCGGTCCAAGAGGTGTTCGCGGCCGGGATCCGGTGCGGAAGGCGCCGAGACGGGGCACGGATGACGAAGACGTACGTCCGCTCCGAACACGGAAGGAATCGGCATGCCCCTGAGCCGCGAAGAGCGCGAGAATTTCCTTGCCGAACCGCACATCGCCGCGTTGGCGGTCGATGCCGGCGCGGGCAGGGGCCCGCTGACGGTGCCGATCTGGTACCAGTGCGAGCGGGACGGCACCGTATGGATCATGACGGGGCTGGACTCCCGGAAGAACCAGCTGATCCAGGGCGCGGGCCGGTTCTCCCTGATGGTCGACCGGCTCGAACCCACGATCCGGTACGTCTCCGTCGAGGGGCCCGTCATCGACACGACACCCGCGACCATCGAGCGGCTGCGGGAGATCTCGTCCCGCTATCTCCCGGCCGAGAAGGTCGACGCCTACGTGGACTTCGCGTGGAAGAACCATGGCGAGCAGGTCGTCATCCACATGCGGCCCGAACACTGGGTGTCGTCCGACCTGGGCTCGGTATGACGGACGCCCCCTCTTCATGACGTGTGGATCACCGTGCCGCATCCGCTCCTTGCCGGAGGGCCTCGGCGATGATCTGCACGAGGTGGCGGCTGTCCAGTCCGGCGAGATCGCTCACCTGGGTGCGGCAGGAGAAGCCGTCGGCGAGGATCTGCCGGTCCGGCCCGGCGGACGCCCGGGCCAGGATGCCGTCCCGCGCGATCTTCTCGGAGAGCTCGTAGTGGCCCTTCTCCATGCCGAAGTTCCCGGCGAGGCCGCAGCATCCCGCGGAGATCTCGACGTCGCAGCCCATCGCCTCCAGGAGCGCCTGATCCGGTCCGTACCCCATGACTGAGTAGTGGTGGCAGTGCGGCTGGACGAGGAGTTTCCGTGCCGTCCGGGGCGGTGTCCAGTCGATGGAGGTGAGGAACTCGGCGATCGTCCTGACCGACCGGGACAGCTCCGCGGCACGGGGGTCGTCGGGCAGGAGCTCGAGCAGGTCCGAGCGGAGCGTGGCGGTGCAGCTCGGCTCGAGGCCGACGACCGTCCTTCCGTCCCTGACATGGGGAAGCAGGAGGTCGACCGTCTTTCGGAGTGTGGCTTTGGCGGCGGTGAGCTGGCCGGTGGAGACCAGGGTCAGTCCGCAGCAGGCCCCAGGACGGGCGATCTCGACGTCGCACCCGGCGGCGAAGAGGACTTCGAGGGCGTCCCGTGGGATGTCCGGAGCCATGGCGTCCGAGAAGGAGTCGACCCAGAGCAGCACCTTGGGCGCGCCCGGGTCGGCGCCGCCGGTCCTCGCCGGCTTCCGCCGGCGGAACGGCGTCCTGGGCAGCGGCGGCAGCGACCGGCGGGTGTCCGCGCCCATCATCGCCATCATGGCTTTGCGCAGCACCGGGACACGGCCGGCGAGGTTGACGAGCGGCGCCAGTGGCGCGGCGAGCCTGAGCCACTGCGGAAGCCGGCCGAGCGTGTAGTGGCTGAGCGGACGCAAGCGACCCTTGTAGGTCTGGTGGAGCGCCTCCGACTTGAACATGGCCATGTCGATGCCGGTGGGGCAGTCGCTCGCGCAGGCCTTGCAGCTCAGGCACAGGTCAAGAGCCTCGTGCACCTCGGGAGAGCTCCAGCCCTCCTTGACGACTCCGCCGTTGAGCATCTCCTGAAGCGTCCGCGCACGGCCTCGGGTGGAGTCCTTCTCGTTCCGTGTGGCGGTGTACGAGGGACACATGAAGCCGCCCTGCCCGCGAAGATCGGCCCGGCACTTCCCCACCCCGACGCATCGGTGGACGGACTCGGTGATGTTCCCGCCGTCGTGCGCGAAGGCGAAGCCGTCGCCGGCACGGAGCTCAAGCGCCTGCGGACGGCGCAGGTCCGCGTCCAGCGGCGCCGGCCGGACGACGACTCCGGGGTTCATCAGGTCCTCGGGATCCAGGAGCGCCTTGAACGCCTCCATCGCTCGCAGGGCTTCCGGGCTGTACATGGCGGGCAGCAGCTCGGAGCGGGCCCGCCCGTCCCCGTGCTCACCGGACAGGGAACCGCCGTGCTCGGCGGCCAGGGCCGCCGCGCGCTGCAGGAACCTGCGCATGAGCGCGCCCCCGCTCTCGAGCGGGAAGTCGATGCGGACGTGCACGCACCCGTCGCCGAAGTGGCCGTAGGCCAGTCCGGACACCCCTTCCTCGGCCATGAGGGCCTCGAGCCCGCGCAGGTAGTCTCCGAGTCTCTCCGGGGGTACGGCGGAGTCCTCCCAGCCCGGCCAGGCCTGCTTGTCGTCGGCGGTGCGTCCGGCGAGGCCGGCGCCGTCGGCGCGGATCTGCCAGAGCCTGGTCGCCTCGGGGCCTGTGGGCAGGACCACGGCGTCGGTCGAGCTGGATGCGGCGACGAGCTTGTGCGCTGCCTCGACCGCCTCCTGTGAGGTCGCGCCGCCGACCTCGGCCATCAACCATCCCCCGCCCGCGGGCAGCGCCGGGACACCGGCGCCGCCGTGCGCCCGGCGGACGACGTCGACGAGCTGTGCGTCCAGGCCCTCCAGCGCGAGTGGCTCGCAGGGGAGCAGGTGTGGCACGTCGTCCGCGGCGGCGGCCATGTCGCTGTAGCCGAGGACGGCCAGAGCCGGCGCCGACGCTCGGGGGACGAGCCTGACGGTGGCTTCCAGGAGGATTCCGCAGCTGCCTTCGGTGCCGGTGAGGGCGGCTGCGAGGTTCCGTCCGTTCTCCGGGAGCAGGTGCTCGAGGGAGTAGCCGGAGATCTGGCGTCCGAAGCGTCCGAACTCGGTGCGCAGCACGGCCAGGTTCTCCGAGACGAAGGCGTCCAGCCCGGGAACCGCTGTGAGTGCGCCGGCTCCCGAGCCGGCGGTGATGACCTCGCCGCGGCCGGTCAGCCAGGTCATGGAGATCACGTTGTCGGCCGTGCGCCCGTAGGAGAGGCCGTGCGGGCCGCAGGCGTTGTTGCCGATCATTCCGCCGATGGTGCAGCGGGTGGCGGTGGACGGATCGGGGCCGAACCGCAGTCCGAAGGGCAGGGCCGCGTCCTGGAGCGCGCTCAGGACGACCCCGGGCTCCACCACGGCCGTGGAGGACTCGGGGTCGATGGAGACGACGCGGTTCATGAAGCGGGAGAAGTCGATGACGAGGCCGGGACCCACGGCGTTGCCGGCGCAGGAGGTGCCTCCACCCCGGACGGTGACCGGAACGCCGTGCGCGCGGGCGATCCGGACGGCGGTGACCACGTCCTCCTTCGCGCTGGGCGTGAGCACCGCCAGCGGGACGACCCGGTAGTTCGAGGCGTCGGTCGAATAGAGCGCTGTGGTCAGGGACGAGTCGTCGACGAGGCCGCCGAGGCGCGCGCGGAGGTCGTCGAGGAACGCCTCGGCGCCGGCCTGGGGACTGTCTGTTGCGTCTGTCGCGGTTGCGGCCATTTCTCCTGCTGTTCTCTCCTGCTGTTCCTGCGCCTCGATGTGCTGGTGCCGGTGGGGACCCTTTCGCGGCGGAGTCGTGGCCGCGCGAGCTTGCGGCCGGGACCCGGGGCGAATCGGCTTCTTCGGATCGGCCGTTGCCGGTCGTCGCCGTCAGGGGAGAACGAGCCTCCTGGGCGTGTCGCCGGCGGCGTCCCGAAGCAGTCCAGGGTCCAGTCCCTGGCCGGCGAGGGTGTCGATGAGCTGGTTCAGGGCCATGGGGGGCTGCGGGCTGTCGGGCTGTCCCGCGTCGGAGGCAAGGACCAGTCGTGGCCCCGCTGCCCGCGCGACGGCGGCCAGCCTGGAGGCCGTCATCCCCGGCTGGTGGAGGAGTTGGTAAGCGGTGATCTCGACATGGGCGCCTCTGTCGGCGAGTTCGGCGATCTCCGGCACTGCCATGTCGGGGACGGTGTAGGAGGGGTGCGTGAGCAGGAATCTGCCGATGCCCCGGTCGAGGGCCTGTTCCAGCAGCCACCTGCACTCCGCGCCGCTGAGATGCCCGGTGCACAGCACGGCGTCGTGCTCGGCGATCAGGTCCAGGACGAGGCCGATGTTCTTCACGGCTTCGTCGTCCGCGGGCAGGACCGGGGGGACGGCCAGCACGGAGCGGTCCAGTCGCTCGTCCAGGTCTCCCAGCCGCGGCAGGTGCGCGCTCTCCTGTGTGTGGGCGTCCGCTGTGGGAAACCACACGACCCGGCCGCCCGTGGACAGGGCCGAGAGGACGGCCGCCGGGTTGATGCCGCCCACCGCACGGTTGAGGGCCACTCCCCCGACGACCTCCAGCCCCGAGGAGCGGCTGAGGGCGCTGGCCCGGCCCACGGTGGATTCGTGGTGGGCCTTCAGGACGAAGCCGCTGTAGCCCGCCGCGGCGTAGCTCTCGCCGATCTGGTCGTCGTAGCCGATGCGTGCCAGCACGTCGGGGGCGGCATGGACGTGGACGTCAAACACGCGTGTGCTCCCGTTCCAGGATGTGGCCGGCCCCGAACGCACCGGCCAGAACGTCGGTCCGGGATTCCGTGAGCAGGGGGACGTCGCCGCGCAGCCGCCGCAGGGCCGTCAGGTCGAGCTCGGCCACGGCGGCCCCTGGCTGGTCTCCGAGGCGAGTGAGGACGCTGCCGTGGGGGCCCAGAACGCGTGAGCCACCCCAGAACCGGTTTCCCTCGTCCGTGCCGCAGCGGTTGACGAAGACGACGTAGCACTGCAGCAGCACGGCGGCGTGTTCCAGGATCACCTCCCAGGTGCGGCGGATTCTCGCGGGGTCGGCGCCCTCCATGCTGGCCACGGGAACGACCAGGACCTCGGCTCCGCTGTGGGCGGCCAGCCAGGGGATGACGGGGTGCCACATGTCGTTGCAGATGGCGGTGGCGATGGTGGCGGTGCCGATGTCGGCGGTCGGCAGTTCGGTGCCGGGCTGGAACGTCAGGTGCTCGTTCCACGGCGCGTAGGAGACGGGGTGGAGCTTGCGCTGCAGGTGCCGGGTCCCTGTCGCGGGATCGGACAGGAGGTAGCTGTTCCAGGGCAGGCCCGAGGCGCTCCTCTCGGCGAAGCCCACCGCGACTCCTTGCGAGGTGAGTTCGGCCAGCCGGGGGTCGTCGCTCGTGAACAGGTCCGTGTCGCTGTGGGCGGTGAATCCGTAGCCGTTGACGGACAGTTCCGGGGTGAGGGCGAGGTCGACCGGGCCGAGGCTGCCGTGCAGGTCGGCGATGTGGGCGAGGTTGTCCTCCACCGCACCGAAGACGGGCGCCGTCTGCAGCAGCCCCACACGAAGTGTCCGGGACTCGCGGCCGCTCGTCACTTCAGGTTGTTGTCGCTGAGCCACTGGCCTGCGACCTCCTCGGGGGTCTTGCCGTCGACGTCGATCCGTGCGTTGAGCTTCTGCAGCTGGGAGGTGGTGAGCAGCTTGTTCACCGGAGCCATCACCGTCGATATCTGCGGGTTCTTGTGCAGGACGGTACCTCGCACGTTGAGGGAGAGGTTGTAGGGCGGGAAATACCTCTTGTCGTCCTTCAGGAGGGTCAGCCCGAGGGCGGAGATCCTGCCGTCGGTGGCGAAGACCTCGCCGAAGTCACAGGGGTTGCTCTTGGCGACGGCGTTGTAGATCGGCCCCTCCGCGAGCTCTGCCACTTTGCCCTTGGGGAGTCGGAAACCGTAGGTCTTCTGCAGCCCGGGCCACCCGTCGTCGCGGCCGAAGAACTCCGAGGCGCCGCAGAAGCCGGCGCTCCCCGGCTGTGCCGTGGCGAGCCGGGCGTAGTCGGAGAGGGTGGAGACGTGGAGCTTCTTCGCGGTTTCCGTCTTCGCCGCGACGGCATAGGTGTTGTTCGCCGCCGCGGGCGGCAGCCACACCACATCGTTCCTGGTCTTGTCCATGGCACTGAGCTTGCGGTACAGGGCCTGTGGGTCGGTGACGGTCTCCTTCTGCTGCAGGGCCAGCCAGCCGGAGCCGGTGTACTCCCAGTACATGTCCACCGCGCCGCTGGTCAGCGCGGCGCGGACGGCGTTGGTTCCGCTCATGCCGCACGTGCGCTTGACCTTCGCGCCCTGTGACTCGAGCCGCTGGGCGGTGATCTCGCACAACAGCAGTTGCTCGGTGAAGTTCTTGGAAGCGACATTCAGGGTGACCCCCTTGAGGGGGCCGTCCTCGGCGGGGCCGCCGCCTTGGCCCGGGGGGCTGCTGGTGAGAGCGCAGCCGCTGCTCAGCGTGGCGCAGAGCAGGGCTACGGCCGCGGACATGACCTTGCGCATGCGAAACACCTCCTACGGTGAGGGACGGGGGTTGGTCCGGGAGCGGGCGCGGTCTCAGATGCCGCGCGGGCGCAGAACGCGCTCGGCGAGGCCGGCCAGCCAGTCGACGGCCAGGGCCAGGGCCATCGTGAGAGCGCTGCCGACGATGAGCACCGGCATCCGGTCGAGGGCGATGCCGGAGGAGATGACGGAGCCGAGGCCTCCGGCGTTGGTGAAGGCGGCGAGGGTGGCCACGCCGACGTTCAGGATCAGCGCCACGCGGATGCCTGCGAGCATCACCGGTACCGCCAGGGGCAGTTCGATGGTGCGGAGCACCTCGGTGGCGCTCATCCCGATGCCGCGTCCCGCGTCGATCAGTGCGGGGTCGACCTGACGGATCCCGACCATGGTGTTGCGCAGCACGGGAAGGAGGGCGTACAGCACCAGGGCGACCACCGCCATCCAGAAGCCGACGCCGAAGATCATGGCCAGCACGACCAGGACGCCGATGGACGGCACCGCCTGGCTGGCGTTGGCCGCCGCGAGCACGATCGCGCCGGCCCTCTTGGTACGGGGCCTGGTCAGGAGCACTCCCAGGGGGACGCCGATGGCGATGGTCAGGAGCGTCGATGCGACGACGAGCTGCACATGCTCCCAGAGCGCGGTCAGGACGACGTCGGGTGCCAGGCTGCGGGCCTCGATGGAGTCCATGTGGAGAGAGTGGACGTAGGCCCAGACGGCGCCCAGCAGGACGAGCACGACCAGCGGCAGCACCCATGCCGTGGAGCGGCGCGTGCCGGGTGCGGGAACTTCCTCGACCGCCGCGGTGCTCATGAGAGCACCTTCGTCGGCTGTGCGGCGGCGATGAGCAGGGTCTGGAGGTCGAGGTAGCGGCTGCCGCCCCCGGCCACGCCGACCCTGATGCCTTCCGCCCTGGACGCCAGCACGAGTTCGAGAGCCCTGTGGACGGTCTCGGTGGCGTCGACCGGAATGACGTTCGCCGTGCCGGGCATGTCCGCCGAGGACGACTCGACGACGTCCGAGACCTTGAGGAGGGACAGCCTGCGCACCGGGGCGCCGGATCCGACGAAGTCGCGGACGAAGTCGTCGGCGGGATTGCTCAGGATCTCCAGCGGCGTGTCGAACTGCGCCAGGCGGGAGCCGGGGCCGAAGACGGCGATGCGGTCGCCCAGCCGCAGCGCTTCGTCGATGTCATGAGTGACCATCACGATCGTCTTGCGTATGCGGGTCTGGAGTTGCAGGAACTCCGTCTGGAGCTTCTCCCGCACGATGGGGTCGACGGCGCCGAACGGTTCGTCCATCAGCATCACCGGGGGGTCCGCGGCGAGGGCCCGGGCCACGCCGACCCGCTGCTGCTGGCCGCCGGAGAGCTGCTTGGGGTACCGGCCGGCGTAGACGGCCGGATCGAGCCCGACCAACTCCAGCAGTTCCTCCGCCCGCTGGTGGCGTTCGGACTTCTTCGTCCCGAGCATCTTGGGCACGAGAGCGACGTTGTCCGCGATGGTGAGGTGGGGCAGCAGGCCGATCTGCTGGATGACGTAGCCGATGCCGCGTCGCAGGCTGTCCACGTCGGCGTGGGTGACGTCCTTGCCGTCGATGAAGATCCGTCCCCGGGTCGGCTCGACCAGGCGGTTGATCATCCGCAGGGTGGTGGTCTTGCCGCATCCGGACGGGCCGACCAGGACGACGAACTCTCCTCGCCCGATCTCCATCGACAGCTCCGAGACGGCTGCCTTCGCCTGGCCTGGGTACTGTTTGGAGACGCCGTCCAGGAAGATCATGGCGTCCGGGCTCGGGGCGGGCCTATCTGACATTCAGTCCTCGCAGAGCAGTGATCTTGGCAATCCCGATGAACAACAGGTCGAGGATCAGAGCGACGAGCACCACTCCGATCACTCCCGAGAGGGCTTCCTCCAGGGCGTTCGCTCCCCCGATGCGCTCGAGCCCCCGGAAGATCTCCTGGCCGAGGCCGGGACCGTGCACGACGGCTCCGATGGCTGCCGTGGCGACCAGCATGATCGTGGCCGTCCGGATCCCGTTGAGGATGACGGGCCAGGCCAGGGGCAGGACGACGGTGCGCATCCTGCGTCCCGCGCCCATGCCTAGGCCGCGCGCGGCCTCGATGACGGCGGGGTCGACTCCCTCGATGCCGGTGACCGTGTTGCGCAGGATCGGGAAGATGCCATAGACGGCGAGAGCCACGATCGTCGGTGCCACGCCGAGCCCCAGGAGAGGAATCATGAGCGCGAACAGGGCGAAGGAGGGGATGGTCAGCAGGGTTCCCGTCAGGGACAGCAGCGCGTGACGCAGGCGCGGGGCGGACTGGGTGAGGAGGGCGAGCCCGATCCCGATGACGGCGGAGATCCCGACGCTGACCAGCACGAGTTCGATGTGCTGCTCCGTCAGGAACAACAGCAGGTCGGCGTTGTCGGTCATGTAGGCGACGAGTTTCATCGGCCGGCCGGCCCTCCTCGGCCACGGCTCGCAGCCGCGCCGGGAAGCGGCCGGCGCGGGCCGGTGGCGCCGGACTCGGTGAGGGGTTGGACTGGATGTTCCATGGTTGTCGTCCTGGGCTCTGATCGATGGGTGTCGGTGGTCGTCCTCGAAGGGATGGGGTGCCGGGGGTGCCGGCGGTCGTTCAGGGGTCGCTCGGGTCGGCGCCGGTGCGCACGTCGGAGCAGAGGGAGGCCTGCAGGGCCTGCACCGTCGCCAGCAGGTGCCCGGCGAATGCCTTGATGTGCGGCTCGATCCGGAACGCCGGACCGGAGATGTTCACCGCGGCGTCGATCCGGCCGGAGAAGCCCCGCACCGGCACCCCGATACCCAGCAGTTCCGGGTCGAAGATCCGATTCGCCACCGTGTATCCCCGCTTGCGGGCCTCCTGCACCCGGGCGAGGAACTGGCGGGCTTCGCGGGGTGAGACCCCGTCCTCCTCACGCTGGACCATGGCGAGGATGTGCTCGTCGTCGTGGTCCAGCAGCAGGGCCATGCCGCTGGAACTCCTGTTCACCGGCACCGTCCGGCCCACCCAGTTCACGGCCTCGATCGAGCGCCGGGAGCTCTCCGAGTGGACGGTGAGCACCTCGCCGTCGCTGAGCACGGTCAGGTAGCTGCGCTCCCGTACGGTCTCGGACAGCCTGAGCAGCAAAGGGGCCGCGAGTTTGGTCAGCCGCTGGTCTCCCGCGCGCACCGCGAGCGCGAAGAGCCGCCAGCTCAGCTCGTACCGGCCCGATGGGCGCCTGGCGATCAGCCCCGCCTCGAGCAGGCTCCTCAGCTGCCTGGACACCACGGACTTCTCGCGCCCCAGCGCCCTGGCCACGTCCGCCACGCTCAGTCCGTCCGGGAACGCGACAGGATCGGCCGAGGAGAGTGCGTCCAGTATCGCCATCACCCGCGAAGCGCCGCTCTGCGCCGCGGGAACACGCTTCTGCTCCAGAACCATCCCGGCACCTTAGAAACAGGTTGTGAAACACGCAACGCCCGGTTGCATGTTCTGCATCACACGGCGGTAGGGCGCCCGCTGCCGCGGTCCCGGTCAGGCCGAGATGCTCCGGGCGGGAGCGGCGCCGGCCCCGAAGGCCTCCTCGAAGAACTCCTTCAGGCGGTCGCACAGGAGCAGGAACTCCGGGTGGTCGCTGTACATGAAGTCGTTGTGCCGCCCGTCGACCGTGTAGAGGGTCTTGGGGGAAGCGGCGGACGCGTACAGGGACAGAGCCTCGTCGTAGGGGTGCAGCGTGTTGCGCTCGCCGTGCGCGATGAACAGCGGGGTCGGCGAGAGGTTCGCGACCACGCTCTCCACCTTCAGGTCCAGGATGGACTCGGTGAACTGCAGCCGCGTCGGGTGCCCGAAGCCGTAGACCTGCGCCAGCTCCTTCTGGACGTAGTCGTCGGTCGCCGGGTCCAGCGGATAGTGGGCGAACGTGTCCGCGAGCTTGGACTCGCCCTGGAGGACTCGGTGCACTCGGTCCTCCTCCACCTCGCCGACGATCTTCCGAAACTCGTCGTAGGTGTGGATGGACTTGAGCCAGCGCTCCCCGTCGTAGAAGCCGTTCAGGGCGGCCACGCCGGCGACGTCCCCGCCCTTCTCGGCGGCGAGGACGACGTTCGCGGCCCCCATGCCCCAGCCGACGAGGCCGACACGGCGGGGGTCGATGTCCTCCTGCGCGCGGATGAACGTCACGGCGTTGCGCACGTCCTGGGCCTGCTCCTCGATCAGGACCCGGCCCTTCTCGCCCTCGCTGTCCGCCATGCCCCGGTAGTCGAAGCCCAGGCACACGAACCCGCGCTCGGTCATCCGTCCGGCGAACATCTTCGGGTAGAACTCGTTGAACCCCTGGTAGCCGGAGTTGATCACCAGGGCCGGGTGCTGTCCGCCGTCCGACAGGTCGTCGGGGTAGTAGACGGTGGCCTTGAGGCGGCAGCCCTCGCTGTAGAAAGTCGTTTCCTTCTCGATCACCGCAGTGCTCCTTGCGCTTGGTGCGTCCGACGGGTTCACCATCGGCGCACGATGCAATGAGCGCAATCACGCAGTGCGTTTTCTGCAACTTCCGGCCGCTGCCGAGACTTCAGGGACGCACGTCCTTGGTGCAGCGGTCGGGGGTGCCGGGCCGGACGTGGCGCCGTCCGGCCCGGCGTGCTCCGTCAGTCGGATCGCGCGGCCCGGACGGGCCCGACCGACTGCAGGGTCGGCACCACCGGCTCGATGGTGCCGTCCGCGGCGAAGCGCATACGGTCGATCGTCGTCTCGCGATGGGTGCCGTCCCCACCGGCCCTGCCGGGGCCGTTCAGGGCGAACCGGTGGTAGGCGATGTACCAGTCGTCGGTGCCGGGGACGTTCACCACCGAGTGGTGGCCGGTGCCGAGGATTCCGTGGTCCGGGCGCTTGGACAGGATCGTGCCTCGCTTGGTCCACGGTCCCAGTGGAGTCGGCCCGGTCGCGTAGGCGACGTGGTAGTTCTCGCTGCGGGTGTCGTCCTCGGACCACATGAAGTAGTACGTGCCCTTGCGCTTGATCACGAAGGAACCCTCGCGGAAGTTGTCCGTGGTGATGTCCTTGACCTCGGCCGGGTCGTACGACGTCATGTCCGCGTTGAGCGGGACGACGTAGGCATGCCCGTTGCCCCAGTAGAGGTAGGACTGCCCGTCGTCGTCCGTGAAGACGGCCGGGTCGATCATCTGGCCGCTCAGGCTCCCGCCCTTGGCGACCAGGGGCTTGCCCAGTGCGTCCTTGACCTTCGGATTGTCGGGATTTCGAACAGGGTTCGCTCAACCGGTCAGACGCTAGAGGCGCGTCCATGACCCGTCAATGCCCGTGTAAGCCCTTTCTACTCGGTACGGCACGCGCGCCGCCGCCCCTCGAAGCAAGCGGTTCCAGTGGATTGACGGCAGGTCACGCACTCACTAGTGTTCCGGCGGCATCGCGACATCCTGAACAACGTTCGATATGACGAACAGCCATGACCGTCCGGGGCACCGGACGCAGTCAGGGTTCGGCATGCGTTCAGGCACCACGCTCATCGCAGTCACCGAGGAGAACCGCCTGTGGAACTGTCCCGTCGCGCCTTCACCACTCTGACCGGGGCGGCGGCCCTGACCGCGGCCCTGCCGACCGCCGCTCGTGCCGCCGTCCCCCAGGCGGGCTCGGGCGCGCAGGCCGCGCGGCACACCGTCACCTTCGACCGGTACTCACTCGTCGTCGACGGTGAACGTGTGCCGCTGTGGTCCGGTGAGGTGCACCCCTTCCGCCTGCCCAGCCCCTCGCTGTGGCGGGACGTGCTCCAGAAGATGCGGGCGAGCGGCTACAACGCCGTGTCCGTCTACGCCTCCTGGAACTACCACTCGCCGGCACCCGGCCACTACGACTTCACCGGCGTCCGCGACCTCGGCCGCTTCCTCGACATGGCCGCCGAGACCGGCCTGTACGTCATCGCCCGGCCCGGCCCGTACATCAACGGCGAGACGGACGCCGGAGGTTTTCCCGGCTGGCTGACCGCCACCTCCGGCCATGCCCGCACCAGCGACCCCGACTACCTCGAGTACGCCGACGAATGGCTCACCGCCGTCAACGAGGTGATCGCCCCTCGCCAGTACACCAAGGGCCGCGGCACCGTCGTGCTCTACCAGCTGGAGAACGAGTACGCCTCGTACGTGACCAGCGCGGCCGGCCGGGACTACATGGCTCACATGTACGCCAAGGTGCGTGCCGACGGCATCGAGGTGCCGCTGTTCCACAACGACAAGGGCCGCAACGGCTACTGGGTCCCCGGATCCTTCTCCACCGGTGACGAGAACGGCCGTTACCTGTACGCCTTCGACGGCTACCCCTCCGCGAGCGGCAACCCGCCCGACTGGGGCTACTTCGGCCCCGGCGGTGCCAAGGGCGGCTCCACCGCGAGCCCCGACACCCCCGGTTTCCTCGCCGAGTTCGCGGGCGGCTGGTTCGACTGCTGGGGCGGCGCCGTGTTCGCCGGCCGGGGCTACGAGGGCTCCCGGGCCGAGCGGAACGCGGCGTACGAACGCCGCTTCTATCTCACCAACCTGGCCAACGGCATCAAGATCCACAACGTCTACATGACGTTCGGCGGCACCTCATGGGGCTGGCTGCCCGCGCCCGTCGTCTACACCTCCTACGACTACGGCGCCGCCATCGACGAGGCCCGCAACCTCACCTCGAAGATCCCGCCGATGAAGCAGATCGGCTCCATGCTCGAGACCTTCCCCGACCTGGCCCGGCTCGACCGTGCCGAGGACGCCGCCGCGAGCAGCACGTCCGTACGCGTCTACCACCTGGCCGACCCCGAGCGCGGCTCTCACCTGTACTTCCTGCGCAACGACACCACCGGCGACGCCATGTGCACCCTGCCGGTGACCACCGTCGCGGGCACCGTGACCGTGCCGGCCGCGGGCGGCGGCCTCAAGGTGGCCGCCAAGGACATGAAGGTGCTCGCCACCAACCTCTCGCTGGGGCGCCGGGCGCTGCTCTACACCACCGCCCAGCCGATGTGGCGGGCCACCGGTCCGGTGCAGGACCTCGCGGTTCTCACCGGCCGCCCCGGGGACCCGGTCGAGATCGTCATGAAGAGCAGCAGCCGGCCCACGGTGACAACGGCGGGCGGCAACGCCGAGGCCGTCCACGACCCGGATGCGGGCACCCTGCGGATCAACGCCGTCCTCGACGGACTCACCCGTGTCCGCGTCGAGGGCGGCGACCAGGAGGTGCCGTTGACGCTGCTGCTGGCCGACGACACGGCGACCACCGGACTCTGGCCCCGTACCACCGACGACGGCGCCCTGCTCGTCAGCGGCCCGGCCCTGGTGCGCGAGGCCCGCGTGGACGGCGCGACCGTCCACCTCACCGGCGACACGACCGCCCCGAGCGACCTGGAGATCTGGTCGCCGCGGCGGATCCGGACCGTCGTGTGGAACGGCCGCCGGGTACCGGTCACGGCCACCGGATCCGGCAGTCTGGCCTCCCGCGGCCGGCTGGCCGGCCCGGCCGACGTGGCCCTGCCCGCGCTCACGGGATGGCGCTACGCCCCGGAGAACCCCGAGTCCCGGCCGGAGTTCGACGACGGCGACTGGAAGGTCTGCGACCTGACCACCACGCACAGCACCACGAAGGTGCCCGCCGGACAGCCCGCCGTGCTCTTCGCCGACGACTACGGCTTCCACTACGGCGACGTCTGGTACCGCGCCCGGGTGGCGGACGCGAGCAGCGCGCAGAGCCTGGCCCTGACCTATCAGACCGGCACGCTCGGCCTGCTGATGGCCTGGTGGGACGGACGGCCGCTCGGCACCCACCGGCTGCCCACGCCCACCAAGGACCAGTCGACCTGGAGCACCTGGTCCGGCACGGCGACCTTCACCGTCCCCGCCGACCTGCGCGGCGACGGCCCGCACACCGTGGCGGTACTGGTCCGGCGCATGGCGCACGAGGAGGACGGCGGCGCCAACGACGCCTTCAAGTCCGCCCGCGGCCTGACCGCCGCCACCCTGGACGGTGCTCCGCTGACCTGGCGCATCCAAGGGGCCGCCGCGCCCGACCCGGTCCGCGGACCGCTCAACACCGGCGGCCTGTACGGCGAACGCGAGGGCTGGCACCTGCCCGGCTTCCCCGACCGGCAGTGGACCCCGGTGACCCTGCCGCACACCGACACCCGGCAGGGCGTGGCCTGGTACCGCACCGACTTCCAGCTGTCCGTCGACCGCGGCACCGACGCCTCGCTGGGTCTGACCTTCACCGACGATCCGTCCCGGGCCTACCGGGTGCAGATATTCCTCAACGGCTGGAACCTCGGCCAGTACGTCAACGACGTCGGCCCTCAGCACACCTTCGTCCTGCCGAGCGGCATCCTCGATCCCCGCGGCCGCAACACCCTGGCCCTCGCTGTCCTCTCCGACGGCACCGCGCCCGCGGGCCCGCCGCAGCCCACGCTCACCGTGCTCGGGCTGGCGGCCGGTGGTGTGCCCGTGGAGAAGGTCACCTCACCCGTCTACACACCAGGCACCATAGGCACTAGGCACTAGGCACTAGGCACTAGGCACTAGGCACTAGGCACTAGGCACCGAGATAGTCGATGCGCCGCCCGCCGCCGGCGAGTTGGGTGACGACCTCGGGGTCGAGGGCGGTGCCGCCCGCCGCGACCCTGCTCAGGGCATCGGTGAACTCGGCCACGCTGGCGACCCGGTCCTTGAGCAGGTAGCAGACGCCCACGGAGCCGGCCGCGAGGAGCCCGTTGGGGCCGAGAAAGCCGGTGACGGCGCCGGGACGGACGTCGAAGTCGAGGGCGTCGACGGCGACGGTCCGTCCGTAGCGTTTGGTGAGTCCGCGGGCTTCGATCATGGGTGTTTCCTGGTCGCTTGGCTCATGCCTCGAAGCCATGGCTCACCGTCCCACGCCCGGAACGTGGCTGGCCTCCGTCTTCGGCTGGGGTATTTCCCCCAGACCCCGCCCGTGAGCCGGCCGCCACCGCGCTGACCGCAGGCGGGCCGTCCGCGCGCGGTCGATCTCCGCCACGGTCTTCGGCGTGCTCTCAGCTGATGGTGACGACGCGTGCCCAGGGCGGCGGTGCGGCGGGTGTGTAGTCGGGGTTCTCGTCGTTCACGGCGCGGGCGGGGCGGGGGAAGAGACCGACGACGGTGCGGCAGGGCGGCTGCGCGGAGGGCCACGGCGTCTGTCCGTCCGTCAGGGCGACGATCACGTCCGGGCGAGGCCGGGAGCGGAGCGCCCGGGAGAAACCGGAGCGCAGATCCGTTCCCCCGCCGCCGACCAGTTCGATGTTCTCGGCCCGGCACAGCGGTACGGCGACCCCGGCCGCCGCGTCGCAGGAGATCACCGAGACCAGGTCGCGCCGCCCGCCCACCGCCCGCGAGATCGCCGCCACCTCCAGCAGCGCGCTGCCCAGCTCGGCGTCGCTCACCGACCCGGAGGTGTCGATCACCACGCACACCCGGGGCGGCGTGCGGCGCAGGCTGGGCAGCAGCACCCCGGGGACACCGGCCGAGCGCCGGGACGGCCGCCGGTAGCTGTGGTTCTCGCCCACCCCCGGCGCGCCCGCGGCCGAGCGGACCGCCGCCCCCAGCAACTGCCGCCAGGGCTGCGGCGGATGGAACGCCTCTTCCGCCCACCGGCGCCAGCCCTCCGGCGCGTTGCCAGGCCGGCCCTTGATGCCCTCCGCGACCCGGAAGCGCACGGCGTCCCGCTGCTGCCTGCTCAGCCCGTGCGCCCCGTCCGGCCCCAGCTCCCACGGCCGGTGCTGACCGTCGGCACCGCTGCCGCAGTCCAGCCAGGCCAGATCCGCGGCGAGCCCGGACATCGACGCCGTCCGCAGGTACTCCTCCATCAGCAGCCCGTCGGGCAGCCGCAGCAGTGACGGCAGCGCGGCTCCGGCGGGCACGGGGAGGCCATCGCCGTAGATGTCGTCGTTGATCTCGAAGTCGGCGGCGATGTTCCTCCGCAGCCTGCTCCGGCTCTCGGCCGAGGAGAACCCCGTCTCGTTTCGCTCACCCGGCCCGTGCTCCTCATGTTGGCGCGCATACCGTTCGCCCCGCTCGTGGTGGTCCCGCAGCAGATGGGAGACCTCGTGCACCCAGACGCCCGCCAGCTCCTCCACAGGGGTGCGCGCCACGAAGCCGGGAGAGACGTAGCAGCGCCAGTACGCGTCCACCGCCATGGTCGGCACCGACCGGTCCTCCACGACGTGCAGCGCGAAGAGTGCGTCGGCCAGGTAGGGACGGACCTTCACCGCGTGGAGGCGGGCGGCCAACAACTTCTCCATGTCCAGAGCAGGTCCGGGCCGCTCGGCCGCTCGGCCCGGCACGGTGGCCCGCACCGGGCGCGGCGGCGCGGGCGGGGACATCGGGCGCGGGCGCGGCATCGGGCGTGGAGCCGGGTGCGGGCCCGCGTGGGGACCCGGGTGCGGACCCTGGTGGGGGCCCAGGTCGGGACCTGAGTGCGGGCCCGGGTGCGGGCCCGGGTGCTTGGTGGTTCCCGTCATCGGCGTTCCCCCGAAGCGCGCCCGCCGCCGGCCGCCGCGGCCCGCCCCACCGACCTCTCCGCCCGCCGGGCGAGACCGACCACCCCGGCCAGCCGCTCCACCGACTGCGGCACCTCCCACTCATCGCGCCGCAGCGCGGCCAGTGTCGTCGCCGGGGCGACCAGCAGGTCCGGGGCGCCGGTCTCCAGCGCCCGTGCCAGCACCGCCCAGCCCGCTTCCCAGCGCTGTCGCTCCGGCCGCGCTCCTACGGCGGCCACCACCGCCTCCAGCGCCGCCTGACGCAGGTCGCCTCGGACCGGAAGGTCCGCGGATGCCGGATCGGCCAGCAGGGACTCCGGGTCCGGCAGGTCCATCCGGTCCAGATGAGCGAGGAGTTCGAGCCCCGGCCCGTCCCCCACCGCGCCCCGCACCAGCAGTGCCAGCACCTCCCGGGACACGGAGGCCGCCGTGGCGAAGGCGAGCAGGGTCAGTGCGGCCTCCCAGCTCCGAGGCGAGGGCCAGGCACCGCCACGCCGTGTCTCGCTGCTCGGCAGCCGGTGGATCAGTGTCGGCCGGGCCCGAAGGAAGCCGCAGACCGCGCGCCGCGCGAAATCGACCGCTTCCACCAGCCGCTGCGGCACCAGCCGGGGCAGCTGCGCCCGGGGCCAGACCCCGCCCAACCCGCGCACCACCACATCCGGATCGTGCACCCAGTACAGGTGCACGAAGCGGTTGGCCAGCGGCGGGCTCAGCTCCCATCCGTCCGCGGCCGAGGCGCGCGGATTGGCGGCAGCCACGATCCGTACCCCCGGCGGCAGTTGCAGCGCACCGACCCTGCGCTCCAGGACGACCCGGAGCAGGGCGGCCTGGACGGCCGGGGTGGCGGTGGACAGCTCGTCCAGGAAGAGCAGCCCCCGCCCGGCCCGAACGAGCTCGACGGCCCACTGCGGCGGCGCCATCGGCACACCCTGCACGGCCGGGTCGTCGCCCACGACGGGCAGCCCGGAGAAGTCGGACGGCTCGTGGACGCTGGCGATCACGGTGGTCAGCGGGAGGTCGAGGGAGGCGGCGAGCTGGGTGAGGGCCGCGGTCTTGCCGATGCCCGGCTCGCCCCAGAGCAGCACGGGCAGGTCGGCCGCGACGGCCAGCGTGAGCGCTTGAAGCTGCTCGTCGGGGCGCGGCTCGGTGGTGCTCGTCCGCAGGAGGGTCAGCAGGTCGTCGGCGAGGGTGAGTTGGGCGGCGTCTGCGGACCGGTCGGCGGGGGCGGATTCGGGCGCGGCGGCCGCGGACGGACCCGGGGACGGGGCAGGCAGGACAGTGCTGGAGGTCATGGGCATCACCTGGGGTGGGACGAGGGAACGGGCGGAACGGCCCGCCCCGGAGGACGGTGGAGACGTGCGGCGCGGCGCACCATGCGCGGTGCGCGGTGCGGAAAAGGGAGTTTCGGCGGGGAGACGCCGGTCAGCGGTGCAGGCCGGTGCGGGGCCGGGCCCGGCTGCTCAGCTTGCGGCGCAGTACGGCTGGCGTACGGCGGTCGAGCCGGGGACGGCGGCTTGCGTGTGCGTGGTCCACGCCCGAGGCCTGCCCGTCCCCCACAGCACCGGCACCGGGGCGCAGGGTGAGCAACCCCGAGCGGAAGAGTCCGTGGTCGATACGGCGGGCCGCGGCCGACTCCAGTTCCTCTCGCAGCGGCCCGTCCCGCAGGACCGCACCGGGACCGAGCAGGGCCTCGACCACGGCCAGCGCCCCGGCCACATCCCCGTGGCGAAGCCGTTCCCGGACCGCGGGCAGTGCCTGCGGGCTGCGGTGCACCGCGTCGATCGCCCGCAGGCACGGCAGCGCCGGCCCGCCGAGCGCCACCAGCAGCTCCTCCCTGCGCAGTTGGACCGGATCGTGATCGATCGCCGTCAGCACCCCGTCCCGCAGCGCGATCCGGTGGACCTCCCCGCGGCATTCCACCCGGTGCGGATCGCCGGGCTCTTCGGCGGGGCCGCCCACCCGTGCCGAGCCGGACGCCGCCAGCGCTGCGGCGACGAGCGGATGCAGCCGCTCGGCCACGACCAGCCCGGCCCGCAGCAGCTCCAGATCCGGAAGGACCCGGGCCGCGGCCTCCGGCAGCACCGGAAGCGCCGCGACCTCCTGTGGCGCCGGCGCCTCCCGCAAGGGCCGGAACGTCGGGGCATGGCTGTCGTCGGGAGCGACCAGTTCGAGCACGGCGCGGCGTTGCGCGTCGAGCCGCACGGTGAAGGCCCCGCGAGGGCGCCCGTCGGCCCGCAGCAGCAACTCCGCCTCGGCGGCCCACCGTGCCACCGCCCACGGTGAATCGTGGACGGTGAGCCGATCCGGCAACACCGGTCGACCGGGTACGCCGGGCTGGTCGGGCCGGTCGGGTACCCCGGACCGGCCGGACGGCGCCGCGGACGGTGCACCGCCCGCCCCGCACCGCCGCGCCAGCTCGCCACTACACCCGGAGTCCCACAGATGCCGATGCAGGTCGAGCCGGAAACGCCGGTCGGGGTGGGGGTGCGGATGCGGAGGATGCCCGGGTGCAGCATCCCAGGACCCGGGCCCCTCCCACAGCGCCAGGGACATCCATTGCCCGGCGTCCGCCCAGGCCGGCGGTGTTCGCACCACCAGTTGCAGCGGTGTGGCGCCGTGGGTGCGGTAGCGCGCCAGGGAGAGGGTGAGGCCGGGCCGGAGCCGCCCGTCGGGGGCGATACGGGGCATGTGCCAGCGGAGCAGATCCGGCGCCAGCCGACGCAGATCCGCACGCAAGCGGGTGACGAGGTCGCTGCCGTGACGGTCGCGCACGGCGCGCAGATCGAAATCGACGTTGATCCGGGCGGCGGCGCAGGCCCCCGCCCAGTCACCGACGGCACGCCGTGCGGTCGCGGCTTCGATCATGGACGGTGGCACGGCGTACGCACGTACGCGCTGCCACATCAACAGGCGGGCTGGAATCTCGTTCGCGATGTGATGTGCCATCAGCACTCACCTTGCGCGAACGATTCCCCCAATCCGTACGAGGAGAAGTTCTTCACCCGAACATCATAAGACAACGTCTCCAGCAGCGGTGGGCATTTGACGACCGGGCAGGGGCGGCCCGGGGACCACACATGATGACCGGGCAGGGGCTGCCCGGGCCACACAAACCGCGCGGACACCGATGCGGGCCGCGCGCCCAGTGATCGCCCGGTCCCGGACAGCGGCTCCAGAGGCCGTGCTTGACGGTCTTCATGGTGAAGTGCGAGGTGACGTTCTTGACCCGGGGGATGGTCATCACCCGCTGGCTGAGGAAGGTCTCGTAGGCCGCGAGATCGGCGACCGCCACGCGCACGAAGTAGTCGGGGGTGCCGAACAGCCGGCGCAGTTCCAGAACCTCCTCGGCCTGCGCCAGCATCTGCTCGAAGCGCTCGACCGTCTCCGCGTCCTGCGCCTCCAGGCTGAGGTCGATGAGCACCTCGAAGGACCGGCCCCGGGCGGCGGGGTCGATCACGGCCCGGTAGCCCCGGATGACACCGTCGGCCTCGAGCCGTTGAACGCGCCGCAGGCAGGGCCCGGTAGTGAGCCCGACCCGCTGGGCCAGCTCCACATTGGTCAGCCGCCCGTCGCGCTCCAGTTCGGCGATGATTGCACGATCGATGTCATCCACACACAATAGATTGCACCAGCGGCGGCTCCTACCGTCACGCCGCTCGCCGCGGTGGCCGGGACCGTCCTCATGGTCAACTTCCGGCACGTGTTCTACGCCTTCTCCTTCCCCCTGCACCTGGTGAGGCACCCGGTGGCGAAGGCGTACGCGGTCTACGCGATGATCGACGAGGTGTACGCGGTGAACGCCTCCCTCGACGAGCACGAGCGCTCGGCGCCACGCCTGCTGGCCATGCAGATCGCCTGCGAGGTCTACTGGGTGGGCGGCGGCCTGACCGGTGTGGTCCTCGGCACGGCTCTTCCGGCCCCGGTGAAGGGCCTGGAGTTCGCTCAGTGCGCCCTGTTCACCGTGCTCACCCTGGACGCGTTCCGCTCCCGCCAGGAGATCCTCCCGGTCCTGCTGGCCGGCGCAAGCGTGACCGTCGCCCTGGTCCTGACACCGGGGGCGGCCATGTTCACCGCGCTGCTGCTGTTCGTCGGCCTGCTGCTGCTCCTCCCCCGCCGTCCGCTCCGCTCGAGCGGGGGGACTCCCATCGCCGTCACCGCCCGCCGCGCCGCCGAGGAAACCGCCGATGCCTAGCACCTCGTATCTGATCGCCGTCCTCGCGATCGTCTTCGCCATCACTCTCGCGCTGCGGGCCCTGCCCTTCGCGGTCCTCGGGCGACTGCGTGGCTCGGCCGTCGTGCAGAAGCTGTCGGTGTCGATGCCGGTGGGCATTCTCGCGATCCTGGCCGTGACCGCCCTGCACGGCACCATGGCCAAGGACGCGCACGGCGCGTGGTACGCCCTGCTCGCGACCGCCGTCACCGTCGCCGTCCACCTCGCGTTCGGCCGGCGCACCATTCTCAGCGTCGGCATCGGCACCGGCCTCTACGTCGTCCTGCTCAACACCCTGTGAAGCACCAGAGGAGAACCGTCCGTTGAACTCCCACTCCGACACCGGCAGCTACTACACCCGCATCGACACGTCCCGCTACAAACCCACTGCCCATGCCGGCGGCGCCTGGGACCCGGACGAACAGCACTTCAGCCCGCTCGGCGGCCTCGTGGCCCACGCCATCGACCGTCACCTGGCCGCACGGCCCGACGGTGGCCGACTGCTCCTGGCCCGGATCAGCTACGACATTCTCGGCCGCCTCGCCCTCGACGAGTGCGAGATCCAGGTCGAGACCGTCCGGCCCGGCCGCACCATCGAACTCCTCGAAGCCACCGTCCGCATCGCCGACCGGCCGGTGGTCAGGGCCCGCGCCTGGCGGCTGGCCGCCCTCGACACCTCGGCCGTCGCCGGTGACCCCGCCGAGCGGCTCACTCCGCCGGAGCGACTCGCCCCCTGGCCGATGAGCGACCTGTGGCCCGGCGGTTACATCGCCTCTCTCGACGTGCGGCCCCTCACGCCGCCGCTGCCCGGCCGCACCACCGCCTGGGTGTCCACCCCGCTCGCCCTGGTGGCCGGCGAACCCAGCAGCCCGGTCGCGTCCTACCTCGCCCTGGTGGACACGGCCAACGGCATCGCCGTACGACAGCCACCCACCGCGTGGATGTTCCCCAACGTCGACCTGACGGTGCACCTCCACCGGCAGCCCGTGGGCGACTGGACCGGCCTGGACACCACCGTCACCTTCGGACCCAGCGGCCAGGGACTCACCAGCACCGTCCTGCACGACATCACCGGTCCGGTGGGCCACGCACAGCAGATCCTCACCGTTCGCCCGCTGACCCACTGACCGAGCCGGTCAGCCGAGACATGGTCGACTTCTGGTCCTCCACGTCGGAGACCGGATGTCGGCCCCTGCCGCCGACCGGCTGGAAGAGGCGGGCGCGCAGGTGCGGCGTGAGGTTCTCGAGGATCTCGCGCAGCCACGGGCTGCGGACGGCCGGCAGCCGGACCAGGGTGTCCTGGAACGTTCCCGGGTCGGCCCGGAGCAGGTGACCGGGGTGCGGCGTGGGCGGGTCGTCGCGGAGGACACCGTCGGGCATGCCGCCTGACAAGGGGACGGGCGGATGCGGTTCAGGTGAGGCCAGCCACAGCCACACGCCGAACGGCAGCGGCACCGGGTACGCCGAGGCGGCCGGGCCGGCCGGTGTCCAGGTCTCTCCGGTCTGCGGATGGACCGGCACGAGGAGGATGTCGGCGTCCGTGTCGGAAGCGGACCGTCCTGGTCCGGCAAGCGCGGCGGGCCGCGCTTGCGGACCTGCGGGCAGCAGGGCATCGAGGGCGCGTTGGAACATCTGCGCGATCAGGCCGTCCGGGACGGTCACCGGCCGGCCTTCCGAGGCCGCCAGCAGGTGGGCGAGCGCCCGGCCGCGGCCTCCCACTGCGGGCTCCACGACCACCAGTGGTTCAGGCCCAGCCGCGACCCCCACGTGATCTGCGCCCGCAGTCCCACAGGTGCCGGGATGCCCGCGGGTGCCTGTCCAACGCGGCGAGGAGGCTGCCCGTTCCGGCGGCCACCGCGAAGAGCATCGCGACGAACAGCAGACCACTGCCGAGGAAGACCGTGGCGAAGAACCTGTCCTCGGCCTCTCCGATGTGGCTGCGCACCGCTCCCATGACCACAGGAAGATTCCGTCGAACGGCAGCACCGCCGGCTCCGTGCGAGCCGCGGTACGGCTCGAGGAACTGCTGAGCCAGTCCGTGCCGTGCGCCGGCCCGCCCGGGATCGCGCTGTGCACCAGGACGATCGTGGCCGCCGGCAGCACGGCGAACAGGACGCCCGCCGCACCCGCTGCCCGGGGTGTGCTAAGAGACCGGCCCACCGGCCCGACGGCGCCCGCTCCTGGCTGACGCACCCGCCGGTCACCCGGCCCCGGCCTGGAACAGCGGCCCTGTGACGGACAGGTGGGCGCCGGACTGCGTGAGGGGGGAGACGGTCACTTTCACGAACGTGACCGTGCGTGCGGAGGTGGCCAGGTCTGTCACCCAGTCAGGCACGGAGGCGGGTGTGACGGTGACGGTGCGCTCCGGCGGGAGCGGGGCGCCGCCCAGGTCTGTGAGCGTGCCGGACAGCGCGCGGAGGTAGAGCGTCACCACATCGTTGCCGCCCTCCCCCTTGAGCGTGGACGTGGTCCCGGCTCTCGTGCGCAGCCGCGTCACCGCGCGGCCCCGGCCCGCGGTCATGTCGAGGCTGACGGCGTCCACCGATCGCGCGGTGAACTTCAGCGCCTCGACGGTGCCGGCCCCCGTGCGCACGGTGACCACGCCGCGGAAGGCGGCGGCGCGCAGTACGAGTCGGTCGGCGCGCAGCACCCAGGGGGCGTCCGCGGGACGAACCGGCGGCGGGTCGAGTGGTGGTGCACCGGAGGACGAGGGCGCGGCGCTCGTCACCGATGGTGCGGTACTACCGGACGGTTGTGCCCCGTGCGCGGGGGCGGACACGCCGGCGTCGGGGATGGCCGGCGAGGAGCCGGCCGGTGCTGGGACGGCGCTGATGGGGGGCGTTGTGCTGCCCGGAGACGGTGGTGCGGTGGGCGTGGGTGCCGGCACGGCGCTCACCCGTGCCGTGGGCGTGGCTGTGCCGCCGGGGGTGGAGAGCGGGTCCGGCGAGGGCCAGGGGGTGGGAAGGTGCAGGGCCAAGGGCACGGTGGCCAGGGCGAGCGCGCGGGCGATGGACCGTGGTGCCCGGCCGGGCGCGTGACCGAACGGCCGGGTGCGGTCCGGGCGGTGGGGCTCGGGGCCGAAGGGGTGGCCGATGGAGTGGCCGAAGGGGTGCGTGTTCCGGTGGGTGTGGTCAGGTGCCACGTCGGCTGTCTCCTGGCGGCACGGTCGTGGATTCCTCGTGCGCGGTGACGGTGGACGGTTCGGCGGCGTCGGGCGGGATCCAGGAGCAGGCCAGGCTGCCGCCGATCAGGCCGCTGATCAGCCCGAGGAACAGGCCGCCGAGGTTGGCGACGGGAAAGGAGACGAGGGTGAGCAGCAACGTGGCGATCCCCGCGAACACGCGAAGATGCTGGCGGTACCAGAGGGTGAGCCCCAGGACGACAAGCAGAACTCCGATGATCAGGGATCCGGCACCGGATGTGGTCGAGAGGGCCAGCGGAACTCCGCCCAGGTCCAGGTCGGCGTACGGCCAGTACAGGATGGGCAGGCCCGCCATCGAGGTGAAGAGCCCCGCCCAGAAGGGGCGTTCACCGCGCCAGGTTCTGAACCTGCGCCGGGCGTGCGCGGCGAGGACGCGCAGTCGGGGGCGTTTGCCGGAGAACGGTCGGGGCGGTCTGCGGGCGAGCAGTCGGAGTCGTCTGCCGGAGAGCTGGATGATCACGTGCCGTCCTGGTCAGCGGTGTCGCGTACGCGAAGAGCCGAGTGGGGTGGAGCCCGGGCCCACCGCGGGTGCTCCCACCGGGGACAGGAGCACCGGGGACAGGAGCACCGGGGACAGGAGCACCGGGGTCAGGAGCACCGGGGTCAGGAGCACCGGAGTCAGGGGCATTCGTGGTGGCCCTTCTCGATCCGCAGGCGCAGGTCGGGGATGTTGAACGTACCGGCGGAGATCGCGACCGCGGTCACGCGCACATGGGTCAATGTGGCCGACACGGCCTGCTGCCCGAAGCCGCTGGGGTCGAAGAAGCGGGAATTCCTGTCCCCCGGGTCGATCGGTCCCTTGGTGATCGCACCCTGCGCGACGCCGATGTCGATGTCCCGGAAGTCCGCCTGCCCGACCGACTCGGTCGTCGCGTCGAGGAACATGTTCGTCGCCGTGGCGGGGCGTGTGTCCCCGCCGGTGATCTTGAAGGTGTGCGGACCCAGCAGCGGCAGGTCGATCGGTACGGACTGGCACAGCCCGCTGATCGTCGCGTGCCGGGCACCGGTGACCATGACCGGCACTCGCTCGCCCTTCTTGGTCACGTCCACCATCACGTAGATGCTGAACCCGCGGATGGTCAGGGTGTCCACGTTGACCTGGAACCTCTGTCCGGAGATGAGGAACGACGCGGCGAGTGCTCCCTGGGCCATGGCGATGCCGAGCGCGGCGCAGGCTGCGACACTGGGGGTCAGGATGAGCGCGAACCGTCGCCACCGGGTTCTGCCGGCACGGTGCGACATCCTGTCTCCTTCGCTCATGACCCGCGACCCGCCGGTTCCAGGCACGGCAGACATCTGTTGTCCAGTGACGGATCCTAGGCTCGCGGTCACATCGATCCGCGGCACGTCAGGCCCGGCGTACGGGTGATGCGACTCCCACCGGGCCCTTCGGGCTGTGGATGTGGAGCCGGGCGAGTGACCGCACGCCCCGTTCACGCCCTCCCCCGTCCGCCCTCCCACGTTCTCCACCTGGTCTTCACCAGCCTTGCCGACCGCGCCCGTACCGGCCAACTCGCCCATGTGGCAAGGTTTTTGGCCGGTGCCCACCCGCTGGGACGGCGAGCAACCCGCGCTCCCACCCTCGGTGGCGACAGGAGAGGACCGATGGCCGACTACGTGATGGCTGCCACCGAGGTCGGCGGCGAACGGCTCGGCGAACGTCTCCTCTCCACGGCGCCCACGCTCGGCGAAGCCGCCGAGTTCGGCGACCGTCACCGGACGAACTACGTGTCGGTCCGACATGGCCACGACATCACCCTCTACGGCAGAGACGCCACCGGCGCCTGGTCGGTCCTCGTCTCCGATGCCCCCGCCGCTGTCGTCGTGGAACTGCGCCGTCAGCACGATGCCCTGTGCCGGCCGGAACCGGCCTCGCACGGCAGCTCCCACGTCGGCTTCGAGTACCCCTCCACCCCTGAGGACGACTACGTGCTGACCGCCGTCGACGTGGACGGCGAGCCGATCGCGGAACGCGTCAGCTCCACGGCGCCCACGCTCGCCGAGGCCGCCGAACTCGGCGAACTCCACAAGGCGAACTACGTCATAGCCGGCCGGGACGGCAGCGACGTGGTCACGCTCCACGCGCGGGACGCCGGCGGCGGCTGGTCGGTGGTCGCGGCCGATGTCGATGTCGAGACCGCCGAGGAGGTGTGCCTCTGGTTCGACCTCACGCACCACTACCAGGGCCGGTCGTCGGCCGGCAGCGCCGCCGGCGGCCCCACCGGCCGCCACCCCCTCGACCACGTCACGACACCCGAGGGTGGGCAGATCGCCGCAGCGCAGGCGGTCTCGCTGGTCGTGGAACGGATCCGGACCCGCCGTCTGGACTACCCCACGCAAGGGCTGGCCGCGGATCGCTTCGAAGGAGGTTGGAGCGTCTACGCGCCGGTGGACGTCGACGACAGCGACCCGATGGCCTTCCTGGACATGCCGGTGGGCCGGTCGGTGTTCCTGGTGAGCGACATCGGGCGGGTCAAGGAGACATCGAGCGCGATCCCTCCGCGGCAGGCGGAGGAGATGTTCACCGCGGAGGAGGCGTACGTTCGCCGCAGGCCCGCCGAGGAACGGTTCATGGAGCTCCTCCGGGACGAGGTCACGCGGCTCGACGCCGCGCCGGAAGGTCCGGCGGGCATCGCCTCGTTCACCATCGACGCCCCCGCCACGGAGGTGACGGCGGCCAGGGCGTCGGCGCTGCTCGGTCCGATCGCTCAGCAACTGGCCCAGCTCGGACCTCCGGGGTGGGACCGCTTCACCGCGGTCTTCTCCTTCACGGTCTCCGCCGAGGTCGCCCGACTGCGGTTCGGGTCCGGAAACCAGAGCACCGAGGTCAGGGTGCCCGAGCAGATGGCCGTGCTGGTCCGCAGGCAGCGGCACCTCGCCGCGCTGATGCCGGCGGGGCCGTGGTGGCGCCTGCTGCTCACCGTCAGCCACAGCACGGGAGTGAACGCCCGGATCACCACGGAGTACGACTACGGCGACCGGCCCTTCCCCGACGATCATCTGCTGGCCCCCGCGAACTACCGCGACGACCTGGCGGCCTACCCACGCGCACAGACTCCGGCATGGCTCTTGGAGTACATCGCCGCAGCCGACGGGCCGACCCCCGCGACCCGCACGGCACCGCACACCGCCGACGCGACGACACGGCCGGGCCAGGTTCCGGTCCTGGGCACCAAGCTCGGCTGGACCAGGCTTCACGCCGACCCTCACGTGATCACCTACGGCCGCAGATCGATCACCCTCGACCAGGTGGAATGGATCAGCTACTCGGCGACCCAGACCGCCCAAAAGCGCTTCCTGTACCCGACGACCTACGACAACACGTGGGACTTCCAGGTGGGCCGGTACCCGTACCACGGGGGGCCGAAGGTCTCCGTGCACTTCTTCAGAGCGGGCCGCCGAGCCGACCAGCCGGAGGAGTGGACGTTCCTGGTGAACCTGACTCACCAGTACCTGGCTCCCCGGTTGCTCACCGAACTGCTCACCCAGGTCCGCCGAGGTGAGACCGTCACCGTCGGCGGCAGCGTGAAGGTGACCCAGTCCGGCATCTCGTGCGCGAAGCCACGCCTCTCCCTGCCCTGGGATTCCATCAGCGGTGCGCAGTTGCACAACGGCATGATCTGGATCCGTCAGACAGGCGTGGAGAAACCGGTGCTGACCGTGCCACTGAGCCACCCCAACGCGGTGTTGATCCCAGAGCTGTTCACCACTCTCATGCGGTGACGGCCGAGCACCGGCCGGCCCCGGCTCGTCCCCGCCCGGGCCGAACCCGGCGTGCGTGAGGCTGTCACGAGTAGGCAACTCCTACACGGAATCAGCACACCAGCTTCACAACTCACGCTATTTTCGGCACCCTCAACACGCCCTGGGGGGACCACATGGCCAATCCGTACACCAGACCGCCGCAGCCTGCCGCGCCTGCTCCCAGGTGGGCGCGCAAGCGATATGTGCTGCCCGCGATGGGCCTCGCCTTCTTCCTCGGTATCGGTGCCGGCGCCGGCGGGCAGGACAACGGGAACGACGCGAAGGCTGCGTCCGCGAAGGTGCAGCCGACCGCCACGGTCACCGCGACAGCCACGGCCACGCAGACCGCGACGCCGAGCCCTGTGCCGACGGTGACGGCGACGAAGACGGTCGAAGTGAAGGTGACCGTCACCGCGAGGGCCGTCAGCTCCGGTTCGGGAAGCAGCGGCAGTTCGTCCAGCGGGTCGTCCGGGAGCGGTGGCTCGGGCTCGTCGGGTGGTTCGAGTTCCGGCAGTGGCGGCTCCAGCGCCTCGGGAGGGTCCAGCAGTGCCGGAAACGGCGCCACCGCCCTGTGCAACGACGGCACCTACTCCTACGCGGCCCACCACCAGGGAGCCTGCTCGCACCATGGCGGCGTGGCCGTCTTCTACAGGTAGGCCGACTACGTGACCAGGGACGAACGCGGCGGCCGACCCGGGAGGATCCGGGACGGCCGCCGCTGCGGTGCCGGATGGTGCGGCGTCAGGAGACGGTGCACGCAGCACCGTTCAGGGTGAACGCGGTGGGTGAGGTGGTGCCGGAGCCCGTCCCCTGGAATCCGAAGCCGGTGGAGCCGCCGGCCGGGATGGTTCCGTTGTAGCCCAGGTCGGTGGCGGTCACGGTCGCGCCGGACTGGGTGGTCTTGGCGTTCCAGGCGCTGGTGATCTTCTGGTCGGCGGGGAAGGTCCATTTGAGCGACCAGCCGTTGACGGAGCCGCCGCCGGTGTTGCGCACGGTCACGTCCGCGGTGAAGCCGCCGGACCAGGCGTTGGAGACCTTGTAGCTGACGGAGCAGGCGGCCCCGGCCGGGGGCGTCGTCGTGGGCGGCGTGGTCGTCGGCGGGGGCGTCGTGGGCGGGGTGGTGGTCGGCGGGGGCGTCGTGGACGGCGTGGTCGGCGACGTGGTCGGGTCCGACGATCCTGCGGAGGCCAGCGCGTAGGCCACGTCCGGCAGGAAGGTACCCGCGGCGCCGGCGCAGCCGTCCGCCTCACCCGGGGGCTTCACCCAGAGGAAGGCGTCGATCGCCGGGTCCCCGGTGTTGGCCGTGGGGTAGTTGCCGATCGCCCGGCCGGACGGATCGCACCATGCCCCGCCGGGGGCCGGGCCGTTGCCGTTGCGGCTGGTGTCCACCACGGCGTGCAGATTGGCCGGGTTGCCCAGCGCGGCCAGCACGTTCTTGGCGAAGTTGACCTCGTTCGCCGTGGTGTTGAAGTTGGAGACGTTGGTGAAGAGGCCGTCGGCGTTGGTCAGGATGCCCGCACTGCGCAGCCGGCCGGCCTGCTCCGAGGCGCTGTTCCAGGCCGAATGACCGCCGTCCAGGTAGACCTTGGCGTTGGGCGAGGCGGCGTGGATGGCGCCCGCCGCACGGGAGAGCGAGGCGAACCGGTCGGCCTGCTGCTGCGCGGAGAGGCAGGTGGTCAGGGCGATGGAGTCGGGCTCCAGGATGATGATCGACTGACCGCTGCCCAGCCCGGCGGCGAAGTTGCGCACCCAGGTGTCGTACGAGGCCAGGTCCGGCGCGCCGCCGGCGGAGGCGCCGCCGCAGTCGCGGTTGGGGATCTCGTAGACCGCCAGCACCGGCACCTGTCCGGCGGCCGCAGCGGCTGTGGTGACGGTCTTGACGTCGTTGGTGACGGTGGAGGGGCGGTAGTTGGAGAACCAGATCGCCTGCGGCTGGGAGGCGATCCGCCGGGAGATGACCGGCTGGCGGGAGTCGCCGGGGTTGGCGGCGACCCAGCGGGCGACCTGGGAGTTGGGGTCCTTGTAGAACTGGGTACCGGCGGGGATGCTGCCCTGCACCGCGGCGCCCGCGGTGACCTTGGTGCTCAGCGCGATACCGGCGGCGGCGAGGCCTGCGGCCAGGCCGATCGCCGTGGCCCTGCGCAGCCGCGACCCGCGCGCGGGGGCGGCCGCCCCGGCGGGGTGTGGGGTGCGGATGAGGGGTGTCACAGTCGTCCTCCGTGCTCTCGGGGGGAGAGGGCCCCCAGGGGTGCGGGTGGGATGCGGCGGGCGTTCATGGGAGCGCTCCCGCGGCAACCGGGCCGAGCCTAGCCAGCTTGACGTGGGCACGTAATCCCTTGGGAGGGGTACATTTTTGGCCATCATGGGAGCGCTCCCGAACCAAGACAAGTCATGTCCCGTACCGGCCGCTCAAGCGGCCGGTACGGGACATGACTTGCCGACGGGTCGGTTCCGTCGCGGGGCGTTATCGCCCACGGTGGTTCAGGCCACGAGGAGGCGGAGTCCGAGTTCTGCCGCGTCGAGGGCGACGAGGTCGCGGTTGCGCTCGGCCCACCGGCCCGAGGACAGGTCGTCACGGAGGCTGTTCACCGCCCGCTGCTCGGCCTTCGGTCCGACTCTCGTCCACACCGATACCGCGCGGCGCACATGGTCGTCCAGGTACGCCTCGGGCCGACGCCAGTAGGCTTCGAAGAAGCCGTCAGCGCAGTCCCACGGGATGAGGACCGGCTCCGCGCGGCCCCCGATCGCGCCGGTCAGGTCGGCCAGCGAGGGCCAACCGGCGAGCAGGTCGGCGAATTCAGGCAGGTAGTCGCGGGAGAGCCAGAAGCGCTCACGCCAGCCCGGGCCGCCGGCGTCGTACGTGAGCACCACCACACGGCGGGCCACGCGCCGCATCTCCCGGAGCCCGGCGACCGGGTCCGGCCAGTGGTGAACGGTGCTGACCGCCATCGCGGCGTCGAAGGACCGGTCCTCGAACGGGAGGCTCTCCGCACTGGCGGCCACGCACGGCGCCGAGCCCGCAGGACGCTGTGCCCGCATGACCGCTGAGGGTTCCACCGCCGTGACGTCGCGGTCGGACGGCTCGTAGGAGCCGGTGCCGGCTCCGACGTTCAGCACCGTCCGCGCGTCCCCGAGCGCCTCCCAGATCCTCGCGGCGATCCGCGGCTCGGTGCGCCGCGTCGCCGGGTAGGCGGAACCGATCGCTTCGTACAACTGCGCGCCGAACATTGCCAGTTGTTCCTCCGGCGTCGTCCTGATCCCCATGGCCCGCGCCTCCAGTTCCCTGTCTATGGCCGTCACCATGGCACCTGCGCGGTCGCGCTGTTCCAGCAGCAGACCACGCAGGCGGTACAGGTGCGCGACCGTGTCGGTGGCCGGGTCGTCGACCAGATCCGCGATCTCGCGCAGACCGAAACCCAGCCGCCGGTAGGCAAGAACCTCCCGCAGTCGCTCCACGTCCGCCGCCGAGTAGGCCCGGTACCCGGCCGCGGTCCGCGCGGACGGCTGCACAAGGCCGATCCCGTCATAGTGATGCAGCGTGCGGACACTCACCCCGGCCAGCTCGGCCACACGTCCTACCGTCAGGTGTTCTTCCACGCCGGTGACAATGCGGCATGACGCCACGTGAGGGTCAAGCGCCGCGACCGGGGGTGGACACCTCGGCAGGAGGTGCGGGCGGTCAGCCGGCCGGGGTGAAGCGGTGGTGGGGGGCCGGCCGCAGCGGTCGTGCGGCGGCCGGCCCGCGGCTGGTGGCGTGCCATGATCCGACCTCAGGGGCACCACTGCCGCGAAGTGGGGTCCGCCCGAAGGAGCGACAGCGCATCGTCGATGCCGACTGACCACTTGAAGCCGGCGCCTGTCTCTTTGAAACGTTCAATTCAGGTTCGTCACCGTCACGCCGCAGCCGGCGACCCCCGGATGAGGGAGCCGCCGGCTTCCGGGCCGAGGCCGCTGCCGACTCAACGGTTGCGCAGGATCATGCCGAGGTCGATCGCGTCGGCCATCACCTTGTAGCCCAGGTCGCCCGGGTGCAGGTGGTCGCCCGAGTCGTAGGCCGGGAGCATGTACGACGGGTCGGCGGGGTCGCGCACCGCCTTGTCGAAGTCGATGACGCCGTCGAACGCGCCGCTGGTGCGGATCCACTGGTTGACGGCCAGGCGCTGTCGCTCACCGTAGGCGCTGCCGTAGTCGCCGCCGAACCGGGGGTTGGAGCCCATGAAGGGCGTCAGCGTGCCGCCGTAGATCCTCAGCCCGCGGGCGTGCGCCCGGTCGATGATCTCCTGGTAGCCGGAGATCAGGGACGTGGCACTCGCGCCGGCCGCGCCGATGTCGTTGATCCCCTCCAGCAGGATCACGGACTTGACGCCGCTCTGGGCGAGCACGTCACGGTCCAGGCGGCGCAGGGCGCTGATCCCGAAGTAGACCGGGACGCGGTCGACCAGCACCTCGTTGCCGCTGATGGCGGCGTTGGCCACGGCAGGGACGGAACCGGGCAGCGCCGACAGGCGGCGGACCAGGTAGTCCGGCCAGCGGTGGTCGGCGTTCAGGGTGGAGGCGGCGCCGTCGGTGATGGAGTCGCCGAGGGTGACGACGGTGCCGTCGGCGTCGCGGTTGCGCACCACGTCGACCCCGTCGACCAGCATCATGCAGGTGATGGACGTCGGGTAGCCGGAGCCGTCGCCGCTGCCGGCGTGGTCACCGGCGCCGGACATGAAGCTGTGCTGCATGCCGAGGCGGTGGTTGGTGACGGGGCCGGTGGAGCCCGGCACATACACGCTCACCGACAGGTGCGCGAGTTCCTGGACGCTCAGGTTGACCGGGTCGCTGAGCAGCTGCGCCCCGGCCGGCACATCGACGGACTTCTTGCCGGAGAAGGTCAGTTCGCGCAGCGTGCCGGGCTGGAGGGAGGCACCGGTGCCCTGACGGGCCACGGTGGCATGGCCGACGTGCAGTTCGCTCGTCCCGAAGGAGTTGCTCAGCCGGACGCGGATGCGGTTTCCGGCCGCCCCGGTGGTGACGACGTTGCGGACCGTCCGGTCCGTCAGGCCCTCGGCGCTGGGGCATGTGGCGGTCGAGGTGATGCCCTGCACCGGGCTGCCGGCCCAGGCCGTCGCCCACTGGCCGGCGGCGGCCCCGGAGGTGGCCGAGGACGGGGCGGCCACGGCGAGGCAGGCACCCGCGGCGAGGGCGGTGGAGAGGGCGATGATGCTGGTGCGTGCTCTCGGTCTGGCCATGGAATCTCCTGGTCCGATGCTGGCGTTGGTCCTTGCGGTCGCGCACGTGCGGTGGGAGATGGGGAAGCGCCGGGAGTCGACGGATGCGTCGGTTCGGGTCGGCGGTGCCGGCAACCCGTGCCGGCGATCGGCGTCGGTCAGTGCGGTCCCTTATTGCCCGTCAGGAGTGAGCGCCACCTGTTCGAAGGGGGTGGGGGACTTGCCGGTCCAGCGGTAGAGGCGGATTTCGCCCTCGTACTTCGGTACGCCGCCGTCGTCCACGGGCCGGCTCTCGGCCACGTAGTAGTAGCCGCGGCCGAGGGCCTCGAAGCCGTACTCGCCGTGGAACTCCCAGCCCCAGACCCCGGTGGCCGGGTCGTACAGCCCGTTCGGGCGGAGGGTCAGCAGCTTGCCGGTCTCGGGCTTCGGCTGTCCGACGATCTCGCCGCGCTCGGGCTCGGCGGTGGCGTCGACGGTGAAGAGGGAGTAGTTCGGGAAGCCCGCCTTCTTGCCCCGGTAGACGGCCATGATCCAGTTCTTGGTGTACGGGTCGTACTGCAGGTTCTGCACACCGTAGGTGGTGTTGCCGGTGTACGCGAAGTACTTCCCCTCTGGGTGCTTGGGGCCGCTGCGGTGCGGCGCGTCCTGGGTCAGCGGCCGCTCGTACTTCTGCCAGTCGCCGATGTCGTACTCGAGGACGACCTGGTGGTCGTTGTCGGTGCGGGAGGTGTTGGAGTAGATCCCGTAGGCGACCATGAGCTTCTGCGGGCCGCCCCGCTGGCCGAAGCCGGGTCCGAAGGAGACGCCGTCGATGCCGCTGCAGCCGTAGCGGTGGTCGGCCGTGTCGGCGGTGTCGCCGTCGAAGACGCCGTTGCCGTCCATGTCGGCGGTGAAGTCCTCCACCACCTCGTCGAGATGGACGGCGGTCATGATCCCGTCGGTCTCGGCGTCCATCCCGACCCGGTCGATCCGGTCCACGTCGAAGACGGCGATGTAGAACGCCTTCTCCGCCTTGTACTCCAGCGACCCGTAGACGCGCCCGTCCTGGTGGTTGAGGTCGATGTCGCCCAGGTGGCCGGTCAGGCCCTCGACCGTGCCGATGACATTGCCCCGCAGATCGGTCTTCACCAGCATCTGGGTGAACGACCAGTAGGCGTAGCCCTTCTTGGTGTCCACGGTGACGCCCTGCAGATGGCTGGTCGGCCATGCCCCGCCGTAGATGTGTGCCGGCAGTGTGGCGGCAGCCGGCTCCGGAGCCGCGGTGGCGGCGACGCCCCGTGCCGGCAGGAGGACCGATGCGGCCATCGCGGCGACGATGACTGCTCTGCGTTTGCGCATGCGTGTTCCCTTCGTCGGGTGCGTCGATGGATCTTTCCGCGTTCACGGAAGTCGAACGGGAGCCCTTGCGCGGAACGTTGGCGACGAGGTCTGCCCGGATCCGCACTGTGCCTGCGGGGTCGGCGTCAGGATGCCGTGGGACCGTCCGCCAGGGCCTGCGGGTTGGCGCAGTGGTGCAGGGGGCGGCCCGTCAGGTAGCGGTCCACCTCCGCGGCGACGATCGCGGCGGCGTTCAGCGCGGTCTGCCTGCTGGCGCCGGCGAGGTGCGGCGTCAGGACGAGGTTGGGGGTGGTCAGCAGCCGTGAGTCCGCGGGGAGCGGCTCGACGGGGTAGACGTCGAAGGCGGCACCGAAGAGCCGGCCGGCGTCGAGGGCGTCGCAGACGGCGTCGTAGTCGACCAGGGAACCGCGGGCGCAGTTGACCAGCACGCCGCCCGGGGGCATGAGCTCGATCCGGCGCCGGGAGAGCAGGCCGGCGGTGTCCGCGGTGGCGCGGGCGTGGACGGTGACGAACGTGGCGCGCCGCATGAGGTCGTCGAGGTCGGTGAGTTCGTACGGGGCGACGCCGGCCGCGGTGGCGAAGGGGTCCGCCACCAGTACCTGGGCTCCGAAGCCGCTGACGATGCGGGCGACCCTGGAGCCGACGGCGCCGTGGCCCACGATGCCCACAATGCTGCCCGCCAGCTCCGGGCCGACCTTGTCGTACATGTAGTAGTCGCCCCGCCAGGTGCCGGCGGTGAGGTCCGTGTGGGTGGCGGGAACGCGGCGGGCCGCGGCCAGCATGAGGGCGACGGTGTGCTCGGCGGTGGCGCCGGCATTGCGGCCGGGCGCGAAGGTGACGGCGACGCCCTGCCTGGTCGCCGCTTCGAGGTTGGCGTTGACCGGGCCGCCCCTGCTCACGCAGAACAGCCGCAGGTCGGGGCTGGCCTTCAGGATCCGCTCGGTGAGCGGCGCCATCTGCGTGACGCAGATCTCCACTCCGTCCAGTGCCTCGATGAGCTGGTCCTCGGTGCCGGATGCCTCGTGCACCTCGGCGACGTCGCCGAAGGGCTCGACCGGCCAGGGCAGGGTGAGTTCGCGGACGGTGGCGTCGGGGACGACGGGGCGGAGCCGGTCGCGGAACAGGGAGTTGGAGACGAAGTGGTCGCCGGCGGTCAGGATGGTGGTCACGTGGGTGCTCCTGGGGTCACGGAGGTCACGGGGTGGTTCAGCGCCAGCAGCGAGGGCACGCCGTCGCGGAGGATCAGCTCGTTCAGCGCGCAGTTGGCCAGGAAGGGGAAGACCTGGCGGTAGGAGCGCAGCGGCAGTCCCAGCATGCGGCAGAGGGTGAGCCGGATCGCCGTGGAGTGGGCCACGACGAGGACGCGGCCGCCGTCGGGGTGGGTGGCCTTCAGGTCGGCGAGGAACTCCAGATAGCGGTCGGTCGCCTCCAGCGGGTTCTCCCCCTTGGGGAAGTGGTGGCGCACCGGGTCGTCCTGGAAGGCGGCGAGGTGTTCGGGGAAGCGCCGGCTCATCTCGTCGCGGGTGAGGCCCTCGGCGATGCCGAAGTCGAGCTCGCGCAGCCGCGGGTCCACCTCCAGCGGCAGCCCGGTGTGTGCCGCGCTGGCGCGCGCCGTGTCCAGGGACCGCACCTGCGGGGAGGCCCAGACGGCGGTCAGGTCCGCCTGCTCGGCCCAGTGGGCGAGCGCGCGGGCCTGGGCGTGCCCGCGCTCGGTGAGGGCGATGTCGGTGCCTCCGGCATACCGGTTCTCGGCGTGCCAGACGCTCTCCCCGTGCCGTACGAGGATGACGTGCAGGCTCATCGCGCGGTCCTCTCTCGCGCGTGGGCGGCGACCGGGCCGGGGAGCCAGCCGCGCTCAGCGAGCAGGTCGAGCAGCCGGAGGTAGCGTTCGTCGTGGATGGTTTTCACAGAGCTCCGTGGTTCCAGGATGTGGTCGGTGCGCACCATCGCGGCGGCGGCAGCGTCGAGGGTGTCGCGGGTGGACGCGGCCAGGACGGCCATGCCGAGCGCCGGCTGGGCGTGGCGCGGCAGGGTGACCGGGCGCTGGAGCACATCGGCGCGGAGCTGGTTCCACACGGGGTTCCGGGTCGCGCCGCCGGTGAGGACGACGGCGCCGTCCGTCGGGGCGCCGAGGTGGTCCACGTAGTCGAAGCAGAGGCGTTCGGCGTACGCGGCCCCCTGCAGCAGGGCGGCGAACGCCTCGGCCGGTGAGGCGGGCTCCCGGCTGGAGAAGGCGCGGGCGTCCGGGGCGGCGAAGGGGAACCGCTCCCCCGGCGAGACCAGCGGGTAGCGCAGCAGGTCGGTGGGGAGCAGCGGCGCGGCCTGGGCGGTGAGCCGGTCGAGGTCGGCGTGCGCGAACTCCCGGGCGATGAGCCCGGCGCCCACGCTGGAGGCGCCGCCGGGCAGCCAGTGGCCCGACGGGGAGCGGTGGGAGTAGAGGACGCCGTGGGGGTCGCGTACGAGGTCCTTGCTGACGCCCTTGAGCACCAGGGTGGTGCCCATGACGGAGTTCCAGCTGCCGACGGCCGTCGCGCCGGAGCCGAGTTGGGCGGCACAGCCGTCGGTCATCCCGGCGACGACGGGGGTGCCCTCTCTCAGTCCGGACTCGGCGGCGGCGGCCGCGCAGACGCCGCCGATGACCGTGCCGGGCAGGACGAGTCCGGGCAGCAGCCGGGGCGCGATGTCCAGGGCCGCGAGCACCTCCTCGGGCCATGTCACGGTGGCGGCGTCGGCGCCGGTCTTCAGGGCGTTGCTGGTGTCGGTGGGCACGTCGTGCCCGACGAGGGCGCGGTTGACGACGTCGTTCTGGTGGACGAGACGCCAGCCCTCGGCGGCGGCCCGGGGGTGCCGGTCGAGCAGCCAGCGCAGTTTGGGCAGGCCCCAGGAGCGCTGCATCCGGCGGTAACCGGCCTTCTTCCACTGCTGTTCGCCGACGGTGTTGACCTGGTCGGCCTCCGCGCCGGCGCGGCCGTCGTCGTACATCAGGGCCGGGGTCGTGCACCTGCCGCCGCGGTCCATCAGGGCGATGGTGCCGGAGGTGGCGTCGACGGCCATGCCCCGGACGCGGCCGAGGTCGGCGCCGGCGGCGCGGGCCCGGCCGATGGCGGCGCACACCGCCGGCCACCAGGAGTGCGGGTCCTGTTCGTGGCGGTCGCCGCGGCGGCGGCTGGTGAGCGGGGCGGAGCCCTCGCCCAGCAGCCGGCCGTCGGACGCGGCGACCACGGCCCGCACGCCCTGGGTGCCCAGGTCGATGCCCAGCCAGGCGTCCTCGTCGTACCAAGTCATGCGCCGGCACCGCCGATGGGGCGGTTCCCGCTCTTGCCGCCGCTCCCGCCGGTTGCGCCGCCGTCGTGCCAGGCCGGCCGGTGTGTCTCCCTGAGCCGCAGGAAGCCGCGGTAGCGGTCGCCGTAGCCGTCGGCGGTCCGCGTGTCCGGCTCGTAGGTGGCCGTGGTGCGCACGTGCCGGGCGGCGGCGGTGCTGAAATCCGGCTCGCGGCCGGTGGCGACCAGGCCGGTGAGCCAGGCGCCGCGGGCGCCGACCTCGGCGTCGACGGGGACGGTCACGGGCAGCCCGGTGACGTCGGCGATGAGCCGCATCCAGAAGTCGCTTCTGGTGCCGCCGCCGCAGAGTGCCAGCCGGTCCGGCAGGGCGGGCGATGCGGCCAGGCAGTCACGGATGGCCATGGTCACTCCCTCCACCAGCGCGCGGGCGACGTCCTCGCGGCCCGCCTCCAGCGACAGGCCGGCCAGTGAGCCGCGGGCGGCCGGGTCGAAGAACGGCGCGCGCTCACCGGCGGGCGAGAGATAGGGCAGGAACCGCACCCCGGCCGCGTCGGGCCGGCCCTGTGCGGCCAGGGCCATCAGCTCGGCGACGGAGTCGAGGCCGAGCATCCGGGTCCCCCAGTCCAGCACATCGCCGCCGCTCATGGTGGGGAAGGCGCGCAGATAGCGGTCCGGCACCCCGAGGGTGACGGTGATGCCCACCGGCTCCACCGGCTCCTCGGTGACCACCTCGTCGGTGACGATCTCCGTGGACAGGGTGGTACCGAGGATGCAGCAGGCCTGTCCCGGGGACACCGCGCCGGCGCCGATGGCGGTGGCGCAGATGTCGTACGGGGCGAGCACCACGGGGATGCCGACGGGAAGTCCGGTCGCCTCGGCCGCCGCGGCGGTCAGGGCGGTGACGCGGTGGTCGTCGTCGCGCAGGTCGGGCAGCAGCCGCCGGGCCCAGGGCATGCCGTACAGCTCGAGCAGCCGGTCGGACCAGGCGCGCTTGCGTACGTCCAGGAACGGCGCCGAGGCGTCCGACTCGTCGACGACCGGCTCGCCGGTCAGCCGTAGGTACAGCCAGCCGCCGCAGGTCAGCACCTGGCTGGAGCGCTCGATCCGCTCGGGGTCGTGGGCGCGCAGCCAGGCGAGCACGGCATGCGGCATGCCGGTGGACAGCCGGGAGCCGCAGATGCGGAACGCCTCATGGACGGTGCCGTCGCGCTCCCAGCCGGTGAGCAGGTCCGCGGCCCTGCCGTCGTTCCACAGCACGGCCGGCCCGGTGGGCCGGTCGCGGTCGTCGACGAGCCAGGCGCCGTCGCCCTGGGCGGTGACGGCGACCATGTCCGGCGGCTCGGGCAGCCGGGCGGCGACCTCGCGGGTGGCGTCGGCCACCGCGGCCCAGACCTCGGCCATGTCCTGCTCGGACCAGCCGGGGTGCGGACGCAGCACCCGGGTCGGGCGGCGGCCGACGGCCAGTTCGGTGCCGTCGTCCGCGTAGCCGACGGCCTTGACGAGCGTGGTTCCGGCGTCGATGGCGATCGCGGTCATCTGCCTCATCCCCTTCCGTGTGCCTGCCGCGAGCGGCGGGCGGCGGAGTCGAGGGCGACGGCGACGATCAGCACCGCGCCCGTGATCACGAACCGGTACGAGGAATCGAGGTTGAGCAGCGTGAGGCCGCTGGAGATCGACTGGATGACCAGCACGCCGAGGAGCGCGGCGAAGGCCGAGCCGCGCCCGCCGAACAGGCTGGTCCCGCCGATGACCGCGGCGGCGATGGCGTTGAGGTTGACGTCCGCGGTGCCGGTGCTCTGGTTGGCGGCGGCCAGCCGGGCGGCGAAGAGGATGCCGCCGAACGCGGCCAGGCCGGAGCACATGACGAACGCCGAGGTGTAGACGCGCGGCACGTCGATGCCGGCCCGGCGGGCGGCCTCCGCGTTGCCGCCGACGGCGTAGATCGACCGTCCGAACTTGGTGTGGCGCAGCGTGTAGTGCACCGCCAGCACCAGGGCGACGAAGAGGACGAACATCCAGGCGACGCCGCGGGTGCGGTTGAGGTAGTAGACGGCGAACACCAGCACCGCCAGGAGCAGCAGCGACTGCGCGAGCAGCCACTGGAGCGACGAGGAGGACAGGCCGGCGCGGCGGCGGCTGCGGCTGCGGATCCACCCGGCGGCCAGGAACCCGCCGGCGGCGGCGACGGCCAGCAGGTAGGACAGCCAGCCGGGGACGAACCACACCTGGGCGAACTTCACCAGTGTGGAGTCGTAGGGGATGTTGATGGCGTTCTGTCCGCGCAGCAGCCACAGCTGGGCGCCGAGGAAGGCCAGCAGCCCGCCCAGGGTGGCGACGAAGCTGGGTACGCCGAAGCGGTTGAACGCCTGCCCGTAGATCCAGCCGATCAGGCAGCCGGCGGCCACGGCCGCGAGGATCGCCAGCACCATGGGCTGCTCGTACCGGACCATGACGACCGCCGTGGTGGCGGCGGAGACGCCGCTGACCGAGCCGACGGAGAGGTCGATCTGGCCGGCCAGCAGCACGCAGACGATGCCGAGCGCGATGACGCCGATCGGCACCATGTCGAAGGACAGGTTCACCAGGTTGGTGCTGGAGAGGAACGTCCGGTTCAGGGCCTGGAAGATCGTCCAGATCAGCACGATGCCGGCGACGACGGGCAGCATGCCCAGGTCGCCGTCGCGCACCCGGCGGGCCGCGGCGCGGAGGTGGCCGCCGATGCCCTGCGGGGCGGTGAGGCGTTCGTCCTGCAGGTCGGTGGCCGGTGCCACCGAGGTGTCGAGGGAGGTCACGGCACATCCTTCTCTGTCCGTGGGGTGGCGGCGCGGCGGGCGGCGCGCCGGGCGACCACGTTGTCGGCCGCGCCGGTGATGGCGGCCACGACGTCTTCGGAGGAGACGTCCGCGGCGTCGAACACGCCGTTGTTGCGGCCGAGCCTGAGCACCGCGACGCGGTCGGCGACCGCCCGGACGTCCTCCATGTTGTGACTGATCATCACCACGCCGAGCCCGTTCTCGCGGAGCCGCTCGATCAGGTCGAGCACCTCGGCGGTCTGCGCGACGCCGAGGGCGGCGGTGGGTTCGTCGAGGAGGATGACCTTGGGATCGCCCAGCAGGCAGCGGGCGACGGCGACGGTCTGCCGCTGACCGCCGGACAGGGCGGCCACCGGCACGTCGAGCGTGGGGATCTTCGCGGAGAGCTCGCGCAGCAGCCGCCAGGAGTCCTTCTCCATCGCGACGTCGTCCAGCATCCAGGGGCGCAGCTCCTGGCCCAGGAACAGGTTGGCCTTGACGTCGAGGTTCTCGCACAGCGCCAGGTCCTGGTAGACGGTGGCGATGCCCATCTCGCGGGCGGCGGCCGGCGAGTCGAGGCGGACCTCCTCGCCGCGGAAGAAGATGGTCCCCGCGTCGGGTGTGTGGACGCCCGAGAGGACCTTCACTAGCGTCGACTTGCCGGCGCCGTTGTCCCCGACGATGGCCACGACCTCGCCGGCCGCGACGTCGAGGTCGATGTCGGTCAGCGCGGCGACCGCGCCGAACTGCTTGCAGATCCCGCGCAGCGACAACACGGTGTCCGTGGCCGCGCCGGGAGCGGCGGGGGCTGTCATCATGGCCCTTCCTCGGTCCGGGAGTCCGCTACTTGATGCCCAGCCGCTCGCAGTCGGCGGCGTACGGGCGGGTGCACACGTCCTTGACCTTGAGGACGCCCTCGGGGCCGAAGATGACCTGCTTGAGGTTCTTCTGTGTCACGACCGTCGGATGGAACAGCTGTGCCGGGGTGTTGAAGAGCGTGGTGTCGGCCTTGGGCTTCTTGCCCTGCATCAGGTCGTGCGCGACCTCGGCGGCCGCCTCGGCGACGATCTTGATCGGCTTGGAGATGGTGTTGTACTGGTCGCCCGCGACGATGCGCTGGACGGCGGCCAGCTCGGCGTCGTTGCCGGTGACCGGCGGGACGTCGACCTCCGCGGCCTTGAACGCGGCGATGGAGCCGCCGCCGGTACCGTCGTTGGCCGCGACCACGCCCGCGATGCGGCCCCGGTACTGGGCTATCTGCCCGCTCACCCACTGCTGGGCCTTCTCCGGTGACCAGTCGGGCGTGTCGTACTCGGCGAGCAGCTTCAGGCCGCTGTCGTCGACGGCCTTGTGGATGCCCTTCTTGATCAGGCCGGCGGCGGCGTCCGTGGGCGAGCCGTTGACCTCGAGCAGCCCGCCCTTGGCCTTGGTCTCCTTCAGGTGGTCGACCAGGGACTGGCCGATGGACCGGCCGATGGCCTCGTTGTCGAACGACACGTAGAAGTCGGCGGGCTTGGCGGGGATGGGGCGGTCGTAGGCGACCACCTTGACACCCTGGGACTGTGCCGTCTGCACGATCGTCGCCGCGGACTGCGAGTCCACCGGGTCGAGCACGAGCACCTTGGCGCCCTGTGCCATGGCGGAGTTGGCCTGCTGCTGCTGGAGCGAGGCGTCGCTGGCGGCGTTCTGGTAGATGACCTTGCACTTGGCGCACAGTTCGGCCATGCGCTTCTTGAACAGCGGTGCGTCGTACTGCTCGTAGCGAGTGGAGGCGAGGTCGGGCATCAGGAACGCGACCTTGCCCGAACCCGAACCGCCGCCCTTCGCGGCGTCCGCGGTGCCCGGCTCCTCGGCGCACGCGGTGAGGCTGCCCAGCGCGAGGATGCCGGCGAGAGCGAACCCGGGCAGTTTCCTCATGTTCCACTCCTTCGTGGGGCCGTTCCGGGGACGGTGGATTGCTGTGAGGTGACGCACACGTAACCTGTGGGCTCGCGAAAGTGTCAACTATTCCTGAGAATTGAACATCAGGGGTTCACATTTGATCGCCTACGATGTTCGTCAAGCCGGTGCGTTCTCACCTCGGTAGACCGTGTCCGGTGCCGACTCTGCAGCGACACAGGTCGGTTGCGCCCGCGCCGCCTCGGGGGGATCACGACAGCTGGGACGAAACCGGCGCGCGACCAAAGATGTTCGCTTCACAGAAAACGAACAGGAGTCATCGATGGGGGAAGAAGTGCAGCCGTCGGCCGACGAGGGCGGGCGAAAGCCCCGCGAGCGGCGGGAGCAGATCAAGAGTCGCGTCGTGGACGAGGGCTTCGTCCGGATCGAACAGCTCGCCGAGGAGCTGGGCGTGACCCCGATGACCATCCGGCGCGACCTCGACCATCTGCAGAGCAAGGGATGGCTGCGCAAGGTGCGCGGCGGGGCGACGGCACAGCCGTCGACGGCGTTCCACGGGGACGTCCGCCACCGCACGCGGGCCATGGCGGAGGAGAAGGACGCGCTCGCCCGCACCGCGCTGCCCCTGGTCAAGCCCGGTCAGTCGGTCATCCTTGACGACAGCACCACGGCGCTCGCCCTCGCCCGGCTGCTCACGCAGCGCGGGCCGCTGACGGTCATCACCAACTTCGTGCCCGCGACCCAGGTCCTCGCCGGCAGCCCGGGCATCGAGCTCATCTCCCTCGGCGGCACCTATTTCCCCGCCTACGACGCCTTCCTCGGCGTCCGCACCGTCGACGCCGCGGCCAGCCTGCACGCCGACCTGCTGTTCGCCTCGACGACGGCCATCACCCGCGGCCACTGCTACCACCAGTCACAGGAGACGGTGGCGGTGAAGCGGGCCCTGATGGCCGCCTGCCACCGCAAGGTCCTGCTGGTGGACCACACCAAGTTCCGGCGCCGCGGCCTCTACCAGCTGGCCCCCGTGACGGCCTTCGACCTCGTGATCGTGGACCCCGGCATCCCCCTGGCCGACCTCGACGCGCTCCAGGCACAAGGCGTGGACGTCATCGTGGCCGGCCGGGAGTGACCGGGTGACCTGGTGTCGTCCGGCAACCAAGATCGATTGTCAGTGGTGGGTGGGACGATAGGAGCATCGACTCGGAAAGAAAGAGGGGGGAGCCGTCGTGTCCGGAACCCAGAACTACATCAACCACGTTGCTCTCGTACTGGATGCCAGTTCGTCCATGTCGCACCTGAGCCGCACGGTCGTCGAGGTCGCCGACCAGCAGATCGAGTACCTGGCCCGGCGATCGAGGGAACTGGACCAGGAGACCCGCGTCACGGTGTACGTCTTCGCCGACAAGGTGGAGTGCGTCATCTACGACAAGGACGTGCTGCGGATGCCGTCGCTGAAGCAGCTGTACCGGGTCGGTGGCATGACCGCTCTGCTGGCGGCCGCGCTGAAGTCGCAGCGGGAGCTGGCGCAGACCGCTCAACTGTACGGCGACCACAGCTTCCTGACGTTCATACTCACCGACGGGCAGGAGAACGCCAGCCATCGCTGCCCGGACGCCCCTGCCCGGGATCCGCGTGAACTGGTCGAGGCCGTGGCCGAGATGATCAAGACGCAGGAGGACAACTGGACGCTGGCCGTCCTGGTGCCGGACCAGATGGGCAGGCGCGAGGCCATGCAGTGCGGTTTCCCGAAGGACAACGTCGCCATCTGGGACGCCACGAGCACACAGGGTCTGGAGGAGGCCGGGCAGGTCATCCAGCTGGCCACCGAGAAGTTCATGGTGGGCCGCACCAAGGGCATCCGTGGATCGCGGGCGGTGTTCTCCATGGGCGCGGAGGCGGTCAACAAGGACACCATCGAGGCGGCCGGCCTCACCCCGGTCAGTCCGTCGGAGTACCAGCTGCTCACGGTGGATCGCGAGGCGGCGATCCGGGACTGGGTCGTCGAGCTAGGGCACACCTACCGTACCGGTGGCGCGTTCTACCAGCTGAGCAAGTCGGAGAAGATCCAGGCGCGGAAGCAGATCGCGGTGGTGGAGAAGAAGACGGACCGGGTGTACACGGGGCCGGAGGCCCGGGCCCTGCTCGGCCTGCCGGACGTGGAGGTCCGCGTCAAGCCGGACCACAACGACGACTTCACCATCTTCGTGCAGAGCACCAGCGTGAACCGGAAGCTCGTGCCGAACACGCGGCTGCTGCTGATGCTCTGACGCCGTGAAGTCCTCACCCGGTCCCGGACCTCGTCGTGCCGACGTCCGTCAGTTCAGTTCCGTCAGCCGGCGTTCGAGGAAGCGTCGTTCGACGCCGTCGTCCGTGAGTCGTCCGGCTCGCCGGTAGGCCTCACGTGCCTCCTCGGTGCGCCCGAGGCGTCGCAGGAGGTCGGCCCTGGTCGAGTGCAGCTAGCGGTAGTCGTCGAGACGGAGCTCGTCGACGATGCGCAGACCTGCCTCGGGGCCTTCGGTCTCGGCGACGGCGACGGCACGGTCGAGTTCCGCGATGGGTGAGCCGGTCCGGCGGGCGAGTTCGCCGTACAGGGCCGCGATCTGTCGTTCCTCCTCATGGCCGCCATCAGGTGGCAACGCATTAAGACGAACGGCGAGCCGCGAAATCGACAGGCCGGCACCGGAAATTTTTCCGCACCCCTGCAGCGCTCGGCCTGCCTCATCAATCCGGGTGTGGACAAATCAGTCATCCGGGTACGGACAAAACGCGTGGCCCGGATCGAAGGCTGCTCGGTACGGTCGCGGCCATGTCCACCGTTCCCGCGGCCCGCGACAGCGGACGAGCCTGGGCCCTGCTGCTCGTTCTCTGCGGCACGATCTTCCTCGAGGGCAGCGATGTCGCCATGCTGGCCGTTGCCGTCCCCACCATCCGCGCGGACCTCGGTCTGACCACCGGCACCGCGGCGTGGGTGATGAGCGCCTACGTGCTCGGCTACGCCGGCTTCACCCTGCTCGGCGGCCGCGCCGCCGATCTGCTGGGCAGGCGGCGGATGTTCCTCACCTGGCTGGGCGTCTTCCTGGTCTTCTCCACGCTGGGCGGCTTCGCCGTCGACGGCTGGATGCTGATCGTGGCCCGGTTCGTCGCCGGCGTGGCTTCGGCCTTCATGACACCCGCCGCCATGTCGATCATCACGACCTCCTACCCGGAGGGGCCGCGGCGCGACAAGGCCCTGCTGGTCTTCGCCGGCGTCGGCGCCGGCGGCTTCTCGCTGGGCCTGGTCATCGGCGGGCTCCTGACGGAACTCGGCTGGCGCTGGGTGTTCTTCGCCCCGGTGTTCCTGGCCGGCGCCATCCTGCTCTCGGCGCTCAGGCTGGTGCCGGCCCAGGCCCGCCCCGAGCCCGCGCGACGCGGCTACGACCTGTCCGGCGCCGCCGGCGCCGCCGCCGCGATGCTGGTGTTCGCCTACGGCATCGTCCGGCTGGAACACGGCAGTGAAGGACTCGGACCGACGCTCGGCGCACTCGCCGCCGGGCCGGCGCTGGTCGCGGCGTTCATCGTGATCGAACGGCGCGCCAAGGCGCCGCTCGTCCCGCTGGGGATCTTCCGAAAGACCGCGATGGTGCGGGCCGACCTCGGCGCGCTGCTCTTTCTGGGCGCGTTCTTCGGGTTCCAGTTCATCGTCACGCTCTATCTTCAGGAGCTGCGCGGCTGGTCCTCGCTGCAGACCGCGATCACGCTGATCGCCATGGGCTGCGACGCCGTGCTGGCACCCACCCTCACTCCGCGCCTGGTCAACCGCTACGGCAACAGCCGGGTGATCCTCGGCGGCTTCCTGCTGGCGATCGTGGCCTACGGACTCTTCCTGCCGGTCGGGATGCACTGGCCGTTCGCGGCGATGTTCCCGACGCTGATCATCGCGGGCACCGCCTTCGCCCTCGCCTACGGGCCGCTCACCATCGCGGCGACCGAGAGCGTGGCCAAGGAGGAGCACGGCCTGGCCGGCGGGCTGCTGTACACGTTCACCCAGTTCGGCTCGGCGGTCGGGATCTCCGCGGTGACCGCGGTGTACGGGAGCGCCGTGGCCGGCACCGACGGCTCACCCGGCGCGGTGCTGGACGCCTACCGCACCGCGCTCGTCGTCCCGGTGGTCATGGTGCTGCTGGGCGCGGCCGTCTCCGCCGTCGGCCTGCGCGGCGCCAGGGCCGCCGACGCCCGGCGCGAGGGCACGGCGCCCGCGCCCCGCGACGAGGTGGGCGACGTTCTCTCCGGGCCCTGACGACGGCACGCCGCGGCGGCTACGACGCCGACGAGCCGGTCGACCGGGCCGTCGAGACACCCTGCGCGGCCACCTCCTTCGCGCACCGCCCGTCCTCCATGGGCGCCTACCCCAGGGACCGGAGCCTGGCCACGCTGTCGGCGAGGGTACGACGGCAGAAGGCGAGGTGGTCGGAGCCGAAGCCGCGGGGGCCGCACTCGATGACGAGCAGCAGGCCGAGATAGAGGTGGTAGAGGGCGAGCCGGTGGTGGAACGCGGGGCCGAAGTCCAGGCTGCCTCCGGCCCCGGTGTAGCCCGCGACGAGGTCGCTGTCCGGACCGGCGTCGCCGCCGAAGGCCAAGGAGACCAGTTCGGCGGCGGGATCGCCCCAGAACGCCCGCTCATGGTCGATGAGTCCGGTGATCCGGGCGTGCTCCCCGTCGTCGGTGAGGTGGACGAAGATGTTGCCCGGCCACAGGTCGAAGTGGACCAGTCGGGGTTCGGTGACCTCGTCGAGGGCGTACCCGCCGTCGGCGACCAGTTTGCGTATGTCGGCGTGGGACACCCCGAGCGGGGACTGCCAGCGCTCGGCGTCGTCCAGGAGCGCGTCCACCATGGCGGAGAACGCTGTCCGCCAGTCGGTGGCGGACAGCGCCGACTCGGCGGCCGGGTAGCCGAACCGGCCGTCCTCCGGTGCCAGGGTGTGCAGCCGTGCGGTGATCGCGCCCAGCTCGCGGCGCAGTGCCGCGTGGACGGTGGGTGACAGGCTGTCGGTCGCCTTGTCCCAGGGTGTGCCCACCAGGTGGGAGAGGACGAGGAACTCCTTGCCCGCGTGCAGCAGGGAGGGGGCCGGCACCTCACCGTCCGGGAGGCCGGCGATGCGCCGGTAGACCATGGCCTCCGTGCCGAGAATGCCCAGTTCGTAGCGGAGGACCGCGACGTCGGCCGGTGGGGCGATCTTGACCACGGCGGGCCGGCCGTCGTCCAGCGCGACACGGTAGGCGGTGTTGAACCAGCCGTCGGCCAGTTCGGCCTCCACGCGGCACCCGACACCCGCGGAGGCACGGAGCATGGTGTCGAGTTCGTCGGGGGTCACGCTGCGCTTGGTCTGGCTCTGCATGAGGCACGCTTTCGGACACGGGACTTGGAAGCGCTCCCATGGTGCCGGTCGTCCGCGGCCCCGTCCATACGCGGTCTTATTGGATTGCCGCCGCCCGGCCCGGTCGGATAGGAAGCCCGCATGCTGAAGGGCGACAAGGTCGGGCTCAGGGCCCGGCACGAGGACGACATCCCGATCCTGCGGACCGAGCTCTACGACGACGTGGTCAACTCCTCGCGGGCCGAAAGTGGGCCGTGGCGGCCGATCGGGCCCGGCTCGAAGGATCCACGGCTCGTGGTGGACGACAAGGAGCAGGGGCACGTCCCGTTCTCCGTGGTGGAGTTGGACGGCGGCACGCTGGTCGGGACCGCGACGCTGTGGGGGATAGACAATCACAACCGGTCCGCGCACATCGGGTTGGGGCTGCTGCCGTCCTGCCGCGGCAAGGGCTACGGCAGCGACGTGGTCGCGGTGCTGTGCCACTACGGTTTCGTCGTGCGCGGCCTGCACCGGCTGCAGATCGAGACCCTCTCGGACAACGCCGCGATGCTGCGCGCAGCCGAGCGCAACGGCTTCGTACGCGAAGGCGTGCTGCGCTCCTCGGCCTGGGTGATGGGCGAGTTCCTGGACGAGGTTCTGCTCGGACTCCTCGCCCGGGACTGGAAGCCGGACTCGAAGGGTTAGGGCCTGTCCGGCGGATCAAGGTGCGGGTAAGGGCGCGGTCAACCCGGTCTGCGCGATGGTCCGCCAGACACCCCTTGGTCCGCATCAGCACGCGGGCGGTCCGGGCATGCCTGGGGTGGCCGAGGTGCCACGACTTCCGGACAACCGCCCTTACGCGCGGGCAGCGAGTCACCGGCAAGGGTGTACCGGCAGTACACCCTCCCACGGCCTGCGGGACGTACGGTCGAGGGGTGGACAACCGTGAAGAGGTCCGCGAGTTCCTCACCTCGCGGCGCGCAAATATCACCCCCGAGCAGGCCGGACTGCCCGCGGGCTCCCGGCGCCGCGTGCCCGGCCTGCGCCGCAGTGAGGTCGCCGCCCTGGCCGACATGAGCGTCGAGTACTACGCCAAACTCGAACGCGGCAACCTCGCCGGTGTCTCCCCGGCCGTCCTGGAGGCCGTCGCCCGCGCCCTCCAGCGGGACGACGCCGAACGCGCCCACCTCCTCCACCTCGGGCAGGCCGCCGACGGCTCCGACGTCCTCACCCGTCCCCGGCGGCGCCGGTCCAAGGGCCAGTGGAAGCCCCACCGCAGCCTGCAGTGGACCCTGGACGCCATCACCGCCGGACCCGCCTTCGTCCGCAACGGCCGCATGGACCTCCTCGCCGCCAACCAGCTCGCCCGCGCCTTCTACCGCGACGTCTACGCCGGCCCCGCGAACCAGTCGAACCTCGCCCGCTTCAACTTCCTCGACCCCGCCTCCCGCCGCTTCTACCCCGACTGGGGCCTCTTCGCCGACATGGCCGTCGCCATCCTGCGCACCGAGGCGGGCCGTAACCCGTACGACAAGGAGCTGCACGACCTCGTCGGGGAGCTGTCCACCCGCAGCGAGGAGTTCCGCACCCGCTGGGGTGCCCACAACGTCCGCCACCACGGCACCGGCACGAAGCGGTTCCATCATTCGGTCGTCGGCGAACTCACCCTCGCCTTCGAAGGCCTCGACATGGCCGCCGAACCCGGCCTCACCCTCACCATCTACACCGCCGAGCCCGGCTCGCCCTCGGAAGAGGGCCTGCGCCTGCTCGCCTCCTGGGCCGCCACCCACGAGGCCCCGGCGCCCTGGCGACAGCCCACGACGAGCTGACGCTCCGCGCCTTCCCCTGAGCTTCCTGGAAGGGTGCGCCGGCACGTCGCAGCCAATTAGGTAGACTGACCTACCTAGCGACTGCAGGAGGCGTGATGAGCAAGACCGATGCCGTGGCACCGGAGCCCGGTAGGCGGCGGAGACCCGCACGCGAGCGGTTGCTGGCCGCCGCGTCCCGCCGCTTCTACGCCGACGGTGTCGCCGCCACGGGCATCGACACGATCACCGCCGAAGCGGGCGTGGCCAAGATGAGCCTGTACAACAACTTCTCCTCCAAGGCCGACCTGGTGATCGCCTACCTCGACGCGCGGCACGAGGAGTGGCTGGGCCTGTACCGGCAGCGGCTGGCCGAGGCGGAGGGCGCGCGCGGCGGCGTCCTCGCCGTCTTCGACGCGTACGCGGACCATGCGGCCTTCGCCTACGAGCACGGCTTCCGGGGGTGCGGTCTGCTCAACGCGGCCGCCGAACTGCCCGCGGGAGACGAGGGGCGCCTCGTCGTCCGCCGGCACAAGGAGGAGGTCGAGTCCCTGCTCGCCGAGCACGTCGAGGACCTCCTGCCGGATCAGCCCGAGCGGGCCCGTGCGGTGGCGGAGCATCTGGCGTTCCTGCTGGAGGGCGCGATGGCCCGCGCGGGTCTGGAGGGCGCCGGCACCCGGCTCGAGCACGCCCGGACGATCGCGGCCGACCTGCTGGACCGGCTGTGACGCGGCCCGCCCGACACATGACCGGCATGACCGGCTCGACGGGCGTGGGCTCGCTGTGCGTGCTGCTGGCGTCGGTGCTCTGGGGCACCACGGGCACCGCGGCGACCTTCGCTCCCGACGTGGGACCTCTCGCGATCGGCGCCGTCGCCATGGGATGCGGAGGGCTGCTGCAGGCGCTCGTCGCCGTCCCCCGCATCCGCAGGGAAGCACCCGCGCTCCGCAGGCGGCGCGGAGTCGTCCTCCTCGGCGGGGCGGCGGTGGGCGCCTACCCCCTGGCGTTCTACAGCTCCATGCACCTGGCCGGAGTCGCCGCGGGGACCGTGGTGTCGATCGGCTCGGCCCCGCTCGCCTCGGCCCTCGTCGAACGCGTCATGGACGGACGCCGCCTCACCCGCCGCTGGACGGCCGGCGCCGCCCTGGGCCTGACCGGCACGGTGCTGCTCTGCGCGGCCGAATCCGCCGGTGCCCACTCCGGCCCCGCCACCCGCTCGACCGGGTCCATCGTGCTCGGCGTAGGGCTCGGCCTGGTCGCCGGCCTCACCTACGCCCTGTACTCCTGGGCGGCGCACCGCCTGATCAGCCGCGGCGTCAGCTCCGCCGCGGCCATGGGCACGGTCTTCGGCCTCGGCGGCGTGCTGCTGATGCCCGTGCTGCTGGCCACCGGCGCCCCGCTCCTCGACAGCCGGTCCAACGCGGCCGTCGGCGCCTATATGGCCCTGGTGCCCATGTTCATCGGCTACGTCCTCTTCGGCTGGGGCCTCGCGCACGTCCCGGCGAGCACCGCGACCACCCTCTCCTTGCTGGAGCCCGCCGTCGCCGCCGTACTGGCCGTCCTGGTCGTCGGCGAACGCCTGCCCGCACTGGGATGGGCCGGCATCGCGTCGGTGGTCTGCTGCCTCGCCGTGCTCACCGCACCGACCGCACCAAGACCTCGGACCACCACCCCACCGCACACCGGCGCCCACGCCGACGGCAGACCTCAGCCGGACCCCGCCCCGGCCCTGGACACCACCCGCTAGCGTGAACCGAACTTTTCCGCCGCACGATGCGGAACGGTCTCGTCGTCCAGGACAGGAGAACACCGACTCATGCGCATACGTCTGGCCCTCGCCGTCACCGCGGTCGCCGCCCTAGCCCTCACCGGCTGTTCCGATCAGCACAAGCCCGGTCCCGCCGGCAAGGTGACAGCGAAGGACACCGACCGCGAGTGCAAGTCCAAGGGGACCGGCAAGAAGAAGAAGCGCTCGTGCCACACCGAGTACGAACTGACCGTCCGTACCTCGAAGGGGGACGAGGTCGAGGTCGACGTGTCCGGTTCGGACTACAACTCGTGCTCCGAGGGCGCCTCCTATCCGAGGTGCGCGAAGCAGTGACCGGGCCGCGCACGGCCAGGTGCGCGCAGGACCGCGGACGTACGAAGGCCTCCGGTCGTCCCGCGTACGGCGGGACTGCCGGAGGCCTCAAGCAGTCGGCGAGGAAAGCGAAGAGACTGGAATCAAGGAGTGATGAGAAGGAAGCCTCTTCATGGCCTCGCCACGGCCACGGTAACAGTCAGGCGGGGATCAGGTCACCCAGATTCCCGGGGGTCACGATCCGCGAGTCGGGGTGCAGCCCATCGGGCCGCTCCAGGCCGATGTAGGTGACGGGGCCCGCCGGCAACGTCTTCCCGTCCCACATGGTGACGGTCGTCGTGCTGTCGGTCATGAGGTCGACGAGATGACGGACCGTGAGCTGCTCGACCTCGACGACGGCGCGCAGCAGCGCCGCGACCGTCACCCGGTTGCCCTCGACCCGGTTGGACGTCGGAGTCCCCTTCAGGTACAGATGCAGCCACTTGGCGCGCCACCGGCCGTCGGCGCCCCGCAGGAACACCAGCGGCAACGCGACCCGGCCGGGACCGCGCAGCTCCGACTTCATGCGCACGGTGCGCGGCTCGAACGGGCGTCCCTTCTGCTCGGCCTCGCGCAGCATGAACCCGAAGAACGACTCCTCGACCTCCTCGAAACCCTCCCCGGAGAAGATGTTGACCTGCGGGACGACGCAGCTGCCCCGCACAGCGCCCAGTCGTAGGTTGATGAACTCCGAGGCCCCCTCGGGCGCGTCCGTGATGTCGCCGGAGTGCTCGCCCTCGGCGTCACGGAGGTTGGTGTACGACAGCCAGGAGACGGTCGCGTAGTCGGCGTCCAGCAGCAGCGCGGACAGGTCGTAGTCGGTTGTCCGCTCGGTCTGCTTCCAGTACACGAAGAAGCGCAGCAGTTCCCCGTCGACCGGGGACACCGAGCCGCGCGGCAGCACACCGAACCCGGACGCGGTCGCCTTGCCGCTGAGCGGCAGCGCCACGTCCAGGGCGTCCGGGTCGATCAGCAGGTGGTCCACGGCGGGCAGCCGGCGGCGCAGCTCCGCGTCCAGCGCGGCGATCAGCCGCTCGCGCTCGGGCGCGCGCACCGGCGCGCGGGTGTCGTCGGTGACCCAGGCCCGGCCGAGGCGGTTGACGAACACCCGCCGCCGGCCGGTCTCCACCGCACGGTTGTGCAGGTGCTGGCGCGCCGACAGCACGACCCGGCCGGACACGTCGGCGACGACCTGCTCGGCGGCGGCCACGACGGCGTCCCGTTCGCGCTGCGTGCGTGCTGCGCGCAGCAGCCGGTCCAGGGAGCGGAACAGCCTGCCGGGCGCGGTCCTCAGCAGCTCGACCGCGCCGGCGACGTCGCTGATGGCGAGCAGCTCCTCCACTCGGCTGTCCAGGGAACGCGCCGCCTTCTCACCGCGGGCGACGGCGAACACGTCGGCCGCGTGCGGCCACTGCGGGTACTCGTGCGGGTGCAGCCGCTCGCCGAGCCGCTTCCACATCTCGCGGTGCGCGTGTACGTCGGCGAGCTTGGCCGGCGCGGCGGCGACGACCGCGTCAAGGCCCGCGAGCAGCGCCCGACGCACCGCACGGGGCAGCGTCCGGAGCCGCGTCGGCTCCCGCAGGGTCACGTCACCGCCCACGAGCGCGCAGGCCAGCCGGAGCACATCGGTGACCGTGTCCACCAGCAGGCTCGCACCGGCCATCAGCCGGACCTGGTTGATCAGGGCCCGGTTCTCCCGCACCGGGATCCGGGCAGGCTGCGGTCCGTCCGCACAGTGACCGGCGAGGTCCTTCAGATCCCGCAGGCCGTCCTCGCCCAGGGGCGTGCTGCTGCCCGCCAACGCCAGGTAGAGGCCGGTGAGTTCGTCCTCCGACGCGCGGCCCAGGTGCAGAACGGTCAAACGGTCGCCCGCCGCGGCGATCAGCTCGTCGTGGTGGGCGAGCATCTCGGCGTACGTGTGCCGGTAGTTGCCGTACGACGGAAGGGTGAGCAGGTTCACCAAGCCGGCGCTCAGCTGCTCGAGCGTGCTCGTGCGCGTCCTGTCGTCGGCGAGCGCCTCGGCGATGCACCGCATCCAGAAGTCGAACGTGTCCGGCACGTTGGCCGGGAAGTCGATGAAGTACGTATTGTGCCGGACGTGGTCGCCGACCATCTCACGGACCGTCTCCAGCGTCCGTACGGCGGTGTCGACGACTGTGCCCTCGGACAGCCCCGACAGATGCTCGAGCACCTCCGCCGAGAGTTTGAAGCCCACGGACATCAGCGCGGCGTCGAACTGCTGCGCCGCGACGGCGCCTTCCCCGGCGGGACCCGCGGGAGCGGGGATGCGGTGGGTGTGCCGGATGACCAGAGGGTCGAGTCGGTGGGCCATCCCCGCATGCTCCCAAGGCCGGGCGAGCGGCCGCACCCGGTTTTCGCGAGAGCCGGCGGACCGGGGTCAGGTCAGGGTGTGCCGGCGAGAATCGCCTCGCCCAGGTCCCCGGTTCCGGCGTCGTAGGTGCCGACGTCCATCTCGCTCGCCTCGGGCGGACAGGAACGCTAGGCTGTGATCTTCGGTCGGTGGAAGCCGGCTGGAGTCCCAAAGGCTGTGCCGACGATGAACCTCCCCGACGGTCCCTCACGACTCCGACTCGACCGCGCCATGGACAGCTTGGCCGTCACCTTCCGCGGTATGACCGCCCGCAGTGACGAGACACAGTGCGACTGCCACTGGGGCAGCGAGGAAGAGCTCGCGCTGTTGAAGACCCCGGACGTGGAGCTCGATCCGGACCTTCTGCATCGCACATGGCGTGCCCCCGACTGGACCGACCACGGCGCGGTACTGCGCCGCATCCTCCCCCAGTTCGCCAGAGCACTGGTCGGCGGGCTTGTGGAGCCCCTGTTCGGCATGGACGAGGTCGGACTCTCGTTCACGCGTGGCCACTGGCAGCAGTGGCCCGCGCACCAGAGCGCGGCGGTGTCGGAGTTCCTGCGTGCCTGGTGGGCTCACAGTCTCATCGAACCGGATCCCGCCGTGCCCGTGTACGAGGTTCTCGCGCTGTGCGCGGAGGCGTCCTCCGTGCTCGGCCCGTGGCTCGGTACCTGGGAGGCGCTCGACCATCCGGTGGCCGACCGGCATCTGGCCGAAGCCGCTGCCCACTGGGAGTACGACCTGCTGGGAGACCAACTTCCCTGGGACACATGGCACGACGCCGACGCGTTGCGCACCGAACTCGCGGGATGGCTGGTCCGTCACGCGCCCGCACGGCTGCGCGCCCAGGGTGCGCCCGAGGAACTGCTCCACCGGATACGGCTCATAGGACTCACCGGTCTCGCTCGCTGGGAGGACCCGCACTGGCCCGGCCACCGCTACTGAACTCGCTCCGAGCGCCGTCGGCCGGGTGGTGGGGGCGGCTCGCCGACGGAGAGGCGCGGCTCATGTGTGCGAGCCCTCGGCCACCGCGACGATGAACAGCACCATCGTGATCAGAAGGAGTGCGGCGAAGACGACGGCGCTCGGGCGACCCGGTCGCGGCCGCTCGACGCGGCCCCGCTCACCCGCTTCGTCCGCGACCGACGCCTCGGACGTGGCCACGTAACGCCAGCCGCGGCACGCGGCGCAGGGCCGCACCGGGAAGGGGACCCGGACGCTGCGGCTGCTCAGCCCCGAGGTGGGGAAGACGGGCCGCACGCCGACGGAGGTGGGGGTGAATCCATGGAGGTAGATGGCGGTGCGCCCGCGGTCGAGGATCGCCGAGACGTCGTCGCCGGGGTGAGCCAGCGCGGCCACGACGTGTGCCGTGACCAGGGAGACCAGCTGGATGTCCACCCGGGCGCCACGCGCGGCCTCGGTGTCGGACGCCGCGCGCCGGAACGCCGCCGCGCACTCGTAGCAGGGCGTACGCCTGCCGGGGAGCACCCACAGGATCTCGCCGACCTCGGCGTCACGGATCCGGGGATCCACCCAGAGTGCCGGGTACACCGCGGGTCTGCCGACCGACAACGCGACCCGGTTGACGTGCCGTTGGCACGCCGCCGAGTCGGTCGCGGCCACCACCACGTCGGCGTCGCCCACCAGCATCCGCTGCCGGTCGGCCGGCAGCGCGAGGAAGTCGGCGCGCAGACCGGTGCTGTCGCACGGCGGGAAGTCGCGGCGGATCTTCTCGGCCAGTGCGGGCGCTTTGGGCCGTCCCAGGGCGCCGGCACCGAGCGGGTGCCGGACCAGGTTCTCGACCTCGAGCGTGTCGGGATCGATCAGCCGAAGCGGACTGAACCCGATCCGTGCCAGCTCTTCGGCCAGGAATCCGCCCACCGCTCCCGCACCGACGATCAGAACCGAGCCCGTACGCCGCCGGTGCCGGGCCCAGACGCGGTCCTCGGGCAGCTCGGTCAATCGAAGGTCCAGCGGGACACCCTGACGGCGCGCGGCCCGCTCTGCGGGTCGCGACCGGACCGCTGGTCCGGCTCGTCCGGCTTCAGCTCCCCGGTGTCGGTGTCGAGGAACCATGAGCGCTCGCTGTCGCGGGCCTCTTCCCGCGTCGGTTCCGCATGCTGCAAGGTCTCTGGTGCTGTACCCACCATCGCTCCTTCCGTCTCCGGCGACGGCGCGGCCTCGCTGTCTCGCCGCTTCTCGCCCGCCGCCATCGGTCACCACCCCGCGTACCACGGTGTGACAGAAGGGATGCGTCTCCCGCCTCGGCCGGTGTCGGCCGTGTGCCTCTGCGTCTTCTACGTTACCCGTCGGTGTGGACGCTGCATCCCGGGAGCGGGCGATGACCGCGGCGGCGTCCTGAGCGCGACACGGACGACGCGTGGAACCGTCCGATCCCGGTCACTGCGCCCGCCGCTCCGTCGCACGGATCCGGCGCGGTACGGGCGGCGAGGCATCGCCGCCCGCGGTCATCGACGCTGCGCCGAAGACCGGCGGTGCCCGGGCGTGCCGTGCGGGCACGCGTTCGCGCCGTCTTCAGCGGCACCTGTCAGCTGCAGGTGGCGGTGGTGCCGTTGGCGGCGCTGTAGATGTTCGACGCGTCACGGATGGTGCGGAAGTTGGTGCGGTAGGCGTCGAAGACGGAGCCGGCGGCCGCCGGGCTGGTGTCCTCGTACTGCAGGACCGTCTCGTCGCTCTGGCGGAGCGAGTTGTAGCTGAAGTTGGCGCTTCCGGTCCAGGTGATCGAGCGGTCCGGGACGTCGTAGTAGTTGCCCTCGACCTGGATGTACTTCGAGTGGATCCACACGTTGGTGTGGTCCTTCTGGCTGCCCGAGGCGGCGTTGTCGGTGCAGTAGTAGTGGACCGCCACGCCGTTGTACGCGCTCGACGTCGCCTTGAGCAGGGCGCTCATGGCGGCGTTCTGGTTGGAGTCGGTGGGGTCGTAGGTCTCCGCGACCTCGACGTAGCAGCCCTGGTTGTCCAGGGCGGCCAGCTTCTGCGCCAGGTAGCTGCGGCTGAAGATGTCCATGGCCACCCGGATGATCGTCCGGTGGGTGCCGTCGTTCGTCCCCACCGTTGTGTTCCCGGTGCACTTCACATGGTCGAGGACCGTCTCGATGGTGTCCGTGGACGGGTCGCTGTAGGGGCTCGAGGCCCCGCTCGACTCGTGCCGCGGGAAGAAGTGGATCTTCGCGTTGCCGGACGCCACCGGAACCCGGCCGGTGTTGTAGTAGTCGTCGTTGCGCTGCTGGGCCTTCAGGTCCGAGAAGTAGCCGCTGTAGGCGTTGTAGATGCCGGTGTTCCCCACCAGCATCAGCGCGTTGTTCCAGCCACCCAGGCCGTCCCGGCCGGTGTGCAGGTTCGCCGACGACTGCACCACGACGTTGGTGGCGCCGTTCGTGCTGGAGAACAGGAAGAACTTGTTGTGGTTGATGGCCTCGGTGGAGCCGAGGGTGCGCTGTCCTATGCATCCTCTGCCGGCGCCGCACGCCAGCACCCACGACGAGGCGGAGAGATTGGTGCCCAGCCCGGAGACCAGCGTCTGGTACGGGGCCATCCCGGTTTCCTTGTTGCTGAAGACGGCCTGTACGTTGACGCCGCGGTTCTTGGCCGCGACCAGCGCGTTCGGGATGGTCGGGTCGTCGGCGTAGAACATGGCCATGCGGACCAGCGAGCCTGCCGGGGCGCCGTTGATCAGGGAGACGATCTGGTCCTGGATCACGGTCTTCTGGTCCGCGATGTTCGGGTTGTTGAAGTACGCGGTGCTGACGGGCGTCGCGGCGTGGGCCGGCGCGGGAAGGACGGCGGTGGCGGTGGCGAGGGCGGCCACCGCGAGCAGGCGTCTGATCACGCCGTTGATCGTCTTTTTCATGGATACCACCTTGGATGATGTGGACCTGACAGTACGGGGACGGTGGGGGTCGGTGGGTGCGGATCTCGCCGGTCCGCAAGGGGGCGGACCGGCGAGATCCGGTGGGAGCCGGTGGTGAGGGCGGTGCCTAGCCGGCGGTGATCTCGGCCGCGGAGCAGTAGGAGCCGCCGCTGGCCGAGATGGCCTCCAGTCGTACGTACCGGGCCGTGACCGGCGTGAAGGTGGCCGTCTTCAGGCGTGCGTCGGCGGCCCAGGTGCCGCCGGCCACCTTGGTGAAGGCCTGGCCGTCGGTGCTGACGTAGACGTTGTAGCCGGTGATGGTGCCGTTGAGGTTCCCGTCGAAGCGGGGCTGGTAGATCAGCTTGCTCACCTGTCGGCTGTCCTCGAGATTCAGGGTGATCGACTGGGGCAGCGGGGTGGGCGGGGAGTATTCGGAGTGCCAGAAGGTGTTGATGTCCCCGTCGACGGCGTTCACGGGCGGGAAGCCGGAGTGGTAGCTCGTCGCCACCACCGGCGGCTCGGTGCACTGCGACGGCGCGGACACCGGCAGCTCCGTGGTGAGCTGACCGATCGTCACCCTGACGTCATAGGTGCCGACGGCGCTCTGCTGAGGTGCCGTCACCTTCAGCGGCAGGGTGCGTGCCTGGCCCGCGGGCACGGTGAGGCTGCCGGACCCCGGGGTGACCTGCAGCGGTGCCGGCGCGTCCACGGTGACGTCGTCGGTGATGCCCTGGCCGGTGCCGTTCACCACGCGGGCGAGCGCGGCACCCTTGCGCACGCCGAGTTCGCAGCGGTCCAGCGTGACACTCGCCGGGGCCACCGAGCGCCGTACCGGCTGCCCGGCCCGCACCACCGCCCACCCGAAGGGCGCGTCGGCGTAGTACATGCTCCGGCACTTCGGCGGCGCGGAGGCCGACCGGCCCGCGTCGAACGCCTGCTTGCACGCGGCGCGGTCCGCCGACGGCAGGGCCTCGTCGTATGCGGTGTCGACGTACGCGTCCGTCACGTTCCCTCGGGCGAAGACATAGGCGGTGTTCTTCAGCGTCGGCGCGGCCGAGCGGGCGAAGAAGGCGTCGTCGTAGCCGTAGGTGCTGGTCAGCGTCGTCCAGAAGGCCTGGGCGGCGCAGTCGACGGGCTGGTAGGCGCTCGGGTCGACGCAGCGGCCGGCCCGGTAGTCGCCGCCGAGCACCGGTACGGCGTCCTGCGGTCCGGCGGTGCCGGCCAGGCCGGCCGCGACGGTGTGCAGTTGCTGGGCGGCCGGCAGCGGATCGCCGGCGGCATGGGCGCTGATCAGCGACAGCCGCAGGCCGGTGGCCTTCTGCGTGACGGCCGCGGATGCCTGGTCCTCGCCCTGGACGCGTACGAATCGGCCCTTGTCGGCGACCCGCATGGTCGTGGTGTTGACGACGATCGCCGACTCACGCACCGCGCCGTCCGCGAGGAACGCGGAGCGGCCCGGCGCCAGCAGCACCTGGTAGCCCTTGCCGGTGGCGGCCGTGAGCCGGTCGGCGATCCGGTGTGCGCCGGGCCCGAGCACCTCGGTCAGCAGCAGCACATCCGGCGGACGCGGGGTGCTCGCCGTCAGACGCCGGACGAAGGTGTCGAGGTCGTGGGTGTCGGCGGCATCGGCCGGACGGACGGCGTCCTGCAGGTCCGCGGAGACCACGAGGGCGCCGGCGTTCGAGGACGACCGCGCGTTGTCCGGGCCGAACCGGTGCAGGTCGGCCAGGCCGACCGTGGCGGCGACGAGGACGGCGGCCAGCGCGGGCATGAGCCATGCCGTCTGGCGCCGTCTCTTGCGGGGCGGGTGTATCGCGACCTCACGCATTCTGCAGTCCCCTCCGGCCGGCTTCGACGACGAACGACGCGCGCAGCGAGGTGGTTCCGCCGGGCCTGGTCACCTTGTCCATCACCAGGTAGTCGGTGGTCCATTCGGTGGGCGTCACCCGGCAGCGCACGTAGCCGCGCTGGTTGTTGTAGAACTTCAGATGCGGGTTGGCGGCCAGCCACTCCTTGCCGCCGGTGGTCATGTCTGAGCCGTCCTGGCCGGAGGTGATGGAGGTGCCGAGGAATTCCGAGGCGACGACGGGCGAGTCGGGGTCGTCGAAGTCGGCCTTGAGGTCGGCGGCGCAGTTGAAGTGAGCGTCGCCCGACATGACGATCGGATTGGCGACCTTGCGCTCGACGATTCCGTGCAGCAGCCGCTCGCGCGCGGTGGCATAGCCGTCCCAGGTGTCGGGGTTGAGCTGCTGCAGTCCGGGGTCCGTGAGCCGGTCGAGCTGAAACATCATCACCTGGTTGGCCAGTACGTTCCAGGTGGCCCGCGAGCCGCCCAGGCCGTCGAGCAGCCAGCGCTCCTGGGCGGCCCCGAGCATCGTGCGGCGCGGGTCGTCGCGCTCACCGATGTTCTCGGGACTGCGGAACTGGCGCTCGTCCAGGACGAACAGCGTCGCCAGCGCGCCGAGGTCCAACCGCCGGTACAGCGCCATGTCGTACGCACGAGGCAGGGAGGACCGGCGCAGGGGCAGGTGCTCGTAGAAGGCGCGCAGCGCGGCGGCGCGACGGCGCAGGAAGTTCTCCGGCGTCGCACCCGTCGGCTCGCTCGGACCGGCCCAGTTGTCCTGCACGTCGTGGTCGTCGACCATCGCGACGAACGGCGCGGCCTGGCGGGCGGCTATGAGGTCGGGGTCGGAGCCGATGAGGGCGTGGCGCAGGCGGTACTGCTCCAGGGTGATGGTCTCGAGGGAGTGGGCGGCCGACAGCGGGATGCCGCGTACTCCGGCGGTCGCGTTGATGCCGCCCTCGTAGATGAAGTCGCCGAGGTGGACGACCGCGTCGAGGTCCTGGTCGGCCAGGTGCCGGTAGGCGGTGTAGAAGCCGGCGTCGTACGCCTGACAGGAGACGAAGGCGAGGCTGAGAGGGGTCGCGGCGTCGCGCGGCGGGGCGGTCCTGGTCCGGCCCACGTCGCTGATCTCGCCGGCCGCCTCGAACCGGTACCAGTACTCGCGCCCCGGCCGCAGCCCGCCGACCTCCACGTGCACCGAGTGCGCCCAGTCGGGATCCGCCGTGACGGTGCCACGGCGGATCACCCGGCGCATCGCACTGTCCTCGGCGATCTCCCAGCGCACCGGTACGGTCCGGCGCGGCATGCCCGCGAGCCCGTCTTCGGCGAGCGGGACCGGTGCCAGCCGGGTCCACAGCACGACACCGTCGGGGGTGGGATCGCCCGAGGCCACGCCGAGCCGGAAGGGGTGGTCGGGCAGCCTGACGGCACCACTCCCCTGCCCGGCGGGCAGCCTGTTCAGGGCGAGCAGCCCGGCACCCCCGCCGCCCAGCGCGAGCAGCCGTCGGCGGGACAGCTCTGGTCTCGCCCTTGGAACCCGCAGGGCAGCACTCCGTTCGTCCCATGGAACCCGCATGGCTGGACTCCGTTCGTCGGTTGGTGAGCAGATCACATGAAGACCGTGGTCGTCCGATGAACCCGCCTCCGATCGTATTCATTAATTAGGATTAATAGTTAAGTGTTGTTGAGTTGGCCGGTTCTCGCCGGTGGCCCGGATCACTTCTCCAACTCGCGCGTGCGGCGGCAGGGCTGACGCCACGGCAGGGCACCTGCAGTCGAGCTTTCGCCGGGAGGCTCACGCCGCCGAGATCGAGGCCGCGGCGGGGCGGCCGGGCGCGGCTGGATCCGAACGGCGCCCCGCGCCCCGCCTGCGTCCCGGGGCTCCTTCTTACGCCCGGGGGATACACGCCCGCAGTCGTGCACCCGCACCCGGGTCGCCCGCTACCACGCAGAGCGTCCCCCCGTGTGCCCGCGCGATGTCCCGCGCGATCGGAAGCCCGAGGCCCGAGCCCCCCGTGTCCCGGGCGCGGGCGTGGTCGAGACGGGTGAAGCGGTCGAAGACGGTGTCGTGGTGTTCCGGGGGGATGCCCGGACCGTCGTCCGTCACATCGAGGATCGCGTGATGCTCGCGGGTGGTGAGGCGGACCGTGACCGTCGTCGTGGCGTGGCGTACCGCGTTGTCCACGAGGTTGGTCACCAGGCGGCGCAGGCGTTCCGGGGCGCCGTTGACCTCGATGTCCGAGGTGAGGGCCAGGTGGACGCGGACGTCGGGGCGAGGGCGGGTGCGGGCCGCTTCCTCGGCGACCAGTTGGGCGAGGTCCAGCGGGACGGCCCGCAGGGGCTCCCGGGCGTCCAGGCGGGACAGCAGCAGGAGGTCGGCCGTCAGCAACTGGAGGCGGTCCACGTCGTCCAGGGCCTCCGCCGCCAGGTCCTTCGCCTCCGGGCCGGCCAGTTCCAGGCGGGTTCGCAGGACGGTCAGCGGGCTGCGGAGTTCGTGCGCCGCGTCGGCCACGAACTGGCGGTGTGCGTCCACGGCCGTGCGCAGGCGGTCCAGGGTGGCGTTGACGGTGCGGGCCAGGGCCGCGATCTCGTCGCGCGTGGGCGGTTCGGGGACGCGTTCGTGCAGGTCGTACGCCGTGATGTCGGCGACCTTCGCCCTGATCGCGGAGACGGGGCGCAGGACCCGGCCGACCGTGAGCCAGGTGAAGAGGGCGACGAGGGCGAGAAGGGCCGGGACGCCGGGGACCAGTACGTCTTTCAGGGTGGTCATGGCCGCTCGGGCGGGGGCCGTGGAGGCCGTACCCGTCACCGTCACCGGGCCGTTCGCCGTCTCGACGACCTTCGTGACCACCACCTTGCCCTGGGTGTCCTCGACGCCGGTCGGTGGGGAGCCGGCCCATCCGGGATCCCCTGGCGCGATCAACCCGTACTTCGTCACGGTCCCGCTGTCGGCCCGCCCCTTCAGGTAGGCCGCCTTCGCCTTGGCGTCCTGAAGCGCCGTCAGGCGGGTGGAGTCGGCCAGGCTGGCATCGAGCGTGGCGAACAGGGCGGCCGCGGCCAGGAAGAGGGCCACCGCGACCGCCGCGGTGGCCATCAGCGTCGTACGAAGCCGTACTCCCATCGTCACGCCTCCAGGCGGTAGCCCGCGCCCCGCACCGTGCGCAGCGTCGTGCGGCCGAAGGGTTTGTCGATCTTGCGACGCAGGGCGCTGATGTACACCTCGACGACGTTCGAGTCGCCGTCGTAGGCGAAGTCCCAGGCTCTGCAGAGGAGTTCGGACTTGGTGACCACCTCGCCGGCGTGCCGTGCCAGGCAGTGCAGGACCGCGAACTCCTTGGGGGTCAGCGCGATGCGTACGTCTCCTCGGCTGCACTTCAGGCCCGCCGGGTCGACGGTCAGATCCCCTACCGACAGTGCCGTCGGCCGCTCGCGGACCGCGCGGCGTGCCAGCGCCCGTAGCCGGGCCAGGAGCACCACGAAGGAGAACGGCTTGGTCAGGTAGTCGTCGGCGCCGGTGTCCAGCGCCTCCGCCTCGTCGTACTCGCCGTCCTTCGCGGTCAGCATCAGGATCGGGGTCCAGTTGCCGCACTCGCGCAGCTCGGCGCAGATCCTGTAGCCGTGCATCGACGGCAGCATGACGTCGAGGACGATCACGTCGTAGGGCTGCTCGGTCGCCAGCCACAGGCCCTCGCGGCCGTCATGGGCGACGTCGACCGCGAAGCCCTCTCGGGTCAGGCCCTCCCTCAGCAGCGCCGCCAGCCTTGCTTCGTCTTCCACCACCAGTACGCGCACAGCAGCAGCATGCGCCGCGCGGCTGAAGCGAACATGAAGATCATCTGTGTGTTCTTCAGGTTGGCTTCAGGTGGAGTGGATCACGGTGTGCGGTGTCCGATCAACCGATCCACGGAAGTGGAGCAGAGCATGAACAAGACTCGGGTCCTCGCCGCCGTCGCCCTCACAGCGGGGCTCGGCATGGCAGGGGTGACGACGGCCTCGGCGAGCGGCGCCGCCGGCTCCACCGGCTCGCGCGTCGAGTACGGCACGGTGGCCGCGGCCAAGGCCAAGGGGCACGGTCGCGAGGTTGTCGTCGTCTGCCACGCCAAGCGCGGTCCGGCCAAGGGCGCGCCGGCGAAGACCACCGTCAGGCTCGTGGACGGGAAGGTCTACGTCAACGGCAAGGAGGTTTCCAAGGCCGGGCTGAAGAGCAAGTTCAAGAACTCCTGCGGGCCGCTGCCCGTGCCGCCCGTTGCGGGCAAGGGCGGCAAGGGCGCCGTCGTCGTGTGCGCCGTCGAGGGCGGCGGCAAGGGGGACGGTCCGGTGCTGAAGAAGCCCAAGGCCGGCACGCCGAAGATCGTCGTCAAGGCCGTGGACGGGAAGATCTACGTGAACGGCAAGCAGGTCCCGCCGGCCAAGCTGCATCCCGAGCCGGCCCAGAAGGGCAAGGGCGGACCGAAGGCCACCTGCCCTGTGAAGCCCGCCGTCCACTAGGGGGCGTCCGCGGCCACCGTTGGGGCGGCGGATCGTGTGCCACACGTCCGCCGCCCCTTCGCGCCTCCGCGATGGACCTGGCCACCTCCTCACAGAATTTCCGTACACCGGCGGAACGTTTCGCAGGGACGGTCCCTCTGGTGGGTGACGGATCACCGAAGTCCCGCAGGAGGACCCCATGCCGTACCGGCCCGACGCACCCGCCCCCGCCCCCGCCCGCGCCGCCGCGCTCGTCGCCTCGGTGCTCGTCGCGGACGCGCTGCTGCACCTGTACTGGACGACGGGCGCCACCTGGCCCGCGACCGACGACAGCAGCCTGTCCGAAGCGGTTCTCGGTACGGACGTGCCGTTCACACCGCCGGTCCTGCTTCCGCTCGTCGCCCTCCTGCTCACCGGCGCCGCCCTCGTCGTCGGCCACTCCCGCCGCCCCGGCAGGCTGGTCCTCCGCCTCGGCGCCCTGGCCGTGTCCGCGGGTCTCTCGCTGCGCGCCCTCGCGGGAATCTACTGGCTGTTCGCCAAGGAGACAGGCACCGCCTTCTACTGGCTGAACCTCGCGCTCTACACCCCGCTGTGCGCCGTCCTGGCGATCGCCGCCCTGCGCGTGGCGCGGTGGAAGGATGAGGCACGTGCCCGATGAGCGATCCGACGACCGATCGGTCCGGCTCGTGCGAGCCGCGCAGCGAGGCGACACGCTCGCCATGGCCGAGCTGGTGGACCTGCTCGCCCCGTACGTGGGCCGCGTCTGCTCGGCCATCGCCCTGGACCAGGGAGCGGACGCGGCGCAGGAGGCCCTGGTGGCGGTCTTCAGATCGCTGCGCACCCTGAAGGACCCGGGCGCCCTGCGCGGTTGGGTCCGTGCCATCGCGGTGCGCGAGGCGGTCCGCGTCGCGCACCGTGCCGCCCGCACCGTACCGGCCGACCTCAGCGCGCTCCCCGCCCGGGGCGACCCCCAACTGGCCGCCGACATCAGGGACGTACTGGACCGGCTCTCCCCCGAGCACCGGGCGGTGCTGATGCTGCGTGACGTGGAGGGCCTGGACGAGCGCACCGCCGCGGCACTGCTCGGTGTGCGCACGGGCACCGTCAAGTCGCGGCTGCACCGGGCCCGCGACACCTTCCGGAAGGCGTGGACGTCATGAACGAGCTCTGGCCCACCACCGACCTCGACCCGGTACGCCGTCTGCACGCCCTGGCCGCCGGTGTCCGCGGCGCCCAGGTGACCGAGGCGTACCTCGACGCACCCTTCGAGCGGGTCTGGTCCCTGCTGGGCGACCTGGAGGGCGGGTTCGGACAGGTCGTGACCGACATGCGGCGGCTGCGGGTCGTCCGCCGGCAGGGCGAGCGCGTCGAGGCGCTGGCGCGCAGCAGGTACGGCATGGGGGCCCGGCTGCGCGGAGTGCAGCGGCCGGGCTGGTGCTGGCTGCAGAGCCGGTTCCTGCTGATCGGCGTGGCGGCGACACCCGAGGGCCTGGGCACACGGGTGGCGTTCACCGGAGGCGTCCGGCTGCCGTCCCGTGCCGCACTGGTCCCGGTGGGCGTACGGCGTGAGGGAGCCCGCAGCGTGGAGAAGCTGACCGCCCTGCTGTGAGCCAGGGCGGCGAGCCCCCGCACATATTCCGTGGCAGATCGGGGCGGAACCCCCGTAGGGTCCCCGGACACCCGACGATCCGACCGTGGAAAGCGCAGGCGAACTCTGCGCCGGCCTGCTGCCCGCGTACGGCCCGGTGCGCGCCGTCTCCCGGTTCGCCGAGGGGTCGGTCACCGGCGCGTATTGCATCGAGTTCGCGCACGCCGATTCGTTGCCGGTCGTGCTGAAGATCTACGGGACCGACGACCTGCGGCTCGCGTCCAAGGAGGCGCGTGCCCTGAGGTTCCTGACGGATCACGGCATCGACATCTCGCCGCGCGTGCTGGCGTTCAGCAGGTCCGCCGGGGCGCTCGCAGGGCGTCCGTGTGTCATCTCCTCGCTCTGTCCGGGCCGTACGCTCGCGGCCGCCGACGACGAACTCACGTGCGCTCAGCGCCATGAGGTCTACCGGCGGCTCGGTCAGGTGCTGGGGCGCCTGCACGCCGTCCCCGCCCATGGTTACGGCTACGTCCACGGTGAGAGCCGCGACCCTCTGCTGGACAACTCCGCGCACATGGCCCGCATGGTCGAACGCTATCTGCGCGAGTTCCGTGAGCACACGGCCGACCCCGCCCTGGCCGACCGGATCGCCGCGCACGTCGCCGCGCACGCCTCGGCGTTCGCCGCGTGCCCCCGGCCGTGGTCACCGACGTGGTTCCTCGACTCACCGGCTCACCGGCGACCCGATCTCGAACGCAGCCTGGTGGCCCGCGCCGAACACCGCTCGGGGTACCGCTGAGTTGAGGCGGAAGCGAAGCCAAGGCGGTGCCCTGTGTGGTGAGGCGGTCGTCGGCCGACTCCCGGCGGATCCGGGCCGCCGCCAACCAGTCCTTGCCACACGTAAAAAGCAGGGGCGAATACGGCGTACGCCCAAGGCGTCCCCTCAGGAAGGCCCAGGCGAGCCTCGGGAGCGCCGTCCATCAGTGCGTGCAGGCATGCTGCAGTACGAGAACAAGGCCGACACCGAGGACGACTGCGATCACTCCCAGGACCATCACTTTCGTCTGATCGCTCATCTGCGGCCGTTCCTTCCTGCGGAGGGCTCGGTTCCTACCGGCGACTCGAAGTCCTTGACGGCCCGGACAGCGAGCCGGCCGTCGCCCGCACTGCAGGCCCGCAAGAGCTGCCGGACACACCCGACATCCGCACGGGCGAGGGGAACGTGGCTACTGGTTTTCTGCCTGGTCAGAATGGCACGGCAAGGAACTGAGGCGCATCACATGATCTGGTGATCGGTCCGACCGATCCCTCCCCTGTCGCGAGTAACTCCTCCTTACTGGTGACCGTGCGTTGGCGACGAGATACTCGACGGCGCACCCAGGGATCGCCCTGAGTCGATCTTTCTGCGGTCAAGCCCGAAAGGGACGCCTCGAAGAAGGGCGGCCAGCTCGCGGTGAGGCCGCAAGCTCCTCATCCACGCCTACCGCGTGCTGCGCGAACTCGACGCGGCAATGTGCTGGCACCATCGCATGTAGTGGCGGACCTCGTACTTCTACGACAGTGGCCGCCAGCGGGGCGCAGGCGAGGTAGTACGCGATCTTGTCGGGCTTGCTCATGCTGCGGCGGCCCAGCATCCGCCGCTGCCAGGTCGGCTCGCGCGGGCCGTGCACGGGCCGCGACTTGGGCACGGCGAAGAGCGGCGGGGTGCCGGCGTCGATGGCGCACCCCGCCCGCTCACCGCGGCGAGACCGGTCAAGCGGCGAAACGATCAGGATCGGCGGCCTTCCAGTCCACCGCCCAGGACTCCGGCGGCTCGATCAGCAACTGCCCCGGGTCCAGCCATTCATAGAGCTCCGCGTAGGAGCGGACCGTGACCGGATCCACGCGCCGGCGCAGCATGTGCGGGCGCAGCTCGGCCGGTCCGTTCACGCCCAGCGAGGCGATGATCTTCAGGGAGCTGTTCACCGTGGCGGACTGGAAGCGCTGGACCCGGACCGACTTGTCGTCGACGTGCAACGCGCGGGCGCGGCGCGGGTCTTGTGTGGCGACTCCGGCGGGGCAGGTGTTGGTGTGGCAGCTCTGCGCCTGGATGCAGCCGATCGCGAACATCATGGCGCGAGCCGCATTGGTGAAGTCGGCGCCCTGCACCATGCGCTTGACGATGTCGGCTCCGGTGGCCACCTTGCCGCTGGCGCCGATCCTGATCCGGTCCCGCAGGCCGGCGCCGACCAGAGCGTTGTGGACCGTGATGAGGCCCTCGGTGAGGGGGCTGCCCAGATGGTCGGCGAACTCCAGCGGGGCGGCTCCGGTGCCGCCCTCCGCTCCGTCGACGATGATGAAATCGGGCGCGGTGCCCTCCTCGATCATGGCCTTGCACACCGCCAGGAACTCACGCCGGGAGCCCACACAGAGCTTGAAGCCGACCGGTTTGCCCCCGGACAGCTCGCGCATCTCGGCGATGAACCGGATCAGTTCCCTTGGGGTACTGAAAACCTCGTGGTACGGGGGCGAGATGACAGTCCGCCCCTCAGGGACTTCGCGTACCCGGGCTATCTCGGCGGTGACCTTCTCCCCGGGCAGCACTCCTCCGATGCCGGGTTTGGCTCCCTGGGACAGCTTCAGCGACACGCACTTCACGCTGTCGTGAGCAGCCTTTTCCGCGAACCGCGCCCGGTCGAAACGGCCGTCCTCGGTGCGGCAGCCGAAGTATCCGGTACCGATCTCCCACACCAGGTCGCCACCGTGCCGCAGATGGTATTCCGACAGGCCGCCCTCACCCGTGTCGTGTGCGAAGCCCCCGAGGGCGGCGCCCTGGTTCAGGGCGAGGATGGCGTTGGCGGACAGCGAGCCGAAACTCATCGCCGATACATTGAACAGGGCCATGTCGTAGGGCTTGGTGCAGTCCGGACCACCGATGCGGACCCTCGGCTGCTCCGTCGGCACCGGGCGTGGCCTCATCGACGACTCGAAGTACTCGTAGCCTTCGGCATAGACGTTCCGTTCGGTCCCGAACGCTTGCTCCGCTTCCAAGCCCTTGGCGCGCTGATAGACAAGACTGCGCACATCCCGGTCGTAGGGACGGCCGTCGTAATTGCGCTCAATGAAATACTGCTGCAACTCCGGCCGGATCGACTCCAGCATGAAGCGCACATGTCCCAGCACAGGGTAGTTGCGCAGCACCGAGTGGCGCTTTTGGAGGAGATCGTAGGTACCCACGCCCGCCAACGCCGCGCACAGCACGGCGGCTGGCCACCACCAGGGAGATACGGCGGCCGCGAAGGATCCAAATGCGACTGCGAGGACTCCAATAAATGCGATCGCTGCAATTCTAATCACGTGCGAAACCTACTCCTGTCCCGGTAGCGTCACAATGTCTGAATGATGCGACATACGGCACATTCGGCGCACGGAAGTCCTATCGGCTCGGAGTATGCGAATTCCGTCACGCCGGCCCGGCCGGGACCGAACCGCGCGCGTAACGGCCGGCCCATGCGGCCAGCAGCGTCGCGACATAGCGGGCGTCGGCACGATCGGTGAGCAGATGGTCGGCGCCATCGATCGCGACAAAGGACTTGGGGTGCCCTGCTGCGTCGAGGATCCGCTGGGCGTTCTCCACACCTACCGTCTCGTCGCTCGGCGAGTGCAACACCAGGAGCGCGTGACGCAGTCGGCGGATGCGCTCGGCCTGAGGCTGCGCGGAGATGTCGTCGAGGAACTCCCGACGGATGTGCAATACGCGGCCTCCGAGACTCACCTCGGCCTCCCCGTTCCGCTCGATCTCCTCCCGCCTGCCGCCGAAAGTGTGCACGACGTGCTCCGGCTCCGCAGGCGCACCGATCGTGGCCACCGCCGCCGTCTCGGGTATCCGGTGCGCGGCGGCCAGCACGGCTGCGCCGCCCAGCGAATGCCCGATGAGGAGCGACGGTGCCGCGAAGTTCTCGCGCAAGTGGTCGGCGGCGCGCACGAGATCGTCCACATCGGAGCTGAATGTACTGTCGGCGAAGTCACCCCCGGACTCGCCGATGCCGGTGAAGTCCACACTGAGGACCGCGATTCCGCGTTCGGCCAGCCCCCGGCAGATCCGAGCGGCCGCCAACCAGTCCTTGCCGCATGTGAAGCAGGGGGCGAATACGGCGTACGCCCAAGGCGTCCCCTCAGGCAGGTCCAGGCGCGCCACGAGCGGGACGCCCTGCGAGCCTACGAACTCGATTTTGCTACTGCGCCTGGACATCCCGGCCCTCCACGCCCCCGGCCCCGATCTGGTTCCGTGTGCCACTTTTCTCGAGCGATATCAGCTCTCTGGGCAGAGTAGACCGGAAAGGAACCGAGAACATCGCACAATCTAGCGATTCATGTGACTACCAAGTCTCGACTCAAGCCCACAATACATACCTGCAGCACGGCCCCACCTGGGCGGCAGTCAATCACCAGATCATGCGATGCACTACGCACCTTCCTGATCGAAACTGGCCGCGTTGGAAGTTTCTACTCTCCGGAAACCAAGGAATGATTGTTTTGCGCACCAAGAACAAGCTCGCACAGCGTATGGCGACCACCGCCGCCGCTCTGGCATTCGCCGGAGGCACCCTCCTCGTCGCCGGGGGTTCCGCGAACGCGGCTGCTCTTCCGGCCGACGCCCGCGTCCCTGCGCGAGCGGGTGCGGTGGCCGAGACGGGAACCGTCGGTGGGCACCACGACGGACATCGCGGACACGTCTGGGACTGTTCCAGGTACGAACGCTTCTACCCGTGGATCTGGGAGCAGCTCAAGACGTTCCGGGTGGCACGCCCGTAGTGGGTGACACCGGCATCGCCCGCGGCCCGAGAAGTTCGGTGGCACACCGCGGGAATATCCGGAACGACGTTACGGCTGTGCCCATGTGGAATCCGGGAAACCCGCCGGTGTCGGAGGAAGTGCGCGAGGACGGACCGCAAGTGACCAAGGAACATACCGGCCACCGCGGCCTCGCGCCGGACCGCCGCAGGAGGCACACCGCTGAGCTGCTCGCCACGTGTGCCGCCTGTCTCATACCCTGGACCGTGATGCTGGGTCTGACGCTACCGTCGTCCCACCACGTGCACGAGTGGCGCCTGACCTGGGTCGGATTCGACGTGCTGCTCATCATGGCTTTGGCGTCCACGGCGTTCCTGGCCTGGCGGCGCAGCCGTTCGGTCATTCTGTACGCGCACGCCACAGCAGTCCTGCTGATCTGCGACACCTGGTTCGACATCTCGCTCGATGCCGGAACTGAGGACGTCTGGATGGCGGGGGGCCTTGCCCTGGCCACCGAACTGCCGCTCGCCGCCTTCCTCATCCACCGGGCACACTCCCTGATCGCCCTGCTGCCATGGCCGCCCCCGCACACCGCCACCGGCGACACCGCCGGGAGCCGGACGGAACCGGTCCCGGAGGGGGAGACCCTCCCCCCGGGCCTGCGGACGCGTGGATGACCGGAGGGGTTCCAGAGCTCAGATGTGGGAGCCGCCGTACGCGACGGCACCCAGCCCGAGGAAGGCGAGCGTCGCACCGGCGAGGAGTGCCAGGACTTCGGCCGTCCCTGGGGCGCCCCGATCGGACGACGTCATGGCGGTGGCGGTCCACGGCGCCAGGGGGTATCCGTGCGGGGCCGCGCTCGCGGCCACGGCTGCACGGAGCCGACCGCGGTATTCGCCGGTGTCGACCGACCCGGGCCGCGGTTGACCATCCGTCCGTGACACGGGGAAAGTCCTCCCACGCCGGTACTCCTGCTCGAGCGCCTGGTACGCGGCCCGGTCTGCGCCACGGGAACGACCCGGTCGGCCTCCGGGCTCACCGTCCGCATGTGATCGGATCGCTGATGGCACCGTGCCTGTGGCGCCGTCGCGACCAGGATCACCCGTACGTCACCCGCCTGCATCGCCCATTCACGGGATCCCCGCCGCCGCAGGCGTCACTCAGTCCGCCCCGTCGGCGATGCCGCCCCGTTCGATCGCCAGCCGGGTCAGTTCGACCCGTGTGTTGATGCCGAGCTTGGTGAAGATGTGCTTCATATGCGTGTTGACGGTGTGCACGGACACGTAGAGCCGGTCGGCGACGGCCCGGTTGGTGAGGCCCTCCACGACGAGCGGGATGAGCTTCCGCTCAGATTCGGTCAGGCTTTCCCATCCCGCTGGGCCGGTCGTGTGGTGCCCTGGGGCAGCTGTGCGCACGCCGAACTGTCTGAGGCGCCGCATGATCCGTTCGTGATCGCGCAGGGCTCCGCATGCCGACGCCAGCTCACTCGCCTCTTCGAAATACCGGATCGCCGACGTGCTGTCGCCCGACGCGGCCACGCGGTCCCCGAGGTCCTCGCAGACCGCGGCCAGGGCCAGCCGCCTGCCGGTGCTCCGGTAACCGGTGACGGCGGACTCAAGTGCACCCCGGTCGTCGTGGAGCAGGCCGTCCACATGGGCACGGACGGTCCCGATGATCTGCTGGCTGTCGTCCTGTTCGGCGAGGGTGCGCAACGCGCCGGACACGGCCTGCGCGAGCGAGGAGTCCTCGCCGCGGAGCGCCATGCGCGCGATCCCGGGCCAGTGGGACGGCGGCGCCGCAAGCAGGCGTGCCGGCTCGGCGTCCGTGAAGCTGCCGCCCATCGCCGCTGCCGCTGCGGTGTCCCGGCCCTCCGCGTCAGCCAGGCAGGCGCGTGCGAGCGACACCCACAGGCCGTACCGCTGGGTGCTCGTGCCGGATCCGGCTTCGACGGCGCGGAGATGGTCCCTGGCTTTGGCGAGGTCACCGCGTCTGATCTCCACCAATGCCAGGACGGAGCGGGCCTGCGGATTCGGCTGGGTGATCTCGAGTTCGTCGGCCACCATCAGACTGGACTCGGCCTCTACGGCCGCGTCGTCCAGCGCCCCCTGTTCGAACAGCGCGCAGGCACGGCTCGCATGCCAGTGGGGAAGTGACCAGCCCAGGCCCAGCGCCTCCGCTTCGCGCTGCCCCTCCCGCAGCACCCGCTCGGTGTCCGCGAGCCGGTCGGTGGCGGTCAGCACCGTGGCCAGCCACAGCGCGGGAATCCGCGGCGGCCGCAGGTGGAGTACGCCGGACTCCGTGCCGGCGCGTGCCGTGGCCTCCTCGGCGAGCTCGAGGGCGCGGGCGAGACGCCCACGGTAGAAGAACGTCTGCGACTGGAACACCATGGCGCTGACGACGACGGCCGGGTCCTCGCTGCGGTAGGAGGCCTCGACCAGTCCGACGTCGGTCTGCTCGGCAGCGGTGATGTCCCCGAGGTACACGTGGCCCGTCGCCTTGGTCTTGAGCAGCCGGACCCGCAGGTCGGCCGGCAGCCCGGGAAGGGTCAGGGCCTGCTGGAGATGCGTCATCGCGGCGGCGTCGTCCCCCGCGGCCTGGTGGATCTCGGCGGCCACCAGGCGCAGACGCGCCTCCTGCAGCGGCTCCAGCCGGTCCGACAGGGTGGCGTCGACCAGGTTGAGCGCCTGGTGCACCCGGCGGGTCCGGCCGAGGTATTCGGCGGCGTCGGTCAGCAGGGCGATGCGCCGCCGGTCGTGCAGGGGCAGCAGTCCGGCGGTCTGCTGAGCCAGGTCCGCGGCCGCGTCAGGGGCCGACGAGGACAGTTCCCGTACCGCGGTGGTCAATGTGGTCACGGCGTCGTCGTCGACCGGGCCGCCCGACAGGACGACGTGCCAGGCCACCTCGGCCGATCGTGCCCCGATGCCACGCAGAATGTCGGCGGCCTCCCGGTGCAGAGCGGTCCGTACGGCCGGCGCCAGATTCTCGTGGACGGCCTGCCGCATGAGGTCGTGGCGGAACGCCAGTCGCGGCCCGTCGCCGGAGAGCAGACCGGCGTTCAGGGCCGCCTCGACGCCCGACAGCAGGCTGCCGGCCTGCCTGCCGAGCATGCGGGCGGCCGTACCGAGGTCGAACTCCCGGCCCAGGACGGACCCGATCTGGAGCAGGCGCACGGCATCCTCCGGGAGCCGGTCCAGACGCGCGGCGACGCTCCGCCGGAAACCGACGGGGATGCCGTCGTGCAGCAGGCTCGCCACGCCCGCCTCCACTTTGACGGCGTCCGTGTCGACGAAGGCGCGCACCAGTTCGATCGCCAGGAACGGATTGCCCCCGACGCCCCGCAGCAGCCGGGCCAGACCGGGTGACGGTTTCGCCCCGAGGACGTCGACCGCGATGTGCTGCAGCTCCTGCTGCGGCAGGGGACCGAGGGTCAGCCACCGGGCTCCGAGGCGTTCGAGGTCCTCCCGCACCCTGGCAACGGTCGGCCGCTCGGTCTCCGACCGTACCGCCAGCACCCACAGGATCCGCGAAGCCGCCAGTCGCCGGGGCAGGGTGCGCAGCACCAGGAGCGTGGCCGGATCCGCCCACTGCGCATCGTCCACCAGCACGGCCACCGGGGCACGCTGGGCACGCTCCTCGAGAGCGTCCGCGATGCTGTCCAGCAGCCACAGCCGCTGATCGTCGGTGGCCGCGGCCGCTCGTTCGGAACCGTCGGAGAACTGCAGGGCGGACTGCAGGGCGGCTCCTGCGGCGTACTGGTCCAGCTCGTCGGCCCGTACGGACACCACGTCGAACCCGGACCGCCGTGCCAGCTCGTCCAGCTCCGCGAGCAGCCGGCTCTTGCCGACACCGGGTGCGCCTTCCACGACGACGCAGGCGCCCCGTCCGCCACGCACCGCGTCCACGGCCTCACGGACAGCGGCCATCTCGCGGCCCCGTCCTCTGAGGCGCAGCCCGTTCATGGCCTGGTTCCCACGCCCACCGGGCCGGTCACCCACGGGGTCTGTGCTGCGCATGGGGCCAGCATGCCGCACGGCCACATCGCCCTCAACGCAGGTTCATGTGTGCCCGGCGCTTTCACCCGGGTGATTGCCGGTTCCGTGCCGTCCGCTCACCCCGCCACGACACATGCTTCGAGGCGTCCAGATCTCTTGCCCCCCGAGAGGAGCACGACGTGCGTACAGGCAAGGAATACCTCGCGGCACTGAACGACGGCCGCACGGTGTGGGTGGGTGACGAACTCGTCGACGACGTGTCCACTCACCCCAAGACCAGGGCGTACGCCCGGAGCATCGCGGACTTCTACGACCTGCACCACCGTCCCGACCTCCAGGACGTCATGACGTTCCTGGACGAGGACGGTGTCCGGCGGTCCATGACATGGTTCCAGCACCGCTCCAAGGAGGATCTGCTGCGCAAGCGGCGCTACATGGAGACGGTGCAGCGGGAACTGGGCGGCGGTGCGATCCCGCGCACACCGGACGTCAACAACTACGTCCTGCTGACCTACGTCGACGACCCCGAGCCCTGGAGCAGCCAGTCCGTCGGGACCGACGGCCGGGACCTCACCGGTGGGATCCTCGACTTCTGGAACGTGATGCGGGACGGCGACCTCAACGCGACGCCGGCCTTCGTCGACCCGCAGGCGGACCGCTCGCGCGATTCCGCACAGGCCATCTCCCCCGCGCTGCGGGTGGTCGCCACCTCGGACGAGGGCATCACCGTGCGGGGTGTGAAGGCGATCAGCACCGGCGCGGCCTTCGGGGACTGGATCCACATCGGCGTCTTCTACCGCCCCGGCATCGTGTCGGAGCAGATCATCTACGGGGCGGTGAAGCCCAACACCCCCGGGGTCACCATCATCTGCCGCGAGAGCAACGTCCGCGACGGCGAGGAGGTGGAGCACCCGCTCGCCTCGCAGGGTGACGAGCTGGACAGCATCATCGTGTTCGAGGACGTGCTCATCCCCTGGAACCGCGTCTTCCACATCGGCAACCCCGACCACGCCTCGCTGTACCCGCAGCGCGTCTTCGACTGGCTGCACTACCACTCGCTGGTGCGTGCCATGGTCAAGGCCGAGCTGATGCTGGGTCTGGCCCTGCTGATCACCGAGCACATCGGCACCTACCAACTGCCCCCCGTCCAGGCCCGGATCGCCCGGTTCGCCGGCTTCCTCCAGACGCTCAAGGCGCATGTGATCGCCTCGGAGGACGAAGGGTTCTTCACTCCCGGCGGCATCTACAAGCCGAACGTCCTGATGTTCGACTTCGGGCGGGCGTACTACATCGAGCACATCACCGACCTGACCCACGAGCTCATCGACCTGTCCGGTCGTGCCGCGCTCATCTATCCCACCGAGGGGCAGTGGGAGCGGCCCGAACTGCGGCCGTGGCTGGCGGCGCTGCAGACCGGACCGGTCGGCAGGCCGCACGACCGGCTGAAGATCAGCCGCGTGATCCGCGACATGTTCCTGTCCGACTGGGGCGACCGCATCAGCACCTTCGAGAACTTCAACGGCACACCCCTGCTGGCCATTCGAAGCCTCACGATGAAACGTGCGGAGATGTCCCCCACCGGCAGCATGGCGGACCTCGCGCGCAAGGTCTGCGGCATCGAGAGCGTGAGCAGCGACGGGGAGCAGGAGACCGCGTACCTGGCCCAGGCGGACTACGCCCGACGCCAGGACGCCTCTCGTCAGAACGCCTCGTAGCAGGATGCCGGGGCCCGGGTCAGAGCATGCCGCACTCCCGGGCCCTGGCGACCGCTGCGCTCCGGTCGTGCGCATCGAGTTTGCGGAAGATCGCCCGTACCTGTGTCTTGACGGTGTTGTGGGACACATAGAACTCGGCGGCGATCTCACGCAGTGTCAGCGGACCGCACAGGGCGTGGAGCACCCGGCGTTCCCCGCGCGACAGCTCCTGGGGGCCGGACACGACGAGCGGCACGACGGTGTCCTCGCCGACTGGCCCGAGCAGTTCCGTGAGCACTCCTGGTGACTCGCACCGGGCCGCTGCCCGCGCGGCCGCCTCACGGGCTTCCCGCGCGGCGTCCGTGTTGTGCCGCGCAGTGGCAAGTCGTGCCCGTGTGACGTGGTACAAGGCGTGCATCTGGGGTTCGCTGCCGGTCCTGGACGAGTCCGCCAGTGCCGCTTCCGCATCGGCCAGGGTCCGTTCGGCCTCGTCGGCCCGTCCCTCGTCGAGGAGCAGGCCGGCCCTGCCGATGTAGGCGGACGCCGCGACGAAGTGCCGCTCCAGCCCGGCCGTCCCGGCCGCGTCCAGGGCTTCGTCGCTCAGCATGCGCGCCGGCTCATGGCATCCGGCCAGCAGGGCGCACAGCGCCCGCAGCCCCAGCGCGCGGACGAGCGTCAGGCCGTGCCCGGCGGCATGCGCGTCACGGGTCGCCTCGCCGAGCAGCGCCTCGGCCTCCTCGTACCGGGAGGTCCACAGCAGAGCGGTACCGCGGGCCGTACAGGCCAGGGCACGCCAGGAAGTCAACGGGACGGTGCCGGCGAAGACGGTTTCGGCGAGACGGTCGCCGGTCAGGACCTCCCCCTGCAGCCAGCAGGCCACGGCCCGCGCGACGGCCGCCGCATCGGACACCGTGCTGCCTTCGCCGACCTTCTCCGCTCCCGGCCCCCTGAGCCGGACCACGTCCAGCCAGCGCCGGGCCGTTTCCCGAGCACCCCCCGACAGGGCCGCCATCGCCGCCACGACGCACAGTCTTGCGTCGGCGGCGACCGTGCGGAGCGGCAAGAGCTCCAGCCATTGTCCGACCTCCCGACCGCGGCCTGCCGAGATCGCCTGTTCCCAGTCGTGGAGTATCGACGCGACGGCGGCGGCCTCGTCACCGCCGCGCAACCAGTGCCGTACGGCCGCGGTCGTCTCGCCCTGCCGTGAGTACCACCGAGCCGCCGTCCTGTGCAACGACACGGCGGTCTCGCGCCCTTCGGATCCGAGAAGGTCCCAGAGCAGCGCGGACAGTGCGCGGTGACGCCGGTATGCCGAGGAATCGGCGGCTACGGGCACGAGCAGTTGGACGGTTCGTGCAAGCTCGCGCAGCAGTACGCCCGCCCGGTCCCCGGCGAGGGCTCGGCACGGCCCGGCACTCAACTCGTCGAGCACACTGGTACGGAGCAGGAACTCGCGCTGCTCGGTGGTGAGCCGGTGGAGCACCTCGGTGGCCAGGTACTCGGTGACCCCTCGCCTGCCGCGGGCCAGGTCGGCCGCCGTGTCGGCGTCGTCCGACGAGCGAGCGAGGGTACGGCCCATGATGCACAGCGCCGCCGCCCACCCCTCGGTGGCCTCGTACACTGCGCTCAACGTGTCCGGGGCCGGAGCGGACCCGAGCAGATCGGTGAGCACGGCCTGTGCCTCCTCGAGGTTGAAGGCCAGGTCGTGCCGGTCGAGTTCGGCGATCGCGCCCCGGGCGCGCAGGGTCGGTACGGGTCCACCCGGAACGTGACGGGTCGACAGAACGACGCGAAAGCCCTGCGGAAGCCTCGTCAGGAAATCCGAAAGGCTGCGGACCGCATCGACGTCCGTGATCGATTCCACTCCGTCGAGGATCAGCGCGAGCGGTCCCTGTCCGTCCAGTCCGCTCACGAGGCTCGGCAGGATCTCCTCGAGCCACGCGTCGAGTGTCCACTCGCCGCGGTGGGGGCGGACGGGCAATTCCGGCCGTACGTGCTGCAACGCCCGCAGGATGCCGGCCCAGAGCCGGCCCGGGGCGTTGTCGTACGCGTCCAGACTGAGCCAGGCGCACGCGCCACGAGTTGCGAGGCTTCGCGACCACTCGGTCAGGAGCACCGTCTTTCCGGCGCCGGCGGGCGCGGAGACCACCACCACGGGCTCGGTCGACGCGTCCAGCCGGCGCAGCAGCCGGGGGCGGGTCAGCAGGTGCGGGGGCTGGTCCCCAGGACGCAGCTTGAAGGTCGGCACGGAACTGGTCATGGCACCTTCGGTGGAGTGGTCAGGAGTGGTGGAGCCCCCGGCGTCCGTGGCTCGCCTGCAGGAGCCCGGCGCCGGGGGCCGTAGTGGACCGGGGCAGGGATACGGCAGCCTTTCGTCGGGCCGCTGTCACCCGCGCTAGCAGGGGGGCCTGAGCGTGTCGAAGTCTCCGCCGAAGTGGAGCAGCGGCCGGCCTTCCATCCGATGTTCGAAGTGACGGACGTCGCCCACGAATATGGTGTGATCGCCGCCGGGCAGCGCCGCGGCGACGTCGCACACGACAGCCGCGATGGCGTCCTTCAGCACCGGCACGCCATGGTCGTCGATGGTCTCCACACCCGCGAACTTGTCCGGCTTGGAAACGGCGAAGTTCCGCGCGAGGTGCTCGCTGTCCTCGCCGAGGACATTGACGGCGAAGCGACCGTGCTCCGCGATCGCGGTCCGCGTGTGCAGCTGGTTGCCGATGCACACGAGCAGCTGGAGCGGCTCCAGCGACAGCGCGGAGACGGCGCTCGCCGTCATGCCGATGGGCGTGCTGCCCGAGCATGTGGTGATCACGCTGACACCCGTGGCGAGCCGGCTCATCGTGGCTCGGAACCCGAAGACGACATCAAGGGTTTCACTCATTTGAGGACCTCCGTGAATTCGGGGCTGAACCCCGCGGTGTGATGGAGTGTTCGACGTCGGCCGTCCTCGTGGATGACCGGCTCCCGTCGTGGTGACGCCGTGAGGATCAGTCCGTGACGCAGGGTTCGAGGACGAAGGTGTGGCGCAGCAGGGTGTACGGCACGTCGGTCATGCCCCGGCAGGGTCCGGCGTCGGCCGGGTAGGTGTCGTAGCGGTCGACCAGCGACTCCTTGACGCCGAACACCGGATCGGTGTCCAGGTGCGGGTCGTCCGAGGGGAAGAGCATGGTGGTCACGCGCTGGAATCCCGGCGCTTCGATCAGCAGGTGCACATGGGCGGGACGCATGAGCGACCTGCTGGTCGCGCTCATGAGTTCGCCGACCGGGCCGTCACCGGGTATCGGGTAGCTGGACGGGCGGATGGAACGGAAAGCGAAGTGCCCCGTCTCGTCGGTACGGAACAGCGCGCGCATGGCCGGCTCGTCCAGGCCGGGCACCTCCATGTCGTAGTGGCCGTCCGAGTCGCTGTGCCAGACGTCCACCGCCGCCTCGGCCACCGGCGCTCCCTCGTGGTCCACGACCCGTCCCTCGAAGAACAGCGGGGTACCGGACAGCCCCCCGGAGATGTCTGCGGCGTCGGCCTGCTGCGGCCTGTCCTCCCTGAAGTACGGGCCCAGCACGCTGTTCTGCGTGGCCTGGCTGGGACGTCGGTTGCTCAGGGCGTCGACCAGCATGGTGACGCCGAGCACGTCGGACAGCAGGATGAACTCCTGACGCGTCGGGGTGCACGTCTGCCCGGTGCGCGTCAGGAAGTCCACTCCCCGGGCCCATTCGTCCTCCGTCAGTTCGACGTCACGGACGAACGCGTGCAGGTGCCGCACCAGTGATTCCAGGATCTCGGCGACGCGGGAGTCCTTGGTGTCCCGCATGGTCGAGATCACAGCCTCGGTGATGGTGTCGCTGGTCAGATCACGCATGACGCGCTCCCATGGTGGTGGAGTGGTGGACCGCGGACTCGGTCGGGGGATGTCCGCCGCCGGATGATGTGCACGGCGGCTGTCCGGCCCAGGCGCGGGCCAGGAGGGCGCGTACCGCCGTCCGTTCGACTGGTCGCGGGTTCCAGTAGCCGTCCCGCACGATGAGTTCGGCCGCCTGCTCGATGCCCGATTCCGGCATCCCGAGGTCCCGCAGTGCCCTGGGGGCGCCGAGCCGTCCCGCGAAGTCGAAGAGTCCCTTCGCGGCGTCGGCCGCCGACAGCGCCCTTGCGATGCGTGCCATGGCCTCGGGCGCCGCCGGTGCGTTGTAGGCAACGACGTGCGGCAGCACGACCGTGTGGGTTTCGGCGTGCGGAAGCCCGAACGTGCCGCCCAGGACGTGGCACACCTTGTGGTGCAGGGCCATGCCGACCGTGCCGAGGCACGTGCCCGCCAGCCACGCCCCGTACAGGGCATCGGCCCGTGCCTCGCCGTCGTCCGGACGTTGTACGACGACCGGGAGGGAGCGGATGAGGGATTCGAGCGCTTCACCGGCCATCAGGAAGGCGAGCGGGTCCCGGTCCTGTGCGTAGAGGGCCTCCACCGCGTGCGCCATCGCGTTGATGCCGCTGACCACCGATGCCGCCGCGGGAAACGTGAACGTCAGGTCGACGTCGTACACCACGGTCTTCGGCAGCACTTCCGGCAGCCGCCGGGTCGTCTTCCGGCGCCCCTCGGTCTCTCCGAGGATCGGCGTCATCTCCGAGCCGGCGTAGGTGGTGGGCAACGCCAGCTGTGGCAGCCCGGTCCGCAGAGCGATCGCCTTGCCGAGGCCGATCGTCGAGCCACCGCCGATGGCGAGCACCGAGTCCGCTCCCACGGTTCCGGCATACGCGACCGCCTTCTCCGTGACTTCGACGGGGGTGTGCGGAGCCGCTTCCGTGAAAGTTCCCACCGCCGCCGTACCCAGTACGTCGTGTACCTCCACTGCCTGGCCCGCTTGACCAGGTGTGCACAGGATGAGCACCCGACGGCATCCGAGGGCATCAGCCTCTTCAGGGATACGGCTGCGCGTACCGCTGCCGAAGACCACCTTGGTCATCTGTCCCCGATGCACGAATGTCTTCATGAGAATTCCCCAGTCCCGCCGTCTGCTTGGAACCAAGACTTTCGATGCCTGAATGACGGGGGTCAACGTAATCCGCGAGGGATAGCGGGCACCGGCGTTGAAATACCTTGTTCGTGCGACAGGCTCCGCGCCCGGGGCCTCCGGCTCTCGACGGACATCACTCGTTTGCGCGATGCGGTGGGTTTCCATGGGCTGGATCGTGGATCCGGACCTCTGTCAGGCCGATATGCCGGTCGAGGTCACCGGAACGGCGTCCGAGGGGTCCGCATTCACGAGCGGCGAGGATTCAGGTCGGGGGGTGCCGAACCCAGGAATACGGCCGCTGTCCGTGCGTCTCCCGGACCAGGTGCGGACCGGTCCGGCGCGCACCTGATCGACGGCTGAGATCCGGCCGCCGTCCCCACCCCAGGAGGCACCATGACCGGAACCGGAACCGACCGCGAGGCCGACCCCGACATCCCGCTGAGCCCGGCGGCGACGGGGACGACCGATGAGGACGCGAAGACCGTGGCGGACCACGACATGCAGGCCCGCTTCGAACCGGCACTGGTACACCGTGACCGGCTTTTCGCGGCCGCCGTGCGGATGACCGGCAGTCCGACCGACGCCGAGGACCTGCTCCAGGAGACGTACGCCCGGGCCTACGCCTCGTTCCACCAGTTCCGCGAGGGCACGAATCTCAGGGCCTGGCTGTACCGCATCCTCACCACCACGTTCATCAACTACCGCCGCAGTCAAGGCAGGCGACCGCAACGCGACGACACGACGGCGATCGAGGACTGGCAGATCGCCCGCGCGGCCTCGCACACCTCGGCGGGACTGCGCTCCGCCGAGGCCGAGGCGCTCGACCACCTGCCCGACTCGGACGTCAAGGCGGCGCTGCAAGCCGTCCCGGAATACTTCCGGACGGCGGTGTACCTCTTCGACGTCGAGGGCTTCACCACCCGTGAGATCGCCGACATCATGCAGACTCCCGTCGGCACCGTGCTGTCCCGACTGCACCGAGGTCACCGACGGCTGCGCTCGCTGCTGGAGGGCTATGCCCAGGAGCACCGTCTCGTCCCGGCGGGCCACGTTCGAGGCAGTGGGTCCGCACCACGGGCTGGTGAGCGAGGTCACCCGGGACGGCGGCGGAAGGCGGGATGCACGCAGGGGGCAGCGGTGTTGCAAGAGCGCATGGAACACCCGTTGACAGCCCTCCGGCCCGGTGTCCGGGACAGCCCCGGGCCGGAGGGCTCGACTCCCGTACCGAGTGAGTGAGGAAGAGATGCCGAGACCCAGCACCGATGCCGTCGATGCCGAGCTATGTGCACTCCTCGTCATGCCGGACGGCTCGGCGGTGCCCGTGTCCACGCGACTGGGCTACCGTCCCGACGATCCCTACGCGGTCCGTGCGACCTTCCGCCTCGGCGGTGACCGGGCGGTCGAGTGGTTCTTCGCCCGTGAGCTCCTGAGAGAGGGGCTGCTCCAGCCAGTCGGTATCGGCGACGTCCGCCTGCGCCCTGCTTGGCACCAGGGACAGCACATGGTGCAGATCGTCCTCACGCCGCCCGCAGGACGGGTCGACCTCATGTTCCCCTGGCCGGTGGTGAGGGAGTTCCTGCAACGCACCGATGCGGTGGTCTCACCGGGCACCGAGCCCGTGCATGTCGACGTCGACGCCCAACTGATGCATCTTCTCGCAGAGCACTGACCCACACCCACGAACGATCGATCATCGATCAATGCGATCTCGGGACAGGAGACCACGATGCTGACCGTGCTGTCGCCGATCTTCGCTCTGCTCGCAGCGGCAACCAACGCACTGGGAACCGTGATGCAGCGCCGGGTCGCCACCGCCGTCCCACAGTCCAGCGGTCTGCGCATCGGCCTGATGTGGGACCTGCTGCGCACACCGGTCTGGCTGCTCGGCATAGGTGGGGTCGCCCTCTCGGCGATGTTCCAGGGCGCCGCGCTGGCCACCGGCGCCCTCGCGGTCGTACAGCCGATCTTCATGCTGGAGTTGCCGTTCGTGCTGCTGCTCGCGAGCATCGTCTTCGGGCGCCCGTTGCCCCGGGCCGGCTGGGTGCCCGTCGGCAGTATCGGGGGCGGCCTGGGCCTGGCGTTGTTCGCGGCCGCGCCGACCGGTGGCACTCTCGGGATCCCCGCGGCTCGGTGGACAGCGGTGCTGACCTGCTGCCTGCTCGCCGTGGTGGTGCTGTGCAGCGTCGCGGTCAGGCTGCCCAACGGCGCGGCGCGCGCCGCGTGCATGGGCCTGGCCGCCGCCGTCTCCTACTCCCTCACTGCCGCGCTCATGAAGTCCTCGACCGCCGCCCTCGGCCGCCGGGGTATGGGCGCCTTCTTCACCACATGGCAGACCTATGCGTTCGCAGCCCTCGGCGTGTGCGCCCTGTTCCTGCTGGAGAACGCCATGCAGTCCGGACCGCTGGTCGCCTCCCAGCCTGCCCTGACCCTCGGGGACACACTGGTGAGCCTGGCGCTCGGCGTCACCCTCTACGGGGAAAGACTGCGTGGTGGCTGGTGGCTGGCCCTCCAGGTGTTCGGGCTCGCGCTGGTGGCGTACGGGGTCGCCCGCCTGTCACGTCAGCATCTCGTTCTCGCAGGAATGTGAAATACCCGATTCGTGCGAGAGCGGCCGACAGCACAACCCTTGAATCGCAGCCAATATCGCCGATCTGCGGGATGGCCAAGCGCGCCGTGGCGTCGGACCGTGGAACCAGGTCTCTGCGGACGGCCCCGGCAGGCCGAATGCACATCGGGCGGACATGTCGGCGGCGTAAAGCAGGGGATCAGCCGTGAGCAGCAGGACGGGTTCGCCCTGCACAGCCACCCGAAGGCCGCCGCCGCCCAGGAAGAGGGCCTGCTCGAAGCCGAGTTGGCGGCCGTCCCCGTCCCGCAGCGCAAGGGCGACCCCCAGCTGTTCGCGGCCGACGAGTGCTTACGCCCCGACGCCTCCCTCGCCGCGATGGCGAAGCTGAAGCCGGCCTTCCGTACCAAGGACGGCACAGTGACGGCTGGTAACGCCTCCCCGCTCAACGACGGAGCCGCCGCCCTGCTGCTGGCCGACGAGGAGGGCGTGAAGGCCATCGGCCGCGAGCCGCTGGCCCGCGTCTGTGCGACCGGAGTGTCCGCGATCGACCCCGACTACTTCGGCCTCGCCCCCGTCGAAGCCGTCACCCGGGCCCTGGCCAAAGCCGGCCGGGCCTTCGCCGACCTCGACGTACTGGAGCTTAACGAGGCCTTCGCCGCCCAGGTCCTCGGCTGCCTCGCCGAGTGGCTCGAGTTCGACACGGCGATCCTCAACCCGCAGGGCGGCGCGATCGCGCTCGGCCACCCCCTAGCCTGCACCGTCGCCCACCAGCTCGCCCGCCGCGGCACCGGCACCGGCACCGGCGTGGCCACCCTCTGCATCGGCGTGGGCCAGGGACTCGCCCTCGTCCTCGAACGCTGACACGCACGGGACGAGCAGACCGTCGTGGGGAACAGCGTCCGTGACCGGGATCGGCAGCGGCTTCCGCGCGGCGGGGCCGGCAGGTGCGGACGTACGCTACTGGTATGTGCGCCATGCGGGAAGGCGGCACGGCGCAGCCCGATGGGCCCCGCCCCCCTTCGCCCACCGCCGGGTCGCTGCGCAGTGCCGAGCTGGACCGGCTGCTGGAGCTCGCCGTGCGCGACACGGGCGCACACGCGGGAGCGGTCTTCCTGCTGGCGTCCGACGGGCAGACCCTGCGGCTGGAGGTGACCGCAGGGATGCCGGCGGAGTATCTCGCGCCCTGGTTCGGGGTCCCGTTGTCGAGCCGCTTTCCCGTGACCGATGCGGTGCGCGAGCGGCGGCTCGTCTGGCTCGGCGACCCGGAGGAGCTCGCCCGTCGCTACCCGCGCACGGCGATCGCCCTGCCCTACCACCATGCGGTGGCCGCGGCACCGCTCCTCACCGGCACCACGGCCTGGGGCGCACTGCTGCTGTTCTGGCCCGGCGCCGGCTCCACCCGTGCCGACGGCCCGAGCCCTGAACGGGTCCGTGCCGCCGGTCGGCGTCTGGGACGGTTCCTGCGCGACGCCGCCGGTACTGGCCATGCCGTCGGTCCGGGATCCACACCCCGCACCCTGGTGCAACCGCCCGCCCGCAAGCGCGGGCCGGCCGAGGCGCTCGCCGCAGCCGACCTCGTCGAGCGGCTGCCCTGGGGCAGTTGCTCCCTCGACCTCGAGGGCAGGTTCACCTACGTCAGCGCCACCGCCGCCGGCCTGCTGGGCGCGAGCAGCCCCGACGATCTGATCGGCGCGTCCCTGGCAGTCCTTGCCCTGGCACACCGACCCGGCCTTCGAGGACCACTTCCGCGCCACCGTGGTCAGCCGGAAGCCCGGCTATTACACCGCCATGCACCCACCGGACCAGTGGCTCGCGTTCGAGCTCTACCCCGACGACTCGGGGGTGAGCGTCCGCATATCGCCGACCGGTCCGGGCGGAGACTCACAGCCGGCGCCCACCAGGACGGAAACGTTCCAGGGCGAGCCGATCCGCCTGGGCGAGATCTACCGGGTACTGCACCTGGCCGCCGCCCTCTCCGAAACCGTGGGCGTCTCGGACGTGGTCGATCTGGTCACCGAGGAGATGCTGCCGGCGTTCGGAGCCCGGACCGTCGCCCTGCTCGCGGCCGAGAACGGCAGAATGCGGGTCATCGGCCGCAGCGGCTACAACCCCTCGCTGCTCGAGCACTTCGACGGCATGCCGCTGACCCACCCGGCACCCGCGGTCCGGGTCCTCGCCACTGGCGTGCCCAGCTTCTTCGCCTCCTTCGACGAGCTGTCCCGGGCCTACCCGCCCGCCCCGCACCAGAAGGGTCTGCATGCCTGGGCGTTTCTGCCGCTGATCGCCTCCGGGCGCCCGGTGGGCTCGTGCGTGTTCGCCTTCGACCGGCCCCACCCCTTTCCCGACCAGCAGCGGGTCGTCTTCATCGCGCTCGCGGGCCTGATCGCGCAGGCGCTGGAACGGGCCCGCCTGTACGACACCAGTAACGAACTCGCCAAGACCCTGCAGGCGTCCCTGCTCCCCGACTCGCTGCCCGACCTTCCCGGACTGGATGTGGCGGCCCGCTATGTGCCCAGCGTCCGCGGCATGGACATCGGCGGCGACTTCTACGACCTGGTCCGGGTCGACGACAGCACCGCCGCCGCGGTCATCGGAGACGTCCAGGGCCACAACGTCAACGCCGCCGCGCTCATGGGCCGGGTGCGCCCCGCCATCCGCTCGCACGCCGCGTCGGGGGCCACGCCGTCACAGGCCCTCGCACAGGCCAACCGCCAGCTGGTCGCCATGGACCCGGGCCGCTTCGTCAGTTGCCTCTACGTCCACCTCGACCTCGCACACCACCGAGCCGTCCTCGCCACCGCCGGCCATCCCCCGCCCGTTCTGCGTCACCCGGACGGCCACGCCAAGGTCCTTCCGCTCCGACCCGGCGTGCTACTCGGCATCGACCCCGACGCGGACTACCCCCCCACCGAGATCCCGCTGACCCCCGGCACCGTCCTGGCCCTGTACACCGACGGCCTCGTCGAGACTCCCGGGGTCGACATGGACGACGCCATGTCCGGGCTCGCCACCCAGCTCGCCCGGGCCTCGATCCAGCCCATGGACCGGCTCGCCACGGCCCTGATCGACCGTGCACGGCAGACCGCGCCCCGGACGGACGACATCGCCCTGCTGCTCATCGGGCTCGCCACCGCCGGGTAGCACGCCCCCGGCCAGACCTCGTCGGCAGGCGCTTGGGACGTACGGCATGCCTTGACAGCGAAGAGACGGAGGGCAACGATGGGAACTATGGAAACTAATCCAGTTTCTCGAGTTTCCACCAGTGACGAGCGGCGTGCGGACGTGATCGTGGAGGCGGCCGGCCGGCTGTTCTTCGGGTCGGGTTTCGCGCGGGTGAGCATGGACGATCTCGCTCGTGAGCTCGGGATGAGCAAGAAGACGATCTACCGTCATTTCCCTGACAAGCGCAGCCTGCTGGCCGCGGTGCTGGACCGCCAGTTCGCCGCGGTGGAGCGCACGTTGGAGGCTGCGACCGAGGAGGCGGAAGGGCGGCCGTTCGGTGTGCGGGTGCAGCGGTTCCTGATCGCGGTCGGCAGTGAGCTCGAGCGGATCGGCGCGCCTCAGCTCGCGACGGGGCGAGGCGACGCGATGCTGCGCCAGTACGTGGAGCAGCGTGTGGACGCGGTGGTCTACCGGCGGCTCGACGAGCTGTTCCGGGAGGGACACCGGCAGGGCTTGCTGCCGGCGCCGCCCGAGCTGCTGAGTGAGATCACCCGCGGCGCGTTGGAGCGGCTGCTCATGTCGGAGTTGCCGCGCGATCTGGACTGGACCGCGGCCGATCTGCTGCGGGCGACCGTCGACACCGTGCTCTACGGGGCGATCCGCCCGACAGGCCAGGGCATCGAGGACGAACAACCCCGGGCGGTCATCCCGACGGCCCGCGACGACGATCAGGAGATGGGCCCATGACCGGGACGACGGCCAGGGTGGCATTGGTGACCGGGGCCGGCAGCGGAATCGGAGCGGCCACGGCGCAACTTCTCGCCGCGCGAGGAATGCGCGTGGTGGTCAACTACCTCCGCAACACCAAGGCGGCCGAGGAGGTCGTGGCCGACATCGAGGCCGCAGGCGGCCAGGCCATGGCCGTGCAGGCCGACGTACGCGAGGAGGAGGCCGTCGAGCGCATGGCCGGGCAGGTCCGGGAGGCCTGGGGCGGCATCGACGTGCTCGTGCACAACGCGCTCATCCCCTATGCGGTCAAGTCGTTCCAGGACATGACGTGGGAAGAACTGGGCGGCAAGATCGACGCCGAGATGCACGCGGCGTTCGCGGTCACCAAAGCCGTACTGCCCACCATGACCGGGCAGGGCTGGGGACGCCTCGTCTACATCGGCACCGGACTCAGCCGTCTGCCCCGGGCAGGCATGATCGCGCTGGGCGTCTCCAAGGCCGCACTCGAGCAGTTCGCCCGGTATCTCGCCCAGGAACTCGGCCCGCAGGGCATCACGGTCAACGTCGTCTCCCCCGGCCCGGTGGAGTCCCGCATCGCCGATGACGTGCTCGACGACGCGACGAGGCAGCGGCAGGTGGCCGCCACCCCGCTGGGCCGCCTGGCCCACCCGGCCGACGTCGCCCAAGCGGTCGCCTTCTACGCCGCCGAGGACAACTCCTTCATGACCGGTACCACGGCCGCGGTCAACGGCGGGATGGCCATGTACTGACACCCCACCGGCCTCCGCCCACGCGGCCGAACCCTTAAACGATCAAGGAAAGACGGTTCATGCACACGATCGACCTGGCCTACGTCGGACAGGGCCTGCACGAAGAACTCGCCGCCTACATCGCCGACCAGCAGGACTACTACGCCGACGAGGGCGTCCACGTCGCGCTGCGCGACGGCTGCCTCTGGGACGTGGAACGGCTGCGCCGCTGCGCCACCATCGGGCTCGGCCGGGCACTGCTGTCACGACTGACCGACGGCACCCCGTGGGTCGCACTCAGTGTCAACACCCAACGCCCGCTGTTCTGGTTCCTCGCCCGCCCCGGCCTGACCTCCCTGGCCGACCTGGCCGGGCGACGGCTGGCGGTCCACGCCCCGCACACCCCGCCCGGCGTCTTCGCCCGGATCGTGCTGCGAAAGGCCGGCCTCGACCCGGACCGCGACGTGAAGACCGTCGTCCGCTCGCCCGGCGACTACGGCATGGACCTGCGCCGGCTCAACGACGGCAGCATCGACGCCGCCTACGTCGGCAGCACCATGGCACCGGAGGCGGTGGCCGCCGAGCACGGCTGGCAGGTGCTGGCCTGGGTCGGCGACCACTTCCAGATTCCCACCGTGGGCGTGGCCGTCGACCCCACCTACATCTCACCGGACGACCCCGCGGTCCAGGCCGTCGTACGAGCGCACCGGCGCGCCCTTCAGGTGATCCACGACGACCCCGACACCACGGTGCGGCACATGCAGACGTTCCTCGGCGGACAGACCGCGGAAGAGGCCCGAGCCCACTACGAGACGTTCATCGCACCGTACTTCACCACGGACGGCCAGGCCGACCTCGCTGTCGCCGACAACGCGATCACCGCGGTCGCCGCCGAACTCGGCGTCCCTGCCACCGTCACCGCGGCCGAGTTCTGCCGCACCGCGGCCACGGTCTAGGCATCAGGAGTCGAGGAGTAGGGTGCAAAGCCCTGGGCCCGCGGGCCGATACTCGCAGCAGCTAGCTCTGCGTTTTCTGTTTGTGGAGGTCCAGCGCCCGACGCCGACTTCGACGCGGCGGCCAACGCCGCCGTGACCGCCGCCCACGGCTCCGCGGGTCAGCGCAGCATGGCAGTCTCCGTGGTGGTCGCGGTCGGCTCGGCGGGCGACGCGGTGGTGTCCCGGATCGCCGAGCGGGCCACGAAGATCAAGATCGGCCCGTGCAACGACCCCACGTCCGACATGGGCCCGCTCATCACCAAGGCGCACCGCGACGAGGTGGCGGACTGCTCGAAGGCGGCGGGTCGGCCATCGTGCTGCTCGACGCCCTGTTGCTCCGCGCCATCGAAGACGGTGTCCAGGAAGCCGTCATCGGGATGGCGCACCGCGGCAGGCTCAACGTCCTGGCCAACAGCATCGGCAAGTCCTACGGCCAGATATTCGACGAGTTCGAGGACGCGGTGGACATCCGGTCGGTCCAGGGCTAGGGGGACGTGAAGTACCACCTCGGCGCGGAGGCCACCTGCCGTGCCCTGGACGGCGACACCATCGCAGTCTCGGTCGTGGCGAACCCCTCGCACCTGGAGATCGTGGGGCCGGTGGCCCAGGGCATGGTGCGCGCCAAGCAGGACCTGGCCGGTTCGGCGATCTTCTCGGCGCGCTTGCTGCTCCGGCCGATCGTGACGAGGAACCTGTGCACGGCGGCCTCGGTGAGTCCGATGCCGTCGTCCTCGACGCGTACGACCGAACCATCGGCGTGCAGGCGGACGCCCAAGGCGTCGGCGGGGGCGGCCGATTCGAGGCGATGCCGGGCGGCGAGGCGTCCACCGCGTTGTGCATCATTTCGCGCAGATAGACGCGGGGCTGGAGTAGAGGTGGTGGGAGAGGAGATCGACGAGGCCGCGCAGATCCACCTGTAAGGTGCGGTCGGCGCCGGCCGGGCTCGAAGGCGTGTCGGGCAGAGTCATCGGGCAGTCCGGGGTGGAGTGGTCGAGGAGTGGCAGGTGGGATGGCGGGGGCCGGGCTCAGGCGTTGCGCCGGGCGCGGGCGGTATTAGGATCCGCACGTGGCACCCGAGAGCGCACCTCGACCACGTCGTCGGGACATGGCATGAAGAGGCACATACCGGCACTCCTGACGGCTTCCCTGGTGCTTGTGGCCGGATGCGCGGGCGACCCTGGTGACCAGTACGAAAAGGGCTATCACTTCGGCCGGGGGCTGCCGGCGACGCATCTCGGCAATCCCATGAACGCGTCCTCCGCCTACGACGGTGCGGCGAGCTCGGAGTGCGGTGAGCACGCCGAGACGGACGGAGTGAAAATCACCGAGGACTGGATGGCGGGCTGTGTCGACGGCGCCCTGGGCCGGCCGGCGTCTCCGCCGGCATCGGGTTGACACCTGTGCTCCGCCGAGTGACCGCACCGCATCATGCCGCGAGGGGCTGTTCCGATCCTGTCACCCGGCTCCGAAGCCGTGGTCAGTTGACCTTCCGGTCCCGCCCGTCCCAGTACGGGCGGCGCAGCTTGAACTTCTGGATCTTGCCGGTGGCCGTACGAGGGATGGCGTCGCGGAACTCGACACTCGTCGGCGCCTTGTAGCCGGCCATGCGCTGCTTGCAGTGGGCGATGATGTCGGCCTCGGTCGCCGTGACTCCCGCTGTGAGCACCACGAGGGCCTTGATCGTCTCGCCCCACTTCTCGTCCGGCACCCCGATGACGGCGACCTCGGCGACCGCCGGGTGGCTGAAGATCACGTCCTCCACCTCGATCGACGACACGTTCTCGCCGCCGGTGATGATCACGTCCTTCTTCCGGTCGGAGATCGTCAGGTGACCGTCGGAGGCGTCGACGCTGCCGCCGTCGCCGGTGTGGAACCACCCGTCCTCCAGGGCCGCCGCAGTCTCCTCCGGCTTGTCCCAGTACCCGTCCAGCACGACGTTCGACCGGGCCAGTACCTCGCCCGTCTCGGAGACCTTCAACCTGACTCCCAAAGCGGGCAGTCCCGCACGGGACAGCTTGCGCGCCCGCTCGTCGGCGGGAAGTGACGCATCGGCAGGCCTGGACCGGTTGAACGTGAGCAGCGGGGAGGTCTCGGTCAGGCCGTAGATCTGCGTGAACTCCCAGCCGAGCTCCTCCCCCACCCGCTGGATCAGCGTGCTCGGCGGCGGAGCCCCCGCGCACACGATCCGCACCCGGTCCCGGCCGGGGATCTCCCCCTCCCAGGACGCCGCCGCGTCCAGCACCGCCTTCCACACCGCCGGCGCCCCGCACATGAGCGTCACGCCATGCCGGTCGACCCGGCGCAGGATCTCCGCGCCGTCGACCTTGCGCAGCACCACCTGCTTCACGCCGAGGCCGGCCATCACGTACGGCATGCCCCAGCCGTTGCAGTGGAACATCGGCAGGGTGTGCATGTAGACGTCGCGCTCCCACGCCCGGGTGTGCAGCCCGAAGGTCATCCCGTTCACCCAGATGTTGCGGTGGGTCAGCTGCACCCCCTTCGGGCGGGCCGTGGTCCCCGACGTGTAGTTGATCGTCGCGGTGGCGTCCTCGTCCGGGTGGGACCACGGGCGGGGGGCGACGCCGAACCGCATCAGTTCGGACTCGGTCTGCTCGCCGAGCACGAAACGGTGGCGCGCCTTGACCCCGGACAGCGCCTCGTCCAGTTCCGGGTCGACGAGCAGCACCGACGCGCCGCTCTGCCGCACCACGTATTCGACCTCATCGGGCCCCAGGCGGAAGTTGACCGGTACGCAGATCCGCCCGCTCATCGGCACCGCGAACAGCAGTTCCAGCAGCCGTGCGGAGTTGTGGCTGACCACCGCCACCCGCTCGCCCTCGGCGACGCCCAGCGCGTCCAGCCCCGCCTGCCAGGCCCGCACCCGCTCGCCCAGCCGCCCGTACGTCGACTCCGGTACCGGCACGCCTGGCTGATCCGGCTCGTCCACCACGCCGGTGTCGGAGGCGAAGCCCAGCTCGGCCCGCTCGAGGAAGTCCGCGACCGTCATCGGAACCCGCATAGCTCACTCCCCTGCATCCGGAAACGACTGCTCCACACGGAAGCCCGCGTACTGGCCAACGTCTACCCAATCAGCCACGTGTACCGGACACGCCGCCGCTCACTCCCGCCGCGTCGAGCAGATGACCGGCCACCGTGCGCGCGCCGTCGTCGCCGACGAGCACGGTGTAGTGGTTGACGTCGGCGACCCGGTGCGTGGCCAGCCGGGCCGGGTCGAGGCCCGCGGCGGCCAGCCGCCGCTCGTCGTACAGCCCCTGGGGCTCGTCCATCAGGCCCCGGTCGGCCCACAGCAGCCGGGCCGGAAGCTCCAGTCGGCCCGGTGCGGCCAGTACCTCCGGATCGCACAGTACCTGCGTGCCGTCTTCGCGTACGGCGTCGCGGACGCAGGACGAGCGCAGTCGCGGCTCCGCGCCGACGAGGTCGCGTTGGATGTAGGCGTCCACCCACGGCGACCACGAGTCGGCGAAGGCTGGATGAGCCCGCCAGTAGTCGCGATACGCCTGCCGGTCGGGGAAGGTCATGGCCAGCCGGCGCATCGCCGGGCCGATGACGGCGTCCAGCAGGGCGTCCGGGTCGAGGTGGGTCGGCGCGGGGAAGCCGAGCCCGCCGTCGACGAGGACGAGCGAGCCGAACCTCGCGGGATGGTGCACGCCGGTGAACGCGCTGACGAAGGCGCCCATCGAGTGACCGGCGAGCACCGCCTCCCGCAGCCCGAACGCGTCGGCGATCGCGGCCACGTCCGCGGCGTGGGCGGCGATGCCGTACGGTCCGGGCAGCGACCCGCTGCCGCCCCGGCCCCGAAGATCGGGCGCGATCACGGTGGCCCGGCCCGCGAGGTGGTGGGCGACCCTCGCCCAGGAGAGTGCGTTGGCGGTGATGCCGTGCACCGCGAGCACGACGGGAGCGCCCGGTTCGGCCGCCGGCCAGCGCAGCACGGCGAGTTCGCCGCCGCTGACGGGTACCGTCAGTTCTTCGTACGGATCAGTCTCCGGCGGGGCCTCGTGGCGAGGGGCCTCGGCGTGACGCGTCATGTTCGGCGACTCCTCATCTCGTCGCGCACGGCTGCGATCGTCCGGTCGCGTGCCGCGCACGATACGGCCCGACGACCGGATCCGACATGTGATCGACCCATGCACGTGACGTCAGACGTGTGTGGCCAATCCACATGGTCGAGGCGCAGTGCGCGTGGGCGAGGTCCCCGTCGTAGCGACTACGCCTTCCGGGCCAGTCCGGCGGCGATGAGGCGTTCCCAGACGGTGAGTTCTCGTTCGCCGTCGTTGTTCCACCGGTTGTCCACGGTGTCGGGACGCCACAGGGACGCGGGGACGATTCCGGGGTCTAGGATCTCCAGGCCGTCCAGCAGGGATTCGATCTCCGCGTCGGTGCGCCACCGGCCGCGGCCGAAGGTCTGCTGGAGGATTCCCTCGGCCTCCACCGTTTCCGGGTTGTTGCCGGAACGGAAGTGGCTGACGAAGAAGTAGCTGCCGGAGGGCACCTGTCCGCGCCAGTAGCGCACGATCGCGGCCGGGTCTTCCTCGTCGTTGACGTGGTGAAGGATGGCGCTGAACATGACGGCGACGGGGCGATCGAAGTCGATCAGTTCCACGGTGTCCGGATGGCCACGGACGTCGTCGGGCTTGCGCACGTCGGCCGCCACGACCCTGGTCCGGTCGTTCTCCTCCAACAGCGCACGGCCGTGGACCAGTACCTGGGGGTCGATGTCGACGTACACGACCCTCGACTCCGGAGCGTGCCGTTGCGCGACCTGGTGGACGTTGTCGGCCGTCGGAAGACCACTGCCCAGGTCGATGAACTGCCGTACGTCCGTGGTCGTCACGATCTCCCCGACCGCCCGGATCAGGGCCGCGCGATTGGCGAAGGCGATGGCCACCGAGCCGGGGAGGTCCCGTTTGAACACATCACCGATCTCCCGGTCCACGGCGTAGTTGTCCTTGCCGCCGAGCAGGTAGTCGTAGACGCGCGCGATGCTCGGCTTGGTGGGGTCGATGGAGAGGCCTTCGTCCGTCATGACGACCATCCTCCCCTGCAACGGCGCCCGCTGACCAGCATTTTGGCATCCTTCTCTGCCACCTCTTGACGGTCCATTAGTTCGTACCTATGGTCACCGGCGAGCACATGCGTTCAACCCCTCACACGTCGTTCACATACAAGAACGGATGGCCGTCGTATGCCTGCCGCTCCCCCACACTCCTGCCGCAGACCCCGAGCCGCACTTCTCCTCACACTGGTCGCCGTCCTCACCTGCGGCCTGCTCCTGCCACGGGCCCAGCGCGCCGAGGCCGCACCCACCACGTTCGTCCACCCGGGCGTGACCGTGTCCCGGGCCCAACTGGACTTCGCCCGCGACAAGGTGCTGGCAGGGGCCCAGCCCTGGAAGGGCGCCTACGACCAGATGGCGGCGAGCTCCTACGCCAGCCTCAGCCGGACGCCGAAGCCCTGGGCGACCGTGGAGTGCGGCTCGTACTCCAACCCGAACTACGGCTGCACCGACGAACGCCAGGACGCCATCGCCGCGTACACGGACGCGCTCGCCTGGTACATCACCCGCGACGCGCGCTACGCCCAGAAGGCCATCGAGATCATGGACGCCTGGTCGGCCGTGATCCAGAGCCACACCAACAGCAACGCGCCGCTGCAGACCGGCTGGGCCGGCTCCTCCTGGCCCAAGGCCGCCGAGATCATCAAGTACACCTACACCGGCGGCTGGCCCAACGCCGGCCGCTTCGCCACCATGCTGCGCAACGTCTATCTGCCGATGGTCATCAAGGGCTCCAACTCCAACGGCAACTGGGAGCTCTCGATGATGGAGGCCGCCGTCGGCATCTCCGTCTTCCTGGAGGACAAGGCGTCCTACGACACGGCCATGGCCAAGTTCCGCACCCGCACCGCCGCGTACGTCTACCTGGCCTCCGACGGGGACCTGCCCAAGACCGTGCCGAGCCAGAACCTGAACACCAGGGACAAGATCGTCTCCTACTGGCAGGGCCAGTCCACCTTCGTCACCGGACTCACCCAGGAGACGTGCCGCGACTTCACCCACACCGGGTACGGCATCTCCGCCATCTCGCACGTCGCCGAGACCAGCAGGATCCAGGGACAGGACCTGTACGGCACCGACGTCGGCGAGCGGCTGCGACAGGCCCTGGGGTTCCAGTCCAAGTACGAGCTCGGCGCCTCCGTGCCCAGCTGGCTGTGCGGCGGTTCGGTCAACCGGGGCCTCGGCCCGGTCACCGAGGTCGGCTACAACGCCCTCCACAACCGGCTCGGCATCGCCATGACCAACACCCAGGCCCTGACCCAGCAGAACCGGCCGGCCGGCACCAACGCCCTGTTCGTGGCCTGGGAGACGCTCACCCACGGGGACAATCCCGCCTGACGGGCGGCCGAGGCGGCCGCGGCCGGGCCGGTCACGGCTCAGGGGAAACAACGATGTAACCAACTCCGCGTACCGTCGTACCCGTGAGCACGAACGTGAACGGGCACAGGGCTGACTCAGGGGCACGGATCCGGCCCGGCACCGAGGACGACCTCGAAGAACTGACCCGGATCTACAACCACTACGTCGCCGAGACACCGATCACCTTCGACATCGAGCCGTTCACCGTGGACCAGCGCCGGCCGTGGCTGCAAGCCCATCCCGACTCTGGTCCACACCGGCTCCTCGTCGCCGAAGAGGGCGGAAAGCTCCTCGGCTACGCGACCAGCAGCGCGTTCCGCCCGAAGCAGGCGTACGCGACCTCCGTGGAAACCAGCGTCTACGTGGCGCCCGAGCACGTGGGCCGTGGCGTCGGCAGCCTGCTGTACACCGCGCTCTTCGACGTGCTGGAGCACGAAGACCTTCATATGGCGCTCGCCGGAATCACCCTGCCCAACGAAGCGTCGCAACGGCTCCACGAACGCTTCGGGTTCCGGCCCGTGGGCGTCTACGAACAGGTCGGCCGGAAGTTCGGGAGTTTCTGGGACGTCGCCTGGTTCCAGAAGCCGCTGTCCTGAGAACCGGCGGCGAACTTCGGCGACTTGACGACCGCCGACGTGCCGCCCTCCGTCAGGTGGCGAGGCCGGCGACTCTGAGGGCGTGGAGCAGGTCCCGGTGGCGCTCGTTCGAGACGGAGCGGGCCGCGTCCAGCAGCAGCGGTACCAGGCGCCCCGGATCGGGTTCGGCGCTGCGGGCCGCCTGCTCGGGGGTGCGGACGCGGACGTACGCGTCGAGCAGGACGCGCACCTCTCGGTCGCGGCCCCCGGCGGCCAGGCCGAGCACGGCCTCGCCGATCTCGGCTGCGGGCCGCGCGACCCCCTGCCGTACGATCTGCTCGCTGTCGGCCCCGCGGCCCGCCGCCAGCAGTGCGTCGGCGGCCTCCACCAGCCGCTCCGCGGGCAGCGAGGCCGCCTCCCAGAGCAACGTGGTCCAATCGGCGCCCAGCCCGGCGCTCTCCAACTCCGCTGCGAGGGGCGGCAGCTGGGGCGCCGGCCAGTGGACGGCCTCGATCAGCAGGGCGTGCGCCTCGCCGCCGCGGCCTTCGCCGCGCAGCCGCAGCAGGGTCCGGACCGTCCGGGCGATCAGCTCTCGCGCCGTGTCGTCGACGCGAGCTCCGGGCGTCGCCCTCCGCTCCGGGTCGGTCTCGGCGGCGGCTCCCGCGAAGCGCGCGCCGCGGGGTGTGGGGCGCCGGTCGGCGGTCTGCGGGGGAAGGACGGGGACGACTTCCGGGGCCGCGTCCTCTGGCTCCGACATCCCGGCGAACCGCGCGCTCCCGCGCCGCCGCTTCCGGGGTGGTTCGGCGACCGGGTTCGCGGGCGCCGGAGCGTCCGCGGGTGCGTGCTGCCCGAGTTCCGGGCCGGGCGCTGTTCCCTCTCGGCCGGGTCGCACCCCGGCCTGCGGGCTGTGCCCGATGCGGGGACCAGGGACAGTGCCTGCGGTGCCGTAGCCGTCCGTGCCGGGCGCCGGGGCCGGGCCCGCCTCCGCACCCTGGGCGCCCATGGCACTCGGGACCCCTGGGCGCCGGCCGGCGGGCGCCGTGGCCCGGTCGAGGTCCGCCATGCGGGAGCGGATCTCCGCGCAGCGCGCGGTCGCGCGTTCGAAGTCGTCGTGGGCCCAGGCCAGGTCGACACGGAGGGCGTCGGCCCGGTCCGGTGTGGTCGCCGTGGCGAGGTCACGGCTCAGACCGGCCTGTCGTTCGGCCGCGTACCGCTGCTCGCGGAGCATCACGTCCAGCCGGTCGCCGAGGGACTCCCGCCCACCGGGCCGAGTGTCGTACGCGGTGACCGCGGCCGCGTACAGGCCGCGGGCCCGGTCACGCTCGAGGGCGACGACCGCCGGACCGTGGTCCGCGGCGAGGTCGTGCAGCAAGGCCTCCATCACGTCCCAGGGCGGCACCTCACGCCCCTCGACGCAGGCCCGCATGCCCTCGGGATCGCGCTGCCAGAAGATGCCGCACCATCCACCTGCCGGGTCGAGCCGCGCCAGCAGACCGTCGAGGTACGTCGTGAACTCCCGCAACGGACCGGGGAGCCGATCCCGTTGGTCCACGATCAACGCCCACCTCCAGCCAGACCGGATCACTCCCGTCCGACACAACACCAGCCGCGTTACAGAGGTGCTACAGGGAGTTTTCATCGGCGCGCACGACGTCCCGGGGGCGCAGGGGCAGGCCGCGCATCCCCCCTGTGTCGGACAGCCTGCCCCTGCTCGCCACATCGGCCGACACACCGGTCTCCGGCCGTGCGGTGGGTGCGGCTCCGCCGCCCTGGGGGTTGTACGGGCTGCGTACAAGGGGGCGGAGCCGCGGGCCTCGACTCCCGACCGAGGGGGGCGTAGGAACCGAGGTGGTGAAACGTACCTTCATGGGGCGCCACTGTCGCTCCACCCCAAGGGTGAACCGTTGGCCAGGCGTTCGCACCCTGGTGATCCTTTGGCCATTCGTTCGTGCATATGCGGAACGAATGTGCGGTAGTGGTAGGCCGCAACCTCTACCCAAGGCATTTCTGTTGGTCCGGTATGCGGCACGAATTCGAGATCAGCCACCGCGAAGAGAACGAGTGGACCATCGTGGAGATCCGCGGCGAGGCGGACATGTACACCGCACCGCAGATCCGTGAGCACGTCTTCGACCGGATCCGGGCAGGCCACCACCGTCTGATCCTCGACCTGCTCGGTGTGCAGTTCATGGACTCCACGGGCCTGGGCGCTCTCGTCGGCATCCGGAACCTCATCGCACCCCACGGCGGAGAGCTGAGACTGGCCATCAACCATCCCGGCATTCGGCGGATCTTCGCCATCACGGGTCTGCACCACGTCTTCCCGATCTACGAGACCGTCGACCTGGCGAAGGCCGCCCAGTGAGAGCCCACGGCGGAGCCACCGCGTGCACCAGGCCGGCGTCGTCGAACAGCACGACGGTGCCGTCCAGGATCAGCGGCGCGCACAGGCCGAAGCCCTCCGGCCACGGACGACACCGTCGGCGACCGCGAGGCCTTGGCCCGCCTCGTCGACCTTCGTGCGCCGGCCTCCCCGTCCGTTCGCCGAATCCAGCGTGAACACCGTGCCGCCCGCCGCAGTTGCGTACAGCACTCCCGCGTCCGCGACCGGGGCACCGCACACCTACCCGTCGGAGTCCGTGTGCCGCAGGGTCCGGCCCGACCCGGCGTCGAGCGCTCGTACGCCCAGCCTGCCGCCGGACGACGGCGTGCCCATGCCGTTGACCTCCTCCCCCGCCTAAAGGCGGGGGATTCCAGCGGTCGCCCGCTGGGTTTCCTGCTTCACCGACGACCGCCCTGTCCGGGAGGACTCCCGTTGAGGTCTTACACCGTCTCCACAGGCAGACGCCGCCAGCCCGGCGGCCAGGATGTTGCGTGCCGCGTTCACGTCGCGGTCGTGCACCGCGCCGCACTCGCACGTCCACTGGCGGACGTGCAGCGGCAGCTTCGCCGTGACCGTGCCGCAGGCCCCGCACAGCTTCGAGCTGGGGAAGAAACGGTCGATCACGACGAGTTCACGCCCGTACCAGGCGCACTTGTACTCCGAGGTCACCAGCCTGTGCATGGGCCGGCCCGGCGCGCACATCAGGGGTGCCGCCGCCGGTCGGGAGCGGCCCGCACTCGTCCTGGTTCGCTGCCATCGGCCGGCGCCCGAGGCCCGTCTCCCCGCTGAACGCCGCGGCGGCGGAGAGACGGACCGGACGCGTCCCACCGGACGGAACGCCCTGGCTCAGCCGAACATGCCGACCTTGTAGCCGCCGGCCGGCTGCTGGGTGATGATGTTGATGCGGTTGTAGGCGTTGATGATCGCGATGAGGGAAGCCAGGGCGGTCAGCTGGTCCTCGTCGAAGTGCTTCGCGGCGTTCGCCCAGGCCTCATCGGTGACTCCGCCGGCCGCGTCGGCGACGCGGGTGCCCTGCTCGGTCAGTTCCAGTGCGGCGCGCTCGGCCTCCGTGAAGACCGTCGCCTCCCGCCAGGCGGCGATGAGATTGAGCCGCACCGAGGTCTCCCCGGCGTGGGTGGCCTCCTTGGTGTGCATGTCGGTGCAGAAGCCGCAGCCGTTGATCTGGCTGGCACGGATCTCCACCAGGTGCTGGACGGTGGTCGGCAGCGTCGAGCCCGCCAGGACCTTGCTGGCCGAGACGAGGTGCTTCAGCACCTTGCCCCCGAGGGAGTTGCCGTAATAGTTGAGACGCGGATCCATGGGTCTGGGCCCTCCTAGCAGAGTCGCGGTTACGCACTACTGACCGGACAGCCCGGCAAGGTGTGACACCCGAACCGGTGTGATGCGGGTCTTCATGCGTGCGCCGGCTGCGAGTCCCGAACAGCACGACCGTCACAGAAGTCGGGTGCATCCGGTCTTCACCTCGGGCAGCGGTGTGGAGCCCCAAAGCACGGGCCAGGCACGAACGTTCGTTCACCGGTGCGGGAAGACAACATGGAGGTACGAGACAGTGTCCAGCCACGTCTCAGCAGGCGCGACTTCGGCCCGTGACGGGGCAGTCGGCGCGGAGATCGAGAGAGTGCGCCTGACTGTGCTGCTGGTTCCGGATCCGAAGGTCGTCAGAGGGCTGTTGACCCGGTACGCGTCCCTGCGGATCGCGCTCGCCGAAGGCGGGAGGCCGGCCACGGAACGCGAGCTCGAGGACGTGCGGTACACGCTGTGCGTCACGATGGGCACCCGGAACATACAGGAGGCCATCGAGGCCGCGGACGCGCTTCTCGCGGCCGGGCGGGGGCGGGCGAACACGTGAGCCGGTACCTCGCCCCGCACCCCTTCTTCAGCATCGCCTGCACTTGAGGCGCATCCCCTATGAGGAGCCCGGCGCGGGCTGATCCGGAGTATGCCGGCCGGCCCTCAGGCGCCCGCTCCGGAAGGTTTTCCGCGGTGGGCGACATGGACGATGGCCGTCGACGCGGCGATCTGGTCGAGGCTGAAGATGGCCCCGATGCAGAACACCACCCAGACGGAGAGGATGGTCACGCCGTCCCCGACTCCGTCGTTGTGGAAGTAGGCGAGCCCGTTGATGGCCCGCACCCCGACACCGGCGGGCATCACCGAGGCCAGCGGCTGCAGCCAGCCGGGAAGGAACGACGGGGGCAGCACACCGCCGCTCGTGGCGTTGCCCATCACCAGCATGAAGATCGAGCCCAGCGGGACGCCGAGCGGCCCGAAGATCCGGATGAGCAGGACGGTTCCGGCCGCGACGGCCCCCGCCATGAGCGCGATGACGCCGGCCAGGGCGATGAAGGACCCCGGAATCGCGTCGAAGACGGTACTCGCGATGAGCGCGGTGGCCAGTCCTCCCACGACCGCGAAGATCGTGAGACTGAGCACGCGTTGCGCGAAGGACAGCCGCGGCGCCAGTTGGTACGTCATCTGACCGAACAGGAAGCCCGCCAGGACGAGCCCGAAGGAGGCGTAGAAGACCGACAGGCCGCGGCTGTCCCCCTTCGACAGCGGAAGGATGTCCTGCACCCGCAGCCTGTTGCCCTCAGGCGTGGCGGCGTGACCGAGCGGCGTGATCATCGCCTTGACGGCCAGGCCGTTGGCACCCGCGTACAGAATGCGGGGCGGGCCGGAGGTGTCCAGGTAGGCCGCGTACGCGGCGCGGTGCTCGACCGCCGACCTGGCGGCGTCCTCGTCCCGGTACCGCTCGACCTGGAACGCGTCGGGCGCCACCCGCTGCAGCCTCACGTCGAAGAGTGCCGCCGCCCGGTCCGGAGCGGCCACCGCGACCGGCAGTCGGTGGGCCTTGGGCGTGTGGAAGGCGGCGAGAAACACAGCCACGAAGACCAGTCCGATGGTGAGCACGGTGACGACCGGGGCCAGCACCGCTGTGGAGCCGGTCAGGCCACGCCGGACCGGCGCCGCGTCGGTGCGCGTACCCGCCCGGTGCCGGGGCCGGCCCCTGTCCGGACTCATGTCGGGCGTCATGGCGTCTTGCTGCACAAGCACATCTCCTGGTGAGGCTCCCGAGGGAGGTGACGGGCCCCCCTCCGGCCCGCCAAGTCAGCACTCGCTGACATAACGACTGTAGGCGAACCCGGCGCCCTGCCGGCGGGCGGTTGTCACGAGGGCGCCTAGTACTGGACCGCACGGAGGACCGTCGGCCGGAGTCCGGGCGCCTGGCAGCCGCATCGCGCGGGACCACCCATGGCTACTAGGCCGGGCCGTAGACGCTGCCGGCCGCGTGATACGACTCACGTCCCTGCGACCTGTCACCCGGACGCCTGGTGAACGACCGCATCCGAAGAGCCCGGCCTCTGGCGCGCCGGAGACGACGAAGGCGTGGCAGAGTCGGCCGCAGGGGCGGACAGACGAGAAGGAGGGACGTCGCGTCGATGAGCGCCGAGAGGCCCGCGCGCCGGAGGGATTCGGCGCGTACCAGGGAGCTGTTGGTCAAGGCCGCGGGCGAGTTGCTCGCCGAGCGCGGGTTCGAACGCACCACGGTGCGGGACATCGGCGAACGCGCGGGCGTGGACCAGGCCCTGATCGCCCGTTACTTCGGGGGCAAGACGCAGCTCTTCATCGCTGTTCTGCACGCCGAGACGGGCGACGACGTGCCGTTGGACCTGCTTCACACCGAGCGGCTGCAGGAGCTCTTCGAACGCGTCGGGCGGCGCGGGCCCGGACCCGTCTTCCAGGCCGCGGTCCAGCGCCCTCATGATGCGGCGGTCGAGAGCGCGTCACGCGAGCAGCTCCAGGTCCGGATGGTCGCCCCCTTGAAGGAGGCCTTCGCGGAGCAGGGACTCGACCGGCCGCAGCTGCGGGCCGAGGTGGCGACGGCCGCGCTCATCGGGGTGCTGATGGGACGCAGCGCCGGTGCGTTGGAGGAGTTGGCGGCGGCGGACCCGCAGGAACTGCTCCCCTTGGTCCAGCGCCTACTGAGTCACTGAACCACTGAGCCACTGAGCAGCAGGTGCGTCAGGGGAGATCCTGCTCGGCCCAGACGACCTTGCCCGGTTCGGTGTAGCGAACGCCCCACCGCTTGCTCAGCTGGGCGACGAGGAACAGACCTCGGCCGCCCTCGTCCAGCGTCCGCGCGTTCTGCAGCCGGGGCGAGGTGTTGCTCCTGTCGAAGACCTCGCAGATGAGGGCATCGTGGTGGATCAGGCGCAAGGTGAGCGGGCCCTTGCCGTAGCGGACCGCGTTGGTGACCATTTCGCTGACGATCAGTTCGGTCGTGAACGCCAGCTCCTCCAGCCCCCACTCGGCCAGTTGACGCATGGCCAGTTCCCGGCTCAGCGTCACGACCGCCGGATCGGTGGGAAGGTCCCAGCGAGCCACCCGGTCCGCAGCAAGGATGCGGGTGCGGGCCATGAGCAGCGCCGCGTCGTCCCAGAGCGGTTGGTCGAGAACGTCGGCGGCCACCTTGCCGCACAACTCGTCCAACGAGGACCGGTCTCCGCATCCGGCATGCGCCAGGGCCTCGGACAGCCGCGTCATCCCCGTGCCGAGATCCCGTCCGCCGCACGTGATCAGCCCGTCGGTGAAGAGGACCAGCAGGCTCTCCTCGCGCAGCTTCCACCGCACCGACTCGATCGAGAGCGTCGCCACACCGAGTGGCGGCGCCGGTGGCAGATCCAGGAAGGTGACCGTGCCGTCCGGTGCCAGCAGGGCCGGCGGCGGGTGGCCCGCCCCGGCCGCCGTGCACTCCCCGAGAACGGGGTCGTACACGATGTACAGGCAGGTCGTGCCCACCGGCCCGAAGCGAAGCCCCTCCCCGTCGGACGTGTCCTCCTCGGCGAGCCGGACGACCAGGTCGTCCAGGTTCGCCAGCAACTCCTCCGGCGTCAGGTCCATGGCAGCCAGGGTCTGCACGGCGGTCCTCAGCTGACCCATGGTGGCGGCCGCATGCACCCCGTGCCCGACCACGTCGCCGACCACCAGCGCGACACGGGCACCTGACAGTGGGATGACGTCGAACCAGTCGCCGCCGACCCCTCCGTGCGTGTCGGTGGGCAGGTAGCGCCAGGCCACGTCGAGCAGAGACCCTCGTGCCGGGCTGTGCGGGGGCAGACTGTGCGGCAGCAGGCTCTGCTGCAGAGCCAGCGCCGTGGCGTGCTCCCTGCTGTATCGATGAGCGCGGGCGAGGGCGGCCGCGGCCCGAGTGGTGAACTGCTGGACGAACAGAAGGTCGTCCTCCGTGAAGGGCCCGGACCGCAGCGCCCGTGCCACGGACATCACTCCGAGCACGCCGTCCGGAGAGGTGATGGGGACGGCGATGAGCGAGTGCGCCCCGAAGTCCCGGACCAGCGCGGCGACGTGCCCGTCCGCGTCCTGCTCGGCCGAAGCGGCTTCACCATCCGAACATTCGATCCGGGCGAGCAGTCCCCGGCCCTCGGAGACGGCACGCGCCGTCACCGACGCCGGCTGCGTCCGCACCTCGTCACCCACGGCCGGCCCCGACGTCGAGAGTGGTCGCAGGGACTCCTGCCCGGCCCGGCGCAGCGGGACCCGGCGACGGGCGCGTCCGTCCGGAAGTGACCCGCCGGGAAGGGCCGTGTCCAGCAGGTCGACAGCGGCATAGTCCCCGAGCAGCGGAACCGCGGCGTGCGCGATGCTCTGCGCCGTCCGCGTGATGTCGAGGCCGTCCTCGATGCGGTCGCCGAGCTCACTCATGAGCTGCCTGCGCTGCCGGGCCCGCCACCGCGCGGTCACGTCCAGAACGAGGCACGCCACACCGAGGACGCGGTTCCGCGGCCCCTGGAGCCGGGCGAAGGAAGCCGAGTAGGCGCGACCGGCGGGATCGGCCATCGTTGCGCCCTGGTACTCGTGGTCGATCAGTGGCACACCGGTTTCCAGCACCCGGCGGATCCGCGCCCCCAGCTCGGCGGCCTGGGAGGGAGGGAACACGGCGTCCAGCCCCAGACCCAGACGCCGCTCCCGGGGCACTCCGCCGACACGGGCCTGGGCGTCGTTGAGCCACACGCAGCGCAGGTCCGGATCCAGCACGGCCACGCCGACCGGTGCGTCCTCGAGCAGCCGTCTGACGGCCGACCGTTCCACGCCGTACCAGGGCGTCTGCTCGGCCGGAAGGACCTGGAGCAGTCGTGACTCGGCTCCGTCGTCGTCGGTCAGGACGGACACCCGCACGATCAGCCCCAGACGGCGTCCGTCGCGGTGCCGGGCCACGACGTACTGGTCGCGGGCCGCACGCCGCGCCGGAAGCCCGCCCTCGCCGGGCGCGTCGACGAGGTCACCGGAGACCAGGAGTGAGTCGACCGGCTGCTTCAGCACCTCGGAGCCCGTATAGCCCAGAAGCTCTTCGGCCTCGTCCGACCAGGCGGTGATCAGACCGAGCGCGTTCAGCATCATTAGCGCGGCCTCGAACGACGGGGTCACGCCCTCGGTTTCAGCACGGGAAGCCATCGCTGTCCGCCCTGGAGAGCTGGAGCACAGGGGGTGGACTCACCGGGACCATGAGCCATTGCGCCTCGTCTGCACACGCTACCTCGCACTCCGCCTCCTCGCAGGAAGCCGCCGGCGGCCCTGGCATGCCCGCGCGGACGCCGGAGGGCGTCGTTGCGATGCGGGAGCGTGAATCCAGGAAGGCCGCGATCTTGCTCGGGTTCCACACCCACATGACCGTGTGGATGCCTTCCGGCGATGCGGCTGTCGTCAGGAACGTGGTGGGCTCGCCGTCTCGGTAGATCATCACTCCTGAGCGGCCGTTGGCATCGACGGGCCTGAGGTCCGCGCCGCTCCAGAACCGCCGAGTGGCGGTCGCCAGGTTCGCCACGCGTACGCGGCCCAGCACGGGTACCCGCGCGGCCCCCTGGATGCCGTTGCCGTCGGACAGGCTGACGGCATCGGGGGTGAGCAGGGCTTCCAGGGATCCCATGTCCCCCGTCCGAGCGGCCGAGACGAAGGCGTCCAGGAGACGTCGGTGCTCCGCCCTGTCCACGCTCTCCCGCCGCTCTTCCGACAGACGCCTGCGAGCGCGGCTGACGATCTTTCGCACGTTGACGAGACTGAGCTGAAGGATCTCGGCGATCTCGGGATATGCGTAGTCGAACGCCTCGCGCAGTACGTACGCGGCGCGCTCGGTCGGGTTCAGCCGCTCCAGCACCAGCAGCAGGGCCAGCTCCACGGACTCTCCTCGCTGGGCGCCCACCTCCGGGTCCGAGCTGGTGTCGACGGGCTCGGGCAGCCACGGACCGATGTAGGTCTCCCGGCGCACACGCGCCGACTGCGCGACGTTGATGGCCAAGCGGGTCGTGGCGCTCGAAAGGAAGGCCATCGGGCTGACCACCGCGCAGCGGTCGGTCTGCTGCCAGCGCAGCCACACCTCCTGAACCACATCCTCGGCCTCGGCCACACTGCCGAGCACGCGATACGCGATTCCGAAGAGACGTGCCCGGTGCTGCACGAAGACAGAGGCGGCCTCCTCGAGGTCACTCGGCCTGGGGGACATACGGTGCATCGTTTCGGCCACCCGACCACAGTGGATCGGGGCGGTACGCAAGCGCATCGCATGAACGAGTGATTTGGCTGCTGCTCCGTCGGAAGGTGTCACAGATCCCCGGACGACCCGGTCGTAGTGACTGACACCCCCGACCATCGGAGTAGACCGTGGCTCTCGTCGAACAACGTCTTTCCACCATGGTGCTGGTGATCGGCACCGGAGGTGCTGGGCTGCGAGCAGCGATCGAACTGGCAGAGGCCGGAGTCGACGTCCTCGCGGTCGGCAAGCGCCCCAAGGACGACGCCCACACGGCACTCGCTGCCGGTGGGATCAATGCGGCGCTGGCCACCATGGATCCCGAGGACACCTGGCAGCAGCACGCGGCAGACACTCTCAAGGAGAGTTACCTGCTGGCCGACCCCCGGACCGTCCAGATCGTCACCGAGGGCGCCGCCCGAGGCATCGACGACCTGGAACGCTACGGCATGTCCTTCGCCAGGGAGGAGGACGGCCGGATCTCCCAGCGCTTCTTCGGCGCGCACAAGTTCCGGCGGACCGCCTTCGCCGGCGACTACACCGGACTGGAGATCCAGCGCACCCTCGTCAGGCGCACGGAGCAGCTCGGCATCCCGGTACTGGACGGCGTCTACATCACCCGGATCCTGGTGCACGACGGCACCGTTTTCGGCGCCTACGGCTTCGATCTCACGCACGGAACGCGGTACCTGATCCATGCCGACGCCGTCATACTCGCCGCGGGTGGCCACACCCGCATCTGGCGGCGCACGTCCTCGCGGCGCGACGAGAACACGGGTGATTCCTTCCGCCTGGCGGTGGAGGCCGGAGCCCGACTGCGCGACCCGGAGCTGGTCCAGTTCCATCCGTCGGGGATCCTCGAGCCGGAGAGCGCGGCGGGCACCCTGGTCAGCGAGGCCGCCCGCGGTGAGGGCGGGATCCTGCGCAACGCACTCGGGGAACGGTTCATGACCCGCTACGACCCCGACCGTATGGAGCTGTCCACCCGCGACCGCGTGGCACTGGCGTCCTACACGGAGATCAAGGAGGGGCGGGGGACGCCCAAGGGAGGCGTCTGGCTCGACGTCTCCCACCTGCCACGGCAGACGATCATGACGCGACTGCCCCGTGTCTACCAGACGCTTCTCGACCTCCAGATGCTCGACATCACCCGCGAACCCGTCGAGATCGCGCCCACCGCGCACTACTCGATGGGCGGGGTGTGGGTGCGTCCCGAGGACCACAGCACCGACGTGCGTGGCCTGTACGCCATCGGTGAGGCCTCCAGCGGAATGCACGGCGCCAATCGCCTGGGCGGCAACAGTCTCATCGAGTTGCTGGTCTTCGGCCGGATCACCGGGCAGGCGGCCGCCGCCTATTCGCAGTCCCTGACCGCGCAGCCGCGCTCCGCCTCAGCGGTGGCACAGGCCCGCGCGGAGATCGACGAGCTGCTCGCGGCCGACGGACGGGAGAACGTCCGCGCCCTGCAGCGTGCCGTCCGCAACACCATGACCGAGCACGCGGGAGTCGTACGCGACGAGGAGGGTCTGCGCACCGGGCTGGCGGAACTCGCGGAGGTCGAGAAGCGGATGGAGGACGTCGGTGTGCACCCGGACATCGCCGGCTATCAGGACCTGGCGCACGCCTTCGACCTCAAGTCCGCCGCCCTGGCGGCCCGGGCCACCCTCGAAGCGGCTCTGGAGCGCCGCGAGAGCCGCGGTTGTCACAACCGCAGCGACTACCCGGACCTGGATCCCACGCTGCAGGTCAATCTCGTGTGGTCCCCGACAACGGGCATCACCCGCGAGAGCATCCCGGCGATCCCGGACGAGATCTCCTCTCTGATGCAGGAGGTCTCGACCGAGGGAAAACTCGCCGAATAGACCGATGGGGGCGGCGGCGGAATCTCTTCTCGACTTCGCGAACCGCATGTCACAAACGGAACTGCCGCCCTGTCTCTCCTCGTACAGACATCAAGAAACTCCGAGAGGAATTCCGCCATGAAGGTCGTAGTGATCGGTGGCACCGGGCTCATCGGCTCCAAGGTGGTCGCCAGGCTCCGCGAGCACGGGCACGAGGCGGTGGCGGCCGCGCCCAGCACCGGCGTGAACACGCTGACGGGCGAGGGCTTGGCCGACGTCCTGGAGGGCGCGTCGGTCGTGGTCGACGTGTCCAACTCCCCCTCGTTCGAGGACCAGGCCGTCATGGACTTCTTCCGCACCTCCACGGCCAACGTCCTGAAGGCGGAGTCCGGGGTCGGCGTCACACACCACGTGGCGCTGTCCGTGGTCGGCACCGAGCGCCTCCGGGAGAGCGGGTACTTCCGCGCCAAGCAGGCCCAGGAAGAGCTGATCAAGGCGTCGGGAATCCCCTACTCCATCGTCCACGCCACCCAGTTCTGCGAGTTCGCGAAGGGACTCGCCGACGGGATGACCGACGGCGACACCGTGCGCGTGCCCGCCGCGAGGATCCAGCCCATCGCCTCCGACGACGTGGCAGCGGCCGTCGGCCGCACCACGGTCGGCGCCCCGGTCGACGGCGTCGTCGAGGTCGCGGGCCCAGAGGCGTTCCAGCTCGCCAACTTCATCCGCACGGGACTCGCCGCCCTCGACGACCCCCGCGAGGTCGTCACGGACCCGCAGGCGCGGTACTGGGGTGCCGAGCTGCAGGAGGCCACGCTCCTGCCGGGGCCGGACGCGCAGATCGGCGAGATCACGTTCGCCGACTGGCTCGCACAGCAGAAGTGAGCAATCCCTGAGAGTGGCCCCCGCCGGCAGGCGGGGGCCACTCTGCTTTTGATCCCCGCACGGGGGCAGAAGCCGGCGAGCTCAGGAACCGCGTGGCCGAGCTCCGCCGACAACTCGCGCTTCTCGACGAGCGGATGGGCCGCACGGAGGCCCGGTGCTCGGCGTCATTCACCAGATCATGCGATGCGCGCCCCTCGCCGTCACGCCGAGACTGGCGGTGCCGGCCGAGGGTGGGTGCGCCGGTCGGCCGGACGGCCACGACGCGATGCGTCGGCGGCTGGATCCGTCACCGCCGCGGCTTGTCCGGGTGGTGACAGGCGATGTGGCGCAGCGAGCTGAGGAGCAGCGCGATGGACGGGTTCGTGCACCAGGGGCAGATCACCAAGGTGGTCTTCGGCAGCGGCACACGGCTCCGCATCGGCCAGGAGGTCGCCGCCCTGGGATGTGGGCGGGCGGTGGTGCTGTCCACACCCGGTCAGGCCGCCCAGGCGGCCGCGGTGCAGGGGACGCTCGGCGGCATGGCCGCCGGTGCTTTCGCCGAAGCGGCCATGCACACGCCCTTGCACGTCACCCGAAGAGCCTTGCGTTTCGTGGCGGCTCAGCAGTCCGACTGCCTGGTCAGTGTGGGAGGCGGGTCGGCGATCGGGCTCGGCAAGGCGGTGTCGCTGCGCACCGGACTTCCACACATCGCGCTGCCGACCACGTATGCGGGGTCGGAGATGTCTCCGATCCTGGGCGAGACCGACGGCGAACGGAAGACGACGCGTCGCCTGCCCGAGGTGCGGCTGAGGACGGTGGTCTACGACGTGGATCTCACCGTCACCCTCCCGCCGGCCATGGCGGCGGCCAGTGGGCTCAACGCGCTCGCCCATGCGGTGGAGGCGCTCTACTCCCAGGACGGTGATCCGCTCGCGTTCCTGATGGCCGGTGAAGCGCTCACCGCGCTGACGACCCATCTCCCCGGTGTCGTGGAGCGACCGGACGACATCGAGGCCCGCTCCGGGGCACTGTACGGAGCCTGGCTGGCCGGCGCCTGTCTGGGCACGGTCGGCATGGCGCTGCACCACAAGATCTGTCACGTCCTCGGGGGCATGTTCGCACTGCCGCACGCCGAGACCCACGCGGTCGTGCTGCCGCATGTGGTGGCGTTCAACGCGCCGTCCGCGCCACGGGCGATGGCACGGATCGGCACCGCACTGTCCGCCGCCGACCCGGCGACCGGTCTGTACGAGTTCACCGGGCGGCTCGGGGTCCCCCCGCTCGCTGCGCGAACTCGGCATGCCCGAGTCGGGCATCGAGGCGGCGGCCGACCGAGTGCTGGAGAACGCCTACTGGAACCCCCGCCCGGTGGACCGGCGCGCCGCCACCGGGATCCTCACCCGCGCCTGGCGCGGGGCCGCACCGACTGAATGACCCCGAAGAAATGCGCGTCCGCCGCGGCCCGCCGTCCGCGGTGGCGACCAAGAGCAAGGGAGACATACATGCGAGACCTGGACAGCGCGGACATCACCGAGGAAGTGATCTCCGCCATGGCCGGAACCGAGGATCCGCGGGTGGCGCAGATCCTCGACTCACTCGTCCGTCATGCGCACGACTTCGTCCGCGAGGTCGGCCTGACGGAGGAGGAGTGGGCGAAGGGCGTGGACTTCCTGACCCGGACCGGTCAGCTGTGCTCACCGCAGCGCCAGGAGTTCATCCTGCTGTCCGACGTCCTGGGCGTCACCATGCTCGTCGACGCGATCAACCACCGACGGGAGGGCAAGGCCACGGAGAACAGCGTGCAGGGTCCGTTCTTCCGGGAGGACCGGCCGTCGCGGGACACGGGGGACGACATCTCCGGGGGAATTCCAGGGGCTCCCCTCTTCTTCGACGGCCAGGTGCTGGACGAGGACGGCGAACCGGTCGCCGGCGCGGCCGTGGACGTCTGGCACAGCGACGGCTCGGGCCACTACGACGTCGACGTCCCCGGGCTCACCCAGCCCGCCATGCGCGGCCTGTTCCGGACGGACGCCCAGGGACGCTTCGCCTTCCGTTCCGTCCGGCCCGCCAGCTATCCGATTCCCGGCGACGGCACCGTGGGTGAACTGATGAAGGCGACAGGACGCCCGCTGATGCGCCCGGCCCACATCCACCTGGTCATCGAGGCGGCCGGATACCAACGGGTGACGACCATGCTGTTCCCCTCGGACGACCTCTACCTCGACCAGGACCCCGTCTTCGGCGTCAAGCAGTCGCTCATCGCCGACTTCGCCACCCACGCGGCGGGGACCGGCCCCCACCAGCAGTCGACCGACGAGGCCTACACCGCCATGCAGCACACCTTCGTGCTGGATCCGCTGTCCCGTCGTTGATCGCCGCGGCCCGGGGCCGGACACCGCATCCGCGTCCCGGGCAGCCAGGTCTCGGCCCCGGACACGCTCGAGGCCGACGGTCCGTCGGACGACGGACATCCACACGCTCTTCCCCGCCCCTCGGCAGCCGGCCGAGCGCCCTTCCACGGAGGCAACCATGCCTGCATCCCTCGACCTGACCGCCGCGTTCCGAGCCACCATGGGCCGGCTCGCCACCGGCGTGAGCGTGATCACGACCCGCAACGAGAGCGACCCGATCGGCATGACGGCGAGTGCTGTCGCCTCCCTGTCGATGGACCCGCTCCAGCTCATCGTCTGCATCGGCAACCACCTGTACACGTGTGAGGCGATCACCAACTCCGGACGGTTCGCCGTGAACATCCTCGGCGAGGGCAGCGAGGAGCTGGCCATGAACTTCGCCGTCTCCAAACCCGACAAGTTCGCCGGAGTGGACTTCCACGTGGAACACGGAGTACCGGTTCTCCGAGACGCCATCGCCTACGTCGTCTGCGACGTCGCCGCGGCGCTCCCCGGTGGCGACCACACCATCTTCGTCGGCGACGCACGGCACTTCGAGCACCGGGAGCAGGCGCGTCCGCTCCTGTACTTCGCGGGCGGGTTCCGCAGCATGCGACGTGCGCCCTCGGCCGCCGTGCCCGTGCGCACAAGCTGACGGGTGGGGCGGAAGCCGCACATCACGGTGGGCCTCGCGGCGGGTGGGCGGACGACAGCGTCCGCCCACCCGTCCGCGAGGCGCTCCCCAGCGCTCCGCGTCCGGCGCGGCGAAAGAGAGGTGCCTCGACATGCTGGGACCCGGGTACCGCCGGCAGCTCCAGGCGGTCGTCTCCGGCAGCGCGACTCCCTACGGCTACACGCTGACCCTGTGGACCGCCACCGCGGTGACATCCGCGGCTCGCGGCTCGCCACGGGCGGTGGACGCCGTAGTGCTTCTGATCGGGGCGACGCTGTCCTTCGTGGCCGTGGGTGCGTTCGCCGCGGGCGGCCTGCGCCGGCCGATCGGCCCGCGGGCCGCCGGCCCGACTCCGCTCTGGGCAGCCTTGCACCTGCCGTCGGCGGGCGCCGGGATGCTGCTGTGCCGGCTGCTCGCCTCCTTCCTCTCCGGATGCCTGCTGTGGACGGCGGTCGGTGCGGTGAGCACGGCGGTCTACCTGGTGGGCGTCGCCGCACAGTTCTGGTACGCCGAACGTCACCTCGGCGAGTCCCCCGAGCGGTCCCAGGACGCGCAGCACGCGTCCTGATACGACATGCGGCCGCCGCCTCCTGGTGGGAGGCGGCGGCCGCATGTGGTGTCCTGCGTCGGCACGGTGCGTGCGAGCACCGGCTCCGGATCAGACGGTGGTGAAGACCTCGTCGTAGTCGAGTCGGGGCAGGCGCGGCAACCACGCGTTCTCGCCGGGCCTGCCGATGTTCACCACGGCGAGGACCCCGTGTTCAGCGTCGGGGAAGAACTCCTTGTTGATCCCCTCGGCATCGAAGCCCGTCATGGGTCCGGCCGCGAGGCCTGCGGCGCGCACTCCCACGATGAAGTACCCCACCTGGAGCGCGGCGTTGAGCCACGCGGACTGCTCCCGCACGGACCTTTCGGCGAAGAAGACGTCCTTGGCCTGCGGGAAGTGCGGGAACTGGCTCGGCAGTTCCCGGTGGAACTCGTAGTCCGCCGCGAGGATCGCCACCAGCGGAGCCGACGCGGTCTTGGCCCGGTTGCCCTCCGCCATGTGCCCGAGCAGGCGCTCACGGGCCTCGTCCGACCGGACGAGGACGACGCGCAGCGGCTGCTGGTTCATGGAGGTCGGGCCGTACTTCACCAGGTCGTGGATAGCACGCACCTGTTCGTCCGTCACCGGCTCGTCCGTGAACGCGTTCGCCGTGCGTGCGTCGCGGAACAGGAGACGTTGGGCCGCGGAGTCGAGTACGAGAGACATGGACACCTCTTGGGGAAGTCGGAAACGGGACAGCACGGGCTCGGTGTCGTACGGGACCGACGCACATGGCCCGACGTCGCCAGTCTCCGAAAGACGGCTCCCCGGCCGCATCGCATGAACTGGTGATTCGCGGGACACCGTCGTCCGCTCCCCGCAAACGCAACTGGGGTACGGCGGACTCGGTGAGCCGAGCGGCCGTCAGAATCTCCCCTCGCGAGCAGGACACCGCCGACCGCACGATGACCGTCGTGTCCGTCGCACCGGACGCCTCGCCGAACGCGACGGTCCCGGGGCGGCGCACATCGGCCAGATCGAGCCACCGGCAGGCCGCCTCCACGTCTCCCCCGGCGAGCGCGGTCATGGCGCCGACGGCACAGAGCCTGGGATCCGCCGCGACCAGCTCCCTGGGCAGTTGCTCCAGCCAGGGCGCCGCATCCGTATGGCGCCCGGCGGCCACCGCGCCCTCCCACGCCTGCAGCACCGCCGCAGCCGCGGTCGTGAGGTCCGCGCCGAGAACCGCGTGCCGGACCGCCCGCGACGCCTCTCCGTGTTGCTCGAAATTCTTGTCGGCCTTCCCTGATGGGGTCAACGGCCACATCGCGCGACTTGTCGCTGCGCTCGTCCCTCGGGCTTTTCACGCCATGGTTTTGACGTGTTCGAACGATGGCCTCGGCCCTCCGGACCAGGCGCCCTCCCGGCGACGCCTCGCCCGGCCGGCCCGGGCATCGCCTGTTCATGCGATGCCCGGGTCCGCCTTCGGCCCGGCGCCGTGCTATTCGGCAGCTCCACCGGTGGGGTCGGTGGGCCTCGGCAGCAAGGTGCCGTCGACGTACAGATCGACGTGCTCGTTGTAGAACGCGGTCAGCCCCGCGATGCGGTTGGCCTCGACGGTCGGGAAGTCGTACGTCCAGGCGATGTCCTCATGGGAGGCGGTGTCGCTGTCGAACGACCAGTAGCTGCTCGTCGTCCCCTTGTACGGGCACCGGGTCACCGTGTCGGAGTGCCGCAGCCGGGTCCAGTCGATGTGCGTGCCGTCAAGGTAGTAACGGGTCGGCAGACCGGTCTCGAACAGCTTCACGCACTGGGGTGCCTCCGCCAGCAGGACCCCGTCCAGCTCCACACGGATGGCGCTGGAGGACCGCAGGGCGTCCACGCGGGAGTACGGGCTCCTCGGGTGGACGAAGACCGGCTCATCCTCCTCGAACCAGGAGTCCAGCGCGTCCCACTCGAAGCGCACGGTGTCGTGCAGGGGCTCCGGGGCGCCCTCGTCCCACACCCATGCCGCACCCGCGCGGACCTCGGAGCCGACCTGCAGGGTGTGCCGGCGTGCGGGGCCGGCACCCAGTTGCTCCGTGTGGTCGTCATCGCGGAGCAGGCCGTCGACCAGGTCCTCGACCGGAATGCTGAACTGAGGGTAGGCCTGCCATTCCCACACATACAGGGCGCGGCGCGTGTCGAAGACGACGCGGCCGCCGACCAGCCCGCGGATCCGACGCGGTACGGGCTCGACGTGCCCGATCGGGACGATCAGGCCCGGATGCAGAACGCTCTCGATTGCAATTGCCATGGCGGTCCTACCCTCGTCGTTCCATGCTTTCGGTTGTACAGGACTGCGGCACCGCGACAGTGTTTCCGGAGTCCGGCAGCGGAGGCCCCGGCGGGGGCTTCGCCCCCTGCACTCCCCGAAGGTAATCGAGGAGGCCTCGGTCGATGTCCCCCGTGCCGGCGTCCTCCACTGCGTCGTGAACAGCCCGGTCGAGGAGGAGTGTCCCCAGACGCAGCACATCGTGTGCGATCGGAGTGAGCCGGACCTCGACGCTTCGGCGGTCGTGCCATGGGGTTCTGGTCGCGACGAGTCCGCGGTCCCGCAGGCGGCCCACGAGCCGACTCGTCGCGGACCGACTCAGTCCGATCCTGTCGGCGAGTTCGCTCAGGTGCAGCCGATGCGCGGGAGCCGGCGCCTCCGCCCGGAGGGCGAACAGGGCGTAGAACTCACGGGGCTGGAGGCCCAGATGCCGATCGAGCCGTCGCTCGACACGGGTCTCGATCTGCCGGTGGAGCCGATCGAGTGTGCTCCACCGTCCGATCGACGACATGTCCTCGCTCATCGCGGTGCTCTCCGTCTCAAGCGGCCCTGTAGATCGCCCGGCTCTCGCCGGCACGCTGTGCGTCACCGCTGGTGACGAAGGCGTCCCGGGGGTGCTGCACGGAGAGCAGGGAGACGAGGTCTCGGCCGAACAGGGCCGCCGTGAGCCAGACGGAAAGGACGCGGATCTTCCGTTCCCAGCTGGGCACGGCCAGGACGTGGTAACCCCGGTGCATCAGCCAGGCGGGGAATCCCTTGATGACGATGCTCTTGTACTGGAAGATGCCCCGTCCCAGTCCCAACGTCGCGACCACTCCCAGGCTCGCGTGGCGGTAGCTCCGGATTCTCCCTCCCCGCAGGCCGGCCACGATGTTCTTCGCGAGCCACTTGCCCTGCCGCACGGCATGCTGAGCGTTCGGCACCGTGTGCGCGCCCGGCACGGGCGAGGCCAGATCGGGAACGGCCGCGTCGTCTCCGGCCGCCCACACATCCTGCACGGGCTCGCTGTCGGTGCCCACGCGGAGATCGGCACGGACCACGAGCAGACCCCGCTCGTCGACGGGCAGATCCGTGTGGTTGTGCACCACCGGGTTGGAGGCGTTGCCCGCCGTCCAGACGATCAGCGCGGAATCGAACTCCTCCCCGCTCGAGAGCACGACGTGTCCGTCCTCGGCGGAGACGAGCTGCGTGTTCAGGTGGACGTGCGCACCACGCCGTTCCAAGGAGTCCACCACCCAGGCGCCCGGCTTGTCTCCCACCTCGGGCAGAATGCGGTCCCGGGCCTCGACCAGATGGAACGACAGATCGTCGATACTCAGCTCCGGATAGGACTTGAGCATCGCGGTCGCCAGAGACAGCAGTTCACCGAAGCCCTCGACACCGGAGAAGCCGCCGCCCACGAACGTGACGGTGAGCAGCTTTCGTCTCTCGGCCCCCGGGGGCAGTGAGGCCGCCTCGTCGAACGCCGTCATCAGCCGGTCGCGGATGGCCACCGCCTCCTCCACGTGTTTCAGGCCGATCGCCTGCTGTGCGAGTCCGGGGATGGGGAAGGTGCGCGTCACGGCGCCGGCGGTGACCACGAGGATGTCGTAACGCATGTCGTGGTCGGCGCCGTGCACGGGCCGGACGGTGACCTTCCGGTCCGTGTGACGGATCTCGGTCACGCTCCCCGCGATCAGCCGGGTGCGGCGCAGGTGCCGCCGCAACGACACCGCGGCGTGACGTGCCTCGACCGATCCGGCCGTCACCTCCGGCAGGAAGGGCTGGTAGGTCATGTACGGACGTGGGTCGACGACGGTGACCCGTGCCTCGTCCTTGCGCAGCGTCTTCTCGAGGCGCCACGCGGTGTAGAAGCCCGCGTAGCCGCCACCGACGATCACAATCTCACGCATGGTTCCCTCTGCTCGTAGTTCGACACCACATAGACAAGGAGGGACGGGATGATGTGACACGGTGGTGGCGGCAGAGCCCAATGTCGCACTCACCGGCGGGAACCCACGTCGCGCTCGCCGGCCTGGTGCCGGACCGTGAGAACCGATGGCTGCCGCTACGGGACGTTCCATGCGGAGATGCACGGCTGCCCGTCGTCGGCTGCCAGGAAGCCGAGCGTCCCCGGATGCGGGTGGCCGAGCAGGCGGGCGGCCGACGCGTCCAGGCCCAGCCAGCGCACCGCGAGTACGCGCCCCAGATGACCGTGAGCGACGACCGCGACGTCGCCGCCGCTCAACAGCGCCCGGATCCTGTCCAGCACCGCGTCCGTCCTCGCGGCCACCTGCTCGAGCCGCTCGCCGGGATGGTCGGTGTCGCCGGGAACGACGCCGTCCCGCCACAGATCCCAGCCCGGCCGTGCCCGACGGATCTGTTCCGCGGTCAGGCCCTCATAGCCGCCGTAGTCCCACTCGATCAGGTCGGGATCGGGCCTGACGCCGGTCAGGCCCGCCAGCTCGGCCGTGCGCACGGCACGGCTCAACGGGCTGCTGAACACGCCGGCCAGCGGGCGCCCGGCCAGCCGGGGAGCGAGCGCCTTGGCCGCAGCCTCACCCGCCTCGGTCAACGGAACGTCCGTGCGGCCGGCGTACCGGCCCGACAGGCTCCACTCGGTCTGTCCGTGCCTGATCAATATCAGCTCACCCATGGCTGTGCACGCTATCTGATCAGGCGTCACGGCGGGCCGGACCGCTCGCGTCCGCTGCGCACGTCCGCGAAGTCCGCCTCGTCGCGGGCGCCGGCGTCGTCGATGACGGGCTCCGGCGGCCTGGCCGGCCCGGGGCGTGCACCCGGGTGCCCGGCAGTTCGCCGCGGCCGTCGCGGAGGTGCCGGCCCGGGGAACCGCTCCGGCCCGCCCCGGACCCGAGCGGGGCTCTCCCCGCCCCTGGTCCGTCGTGTACGGGGCGCCCGAACACGTGGAGGACGCTTCGTAGTTCCCTCCCGGCCGTCGTTCACCCGTGTCAGAGCGCGGCCGCCGGGTAGCGCACGAAGAGGATGCCGTGCACGTCGCCGTGCGGGGCGCTGTAGAGGTGGGCGGTGTCGGCGGGCCAGCACACCGACATGCCCGGCCCGACGCTGCGCGGCGCGTCCTGGACTCCTACGACGGCCGTACCGCTCAGGATCATCAGGCTCTCCGTCGTACCCGCGACGTGCGCGGCCGACTCCTGTGTGGCGCCGGCGGCGATGGTGATCCGGAAGACGTCGGTGACCGCGTCCTCGTCCTCGTGCCGCTCGATCAGAACCGCCGTGACGGCGCTGCCGGAGACGGCGCCCTCGTGCTGCTCGCCGCGCGGGGGCGGGTCGTCGCTGAGTACGGCGCTGAGCGGCCGGTTGAGCGCGGTGGTCAGGGCGTAGAGGGTCTCGAGGGTGGGGTTGCGCGTGCCGCCCTCCAGCTCCGAGAGCGTGCCTTTGCCCACGCCGGAGCGCCGCGCCAGCTCCGAGAGCGACAGGCCCCGGGCCGTGCGCAGCGCCCGGAGTCTGCGCCCCACTTCGTCGTTCAGCCCCATCGCCGGATCGCGCTCCCGCTGTCGTTGCCGTGGTTGACGGGTCTCCGTCTCGCCTCTAGTGTTCCACAAACAGAACGTTCCGTTTATGGAACAGCAGGTACGCATTCCGTCGCCTTCGTCCCCGGAAGTTGTCCCACATGCCCTCCTTCTCCGACCGCGTACGCGCGGCCGCCCCGCCGTCGGCCGTGGCCGCCGGACTGATCGCCGTCACCGTGGGCGTCACCAGCTCGGCCGCGCTCGTGTTCACCGCGGCGAGGGCCGCGGGGGCGGGCCCGAGGGAGATCGGCTCCTGGATGCTCGCACTCGGCGTCGGCCTCGCGGTCACCTGCGTCGGCCTTTCTCTGCGCCATCGCGCCCCTGTCGTCACCGCGTGGTCGACACCGGGCGCGGCCCTGCTCTCGACCAGCCTCGCCGGGGTGCCGATGGGACAGGCCGTGGGCGCGTTCGTCTTCTCGGCACTGCTCGTCCTCGTCACCGGAGTGACCGGGTGGTTCGCCCGCGCCATGGACCGCATCCCCGTACCGCTGGCCTCGGCGCTGCTCGCCGGGGTGCTGCTGCGGTTCGGCACCGGGCTGTTCAGCACGATGCACGACAGTTTCGCGGTCGCCTTCCCCGTTTTCGTGCTCTATCTCCTGGCGCGCCGGTTCGCACCGCGGTACGCGGTGCTCCTCGCCCTCGCCGGCGGTGTCCTCGCCTCGGTCCTCACCGGCGGGTGGCGCCTGGACCGGCTGCGGATCTCGCTCGCCGAGCCGGTCTTCGTCGCGCCGGACTTCGACTGGAAGGTCCTCGTCAGCGTCGGTGTGCCGCTGTTCGTGGTCACGATGGCCTCGCAGAACCTGCCCGGAGTCGCCGTGCTGCGCGGCTCGGGCTACGACGTGCCCGTCTCGCCGCTGATGACGTGGACCGGAGCGGTCAACGTCCTGCTCGCCCCGTTCGGCGCGTTCGGGCTGAACCTCTCCTCCATCACCGCCGCGATCTGCACGGGCCAGGAGGCGCACCCGGACCGGAACAGGCGCTACGTCGCCGCCGTGTGGGCCGGGATCTTCTATCTCTGCGTCGGGGTGTTCGGTGCCACGGTCGCATCGCTGCTCACGGCCATGCCGCACGCCCTGGTGCTCGCCACAGCGGGCGTGGGTCTGCTGGCCACGATCGAAAGCTCCCTGACCACGGCCCTGTCCGACAAGGCGGCGCGGGAGGCCGCGGTCGTCACGTTCCTCGCCACCGCGTCCGGTGTCACGCTGCTGGGCATCGGATCCGCCTTCTGGGGGCTGCTCGCGGGCGCCCTCACCAGCGTCATCGCCAACGCCGGACGACGACGGACCAGGCCGACACCGCCGGCCCGGCGGCCGGACACGGTGGGCGATACGGCCGGAGTGTGACGCAGTTCCCCAAGCTCACGTGGTCGCGGCGCCGTCCGTCGCGCGGCTGACGGCGGCTGCGACACCGTCCAGGATCAGCTCCAGGCCGACCGCGAAGTCGCTGTCCGCCATCGCCTCGTCGGTGGTGACGGGCGGGGCTTCGAAGAGGGACGAGGCGAACAGCCGGGCCGACTCGGGGAAACGGCCGGGATCGACGAGCCGCGTCAGCGCGCGGCCGTAGTCCCGTTCCGCGCTCGCCTGGCCGGTCCCCTCGCCCCTGCCCGCGGCGAGATCCTGCGACTGCAGTACCGCCTGGCGTGCGTAACCGCTGATCAGGCCGAGTACGGCGATCTTGCGCGCCCAGTCGAGACCGGTCCCGCGCAGTACCGCCAGCGCCGATTCCATCCAGGCGATGTGATGGGGACCGGCGGGCGGGCCGGACATCGGCACCCGCACGAGCCAGGGGCGCCGCAGATACACCTCTCGCTGTGCACGGGCCCAGTCGCGCAGGCCGTCGCGCCAGGACGGTGCGCCGCCGTCGAGCGCCGGCGGGTCGCCGAGCGCGGCGTCGCTCATCAGCACGAGCAGTTCGTCCTTGGAACCGACATAGCGGTAGAGCGACATGCTCGTCACGCCGAGCGCGGCCCCGACCTTGGGCAGCGTCACACCGCCGAGCCCGTCACGGTCGGCGAGTTCGACGGCGACTCCGACCACCCTGCCGATGTCGAGCGCGGCGGGCCGGCCCAGGCGCGACGGCTCCGACAGGCGCCAGAGCCTGCGCAGGCCGTCCGGCACTGTGTCCTCGCTGTTCACGCACTCCTCCATCGCTGCCTCGACCCGATCGACCGTCTCATCATCGCGTACCCCGACCCTCGGCCTCCCCGCGACCTGCATTAGTTTCCCCCTTATAGTTTCTCTGATATATAAATAAAGACCTCGAGTCTGAAGCAGGGGGAAGGGGACAGGGATGACCGTCGACCATGTCGATCGCGGCGTGCGGCCGGTGCGGGGGCCGGTGCGGCGCGCGGAGCGCGCGCTGGCGCCGGACCTGGGCAGGGGCGCGATGCTGCTGATCATCGCGCTCGCCAACGCGGCGGGTGTGGTGTTCGCCGGCGAACCAGGTGCCGAGCCGTCGCCTCACGGCGTCGACCGGGGCGTCAACCTCGCGATGTTCACGCTGGTCCACGCTCGCGGCTATCCGGTGTTCGCGGTCATGTTCGGCTACGGGCTCGTCCAGCTGGCCCGTCGGCAGGCCGCGGCCGGTGCGCCGCGCACGGCGGTGCGGTCGGTGCTGCTCCGGCGCAACGCATGGCTCGTCGTCTTCGGGTTCGTCCATGCCACGCTGCTCTACTACGGCGACTTCCTCGGCGCCTACGGCCTGGTCGGCGTCGTCATGACCCTGGTGCTGCTCGATCGGAGCGACCGGGTGCACCGGGTCGTGACCTGGCTCTGGGCGCTGTGCGCGGTGGAGGTTTTGGTGCTCGGAACGCTCGTGGTCCGGGCGCTGTTGTCGGGTTCCGCGCCGGGCTCCGACGCCGCCGTCCCGAGCCGGCACGTCGACTCGCTCGCCGCGCCGGACTACCTCCACGGCATGCTCGACCGGCTCGGCGAGTGGCCCACGCACACGATGACCGTCCTGCCGTTCATCCTCATCACCTGGCTCGGCATGTGGGCCGCGCGCAAGCAGGTGCTGGAGGACCCGGTCCGCCACCAGCGGCTGCTGCGCCGTACCGCCGTGGCCGGTCTCGGGCTCGCCGTGGCGGGAGGGCTCCCGCTGGCGCTGGTGGCCGCGGGATGGCTGCACGTCGACGCCTCGACCGCGTCGCTCATGTCGACGCTCTACGGCGCCAGTGGCATGTTCGCCGGCCCCGGCTACGTCGCGGTCTTCGGACTGATCGCCCTGCGCGTGTCACGCGCGACACCGGGCCCGCTGGTCAAGTCGCTGGCCGCGCTCGGGCAGCGCTCGCTCTCCGGCTACCTCTTCCAGTCCGTCGCCTGGCTCGTCCTCCTGGCGCCGTACAGCCTGGGCCTGGCCGACACGTTCGGCGGCGGCTCGGTCACCGCCGTGCTGCTCGCCGTCGCCGTCTGGCTCGTGAGTGTCGCCGGCGCCGTGTGGCTCGATCGACACGGCCGGACCGGACCCGCCGAGTGGCTGCTGCGGCGGCTCACCTACGGCCGGCGCGACAACCGTTGACGGCCGAGGCGGCACACGGTCACGTCACTTGACGGTGAGGGTGCAGCCGGTGGTCGTCGTGCGGGAGCCGGTGCTCAGGTGGATGTGGATGTCACCCGGTTCGACGAGGAACTCGCCCTCGGGGCAGTTCGTCCAGAAGCCGAAGTCCTCCGCGCCGAGGGTGAAGTTCACTGTGGTGCTCCGTCCTGCGGGGAGGTGGATGCGGCGGAAGGCCCGCAGGCGTCGAACCGGTTGCACGAGGCTTGCCACCGGGTCGTGGATGTAGAGCTGGACGACCTCGTCGCCGGCCCGGGCGCCGGTGTTGGTCACCGTCACGGAGGCTGTGACCGTGGCTCCTTCGAGGAGGGCCTGCGCGGTGAGGGCCGTGGTGTCCACGGTGGGCCGGCCGAGCTCGAACGTGGTGTAGCCGAGGCCGTGGCCGAAGGGGAACCGCGGGCCGTGGTCCAGGTCGAGGTAGCGCGAGCCGTAGCGCGGGGGCTGCGGTCCTGGGCCGCACGGGCGGCCGGTGTTCTCGTGGTTGTAGGCGATGGGGATCTGACCTGTGGTGCGGGGGAACGACACCGGGAGTCTGGCACCCGGGTCGACGGCGCCGAACAGCACGTCGGCCAGGGCGTGGCCGGCTTCGAGACCCGGGTGCCAGGCGACCAGGACCGCCGGCACCGCGTCGAGCCAGTCGCCGAGGGCGAGGGGGCGGCCGCAGGTCAGTACGACGACGCAGGGGCGGCCCGTGCCGGCGATCGCGGCGACGAGGCGGTCCTGCTCGCCGGGCAGGCCGACGGCGCTGCGCGAGCCGCCTTCGCCGCTCAGGGCCGCCGGCTCGCCGACCACGACCACGGTCACGTCGGACACCTCGGCCGCGGCGACGGCGGCCGCTATCCCGGACGTGTCCTTGCCCTCCGGGTCGACTCCCTTTGCACAACGGATCTTTGCTCCGGGCACCGCGTGCCGGATGCCGTCCGCCATGGTGACGGCGGGGAAGGCGTCGGCACCCGGCCCGGCCCACGCGCCGTTGAGGTCGGTCGACTCGGCGAACGGGCCGACCACCGCGATCGAGGCGGCGTCCCGCGGCAGGGGAAGTGCGCCGCGCTCGTTCTTGAGCAGCACCATGGAGCGGGCGGCGGCGGCACGCGCGGCGCGACGGGCGTGCGCGGACGGTGCGGTGATCTCCGTGCGCTCGTCCGTGTAGGGGTTGTCGAAGAGACCGAGCCGGAACTTCAGACGCAGCACCCGTGCCACGGCGTCGTCCAGACGGTCGGCCGTGAGCCGGCCGTCCGCAAGCAGCCTCGCACCGTGGTCGGCGAAGCAGGTGCTGACCATCTCCATGTCGACACCGGCGCCGAGCGCGAGCCGTGCGGCGTGCGCGAGGTCGGCGGCGAAACCGTGAGGCACCAGTTCGGCGACGCCGGTCCAGTCGCTGACCACTACGCCGCCGAAGCCCCAGTCCCGCTTGAGGATGTCGGTCAGCGTACGGGCGTTGGCGTGCGCCGGTACGCCGCTGACGGTGTTGAACGCGGCCATGACCGTGGCCACGCCTGCCTCGACGGCGGCCCGGAACGGCGGCAGGTGCAGGTTCCGCAGCCGTGACTCGGACACGTCCACCGTGTTGTACTCGCGGCCGCCCTCGACCGCGCCGTAGCCGACGAAGTGCTTGGCGCAGGCGGCCATGCGGTCCCGTGGGATCCGTCCGGCCCCGGCGCCCTGGTATCCACGGATCTTGGCGGTCGCGAACGCCGCCGTGAGGCAGGGGTCCTCGCCGCAGCTCTCGGAGATCCGTCCCCAGCGCGGCTCGGCGGTGACGTCCATCATGGGTGAGAACGCCCAGTGGACGCCGGCCGACCGCGCCTCCTCGGCGGAGATCCGGGCCTCCCGCTCGGCGATGTCCGGGTCGAAACTCGCCGCCTGGGCCAGCGAGATGGGGAAGGTGGTCCGGAATCCGTGGACGACGTCCATGCCGAAGACCAGCGGAATGCCGAGCCGGCTCTCCTCGACGGCCACGCGCTGGAGGTCGTTGGTCGCGCGGGCACCGTGGAGGTTCAGCACGGAGCCCAGCCCGCCGGCGCGCGCGGCGCGTCCCACGAGGTGTGCCTGGTCGTCGCCGGGCCCGGTGTCGGCGGCCCAGGCGAGTTGCTGGAGCTGGCCCAGTTTCTCGTCGAGGGTCATCCGGGCGAGCAGATCGGAGATCTCGCTCTCGTACGGTGCGGTGTGGTGCCGGCGGGTGTGCGGTGCGGCGTGGTGCTCGCCGACCCGCGGTGCGGCCCGGTCCTCGTCGGTGTGTGGTGCGCAGTGGCCCAAGGCGTCGTTCGGCACAGGGCGGTCCATGGCGTCGTCTCCTGGGGATGCGAGTGCCCGGTGCGTGTGCACGCGGGACCGCTCGGCGCGCTGGGTGTGCGGGTCGGGCGGCCGTGGTGTGCGTGGTGCCACGGGCACGGGGGAACCGGCGCTGGGCGCCGGGGAGATGAGCGGCGGACCGACGTCCTGACACGGCGGTTCCACTGGGCCGGGAACGATAGTGCACCGGGCCGGTGTCACGTCAACCCCGGGCCGGTCCGGGGCGGGCCCGGGTACGTGGAAGGCTCCTGTCAGGGCAGCAGACCGCGGCGCCGCGCCGCGACCACCGCCTCCAGCCGGGAGCGTGCCTGGAGTTTGCGGGTGGCGCTGCGCAGATAGCTCTTCACCGTCTCGACGGTGATCCCGAGGTCGGCGGCGACCTGCGGGTTCGTCCAGCCCAGAGCGACGCAGGCGAGCACGTCCAACTCGCGGGCCGACAGCGGTGCCTCCTCCCGTCGCACCGCCGCGCCGTCCGCCGGGCGGGTGTCGCCGCCGGCCGTGGAGAGCTTGTGGCACACCGCCTCGATGCGCTCCCGCAGCGTCGGGTCGTCGGTGTTGTGGGCCAGGACCCGCAGCTCCGCGTAGGCCTCGCGGAGCTGTTCCCGGTGGGTTCCGGCCGGCTCGGGGGCGCCCGTCGCCCTCGGCTCCGGTACCCGCTCGTCCAGCCAGCGCAGTCGCCGCGCGAGTTCGTCGTCGACCGCCAGATCCTGCTCCAGCTCCCGGGCCATCTCCATGACGGAGTGGACGATCCGGTCCCCGAGCGGTGTGGCGCTGCGTACGGCGCCGTACAGCACACCGCGCACCCGGCCGCGTACCACCAGGGGCACGGCGACCAGGGCCCGCAGGCATTCGGCCTGGATGATGTGGTCGTAGTGGTGGCTGATGCCCTGCGAGCCCACGTAGTCGTTGACCAGTTGCGGTCGCCGCAGCGTCACCACCTTGCCGCCGAGTCCGCGGCCGGGGTCCAGGACGGCCCCGCGCAGCGCCCCGGCGATGGCTCCGACGAACTGCGTGAGCTGCAGTTGCATGCCGCTGTTGACCGCTCCGCCGAAGGTGAGGGGCAGGTCGGTGGCATCCCGCAGCCGGGCGAGTGTGCGCTGTATCCGGGTCTGGTCGTCTGCTGCCACAGAGCGGTTCACGCCGCCTCCTGGAATGAGCCGCGTCGCGGGGGCGCCCCCCCTCAGTCGGGGGTACCTGGTGCTGCCACCGCGCCGGAAACATCTGGTTAACAGTCGGGCATCAAGGTGCCCCATGGATCCGGGAGCCGCAATGACTTTGCCACACGAACGCGTCGCGGAGACCCTGGCGGCGGTCGCCGGGCCGGAGGCCGTCGCCGCCGAGTTGCTGTGCGACCGACATCCGCCGGACGCCGTCGCCGTGCGGGTCGTCGAGCCGGACCTCACCAGCACCGACCTGACCTACGGCGAGCTGCACGACCGCTCCGCACGGCTCGCGACCGCGCTGGCCGGGCTGGGCGTCGGGGTGGGCGACCGGGTGGCCACGCTGATGCCCAAGTCGGCCGACCTGGTCGTGGCGGCCCTGGCGATCTGGCGGCTCGGCGCGGTCCAGGTCCCGCTGTTCACCGCCTTCGCCCGGCCCGCGATCGCCCTGCGGATCACCGGCAACGGCACCAAGGCGGTGATCTGCGATCCGTCGCAGCGGCCCAAACTCGCCCCGGGCGACGGCATACCGGACGCCCCCGAATGGCGGGTCATCAGCACCGGGGCCGCCACCGGAACCGACCTCGCCCTGCACGACCTGCTCACGGCGGAGCCCTGGCCGCACCCCGTGGCCGTCGGCGGCGAAGGAACCCTCGTCGAGCTGTTCACCTCGGGCACGACCGGCGCCCCGAAGGCCGTACCGCTCCCGCTGCGGGCCGTGGCGGCGATCCTCATGTACCAGGAGTACGGTCTCGACCACCGCCCCGACGACGTCTTCTGGAACGCGGCTGACCCCGGCTGGGCGTACGGCCTGTACTACGGGCTGATCGGCCCGCTCGCCCTCGGCCGGACCACACTTCTGCTGCACAGCGCCTTCTCGCCCGAGCTGACCTGGTCAGTCCTGGCGAGGTTCGGCGTCACCAACTTCACCGCGGGCCCCACGGTGTTCCGGGCGCTGCGCGCCCAGACCCCGGCGCGGGCCGAGCCCCTCGCGCTGCGGCACTGCTCCTCGGCCGGCGAGCCGCTCGGCGCGGACGTCGTCGCCTGGGCCGAGCGGACGCTGGGCGTTCCGGTGCGCGACCACTACGGCCAGACCGAGCTCGGCATGGCCGTGGCCAACGCCTGGCATCCCGAGGTCGCGGCACCCCTGCGGCCCGGTTCGATGGGCCGTGCGCTGCCCGGCTGGCGCCTCGACGTGTTGCGGCCGGACGCGGACGAACCCGCGCCGCGCGGTACACCGGGCCGGCTCGCGGTCGACGTGGAGTCGAGCCCTCTGATGTGGTTCACCGGCTACCGCGACGCCCCTGAGCGCACCGCGGAGCGCTTCACCGCCGACGGCCGCTGGTACCTGACCGGTGACGCGGCGGCCCAGGACGACGACGGCTATCTCACCTTCGCCTCACGCGACGACGACGTGATTCTGATGGCCGGTTACCGCATCGGCCCGTACGAGGTGGAGAGCCTGCTGGAGCGGCACGAAGCCGTGGCGGAGGCCGCCGTCGTCGGCGCTCCGGACGACCTGCGCGGCGAGATCGTCGTGGCCCATGTGGTGCTGCGGCAGGGCGCCGAGCCGGGCGACGCGCTGGTCGACGAGCTCCAGAAGCATGTGAAGACACACCTCGCCGCGCATTCCTATCCGCGTGAGATCCGCTTCGTGAACCGACTGCCCCGCACGCCCAGCGGCAAGCTCCAGCGCTATCTGCTCCGGGAGAGCGACGGCTCCCGGCAGTCCTGATCCGCGCCCGACTCCCCTGAAAATTCCTCCCTTTCCCCACGTCCCAGGAGGCGACGATGCCCCACATGGACCGACGTAGATTCCTCACCGGTGCCGCCGCGGCCGCTTCGGCGGTCGCGCTGACGGCCACCCCCGCAGGAGCCGCTGCCCCGCCGGCCCGGCGCAAGGCCAAGCCGGCACGGCGCGCGGCCGGCACGTTCGGCGACGCCCGCGTGGTGGCCGAGACCTACGTCGACACCCGGACCCTGGACCTCACCATCGACTCCCCCGCTCTCGCGGACCCGGCGGTGAAGGTGCGGCTGCTGCTGCCGCCGGGGTGGACCCCGAACCCGGCCCGCACCTGGCCGGTGCTGTATCTGCTGCACGGCGCGGGCGACGACTACTCGTCGTGGACCCGCTCCACCGACGTCGCCGCGCTGACGCAGGACACCGGCGTCCTCGTCGTCATGCCGACCGGCGGCCGCGCCGGCTTCTACTCGGACTGGTGGAACCACGGCTTCGGCGGTGCTCCGGCCTGGGAGACGTTCCATCTCGTCGAACTGATACGCATCCTGGAAGGCGGCTACGGCGCCGGCCCGCGGCGCGTCATCGCCGGTCTGTCGATGGGCGGCTTCGGCGCGATGTCGTACGCGGCCCGCCATCCCGGCATGTTCCGTGCCGCGGCCGCGTACAGCGGTGTCGTCCACACCACGTACACCGGGCCGCACGACCCGAGCCCGTTCGACGGTCCCGCACTGGTGCGGGGCACCCTCCAGGTGGAGGGGTTCGACCCGGACGCCCTGTGGGGGGACCCGGCCGTCGACCCGGGGCGGTGGGCGGCGCACAATCCGTACGACCTCGCGTACCTGCTCAAGGACATCCCGTTGTACGCCTCCAGCGGCAACGGCCAGCCCGGCCCCTTCGAGCCGCCGGGCACACCGGCGGATCCCAACATCGAACCGCTGATCGAGATCATGACCGAGGCGTTCGTCGACCGCCTGCACCAGGTCGGCGCGAACATCACGGCCAACCTCTACGGCCCGGGCATCCACAACTGGCCCTACTGGGAGCGCGAGTTGCACGCGTCCTTCCCGCTCCTCATGAACGCGGCCGGCGTCTGACCTGACGCGGACCCGACCGTGAAGAGGCGCGGTTCCGCGCGCCCGGCCTGACACGAGCACGCGGAACCCCCTCGACGACGCGCCGTCCGTTTCCCCACACAGCCGCGGTCACAGACGCAGACACCTGCACCGACACCGACACCGACACCGACACGCAGCCACAACCACAGCCACGCAGGCACAGGACACATCCTGCTCGTGGCGAGAGGCCACCATGAACGCACCCGAACCTCCCCTTGAAGGCCCGGGCCGCCGCTACGGCGTCGTCGTGCACCGCGACGTCCGCATCCCCACGGCGGATCCCGAAGTCACGCTCTCCGGCGATCTGTTCCTGCCCGAGGGCGCCGCCCCCGCACCGCTCCTCCTCACGCTTCTCCCCTACCGCCGCGACGTCGCCGCCCTGTCCGGCTCCGCCGCCTTCCGCTGGTTCGCCTCGCGCGGCTATCCGTCGCTGCTGGTGGACCTGCGCGGTCTCGGGTCCTCCGACGGCGTGCGCAGGCCACCGTTCCACCCGGGGGAGGCGGACGACGCACTCGACGCCATCGCCTGGGCCGTCCGCCAGCCCTGGTGCGACGGCACGGTCGGCATGTGGGGCGGCTCCTACGGCGGGATGACGACGATGCGCACCGCGGCCCGGCGCCCCGCCGCACTGCGGGCGATCGTCGTCCTCGAAAGCACGGACGACCCGGGCCACGACTTCGTCCACCCCGGTGGCACCCGCGGCGCGCTCGGCCCGCTGGGCCTGTGGTCGATGACCATGCTGCTCGGTCAGCTGCTGCCACCGCTCGACGACTACGCGGACCTGGCCGAGCGGGCGCGCTGGCGCTCCCGCCGGAGCGAGCGCCCGCACCTGCTGGACCTCTTCGGCCCGGGCCCCGGCGACCCGGTGTGGGACCGAGCGCGCATCGACGCCTCGGCGATCGACGTCCCCGCGCTGTGCTTCGCCGGGTGGCGGGACCTGTTCTGCGAGGGCACGCTGCGGGCGTACGAGAAGATGACCGGGCCGAAGCGGCTGATCGCCGGACCGTGGCTGCACACCATGCCCAACGAATCGCCGCACGTGCCCGTCGACTTCCTCGAGCTCGCGCTGGCCTGGTGGGACCGGTGGCTGCGCGACGAGCCGAACGGCGCGGACAAGGCGACGCCCGTCAGCGTGTACGTCGAGGGAGGCGACGCGCCGCGCTGGCTGGGTCTGCCGGGCTGGCCCATGGGCGACAGCGCCGTTCCGGTGGATCCGGCGACCTGGACGCGCACCGTGGCGGTGCGGCCCGATCCGGCGACCGGCGCACTCAGCGGCCTGTGGGCCGTTCCGTCCGGGCCCTTCGGTCTCCCTCTCGACCAGCACGACGACGACACGCACAGTCTGTGCCTGACATCGCCGCCGTGCCGCGTGCCGCAACTGCTGTGCGGGCGTCCCGTGGTCACCGTCACCGCGCCCTGGCCGCGCGTGTCGGTGAAGCTCACGGACGTCGATCCGATGGGCCGTTCCACCCTGGTCTGCGCCGGTCTGTGGGCCGGGGAGCCGCTCGCCGGCGGCACCGTCGACGTCATGCTCGGTCCGACGGCGTACGAGCTGCGTCCCGGACACCGGCTGCGCGTCGTCGTCGCGCCGGGCGACTTCCCGCGTGTCTGGCCCGAGGAGCCGGGGTGCGCGGACGCGTGGCCCGAGGTGACCGGGCTGGTGCTGCCCGTCCTGCCCGCGGAGCGCGTCGAGAACGCGGACGTGCTCGACTTCCCCGCCCCGGATCCGAGTTCACTCCTGGAGCTGCTGTCCGTGGCCACCGGCACGACCTCCGAGCGCCCGACCCCGGGCACGGCACCCGTCCCCGCGGCCGCCGCTTCGGCTCCCGGCCCACCCGTCTGGGAGATCGCCGACGACCACCTCGGCAACACGGTCTCCGTACGCATCGCCCTGAGCGACGACGGAGCCGCCGTACCGCACGCCCACGGCCGCGCCCACCGCGTGCGCGGCCGGCAGGAGATCACCGCGACGGCCGACCGCGTGCGGCCGGACGCCGCCACCGTCACCGTCAGCGCCTTCGGCGAAGTCCACACCGACACCGGTCACCACATCACCGTCGACGCCGACATCACCGCCCAGGCCTCCGGCGTGCGGGCCACCGGCCGGATCACGCTCGACGGTCACCTGCTGTTCGACCGCCAGTGGACCGCCGGTCCTCCTCACCCGCCCGCCCTCTCTCACCACAGGAGCCCACGATGAGCACCGCATCCCTCGGCGGGACACTCCCCGCCCGCCTCACCGAAGCCGCGGTGCCGGACCGGCCAGGCCTGTCGCGACGGCGGTTCGCGGCCACGGCGACCGTGCTCGCCTCCGGACTGACGCTGACCGCGTGCAGCGGTGGCGCCGGTTCCGCCGGCTCGGCGACCTCGCACAGCACCCTGCGCATCGGACAGTTCTGGCCGCCGGTCAGTCTCGACCCCGCCAAGGCCGGTGGCGAGTCGCTGTTCTACCTCAACCCGGCCTACGACCCGCTGATCCACCGCGCCGCCGACGGCAGTCTGCGACCGCGCCTGGCGACCTCGTGGAGGTACCTCGGCAAGGGGAACACCGCCTTCGAGATCAAGCTCCGTGCGGGCGTGACCTTCAGCGACGGCGCGCCGCTCGACGCCGAGGCGGTCGAGCGGAACATCGCGTACTTCAAGCAGGCGGCGGGCCAGGCGGCGGCCTTCCTCGCGCCCGTCGCCAAGGTGGAGGCACTCGACGAGCACACGGTCCATCTCGCTCTTTCCCAGCCGCACCCGCAGCTGCCTGCGCTCTTCACCCAGGACTACTTCGCGGGCAACCTGATCAGCCCCCGAGCGCTCGCCGATCCGGGCGGACTCGCACGCCGTACCTACGGCGCGGGCCCCTACATGCTGGCTCCGGCGGAGACGGTGGCGGGCGACCACTACACCTACGTGCCCAATCCGAGGTACTGGAACGCGAAGGACCGCCGCTACGACAGGATCGTCATCAAGGTCCTGCCCAACGAGAACACCGCCCTCGCCGCGCTCAAGACCGGCCAGGTCGATGTCATCTCCGGAAGCTACGCGATCGCCTCCGGCGCGGCGCGGGCGGGGCTGAAGGTCGCCTCCAGCCCCAACATCGTGATGGGCATCCAGCTCAACGACCGTGCCGGAAAGCTGTGCCCGCCGCTGCGTGACGTCCGCGTGCGGCAGGCCCTCAACCACGCCGTGGACCGCCAGAAGATCACCAAGGCGTTGCTCGGTGCCTACGGCACACCCACCGACCAGCCGGCGGTGCCCGGTCAGGACGGCCACAACGACACCGTCTTCTACCCCCACGACCCGGTCAAGGCCAAGCAGCTCCTGGCCGCGGCCGGGCACGCCGACGGCTTCACCCTGCCGGTGGTCGTCCCGTCGACCCCCGCGTTCCCCGGGGAGATCGCCCAGGCCATAGCCGCCGACCTGGAGAAGGTGGGCGTCCGGATGCGGATCACGGCGAAGGATCCCGCCGGCGCGGCGCAGGAGATCACCAAGTATCCCGCGTCCACGATGGGTTGGGGTGCGCTGCCGGTCTACTTCATGGGCCGGGGGCTGTGGCTGCGGGACGCCGTCGGCATGAACCCCTTCCACAGCTCCGATCCCGAACTGGAACGGCTGGACCGGCAGGCGGCCGCCGCGGACGAGAAGACCCGTTCGGGGCTGGACCGGGACATCGTCCGGCGGGTGGTGGAGCAGGCCTGGTTCCTGCCGGTGTGCCTGAGTCCGGTGTTCCTCTTCCACCGCGACAGCGTGCGGATCGAGGCGGTGCGGGACAGGCCGTTCCCGAGCGTCGTCGACTGGCGCCCGGCGGCGGGCCCGGGAGCCTGAACGCCATGCTGCGGTTGATCGCACGCCGGCTGCTGGTCTCGGCCGTGCTCGTCCTCCTCGTCTCACTGCTGACGTTCCTGCTCCAGGCGGCGGCTCCCGGAGACACCGCCCGCACGATCCTGGGCGATCACTACAGCCCCGAGGCCCACCGGCTCCTGGCCCACCGACTGCACCTGGACGAACCGGTGTTGGTCCAGTACGCCCACTGGCTGGGCCAGGCGCTGCGCGGCGACCTGGGCTCCTCGCCGATCAGCGGACTCGACGTCGGCGCGGAGATCGCGGGCCGTCTGCCGGTGACGCTCTCACTGATCGTGTGCACCACCACCGTCACGGCCGTGCTCGGGGTGGCGCTGGGCGTGCTGAGCGCGGTGCGCGGCGGGCGTATCGGCCGTGCCGTGGACCTGGTGTCGCTGATCGGGTACGCGCTGCCCGGTTTCTGGCTGGCGCTGGTCCTGGTGGCGCTGCTCGCCGTGGCCGTGCCGGTGTTCCCCGCGACCGGGTACGTGGCGTTCGCCGACGCCCCCGCCGGGTGGGCGCGCAGTCTCGTGCTGCCTGTGGCCACCCTGGCGCTGCCCGGCATCGCGGTGTTCGCCAAACAGACACGCGACGCGATGCTGGAGGCCCTCTCCCGGGACTTCGTCACCACGCTGCGCGCCAACGGGGCCTCGCGGGCCTCCGTCGTCCTGCGGCACGCGCTGCGCAACGCGGCCATACCCGTGGTGACGCTGGTCGGCCTCACCTCCGTCGGCCTGCTCAGCGGCACCGTCTTCGTGGAGGCCGTCTTCGCCATGCCCGGCCTCGGCGGTCTCGCCGCGCAGGCCACGACCCAGCACGACATCCCCGTGATCCAAGGTGTGGTCGTGGTGTTCACGCTGGTGGTCGTCGCCGTGAACCTCGCCGTCGACCTCGCCTACGCCCGGCTCAACCCCAAGGTGCGTGTGCCATGACCGAACTGCCCTCCGCCGTACGACGCCACCGGCCCGCGCCGATGGTGCGCACCGTGCTGCGGCGCCCGGCCGCCCTCGTGTGCCTGGCGTACCTCGCGCTGCTGGTCCTGGCGTCCCTCGCCGCTCCGTGGCTCGCGCCGCACGGCCCGACCGCCACCGACCTGGACCACGTCCTCACCGGTCCGGGCGCGGCGCATCCGCTGGGCACCGACAACCTGGGCCGGGACGTGCTCAGCCGCCTCATGTACGGCGGCCGTCCCAGCCTGATTGACGCCGCTGTGGCCGCGTCGACCGTGCTCGTCGTCGGCGCCGGCTGCGGGGTCACGGCCGGTTTCCTCGGCGGCTGGTTCGACCGGGTCTTCTCCTGGGCGGTGGACGTCATGCTCGCGATCCCCGTGCTGGTCACCCTGCTCGTCGTCCTCGCCGTCGTCGGCGACCACCAGGTCCTGGCGATGGCGGTGCTCGGGGTGCTGGTCTCCCCCGGCGTCGCCCGGGTGGTGCGGGGTGCCACCCTCGCCGTACGGCAGGAGTTGTACGTCGCGGCGGCTCGGGTGAGCGGCCTGGGCCGGCGTCACATCCTGGTGCGCCATGTGCTGCCGCGGGTGGCGGGGCCGGTCGTCGTCCAGGTCTCGCTGTTCGCCGGCGGGGCCCTGATGATCGACGCGGGTCTGAGCTATCTGGGGTTCGGCGCCGACCCGCCCACACCCACCTGGGGCAACATGATCGCCGACGCGGCCGCGGTCACCGACCGGCAGCCATGGCTGCTCGCGCCACCCGGTGTCGTGCTCGGTCTGGCGATCCTGGCGTGCGGGGTGCTCGGCGACGCCGTCCGGGACGCCGGGGCGGGCCGGTCCACGACGGCCACGCCGCCCGCACCCCGCTCACGCCCATCGCGGTCCCGGGCTTCCCGGCCCCGCAAGGGCACATCGCATCCACCGGTGCCCGCCTCGCGCACGGACTCCTCCCCCGCCCTGCTGTCGATCCATGACGCCACCGTCGCGCTCCCCGGTCCGCACGGCATGACCACCGTAGTGGAAGGCGTGGACCTCGACATCGGCCCTGGGGAGACCGTGGGCCTGGTCGGCGAGTCGGGCTGCGGCAAGTCCGTCACCGGCCGGGCGATCCTGGGACTCCTGCCCGGCCGGGGCGAGATCACCGAGGGCAGCATCGTCTTCGACGGCACCGAACTCGTAGGCGCGGACCCGCGGACCGTCCGCGCGCTGCGCGGCAGGCGCATCGCCCTGGTCTCGCAGACTCCCCTCACCTCCCTCGACCCCGTGATCCCGGTCGGCGGACAGATCGCGGAACTGGTCCGCCGCCACCACGGCGGCACACGCCGGGCCGCCCGCGCCCGGGCCGTCGAACTGCTGCGCGCCGTACGCGTCGCCGAGCCAGAACACGTCGCCACCTGCCATGTCCACGAACTCTCCGGCGGAATGGCACAGCGCGCCGCCATCGCCCTGGCCCTGGCCGGGGAGCCGGACCTTCTGATCGCCGACGAGCCCACCACCGCACTGGACGCCGGCGTACGCGCCGAAGTCCTCGACCTGCTCCGACAGGTGCAGCGCGAGCGCGGCCTGGCGGTCCTGCTCATCAGCCACGACTGGAAGGTCATCTCACGGATGTGCCGGCGGACGTACGTGATGTACGCCGGCCAGGTCGTCGAGTCGGGTCCGACGGCCGATCTGCTCGCGCACCCTCGGCACCCCTACACGGCCGGGCTGCTCGCCTCGGCGCCCGGCCGCGCCGCTCCCCGAGAGCCGCTGCGGGCGATCCCCGGCACGGTCCCGGCTCCCCACGAGTGGCCCCCGGGCTGCCATTTCGCCGCCCGCTGCGCGCTCGCCACGCCGGCCTGCGCCGCGGCGGCAGTGCCCCTGCTGGAACCCGCGCCCGACCGCGGCACCCGCTGCCTGCGGCACACCGAACTCGGCAAAGGAGACGACCGTGACCGAGCGACCGCCGTACGTTCCTGAGACCGCCGCGGACGAGGGGCACCCGTACGCTCCTGACACCGCCGTGGCCGCGCGGCCGCCGACCGACGCGACCGAACCGCTGCTGGAGGTGCAGGAGCTGAGTGTCTCCTACGGGCGGCGCGGCCGGAGCCGGCACCCGCTGCGCCCCGCCGTCGACGGTGTCACCCTGCGCCTCTCCCGCGGTGAGACACTGGGCCTGCTGGGGGAGTCGGGCTCCGGCAAGTCGACGATCGGCAAGGCGATCCTGGGCCTGGTGCGGCCCGCCGCCGGGCGCATCGTCTTCCACGGCGCCGTCCAGGACGAGGACATCACGCACGCACCGCCCGCGCGGCGCCGCCGGCTCGCCCGGCACATCCAGGTGGTGTTCCAGGACCCGTACGGTTCGCTCAACCCCTCACGCACCATCGGCCAGACCCTGAGCGAACCGCTGCACATCACGCGGCGGCACACCCGCGGCCAGGCCGCGGCACGTGTGAGCGACAGCCTGAACCTGGTCGGTCTGACCGCGGACGCCGCCGAGCGCTACCCTGCCGCCTTCTCCGGGGGACAGCGCCAGCGCATCGCCATCGCCCGCGCCCTCGTCCTCGAACCCGACCTGATCGTCTGCGACGAGCCGACCAGCGCGCTGGACCTGTCCGTGCAGGCCCACGTCCTCAACCTGCTCGTCGAACTCCAGCAGACCCTCGGCGTCGCCTACTTGTTCATCTCCCACGACCTCGACGTCATCCGCCACGTCGCACACCGTGCGGCCGTGCTGCGCGGGGGAACCGTCGTCGAGGAGGGCACCGCCGACCGGCTCACCACCCGTCCGTCCCACCCCTACACACGGACCCTCCTGACAGCCTGAGGAGCAGCACGTTGCACATCAAGGGAAACGTCGCACTGATCACCGGAGGCGGGTCGGGCCTGGGCCTGGCGACCGCGCGCCGGCTCGTCGAGGCCGGAGCCACGGCCGTACTCGTCGATCTGCCGACCTCGGACGGGGCGCAGGCCGCCGAAGAGCTGGGCGACCGGGCGTGTTTCGTCGCGGCCGACGTCACCAGCGCCGAGCAGGTGGCGAGCGCCCTGGACACCGCCGGGGGACTGGGGCCGCTGCGCGCCGTCGTCACCTGCGCCGGGGTCCTGCGGGGCATCCGTCTGCCGGCGCAGGACCCGGCCTCCGGTCTCGCCGCCTTTCGCAGCGTGGTCGAGGTCAACCTGATCGGCACCTTCAACGTCGTCCAGCTCGCCGCCCGGCGCATCGCCGCGCAGCAGCCGATCGGGGGCGAGCGCGGCGTCGTGGTCACGACGGCTTCGGTGGCCGCGTTCGACGGGCAGATCGGACAGGCCGCGTACGCCGCGTCCAAGGCAGGCGTCAGCGGAATGACGCTTCCGTTGGCGCGGGACCTCGCCGAGAGCCTGATACGGGTGGTGAGCATCGCGCCGGGCCTGTTCGAGACGCCCATGCTCGCGGGCCTGCCGGACGCGGCCCGGGCGGCTCTCGGCGCACAGGTCCCGCACCCGGCCCGCCTCGGCGCCCCGGACGAATACGCCGCTCTGGTGGAGCACGTCCTCACCAACCCCATGCTCAACGGCGAAACCGTCCGGCTGGACGGCGCTCTCCGCATGGCGCCCCGCTGACGCCCGGCCGGCGTGGGCCGGCCCGCGCAACGGCAGGAGCGACAGGAACAGCGACGGCACTACGAGGTCGTACGATGCTGCCCATGATCTTCATCACCGCCAAGTTCCGAGTCCGCCCCGAGCACGCCGACCGCTGGCCCGAGATCACCGCTGACTTCACCAGCGCCACCCGCGCCGAGCCGGGCTGCCTGTGGTTCGACTGGTCGCGCAGCATCGAGGACTCGACGGAGTACGTGCTGGTCGAGGCGTTCCGCGACGACGAGGCCGGGGCCGCGCATGTGCAGTCCGCGCACTTCAAGGCCGCGCAGCAGTCGCTGCCGCCCCATCTGGCCGAGACGCCGCGCATCGTCAACATGACCGTCGAGCAGAACGACTGGTCCCTGCTCGGGGAGATGGCGGTCCCCGGGCAGGAGTAGCGGTCCCGCCGGGGCCGTCAGGTGAACGCGCCGCCCAGGGGCTGTTCGGTCCACACCGTCTTGCCGTCGCGGCTGTAGCGGGTGCCCCAGCGTTCGGCCAACTGGGCCACCAGGAAAAGGCCGCGCCCGCCCTCGTCGGTGGTGCGGGCGCGGCGCAGGTGGGGCGAGGTGTGGCTGGTGTCGCTGACCTCGCACACCAGACACCGTTCGCGGATGAGCCGCAGGGTGGCGGGGCCGCCGGCGTACCGGTAGACGTTGGTGACGAGTTCGCTGGCGATCAGCTCGGTGGTGAACGCCAGGTGCTCCAGGCCCCATTCGGCGAGCTGGGCGGAGGTCAGCTCGCGGGCCCGGGCGGCGCTTCCGGGCTCCGGTGGCAGTTGCCAGGAGGCGACGTCGTCCGGTGACAGCATGCGGGTGCGGGCGATCAGCAGGGCGATGTCGTCGCTGGGGCGCGCGGGCACGAGGGCGTCGACCACTGCTTGGCATGTCCGTTCCAGTGCGTCCGCGGGGCGGGTGAGCGCCGCGCGCAGGGTGGCCAGGCCCGCGTCGGCATCGATGTGGCGTTCGCCGATGAGTCCGTTGGTGTAGAGGCACAGCAGGCTGCCCTCGGCCAGTTCGACGTCCCGGGCCTCGAACGGCAGGCCGCCCAGGCCGAGCGGTGGACCGGCGGGCAGGTCGAGCAGGGCCGCCTGTCCGTCCGGGGTCGTCACCACCGGCGGCGGATGGCCGGCGCGGGCCGCGGAGCAACGCCCGGAGACCGGGTCGTACACGGCGTACAGGCAGGTGGCGCCGACGACCTGCTCGCCCACGGGCCGCTCGCCCGCCGCCTCCTGTTCGGCCGCCAGCATCAGGACCAGGTCGTCCAGGCGGGAGAGGACCTCGTCCGGTTCCAGGTCGAGGCTGGCGAGCGTGTGCACGGCGGTACGCAGCCGGCCCATGGTGGCGGCGGCGTGGATGCCGCGTCCCACCACGTCGCCGACGACGAGGGCGACCCGGGCACCGGACAGGGGGATGACGTCGAACCAGTCGCCGCCCAGGCCCGGCGCCGCGCTTGCCGGAAGGTACCGCAGGGCCACCTCGACGGCCGACTGGTCCGGGACCGTACGGGGCAGCAGGCTGCTCTGGAGGGTGAAGGCGGTCTGCTGCTGCTGGGTGAAGCGCCGGGCGTTGTCGATGGCGACGGCGGCGCGCGCGGCGAGTTCCTGGGCGAGGGTGAGGTCGTCCGCCTCGAAGGGATCGGGGCGGCGCGAACGCCACAGGGTCATCACGCCCAGCACCAGGCCACGCGCGGCCAGGGGTACGACGATCAGCGAGTGCGCGCCGAGTTCCGGAGCGTGGGTCCCCTGCCGGCCCTGGCTGGAGAACCAGTCGGGCGGGAGCACGGCCTCCAGGACGGGCCGGCCTTCGGCCAGGCATCTGGCCTCGGGAGTGTCGGGTGCGAACTCCACCGGCTCGCCCTGGGGGTGGGGCGGACCGGGTTGCCGGGCACCGACGCCGCTGGTCCCGACGCGCACGACGGGCCCTGCCAGTGCCTGCGCCGGTTCCTCACCGCGTGTCACCTGCTGAAGGAGGTCCACCGAGGCGTGGTCGGCGAGGTGAGGCACCATCACCTCGGCCAGTTCCCGGGCGGTCTCGGCCGCGTCGAGGGTGGTTCCGATACGGCTGCCGGCCTGGTCGAGGAGCGCGAGCCGACGCTGGGCCCGATAGCGTTCGGTGATGTCCTCGATCATCTCGGCCACGCCCAGGATGCGGCCGGAGGGATCCTTCATGGGGAAGGACGAGACCATCGCGACCCGCTCGCGTGCCGGATCCCACTCCATGCGGACGAGCTGCTCGGAGTAGACCATGGGCCTTCCGGTCTCGATCACCCGGCGCACCCGGTCCACGGCCCTGCGCGCGTCGTCGGGCAGGAGGAAACAGCCGGTGGGCAGCCCCCGGAACTCCGCTGCCGGGACGCCGGTGAAGCGTTCGATGGCCCGGTTGACCCGGAGCAGCCGAAGGTCGGGGCCGTGCACGACGAGGCCGATGGGGCACCGGCGGTACAACCCGTCGAGCACCGCGCGGTCCCTCTGCCACTCCAGCACGTCGACCGCGAGGGCTCCGGCCAGAAACCATTCACGGATCCCGTCGCCGCGGGTGAGCGCATGGGCCCTGAGCCCCATCTCCACGAGCCGTCCGTCGCTGTGCCGCACCCTCAGCACCCCGAACCAGCCGCCGGCTCTCCTGCATCTGGCCGCTGCCTGTCGTACGGCCGGCAGATCGCGAGGATCGACGAGGACCTCGAGTGCCGGACGACCGATCACGGCTGTGTCCGGGTGACCGAGCAGTTCCTCGGCCCGCCGGTTCCAGCCGACCACCGCTCCGCGGTCGTCGAGCACCGCCACAGCGGCCAGGTGCTGGGCGAACGGATCGTCGTGGCTTTCGCTGAGCTCCGTCATCCGCTTCTCCACCACCGGACTCCACCTCGTACCAGGTCAGCGACGTTCTGCCGCGGGTCCTGACCGCGGCCGGTGACCGGTTTGACGGGGTCCCGTGTGGTGTCGCTCGGCGTACCCCCCTTGCACGCTGACCTGCTGATGCACCGTAAGCCTAGTGAACGGGGCGGGGTCGCGGCGGCCACGCCCGCCGCACGGCGCGGCGTGGCGTGGTGTGGCGTGGCGCCGCGTGGCAGGCGTGGCGGGCACGAAGGTCCGCTCGGGCTGAGGCCGCGCGCTCAGCCCGCGGCGGCGCCGAACCACGTGGGCAGCCGGCCGAGCAGATCCCGCTGGTCTTCACCGACCCATGCCACATGGCCGTCCGGCCGCAGCAGCACCGCCGGCACATCGAGCTCCGCGCTGACGTCGACGACGTGGTCGACGCGGTCCGCCCAGCCCGCCACCGAGAGCCGGCCGGTCTGGTCGAGCAGCAGTCCGCGACCGCCGTGCATCAGCTCGTACAGGCGCCCCCGCTTCAGCTCCACGTCCCGCATCCGCCGGCCGAGCAGCTCGTGCCCTTCACCGAAGTCGTAGCGGATGCCGATCGCGGTGATCTTCTCGATGAGGTACCGGTTCACCTCCTCGAAGTCCATCAGTTCCGCCACCAGCCGGCGCACCGCCTGGGGACCGGGCTCGGTGGCCATCAGGTGCATCTGCGCACGGGTGTGGTCCAGCACGGTCGCGGCCACCGGGTGCCGTTCGTCCTGGTAGCTGTCCAGCAGCCCCTCGGGCGCCCAGCCGGCGATCTCGGCGGCCAGTTTCCAGCCGAGGTTGAACGCGTCCTGGATGCCGAGGTTGAGGCCCTGTCCGCCGGTCGGCGGGTGGACGTGTGCCGCGTCGCCGGCCAGCAGCACCCGGTCGACGCGATAGCGCTCGGCCTGCCGGGTGGCGTCGCCGAAGCGGGAGAGCCAGCGCGGCGAGTGCACACCGAAGTCGGTGCCGGCGGTCGCCCGCAGCTGCTGCTTGAACTCCTCCATCGTGGGCGGGACCGTACGGTCCTCGGCCACTCCCTCGGCGGGCACGACGACGCGGTACACCCCCTCCCCGAAGGGCGCGAAGCCGAACCGCTTCTGGGTCTTGCGGACCTCGGTCATCACGGTGGTCAGCGTCTCCTGGTCCACGCCGATCTCCATCTCGCCGAGCAGCGTCTCGACCCTGCTGGGCTCCCCGGGGAAGCCGACGCCGAGCAGCTTGCGCACGGTGCTGCGGCCGCCGTCGCAGCCGACGAGATAGCGCGAGCGCAGCCGCGTGCCGTCGGCCAGCTCGGCGGTCACCCCCTCCTCGTCCTGGCTCAGCCCGACCAGTTCGCAGCCGGAGCGGATCTCGGCGCCCAGCTCGGTGGCGTGCTCGGACAGCAGCCGGGCCGTCACGGGCTGCGGGATGCCCAGGACGTACCCGTGCGCGGTGTCCAGCCGGTCGGGCCAGGGCTTGTCGATGCCGGCGATGAAGCCGCCGACACGGTACTGCTTACCGAGCGCGAGGAACCTCTCCAGCAGGCCGCGCTGGTCCATCACCTCGATGCTGCGCACATGCAGTCCGAGCGCGCGGACCACCTTCGTCGGCTCCGCCTCCTTCTCCAGCACGAGCACACGCACGCCGTGCAGCCGCAACTCCGCGGCCAGCATCAGCCCGGTCGGTCCACCACCGACAATGATCACGTCAGTCATCAAGTCCCCCATTTCATCAGCTTCCGGCCACCCGATGTCCTCAGGTTCTGCCACCGGCCGGAGATTCTGCGGCACAGAGGGGGCCTTGCCGCAAGGCCCCCTGTGCGCTATACGTTGAGAGTGGCAAGGAGTGCGCGAACTCCTTGCCTTTGCTTTTTGTCGTCCGCTGTGGACGGGTCGACGGGTTATCGTTCCGGGCATGCGGGCGGTGGACTGGGACGAGGTGCGAGAGCGGACCATCGCCCTCTACGCACGACGCGGTAAGGACGTCGGCCGGTACGGTGGCCTCCCGCCGGTCTTGAGCGAGGCGCAGGTACGTCAGGCCGAGGCACAGTTCGGCGTGGCCTTTCCCGACGACTATCGCCGGTACCTGCTTCATGTCAGCGCCGGTGGCCGCGTGCGCACACTGTCGTTCGACGGGTCGCGCTGGGGATGGGACGGTGCCCGGTACGGGGAACATGCGAATCTGCATCTCCCGTTCCCCGATCACGACACCGCTCTCGCGGCAAGTGAAGACCTGTGGGAGACCGAACCGAAGCGGGAGGACTACGCCTCCGCCGCGGCTTACCAAGCCGATCACGACGCCTGGCAGGAGGCCGCCGCCGCGGCGGAGGACGCCCGGACTCACGGGGCCGTCCTGCTCTGCGACGACGGCTGCGGCTTCTCCACGCTCCTGGTGGTGAGCGGGCCCATGCGAGGGACCATGTGGTTCGACGGGCGCGCGACCTGCGATCGTCTGAATCCGCTCCTGAACGATGCCCGCCGACCGGCGAGTTTCGCGGAGTGGTACCTCGACTGGCTCGCCCACGAGGAGCCGCTGGGCACCCCCGAACAGCGCCGCGCCGCATTCCAGAACTGGCATGCAGGGACGGACACGCCCATCTGGCTGCGCTGGTTCGACTCGTGAGCCCCGAGATGCCGGCCCGCAGGCACGAACCGGCACTTGGGGCCGTAGCGGGCACCGCCGTGGGGCCCGTCCCTGCCGGACGGTCAGGCCATTTCGACGTAGCGGTGGGCTCGGTCGAAGCGCAGGGCCGCCAGGTCCCGGCGGCGGATCACCCAGTGGGCCACGCCGGAGTCCAGTTCCGTGACGTCGTCGCCGCATCTCCAGGTGGCCAGGAGAGTCCAGTCGTCAGTGCCCACGCCGCCGTCCGTGCCGCCCTGCTCGGCGGTGTCGTCCTGATCGGGGTCGCGGGCGTAGTGGACCGGGTCGTTCTGAGGAGAGACCGGGTGGCCGCCGATCTGGAGGGTCCAGGGAGGCCGGTGGCCGCCCACCTGGGACCAGGCGTCGGCGAGCTCTTCGGCGCGTTCGAACTGTTCGTCGTCGGGGAAGTCGCCCCATGTGTCCAGGGCGAAGCTCTCTGGCATCTGCGGGCTCAACTGGTGCCAGAGCGTGCGCAGTTCCCGCACTTGGTACGGCTTGCGCCAACCGTGTTCCAGGGGGCGTCGGGTGGTCGGTGTCCCGACGGGGATGTACATCACCGCGTCCGGCACGTGTCCCTGGACGCCACCCACGTCGGGGGCGGCGAAGAAGAGCAGGTGCCCGTCGGCGGGGAGCGGGAGGTTGGTGGCCCCCGGGGGAAGGGCCGCGAGGTCGACGGCGGCCACGAAGGGATCGGACGGGTCCGGCACGTCGTGCGGCAGCATCGGGTCGCCACCCACCCGGGCGGCGAGGGGCCCGTCACCGTCCTCAGCCATGTACACCGCAGGAAGGGCGACGCGTATCCACTCCTCCACCTCCTCCGACGGCAGGTCTCGGGATGCCGCCTCGGCGCGGAAGCGGTTCGGCCTGTCCAGGGTCTCGTCAGTCACGGGGCCACCCTAACGATCTCGTGCGCGGGCGGCAGTTGCTCATCGAGGGCGCCGTGCCGGGAAGACGGCGGAGCACACGGACGTTGGCTCCGACCATGAGGATCGGCGAGGCTTCCAGGGCCAGCGGCGTGAGCGCACGGTCGTTGCGCTACTACGAGGACGAGGGCCTGATCGTCCCTGGCCGCTGCGGCAACGGGTACCGCGACTATTGCCGGTCCACCGTCGACCGGGTGCTCGTCATCCGCTCGCTGCTTGAGTCCGGGTTGCCGGTGCGGCTGATCAAGGAGGTTCTGCCCCACCTCACCGGCCGACCGGATGATGGCGGCACCGGTGTGGTGTGCGCGGAGTTCCTGCACGAGGTGCGGAGTTATCGCGATCGGCTCGCCGCACGCATCGCCATGCTCAGCGCGCAGCAGCAGGCACTCGACGGCTACCTGCGACAGGCTCGTCCCGCCGGCGCATGATCGCCGTTTGACCTTGACACCGGTGTGAGGCTTCTACGGTGCGGTGCATGGAGATCACCGAGCAGCAGCACACCGTTGAGACGGTACGGGCACTGGTCCAGCAGTCGCAGCGCGGGCCGAAGGACCTGGCCCTCACGACCGACCGTCATCGGCCCGCCCCGGGGCCCGGCGAGTACCTGATCCGGGTCGGCGCGGCCGGGGTCAACTTCGCGGACGTCATGCAGACCCGCGGAACCTATGGGGGAGGTCCGCAGGCGCCCTACGTGGCGGGCTTCGAAGCAGCCGGCGTGATCGTGGGCGTCGGCCCGGCGGTGGAGAACCCGCTCCCGGTCGGCACCCACGTGGTCGGAACCGGCCCGGGCGCGTTCGCGCAGTACATGACGATGCGGGCCGCGGAAGTGCTTCCCGTCCCGTCCGGCTGGAGCGACGCCGAGGCCCTGGGCCTGGTGCTGAACTGGGCGACCGCCTTGGCGGCACTGAAACCGCTGGGCGAGGTCGAGGCAGGTGACACCGTGCTCGTCCACGCCGCGGCCGGAGGCGTGGGGCAGGCGGCCGTCCGCCTCGCCCGCCACTACGGCGCGCGCGTGATCGCCACGGCTTCCCGGGCCAAGCACGACACCGTCACAGCGCTCGGCGCCGACGAGGTCCTGGACAGCGCGCGCCCCGACCTGACCGAGGAGATCATCCGCCTGAGCGGCGGTGTCGACCTGGTCCTGGAATCCGTGGGACAGGCCACGTTCCCCGTCAGTCTGGCGGTCACCAAGCCGTTCGTCGGACGCGTCGTCGTGTTCGGTGCCGCTTCCGGTGAGGCCGGCCTGACCACGCACGACCTGATCTTCGCCCACCAGGTCCAGCTCAAGGGCCTGCACATCGGTGCCCTGGCCACGGCGGTCCCTTCGATCTACCGAGAGTTGCTCGCCGAGATCGAGGCACTCATCACCCACGGCGTGTACCCGCCGGGCACCCCCCACGTTCACCCCCTGTCCGAAGGACCGGCAGTGCTTCAGCGACTCGAGGCGGGCCGGACCCGCGGCAAACACGCCCTCGACCCATGGCGGTAGGAAAGACCTGCGCCGCACCGCAATACCCGCGTCGCAGCCGAGATGAGGATCTCCTGGGACGTCCCGGGGAGTTGCTTCCGGACCGGATGCACCCGTACATCGAGCATGGGACGATGGTCGCCCGAGTTCGTCCTGTTTTGAGTTCTCTCTCGAGCTTTGGCCAGTGACCGTCGCTCCCCTGAAGTCCTGCCGGGAGACGGATCCGAGGAACGAGATGAATGCCGAGACCGCAGCTTATCCACCCGAAGAGACGGCTCTGCTGATCATTGATCCGTACAACGACTTCCTGTCCGAGGGTGGGAAGCTGTGGCCGCGGGCCAAGGAGGTCGCGGAAGGCGTAGGGCTCCTCGACCACATGCGAGTCATGCTGGCCACTGCCCGCGACCAAGGTTTCCGCGTCTTCATCGTGCCCCACCACCAGACGGCGCCGGGTGACTACAGCACATGGGATCACCTGTCCCCGACCCAGCGGCATGTCGTCGAACGGCAGACCTTCGCTGCCGGCAGCTGGGGTGCTGAATGGCACCCTGACTTCGTGCCGCGAGAGGGCGAGCTGGTCATGCGGCAGCACTGGGCGTCGAGTGGCTTCGCGAACACAGACCTCGACATGATGCTCAAGCAGCACGGGGTCAAGAAGATCGTGCTCATCGGCATGAAAGCCAACACCTGTGTGGACACCACCGCCCGCTTCGGCCAGGAACTGGGATACCACGTCACCCTCGTTCGCGACGCCATCGGATCGTTCGACTGGGACGAGATGAAGGCGACGTTCGACATCAACGCGCCGGCGTATGCCCATGCCGTCCTCACCACGGATGAGTTTCTCGGCATCGTCGGGGGAACGGCCCGGTAGTCGGGGAAACGGCCCGGTGATCCTTCACTGCCGGAGAGCCTCGGCCGCGGTGGCCGTGACCGCGTCGGCCAGTGCCGCCAGTGCCGGGGAGTCGAGCTTCCACTGTTGCCAGTGCAGGGTGACGTCCATCCATTCCCCGGGCGCCAGCAGGGTCAGACGCCCCGCTTCCAGCAGCGGAGCGGCCTGGACCTCCGGGACCATGCCCCAGCCGAGTCCGGCCGCGACCGCCTCGCAGAAGCCCTCGGAGGTGGGGACGTGGTGCCGGTCCGCGGCGGCGGAGGTGCGGCCCAGCCGGCGCACGAAACCGTCCTGGAAGTCGTCCTTGCGGTCGAAGACCACGACGGGGGCCCGGGACAGCGCCTCCGGGAGCGGCCCGGTCATCAGGCGTGCCGCGAGACCCGGCTCCGCCACCGGCAGGTACCGCATCCGGCCGAGCGGGCGGACCGTGCAGCCGGGCACCGGGTCGGCCGAGGAGGTCACCGCCGCCATCACCAGGCCTTCGCGCAGCAGGGTCGCCGTGTGGTCCTCGTCCTCCCGGTGCAGCTCGAAGCAGAGCCCGGTCACCCGGGTCAGGGCCGGCAGGAACCAGGTCGCCAGCGAGTCCGCGTTCACCGCGACGGACACCCGCGTCGGCTGTCCGGCGCCGCTGAGTCCCAGCTCGCCCCACGCGTCCCGCTCCAGCCGTGCGAGCTGCCGGGCGAACCGCACCAGCACCGCGCCGGACTCGGTGGGCCGTACCGGCTTGGTGCGCTGCAGCAGCACGCGGCCGGTGCGCTGCTCCAGTGCCTTGATGCGCTGGCTGACCGCCGACGGCGTCACATGCAGCGCCGCGGCCGCCGCGTCGAAGGTGCCCTCGTCGACCACGGCGAGAAGAGTCCGCACCTGTTCCACAGGGAGATCCGTCATCACGGCTGCTAAGAGTAGCTAAGGATGCATAAGAAACTTTAGCTGTACTTTTCATCAGGGGCTTCCTTAGCGTCGGCACCATGAACCACCACGCCCTGGCCGTCGCCGCCGCCGGATTCGGCACCGGACTCTCCCTGATCGTCGCCATCGGCGCCCAGAACGCGTTCGTCCTGCGCCAGGGGGTGCGCCGGGACGCCGTCCTCGCCGTCGTCGGCATCTGCGCGCTGTCCGACGCGGTGCTCATCGCGCTCGGCGTCGGCGGGGTCGGGGCGGCCGTCGTGGCGTGGCCGGGCGCACTCCGTGCGGTCGGGATCGTCGGCGGCGTCTTCCTGGTCTCCTACGGTGTCCTCGCCGCCCGCCGCGTCCTCCGGCCCGGCACCGGACTGCGGGCGCAGGGCGAAGCCGCCGGGTCCCGCAGACGCGCGGTCCTCACCTGCCTGGCGATGACCTGGCTCAACCCGCACGTCTACCTGGACACCGTGTTCCTCCTCGGCTCCCTCGCCGCCGACCGCGGTCCCCTGCGCTGGACCTTCGGGCTCGGCGCCGCTCTCGCGAGCCTCTGCTGGTTCGCGGCGCTCGGCTTCGGCGCCCGGCTGCTGGGCCGCCTGCTGGCCCGGCCCACCGCCTGGCGTGTTCTGGACGGCCTGGTCGCCGTCACCATGCTCGCGCTGGGCACCACCCTCGCCATCGGGGCGTGAGGGCGAGGGTGGGTGGCGGCTTGCGCGTGTTCGTCAGCCGGAGGCGGGACGCAACCGGCAGGCGTGGCTGTAGCTGCGCCCGGAGTGTCCTGCGGTACGGGATGCGCGCTTCACGGACGGTCTGCCGGACGAGGAGCAGCGTGGCGGCTGCCCCACGGCCGATGTCAGTGCCCGTTCATAAGATCACGGCATGTCTGATGCCTTCACCGTCCTGTGGACCCAAGACACATGCCGTGCCCTGCGTGAGGCGGGCCGCGTCGGAGAGCGGCCGACGGTCGCCTTCAGCGGCGTCCATTCCTCCTTGCCCGCCTGGTCGGGTGCCCGCCCTGGGGACGAGGTGTACGCCCTGCACGTCAACCGGTGCGTCGTCTACGTGGTGAGCCGGATGCGCGTGACCGACCTGGGGCGCCGCGACTGCTGTGGCGCCGCGCCCGAGACGTGGCGGGACACGGCGTTTCGCGGGCACGGCGACTGGGCGATGCTCGGTGCCGGCGGCTGCGGCGCCACGGCGGTGCACGTGGACGCGACGCCCGTACGCTTCGACCAGCCGATCCCCGGCGATCTCCTGGGAAGGCTCACCTGGCGTAACCGCAGAGGCCGGACCCGCGGTCTGAAGTACGTGGTGGACGGCCGCCTCGAGCACTCGGTCGGCCTCCAGGGTTTCTACCGGCTGACACCCGAGTCGGCCGACGAGTTGGCGGAGCTCGTCGGCAGCGGCAGCCAGGCCGACGGATCGCTCGAGCCCGGGCGAACGAGGCCGCGACGTCAGCCGTTGCGCAGCCGTGCCAGCGTCGCGTCCAGGTCGGCCTGACGGGGCCGGTTGAAGGGGAGCCTGGAGAGTACGGCGGCCATGCCGCAGGTGTTGGACACCGCGGAGAAGACCAGGCCGCCCGCGATGCCGGCGGACAGCAGCCGGAAGGCCGGGTGGACCGTCTCGCCCAGCACCAGGCCGAGCAGCACGATCGAGCCGGCGGTGAGCCGGACCTGGCGCTCCATGGCCCAGGTGGCCTTCCGAACGCCCTCGGGGTGATGGAGGTCGTGGCCCTGGGCCGCCCAGGCGCCGGTGCCTCCGGCGAGCGTGGCGGCCTGGACGCCGTTCTCCGCGAGCGTCCGGCACGCGTTCTCGGAGCGGGCTCCCGAGGCGCAGACGACGAGGATCTCGCCGCGCAGGGCGGCGGTTCGGATGTCGGGCAGCGCCTGGTCGAGCCGGTCCAGCGGGATGTTGAGGGCACCGGGGAGGTGCCCGCCGGCGTACTCGCCCGGAGTGCGGACGTCGATGACGGTGAGCTCGTGCAGCCGGGCCCGGGCCTGGCGCAGGTCGAGGGTGGTGAAGGTGGTCATGCCGGTTGCCGTCCTTGTGTGTTGTGGGGCGAGTCTAGGGGAGTCATGTGAGGAGGTGCAGGGGCGTACGAGAAGGAATCGTGGTCATGTGAGCGCGTCGACGAGCATGAACGCGGCGACCGCGAGCAGCACGTAGGCGAAGACGCTCTGCAGTGCTCTGCCCCCGATCCTCTTCGACAGGCGTTTGCCGTCCCAGGCGCCCAGGATCGCCGCCGCCGTGAACGGTGCGACGACCGCCCAGTGCAGGTGCGTCCCGGAGCCGGACCGGGCGGCCAGGGCCGCGAGTGAGTTGACCGTGATGACCAGCAGGCTGGTGCCGACCGCCCGGCGCATGGTCAGGCCGAGCACGCCCACCAGCGCGGGCACGGCGAGGAAGCCACCGCCCACGCCGAGGAATCCGGTCACCGCACCGAGCCCGGCGCCCGCCGCGCCGGCCTTGCCGGGGCGGACCCGGCCGGACGGCTCGGTGCGTGGGGGCCGCAGCATGCGCACGGCGGCGAGCGCCGCTATGACGGCGAAGGCGACGGTCAGCACGGACTCCGGCAGCCGGGCGGCGGCAGCCCCGGCGATCACCGCGGGCACGATGCCCGCCAGGGCGAAGAGCAGTCCGGTCGGCCAGGCGACGTTGCCGTCCCGGGCGTGGCCGGTCAGTGCGGTGACCGAGGTGAGGCTGACGATGACCAGGCCGGCGGTCGTCGCCTCGGCGGGGGTGAAGTGGAGCAGGTAGATCAGGGCGGGCACGGCGAGGACGCTGCCGCCTCCGCCGAGGCCGCCCAGGGCCAGGCCGATGACGGCTCCGGCGACGAGCGCGAGAATCAGGGCGCTCATGCCGTCGAACCGTCGTCGACCTCGGGGGCTTCGAGGGCTTCGAGGGCCTCGGCGCCGCGTTCGGCCGGCAGTGCGGAGGTCGGCCGGCCGCTGGGCCCGCCGCGCCGGTGGGTGCGTGGGTGGGTGCGTCGGTGGGCCGCGTGCACGGTTGCGTGGTCTGGGCCGCAATGGCGGAGGTGGGGCATCACAGTCTCTTGGGAGGTTCGGGAGGATCGTCCGGCCGGGTCGCGTCAGCCGGAGGCGACGACGGTCAGTCCGGCCTCGGCGGCGGCGTCGAAGCCGTCGTCGACGGCCACGACGTCACGGCCCGCGGCGTCCAGCAGGGAGGCGGCGACAGCGGCGCGCGCCCCGCCGGCGCAGTGCACCCAGACGGTGCCGGCCGGTACCTCGCCCAGGCGCTCGTGCAACCGATGGATCGGGATGTGCACGGAGTCCGCGATGTACCCGCCTGCTCGCTCCGAGTCGCGGCGTACGTCCAGGACGACGACGTCGTCCGTGCCGTGCTCGGCCAGGCCCGCGAAGGTCGAGCGGGGGAATGAGGCGAGGCCGTCGCCCTCCGGGATCCACTGCCGCGGGGTGCCGGTCGCGGCGGCGGCCGGGCGGTCGATGCCGACCCGGACGAGTTCGCGCTGGGCGTCGGCCAGCTGCTCGGGGGACTCGGCGAGCAGCGTCACGGGCTTGCCCCACGGGATCAGCCAGGGCAGATAGGTGGCGATCCTGCCGTCCGCCTCGAAGTTGAACGACCCGGCGACATGCCCCTCGGCGAATGCCACGCGGTTGCGCAGGTCCACGACCCACTCACCGGCCGCGAGCCGGGCGGCGATCTCGTCGGCGTCCGCGACGGCCGGAGGGGTGAGGTCCACCGGCGCCGGACCTGCGGAATTGGCCGGGCCCATGTGCGTGTAGTAGGCGGGGATGTCGTCGAGATCCGCGAGCAGCCGGGCGACGAAGGAGTCCACGTCCGTGGTCAGCGCCGCGTTGACGGACTTCTCCGTGCCGATCGTGGTGGTGTCGCCCCCCGAGGTCTGCGCGGAGGAGCAGAAGCTGCCGAAGCCGTGCGTCGGCAGTACGGAGGTCTCGTCCGGCAGTTCGGCCGCCAGGCGGTGCGCGGAGGCGTGCTGGGCGCGGGCCAGTTGTTCGGTCAGCCGCGGTTCGACCAGGTCGGGCCTGCCCACGGTGCCGATCAGCAGTGACCCGCCGGTGAACACGGCCACCGGCTGCCCCTGCTCCCGCAGGACGTAGGAGGTGTGGTGCGGGGTGTGCCCGGGCGTGGCGACCGCGCGCAGGTCCAGCCCGCCGTCGACGGTGACGGTGTCGCCGTCGGCCACCGGCACCCGCGCGAACGAGACGTGCGCCCCGGCCGGGACCAGGTAGGCGGCACCCGTCACCCGGGCCAGCTCCAGGCCACCCGTGACGTAGTCGTTGTGTATGTGGGTCTCCACCACATACACGATCCGCACGCCGCGTCGCGCGGCCGCCGTGAGCACCTGGTCGACGTCGCGCGGCGGGTCGACCGCCACGGCCGCCCGCCGGCCACCGGCCAGATAGCTCCGGTTCCCCAGGCCCTCGAGGTCCATGGTGTCGATGAAGAACACGGGGATGCTTCCTTCCCGTCGAAAACACCCAGGGAAATTACCCCCAGGGGTATACGAGCACCCTAGCATGAGTACCCCGGGGGGTATTCCGAAGTGTGGTGCGACCCCGGCCGGGGAGCAGGTCGGTTGCCGTCGGCGGCGGTGTGCGCTGCTTGAAGGTGCCGATCAGCGGGAAGGTGGGCGACGGCCGGCTTCAGGTCGTGGTCGACCTCGTACCGTCTCGGCGACCGTCACGGGCGGCCACGTCGTCGGGCAGGCAGAGCCATGCCCGGGAACCTCGGACGCCAAAGGGGGTATATTACCCCAGGGGGTATTTCATGGGGAGTGATGATGGAACTTGATCTGGCGGGCGCTGAACTGAAGTCGATCCTCAACCGGCTGCGCCGGGCTCAGGGCCAGATCTCCGGAGTGATTCGGATGATCGAGGAGGGCCGGGACTGCGAGGAGGTCGTCACCCAGCTCGCCGCCGCGTCACGGGCCCTGGACCGGGCCGGCTTCGCCATCATCGCGACCGGTCTGCAGCGATGCGTGGCCGACATCGAATCCGGCCGGACGAACGGCCAGGACGCCCAGCAAATGCGCGCCCGCATGGAGAAACTCTTCCTGTCGCTGGCGTAGAGCGCGCCAGAGCGCCTCAACCTCTCCCCCGGCCGGCGCCAGTGCCGCGTAGGTGTGCGCGTAGGCGCTGATGCCGTTGCCGGTGCTTCAAAGCCGGTCAGGGCCGGCACGCACGGCCTACCCTGCGCGTCCCGCGCGACGAGACCCGGCCACATCCTCGCTTCGTCTCACTCCCCGTCGCCGTCCACGGGAACCGTGCGGGTGGTCATGTGTGCCTGTCGCATCCGCCCGTCCGGGGCGAACCGGCCGAAGAAGTAGACCTCGACGGCCAGGTCCCTGCCTCGCTGCGAGGAGTGCAGGGCCGTCGCCGCCATGGATGCCGCCGACCTCGACGCCTGCCCCGCCGCGGACGCCCTGATGCGCATGCTCGACGCCGGTGCACAAGTGACCCGGCGTCACCCCGTACTGCTGCAACTGATCGGCGCACCCCCTGTCGGCCCGCAGGCAGAACACGACCGGCACACGCCCGTCGCCGAACGGATCAGACGGGTGATCGAACGCGGCCGACGGACGGGAGAGTTCGACGACCGGCTCCCCCTCGACTGGCTGATCGCGGCGACCATCAGGCTCGGCCATGCCGCGAGCGAGGAGCAGGACGCCGGTCGGCTGTCCGCCACGGCCGCACAGGACGCCCTCCGCACCAGCCTGCTCCGGCTGCTCGGCGCGGGGGCCGTCGACGACGCCGGCACCCGGGCGGATTCCTCGCCTCGGTCTCGCTGAGCGCGTCCGGCGCCCGCGGCCGGGTACGTCGTCGGCACCCGTCGCACGCGGAGCAGGGTCCGTCCCTGGTCCCGGCTACAGGTCGAGGACGACGTCGGTGGCCGGTTCGCTGCAGCAGACGAGGACGGTGCCGGGCTCGGGGAGTTCGAGGGGTGGGGTGGTGTAGGTGACGTCGCCTGCCACGAGGTGGGTGACGCAGGTGTGGCAGACACCGGTCCGGCAGGACCACCGGGTGGGGATGTCGCAGGCTTCGGCGAGTTCGAGGAGGGTGGCACGGGCGGGTGACCAGGGGGTGGTGACACCGCTGCGGGCGAAGGTGATGAGGGGGCCGGTGCCCGTGGGGCCGGGTGGTTGGTGCGGCCGGATCGCCGCGGTGGGGGTGACGCCGGGGTTGATCGCGGGCAGCGCGCTGAACTGTTCGGTGTGAATCCGCTCGGGGCCCAGTCCGTGATCGCGGAGCAGGCCGCCGAGGTCGTCCATGAACGCGGACGGTCCGCAGAGATAGGCGTCGGCGTCGGTGGGGATGCCCAGGGCCGCGAGGGATCGGGCGTTCGGGCGGCCCCGGGAGATGCGGCGCTCGTCGGGGTGCGGGGTCTCCGCGGTGTAGTAGATGTGCTCGTGGGCGTCGGGGAGTTGCTCCAGGAGGGCGTGGGTCTCGTCCGCGAAGGCGTGGTGGGCGCGGTCGCGGGCGGTGTGGATCCACCAGACGGGGCGTGGATCCGCCGTGGCGGCGAGCCGGTGCAGCATGGCGAGCACGGGAGTGGCACCGATCCCCGCGGACACGAGCACGACCGGGCGGGTTCCCTCTTCGAGTACGAACGTCCCCCGGGGGCTTGCGACGTCCACGAGGTCCCCGGGGTGGAGCGTGGTGTGGATGTAGCTGCTGACCTTGCCGTGAGGCTCGTGCTTGACGCTGATGCGGTAGGTGCCGGCTGCGGGCGCGGAGGAGAGTGAGTAGCTGCGTACCGCGGGGACCGCCTCGCCGACGGGGAGGCGGATGGACAGGTACTGACCCGGGCGGGCCTCCGGCAGTGGGGTGCCGTCCAGGGTGTCGAGGTAGATCGACGAGACGGTGGGGGTCTCGGCGACGATGCGGGCGACGCGCATGGGTTTGAAGCCCGGCCAGCCCGGCTCTGCTCCGGGCTGTCGCGTGGCGGTGCGTTCGCCCGGCCATCCTGGTTCCTGCTTGGGCTGCTGGGCGGCGGCCAGGTCGCGGAAGGACTGCTGCCATCCGGGGCTGAGGGCGGGGATGTCCAGTGCTCTGCGCAGCTTGGCGGGGTCGCGGTCCGGCAGGTAGAGCAGTGCGTCGGTGTCGGCGACGGTGAGTTGCTCCGGTCCTTTGCGGGTGAGGGTGATCTCGTCGCCGGCCTGGACGCGTCCCTCGGTGATGACACGCAGATAGAAGCCGGGACGGTGGTGGGCGACGAGCAGGGAGGCCATGGCGGGTTCGCCCAGGCGCATGCCGACCCGGTAGCAGGTGACACGGGGCTGGGTGACCTCGAACTCCGCTTCTCCGATGCGGTACCGGTCGCCGATGCACACCTCGTCGTCGGGCAGGCCGTCGACGGTGAAGTTCTCCCCGAAGATCCCGAAGGTCAGGTCGTCGCGGCCGAGTTCCTTCTGCCAGTACTGGTAGGACTGCAACTGGTACACGAGGACGGCTCGAATCTCGCCGCCGTGCCCGGCCAGGTCTCCTTGACCGTCTCCGTCGACGTTCAGCCGCCGCACCATACGGGGGCCCTGGACGGGCGCCTTCCAGGCCCCGGTGCGGACGGTCCTTCCCTGCCAGGAGACGTCCTTGGGCATGCCTACGTTGACGGACAGCAGCGTCGCCATTTGCTGACCTCCTGCGGGGCGGCCGGCCGGGGCAGCCCCTCATGGCGCGGTGACCTGTGCGCTGGTGCCGATCCTATGCGGAGACCGGTACGACCGCGATTCCCGTGACAGGGAGCATGCCTGCGAGGTGCGGGGCCGCGCCGTGCCCCGCGCCGAGGAAACACCCCTCGGATACGCGCGAAGGAGCGTACGGTGCCGGAGGCTGGGGCGATGAGAGAGCCTGTTCACGGACCGGGCGGCCCGGGAGAAGGGGCGACGTCGTTCGGCGTGGAGCGCGATCCCGCCCGGGTGGTCACGTTCAGCGACGGTGTCATCGCCATCGCTGTCACCCTGCTCGTCCTGGAGATCCACCCGCCCCACGACACCAGCCGTCTGCTGCACGGCCTCGCCGTGCTCTGGCCGTCCTACCTCGCCTACGTCGTCACCTTCATGCTGATCGGACAGGTGTGGGTCAACCACCACCTCATGTTCGACCACATCCGCAGCGCCGACCGAGTGGTGCTCTTCCTCAACACCGTGCTGCTCATGGACGTCGCGTTCCTGCCGTTCGCCGCCTCCGTACTGGCTCAGGCGTTCCGTGACGGACATGGGGAGCGCACCGCCGTCGTCCTCCACGGTGCCGCCTTCGAACTCCTGGCCGTTCTGTTCAACATCATCTGGGGCTATGTGCGCCGGGACCGGCGGCTCCTCACCGCCACCATCGATGCGGCCGGCGTGGCAGCGATCAGCCGGCGCTTCCGGCTCGCCCTTGTCTGGCTCGCCACCGGCACCGTGCTCGGTGCCTTCGTACCCGTACTCGGCATGGCCGTGATCGCCGCCTTCATTCCCTACTACTGGCTTCCGATCGTGGGCGAGATCGCCGAGGCCGAGCGCCGACGTCGCCGCGGGCATCGGACGTGACCGGCGACGGGGGCGCTGCGCTGGCCGATGACCGCTGACGGACCGAGGCTGGGGGCGGGACGACGCCCGCCCCAGGTGCATCGGCGTCCCCTGCCGACATCATCAAGCTAACCACCTAAAACGAATTGACAGGTTAGGTCGAGCGTGCTCGACTGGAGGTGTAACCAATGAAACTCGAAAGAGGGGTTAGGTACAGATGGTCTCCGCAGTCCACCACCGCACCGCCACCGTCGACGGCCTCGAGGTCTTCTACCGGGAAGCCGGCGACCCCCAGGCACCCGTGATCGTGCTCCTCCACGGCTTCCCGACCAGCTCGCACATGTTCCGCCACCTGATTCCGGCACTCGCCGACCGCTACCACGTGATCGCCCCCGACCACATCGGGTTCGGCCAGTCCGCGATGCCCGCTCCCAAGGACTTCCCGTACACCTTCGACGCGCTCACCGACATCACCTCCGGCCTGCTCCAGCACCTGGGCATCGACCGGTTCGCCCTGTACGTGCAGGACTACGGCGCCCCCATCGGCTGGCGTCTCGCCCTCCGGGCCCCGCAGCGCATCACGGCGATCATCACCCAGAACGGCAACGCCTACGAAGAGGGCTTCGTCAAGCCCTTCTGGGAGGCCGTCTTCGCCTACGCCACCACCCCGGGACCCGACACCGAGTCCCCCATGCGGGCCGCCCTCACCCCCGAGATCACCCGCTGGCAGTACGTCAACGGCGTCGCCGACCCCACCCTGGTCAGCCCCGACAACTGGGTCCACGACCAGGCACTGCTGGACCGCCCCGGCAACGACGAGATCCAGCTCAGCCTCTTCCGCGACTACCCCACCAACGTCGACCTCTACCCGGCCGTCCACCAGTACTTCCGCGACTCCCAGGTCCCACTGCTGGCCGTCTGGGGAGCGAACGACGAGATCTTCGGCCCCGCCGGCGCGCAGGCGTTCCGCCAGGACCTGCCCGACGCCGAGATCCACCTCCTCGAGTCAGGCCACTTCGCGCTGGAGAGCCACCTCGAGACCATCACCGAACACATCCGCGACTTCCTCGCCCGCGTCCTCGACTGACGCACCTCACTGGGCGTCCGCGTCCATCACGTCCATCACGTCCCCGAAGGGAACCGTCATGGGACTGTCCTGGCAGCAAGGCCCCCTGTCCGCAGGCGCCGTCGGACACTTCCTCACCCCCCAACCCCTGCCCGAGCGGCTCCTGTTCGCCGAGCGCCTGCGCCGCCGAATGCGCGTGAGGTTCAACGACGCCTGGATCGCCGACAGCGAGGACGTGATCCTGCTCCACGAACCGGGCCGCTACCCCGTCGCCTACTTCCCCCGCCAGGACATCGACGAGCACGCCCTGGTCCCGAGCGGCAAGGTCACCCACCACAAGGACCTCGGCGACACCACCTGGTACACCGTGCACACTGCAGAGCGCACCACCGAACGCGCCGCCTGGCAGTTCACCGCACTGCCCGCCCACGCCGCCGCCCTCCAGGGGCGCATCGCCTTCGCCTGGCGGGCGATGGACGCCTTCTACGAGGAGGACGAACGCATCCTGGGACACGCCGCCGACCCCTACCACCGCATCGACATCCGCTCCACCTCCCGCACCCTGGATGTCCGCCACGGCGACACCGTGATCGCCCGCTCCGAGCACCCCGTCGTGCTGTACGAGTCGGGCTTCGCCCCACGCTGGTACGTCCCCCGCGCCGACATCGACGAGACCCGGCTGCGCCCGGTCCAGGGCCGGACCTTCTGCCCCTACAAGGGCCTGTGCGACTACTACGACATCGGCGACGCGCAGCGCGCCGCCTGGTCCTACCGCGACGCCTACCGGCAGGTCGACCGGATCAGCAACCTCGTGTCCTTCGAACCGGACAAGGTCGAGGTCTACCTCGACGGCACACGCCTGCACCTCGAACCCGGACAGAACGTCGTGCCCCACGGTGTCGACCGCGGCCTGGAGGTCGACGAGGTCAACGCCGGCGCAGCGGCTCCACCCTCGTCGTAGTCCCGTCGACACGGGACGGGCTACCGACCACCCCGCGCGGCCCTTACGATCGGGGACGGCGGGGCACAGGGCGAGGACGCGGACGGGGGCGGCATGCTGCGCGTGGGGATCGTCGACGACCATCCCGTGGCCCGCCGGGGCATGGCCGCCGTCCTGGGCGACGATCCGGACTTCGAGGTGGTGGCCTCCGTGGCCCGCACCGCCGACCTGCCCGATCCGGCCTCCCTCGATGTGGTGCTGTGCGACCTCTACCTGGGCGAGGGCCGTCCCTCCGTGCCGGAGGTGCGGGACCTGGCGGCACGCACCCATGTACTGGTGGTCTCGGCGGCGAGTCAGCCCGCGGACGTGCTCGCCTGCGTCGCGGCGGGGGCGGCGGGCTATCTCACCAAGGACAGCGAGGACGAGCTGTTCGGGGAGGCGGTCCGCACCGTCGCCGCGGGCGGCTTCTACGTCTCCCCGCACCTGGCCGACGTCGTGCGCTCGGCGGCGCACAGCGCGGAGAGCCGCGACGGACTGTTGCTGACGGTGCGGGAGGAGGAGGCCCTGGGCTGGATCGCCAAGGGCCTGACGCATGCTCAGGCGGCCCGCCGGATGGGCGTGGCGACGTCCACCGTGGACACGTACATCAAGCGCATCCGGGCACGGCTGAGCCTGGGCAACAAGGCGGAGCTGGTCTGGTTCGCCCGCAATCTCGCCGAGGGAGGCCGTGCTGACCCGCCCGCCCGCTGACCAGCCCCTCGCGGGCGCCGCGGCGCGGGTGCACCGGATGGAGGTCGTGGCGCTGGCGGCGAGCCGCTGCGCCGCCCTGCTCAACGTGGTGGTGGCCCTGACCACCGGGGCCGGGCGCGGCGAGGCCTTCGGCCCGGTGGTGGTGCTGGCGGCGGTTCTGCTCGCCGAGTCGACGGCGCTGGTGTGGCTGTCGTGGCGTAGGGGCGGCCTGTCGCCCGCCGCCGGTGTCGCCGACCTGCTGGTGGGCTGCGCGGCACTGGCGGTCAACGGTCTGCTGGTCTCCGGCGTGGACGTGCACACCTGGGGCTTCTTCGCCTACCCCTACACGCTGGTGGCCTCCTGCGCGACGGGCCTGGCCTTCCCACGGCCGGCGCAGGTGGTGGCCGGTTCGCTCGCCTGCGCCGTCGTGTACGCGGTCTCCGATCACGCCGCCAGCGGCCAGCCGCTGTGGAACGCGGTGCCCAACGCGGGCAGCTATCTGGGCATCGCGCCGGTCGTGTGGGCCGTCGCCCGGCAACTGCGGCGTCTGGCCGCCGAACTGGACGAGGAGAAGGCCCGCAGCCTGGCGACGGCCCGCCGTGAGGCGGTGCTGAAGGAGCGCGCACAGCACGCCCGGCTGCTGCACGACCGGGTGCTGCAGACCATGGAGACCTTGTCACGGGGTGCCTGGATCCAGGACCCCTGGATGCGCGACCAGGTCCGGGCGGAGGCCGGGTGGGTGCGCTGGCTGGTCGAGAACGGCCCCGAGGCGGAGGAGGTGCACGACCTGGGCGGGGCGCTGCGGGCCCTGGCCCAGGAGCGCACCCGGCGGGGGCTCCGGGTGACGGTGCGCTTTCCGCCCCCGCCGGCGGGCGACTTCGGTGCGGTGCCCGGTGCGGTGGCGGACGCGCTGCTGGCCGCCACCCACGAGGCGCTCACCAACGTCTCCAAGCACGCCGGAGTCGACCGGGCCTCGGTGCGCGCCGCGGTGGAGGACGGGGTCGTGGTGGTGACCGTCGTGGACCGGGGCCGTGGCTTCGACGTGTCGGCGACCCCCGCCGGGATCGGCCTCACCCAGTCGATCAGGGCCCGGCTGACCGAGATGGGTGGCGAGGCGCTGGTGGAGTCCGAGCCCGGCGGCGGGACCTGTGTGGAACTGCGCGCGCCCCTGACGGACACCGGGCTCGTCCCCTGAGTTCGTCCCCTGAACTGGGGACGGCGCGCGCGTTGAGCGGCGCGGAGCGCCGCCGGTACAACGGTGCTGCCGCTTTCGCCCGTCCCGTCCGTGGAGGTGCCCGGTGTCCGGTGCAGCGCTCGCCCAGGCAGTCCTGGATTTCCTGACGCTAGGTCAAACAGCCTTGGAATTACCGGATTTCGCCACCGAGCGGCACCGTCCGCTGGCGGATGCCTGGCTGTCGTGGCAGGAGCTGCCGCACCGGCCCGAGCGGATCTCCGCGCTGCGCACCGCCCTGGACGAGGCGCTCTCCCGTGACGGTGAGCTGCGCTCCTGGGCCCGCGTTGCCACGGGGCAGGCCGACGGCGTACCCGGGCCGCCCAAGGCCCCGCCCGCACCCGCACCCGCACCCGCTGCCACACCCATGCCCATACCAACGCCCACCGTCGCCGACCAGGGCCCGGACCGGACGGCCGTGTTCGAGCCGCTGCGGCCGGACGACCCGCGCGAGGTCGGCGGATACCCGCTGCGGGCCCGCATCGGGCAGGGTGGCATGGGCGCGGTCTACCTCAGCCGTACCCCCGGCGGCCGGCCGGTGGCGCTGAAGGTGGCGCAGCCGGAGTTCGCCGCGGACCCGGACTTCCGCCGCCGCTTCCGCAAGGAGGTCGCCTTCGCGCAGCGCGTCCAGGGTCCGTACACCGTGCCGGTCATCGACTGCGACCCGGAGGCGCCGCTGCCCTGGCTGGCGACCTCGTACATCGCCGCGCCCTCACTGGCCGTGGCGGTGGGCCGGCGGGGACCGCTGCCCGCGGCCAGCGTCCTGGTGCTGCTGGCCGGCATCGCCGAAGCCCTGCACTCCATCCACCGGGCGGGAGTGCTGCACCGCGATCTCAAGCCGGCCAACGTGCTGCTGGCCCACGACGGCCCACGCGTGATCGACTTCGGGATCTCGCGCGCCGTCGAATCGTCCTCCGGGGCGCTCACCCGCACCGGCGTCCAGGTCGGCACCCCCGCCTTCATGGCACCGGAACAGGTCAGAGGCGAGCAACTGACCCCCGCCGCCGATGTGTTCTCGCTCGGCTCGCTGGGCTTCTACGCCGCCACCGGCGAACTGCCCTTCGGCGGGGACGCCGCCGTCTTCCACCGCATCTGCCACGAGCGGCCCGTCTGGGAGCTGTGCCCGGCCCCCGTGCGGGCCGTGCTGGAGAGGTGCCTGACCCGCGACCCAGGGGAGCGGCCGACACCCGCCCAGGTCATCACGGCCTGCGCCGAGGCGGCGGGCGAACGCCTCGCCATGGGAGAGGGCTGGCTGCCGCCGACGGTCTCCGCCGTGATCACCCGCTACGGCAACGCCGAGGCCCCGCCCACCCAGCCCGCCGCGCCCGCCGCGCCGAACACCGTTGCGAACGCCACTCCTTCTGCCGCTTTGCACGCCACTCCCCCTGCCGCCCCGCCTGCCGCCGGGCCTCGACGCCGCCGCACGGCGGTGCTGGTGGCCGCCGCCGTGGTGCTGGCCGTCGCGGCCGGCACCACCGGCGCCGTACTGGCCTCCGGCGGCGGTGGCGACCATGGCGCCGGCGCGCCGGGCACGTCAGCGAGCGCCACGGTGACGGGCTCCGGCGCGGCCGAACCGTCCGAGCCCGGCACCTCCCCCTCCTCGGGCCTCCCTGCCTCGGACCTCCCGTCGGCCGCTCCGTCCGCCGGCCGGTACCTGACCCGCTTCACGGACGTCCCCTTCAACCTGATCGGTGCGAACACCTCCGGCTGCATGAAGGACGTCACGGTCTCCTTCGACGGTGAAGGACCGTCCGTCGACTCCGACGTCTCGATCGACGAGGGCAACTACACCTCAGGCGACCTGTTCTACGGGTGCGACTCCTCGTCCGGCGACTTCTGGGTGCTGGTCCCGGACGAGGACCGGTTCGCCCAGGTCACCGGTCGCCCCGAACCGGACAGGTGTGCGGCCCTGGCCCGGCAACAGGCCACGGCCAAGCGGGTGATGCTGCCCCAGGTCGAGCCGGGGGCCATGTACTGCCTGGTCACCGCAGTCAGCTCGCGGATCGTCTTCCTGCAGGTCGTCAGCGTCTCACGGAGCAGTCACGACATCCGCTGGAAGGCCACGGCCTGGGAGGACACCCACGCCGGCTGAGACCGGGCGCGCCCGTCCGTGACGATCACCGTTTCACCAGGTCGAGGATCAGCGTGGCGATGTCCTCCGGAGCCTCCTCGGCCATGAAGTGACCCGCCTGGGTGGTGAAGTGCTGAAGGTCGCCGGCCCACGGCCGCCAGATCGCGGCGGCGTCGAACCCCAGCTGCCGGCCCCAGTCCTGCTGGACGACCGTCACCGGCATGGTGAGGCGGTTGCCGGCGTCGAGGTCGGCCTGGTCGTGCTCGATGTCGACGGTCGCGGTGGCGCGGTAGTCGGCGACGATCGACGCGACGGCGCCCCGGCAGGCGCGAAGGTACTCGGCACGTACGTCCGCGGGGATCGCCTCGGGGTTCGCGGACCAGATGTCGAGGAAGTGACCGAAGAACGCGTCGGCGCTGCCGGCGATCATCCGCTCGGGCAGTCCGGGCGGCTGGGCCATCAGATACAGGTGGAAGGCCACCGCCGCGCCGGCCCCGTGCAGGACCTTCCAGGTGTCCAGGGTGGGAACGATGTCGAGGATTCCCAGGTGACTGATCCGGTGCGGGTGATCCAGACCGGCCCGGAAGGCGACGTGCGCGCCGCGGTCGTGCCCGACCAGCGCGAACCGGTCGAACCCGAGTGCGTCGGCCAGGCCCACGACGTCCGCGGCCATCGTCCGCTTCGAGTAGGTGTCCTCGGTGACCGCTTCGGGTTTGCCGCTGGCGCCGTAGCCGCGGAGGTCGGGGCAGACCACGGTGTGGTGCCCGGCCAGGACGGGAGCGACGTGCCGCCACATCAGGTGTGTCTGGGGAAAGCCGTGGAGCAGTACGAGTGCCGGTCCTTCGCCGCCGACCGCCGCGTTCAGCTCCACGCCGTCGGCCACCTGGATCGGCCGTGTCTCGAAGCCCGGAATGGTGATGCTCATCGTTGTCGTCTCCTTCTTCCGATCTCCCGCACTCGTGAGCCACTGCCGGTCACGGTGGATGTGCGGACGACAGAAGGATCGGAGAGCCGGGTCAGCAGCGGATCAGCGGCGGCCGGCGCCGGCGACGTGCGGACGACAATGAGGGCATGGAGATCTTCGTCGAGGTGCTCGGGCCGATCGAGGTCACCGACAGCGAGGGCCGCCCCGTGGCGGTGGGCAGCCGGCGCCGCCGCGAGCTTCTGGGGCGGCTGGTCGCGGCCGGTGGCCGGGTGGTCCCGCTGCCGGTGCTGGTCGATGATCTCTGGGAGGAGCCGCCGCCCACAGCGGCCGGGACGATCCGCACCTTCGTCGCCGAGCTGCGCCGCGCCCTCGAGCCGGACCGGCGCCCGCGCACCCGGTCGCGGGTCATCGAGACCGTCGGTACCGGATACGCCCTGCGGATCCCACGGTCGCACGTGGACGCCCACCGGTTCGAGGACACCCTTCTTGCGGTACGCGAAGGATCCGGCGGCCAGGCGGCCGGTGCGCTCAGCGAAGCGCTCTCGTGGTGGCGGGGCGAGCCGTACGCGGACCTCGACGTCTCGCCCTGGCTTACACCCGAACGCGCCCGCCTGACGGAACTGCACCGTCAGGCCGTCGAGCTGCGTGCCCTGGCGGTACTCGACCTCGGGCGGGGCGCGACCCTCGTCCCGGAGCTGGAGGCGTTCGCCACCGCACACCCGTGGCGGGAGCATGCCTGGGCCCTGCTGGCCCGTGCCCTCTACCAAGCCGGCCGGCAGGTCGACGCGCTGGCCTCGCTGCGTGACGCGCGCGCCGGGCTGCTGGACCGGTTCGGACTGGAGTCGGTGGACAGTCTGGACCATCTGGAACGTGACATCCTCCGGCACGCTCCGCATCTCATGCCCGCGCCCCGGGACGGGGACCGGGTCCACCTGCTCTCGCGCACCGAGGCGACGGGGGTCTACACCCGGCTGCGCTCGATGAGCACGGTGGCCGGAGCCGCGGCGATCACCGGTGGCAGCAACCTGGTGTTGGCCCAGGAGCAGCGCGCCAGGGCGGTGGCGGAGGCGGAACGGACGGGAGACCCGGGCCTGACCGCCCGTGTGATCGCGGCCTACGACGTCCCGACCATCTGGACCCGTGCCGACGATCCCGCACGCTCCGAGGCCCTGGTCGCGACCGTCCGACGGACCCTGCACCGGTTGGGAGCGGGGGCTCCACCCCCGCTTCGGGCACGTCTCCTCGCGACCGTGGCGCTGGAGCATCGCGGCACCCGGGACCGCTGGGCCGCCGAGGCGGCGACCGAGGCCGAACGCCTCGCCCGGGACCTGCACGACCCCGGTGTGCTGGTGCTCGCGCTCAACGCCCGGTTCGTGCAGTCCTTCCAACGCCCGGGGGGCACCGGCGAACGCGATGTGATCGCCGGCGAGCTCATCGAGCTCGCCGCGCGACATGAGCTGCCGATGTTCGAGATCCTCGGCCACCTGATCAGGATCCAGGTCTGCGCGGCCCGCGGCGAGGGCGAGGCCGCGCAACCTCACGTCGTTGCGGCCGAGCGGCTTGCCACCATCCATGAGACCCCGCTCGTTCACGTCCTCACCGCCGCCTACCGGGCCATGCGGCTGGCAGAACGGTCGAGCGACCCCGCCGAGGCCGCCCACGCCTATCGCGCCGTGGCCGCGGACCTCGCCGGTGCCGGCATGCCCGGGATGGAAGCCGGCATCTTCCCGCTCGCGCTGCTCTCCCTCCGCCTGCGCCACCGACGGCCCGCGCCGACGGACCCCGGCCTCGACTGGGGCCCCTACCGTCCCTGGGCGCGGCCCCTCCTGGACCTCGCCCGCGGCAACCCCGCGGCGGCCCGGTACGCGGCCGCCGGCCTGCCCACGCCCCCTGCCGACCACCTGTACGACGCGCTGTGGGCCGTCAACGCGCACACGGCGATCCTGCTCCAGGACGCATCACTGGCCGCACAGGCGCACGAGGCCCTCTCCCCCCTGCGCGGCGAGATCGCGGGCGGAACGACCGCCGTGATCACCTTCGGCCCGGTCGACGACATCCTGGCCGCCCTGGACCGCCACTTCGACCGGGGGTGACCACGGGGCGTCCACCATGGCTGGTCACGGTCACACCACGCCGCTCTCCCACCACCAGGAGCCGGAGCCGTACGACGGGTACTGGACGCGGCTGTCCACGTGCTGCCAGGAGTGCGTGTACGCCTCCAGTCCGGAGAACCCGCAGGTCTCGGCGATCTTGTACACCTGGAGGGTGGTGTGCCCGGAGACCACGACGTCGGCTGCGACGCCGTACACGTGCATGCTGTTGGACGCGCCGCCCACGGAGGCGTTGTGGGCGACGCTGCGGAAACCGGAGTTGATGGTGACCGCGGCGTCGCCGGCCTTCTTGCGCAGCGCCTCCAGCTTGTACATCAGCCGCCGGATGTTCTCCTTGACCTGAGTGGCGCTCACCTTGCCGCCGCTGAACCCCGAGCCGTCCTTGGACTGGAACTCGCTCCAGTCGAAGTGCGCGGTCGAACCGTCGCCGCTCTCCAGGCCGTTGAGCACGCTCTGCGTCTGCGGTCCGACGACGCCGTCCGCGGTCAGTCCGTAGGCGGACTGGAAGCGTCTGACCGCACCGTCGGTGCCCGGGCCGAAGGCGCCGTCCCAGGCGATGTACGTCTTCTGGGCACTCGACGCGGCCCAGCCCCCGACGCGGATCTGCAGCTCGACCACGTCCGAGCCGGAGGCGCCCTGCTGCAGTGTGCGGGTCCAGCCGTAGGCCGAGGCCCGGCCCGCCGAGCCGAGGTCGACGAACGCCGCCGCGCCCAGCGCGGCCGTCACGCCCGCCGCACCCCGCAGCAGCGCGCGGCGACCCACGCTTCCCCCCTGGACCTGTGACTCGTTCATGATCGCGTCCCCTCGACCGGGCGGTGGTTGACGCGCGTCACCGTAAGCGCTGTCTTGTCATGAACACAACGGGTCGATGCGGCGGATCCTGCCACTCGGGTCCGGCCGCGCCGCACGCCCGCACAGGTCCGGGCGGCGACATCGAGCACGCTGAAACGGCTGCTCAGCGCCGAGGTTGCTGTCGCGCCATCGCGTCGGCCAACTGCCGACGGGCCACGAACAAGGCCGCGTCCAGCCGGCGGGTGCCGGTGACCACACACAGCGTGTACGCGGCGTCCTCGAGCTGGCGCGCGGTGTCCGAACCACCCCCGGACGCCACCCGCCGGCTGAGCCTCTCACACCGTTCGATCAGCTCCCGCAGGAGCGAAGGATGCGCCACCAGCACCACGGCCGCCTCCGTTCTCACCCACCTGGACCATCCCCCATCCCTCAAACGGTCCCAGCCACCGGCCTCCGCCGCACCTCGAGCGGGATCGCGGGCCATGCTGGTGGCAACCCGGCGTCAGGAGCAGCCATGAACAACGATCGGCGCAAGGAAGCGTATCTGCAGCAGAACGGCCGCACGGACGTCACGCCGCGACAGCGACGACGCCTGAAGAAGAAGGGCGCCCAGGGCAAGCAGTAGCAGCCCCGCGGCTGTCGGCACACCGCTCCGTCCGGGAGCGGTGGCGACACGACGGACCGGCCGCCTGCGCGCCCTGGAGCGGACGCGCCGACGGCCGGTCGGGTCGCCGTCACCGCCGGCTGGAGGCGGTGACGGCGGCGGTTGCGGGATCAGCGGTGGCAGTTGCGGTGGTGGGTGGGCTGCCAGACGCGGGTCCAGTAGGCGGCGTGCCAGCGGTGGTGCCGGTCCCGGAATCCGGAGTGCCGCACCCACGTCCAGTGGCCCGCCGACTCCACGCAGTGGCGCGACGGCCTGGGCGGCTGGTGGTGCTGCGGTGCGGCCGAGGCGGTGCCGACCGTACCGACGACCGCGCCCGCGGCCAGGGCCACCGTCGCCGCCCCCAGGGCCACCGCCCTCTTCAACCCGTTGATCATGTTCAGACCTTTCCGTGCGAGCCGGGGCCGAGGCCCCGCCACTCCCCCGACCGGTTCGGCCGGGGACGCAGCGATCCTCGCCCTCCGGCACCGGCAAAGACCTGAAGAACACCGCTTGTTACGAAACACCAATCAATTTCTCATTCGCCTCAAATAGTCATATATATGCATCAATACCAACAGTCGGGGCTCAGTGGGCGTTCGCGCTGGTCAGCGGCTTGATGGCACGCGCGATCGCGGCGTGCATACCGTCGGCGACCCCGTGGGCCGTGTGCGCCTTAGGACACCGGCGGGGTGCGGCCTGTGCGGTCTTGCGAGTGTCAGGAACGTGACGGACCCGGGCCGGGTGTCCCGGGCCGTGCGACGGCGTCCAGGGCGGGGCCGATGACGGTGAAGGACTGTTCGGTCAGGGCGGCGGGGTCCTCGGTGCCGTCGCTGTCGCTCCACCGCTGCAGCACCGTGTGAAAGGCGGTCAGCGCCATCCCGGCGGCCAGGCGCGGGTACAGCTCCGTGGCGAGGTCGAGACCGAGTCGCTCGGCCATCTCCGCCGCCAGTTCCTCGCGCCACTGGGCCTGGCGCTCCAGGAAGCGGGCGAGCAGGGCGGGTGTCCCCAGGATCAACTGCACGACGCGCAGGGCCCGGTCGGCGTGGCCCGCGCAGGCGTCGACAGAGCGCCACACCGTGTGCCGCAGGGCGGCCGACGGCGGTTCCGTCGCCGGGCGGCTCGCCAGTTCGTCGCACATGGCGGCGCCCATGTCGGCCAGGAACTGGACGACCACGTCCTCCTTCGAGGCGAAGTAGCGGAAGAACGTCCGCTTCGACACACCCGCGGCGGCGGCGATCTCGTCCACCGTGACCGCGTCGAAGCCTTCGCGTGCCAGCAGGGTCAGCGCCGCCTGCGTCAACTCGTCGGCGACGAGCTGACGTTTGCGCTGGGCCAGTGTTCCTGTGGGACGGGAGGTCATCTCCTCATCGTATCCGCCGTGCCACCCCTGCCCCCGAATGTCATGCTTGACACTTGGTGTCATGCAAGGCACCGTAAGTCCATGATGATGCGTCAGGAGCGCTGGACCGCTGATCGGATCCCGCACCAGAACGGCCGGGTCTTCGTCGTCACCGGAGCCAACAGCGGCCTCGGGCTGGCGACCACGCGGGCACTCGCCCGCAAGGGTGCCCACGTGATCCTCGCCGTACGCGACGAGGCCAAGGGTCAACGGGCGGTCGCGGAGGTGACGGCCGAGAGCTCGGGTGCCCGGCTGCAGGTGCGCCGGCTGGACCTGTCCGACCCGGACTCGGTCCGGGCGTTCGCCGACCGGCTGCGCTCCGACGGTGTGCGGCCCGACGTGCTGGTCAACAACGCGGGCGTGATGGCACCGCCCCGCACGCTCACCGCACAGGGCCATGAGCTGCAGTTCGCCGCCAACCACCTCGGCCACTTCGCCCTCACCGGTCTGCTGCTGGACCTGATGACGGACGGCGACGACCCCCGCGTGGTCACGGTGACGTCGGCCAACCACCGCCTGGGGCGGATCTTCTTCGACGACCTGACCGGCGAGCGGGCGTACTCGCCGATGGGCCGTTACAACCAGTCCAAGCTCGCCAACGCCGTGTTCGGAGGGGAGCTGCACCGACGGCTGAGCGCTGCCGGCAGCCCGGTGCGCAGCGTACTGGCCCACCCCGGCTACGCCGCCACCCGGCTGCAGACCAGCGCCCCCGTCGGCATGGTGAAGCTCCTCTTCGGCCGACTGCTGCTGCCCCTCGCCCAGTCCCCGGACCAGGGTGCGCTGCCCCAGCTGTACGCGGCCACCGCGCCGGACGTACGGGGCGGCGAGCTGTTCGGGCCGGACGGCATGGGCGAGCTGCGGGGTGCGCCCCGGCGTGTGAAGCCGGCCCAGCGGGCCGCCGACCCGGAGACCGGCCGCCGGCTGTGGCAGCTCTCGGAGTCGCTGACGGGCGTGAGCTTCGGGCTCCCGGCCCCGGCGTGAGCCGTCAGCCGGGCCCCCGGGCCTCGGCCCCGGGGCGCCGCGGGAGCCCGGTCAGCGAGTGCCGTGGACGCCCGGTCAGCGGCCGGCGAGGAGTTCGAGCGTGTCGATCACGCGGTTCGAGAAGCCCCACTCGTTGTCGTACCAGGCGACCACCTTGACATGGCGGCCGTCGACGCGGGTGAGGGCCGAGTCGAAGATCGACGAGGCCGGGTTGCCCGTGATGTCGGAGGACACGAGCGGGTCGTCCGAGTACTCGAGGATGCCGGCGAGCGGCCCCTGTGCCGCGGTGCGGTACGCCGCCAGCACGTTGTCGCGCGTCACGTCACGGGCGACGGTGGTGTTCAGTTCGACGATCGAGCCCACCGGAACCGGCACACGGATCGAGTCGCCCGACAGCTTGCCGTCGAGGTTCGGCAGCACGAGGCCGATCGCCTTGGCGGCGCCCGTCGTGGTCGGCACGATGTTGACGGCGGCGGCGCGGGCGCGGCGGGCGTCGCGGTGCGGACCGTCCTGCAGGTTCTGCTCCTGTGTGTAGGCGTGCACCGTCGTCATGAAGCCGTGCTCGATGCCGGCGAGTTCGTCGAGCACCGCGGCCAGCGGCGCGAGCGCGTTGGTCGTGCACGAGGCGTTCGAGACGATCGTGTGCACGTCCGGGTCGTACGCGTCGGTGTTGACCCCGAACGCGAGCGTGACGTCGGCGCCGTCCGAGGGCGCGCTGACGAGCACCTTCCTCGCGCCCGCGTCGAGGTGGGCGCGGGCGGCCTTCGCCGACGTGAACCGGCCGGTCGCCTCCAGCACGATGTCCACGCCGAGTGCGGCCCACGGCAGCTGCGCCGGTTCGCGCTCGGCGAGCACCTTGATGCGTCGGCCGTCGACGACCAGAGTGTCCCCGTCGACGGTCACCGGGCGGCCGAGGCGGCCGGCCGTCGTGTCGTAGGCGAGCAGCCGCGCGAGGGTGGCGGGCTCGGTCAGGTCGTTGACGGCGACGACCTCGAGGTCGCCGCCGCGTTCGAGCAGTGCGCGCAGCACGTTGCGTCCGATGCGGCCGAATCCGTTGATCGCGATGCGAGTCATGAATGGTGTCCCTTCGGTTCGCGACCAGCGTCGCGCGCGGCGCCCGCACGGAACAGCGGCGTGATCGCCACGGTTCACAAGGATCGCGCCACAGTGGGTGGCGGGCGGCTCACCCCGAGCGGGTGGGCTACTCGCCCCGAGCGAAGGTGCGCCGGTACTCGCTCGGTGTGGTGCCGAGGATGCGCTGGAAGTGCAGCCGCAGATTCGCGCCGGTGCCCAGGCCCACGTCGGCGGCGATCTGCTCGACGCTGAGCTGGGAACGCTCGAGCAGCTCCCGGGCCATGTCGATACGGGCTCGCATCACCCACTGCATCGGCGTGTACCCCGTGTCCTCGACGAAGCGCCGCGAGAACGTACGCGGCGAGACCGCCGCATGCCGGGCGAGCGCCTCGAGGGTGAGGGACTCGCCCAGCCGGTGCAGCGCCCACTCACGGGTCGCGGCGAACCGCTCGCCGAGCGGCTCGGGCACGCTGCGCGGCACGTACTGCGCCTGACCGCCGCTGCGGTAGGGCGCCGCGACCAGGCGCCGGGCCGCGTGGTTGGACGCGGCCACCCCGAGGTCGCCACGCAGAATGTGCAGGCACAGGTCGATGCCCGAGGCCGCGCCGGCCGATGTCAGCACACTGCCCTCGTCGACGAACAGCACGTTCTCGTCGACCTGGACGAGCGGATGCTTCTCCGCGAGCGCCCGCGAGTAGTGCCAGTGCGTCGTGGCACGCCTGCCGTCGAGCAGGCCCGTCGCCGCGAGCGCGAAGGCGCCCGTCGAGATGGCCGCGAGCCGCGTGCCCCGGGCGTGCGCGGCGATCAGCGCGTCGACGACCGCCTGTGGCGGGTCGTCCCGGTCCGGAAAACGGTAGCCGGGGATGAAGACGATGTCCGCCCACGCGAGTGCGTCGAGGCCGTGGGTGACGTGGTACGCCAGGCCGTCGCCGCCGGTCACGAGACCGGGCGCGGCCCCGCACACCCGTACCTCGTACGGCATGCTCGCGCGGGTCGTGAACACCTGCGCGGGAATGCCCACATCCAGCGGCTTGGCACCCTCGAGCACGAGCACGGCGACACGATGCAGACGGGAGGACGGCACGAGGGCCAGGATACGAGGGGTGCAAGGCCGGCCGGCCCCGCCGCCGATCGTCAAGAGACGTATGTGAGGAGGCGCTCCAGCGGCCGGGGAACATGGTCGAGGTCCAGGCGCGCGACCAGCGCCCGCGCGTAGAGCGCCTTCCGGCCGCTGTGCGTGCCCATGAAGCGACGCAGCTGGTGCTCCACGGGCCGTTCCCGCTGCGCCGGCTGGCCCTGGAAGGTGAGGAAGGGGCGCGTCTCGCCCTGGGTGTCGATCACCTGCCGCACGCGCTCCGCGCCGAGAGCGCGGATCAGCTCGTCCTCCAGGTCGGCGACGCACACCTGGAACCCGAGCGTCTCCGGTCCGGTGTGCGTGAGACCGGACCCGAGCCCGACCCGCTGCAGATGACGCCGGAAATGCCGCTCCTCCCCGATGTCGCAGAGACCGGCCAGCGGGAGGCCGAGGCCCGGAGGACCGCACACGTCCAGGAAGCGCCCGATGTTCATGGCCCCGCCGAGCGGTACGACAGCGACGCCCTCCGCACCGAGGTCGCGGCCGCGGCGCGTGGCCAGCGTCTCGAGCGCGACCTGATCACTGCTCCCCTCGACGAGCACGACCGTCCGCACACCGCCGGCCAGCTCCCGAGCCGCCGCGGCGGCCGCACCCGCCCCCGCCCCGCCGGCCGCCCATGCGACCAGTGCCTGGCGGAATCGCCTCAACTCGTCCACGAGACCTCGCTTCCCCCACGCCATCCTGGCAGGCCTGGATCTCGTACGCACGCGCGTTTTCCGGGGTGGCGACTCGGGCGAACGGCCTACCGCGCCCCGGCCGGCAGCGCTGCGGTGAGGCGTGTCATCTCCTCCTCCGTGAGCCGTATCGAGCCGGCCGCCATGTTCTGCGCGAGGTGGTCCGGGTCCCCGGTCCCGGGGATCGCCAGCACATGCGGACCCTGGTGCAGGGTCCAGGCCAGGCGGACCTGCGCGGTCGACACACCGTGCGCGCGCGCCACGGCCTGCACCGCCTCGGTGTCACGGGCCGCCGGGCCCGCCTCGCGCCCGGAACCGGCGATGGCGAAGAACGGGACGAAGGCGAGGCCGAGTTCACCGCAGAGCCGGAGGAGAGCCCGGTCCTCGTCGGACGCGCCGACCCCGTAGGGGTTCTGCACGCACACCACCGGCGCGATGGCGCGGGCCTCGGCCAGTTGCTCGGAGGTGACGTTGGAGACTCCGAGGTGCCGGATCAGCCCGGCGTCGCGCAGTTCGGACAGCGCGCCGAAGTGCTCGCCGATCGAGCCGGTCCGGCGGCTCGGCGGCACACGCAGGTTCACCACGTCCAGGTGGTCGCGGCCGAGTTGGCGCAGGTTCTCCTCCACCTGTCCGCGCAGCTGCCCGGGTGTGGCCCACCACCAGGCGCCCGAGGGGTCGCGGCCGGGCCAGACCTTGGTCGTGATGACCAGGTCCTCCGGGTACGGCGCCAGCGCCCGGTTGATCAGCTCGTTGGCGGAACGCGTCGCCGAGAAGTAGTACGCGGCGGTGTCGATGTGATCGACGCCGGACTCGACCGCCCGCCGGAGCACGCCGATCGACGTCTCGCGGTCACGCGGCACACCGTGGTCGAAGGGAGCGGTGCCGGTCAGTCGCATCGCGCCGAAGCCGATGCGGTTGACGGTCAGGTCACCCAGCTGCCACGTGCCGGCGGCTGCCGTGATGTTCGTGCGTGGATGCATGCGAGGTCTCCTCTTGCGGGCGCGGGGCGGGAAGGGGAAAGCGGGTTCACCGAATGGAGGCGGGTTCACCGACTGCCGGAGGCAGCCAGGCCCCGGGCATGAAAAAAGCCTCCCCGGCGGATCGGAATCCGCGCCGAGAAGGCTCGCGTACGACGTAAACCTAGCAGGCCGGCGGAGGCGTCCGCCAGCTGGTCTTCGGATCCGGGGCTGCGCCGGCCGGCGTCCCGGCAGCGGCGGCACGCGGGAAATCCGCTGGACATCACACGGGCCGGCGGCCAGCGTTGAGGGAATGCAGCAGGAGAAGATCTGGGACGCCGATGCCGCCCAGCGCTATGACACGCCCGGCTCCGGCATGTTCGCGCCCGAGGTCCTGGGGCCGGCCGTGGAGCGGCTCGCCGAGCTCGCGGAGGACGGTGCGGCGCTCGAGTTCGCCATCGGGACCGGCAGGGTGGCCGTGCCGCTCGCCGAGCGAGGAGTCCCGGTCACCGGCATCGAGCTGTCGCTGCCGATGGTGGAGCAACTGCGCACCAAGGCGGACGAGTCGACGATCCCAGTGGTCATCGGTGACATGGCGACCACCGCCGCCCCCGGGAAGTACACCCTGGTCTATCTCGTCTACAACACGATCTCCAACCTGCTCACCCAGGACGAGCAGGTCCAGTGCTTCCGCAACGCCGCCCGCCACCTCACACCCGGCGGCCGGTTCGTGATCGAGCTCTGGGTGCCGGAATTGCGCAGGCTCCCACCGGGCCGGACGGCCACCGTCTGGCAGTCCGAACCCGGCTACATCGGTCTGGACACCTACGACGTCCTGCACCAGCACGTGGTGTCGCACCACTTCCACTTCGACGACACCCAGCAGGCGCGGTTGTTCCGCAGCCCGCATCGCTACATCTGGCCCGCCGAACTGGACCTCATGGCCCGACTGGCCGGGTTCGAACTGGAGGCGAGACACGCGGACTGGGCGGGCGCCGAGTTCACCGCCGAGTCACGTTCTCACGTCTCCGTCTACCGCATCCCGCCCATCCGGTAGCGGCGGTGCCGGCACACGGTGACCGTCCCGCGGCGGCTCACTCGGCGGCCCGCTTCCAGGCCGCCTCGCGCAGCAGCCGCAGCCCGTTGAGGCCGACGATGACGGTGGAGCCCTCGTGTCCCGCGACGCCGAGGGGCAGCGGCAGGTGTCCGGCCAGGTCCCAGGCGACCAGGCCGGCGATGAAGACAGCGGCGATGACGAGGTTCTGCACGACCAGCCCGCGGGCCCGGCGGGACAGGGAGATCACGGCGGGTACGGTGGCGAGTTCGTCGCGGACGACGACGGTGTCGGCGGTCTCCAGCGCCAGGTCGGAGCCCGCCCGGCCCATGGCGACGCCGGTGTGTGCGGCGGCCAGGGCCGGGGCGTCGTTGACACCGTCGCCGACCACCATCACCTTGCGACCGGACCGTTCGAGCTCCCTGACGGCGCTCACCTTGTGGTGGGGCAGCAGTCCGGCCCGCACGTCCTCGATGCCGACCTCGGCGGCGAGGCGGGCGGCCGCCCGCGGGTTGTCGCCGGTCAGCAGCAAGGGCGCGGTCCCGGTCAGGGACGTCAGGGAGGCGACGGTGGCGGTGGCGTCGGGACGCAGTCGGTCGGCGATGCCGAGCACGCCGACGGGTGTGCCGTCCACTGCGACCAGCACGGCCGTGCGGCCGCCGTCCTCGAGTTCGGCGGCCTGGTCCGCCGCGCCCGCGGAACCGGCGTCGCCCGAACCGGTGAGCAGCCGGGCGGGAGCGCCGACCGCGACCGCGTGTCCCCCGACGGTGGCCGTCACGCCGACACCGGGCGTGGAGTCGAAGTCCTCCGCCACCGGAAGGGCGAGTCCCTGCTCACGGGCCGCCTCCACCACGGCGCGGGCCAGCGGATGCTCGCTGGGGTGCTCGGCCGCCGCGGCGATCGTCAGCAGGCCGGCCTCGTCGAGGCCGGACCCGGGCAGCGGCCGTACGTCGGTCACCCGCGGCGTGCCCTCGGTCAGCGTGCCGGTCTTGTCCAGCGCGACCGCGTCGACCTCGCCGAGCCGCTCCATGACCACCGCGGACTTGACCAGCGCACCGTGCCGTCCGGCGTTGGCGATGGCCGACAGCAGCGGCGGCATGGTCGCCAGGACCACCGCGCAGGGCGAGGCCACGATCATGAACGTCATCGCCCGCAGCAGCGAGCCCGTGAGAGCGGCGCCGAAGGCCAGGGGGACGAGGAAGACGGCGAGGGTCGCGGCCACCATGCCCAGCGAGTAGCGCTGTTCGACCTTCTCGATGAACAACTGGGTCGGCGCCTTGGTCCCGGACGCCTCCTCCACCATGCGCACGATCCGTGCGATCACCGTCTCGGAGGCGTCGCGTTCGACGTGGACGCGCAGCGCGCCCGTGCCGTTGAGGGTGCCGGCGAAGACCTCGTCGCCGCGCTCCTTGGCCACGGGCAGGGGCTCCCCCGTGATGGTCGCCTGGTCGACGTCGCTCGCCCCGTCCAGGACACGTCCGTCCGCGCCGACGCGCTCGCCGGGCCGTACCAGGATCGTGTCGCCGACGGTCAGTTCCTCGACGGCGACGGTGACCTCGCTGCCGTCGGCCTCGACGCGGGTGGCGGTGGCCGGGGCCAGGTCGAGCAGACCGCGCACGGAGTCCGCGGTGCGGGCGGTGGCGAGTGCTTCCAGGGCGCCCGAGGTGGCGAAGATGACGATCAGCAGCGCACCGTCCATCACCTGCCCGATCGCCGCCGCCCCGAGCGCGGCGACCACCATGAGCAGGTCGACATCGAGCGTCTTGTCCTTCAGCGCCCGCAGTCCCGCCCAGCCCGGCTCCCAGCCGCCCGCCGCGTAGGTCAGCGCGTACGCAGGGCCCCATGTCCAGGCGGGAGCGCCGGTCAGCTGCAAGGGCAGCGCGATCAGGAAGAGGACCAGGGCGGCTGCCGCCCAGCGTGCCTCGGGCAGCGCGAGGACTCGGGTGCGGCGCCGGGGTGCGCCCGCGGTCCCGGCCGGCGGCGCTGCGCGGTCGATCGGGGCCGGGGCGAGGGTGGAGGTCATCGGGGCGGGAGTCCTTCACGACGGCATGGCGAGGGCACGGGCAGCCGGGGACCCGGCGCGCCGCTCCCTCCACCGTACAGGAGTAGATGAAGAATCATTCATGCGTTCATGTGTTCTTCTCCGTAGGATGTACGCATGGGCCACGGAGCTGACGCCAAGACCACCGCCACCGCGCGCCAGCGCCTCGAAGCCGTCGGCGCCGCCGACGTGGCCGTGACCCTCCAGGCCCTCGCCACGCCCTCCCGGCTGCGCATCCTGGCCCGCCTCCAGGAGGGCCCGTGCGCGGCGACCGAACTCGCCGATGCCGTGGGCATGGAGCAGTCCGCCTGTTCCCACCAGTTGCGTCTGCTGCGCAATCTCGGCCTGGTCACCGGCGAGCGCCGGGGCCGCTCGGTCATCTACGCCCTCTACGACAACCACGTCGCCGAACTGCTCGAGCAGGCCCTCTACCACGTGGAGCATCTGCGCCTGGGCCTGCGCGACACCCCGGCACAGGCGTCTGCCACGGCGGCCGGAGCGCGCTGATCCTCACGCCCGCATGGGGCCGGCGTGATCGTGGCCGGTGTCCGGGGAGCCGCCCATCCCGCGCAGCATGGACAGGCCGCCGGTCCGCAGGAACCGCACCAGGAGCACGGCGGCGAGGATCAGGAAGGCGATGTCGAGCCAGGTGGTGTAGTTCCAGCTGACGCCTTCCGTGGGGACCTTCGCCTCGGCCTGGTCGGGGATCAGTCCGAGCCCGCCGAAGGCGAACTCCACGACGTATCCGGCGACGACGGCCGCCAGGAAGAGGGTGCCCAGGAGGAAGGCGGCCATCCTCGGGCCGTAGTACTTCCGGTAGATGTTGAGGATCGGCAGGATCAGCAGATCGGCGAAGATGAACGCCACCACACCCCCGAAGCTGATGCCGCCCTTCCACAGCACCACCGCCAGCGGCACGTTGCCGATGGAGCACACGAACGAGGCGATCGCCACCAGCGGCCCGACGACGGGTCCCCACAGCTTGGCGGCGAGCGGGTGGCCCTCGAAGAAGAACGCGCGCCAGAACGAGTCCGGGACCCAGGCGGCGATGGCGCCGGCGATGAACAGGCCGACGACCAGGTCGCGCAGGATCGCGGCCCACTCCATGACGAACACGTGGCTGACGGCGGTGAAGCCCTCCCGGGAGAGCAGCCGCCGGATGAAGGAGCCTGCGCCGCGGACGGACATGTCCATCGCGGCATGACCCTCCATCGATCCGGCCAGCCCGCGTTCTGCCTGCGCCCTGGCCCGGCGCAGGGGCCCCGCGCGCAGGAACAGCCGGAACAGGACCGCCAGCACGGCGATCATGACGGGGCCGCCGACGAACTCCGCCGCGGTGAACTGCCAGCCCATCAGCAGCGCGAGGATGACACCGAGTTCGACGACGAGGTTGGTGGAGGCGATCTCGAAGGCCATCGCGGCGGTGAAGTCGGCGCCCTTGCGGAACAGCGAACGGGCCAGCGCCACCGCGGCGTAGGAGCACGACGAGGACGCGACGCCGAGGCCCGCGGCGACGGCGAGAGTGCGGGGCCGGTCGTCGCCGAGCAGGGAGACGACCGTGGACTTGCGGACCACGGCCTGGACGACCGCGGACAGGGCGAAGCCCAGGATGAGGGCCCAGGTGATCTCCCACGTCATGGACCCGGTGATCGACAGTGCGTGCAGTACGGCGTGCATCTGCGAAACCTTCTCTCCGCGGGACGGCGTACGGCCTCCCGGCACCCTCCTGGCGGCGGGCTTGCTCGCCGGGCCGGGTGCGGGGCGCCACCGCACGGGGATCCGCAGTGGTGGCGCCCCGCCGGAGGTCAGCCCACGTGCAGGGTCAGGGCGGCGGTGTGGAGCGTGCCGCCGGTCCGGAACTGCAGGAACAGCCGCCAGTTGCCGGAGGTGGGCAGTTCGGCGTGGAAGTTCAGGTCCGGGCCGCCGTGGTCGCCGGTCACCTCGGTGGTCGGGTGGAGGTGGGCGAACGCGGCGTCGCCTTCGTGGAAGCCGGTCAGGTGGGCGTAGGTGCCCAGGTAGGGCTGCAGGTCGGTGACCGGCTTGCCGTCCTTGGAGACGGAGACGGTCAGCGGGTGTGCCATCCCCGCCATGGGCTCGCCCTTGACGGTGACGGTGTACCCGTCGGCCCGCGTGCTGCCGGCGGGGGCGGGCAGCGGTGTCCTCGTGGCGCCGCCGGGCACGGTGAGGGTGCGCGAGAGCACGAGGTCCTTGCCCTTGCCAGGACCGGCGGCCGGGGTGAAGGACGCGAACATCCGCCATGAGCCCGGCGTGAGGGAGGCCAGGCCGGCGCTCCAGGTGCCGTCTGCGGCCATGGTGGGGTGGATGTGCTGGAAGCCGGTCAGGTCGGAGCGGATGGCGTAGAAGTGCATCCGCTTGGTCTGGTCGACGGCGAAGTCGGTGACCGGCTTGCCGTCGGGGCCCGTGACCGTGAACCGGTAGGCGGTCCGCCGGCCCGAGGGCAGGGTGGTGTCCTTGGAGGAGAGACGGTAGCCGTCCTCGGTGTCGGACAGTCCCTCGCCGGTGGACATGTGATCCATGCCGGGCATGTCACCCATCGCCTGCGATGCGCTGGGCGAGGCGGGCACGGACGACTTGGCTCCGTGGTCCATGCCGGGCATGGACGAGGAGTCCCCGGAGGAGCCGCCCGAGGAGCCACAGGCGGCCAGCACCAGCGTCAGAGCGGCCGCGGCACCGGCCGCGGCGAAGCCGCGGCGCGTGGTGAACCGGGGAGAGCGGATCGGAGAACGGAACGAGGAGCGGGACAAGAAACGGGACATCGACGTGGGTCTTTCCAGGTGGGCGCACCACACCGGTGGCGCGCGGAAACGAGCAGGGCACCGTGCCGGTTCCGGCCCTGGGCCGGTTCCGGCGCGCGCCTGTCACGTCCGCGCGATGCACACCTGAAGCAGGAGATCTCGTCCGCCGGCCGGTGGCCCGCGCCGCCCCGTCGCGCGGACGGCCGCGCGCAGTCCCGCCGCCGCCCCGAGGGCGAGCGCCCCGGCGCCCGCCACGGCGAGCAGACCGGGCGCGGGCAAGGGCACCCGCTCCTGGGCCGGGGTCGAGACACAGTGGACCCCGCTCATGCCGGACGTGTCGGCGGCCCGGACCGCAGGACCCGCACCGTGCGTGTCCGGCGCCGTGACCGTGGACATGGGGGCGACATCCTGGCCGCCGGCCACAGGGGTCGGGCCGGTCATGGGGGCCATGCCGGTCATAGGGGGCAGAGGGAGGGCGGCCGTGTCGGACATGGCGCCGTGGCACCCCTCCGCGGCGGTGGCCGGGGCGCCGTGCATGAGGAACAGACCGAACAGCACCGCGCAGACCGCGAGCAGGCGGGCGATGCCCCGTCTGACTGCTCGTCCCCGCACGCTGTCCACGACACTGTCCCTTCTCGCCGGCCTCGGCTCGCGCCTGCCCACCCGACCATACCCCACCAGGGTATCGGTCGGCCGACGAGAGGGCTGACGGGCCGCCTCCATGACGGCACTGAGACGCACGTCACACACAGCCGGGTCAGGTGCCGGGACGGGGAGCTCGCAGGTGCTCCCGCCGGGCCAGTTCCTCGTCGTCGACGAGCGTGAGCATGGGCTGGCCCGGCGCACACATCATGGTGACGAGGAAGCGGCTCCAGGAGTCCGCCCGGTTGTTCCCGTCCTGGTGGTGGATGACGTCGCCGCCCGGCTCCCAGAAGGTCTCCCCCGCCTTGATCACCCGCTCGGGCTCACCCTCCAGCTGAGCCGTCTTCCATGCTTCCGGACGCGGCCGGCTCTCATTGCTCCCCGCACCGCCCGCGGCGCCCGTGCTCCCCGCGCTCCCCGAGCCGCCTGCCGCCGATTCCTTGTTCGCCAAGATGATGCCTCCGTGAGTGGGCCCGATGGCCTAGGGGGTGTCTCGCCGATCAGGCCGGGCTCGCGGCGCCTGGCACCGCACCCTGATCCGCCCTGATCGACGAGACACCCCCTAGGACAGCCAGTCGGCGTAGTGGGTGGGGGCGATGCGGGCGTCACCTTTGGTGGTGAGGACGTCGCCGGGAACGGCGGCGAACATGCCGGCGGTGTCGTCGGTGACGACCGTACGGCCGTCCGGGTGGGCCTCGAGGGTGATCCTGCCGAGTTCGTCGAGAGTGAAGACGTCGGGCCCGCCGACCTCGAGGGTGCCGTTCAACGGGGTGCCGAGTGCGACGTCGGCGACGGTGTCGGAGACGTCCTTGGCGGCGATCGGCTGGATCGGCGTGGCGGGCAGACGGACGGTCTCGCCGTCGGTGGTCCACGACAGGACCGCGTCCATGAACTCCATGAACTGGGTGGCGCGGACGATGGAGTACGGTATCCGCCCGGCCTTGAGGATGTCCTCCTGCAGGGCCTTGGCCTGGTAGTAGACGAGGCCGGGCACCTGGTCGGTGCCGACGATCGAGAGGACGACGACGTGTCCCACCCCGCCCTTCCGGCAGGCCGCCAGGAGGTTGTCCATGGAGGTCCGGAAGAAGGCCGGTGAGGCGTCGTCGAAGGTCGGTGAGTTCGTCAGGTTGACGACGACGTCGGCTTCGGCCACCGCCTCCTCCAGGCCCTGGCCGGTGATCACGTCGACACCGGTGGACATGGAGTGCGGTACGGCCTCGTGTCCGGCCGCGTTCAGCTTCTTCACGACCTGCGACCCGATCAATCCGGTACCGCCGATCACTGCGAACTTCATACGAGCGCCTCCCATCGCGGACCACTCGTCATGTGGTCATGGGTCCAGACTGCGACGGCTCAGTGCGCGGCGCACGTCACGCCCGCGTGTGTGGGTGTGCCGGTCGGGTCCTCCTCGGCCCAGACGACCTTGCCGCCCGACACCCAGCGGGCGCCCCATCGCCGGGACAGCTGGGCGACCAGGAAGAGGCCGCGGCCGTTCTCGTCGACGGCACGGGCGCGACGCACCCGCGGGGAGCCGACGTCGGCATCGAACACTTCGCAGGTCAGTACCTGATGCCGGATCAGACGGAGGACGATCGGACCGGTGCTGTGGCGCACGGCGTTGGTTACCAGTTCACTGACGATCAACTGGGTGGAGTCCACGAGACCTTCCAGTCCCCATTCGGCCAGCTGGTCGGCCGCCCTGTGCCGGGCGGTGCGGACGGCCCTCTGGTCGTCGGGCAGCGTCCAGGAGGCGACCTGCGTGGGTCGCAGTGAGCGGGTCCGCACCAGGAGCAGGGTGACGTCGTCGGAGGGCGCCTGACCCGGGCGACTCTCCGTCGCGCGGGTGCAGAGTTCTTCCAGCGGACGGTCCGGCTGTGCCAGGGCGGCGCCCAGGCGGTGCATCCCCTGGTCGATGTCGTGGTCGCGGGACTCGATCAGCCCGTCGGTGTACAGGGCGAGGAGGCTTCCCTCGGGCAGTTCCAGCTCCACCGCCTCGAACGGCACTCCCAGTCCGATGCCCAGCGGGCTTCCGGTGGGCAGGTCGGGGAAGGTGACCCGACCCTGCGGATCGATGATCGCGGGCGGCGGGTGCCCGGCCCGCGCCATGGTGCACCGGCGGGTGACCGGGTCGTAGACGGCGTACAGACAGGTGGCTCCCACGACGGCGTTGGGCTGGTCCGGGGCGTCGGCGTCCTCCTCGGCCAGGCGCTGGACCGTGTCGTCGAGATGGGCCAGCAACTCGTCGGGGGGCAGCTCCATATGGGCGAGCGTGTGCACGGCGGTGCGGAGCCTGCCCATCGTCGCGGCGGCGTTGATGCCGTGTCCGACGACATCGCCGACGACGAGGGCCACCCGGGCACCGGACAGCGGGATCACATCGAACCAGTCGCCCCCGACGCCGCTGTGGGCGTCGGCGGGGAGGTAACGCGAGGCGGCCTCGACGGCAGCGCCGCCCCTCAGACGGTGCGGGAGCAGGTTGCGCTGGAGCGCGAGGGCCGCGGTCTGCTCACGCGCGTACTGGCGCGCGTTGTCCAGCGCCAGCGCGGCCCGGGTGACGAGCTCTTCGGCGAGCAGCAGGTCGAACTCCTGGAACGGCACCGGGTCCTCGGTGCGGATGAACACCGCCATGCCCAGCAGGGTCCGCTGCGCGCGGATGGGGACGACCATCAGGGAATGCATGCCGTTCTCATGGATCGTCCGCGCCAGTGCCGGCTCCTGGTCGGTCCAGGTGCCCGGAGCGGCGTCCAGGACCGGCTGCAGGTGGGAACTGCCGGTGCGCAGGACGTCGGTGAAGGGTGAGGCGGGCGGCAGGGGTACCGGCTCACCGAGTGCCCACGGGGATTCCGGGATCCCTTGGTGGATCGAGGCCAGACCGGCACGCCGGAACGCGGGCGGGCGCTCGCCCGTCGGGCCGAAGTGGGCCGGCGGCCCTTCCCCGAACGGGATCGACGGCTCGAGGTCGACGGCGGCGTAGTCGGCGAGCAGGGGCACGGCCAGATCGGCCAGTTCCTGGCTGGTCCGCATCGCGTCCAGGCTGCTGCCCAGGCGTGCGCCGGCCTGGCTGAGGATGGCCAGGCGCTCGCGGGCACGCCGGGTCTCGGTGACGTCGACGCTGATGGTGCACACCCCCAGCGTCTGCCCGTCGGCTCCCTGGAGGCAGAAGAACGAACCCGCGAACGTGTGCTCCCGGCGTGGGCCCGTCGGCAGCCACCGGCGGAACTCGTGGACCGTGGTGGCCCCGCTCCGCAGTACCTGCTCCATCACGGCCTCGAGCGCTTCGGCCTTGGCACCGGGCCAGACTTCGGTGAGTCGGCGCCCGAGCCGTCGCTCACGGCGAATGCCGTCGTGGCTCTCCGTCGTGTCGTTGACCCAGGTGCAGCGCAGCTGCCGGTCGCGCACGACGATGCCGATGGGCGCGCGGGTGAGCAGCGACTCGCGCACCGATCCGGTCATCGCCTCCCCGGACAGCGAGCCGACATCGGCCACGGACGCCAGCCACCGCACCGCTCCGTCCTGCCCCGACACCATCGACATCCGCAGGCTGACGTCGAGTGTCCGGCCGTCCCGGTGGCGCACCGCCGTGGTGCCCCACCAGCCGTGCCGGGCACGGCACTCCTCGATGAACGCCGAGATCGACGGTGCTCCTGCCGAGGACGGCAGGATGAGCGCGGCGGACCGGCCCACCACGTCCCCGGCGGTGTACCCGACGAGTTGCTCGGCGGCCCGCGTCCACGCGACCACCGTCCCCCGCTCGTCGAACATCACGATCGCCGACCCGGCCGGCTCACGCGTGTCGCTGTGATCGCCGAGCGTGACATCGTCAGTACTGATCATCGAACTGCCCTCGGGTGAGTGGTTTGGCGGAGCGGCATCAGGCAGGTGCACCGAGGTGCGGACCGCGAACTTCGCTTTCCGGCCAATTGACCGGATAGTCCCGCAATGTGTGACAGCGGTGTCTCCCACGGCACCGCCGCCACAGGCGGGACACCCGCGCGCGTCCCCATGAGGCGGCTTGTAGCATGGTGATCCGGAGCTGGAGGACGTCTATGTACGCCGGTGACGAGGCAGACTCACTGGACCGGGCGACGCGGGATTTCATCGCGGCGCGTCCTCAACTGTTCGGCATCGCCTATCGCATTCTCGGCAGCGCGACGGAGGCCGAGGACATCGTCCAGGAGGCGTGGCTGCGCTGGCAGAACGCCGACCGTGCCGGCATCCACGAGCCGACGGCGTTCCTGACGACGGTCACCGCCCGGCTGGCGATCAACCACGCGCAGTCCGCCAGGGTGCGGCGCGAGTCGTACATCGGGCCGTGGCTTCCGGAGCCGGTCGACACCAGCGGGGATCCGCACCTGGGCGCGGAACGCGCGGAGGCACTCGATCTGGCGGTGCTCTTCCTTCTGGAGAAGCTGAACCCCGTGGAGCGGGCCGCCTACGTGCTCAGAGAGGCGTTCGACTACCCGTACCAGCAGATCGCGGAGATCCTGGAGACGAGCGAAGCCAATACGCGCCAGTTGGTGAGCCGCGCCCGCAAGCATCTGTCGTCGCAGCGCAGGGAGCCGGTCAGCTCCGACGCGCACCGGCGCCTGCTGGAGGCGTTCGTCGCCGCCGCGCAGACCGGTGATCTCTCGGCGCTCGAGGGTGTCCTCACGGCGGACGTGGTCAGTTACGCCGACGGCGGAGGGATGCGCGGGGCGAGCAGGATCCCGGTCATCGGGCGTCCGCACGTCTCCAAGTACGTCGCCGCCTTCGCCCCGCGTTTCTGGCCCGAGAGGGACGTTCGCTGGGTCGAGGCCAACGGCAGGCCGGCCGCCCTGCTCTCGGCCGGTGGCACCCCGGTGGCCCTGCTGTCCATCGAGGTGTCGGCAGTCGGCATCGAACGCCTGATGTGGGTGCTGAATCCCACCAAACTCGCTTCGTACGCGGCCTCGTCGGACGGTTGAGGGCCGTACGTCGGCGCGTCTTTCTGCTCCGTGCGAAGCCCTGTCACGAACACGAACACGAACACGAACAGGAACAGGACCGGCGGGCTGTCACCATGGCGTCGCCGGCGGGCCTGCCAGAGGTGAGGGCCGGTTCCAGGAGCGCAGCTTGTCGGGGTTGAGGACGACCCAGACCAGTGCGATGTGGTGGTCGGCGATGTCGAGGCCGATGACGGCGGCGACCTGGTGGTGGTAGCGGGCCACGAGGCCGGTGCGGCCGTTGACGGGGTGGGTGGTCAGGGCCGTGTGCGGGCGGTGCCCCAGGAGGGTCAGCAGGCTGTGGGCGACGTGCCGGCTGCCGCGGACCGGTCCGATCAGCGCCCGCACCTTGCCGCCGCCGTCGAAGAACGCCGTGACGTCCGGACGGAGCAGCGACGCGAGCAGTCCCGCGTCCTCGCTCGCACAGGCCTCGCGGACGGAGCGGGCGAGGGCGTCGTGCTCTTCCGGAGTCGCAGGACACGAGTACCGCGTCCGGAGCCGGCGGCGGGCCCGTTCGGCTGGTTCGGCACACTCCGGCTGTGTACCTCCCACGATGTCGGCGACCGTGTCGGGGACCGTCCCGACGACGTCATCGGGCACGTACGCCGCCCGGCCCGGCGGGGGGTGCCGGCCCAGACAGATTCCTCCCGCGGTGTTCGTGAGCCAGGACCGGGGAGCGGCGATCCGCCGGCGAGTGGCCTCCGACAGCCCGTACCACCGGCGATAGGTCTCCTCCACGACGCTCTCCGCCTCGCCGGGGCGGTCCAGCATGCGGCAGGCGACTTCCAGCAGGAAACGGCGCTCGTCGAGCAGCTCGGCGATCGGCACCGCGTCACCATGCTCCATACGCCATTCTCCCTCCCCCAGCGCCTTCGTTCACTGCTGGTTGTCAGCTAGACCGGAGAGCAGCGGTTTCTGTGACACCAGGGCGCCCGTCCCCAGGCGGACTCGCAGGATCCTTGTCGTCCTCGTCGTCCTCGTCGTCCTCGTCGTTCTCGTCGGCAGGGCCGATGGACGCGTCTGCCGAGGTCACCGTCGTACGCGGAGCACCGCGACCCCGTTGACGCGGCCCGCCGACAGGCCGTCGAGGGCACGGTCCGCCTCGTCGAAGCCGTACACCGTGACCGTCACCCGCAGGTGCTGCTCCGAGGCGACGGCGAACAGCGCGCGCCCGTCGTCGCGGGTGTTGGCGGTGACACTGCGCAGGGTCCGCTCGCGGAAGAGGTGCCGCTGGTAGTCCAGCGTGGGGATGTCGGTCAGGTGGATACCGGCGATGCTGAGCGTGCCGCCGCCGGCCAGGGCCTGGAGGGCGACGGGGACCAGGTCGCCGGCCGGGGCGAAGAGGATCGCCGCGTCCAGCGGCTGCGGGGGCGGTGCGTACGGGTCGGTCGCCGAGGCCGCCCCGAGGGACAGGGCGAGTTCCTGGGCGGCCGGTGACCGGGTGAACACGTGGACGGTCGCGCCCTGGGCGAGGGCGACCTGCGCGGTGAGGTGTGCGGAGGCCCCGAAGCCGTAGACCCCGAGCCGGCCGCCCGGGGGCAGCTCGGCGCGGCGCAGAGCGCGGTGACCGATGATCCCGGCGCACAGCAGCGGGGCCAGCTCCTCCTCGGTGTAGCCCTCCGGCAGCTCGTACGCGTACGCGGCGGGAACGGTGGCGTACTCCGCGTAGCCTCCGTCGGCGTCCCAGCCCGTGTAGAGCGAGGACGGACACAGGTTTTCCTGCCCCCGCAGGCAGTACCCGCACTCCCCGCATGTCCGGCGCAGCCACGGAATCCCGACCCGCGCGCCGATCGCGGGCCCTGCGGCCGCCCGGCCCGCCGCGACGACCTCACCCACCGTCTCGTGCCCGGGCACGACCCGCTCACGGTGTGCGGGCAGGTCGCCGTCCCGCACATGGAGGTCGGTCCGGCACACCCCGCACACGGCCACGCGCACCAGCAGTTCGTGGTCCTCGGGCACCGGGACGGGCAGCACGACGGACTCGATCGTCCCAGGGTGGGCGGCGGAGGCCACCCAGGCCCGCATCGACGCCGGAAGCGTTGTCGTACCCATGGAAGGCACCTCCCTCCGGTTCCATCAGACCGCTCCGGCTGCCGGAGGTCGAGCTTCCGGCGGCCCTGTCCTCAGGCGCCCGGGGATGGCGGACCAGAAGGCCGGCAGGAACACCGTTCGGCCGGAGCGGGACCAGACGGAGCCGGAGCAGATGGAACCGGAGCAGACGGCAGTGCCACGCCTGGGGTGCGCGGCCTGTCTTCGCGCCGGTTCGCGCGTGCGGGCCGGCCGAGGACGACTCCGGCCAGGACGAGTGCCAGCCCGGACAGTTGACGGACCGTCAGCACCTCTTGGGCGACCACGGTACCGAGCAGCACGCCCGTGACCGGGTTGAGCAGTCCGATCAGGCCCACCGTGCCCGCGGGCAGGTGCCGCAGCCCGGTGAACCAGGCGGCGAAGGCCAGTGCGGTGGCGACCAGGGAGACGTAGCCGAACGCGAGGAGCGCCGACGTGGAGAGCGCGGGCACCGGGCCCTCCACGGCCGCGGCGACCGGGAGGAGGAACAGACCTCCGGCGGTGAGCTGCCATGCGGTCGAGGCGAGCACATCGGCACCGGCGCTCCACCTCTTGGTCAGGATGTGGCCGAAGGACGACACCAGCATCGCCGCGACCGAGGCGAGGACTCCCGGCACGCTCACCCCTTCCGCCCCCGTGAGCAGCATGAGACAGACCCCGCCGAGCCCGAGCGCGGCGCCTGCCAGGTGCCTGATGCCGGGCCGCTCGGACACCAGGAACCAGGCGATGAGCATCATCGCCAGTGGCGACACGGCCATGACGGTCGACGCCACGCTCGTCGGTAGCAGTTGGGAGGCGGCGTACACGAGCACGAAGAACACGCTCACATTGAGCAGCCCGAGCACCGCGGACCGCCACCACCACGCACCCCGTGGCCGCTGCCTGCACAGGGCCAGCAGGACCAGACCGGCGGGCAGCGCCCGCAGCGCGGCCCCGTAGAGCGGGCTGTCCGCGGGCAGGAACTCGTGGGTGACGAAGTAGTTGGTTCCCCAGGCCACCGGCGCGACCGCCGTCAGACCCACCCAGCGCATCCACATTTTAGCTTCCATGGAAGGCAATATAGCTTCCCAGGAAGCTACTATGTCCGTATGGAGCACCCGCACCCGCCCTCGCACCCCCACTCCCGGCCGTCGGACCGCGTGGCCCGCATCCAGGCCGACTGGCGCCGCGAACGGCCCGACATCGACATCACCCCGCAGGGAGTGATCGGCCGGCTGCACCGCCTGGCCGACCGGCTCACCGCCGAACTCTGCCTCGTCTACGGCCGTTACGGCCTCGGCGAGGGAGAGTTCGACGTGCTGTGCGCGCTGCGCCGCGCCGGTGAGCCCTTCGAACGGGCACCGGGCGAGCTCGCCGCGCACACCATGGTCACCACCGGCGCGATGACGAAGAGGATCGACCGCCTGGAGCGGGCCGGGCTCGTCACTCGCCGCCGCTCCGACGACGACCAGCGCGGCCGGATCGTCGCCCTCACCGGACCCGGACGCGAGCTGATCGACCGCGCGTTCACCGACCACATGCGCAACGAGCGCCGACTGCTGGACCTGCTCACATCCACCGAGACCGAGACACTCGAAGCGCTGCTGACCACCTGGCTATCCCGCCTGGAGAATCCGGCCTGACCTGGCACGACCGCGCTTGACCTTGTCGCAGCGACAACGTTTCTACTGGAGGCATGCGTATCGGAGAGCTCGCCGCGATCGCCGGCGTCACCACCCGCACCGTGCGGCACTACCACCGCATCGGTCTGCTGCCAGAGCCCGAACGGCAACCCAACGGCTACCGCGAGTACGGACTGCGCGACGCCGTCGAGCTGGCCCGCGTCCGCCGGCTGACCGAGCTCGGGCTGAGCCTCGACGAGGTCCGCGACGCCCTCGCCGACGACGCGGGCAAGGACCTGCGCGAGATCCTCGCCGAGCTCGACGCCGACCTGGCCCGTCAGCAGGAGGCGATCCGGCAGCGCCGCGCCCGTCTGGCCGAGCTGCTGCGGCGCGCGGACACCGGCGGCCTGCCGGCCGAGGGCCCGGTCTCCCCGGAACTCGCCGCCGTTTTCGACGACATGGCCCGCGCCTCCGCCACACGCCCCGGCCCCGAACCCGCCATGGCGGCCAAGGAGCGCGAACTGCTCGCGCTGCTGGACTCGACCGCCGGCGCCGGCCATCGCACCTGGCTCCTGGCGATGATGCAGGCACTGAGCACCGACGAGCACGCGATGGCACGGGCGTACGAGATCTATGCCCGGCTGGACGAGCTCGCCGACGCCGCACCCGACGACCCGCGCGTCCCGGAGCTGGCCCGGACGGTGGCGGACAGCATGCCGCAGGAGGTCGCCCGGTCCGCGGCCGAGGCCGCCGCCGGCACCGGCGACAAGGACGGCGGAGGTTTCGCGGAGGCGTTCTTCGCGGACTTCCCGCCCGCGCAGGCGGAGGTCCTGCGCCGTGCGACGGCCCTGCTCCAGGAACGGGGTGCACGGTGAACGCGCTGCGCAGGACCGTCCGCTGGGCCCTGCTCGCCCTGCTCGTCGGCAGGCTCGTGCTCGTGCTGTGCCTGGCGTCCGGGGCAGGGATACCCGCGTCCGTGATGCGCGCGGTCGAGGTCTCGATGCTCGCCCCGGTCGTGGCGGTGGCCGGGGTGCTGACCGCGGACTACCGCCGTCACCGGCGCGAGGGCACGGCTCGCCGGGCCGCGGCGCTGGAGGCCGGACGGGACCTGGTCCCGGCCGCGCTCCGCCGCCTCGCCGTCCACGAGGTCAAGCTGTTCACCAGCTGCTGCCGCCGGCTCACCCGCCGCCCACCGCACGGCGTGGGCCCCGGGGACCTCGCGGTGCGCTACGCCGCGAACCAGTCCGCCATGATCTACGGCTTCTTCTTCGTCTCGGTCGTCGAGACGGTGGCGCTGGCGCTGGTCATCCCCTGGCCGGTCGTGCACGCCGTCTTCCTGGTCATCGACGTCTGGGGCTGCTACTTCGTCATCGCGCTGCACATCTCCTGCGTCGTACGCCCGCACGTCGTGACGGCGGACGGCTCGCTGCGCCTGCGCTACGGCGTGCTGCTGGAGATCAGGGTTCCGGCGGAGCTCGTCGCCGGCGCCCGCGTCGAGCGCGGCATCGTCAGCGGCGGCGGCTTGGCCAAGGTGCGCGACGACGGCTCTGTGGACCTGTCGGTGGGCGGGCAGACCACGGTCACGGTGGAGCTCTCCGAACCGGTACGGTTCGTACGCCCGCTGGGCAAGGAGGCCCAGGCGCGGGTGCTGCGCTTCTACGCCGACGACCCGGCAACCGCTGTGGCCGCGCTCTCGCGGCGCACACGGCACCCGGACGACACCCCACGCAGCCTCCAGGCATCCGCGGAGCCCGATGTCAAGCAGCGACGCGCCGGACATCCGGGTCGGTTCTCGCTGCCACAAGGGTGAGCAGGCGTCAGAGGATCACCCGCCAAGACTAATAGTCAGTCAATCTGCTAAGTAACTGCGTCCATTTGATACTTCGTCAGTTACCGGGAGCCGGGTGCATAAGTGCGCCGGATACCCCGATTGGCCTACTGGAGACGGTAGGTACGTTCTGCCCGAAATGACAGCTTCCGAGGGCGTCAGTACGTTCAATCACACACCGGCTGCGAAGTCGGTCTCTCTCTGACTCTGAGACAGGAAGCAGTGCACCATGATCATGACCCGTTCTCACGCGATCGCCGCAGGCGTCGCGGCCGCCGCGGCCCTGGCCGCGACCGGCATCACCTACGCCACGGCGGCCCCGGCACCCCAGGCCGCTCAGGCCGCCCCGGCCGCTCCGGCCGCCGCCGTCCAGCAGGCCCCCGTCCAGGCCCCCATGGGCGGCGAGGGCGGAAACAACAACAGCAAGGGCAACGAAGGCAACAACAACAACGACCACGAGGACCACGGCGAGCGCGGCGGCAACCGCCACCACGACTACGGCTGGATCCACATCAACG